>NZ_JBNWDU010000004.1:0-591835 GCF_053521725.1 Agrobacterium sp. CG160-95 | reverse complement strand
CGTGATCGCAGCAGTCAACGACGTCTTGCCGTGGTCGACGTGACCGATCGTGCCAATGTTGACGTGCGGCTTATTGCGCTCAAACTTGCTCTTTGCCATGTGAATTGCTTCCTGTGAACGTGAAGTAGTTTTCCCGGCGAACCGGTTTGGTGTCGCCGTTTAAGGCTTTGTAAGCGAATGCGCAAGACTTAATTGTCAAAGCACGGTCGCGCACGCCTAAGGCGCGCCTCAAGGTGCATATATGGTGCGTTCCGCGCGATATTCAAAGCTGGCTCAGCCTTCCCACGCGACGGGCAGACGGGACGCACGGACGGGACCCTGCCTGTACCCCTCTTCGCACAATCGGATCGTTAAATAAGCTTTTTCTTTATCACAACTTCTTTACCTGGACCCTCATCATGGCTTAAGGAAATCTCATCTCCGGGGGGAGACGGGCGAGCGGGACGATGCGCCCAGGCGCAAAACCTCTATGCCACATATTGATCAGCCGCGCTCTCCGGCGCGAAATTACATCCGTTTCAGGACCGCTCAATGGAAATCTTCACAGCCGCCGGCTTCACGGCATTCATGCAAGTCATTGCGATCGATCTCGTTCTCGCAGGCGACAATGCCATCGTCATCGGCCTCGCCGCCGCCGGTCTTCCCGCCCACCTTCGCCGCAAGGCGATCCTGGTCGGCATCATCGCCGCCACCGTGTTGCGCATCGGCTTTGCCGCCGTCACCGTGCAGCTTCTCTCCATTGTCGGGCTGCAACTCTTCGGCGGGCTTCTGCTTGCCTGGGTTTGCTGGAAGATGTGGTCCGAACTGCGCGAAGCCGCAGGCTCCATCGAAGACGAGGTGACGGACGAAGAGGCTGACCTGACCAAAGGTCACAAGACCTTCTTTCAGGCCGCAACCCAGATCGTCATCGCCGATGTGTCCATGTCGCTGGACAACGTGCTTGCCGTCGCCGGTGCCGCGCAGGACCATGTTACGGTGCTGATTATCGGTCTCGTCGTCTCGATCGCCCTCATGGGACTGGCCGCCAATTTCGTCGCCAAGTTGCTGCACCGCTACCGCTGGATTTCGTATCTTGGCCTGATGGTCATCATCTATGTGGCGCTCAACATGCTGTATCACGGCGTGATCGAAGTCCTGCCCTACATCAAGCCTTATTTCGGCTGAGACTGGCAGTCACATATTCGTCCCGAAAGGCCTGGAAACGAGAGTTTCCGGGCCTTTTCTTTTCATGCCCACACAAATGCACCCTTGCCTGCACAGCATTGCAAGCGCACGCGCAGGTGAAATCGGCGCACGGGGGAATCGGTCTCCGCGTCCGCTGCAACATTCGGATAAGACAGGGAAATCGTAATTTTTTGCCTATGGATTTTGGCAATTGAGGTCAGCCACGGGCAAGCCTAGTGAGCTAGTTAATAAGTCATAAAAATAAAAAGAAAGGTAAAGCTGCCAATGGCTTATGACTGGACCGGCGGTCGCACCCGCCGCCTTCGCAGGATGAAGCTGGGCGCTGTTGCAAGCTCACTAATCCTGCTGGCGCTCTTAACAGCGCTCGTTCTAGGCTGAACGTGCTGCGCGCAATTCAACGCTGACCGGCGGCATGGCAAGGTTTCCCAAAACCGCCCTGCCGCCGCTCCTTCGGGGGCAACGTCCAATCTTTGTTGGCAAGATTTGCCGAATATCAGCGGCGAAGGCATGTCGTGGTTATGCCGCCAAACATATGCATTGAAGCGGGTTCATTTCGGCTCTGAAGCTGCGGCAAGACCTATCGAAACAGCCAATAAATGACGCCAAGCACCAACGTCCACATCAGTAGTGATATGGCGAGTACGGCGAGGTAGTTTCGAAATCGTCTGGTCATCCGCCCACATTGCCGGCCAGCCGCCAAGGGACAGCCGTAACCGTTTGATTGCTGGATGCGGATCAAGCCGCAAGATCAACTCTTTCTATCGAGATGCTGAATCGCAAACCATTCGCAGATTTTACCCGCCCGAAACCGGGGTTGCCTGACCATGTGAATATCAACCCGCCGGTAAGCGTGAAAACGCTGGGCCACGCTTGCCGCAGGATTTGCAGAGCACAGGAAAAACCGCACGTCGTTCTGGACGTGACTCAGACACGCTCCGGTTAACCGAATCGACAAATAAGTCCTTCGGTATGATGTCTGATGACGCGTCATTGCTGGGGCAACGGCGATCAGCCGCCGCCCCAAAAAAGCGCGTCAGCTCTTCAAAGCCGTATTGCACAGGCTCCAGTAACCGCCACCCTTCTGAATCCACTTGAGATCGCCGAGCGTGCCGTCATCCTTGTTCTTACGATAAGAATCGACGCAGGTCTTCAGGCGGGCCTTGCCAGGAGTCTCGCTTGAATATTTCTTATCGACAGCACTCGGAAATACGACGCTCTTCGGAGCCTTTATCGTCGCCTTTTCGGGTTCTTTGTCGGTGGTAGCCGCAACTTGCTTGTCGTCGGCAGCGCTTTCGGCAGCAGCATCGCTACCGCAGAACTTGGCGCGGTAGTCGTTCCACTTGACGTCCTTCGCGGACCCGTCGGCTTTCGCCGCCTGGTATTTCACGCTGCACTCTTTCATGGTGAGCGCCGCTGCGGGGGAGACAAACGCCGCCGATGCGAGCAGCGCTAAGGATGAGAGAATTACAACCCTGTTGATCATCGAAGACTCCCGTGTGCATGATTGCCGGCAGACTATCCGACCGGACTTTCCGCTTGTCAACGAGCAGTGCAACAAGCACTCAAAGTCGAATTGGCGGGGAGCAAAATGTGCTCATCGGGCGTGGCGTTTTCGCGGTGAGGGCTGCATCACTCAGTGACCATCGATATCCACAATCAGCCCGCCGCCAGGGGCATCTCCGCCTCGCCACGCGAACGACGGCCAGCACCGCCCAACGAATCACGTATTCGTGTGACGTCAACCCTGCATCGGAACGAAATTCCTTAATTTTCGTTAGCATCTCGAACGAATAACGAGGATTTATCGATGTTGAGGATGCCGAAGACTATCTCCGCGCTCGCTCTTGGCGTCGCAATATCTACCGCTTCTACCTTGCCCGCCAGTGCGCTGAGCCTCATACAACCGGCCTACGAACAACAGGAGCAGGCGCAGAATTCCGACGGTCGCGGCTATCCCGCATCCGCCTTTGCCGCGGGCAAGGGTGAAGAGGCGTCATCCAACGGTTACGCCCTCTCAGAATCGGAAATAAACCACGTAAAATGGTGTGCAGCGCGTTACGCATCATACCATCCGACCGACAACAGCTATATGGCAGCCGCCGGCATACGGACGCAATGTCGTTCTCCGGATTGATTCAGCCGTGCCGCAGCGAACCGCGTCCCAGCCAATAAGATAAAATTTACTTTAAATTCTATTGACCTGAACCTTTATCCGGGTTGGCCGTTTGAAGCGCGTGCCAGCGAGGAAACGCGATGATGTGGAATCTTGAAAAACTTGAGCAAGAGCGACTTGATCTGATCGAGGTCATTACTGCCCTGCGCCACACTGAACGCCTGTCGACGGCGGATCGCACCTCGATCTTTGAGAAAATTACGGCGCATATGGTGAGGTTAAGCGAGCTCGACGCAGAGAAAATGCGGATTCAGTCGGCCTTGGAGGCGAGCTGAAAATAGCCAACGCTGATTGGAGGCTGCACATCGGCGCGAGGCAACGATTATCGATCTTGTTCAGAAGTTTTGGAGCGGGTAGCGGGAATCGAACCCGCGTATTCAGCTTGGAAGGCTGCTGCTCTACCATTGAGCTATACCCGCGGTGGTGATTTTGATCCTGCGCAGAATGGTGGAGGGAGTTGGATTTGAACCAACGTAGGCGTAGCCAACGGATTTACAGTCCGTCCCCTTTAACCACTCGGGCATCCCTCCAGCTATCTGCTAGGATCGAGCAACCAAGCTCTTCAGATTTCTCTCCGGCGAAGCGCCGTTGCGTCGTCTGTGGCGCGTATATGACGGCCTCGTTCGCTTCTGTCAACACGCCGTTTCACGAATTTTCGGGAAAAAATTCAAACCTCTTTGCAGGCCTGTGGATTATCGCGGGGGCTGGTGTGCGTCGCGTCCCGGAGATATAAGGCGCCATGAGCAAAGACGATCCAAACGACAAATCCACCCGCGACACGCACTACGCCACCCTGCGCCGTGCCGTGCGCGATGCCAAACGCGAGAGGGGCGAAATTCCGACCCCGCAGCAGCCGAAGCGCCGGAATCGTGGCGCGGAAGACTGGAAGCCGCCGCAGCTTGCGCCGGATCAGGTCCACCTTTACGGCCTGCATACCGTGCGTGCGGCGCTTTCCAATCCCGAACGGCAACTCATCAAGCTGTCGGTTACCCTGAATGCCTTTGCGCGTCTGGATATCGGCGAAGCGGATGCGCAGCCCTTCCCGGTAGAGATTGTCTCACCGCAGGATATCGACAAGGTGCTCGGCCCCGAGGCGATCCATCAGGGCGTGATGCTGGAAACCAGGCCGCTTCCGGTCAAGAAACTCGATGCGCTGAAGAAAAGCCCGTTGATCCTCGTGCTCGATCAGGTTACCGACCCGCACAATGTCGGCGCCATCATGCGCTCGGCGGTCGCCTTCAACGCCGGCGCCGTCATCACTACCATTCGCCATAGCCCGACGGAGTCAGGCGTGCTTGCGAAGTCTGCGTCCGGCGCACTGGAACTCATTCCCTATATCCAGATCACCAACCTCGCCGATACATTGGGCGAGCTGCACAAGCTTGGCTTCTTCTCGGTCGGTCTGGATTCGGAAGGCCCCGCCCCCATCGAGCAAACCTTCACCGGCGCAAAGATCGCCCTGGTGCTGGGAGCCGAAGGCAAGGGTCTGCGCCAGAAGACCCGCGAAACCGTTTCGGCACTCGCCCGTCTCGATATGCCGGGCGAGATCAAATCGCTCAACGTATCGAATGCGGCGGCCATCGCCCTTTATGCAACGCAGCAATTTCTGGGCAAAGCGTCGTCCTGACGCTTACCCTTCCTTGCGAAATCACAAAGCGCAACGCATGCTGCGCCTTTGACATTCGCAAGGAGCAAATCTCGACATGACCGACCTGCCCATCAAACCGACCGGCGAGCTGACGCTGCGGACGCTCGCAATGCCGGCCGACGCCAATCCGGCCGGTGATATTTTCGGCGGCTGGGTCATGTCCCAGATGGACTTGGCCAGCGGCATCCGCGCGGCGGAGCGGTCTCGCTGTCGCGTGGTCACTGCGGCGGTCAAGGAAATGGCTTTCGAGTTGCCGGTGAAGATCGGCGACACGCTGTCCATCTACACCGATATCGCCCGGCTCGGCCGCACCTCCATCACGCTGACGGTTGAGGCCTGGGCGCAGCGCTCCCGTTACGACAAGCTGGAAAAAGTCACCGCCGGAACCTTTATCATGGTGGCGATGGACGAAAACGGGCAGCCGACGCCCATCCCTCCGACGGAGTAGGGTGCGATGGAGGCCGCCGTCAACGCCGCGGAAGCCTATGCGCATATCCGCGCCGTCATGGGCATGGTGGTCGGCCTCAGCCTCGCCCGCTTGCTGACCGGCCTTGCCGGTTTCGTGCAGCATCCCAAGAAGGAGCGCATCTATCCCCTGCATATCGGCTGGGTGGCGTTCCTGTTTCTGATGCTCGTGCATTTCTGGTGGTGGGAACACCGGCTTTCCGCCACCAGCCACGTCCTCGGCTTCGGCGCGTTCCTGTTCCTGATCTTGTTCTGCTCGCTGTTCTATTTCCTGTGCGTGTTGCTGTTCCCCTCAGACATGAAGGAATACAAGGGATACGAGGACTATTTCTTTTCCCGTAAAAGCTGGTTCTTTGCGTTTCTAGCCGCACTTTTCGTCACGGATATCGGCGATACGCTGCTGAAGGGACAGGACTACCTCTCCTCGCTGGGCGCTGAATATCTCATCCGCACCGCTATTTACGTCGTTCTGTTCACACTGGCAGCTTTCATCGGCAACCGACGCTTTCACAGGTTTCTCATCATTTTCGCCCTGATTTATCAGGTAGTCTGGATATTCCGGACCTACGACCTGCTGGCCTGAACATTCCCATCCCGACGCCGGGTGACAATTGAAAACAGGCCTCGTCTTTCGCCATCGTGTCGCGGTGACACGGCCCGATAAATATGGCATTTCGCTGCAATGGGATTCATTCGCAGTATAATGCAGGACAGAAGTTCGGCTGGCGCCATCGCCACGCTGGCGGTCCTGCTTTTTCTCCTGCAAGGGCTCGTGAATGGCCTGACCAGCGGCAATATGGCCTCAGCCGCGCTGGCGACCAGTGAGATCATCTGTTCCAGCCACATGCCCGAAGGCGGTTCGGGCAAACCGAACCCGGCCTCCAACCCTGCGGGCAAGCTCGCCGACAATTGCTGCGGCACGCTGTGCCGTCTGGCCTCCGTTACCATCGCCGCTCTTCCCGTTACTCCCGTGGAGCGTGCGGACGGCATCGTCCGGGTCGTCGAAGTCGACTTTCTCGACCGCGACACGGCATTGCCGCCGCCGCCACCCAATCTGGAATCGCGCCCACGCGCACCGCCTCCCTCTCTGCAAATGTGAAGAACAATCCGGCCCTGCCGGAAAATCAACTTTTCTGCGGAGACATCCATGTCCGTTACGACCTCTTTCGAGGGCGAGCGCGCGCCTGCGCAATCCTCGTCCGTCAACCTGTACCGCGCCGTATGGCGCTGGCACTTCTACGCTGGCCTTTTTGTACTGCCCTTTCTGATATCGCTGGCCGTCACCGGTGCGCTCTATCTGTTCCGGGACGAATTCGACAATTTCATTCATTCGGACCTGAAGCGCATCGAAGTGGCGCAGAACGTGCCGAAAGCACTCCCCTCCGATATTCTCGCCGCAGCCGTTGCGGCAGTTCCCGGCACTGCTGTGAAATACACCACGCCAAGCGATCCGGGTGCCTCGACGGAAATTACCGTCAGTACGGCCGAAGGGAAACGCGCCGTCTACGTCAACACCTATACCGGGCAGGTTGCCGGTTCACTGCCGGATCGCGGCACCATCATGTGGACGATCCGCTACATCCACAGCCTGAAATATTTCGGCACCTACACCCGCTATCTGATCGAGATCGCCGCCGGCTGGTCCATCCTGCTCGTCGCCACCGGCATCTATCTGTGGTGGCCTAGGAAGCAGAGCGGCGGTGTTTTGACCGTGCGCGGCACGCCGAAAAAACGCGTCTTCTGGCGCGATACCCATGCCGTCACCGGCATTTTCGTCGGCTTTTTCATCGTATTTCTCGCAGTCACCGGAATGCCCTGGTCGGGCGTGTGGGGCGCCAAGGTCAACGAATGGGCAAACGGGAGCAATTTCGGATATCCGGCAGGCGTGCGGACCGATGTTCCAATGTCCGGCGAGCACCTCGATCACATGGCCAAGACCAGCTGGTCGCTGGAGCAGGCGAAAGTACCGGAATCCACCGCATCCGCCACCGGGCAACCAATCGGCATAGATGCAGCCATCGCGCGTTTCGACGGGCTCGGTCTTGCCACTGGTTATACCGTCGTGCTGCCGACCAAATCGACAGGCGTCTATAGCGGCTCCGTCTATCCCGATGACCTTTCAAAGCAGCGCGTCGTCCATCTCGATCAATATAGCGGCAAACCGCTGATCGACATGAGCTATTCCGACTACGGTCCGCTTGGAAAGGCGCTGGAATGGGGGATCAACGTGCATATGGGCCAGCAATTCGGCCTCGCCAACCAGATCGTGTTGCTGGCAGCCTGTGTCGGCATCGTCCTGCTTGCCGTTTCCGCCGGCATCATGTGGTGGAAACGACGCCCCAGAGGTTCGCTCGGCGTGCCACCATTGCCGCAGGATAAACGCGTCTTGCGCGGCCTGCTGGCGCTGCTGGCCATCGGCGGCATCATGTTCCCGCTGGTTGGCGCAAGCCTGCTGGTGATGCTTGTTCTCGATCTGATCGTGCAGTCCCGCGAAAAACAACGCGCTGCCTGACAAAAAACACGGCCGGAAGATATCCCCCGGCCGTGTCCTTCTGAATTCCGGGCGGTTGGCAGAAGCTCGGCCTTAGAGCACGTCCTGTTTAAACAGAATTGTTTGACGTGCTCTAACTGTTTGTTTCTACGAATTTTCCAGACGTAAAACCGCTACGCACTCCTACTGGAAATGCTCTAGAACATCGTATTATTGTTTGCAGCCTTTTCCGGAACCGGCTGGATCACGTCCCAATGTTCGGTGATCTTGCCGTCGGTGACCCTGAAAATATCGACGATGGCGGCTCCGCGAGCACCTTCTTTATCCGTGGAATGGATGTGCAGATAAACCAGATCTCCATCCGTGGCGCTACGCACGATCCGGGATTTCACCTGCGGGTTTTCCTTGAAGAAGCCGGTGAAATAGTCGACGAATGGCTTCTTGCCATCAGGCACCATCGGATTGTGCTGTTTGTAGCTGTCGACGATGACGGCAGCGCCCTTCGCCACCTCGTGCTTGTTGAAGACGGTGTCGTAAAAATCGATCACCAGCTTGCGGTTGGCTTCTTCCTGAACCAGATCGCGCTTGGCGGTTTCCGCCAGAACGGGCGCGGCCATCAGCGCGGGCGCGAGGGCAAGAGCAGCGATGGCAAGACGACGTGTCATGAAATTCATGGATGAGACCTCTCAGTAACCGACGGTGA
Source organism: Agrobacterium sp. CG160-95 (assembly GCF_053521725.1). Classification (NCBI taxonomy): domain Bacteria; kingdom Pseudomonadati; phylum Pseudomonadota; class Alphaproteobacteria; order Hyphomicrobiales; family Rhizobiaceae; genus Agrobacterium; species Agrobacterium sp. CG160-95. The sequence continues at coordinate 583,170 of NZ_JBNWDU010000004.1, read as the reverse complement.
AACGCTGGCGGGAATGCTGCGGCTTTTCGATTTCATCGACAAGCGCGATGGCGTAATCCTCGAAAGAAATGCGGCTGCCAGCTTCGTTGCTCAAAAGGCTGTCCTTGCCGATACGGAATTTGCCCGTTCTTTCGCCCGGCACAAATTCGGCCGATGGCGACAGGAAGGTCCAGTCGAGCTGCTTTTCCCCTTTCAGACGGTCCAGAAACTCCGCTCCCTTGGTCGCCTCGGCCTTGTAGGCGGCCGGGAAGTCCGGCAGGTCAACCACGCGCTGGCCCGGCGCAATTTGAAGGCTGCCGGCGCCACCCACGACGAGATAACGGGAAACGCCCGAGGCACGGACGGCCTCGATCAGCGTCACCGGATCGCTCGCAGTGAAGTGCACGGCGCTGATCACGGCATCGTGACCCTTAAGCAGTTCCGAAAGCCCTGCCTGATCGAAGACATCGCCCTTTTTTGCCACTACGTTCGGCAGGCTGGCGATCTTTTCAGGGTTGCGGGCGATCGCCGTCACCTGGTGCCCCCGGTCGGAAAGTTCCTTCAGAATACGGGATCCGGCATTGCCGGAGGCTCCGATGAGCGCGATTTTAGCCATGGCTTTTTCCTTTGTAGGCATCGTTATAGGTCTAGATAATAGACCGTTAGGGGAAGCTATGGTATCGCAGCCCCGGCTGCAAGAAGTCAGCCGACGCTGATCAGGTCACACGGCGATGACCTGAAAGGGCACGAAAATGGAAAGAGCAGGGAAAATGCCGGATACGCAAACCAAGGAAATCTTCGCCTTCGACCAGCCCTGCCCCATCCGCGACGTGCTGGATCGTATCGGCGATCAATGGAGCCTGCTGGTTCTGGAGGCGCTTCAGGGCGGGGTGCTGCGTTTCAACGAACTGAACCGCAAGATCGACGATATTTCCAAGCAGATGTTGTCACGGACGCTGAAACGGCTTGAGGAAGACGGTTTCATTCGCCGCACGCTCTATGCGCAGGTGCCGCCGCGCGTGGAATACGAACTGACCAATCTCGGCCGTTCGTTTCTGGTGCCGATGCAATTGCTGGTGCAGTGGGCGGACGAGAACCACGTCCGCATTTGTACGGCACGGTTGGACTATGCCAATGGTGGAACGGGATCGTAACACCGTTCCTCGTGCCGTGGCGAAACCTGTCCGCCACGGCAATAGAAAGGCACTATGGCAATCAGGAGCGGAAGATGAAGGACGCGCCGAAAGCGATGAGCGCAAAACCGATCACGTGGTTGATCGTGATGCTTTCCTTCAGCCAGAAGACCGAGAACAGAGCAAAGACCGCAAGCGTGATAACTTCCTGAATGGTCTTGAGCTGCGCGGTCGAATAGACCTCCGATCCCATGCGGTTCGCGGGGACTGCGAGCATGTATTCGAAGAAAGCGATGCCCCAGCTTGCGACAATCGCAAGGAAGAGTGCGCTGCCCTTGTGCTTGAGATGCCCATACCAGGCGAAAGTCATGAAAACATTGGAGACGATGAGCATCAGGACAGGCCAGATGTGGGCAGGGCTGATCGAGAACGGCATGATTGTTCCTGAATGAAGAAGGGAGGGATGTCACGAAAGGCAGTTTGAAAAACGCAACCGTCATTTTTGTCTTTGCTTTAACTTACCGCCGTATGAAACGGAACCGGTTTCTATCAAAGCGTATTCGGCCGCTATGCAACGTATCCGGCCAAATTTTGTTCCCCGCGCTTCGTTTCCTTTTTGTACTCATTTTTTCTTGGCCTCCCCTTCCCTTTGCGCGTGACTCCCTCCATATTTCGCGCATGGCCAGATCACCCAAAAATTCCAAACCCTCGAATTCCGGCTTCGAGGAAGCTCCGCAATCGTCGTTCGAAGGCGCGCCGCTCAGCGGCAGCGTTGCCGATTGGGTAAAGCAGCTCGAGGCGGAAGCCGAAGCGGGCTCGGTGGAAACCCAGCGCGAAGTCGCCTCGAAAGCTGGCAAGCACCGCAAGAAGATCGAGATCGAAGCGCGCAAGGAAGCGGAAAAAGCGGCCAACAAAACGGCTAAAAACACCACGGCTTCCAAGACAGCGCGCGGCGTTTCCATCGGCGCGTCGAGCGATCCGAAAACCCGCGCCGCCGCCGGTCTCAATCCAGTGGCTGGCATGGACGTTTCCCTGGAGGAGGCGGCCAATCTCGCACCGGGTGCCGTCACCGCCACCGTTAAGGCACTATCGGCGCTTATCGAGAGCGGCAATCCGCTGTTCAAGGACGGCAAGATGTGGACGCCGCACCGGCCGGCGCGTCCGCCGAAATCCGAAGGCGGCGTTACAATCCGCATGGACTCGGAGTATCAACCGGCAGGCGACCAGCCGACGGCGATTGCCGATCTCGTGGAAGGCATCAATTCCGGCGAGCGCAGCCAAGTCCTGCTCGGCGTCACCGGCTCCGGCAAAACCTTCACCATGGCCAAGGTGATCGAGGCAACCCAGCGCCCGGCCGTCATCCTTGCGCCCAACAAGACGCTGGCCGCACAGCTCTATTCCGAGTTCAAGAACTTCTTCCCCGACAATGCGGTAGAGTACTTCGTCTCATATTACGATTATTATCAGCCGGAAGCCTATGTGCCGCGCTCCGACACCTTCATCGAGAAGGAATCCTCGATCAACGAACAGATCGACCGGATGCGTCACTCCGCCACCCGCTCGCTGCTGGAACGCGACGACTGCATCATCGTCGCTTCGGTTTCCTGCATCTATGGTATTGGCTCGGTGGAAACCTATACAGCCATGACCTTCCAGATGCAGGTGGGCGACCGGCTGGACCAGCGCCAGCTTCTGGCCGACCTTGTGGCCCAGCAATACAAGCGCCGCGACATGGATTTCCAGCGCGGCTCCTTCCGCGTGCGCGGCGATACCATCGAAATCTTCCCTGCCCACCTTGAGGATGCCGCCTGGCGCATCTCGATGTTCGGCGACGAAATCGATTCCATTACCGAATTCGACCCGCTGACCGGCCAGAAAACCGGCGATCTGCAATCCGTCAAGATCTACGCCAATTCGCACTATGTCACCCCGCGCCCGACGCTGAACGGCGCGATCAAGTCGATCAAGGAAGAGCTGAGGGTCCGCCTCGCCGAGCTGGAAAAGGCGGGACGCTTGCTGGAAGCCCAGCGGCTGGAACAGCGCACGCGTTACGACATCGAAATGCTGGAGGCGACCGGCTCCTGCGCCGGTATCGAAAACTATTCGCGTTATCTCACCGGCCGCAATCCCGGTGAGCCGCCGCCGACGCTGTTCGAATATATCCCTGATAATGCGCTGCTTTTCATTGACGAAAGCCACGTCTCGGTTAGCCAGATCGGTGGCATGTATCGCGGCGACTTCAGGCGCAAGGCGACGCTGGCCGAATATGGCTTCCGCCTTCCCTCCTGCATGGATAACCGCCCGTTGCGCTTTGAGGAATGGGATGCGATGCGGCCGCTGACGGTCGCAGTTTCGGCCACCCCCGGCTCGTGGGAAATGGAACAGGCCGGCGGCGTCTTCGCCGAACAGGTCATCCGCCCGACAGGACTCATCGATCCGCCGGTCGAGGTGCGCTCCGCCCGCAGCCAGGTGGACGATGTCCTCGGCGAAATTCGCGAGACCGCCGCTAAGGGTTACCGCACGCTCTGCACCGTGCTGACCAAGCGCATGGCTGAAGACCTGACCGAATATCTGCACGAACAGGGCGTTCGCGTGCGTTACATGCACTCGGATATCGACACGCTGGAACGCATCGAGATCATCCGCGACCTGCGCCTTGGTGCCTTCGACGTGCTTGTCGGTATCAACCTTCTGCGCGAAGGCCTCGATATTCCCGAATGCGGTTTCGTCGCGATCCTCGATGCCGACAAGGAAGGCTTCCTGCGTTCGGAAACTTCGCTGATCCAGACCATCGGCCGCGCCGCCCGTAACGTCGACGGCAAGGTCATCCTTTATGCCGACAATATCACCGGCTCGATGAAGCGGGCGATGGAGGAAACCTCCCGCCGCCGCGAAAAGCAGATGGCCTATAACGCCGAACACGGCATCACGCCGGAATCGGTCAAGGCGAAGATCTCCGATATTCTTGATTCAGTTTATGAGCGTGATCACGTAAGGGCCGATATTTCAGGCGTTTCCGGCAAAGGCTTCGCCGATGGCGGCCATCTGGTCGGCAACAATCTGCAGTCCCATCTCAACGCGCTGGAAAAATCCATGCGCGATGCCGCAGCCGATCTGGACTTCGAAAAAGCCGCCCGCCTGCGTGATGAAATCAAGCGCCTCAAGGCCACCGAACTCGCCGTCATGGACGACCCGATGGCGAAGGAAGAGGCGAAATCGCTTGAGGGTGGCGGCAGAAGCAAGAAAAAAGAAACGAGCGCCCGCAACGGGTCGATCTCCCCTCTTGCAGGAGACATATCGGGCGTGACAGAGGACGGTGCCGCTTCCGCAAACGAAAGTGGAAAATCTCTCTTCGCCAAACCTTCGCTGGACGAAATGGGTCCCGGCTCGGACACGGGCAAGCCGCTGTTCCGCAGGAACACGCTGGACGAGATGACCGTTGGCCGCACCGAGAAGCCGGTGCGTGGCGAAGTTCCCGGCAAACCCGAGACGGAAACCGGCAAACGTTTCTCACCGCTCATGGAAGGCCAACCTGAGCGAACCAAGGACGATCCCCGCCCCCTCGTGCGCGGCAAGATCGGAGCGGGTTCCTATGAGGATGCCGGCGAACAGAAGCGCAAAAGCCGGACGAAGGGGAAGACCGGCCGTCCCGGTCGCTGACGCGCAACAGCGCAATCTGGATAGACACCGCATGCATCGAAAAAATCTGGCGGCCTTATGCCTCGTCTTTTTCTCAAGCCCAGTCCTTGCCGGGCAGATTGAGGACGCCACCTTCCACAGCGCCGCCCTGAACGCACCGCTGCCCGTCAACATCTACCGACCGGATGGCACGCCGCCGGAAAACGGCTGGCCGGTGCTTTATCTCCTGCACGGCCATGATGGTGACCAGAACAGCTGGCGAGACCTCGGCAATATCGAAAAGACGCTGGACACGCTGATTGCGGCTGGCGCCATCCGCCCGCTGGTTGTCGTCATGCCAGGCGTTAAAAACAGTTGGTACGTGGATTCGGCCGCTGTCGGTGGTCCCGGCGATTACGAGACGGCCCTGACGGGCGATCTGCGCCATCAGTTGGAAAAAACGCTGCCGGTGCGAAAAGATCGCGAAGGGCGTGCCATCGCCGGGCTGTCCATGGGCGGTTTCGGCGCATTGCATCTGGCTTATGGCCACGAAGACCTCTATGGCGCAGTCGCCAGCCTGTCCGGCGCGATCTGGCAGAACGTGCCCGCCTCCGATCTCGACAAAACGCCCGCGGAACTCAAGCTCATTCAGGACAGCGCCTTCTTCCACCGCGTCGACCGCACCACCGTCACCAGCGGCATCGTGCTGCCCTCCACCGGCGATCACTTCTCCGGCGCCTTCGGCACGCCCTTCGATGCCAGACTTTTCAATGAGAAGAACGTCTTCACCCTTGTTGCACAGCACGTCGCCGAAAGCCAAGAATTGCCCGCCACCTATCTGACAGTTGGCGACGACGACGGCTTCTTCCTCTGGCGCGGCGCGATCGCCCTGCACGAAACGCTTCAGGCCGACAATCGCAAATCCGAATTACGAGTGACCGACGGTGATCATGTCTGGTCGGTGTGGAAAGTGTCAATTATCGACGCGCTGAAGTTCATCGATGGGGAATGGGACAAGGCAACGGACGTTGCGAAAGATTGACTGCCTACTCGATTACCCAGCCTTATTCCCCGTGCGTTTCTTTCCAGCCTTCCCCGCCACATTTAACGCCACCGCCGCGCGGATCAGCGCCACCAGTGCCTCCTCGTCGATCTCATCTCGCTCGTGAAAGTCGATGGCGCGCCGCGTATTGCCCTCAAGGCTCGAATTGAACAGGCCGGCCGGGTCTTCAAGCGATGCGCCCTTCGCAAACGTCATCTTCACGGCTGTCTTGTAGGTTTCGCCCGTGCAGATGATACCGGCATGTTCCCAGACGGGCACGCCGCGCCATTTAACCTCCTCCGTCACATCCGGATCGGCCTTCCTGATCAGCGTCCGGATGCGAGCAAGCGTCTCGCCACGCCAGTCGCCAAGCTCCGCGATCTTTCGATCGATGAGAACCGACGGTGCATTCTCCTCCGCTTCCTTGCTGTCAGTGTTTTTTGCCATAACGTCCTCCCGATTTGGCGTGCCAGTGCTCCCGCTACCAGCATAAACCAAAATTTCCTGCGCTCCCACGCGGAACCAAATCCGGCCTTCACCGTTTCTTCCCCGAACCAAACGTTCAGCATACAAAGGGAAGAAACATCATGAAAATCAACGTCATCGCTCTCGCTGCCGCAGCAGCCCTCTCCTCTTCCGTGGCTTTTGCCCAGACGGCTGCGACTGCGCCTGCTGTTGGCGCCGATGCGACTTTGTCCGGTCCCGGCATCACCATGGGCACCAAGGCTAACGGCCCGCTGAAGTTCGTCAATGTCCAGAAAACCGACCTCACCGCCTCCCAGCTCGACGGTCTGGATATCTATAACGCCCAGAACGAAAACATCGGCGAAATCGAGGATGTCGTCATCGGCGATGGCAAATCGGTGATCGGCCTCGTTGCCAGCGTCGGCGGTTTCCTCGGCATCGACAAGAGCTATGTGGTGCTCGACCCGGCCTCGGTTGCAGTCCACAACGACAACGGCACCTGGAAGGCCTATGTCGATACCACCAAGGAAGCGCTGCAGAACGCACCAAAGCTCGACTACGACAAGCTGGACGACTGATTCCCCTGCAGTCGCAAGCTTGACCCCCGCGATCCGTCGCGGGGGTTTTTCGTGTGTGGAATTTCGGCGCAGTATCCGACAATCCCTCTCTCACGGCGCTTGCCTAGCAGCCCGGCTCTCGCCTATCTTCGGCGCGCAAGACACCAAGGATCGATGCGTGCCCACCAAAACTCTCTCTTCCCTCACCATAAGCGCTGTGACGATATTGCTGAGCACCCTTCCGCTGTCAGCACAGTCAGCCGGCTGGAAACCAGCCGAGCAGATAAAAACCTATGCGATCAGCGGTGATACGGGCGGAGCGCTTTACCAGTCCATAGGCGAGCGCGGCCCGACCGCCGGTGTGCAGGCCATCGCCCACACCACCTTCAAGCTGACATGGCGGCGCGATTATCGTCCGCAACCGGACGGTGCCTGCGTACTGGCCACCGCCAAGCCCAATCTCACAATCATCTATACCTGGCCGAAAGCGCCGGCCAGATTGCCGCCCGCGGTCGCCGCCAGCTGGAAAACCTTCATTTCCGGTGTGGAAACCCATGAGCGCGTTCATGGCGAGCACATTCTCGACATGGTGCAGAAGATCGAGGCATTCAGCACCGGTCTGAGAGCGGAAAACGATCCGAAATGCCAGAAAGTGCGCGTTGTCCTGCAACAGCGGCTTGGTGAGCTATCCAACGAGCAGCGCCAGCGCGGACGCGATTTCGACCGGGACGAGCTTTCCCCCGGCGGCCGCGTGCATCAGCTCATTCTGGCGCTCGTCAACGGTCCCTGAGAACTCCAGGGGGAAACGGCTATTCCGCCGCCTCGCCTTTCAGCAGCGGTTCGGAGAGCGATATGCTCTCCAGCTCGTAGGAATAGCCTTCCAGCATCGTATAGGCCTGCTCGATCGCCTCTATCTGCGCTTCCGCATTGCGGATGGCTTCGGCGATGGACTGGCTGCGCGCACGCAACATGGAACTCAACACATCGGTCTCCGGCTTTCTGCCCAGCCGGTCCATATGTTTGCGCACCCGCGTGCGGTGACGCTCCAGTTCCAGAATGTGAAAGCGGCTTTTCAGGATATCGTCGGTCAGCTTGCGGCGCATGGCGGCCACTGGGTCGAAGCTGCCGGGCTCGCGCTCGTCCAGAATGAATTCGTTGACCAGAGTTTCCAGCATCAGCAGGCCTTTGAGGTCCTTGGCATCGGCAAGCTGCGGATCGTAACCGGTATCGTCGAACACCTTGCGGCGCACCGGATCCTTCAAAAGCTCGTAAGCGGTTTGCAGGCGTGCGAATTGGTCGGTATCACCCCCGCTGTCGGGATGGGCGGCTTTCGCCACCTTCCGGTAAGCGGACTTGATCGCCGCCTCGTCGGCATCACGCTCCACGCCAAGCAAAACATAGGGATCGATCACTAAAACACCTTCAAACGCAAACTGTTACCGCATGCCATACGCCACCCCCGTGCGGCTCGCGCACAGATCATAAGCGAATTCCGCCCGCGCGGCACCCCCGCGCCGGCGCAAAAGCCCTTGATCCTCAAATTTGTCGGACCCATGGCGACTATAATCACGGGCGGGACAAAATTGTGGAAAGTCATGGCAAAACACGCCGGGCCAAGCTGCCTACCCATGCGGAAAACCGTGCAACCCGCAGGTTTTACGGTGCTTATGGTGGAACGGCTTCAACGGGTGTAAGCTTGGCTTTTGGATCTGAAGGGAGGGACGATCCGATGCCGCAAACCATTACCCAGACAGTGACGGATTATGTGCACGCCATGGCCTATGCGGATGAAGGCCTGATGCGTGATGTTTTCGATCCGCGCGCCAGCATCGTCGGGACGTTTCAGGGTGAAACGGAATGGCTTTCACTGGAGGACTTCGCCGAGCAGATACGGAAAAGCGAACGCGGCCTGCCCGATCACGACCCCGTCTTCGAAATCCTCGGCATCGACAAGGAAGGCGACAGCGCGTCCGTGAAGCTGACGACGAGTTTCGACGGCATGGATTTTAGCGAATACCTGTCCTTGCTGGAGCGCGACGGCAACTGGGCAATCGTGCACAAGCTATATCACATCAAGCCATAGGCGTTGTGCGAATGCAGGAATAATAGAGGGGAAATGGCCAAGCCATTGAAAATACTGGTGCCCCCGACAAGGTTCGAACTCGTGACCCCCTGATTACAAATCAGGTGCTCTACCAACTGAGCTACAAGGGCAATCCAGTGCCTTGCCAACTATCAGATTCTCACTTCGTGTAAAGCAAAAATTGATTGGGCGCCGTTGGGAGACCTCTTTTCCACACCGTACCTGTGGGTTTCAATCACCAGGTCGCGGCAAAAGGCCTGCAAAATAAGCGAAGTATTTACGCGATGTAGCTAAAATGGCGATAATTCATAACCATCCCACCGGGAATAACGCATCGCATGCGCGCAAGCATACAGAAAATCCAACTAACCGGTACGATCGTCATAGCGGTAAGTTCCATCTTGTTGGCAACCCTTGCCGCCCTGCCGAGCGTTTCCAGTTACTTACGCTACCGGACCAATGCGCAGCAACTCAGCCGCTTCGAAACGGCCCTCCAGTCCGCATGGCTGGTATCGGCCGAGCGTGGTCCCGCCAATAATTTGATGGGCGCGTCTTCCCCCGATGCAAAACTGGTCCAGGAGCTTGCCGCAGCGCGCAAGGCAACGGACGAAAAGCTGGTGGAACTCGAAAACTCTTTTGCCGCGGAAATCAGGGCGCAGCCAGAATTGGCAAAATCGCTGGTCGATACCCGCCGAAAACTGGCGCAATCCCGAGAAGCGGTCGATCAGGTTGCTGCACTTCCGGAATCCGCACGCAGCTACACGGTGATGTCCAACGCGATTTTTGCGATGTTCAAGGCGGCAGACAGCGTCAACATGCTGCGTGGCAAGACCGCTCGCGCGATCATCAAGGTAACGCCCAATGTAGCGATCGACATCGCCATGACCGGCACGGCCGGAGTGATGCGGGACCGGATCGGTCGCCTTGGTTCCTACGTGGTCATGAGCCTGCGGGCGAACAGGCAGGACAAGCTGAGCCTCCGCGCCAAATTCGACACGGAAATACAGAGCCTCACACTGCTGAAATCGTCGCTGACGAACTACACCGCCGCTTACCTGTCCACACCACGCGTCGATGCAGCGTTTCGCGATATTGAAATCTTCTATTTCGGCCAGGCACTTCCCTATGCGCAGAATACGATTGCGATGGTGGTGCCGTCCGCGCAGCCAAGCATTCGCGAATTCTCCGAAAACTACATCAAGGGCATGCGGTCCTCGAGCACGTTGCGCGACCTTATTCTCGCCGAAACACGGGCAAGGATAGAAAGAAACAAGGAACAGGCTTTGATCTATGGTGGAACGTCTCTCCTCCTCGCTCTCATCGCGGTTCTGGTATTGCTGCGGCTTGCATCGGTTTACAGAACGGCACTGTTCCGCCCCATGCAATCCGTCCAGACGCAGATCGCCGCAATCGCCGCTGGCGATCTTTCAGGAGCCCTGTATCAGGACAAGGCTGCTCCGGAAGTGAAGAAAATGTTCGAGGAACTGGATTTCCTGCGCGAGCAGCTTCGCCAGAAGGAAGAAATGGAAAAGCAGCAGTCTGCGCTGGCCGAACAATTACGCACGCTTTCAGAAACAGATGCCTTGACCGGTGTGTCCAATCGCCGTGCGCTGGAAAAGACCGTTCGTGCCATATTGAGCGGCGAGGAGCAGTTGCAGGCGCTTGGCGTGATGATTGTCGACATCGACCACTTCAAATCCATCAACGACCGTTATGGCCATGCCATGGGCGACCTCGCGCTACAGAAGACAGCGACTCTTTTAAGAGGCGCCCTCCGTAAAAACGATATTCTGGCGCGCTATGGCGGCGAGGAATTCGTGGTCGTGTTGCAGGATGTCAGCCACGCGACGGCGACCGCCACCGCCGACCGCCTGCGCCGGCTGATTGAAGCCCAGATCATTGATGAACAAAGCGGGCTGTCACTGACGGCAAGTTTCGGCGTGGTCTGGCAGGAGGCACGGGCGATCAACAGCTGGGACGAGCTGATCGCAATTGCCGACGACCGGCTTTATGAGGCCAAGCGTGCGGGCCGCAACCGGGTATGGGCGACCTACTTCCCCAAGGTTGCCAACGGCTAGGCGGCCCGGAGCGGCAGATCAGATCAGATCGAGCGTCATAACGACAGGGCAATGGTCGGAAGCCTTGGGGCGGTCCCAGCCGGTGCGCGGATAACGATCCACCTCCTGCCCCGGCGGAAAGACCGTCCTGTAAGGCTGGCCAGCGCGGATGATTTCGGGAACCCTTGTCGCATTGATGTGCGCAAGATGTGGGGAAAGCCAGATATAATCGAGCTGGCAGAGATGCTGTTCCTGTGGCCCGCGCGAATGATAGAGCGTCCAGCGATCCATGACGTCACGGCGCGACATCGGATTGGTCACAAAATCATCCGCCGTGAAGATATCGAGCGCGCTCCGCTCCTCTTCCACCGGCGTAAAGCTGTAGCCGCTGCGCCGGTCGCCGGAAATCGAAATGCGTTCCTGATAATCATTCATGTCGCCGCAGATGGCAAAATTCTTGTTGCGGGTATTGTTTGCGCCCCAGCGGTTTTCGATGATGCGGCGAACGGCCATGGCTTCCGCCTCGCGAATCGGCATGGTCGCGAGCCGGGCATCTATGGCGTCACGGGCATTGGTCATGGATTTGAAATGCGTGACGTAAAGCGTCAGCGGTTTGCCGCCGACCCTCAGATCGATTTCCAGACAATCGCGTTTGAAAATCTTGTCGTCTATCTGGTTGGTCGCGGCAAGTGCGGGATTGAAGAGATCGAGATTGCGGTAGGTTAGCGCGGCGTGGCTCTTGATGTCGATGACCTCGATCTTGTCGCCGTCTCGGGTCTGCTCGCGCATGACGACCGCGACATCGATGCCGCGGCTGTCATTGCCCTCGACCAGATATTTCTGCAGATAGCCGTTGCCGACCATGCGGTAGAGATAGCCATATTCGAAAGCCTGCAGGGCCGCCATGTTGTCGACTTCCTGCAGGCAGAGAATATCGGCATCCGCATCCGCAATGGCCAGCGCCGAAAGTTGCCGCGTATCGTCTGTGGAAGAGACTGCCCGCGCACTTTCCAGCGCCTGATAGGTTGCCTCGTCCCTGATATCGAAAAGCTGGATCGCCCTGTCGCGCCGCGTCTGGTTGCGAAAACCGGTAAAGTCGAAACGGGTGAGAAGATTTTCGATATTGAAGGTGGCGAGCCGAAGCGACATGTTTCATTCCTGTTGCTGGAATGGGAGCTTAGCCGCTCCCGTTCGGTCTCGCCAGTGGCCTGTCGCGTCGATCAGATTTCCCTATTCACGATGTCGGATTTTATGTGCCGGGATATTCCCCACCCTCATTCCTGTGCCCGTCACAGGGATGAGGGTGCAAGCAAATGCTAAAGACGCCACGCCGCACGAATCGCAACCGGCAACCGGTCACCGACCGCAACCGATTCTCGAGAATAAGCCCGAAGCGCCTGCCCGTCCGGCAGGTCGAGACGCAAGGCATAACGCTCGCCCTCGTAGAGAACCGAGGTCACGGTGCAGGTGATTCCATCCGCATCCCGCACCACGTCCTGCGGCCGCACGAGAATATCCGCCCGTGGTAATTGCCCACCGTTATCCATCGCTGTGCGGAGCGCGTCCCAGTCAATATCCCGCGAAGAACCTTCCGGCACCGGCACGGAGAGAATGGCGCCCTGCCCCACCAGCGAGCCGACAAGACGCCCCTCGGGTCGTGCATAAAGCTCGGCGGGCGGCGCGACCTGAAGCAGCTTGCCCTGAGACATGACGGCGACATCGGTTGCCAGCGCCATGGCTTCCGCCTGATCGTGGGTGACATAGATCATCGTCGCGCCGGAGCGGATGTGGAACTCGCGAAAGGTCTCCTCCATCTCCTGCCGCAAATGCCGGTCGAGATTGGCGAGCGGCTCGTCGAGCAGCACCACATCGGGTTCGGTGACGAGGCAGCGAGCCAGCGCCACGCGCTGCCGCTGGCCACCGGAAAGCTCGGCGGGACGGCGGTCCGCAAAGCCTTCAAGGCGTACGGCCGCCAGCGCTTGGGCCACCTTCTCGCGATATTTATCGCCGGAAATGCCGCGCACTTTCAGGGGATAACCGGCATTGTCGGCAACCGACATGTGCGGCCAGAGCGCATAGGACTGGAACACCATCGCCATGTTGCGCCGCTCCGGCGGCACCATGCTGCCTGCATCGGCCAGCACCCGCTCGCCGAGCAGGATGGAGCCATCAGTCGGTTGCTCGAAACCGGCGATCATGCGCAGCACTGTCGTCTTGCCGCAGCCGGAAGGCCCGAGCAACGCGAGGAAACCTCCCTCACGCACCGTGAGCGAGAGGTCGTCAACGGCGGGTTTCGAACCGGCTCCAAAGCTTTTCGTCAGACGATTGAGGATCAATTTCGCCAAGGGACCACTCCTTTCGGCAGATAGCGCCCCAGAATTTCGAGCAGCAGCATGAGGAAAATCACCATGATGACGACAAGCACCGAAAGTGCTGAGGCAAGATCGAAGCTGCCGCTGTCATCGAGGTTATAGATGAGCACACCGAGCGTCTGCGTGCCGGCGGACCAAAGGAGCGCCGAAACCGTCAGCTCATTGCAGGCGATCAGGAAAACGAGGATGACGGAAGCGCCAGCCGCAGGCCCGACCAGCGGCAGGATGATGTCCTTCAACCGCCGCCAGAAACCGGCGCCCGAAAGCCTTGCCGCCTCTTCCAGCGACGGATCGAATTGCAGGAAGGCGCTGACCATCGGTTTGAGGCTGACGGCGAAAAAGGAGGAAAAATAGGCGAGCAGAATGATCCAGATCGTGCCGTAAAGCGTGATGCCGAGCAGCGGGATGGGGGCCGCGAACAAGAGGACGAAGGATACGGAAATCACCACACCCGGCAGCGCATAGGGAATATCCACCAGCGCCGACAGCAGGAACATGAAGCGGCTTTTGCCGCGCACCAGGAAATAGGCGGTCAACACCGTCACCGCAAGCAGGGAAAGGGATGTGACCGTCGCCAGAAACAGCGAGTTGCGGAAGGCTGTGCGGGTCACGCTCTGCCGGTAGAGCAGCTCCTCATAGGCGTGCATCGTAGCGGTCTTGAGACTGAGCGGCACGCCATAGGCGGGGGCAAGCGAGCTTGCCACCAGCGCAGCAAGTGGTGCGACCAGCATGAAGAACAGCACGAGCCAAAGGACAAGCTCAGCAACTACACGCCAGCGCGACAGCTTGAAAGTCGCGGCCTTGCCGGAAAGACCGATGATGCGATAGTCCCTGCCCTTCATTGCCCGCTCTTGCAGCGCAAGACCGGCCACGGAGATGATGGCGATCATGGTCGAGAGAATGGCGATATCGCCGAAGGTGCTCGCACCAAAACTGGCGAAGCGGCTGTAGATCAGCGTCGGCAGGGTGAAGATCGAGGCCGGAATACCGAGGATCGCCGGAATACCGAAATTGCCGACATTGGACACAAACGAGATCGCCGCCCCGGCGATCAATCCCGGCGTCGAAAGCGGCAGGATGATATCGAACAGCACGCGGCGAGGCGAGGCACCCGAAAGCTTGGCCGCCTCGATGCCATCCTGCGGCAAGGCCAGCAAACCAGCGCGCAGCGACAGATAGACAAGCGGCGCATGCTGCACGCCGAGCAAAAGCGCGATACCGGCAATGGAATAGAGCGGCTGCGGCGAGCCCATGGGCGGCGCAAGGCCGATGGCCTTTAAAAGCGTGCTCGACGGGCCGGTCATGCCGATCCACGACAGCGCCGTCACCTGCGGCGGGATCATCATCGGCAGCATGAAGAGGAAGCTTAAGATCGACTTGCCGCGTATGTCGCAGAGCGTCAGCGCCAGCGCGAAGCCCCCGCCGATCATGAGTGAAATCAGCATGCCGAAAAAAGAGGTGGACAGCGTGTTCAGCGCCGCATCCCAAAGGGCGGGATCAGCCAGCAATCGCCATATGTCACCGTTGAGTGACGAAACAATGCCGGTATAGGCGAGCCGCCCGAGCGGCAGGGCGCTGAGCGCAAAAACGACGCTCACCACAAAAGGAAACAGCCAGCGCGGCTGGCTGTTTCCATAGGCACTTGATCGGGACATGCCGCTATATCAGCCCTTGGAGCCGAAAATATCGGAGAAGGTCTTCAGATCCTGCTCTGAGTTCTTCAGCGCGTCCGCGGCGTTGAGCGGCAGGACCTTGAGCTTGTCGCGGGCGGGGAAACCTTCCGGCATGCCAGCGTCAGCGCGCGCGGGGATGTAGCCGAGCTTGACGAAGCCCTGCTGGCCTTTTTCCGAAAGCACGTAGTCGACGAACTTCTTAGCGGCTTCCTCATGCTTGGTACCCTTGAGGATCGCGACCGGTTCGGTCACGGCCGAAACGCCCTCTTCCGGGAAAACGAACTCCACCGGGGCGCCCTTGGCCTTTTCGCGGATAGGCATGTAGTCGACGACAACGCCGTAAGCCTTCTCACCTGATGCAACCGACTTCAGCACCGCGCCGTTACCGCCACCGGAAATGGCTTCATTGGCCTTCAGCTGCTTGTAATAGTCCCAGCCGAGGCCGTTGGCAGCGGCCAGCGTCTGCGCGTGGATCAGCGCTGCACCAGAGGTCAGCGGGCTCGGCATGGTCACCAGACCCTTGGCTTCCGCCTTGGCAAGATCCTTCCAGCTCGTCGGCTTCATCGCAGCGGCAGTGTTATACATGATGCCGGTGGTGATGAGCTTGGTGGAATAATAATAGCCGTCCGCATCGTAGAGCGAGGCGTCGATGTTCTTCGCTTCCGGCGACTTGTGGGCCATAAGCTGGCCAGCCTGCTTCATACGCTCGAGTGTGACGGTGTCGGCGATCAAGAGCACGTCGGCAACCGGATTGCCGGCGCTGATCTCAGCCATCAGCTTGGCCATGATCTTCGGCGTTCCGTCACGCACCCATTCGACTTCGATACCGGGATTGGCGGCCTTGAAACCATCAACGGTCGCCTGCGCGTCCTCGTTCGGCTGGCTGGTATAAAGCACCAGGTCGGCAGCATTGGCAGCGGTGGCGATGAAGCCGAGCGATACGATGGCGGTAAAAGCGGAAAGCAGCGTTTTCATAGGTCCAGTCCCTGTTGTTTCGTGGGACCGCTAAAACATGATTGCATAACATGTATGTGACAGGCAGGATTTTAGGGGTGTGATCTCGGTAGCCAAGGTGGAGACCGGGGCTTACCCCCCCTCTGCCCTGCCGGGCATCTCCCCCACAAGGAGGGGGATCGGCAAGACGCTCT
Organism: Agrobacterium sp. CG160-95; assembly: GCF_053521725.1. Lineage (NCBI taxonomy): Bacteria > Pseudomonadati > Pseudomonadota > Alphaproteobacteria > Hyphomicrobiales > Rhizobiaceae > Agrobacterium > Agrobacterium sp. CG160-95. Next base: position 567,043 of record NZ_JBNWDU010000004.1, on the reverse strand, counting down.
TTCGTCACTTAATTTTCGAACGTTGAGATGGGCGAAACCTCACCACGGGTCGATCTCCCCACCTGTGGGGGAGATGTCCGGCAGGACAGAGGGGGGGGGGTAAGCCGCACCCCCTGTCGCTGCCGAAAACCTCGCAACCCTCAAATCGCCGGAACCACTTCGGTCGTCTCCGCCTGCGCCGTCGCGATCAACCGGCCAAGCCGCTTCATGCCTTCCTCGATCATCGCCTCGTTGGCGCAGGAGAAGCTGATGCGCAGCGTGTTCGTGCCCGAGCCATCCGCAAAGAAGGCGCGACCCGGAACGAAGGCGACCTTCTCCGTTGCGATGGATTTTGCCAGCAGTGCGGCACCATCCATGCCTTCCGGCAGGGTGACCCAGATGAACATGCCGCCTTCCGGCTTGGTCCAGCGCGTGCCCTTCGGCATGTATCTGTCGAGCGCAGCCAGCATCGCATCGCGGCGGGCGCTGTAGGCAGCCTTGATCTTGGCGACCTGTTTGTCGAAGCCGCGCGAAGCGACACGTTCAATGGCGATCTGGTTGATCGTCGAGGAATGCAGGTCTGCGGCCTGCTTCATCAGCACCAGCTTGCGGATAACTGGCGCGGACGCAACGATGTAACCGACGCGAAGGCCGGGTGCGAGCGTCTTGGAGAAGCTGCCGCAATAGATGGTGCGGGTGTTCTCGATGCCGCCCGAGCGGGCAATGTCCAGCGCCATGATCGGCGGAACCGCCTCGCCGTCGTAACGCAGCGACTGATAGGCGGCGTCTTCGATGACGGCGATATCCAGCTCGTCAGCCAGCGCCAGAACCTTTTCACGGCCGGCAAGATCAACGGTTTCCCCGGTCGGATTGGAGAAATCGGCAGAGAGATAAGCGAACTTCACCGCGCCGCCGAGCTTTGCCGCGGTTTCGCGGTAAGCTTCGGGCGTGCGGTTACCGCCGGGATTGAGCTGGTCGTAATTCGGCTCATAGGCGTTGAAGGCGGAAAGTGCGCCGAGATAGGTCGGCCAGGTTACCAGCGCGGTATCCTTCGGCGACAGGAACAGCTTGCCGAGGTAGTCGAGACCCTGCTGCGAACCGGAAACGATGAAGACGTTGTCGGCAGTGCATTCAATGCCGATCTCGGCCATTTCGCCCGCCAGCCATTCGCGCAGCGGCTTGTAACCTTCGCTCACCGAATATTGCAGCGCCGAGTTGACCTGCGAACCCGAAAAAATTTCCGCATAAGCCTGCTGGAACTCCTCTGCGGGGAAAAGAGCCGGGTCCGGAATACCGCCGGCAAAGGAGATGATATCGGGCTGCTCGAGCAGCTTCAGCAGCTCGCGGATTTCAGACGCTTTCATGCGCGACGAGCGCGTGGCGAAAATTTGTTCCCAATCAAGCATGGGTACGTTTCCTCTTGTGTCGTTTTTATGCGTGCATCTTTACAGAAATGTCGATACGTCAGCAATACTGACTTATCAGTTTTTCGAATTATTTCTGCCTCCCTGCACGTTACCCGCATTTGGGCCCGCCTTTGGCGGACAAAGCCAAATACACCCTTGCGCAAAGCTTCACAATCTTCCGTTTGCGATTGACGCGGCAAGGTTTTCCGGCTGGATTGCGGCCACGCGCCGCGACACGGCGAAAGCATCATGGGAGTTTGACGACATGCTGAAAAATATCGACCCGGCGCTGAATGCCGATGTCCTTCACGCGCTACGCGCCATGGGTCACGGCGATACGCTGGTGATTTCCGACACCAACTTCCCTTCCGATTCGGTGGCTCGCCAGACAACGGTCGGCAAGGTGCTGCGCATGGACAACATCTCCGCCGCCCGCGCCATGCAGGCGATCCTCTCGGTGTTGCCACTCGACACGCCGCTGCAGCCTTCGGTCGGACGCATGGAAGTGATGGGCGCGCCGGACCAGCTGGAACCCGTACAGGTCGAAGTGCAGAAGGAAATAGACGCGGCGGAGGGAAAATCCGCCCCCATGTATGGTATCGAACGCTTCGCCTTCTATGAACAGGCTAAAAAAGCATATTGCGTCATCACAACAGGCGAGACCCGTTTTTACGGCTGCTTCCTGCTGACGAAGGGCGTCATCCCGCCGGGCAAATAAGATCGAACGGCAGACTGGGTCGTGTGCTAAACCCGTCATGACAATTTCAAGTTGTTGTGGCAAAAACTTCCACTAGGTTTTGTAAAACCAACCGGAGGTGTGAGGTATCATGACCCAATATGTCCTGGCGTTCTGGAATGTCGAAAACCTGTTTGCGCCGGAGGGTTATCCAGCGCGCGAACCTTGGATTGCCGAGCGGCTGAAGAACGATCTCAAAGGCTGGACCGAAGATCTGTTCAAGACCAAGCTCAGGCAACTCGGTTTGATCATAAGGCAGATCGGCGGCGCCGGGCCGGATCTGCTCGGCGTGTGCGAAGTCGAGAACCGTTTCGTTCTGGAGACGCTTGCGGAACATCTGAACGACCTCATGCCTGAGCGCGCCTACCGTGTGGTGCATGCAGATTCCAGCAAGGACCAGCGCGGCATCGATACGGCCTTCATCTATGACAGCAAGAAGCTACTGATCAACGAAACCGAGATTTTCAGCCATTTCGTGATGCGCCGCACCGGTACCCGCGACATTACCCAATGCACCTTCATCACCAAGGGCGGACGCCAGCTTATCGCCCTTTCCAATCACTGGCCGTCGCGCTCCGGCGGCGCGGTGGAAAGCGCCGGTTTTCGCATGACCGCCGGTGAGACGCTTGGCTACTGGCACCAGCGGATCAGGGAAGAAAAAGGAAACGACATCGCCGTCGTCGCCTTCGGCGATTTCAACGACGACCCTTCCGATGCATCGCTGCGCTATCACGCCAATTCCACCCGCGAGCGCGACGATGTCGAAAGCTCGCAATCGGCAATGTTCTACAATCTCACCTGGAACTACCTGCGCCAGCAGGTAGTAGATTCAGTCGGTACGGCAAGAACGATCTATGGCACGCTCTATTTCAACGGCGACGCCAATATCTTCGACCAGATCCTCGTCTCAAGATCGCTTCTAACCGGGAGCAGCGGCTTCGCGGTGCGCGAGGAAACCGCGAAAATTGAAGCCATTGCCGCCATGGTCAGCCACAGCAAGAATGAGGGGCCGATCCGCTTCGGCCTGTCGAAAGGCGATGCAGTCAAAAACGTCAATCTCGGTGGTTTCTCCGATCACTTTCCCGTATCGGTCATTATCGAGGAAGCCGACGCCATCGTGTGATCCTAGCCAGGCGCAATGCAGAAAGGCCGGAGCTCTCGCCCCGGCCTTCCAATATTCTGTCAAGCAATGAAGCTTAGTTGACGGCCTTGTCAACCAGCTTGTTCTTGCCGATCCAGGGCATCATGCCGCGCAGCTTTGCGCCGACTTCTTCGATCTGGTGGGCGTCGTTGTTGCGACGGATGCCCTTGAAGCGTGCGCCGCCGGCCTTCCATTCCTGCATCCACTCAGTGGTGAACTTGCCGGTCTGGATGTCGTGAAGAACGCGCTTCATTTCAGCCTTGGTGTCAGCGGTGATGATGCGAGGACCGGTGACGTATTCGCCCCACTCGGCCGTGTTGGAGATCGAGTAGTTCATGTTGGCGATGCCGCCTTCATAGATCAGATCAACGATCAGCTTCACTTCGTGCAGGCACTCGAAATAGGCCATCTCCGGTGCGTAACCGGCTTCGACCAGGGTTTCGAAACCGGCGCGGATGAGTTCTACGAGACCGCCGCACAGAACGACCTGTTCGCCGAAGAGGTCGGTTTCGCACTCTTCCTTGAAGTTGGTTTCGATGATGCCAGAACGGCCACCGCCAACGCCGCAGGCGTAGGAGAGAGCGAGTTCAAGTGCGTTGCCGGAAGCGTTCTGGTGAACGGCAACGAGGCAGGGCACGCCGCCGCCCTTCTGGTATTCGCCGCGAACCGTGTGGCCGGGGCCCTTTGGTGCGATCATGACGACGTCGAGCGAAGCCTTCGGCTCGATGAGGCCGAAGTGAACGTTGAGGCCGTGTGCGAAAGCAATCGCCGCACCGTCACGGATGTTGCCAGCAATGTCGGCCTTGTAGATGTCGGCCTGCAATTCGTCAGGCGTCGCCATCATCAAAAGGTCGCCCCACTTGGCGGCTTCGGCAACGGTCATGACCTTGAAGCCGTCGGCTTCCGCCTTCTTGACGGTCGGCGAACCGGCCTTCAGAGCAATGACGACGTTCTTGGCGCCGGAATCCTTGAGGTTCAGCGCATGGGCGCGGCCCTGGGAACCGTAGCCGACGATGACGACATTCTTGGACTTGATGAGATTGAGATCCGCATCACGATCATAATAAACGCGCATTTTATGGTCCTTCCCTAATGCTTGTCTCTGTGTGAACCGGAACCTCAGGCGACCTTGCCGCCCAGTTCCGAATGTACCTTTTCCGTGCCGTAGAGTGTTAGAAAGGCGACCACCGCCTTCTTTGCCCGGGCGGAAAAATCCTTGTCAGGCGCCTCGCCCAGCAGCATGCGCACATGCAGATCCGAAACGATGAGGCCGTAAAAACTGCGATACGCCTCTTCGGCGTCATCGAAACGCAGGTAACCCGAACGGCGACCCGCCTCGATCAACCCGCGGGCGCGGCGGTCGATCTGGCGACGGCCACGTTCCAGAAGAAGATCGCCAAGCTTCGAACCATCACGGCTCGCCTGCCCTATCGCCAGACGGTTGAGCGCCAGCGACACATCGCCCGCCAGCACATCAAGCAGATCATGTGCGAAAACCTCGAGATGATCGGCAAGCTGCGGCGCAGACACGCGGTCGCCCGCCTTCTCGAAGGTGCGAACCTTGCTCTGCTGGAAAGTGATCATCGCAGCCAGCAGGCCGTCCCGGTCGCCAAACCATTTGTAGAGGCTTTCCTTGGAACAGTTGGCCGCACGCGCAAGACCAGAGGTCGTCAGCGCTTTCTCGCCACCCTCGACCAGAAGACGCAATGCCTGATCCAGAACGGCGTTCTGGCGCGGCGAAAATTCCTGCGCTGTGATCGGGTCGGAGGCCACTTATTTCCACTCCAGAGGCTCGATTAATGTACCGTACGGTACGGTTCGAGCGCCATTTAAGCGGAGGCAGCTTGCCCGTCAAGCGCTTTCTTCGCAGTGATGTACGAATTGACGCGATGCGGCAGCAGGATGCGCCGCACCATAATGCCGCTTTATCCGGCCGCGCTTATCTCACGCGAGGCGTCGACGTCGCGTGAGGGCGACATCCCGTAAAAGCGGCTGTATTCCCGGCTGAACTGCGAAGGGCTCTGGTAACCGACACGATGGCCGGCCGTGCCTGCATCCAGGCGCTCCAGCAGCATCAGCCGGCGCGCCTCATGCAGCCGCAGCTGCTTCTGGTACTGAATGGGCGTCATGGCCGTGATCGTCTTGAAATGGTGATGGAAAGACGACACGCTCATGCCGATATGCTCCGCAAGTTCCTCGATACGCAACTGGCGCGCGAAATTCTCGCGCAGCCAGGCGATGGCGCGGGCGATCCGATTGCCATGGCTTCCGGCAGCGACGATGTTCATCAGCTGCCCACCCGCTGGTCCCGTCAGGATTCGATAGAGGATTTCCTGCTCGATCAGCGGCGCCATGGCCGCAATGTCCGCCGGGCGGTCAAGCAGGCGCATCAGCCGGATGGCCGCATCAAGCAGCTCCGGTGTGGCGGCGTTCACCACGATGCCGCGCTGGCCGCTTACCGGCTCCTGAGGCCGCTCGATCGGCATGCGGCTCATAAGGTCGAGCAGCTTTTCGCTGTCGATCGCAAGCCCGATGCAAAAATGCGGTACTTCCTCGCTCGCTTCCACCACACGCCAGGCAACCGGCAGGTCGAGCGAGGTCAAAAGATAGTCGCCGGCCCCGTAATTGATCGTATCCGTTCCCAGCTGCACACTTTTCGACCCCTGGATCACCATTGCCAAACAGGGACGATAGCTGCCGTGGCACGGCGCGCTGGGTGTGGACCGGCGGCTGATGCCGAGGGTTTCGATTGCCGTCTGGACCTCGCCATCGCGGGTGGCATGCCGTGCGGCGATGGAGGCGATCTCCTGATAGAGATTGAACGGCATGGTCATCTGGGAAACCCTTTAGGGAAGGAAGCAGCGTGTCTGTTTGCATTATCTAGAAAGCCGGGCCAGTTTCCGCAAATAGCCCACCGAAATTTTTTGCAGGATCGTGCAAGAAGCTCGGAGGATCGCTCTAACGCCCCGGCACCCTTCCATTGCATATTCCGCCGTCCCCAACTCCCGAAAGGATATTCAGATGGCCATTGCAAGAGGTTATGCTGCGACCGATGCGTCGAAGCCGCTTACCCCGTTCACCTTCGAACGCCGCGAGCCTAACGATGACGACGTTGTCATCGATATCAAATATGCCGGCATCTGCCACTCGGACATCCACACCGTCCGCAACGAATGGAAGAATGCCGTCTTCCCGATCGTTCCCGGCCATGAGATTGCCGGTGTCGTGAAAGCCGTTGGCTCCAAGGTCACGAAATTCAAGGTCGGCGATCATGTCGGCGTTGGCTGCTTCGTCGATTCCTGCGTCGGTTGCGCCACCCGCGACCTCGACAACGAACACTACATGCCCGGCCTCGTCCAGACCTATAACGATGTCGATCCGAATACGAAGACAGCCACCCATGGCGGTTATTCCGACTCGATCGTCGTCAAGGAAGGTTATGTCCTGTCGATCCCGGACAACCTGCCGCTCGACGCTTCCGCGCCGCTTCTATGCGCAGGCATCACGCTCTACTCGCCGCTGCGCCGCTGGAACGCCGGTCCCGGTCAGAAGGTCGCAATCGTCGGCATGGGTGGTCTTGGCCACATGGGCGTCAAGCTCGGCGCTGCCATGGGCGCGGATGTCACAGTTCTTTCCCAGACCCTGTCGAAGAAGGAAGATGGCCTGAAGCTCGGCGCGAAGGAATATTACGCCACCAGCGACGCCTCGACCTTCGAAAAGCTGGCCGGCACCTTCGACCTGATCATCTGCACGGCAGGTGTCGCAATCGACTGGAACGCTTATCTCGGCCTCCTGAAGCCCAAGGGCAGCATGGTCGTGGTCGGTGCACCGGAACATGCGATCCCGGTCCACGCCTTCTCGCTCATCATCGGTGCGAAGAGCCTCTCCGGCTCGATGATCGGCTCGATCAAGGAAACCCAGGAAATGCTAGATTTCTGCGGCGAGCATGACATCGTCTCGGAGATCGAAACGATCAACATCCAGGATGTCAACGAAGCCTATGAGCGCGTGCTGAAGAGCGACGTTCGCTACCGCTTCGTCATCGACATGGCATCGCTCGACGCTTGAGCCCTGGATTGGCACAAGCTCGCCACATCCGCACTCCGTAACCCCGCACTTAATACGGCGTGACGGAGGAATGGTTTGGCGCACTGACCATAAGCAAGCGCGGGAAGCCAATGCTTCCCGCGCTTTCCTTTACCCGCCCTGCCCTCAGGCCTCGTCCTTCAACGTCTCTTTCTGGGTGATCAGCCGCGCGCTGTGCTGGCCGCTGAGGTAAATCCACAGCCAGCTCCACGCCACGGCCAGCCGCGAGCGCGTTCCGATCAGGAAATAGATATGGGCAAGCCCCCAGATCCACCATGCAAGCACGCCCTTGAGCTTGAACCTGCCGAAATCGATGACCGCCGCGCGTTTGCCGATTGTCGCCAGATTACCCTGATGGCTGTAGCGGAACGGCGCGGGCTCCGGCTCTCCGGATAGCCGCGCATTGATGACCTTTGCCACATGGGCGCCCTGCTGCTTGGCTGCAGGCGCAATGCCCGGCACCGGTTTGCCGTTTTCCTGATTGACGGCGGCCGTATCGCCGATGACGAAAATATTGGGGTCGTCTTCCAGATTGAGATGCGGCCCGACGATAGCGCGTCCCGCCCTGTCGGCAGCAGCATTCAGCCACTTTGCAGCGGGAGACGCCTGCACGCCAGCGGCCCAGACCACCGTGCGGCACGGATAAAAGGTCTCACCCACCGTCACGCCCTCATCGGTGCAGGCCGTCACCGGTGTGCCGAGCAGAACCTCGACGCCGAGCTTTTCAAGCGCCTGCTTGGCATAGGCGGAAAGATCGTCCGTGAAAACCGGCAGAACGCGCGGACCTGCCTCGACAAGCAGCACGCGGCTCTTTCTGGTATCCACATTGCGGAATTCCGGCGGCAGCGCCTTGTGGGCAAGCTCGGCGATCATGCCCGCCATTTCCACGCCCGTCGGGCCTGCCCCGATGATGACGAAGGTCAGTTGCGCCTGCCGTTCGTCTTCGCTGCTGGCAAGTTCCGCACGCTCGAAAGCCAGAAGCAGGCGGCGGCGGATCGTCGTTGCATCCTCGAGCGTCTTGAGGCCGGGAGCGGCACGCTCCCATTCGTCACGGCCGAAATAGGCATGACGGGCGCCGGTGGCCAGCACCAGCGTATCGAAGCCGATGACCTGACCGGAACTCAGATGCACGGTGCGGGCGTCACGGTCTACGCCGTTCACTTCCGCAAGCAGCGTCGTCACTTCCTTGCGGTCGCGGTAAAGATGGCGGATCGGCCAGGCGATTTCGGATGTCGCAAGAGCCGTCGTCGCAACCTGATAAAGCAATGGCTGAAATAGATGATGGTTGCGGCGGTCAATCAATGTGATGCGGACAGGGGCCCCCTCCAGCCCGTGTACCATTTGTAAGCCGCCGAAGCCTCCACCCACGACGACAACGTGATGTTCTTGCATGTGTCTCTGCCTTTAAAAGCTCGCGCACGGAGCATGCGCAAGCAGATTATAGGCAAAAAAATTGACTTTGGTTATGAAATAGCCTGACCGCAGGCGCGACAAAAACGCCGGACTGTTTCAGCCATGCCATATTCCAGCGCATCCGCCGTCAACCCGTGACCGATGGAGACCTCTGCAAGATAAGGTATACGTTTCATAAGCTTGGGCAGGTTTGCTACAGTCAGGTCGTGCCCGGCATTGACGGCAAGCCCGAGCGCTGCGGCGTAGTCCGCCGTCTGTCCGAGTTTTTCCAGAAGCGCGTCACCCTTTTGCGGATCGTCAAAACAGCCGCCATAGGGACCGGTATAGAGCTCGATGCGGGCAGCACCCGTCTCAGCCGCCAGCTCCACCGCTTCGCGCTCGCCGTCACCATCGGCAAAAAGCGAAACCCGCATACCGCCAGCCTTCAGGCGCCCAACGGCTTCTCTCAGGAAAACCGCGTGCTTGCGGAAATCCCAGCCATGGTCTGATGTCGCCTGCGACGGATCGTCGGGCACCAGCGTCACCTGCTCAGGCTGGGTCTGTTCGCACAGAACTAGAAAATCCTCCGTCGGATAACCTTCGATGTTGAATTCCGCACTTGGGAAACTGTCATCGATGAGCGCACGCAGCACCGGCAGGTCCGAAAAGCGGATATGGCGCTGGTCCGGTCGAGGGTGTACAGTCAGCCCGCTAGCACCCGCAGCGAGTGCAATATGCCCGAAATGCGCGACATCCGGCCATGGGAGATCGCGACGGTTGCGCAGCATGGCAATTGCGTTCAGATTGACGGAAAGTTTTGCGGGCATGACGGTCGAGGCTCCGGTTCGGAATTGACATCCTGTTTCACGCAGGTTGACGCCGACCGCAAGGAGGCCGATAAAATTTTTTAAGGATACGGGAACGAAAGCAGGCAATACAGGTTACGGTTCTCATGCAGCATCGGCAAAATGTCTTGATCAGAAGACAGGTCTGCGGTGGGGAACAAGTAACGAATGCCATAAAAAGCAGGCACACTGTCAAAACGCGCGAAGGGGGAAACGATGCAGAATGGCAGGATGCCGTTTGAACACGGCGACGAGGACAAACCCAATCTAAGGATCAGCAGCTTTTTACCGGATATAAGCCTGCCCTCCTCCCTGCCCGCCGAACCGGTTCCCATCGCCGACATGGCCAACATTTTCGGCGTAACGCACCGGACCCTGCATTTTTACGAAGAAAAGGCGCTGCTGACCTCAAAACGCATCGGCCAGATGCGGGTTTATTCCCACCGCAACGTGCAACGCATGGCGGTGATAAATGTCTGTCGCGAAGTCGGCATTTCCGTCGCAGCCATTACAGACATCATGGAAAAACTTGCCCGCTCTCTCTCGCAGGAAGAAGCGGACGAGATATTCCACTCCGCGCTGCGGCAGCGAAAAAGAGAACTGACCGCGGAACGCTCCACGCTTCAGCGCCAGGCCCAGCAGATCGAGGAACTGCTCGCCACCGATAACGATGCTGATGGCCTCGATGCGGCTGAGCGGGGACCGGGCAAGGATATCGCGCTGACAGACAACGAGCGAAAATGCCTGGAACTGATGGCGGAGGGGTACGCCCCGGTAAGGCTCGCGCGCGCTCTCGGCCTTTCAGGTAACGACCTCAACGAACTGGAGGCGAAGATTATCGGCAAGTTCAGTGCCAGCAACCGCTTTCAGGCAGTTGCCAAAGCGGTTCTGCTGGGCGTCATCCGCGCCTGACAAGGCATTTCCACGAAAACTTCACAGCGGTTTTCCGTCCGGACAATGCACAGACAAAAGAAATGGAGCATTGAAGGTGTCCCGCTATTCACCGGAAATGCTCTATCTCAGCGAACGATTGTGAGTGTTTCTGCGGCGCGGGTGATGGCGGTGTAAAGCCACCGCTCGCGCGAATCGCGGAAGGCATAGCTCTCGTCAAAGAGAACCACATTGTTCCACTGCGAACCCTGCGCCTTGTGCACGGTCAGCGCATAGCCGAAATCGAACTCGTCATAACGCTTGCGGGTGGTCCACGGTATTTCCGTTTCCACATCCTCGAAAGCCGCCTTCAGCAATTTGATCTTGGCAGCGCCGCGATCCATATCGTCGTCTTCAGGCCGGATCATCAGGTTGATGCCGGGTTTCACCGTCTCGCGCGACGAACTCATGACCTGCCAGAGAGAGCCGTTCAGCAGGCCCTTGGCCGGATCGTTCCTCAAGCAAACCAGCTTGTCGCCGGATTGCGGATAATCGGCCGTAAATCCCTTCAGCTCGCGAAGCCGCTGGTTATAACGGCGTCGCGTGCGATTTGTGCCGACGAGCACCTGATCGGCATCGAGCACGAGCGACTGTGTCACCTCGGACTTGGAAATCACCTGCGCGGCACCGTAATCGCCACGCATGATCTCGCGGCCTTCCCGCACATCCATGGCAAGGTGGATGATGGGATTGTCCTTGGCCTGCCGATGAATTTCGGAGAGCAGGTAATCAGGCTCCTGCTCCGTAAAGAAGCCACCACCTGAAACCGGCGGCAACTGCCCGGGATCGCCGAGCACCAGGATAGGCGTGCCGAAGCTCATCAGATCCTTGCCGAGCTGCTCATCCACCATCGAACATTCATCGATGATGATGAGTGCCGCCTTGGCGAGCGGGCTCTGGCGGTTGATGGAAAACATCGGTGCGACCGAGGTCTTGCCGGTTTCCTCGTCTTCCACGGTCTCTTCGCCGCGCGGGCGGTAGATCAGCGAATGGATGGTGCGGGCATTGGTCGCCCCGCGCGAGCGCAGCACCTGCGCCGCCTTGCCAGTGAAGGCCGCAAACAGCACTTCGCCATCGACATTTTCCGCGAAATGTTTGGCAAGCGTTGTCTTTCCGGTTCCGGCATAACCGAACAACCGAAAAACCGGCGTCCGGCCTTCCTTCAGCCAGCGGGAAACAGCCTTGAGCGCTTCGTCCTGTTGCGGTGAAAATAACATGCGCCCTCATCGCAGGATTCGAGCACCGTGCGCAACAGAAAAAGAACGAAAGATGAATCACACCATCAGAATGCGGCAATAAAACACGGCTGGTTTTTAAACCATGGCGGGTATCATGCGGCGCATGAAGATATTGATTCTGGGCGCAACGGGTTTCATCGGTTCCGAAGTGATCCGCAGCCTTCACGGCAAAGGTCATACCGTTACTGGGCAGGCTCGCATCATTGCGCGAGCTAAAGATAAATGGCCTTTCGCCAGCTGGGTTCCCGCCGATCTCTCGCGTATGACCAGCGCTGCCGACTGGGCGGCACTCGTTAGCGACCATGACGCCATCGTCAATTGCGCAGGTGCGCTTCAGGACGGCTTATCGGATGATCTTGCCGCGACGCAGGAAAAAGCGATGCTCGCGCTCTACCAGGCAGCGGTAAATGCGGGCGGCAAACTGGTGATCCAGATATCGGCCCGCACTTCCGGAGCCGCTTCCCAACTGCCCTTCCTCGCAACCAAACGCCGCGCCGATGTGGCACTTGCCGCAAGCGGTCTGCGCTTTGTCATTCTCCGCCCCGCACTGGTTGTCGGCCGCAACGCCCATGGTGGCACAGCACTCGTGCGCGCGCTTGCGAGCTTCCCCTTCGCTGTGCCGCTCGTAAACGGCAAGATGCCTGTACAGACCGTCGCAGTCGAAGATGTCGCGTTGGCAGTCAGCGCGGCAATAGATGGCGAAATCCCGTCAGGTAGCGATATCGAGCTGGCAGCAAACGAAACGCTGACATTGCAAGGCGTGATCGCTGCGCACCGGCAATGGCTCGGCCTCGCCCCTGCTCCCGCGCTAAATCTTCCGGCTGCCTTCATGCGCCCAGTCGCCCTCACGGCGGATATTGCGGGAAAACTCGGCTGGCGGTCGCCGTTGCGCTCAACCGCCATGACGGTGATGTCGGAAGGTATCGTGACGGAGAACAGCGCGCCAAAAGCGACGACGTCGCTCAAGAGCTTGAGGGACACGCTGGCGGCTCACCCTTCCGGCGTGCAGGACCTGTGGTTTGCCAGATCATATCTGCTCAAACCCGTCCTCATTCTCTGCCTGTCGCTGTTCTGGCTATTGTCCGGCCTCGTCCCGCTGCTTGATATCGACAGCTCGGCCGCGCATTTCCTGCCCTTCATGCCGCAAGTGCCAGCCGTCACCCTCACACTCGCATCCTGCCTCATCGATATCGCCCTGGGCGTCACCGTCCTGATAAGACCACTTGCCAGAAAAGCGCTCATCGCCATGCTCCTGGTCACCGCCGCCTATCTGACTGGTGGCAGTCTGCTGGAGCCGGGTCTGTGGCTCGATCCGCTCGGCCCCCTCGTCAAGGTCCTGCCCTCCATCGCCCTGACACTTGTCGCCCTTGCCACATTGGATGAACGCTGATGACACCTGAAGACCTTCTGCGGCTCGCCCATGTCATCGGCGCAACCGTGCTGTTCGGCACCGGGGCTGGCATAGCGTTTTTCATGGTGATGGCGCGGCGGACGGCAAACCCGGCGCTGATCGCCCATGTTTCGGGCACGGTCGTCATCGCCGACACCATCTTCACCGCCACGGCGGCGATCATCCAGCCGGTCACCGGTTATTTTCTGGCGCGCATCATCGGCTGGCCGCTGAGCGAAGGCTGGATCGCCCTTTCGCTCTGCCTTTATGTCTTCACCGGCATTTTCTGGCTGCCGGTGGTGTGGATCCAGATCAAACTGCGCGACATCGCCCGCGATTGTGTCGCTGCGGACGAGGCCCTGCCGCCGCAATGGTTCCGTCTCTACCGCATCTGGTTTGCCTGCGGTTTTCCGGCTTTCTTCGCGGTTCTCGGCATCATCTGGCTGATGCTGACCAAGCCGGATATTGCCCTGTTCGGTTGATGCGCCTCAATTGATCGCCTGTCTTTCGACAAGCTGCGCCAGTTGCTCGGCAACCGTGTTCCAGCCGTCGAAAAATCCCATCTCCGCGTGCTTGTCGCGATCCCCAGGGTTTCTATGCATGGCATAGGCCACATACTCCATGCCTTCAGGATGATCGCGAAAACTCATCACCGCGGTGAGGAATGGGCGCGCGGACGGGCGAAAGCCTGCCGTCAACGCGTCGGTGAAGACCAGACGCTCCTCATGATCCACCGCCAGGAAACAACCGCTTATGTGATCGCCAAATGCCTTCCCGTCTTCGCTGTAGCGGGTCTCGAAAGCGCCGCCGGGGAAAAGCTCCATTTTCTCGACACGGCATTTGCCGGGATGCGGCACCCACCACTGTTCGAGGCTGTTTTTGTCGACCCAGGCGTTCCAGACCAGATGGCGCGGCGCCCTGATGATCCTTGAAATCTTCAGATCGAGATCGGGATTGAAAGTGTCGGTCATTTGTCATTCTCCCCTTTATCGGAGGTTCTGTCCTGTTGCGCCATGACGAACTGTTCAAGCCGGTCCGTCCGGCCTTCCCAGATGGCATGCTGTTGCGAAAGCCAGCCCTCGATCATTGAAAACCGTTGTTTCTCCAGCGAGCAGAACCGCACCCGGCCCTGCTTGCGCGTCACGATCAACCCCGCTCCTTCCAGCTGGCGGATATGTTTCATGAACGACGGCAGGGCCATGGCGAAAGGTTCGGCAAGCGTGCCGACGCTCGCATCCCCGCTGCCCAACCGCAAAAGCACGGCCCGTCGTGTCGGATCGGCAAGGGACTGGAAGATATCGTCAAGTGGCACTGAATAGTTATCCATAAGACTAACTATCACAGCGAAAAACTTAGCTCAACGGATAAGTTTAAAAATCGCACCGGCGGAGGGAATAAAGCAGTGACCTGCGGTGTCTTTTGATGTGCTGGCGGCAGAAGCCGCCCGAACCAAGGAGGATATGTCCATGAAAATCCGCTTTATCGTTCCCGCCCTCGTTCTGGCATTTGCCGGAACGGCCTATGCGGCACCCGCGGTCGAAACGGTCAAGACCGCCAAAGGCAATGTGCTTGCGGGCGAAAAAGGCATGACGCTCTACACTTTCAAGAATGACAAGAAGGGCGTATCCAATTGTTATGACAAGTGCGCCACCAACTGGCCGCCGTTCTTCGCGGCTACTGGCGACAAGGCCGAAGGCGCCTATTCCGTCGTGACGCGCAAGGACGGCAAGATGCAGTGGGCAAAGGACGGCATGCCGCTCTACTACTGGGCCAAGGACATGAAAAAAGGCGATGCAACCGGCGACGGTATGAACGGTGTATGGGATGCCGCAAAACCATGATGGCATGAATGGCAAGACGCGGGGGAGCCTCTCCCCCGCAGCCGGCTCCTTCGAGGCGGAGATGCTGGCGCTGATACCCATGCTGCGGCGTTATTCCCGCAGCCTTTCCCACTCCGACGCCGATGGCGAGGACCTTTTGCAGGACTGCGTGGAAAAGGCGCTGACCAACAAGAGGCAATGGCACGGAACGGCTTTGAAATCATGGGCTTACGCGATAATGACGAATCTTTATCGCAACCGCCACCGCGCCGCGAAACGTCACCCGTCCGAAAGTCTCGACGGCCATGAGAGCCTGGCCGTTGCCGACACACTCGGCGACACGCTGGAAAACGATAGGCTGCACGTCGCGCTCGGGCTGCTTTCGCCAGAGATGCGGGCGGTGCTGATGCTGGTGACGGTGGAAGGCTACAGCTATCAGGAGGCAGCCGAGACATTGTCGATCCCGGTGGGTACCGTCATGTCCAGACTTTCCCGCGCCCGCGAAACCCTGCGCCAGCACCTGGCGGTGGACAATATCATTCCCCTGCGGAGACCACGATGAAAAGGCCCGATGCCATTACCGAAGACGATCTGCACGCTTATGTCGATGGGCTTTTGTCCGACGACGACCGCGCGGCTGTCGAGGCCTGGCTGACCGAAAGGCCGCAGGAGCGGGAGCGTGTGGAAGACTGGAAAAAACAGGCTGAAACCCTGCGAGCCGCATTCGCCGCCTATGCCGCCGAACATCCGCACGACACCGCGATGCTTGCCGAAAGAAAACAGGCGCCCGCGTGGCGGCTGAAACCGGTTCTTCTGCGAACGGCAGCTGTGTTGCTGATCTTCGCGGCGGGTGCGGCAGCCGGCAGGCTTGTGCCGCCGCCGCTCGCCACGCAGCAGGACGTGGTTCTGGCGTCGTTGACGACTGACATTCCCGCGCAGGCGAAATCGGCCTATCTCATCTATGCAAGCGAGGTGCGCCACCCCGTTGAAGTTGGAGCCGAACAGCAGCAGCACCTTGCAACATGGCTCGGCAAAAGGCTCGGTTATCCCTTCGCCATCCCCGATCTTTCCAAGATCGGATATGATCTCGTCGGCGGGCGCCTGATCCCCGTCAGCGGCAAGCCAGGGGCGATGCTGATGTATCAGGACAAGACCGGCCGCCGGGTAACGGTGCTGGTTGGCCACAACGAGGAAAACCGCACCACCAGCTTCCGCATGGCGAGCGCCGATGGCGTCGAGACCTTTTACTGGATCGACAACGAACTCGGCTATGCGGTTTCTGCCGAACTGACGCGCGCCGAGGTGCAGAAGATCGCCGAGGAATGTTACCGCCAGTTCCCTGCGTAGAATAACCTATACCCCCACCCCACATCCATGCGACAGGCACAGGGGTGACGAAGGGAGAACACCTATTTCAACATCGGCCAGAGGCTGACGACGAGAAGGACGGCCATGGTGATGTTGAACCATTTGAGCCGCACAGGAACGGAAAGCCAGTCGCGCAGGGCCGAACCGAAGCCCGCCCAGGTCGAAACGCTGGGAAGATTGACGGCGGCGAAAACCACGCCGACGATCAAAACGGTGACGAGATATTGCCGCTCATCCGTATAGGTCGCCATCGCGGTCACGGCCATTACCCAAGCCTTGGGATTGACCCACTGAAAGGCTGCGGCGGCAAGAAAGCTCATCGGCACCGATGCGGCAGCACCCTCGTTCAGGCTGCGGGAAGTGCCGATCTTCCACGCGATCCAGACGAGATAAAGTCCGCCCGCGAATTTCAGCACGGTATAGAGCAAGGGCACGGAGTGCAGCAGCGCGCCAAGCCCAAATCCGACGCCGATCAGCAATGACAGGAACCCCGCCCCGATGCCCAGCATATGCGGGATCGTGCGGCGGAAACCGAAATTCACGCCGGAGGCAAAAAGCATCATATTGTTCGGGCCGGGCGTGATGGAGGTTGTGAAGGCAAACAGCACCAGCGCAACGAGGGTTTCGACAGTCATGATCTCTCCTGTGAAAAGACCCTATCCGCCGAACCACCATCAAACCAGTCCGATCAACCGATAGGCGTAGTCAAATTTTTTGATGGATCGATCCTTTCCATGCCGGGTTTGAGAAGTCGGAACAAAGGGCTATTCTCCGTCAACAACCGCTGGAGCGAACCGATGTATGACGACATTCCTTCCGTCACCCTGCCATCCGGAAAAGAGATACCAGCCCTTGGCCTCGGCACCTGGAACATGGGCGAGATGAGATCATCGGCTCCGCAGGAAGTCGAGAGCATTCGCAAGGCGATCGATCTCGGCATGACGCTGATCGACACGGCCGAAATGTATGCAGACGGCCGATCCGAAGAGGTGGTGGGCACGGCGATTGCCGGCCGGCGCGACGAGGTGTTTCTGGTCAGCAAGGTCTATCCCTGGAACGCCAGCGCCCGAGGCACGATTGAGGCCTGCGAGCGCAGCCTCGCAAGGCTCGGCACCGACCGGCTCGATCTCTATCTGCTGCATTGGCGTGGTGATCACCCGCTGGAAGAAACGGTGGCCGCTTTCGAAAAGCTGAAAAAAGCCGGCAAGATCGGCGACTGGGGCGTCTCGAATTTCGACACCGACGACATGGAGGAGCTTTTCGCTGTTCCCGACGGTAAGAATTGCGCCGCCAATCAGGTGCTCTACAATCTCTCCCGGCGCGGACCGGAATTTTCGCTTCTGCCCTGGTGTCAGTGGCACAGCGTGCCGCTGATGGCCTATTCGCCAATCGAACAGGGGCGCATCCTAAACAACCACGAACTCATCCGCATCGCCAAGGCCTATCAGGCTACGCCTGCGCAACTGGCACTGGCCTTTCTTCTGGAAAGAGAAGGCGTCATCGCCATTCCAAAATCCGCCAGCGCCGCACGCGTGGAGGAGAACCGAGGTGCCACCGATCTCGAAATCACCGATGAGGACTGGGCCGCGCTGGATGCCGCCTTCCCACCACCGACACGCAAGACGGCGCTGGAAATGCTGTGATTTAACAAAGCATTAAGATGTTTTTCGGAATCAGGCACTCAAGCAATTGAATCGAAGTGTGAGCCCTGCGAACTGATGCTTTGGGCTGCACCATTTCAATTCAATAACGGCGCAGCGAACCGCGCCGTCAGTCTCCCAGACATGCTGCACCCAGTTACGGTATGCGGCGCTCATATTCCTCTTTCAGTCCCAGCCAGCTATCCCAGAAAGGCCCCGGTTCCTTTTCCTGAAGACGGGCGGCGAGAATGTCGAGATGCGCATGCCAGCCGGCGCTGACATTGAGCTTGGTCGTGCGATCCGCAAGCCGGCGGTGAACGAGTGTCAGAAGCACATCCTTGCCCAGAGCCTGAAGCTCGATCGACACCTCTGCGCTCTCACCCCAGGTGAAGACGAGGCGGTGCGGCGCAACGACGGTGATGATGCGTGAGGTCATCCTGTTCTCTTCGGAAAAACCTTCCGGGCGGCTGCCCGGCGGGTCGGAAAGCTCGTCGTTGCGCCAGACGAGTTCAAATGGTGCGTCGGGCGCAAGCCGCATCTCGCCGGACGCCAGCCACCGGCGGCGAAGTTCGCTCTGTGTCAGATAGGCCCAGACCCGCTCGATTGGTCCCGGCAGGAGCCGTTCTATCTTCAGGGTTGTCGACTCGACGAGCCGGCCATAGGCGTCAGGCATTGCAATATCAGCCATTGTCATTTCCTCCATCTGCAGGGGATTTTCCCTGATCATCCTCCCTGAGCATCTGCTCAAGAATATCGAGGCGGCTGTTCCAGAACTGCCGGTAGAAATCCAGCCATTCATGCGCCTCTGCCAACCGTTCCGGCGCAAGGCGGCAGACATGGGTACGCCCCCTCACCTCACGGCGAATAAGCCCGGCGTTTTCCAGCGCCTTGATGTGCTTGGATGCCGCAGCCAGCGATATGTCGAACGGCTCGGCCAGCTGGCTCACCGTTCGCTCGCCACGGGATAGATCGCGCAGCATCGTGCGCCGCGTCGCATCGCCAAGGGCATGAAAGACAGTGTCGAGATGTGGAACAGATAATTCAACCATGTTGTTGAATATAGGCCGCCAGACTAAAAAGTCAACCATATGGTTGAATATCAATTCACCGGAGCGCAGCCCATAAAAAAAACCCGCGGCGAACCGCGGGCTTGGTATTACAAGGATATTCGAAAGGCGGAGGATCACATCCCCTGCGAACCGCGGTTCATGGCTGCAATACCCGTGCGGCAGATCTCGATCAGGCCGAGCGGCTTGATGATGGCCACGAACTGGTCGATCTTGGACGACTTGCCGGTGATTTCGAAGATGAAATGCTCGACTGTCGCGTCCACCACCTTGGCCTGAAACGCATCCGCAAGACGAAGCGTCTCGGCGCGGGCTTCACCCGAACCGGCGACCTTGATCAGCGCTACTTCACGCTCGATCGGCCGTTCCTGCCCGAGTTCGCGGGCGCGAACGGTGAGATCGAGCACCCGGTGCACAGGAACGATGCGTTCCAGCTGCGCCTTGATCTGCTCCAGCACGATCGGCGTGCCGCGCGTTACGATCGTGATGCGCGACAGATGCGCCTCATGCTCGGTTTCCGAAACCGTCAGGCTTTCGATGTTGTAACCCCGGCCGGAAAACAGGCCGATGACCCGGGCGAGAACGCCCGGCTCGTTGCTGACGAGAACCGACAGCGTGTGATTTTCGACGGCAGCCGTTTCCTTCTGGATGAAATAGGCGGAGCCGGTGGGTTGTAGGTGTGCGTTCATGTCCTTTTCCTCTCCCGGCTCAGACTAGCTGACGGCCCTTGGCATCGATGGCGTTGGCAACAGCTTCATCCGTCGCCTCATCCGGCAACAGCATCTCGTTATGGGCTTTACCAGATGGGATCATCGGGAAGCAATTGGCGAGATTGGCAACGCGGCAATCGAAGATGACCGGCCTGTTGACCGCAATCATCTCGGCGATCTTGTCGTCCAGTTCCTTCGGATCGTCGCAATACATGCCAACCGCGCCATAGGCTTCCGCCAGTTTGACAAAGTCAGGCATGGCTTCGGTATAGGAGTTGGACAGGCGGTTGCCGTGCAGCAACTGCTGCCACTGCCGCACCATGCCCATATACTGGTTGTTGAGGATGAAAATCTTCACCGGCAGACCGTACTGGATGGCGCAGGACATTTCCTGAATGCACATCTGGATCGAGGCATCACCGGCAATGTCGATAACCAGCGCTTCCGGATGCGCGACCTGAACGCCGATAGCTGCCGGCAGGCCGTATCCCATGGTACCGAGACCGCCCGAAGTCATCCAGTGGTTCGGCTCCTCGAAGCCGAAGAACTGCGCCGCCCACATCTGGTGCTGGCCAACTTCGGTGGTGATGAAAGTCTCGCGCCCCTTCGATGCCTCGTAAAGACGCTGCAATGCATATTGCGGCATGATGACATCGTTGGAATTCTTGTAGGCGAAGGAGTTGCGGGCGCGCCAGCGCTCGATCTGCAGCCACCAGTCCGCGGTCTGCGCTTTTTCCGGCTTCTTCGGCAAAGCGCGCCACAGGCGAACCATATCTTCCAGAACATGGCTGACGTCGCCAATGATCGGAACGTCGACGCGCACGGTCTTGTTGATCGAAGACGGATCGATATCGACGTGAATCTTCTTGGAATTCGGCGAAAACGCATTCAGGCGCCCGGTAATACGGTCGTCGAAACGTGCGCCGATGCAGACCAGCACGTCGCAATCATGCATTGTCATATTGGCTTCGTACGAACCGTGCATGCCCAGCATGCCGAGCCAGTTCTTGCCGGAAGCCGGATAGGCGCCGAGACCCATCAGCGTCGAGGTGATCGGGAAACCGGTCAGCTCTACCAGTTCGCGCAGCAGCCGTGTCGCTTCCGGGCCGGAGTTGATGACGCCACCACCGGTGTAGAAAACCGGCTTCTTTGCCTTAGACATCAATTCGATGGCCGCGTGAATGGCGTTGAGATCGCCCTGAACCTTCGGCTTGTAGCTCTTCTGCTGAATGGCGGCGGAAGGCGGCGTATAGGTGCCGGTGGCGAACTGGATGTCCTTCGGAATATCGACGACGACGGGACCGGGACGACCAGTCTGTGCGATGCGGAAGGCCTCATGGATGATGCCCGCCAGTTCGTTGACGTCCTTTACCAGCCAGTTGTGCTTGGTGCAGGGGCGCGTAATGCCGACGGTATCGCATTCCTGAAATGCGTCGGAGCCGATCAGCGATGTCGGAACCTGGCCGGAAAGGCAGACGAGCGGAATGGAATCCATCAGCGCATCCTGCAGCGGGGTGACCGCATTGGTGGCGCCGGGGCCGGAGGTAACGAGCATGACACCGACCTTGCCGGTGGAGCGGGCATAACCTTCGGCAGCATGGCCGGCACCCTGCTCGTGACGTACGAGAATATGCTGAATGTCTTCCTGCTGGAAAATCTCGTCGTAGATCGGAAGCACGGCACCACCAGGATAACCGAAGATGTGCTCGACGCCGTTGTCCTTCAGCGCCTTCAGAACAATCTCCGCACCTGTCATGCTATTGCTGTTTTCCGTATTATCCTTATCCGTCATTGCCTGTTTCCATCCCGCTTTGGCTTTGGATATCGAGGAGCCCGAGGGCCTGTTTGAAGACATAAAAAAAGGCCCCTAGAGGAGCCTCGTTCAGCGCATGGGTGCTTTCGCCGGATGGTTACACCATCCTGCCCATGCGCCGTCCCACCACGATAAGTACGTTAAGATTTTTCATGGGCCGGAGTGTTAGCCAGAAAAGCGCCAGTCGTCAACGCATATTGCGGAAAAAATCGGCGTCGGCTTCTTTTATTACCCTTAAGGCGCCATGGACGAAATTTTCGAACGCAACAGATACACAGGTTGTTAAATATAATCTTTTACAATCAAGAATGCAGATAATGCCCGAACCACCGCGATCATCCGCATGTACCGGGATAAGACGTGAATAGTGACGAGTTTCATAGAGCGTCCCGCATGGACGAAAACGAACGGCGATCCGGCCAGCAGCCGGCTAACCGCATGCTCGGCCGCGTCATCGCCTGTGATGGCGCCCATGCGACAATCGCCGCAGAAACTGAAATCGGTTCAACCGATGTCGCGCAGCTCTGGTCCGTCGGACGCCTGATCTCGATCGAAATGGGAACGAGCCGCGTCGCCGCACTGGTATACGCCATGCGCACGGGCGAAGAACACTGGTCGTCGGACAAGCCGAACCGGCTGCTGATCGACGTGGAACTCGTTGGCGAAGTCTACCGCACCGAAGATGGCAGCGAACGTTTTTCCACCGGCATTTCCCGTTACCCCTACCTCGGCGCGGTCGCGCATCGCATCCGCACGGGAGACCTTTCCAAGATCTATGACAGCGGCAAGCGAGACACATGCGTCATTGGTAAGCTGACGCAGGACGACACGATTGGCGCGGCCATCAACATCCAGCAGATGCTGGCGAAACATTTCGCCGTCGTCGGCTCGACGGGCGTGGGCAAAACCACCGCCGTCTCCCTTCTTCTGAACAAGGCGATCGAGACGGACCCGAAGCTGCGTGTCCTCATTCTCGATCCGCACAATGAATTTGCGGCCGCCTTTCCCGATCACTCTGTCGTCATCGACACCGACACGCTCGACCTTCCCTTCTGGCTGATGCGCCTTGAAGAATTCGCGGAAGTGATTTTCCGCGGACGCAAGCCCGTACCGGAAGAGATGGATGTCCTTCGCGACATCATTCCGGAAGCGAAAAAGGCATTTCGCGGCACAGATGGCTCCGCCGTTCGCCGCACGTCCGACAAGAGCGCGATCACGCCCGATACGCCGGTACCTTACCGCATGGCCGATATTCTCGCCCTCATCGACGAGCGCATCGGGCGGCTGGAAGGGCGCGGCGAAAAGCCGACCCTGCGCTCCCTCAAGGGCCGCATTCTCTCGGCCATCAACGATACGCGCTATAACTTCATGTTCTCCAGCAATACGATCAGCGACACCATTCTGGAAACGGTGGCGCATATCTTCCGTATTCCAGGAGAAGGCAAGCCAATTTCGGTTTTCCAGCTGTCCGGCATCCCCTCGGAAGTGGTGAACTCGGTCGTCTCCGTCCTTTGCCGCATGTCCTTCGAACTCGCGGTGCTGGCGCGCGGCTCGCTGCATATGCTTGTCGTCTGCGAAGAAGCGCACCGTTATGTTCCCGCCGACCCTGAGCGCGGATTTTTCCCGACCCGGCAGGCGATCGCGCAGATCGCCAAGGAAGGCCGCAAATACGGTATTTCGCTTGGCGTCATCAGCCAGCGTCCGAGTGAGCTGGACCAGACCATCCTGTCACAATGCTCGACCGTTTTTGCCATGCGGCTGACGAACGAGATCGACCAGAAGATCATTCTGTCCGCCGTACCGAACGCCTCAACCTCGACCACCAGTTTCCTCTCGTCCATCGGCAATGGCGAGGCAATCGCCTTTGGCGAGGCGGTGGGCGTACCGATGCGCATGCGCTTCGACCGCGTCTCCACGGCAAAATTGCCGAAGGCGAACGGCGCAGTCAGCCATACGCCCCACGAAACGCCCGATACAGTCGATCTGAACACCATCGTCAGCCGCATGCGCGCGGTAGCCAAACCGGTCATCACCGGCTTCCAGCAAAGCGTCGAAGCGGCCTTCTCCGATATGCAGGAACCGATGTCAGCCCCTAGAGAAGCGGACGACGTCGATCGCTGGAAACGCGAACTGGGGACGGCGGCGATAGAGGGATACGAACCTTACCGCCCCGACATGCTGCCCGGACGCACAACCCTAACGCAACTGTCGCCCGCAACGGCAACGGATACCAGCGCTGTCAACGAATTGCGCAAAGTCGGCTTCCAGATGCAGGCACAAAGTGGCCCGCCTCCATCAGAGACACGTCCTTCGCTGCGGGAGAGCCTGATGAAAAAGCCGCTAGGCAGCCTTTACCGCAAGGACTGAGCGCGGCCCCTACGGCTGGATACGTGCCCAGTCCGGCCCCATCTGGTTGCGGAACCAGGTCATCTGCCGCTTGGCATATTGGCGGGTCGCGGCCGCCGATTTTTCGATGACCTCTGCCTCACTCATACCGCCAGCCAGCATATCGGCGATCTGGGAAACGCCGATCGCCTTCATCGCTGTGGCATCAGGCGCAAGGTTCAGGGCGAGAAGAGCCCTCACCTCTTCCACAGCACCACTCTCCATCATGGTTTCGAACCGCCGATTGATGCGGTCGTGCAGCACGGGCCGTTCCGGCAGGACCACGAATTTCTCCGCTCGGTCCGGATCAACTATCATCGGACCACTGGCTTTTTGGAACTCCATGATCGACTTTCCGGTCGCCTCCATGACTTCCAGCGCCCGAACGATCCGCTGGCCGTCTCCCGGCTGAAGCCCCTGTGCCATCAAGGGATCGCACCGCGACAGTTCCGCGTGCAGGACCGTTGACCCCTCTTCGATCAGCCGGGCGCGCAGCCTCTCGCGTATGTCGTCAGGAATGGCTGGCATATCGGACAAGCCGCCCGTCAGTGCCTTGAAATAAAGCCCCGTACCGCCAACGATGACCGGAAAACGCTGCTGCCTGCGCAAATCCCCAAGCAGGGCGGAAATGTCCCGCAGCCATTCACCCGTTGAATAGGAACTGCTTGCCGGCACATGGCCGTATAGCAGATGTGGCACGCCTGCCATTTCTTCCTCGGATGGCCGAGCGGTCAGCACCCGCAGCGTGTCATAAACCTGCATGCTGTCGGCATTGATCACGACACCGTTCCGCTCCCGCGCCATACGAAGCGCAAGCGCGGACTTGCCGCTTGCCGTCGGGCCGGTTATCAGGATCGCATCAAAATTCTCATCAAGGTTTTTCATCATGGCTTTCGTTGCCACGCTTATCGCCAATCCGTCAAATCCTGTTCTGACACCGGCCCTCGGCGAAGCGGCCGCCAATGCCGTAAACGCATCCGGTCTCTACTGGCTGGCCGATGGCATCGCCTGCGATATTGCCCTGCCCTCTGGCACCGATGCCGAACAGGCACGTGACGCGATTGCCGACGTGCTTTCGGGCCAGCCGATCGATATCGTCGTTCAGGAACAGGACAAGCGCCGCAAGAAGCTTCTGATCGCCGATATGGATTCGACCATGATCGGTCAGGAATGCATCGACGAGCTGGCCGCCGAAGTGGGATTGAAGGACAAGGTTTCCACGATTACCGCTCGCGCCATGAATGGCGAAATCGCTTTTGAGCCGGCGCTCCGCGAGCGCGTGGCGCTGCTGAAGGGCCTGCCAGTCTCCGTCATCGATGACGTTATCGAAAAGCGCATCACGCTGACATCAGGCGGCAAGGAGCTGATCGCCACCATGAAGGCGAAAGGCTACTATACCGCCCTCGTTTCTGGCGGTTTCACGGTCTTCACCGGCCGGGTGGCGGCGATGCTGGGGTTTGACGAGAACCGCGCCAATCTTCTCGGCGAGGCCGATGGCCAGTTGGATGGCACCGTTGCCGAACCGATCCTCGGCAAACAGGCCAAGGTGGATGCGCTGAACGATATCGCCGCAAAGCTCGGCATCTCGCCGGACGAGGCAATGGCGGTCGGCGATGGCGCCAACGATCTCGGCATGCTGCATCTGGCCGGCGCGGGCGTTGCCCTGCACGCCAAGCCCGCCGTCGCCGCCGAGGCGCAGATGCGCATCGACCATGGCGACCTGACCGCACTCCTTTACATTCAGGGTTACCGCAAGACGGATTTTGTCGTTCCATGATCATCCGCGAAACATCAAGGCTCATTCTGCGCGAGTGGAAGGAGAGCGACCGCAATCTGTTCCGCGAAATCAACGCCGACGAAAAGGTCATGGAATTTTTTCCCTTCCGCCGCAGCCATGCGGAAGCGGATGCGGTTCTCGAAACCATCAACGGCATGATCCGCGGCAGCGGTTACGGCTTCTACGCCATGGAACTGCGCGAAACCGGCGAGGTTATGGGATTTTGCGGCATATCGCCGGTCATGAACCTCGATCCGCCCTTCCCGCTCGGAACCATGGAAATCGGCTGGCGGCTTGCCACCCGCTTCTGGGGTCACGGCTATGTCACCGAGGCCGCGCAATCGCTGCTCGTCATGGCTTTTGACGAAAAGGAAACGCCGGAAATCGTCTCCTTTGCCGTCCATGACAACCAGCGTTCGACGCGGGTGATGGAACGTATCGGCCTCAAGCGTGACCCGTCACGAGACTTCGACCACCCGCGCGTCCCGGAAGACACCCATCCGCATCTGCGCCCGCATGTGACCTATGCGCTGACGCTCGCGGAGTGGCGGGAACGACGGGCGCAGTAGCGCCCTCGCCCGCCAGTTCGGCAATTATTTCACAGCCGCATTTCCGCCGTCGGCAAACAGGGCCGATCCGGCAACAAAGCTCGACATCGGGCTGGAGAGGAAAAGGGCGGCCTGCGCCAGTTCCTCCGGTTCCGCAATGCGCTTCATCGCATGCAGCCCTGCAGCCCACTCCTTCTGGGCCGCATCTCCCGCCATCGGCGTATCGACTCCGCCGGGAAGCAGCGCATTGGCGCGAATTCCCTTGAAGGCGTAGTCGGCAGTAATGCCCTTCACCAGCCCCATCAGCGCCGCCTTGGCGGTGCCATAGGCTGCCATGCCGGGTATGCCGGCGCTGGTGCCGACGAAGCTGGAGATGAAGACGACCGAACCGCCTCCCCGCTTCAACATCGCAGGGATCTGGCTGCGCACGCCGAGAAATGCGGAAGTGAGGTTGGCGGTGATCACGTGATCCCATTCCTCTACCGAAATCTCCGCAAGCGGTTTTGTTGCTCCAACGGCACCGGCATTGTTGACGGCGATATCGAGACCGCCAAAGACGGTCATGGCCGCATCCGTCAGACGGGCATGGGTTTCCGCAACTGTGACGTCACCCGCCACGGGGTGAACGCGACCGCCGGCCTGGCGAATGGCGGAAGCCACATCCTCGAGTGCCTCGGCACCACGCGCGTTGATAATGACGGCCGCGCCCTGTTCGGCAAACAGGCTTGCCGTCGCCCGGCCGATGCCGGATGACGCGCCAGTGATGATCGCAACCTTGTTTTCCAATAATTTCATATCCTTGGCCTCCTTTGCCGGAGACCGAGGAATAGAGAGCAAGCCGAACCACAGCCACCCGATTCCTGCCGAACCGGGCGAAAGAAGCTTTACTCCAGCGGCAGCGCCACGACGCGCAGATTGCCCTGTGCATCGGCAACCATCATATGCGCATTCTTGCGACCCTCGGATTTCAGGCCGTTGACACGCACAAGCACGTCGCCCGGAACCTCCATGAAGTCCTGTCCGACCTCGACGATGACATCACCCGCCTTCATGCCCTTCTGTTCGGCAGGCGAACCCTGATCGACGCTAGCAACAAGCACGCCTTCGACGCTTTCGGCAATGCCCTTCTCCGTCCGCAACTCGTTGCTCAGCACTACGAGGTTCATGCCGAGCACGCGCTGCGGCGCTTCGCGCACCTCCGGCGTCTGGTCCTGCGCCTGATCGTCGGAACCGCCCTTGTCATCAGGCACGACCATGCCGCCGTCACCGTCCTCGGCCTGCGGATCGTCGGTTGCGGCCTTTTCATCGGGCGCATCCTGCAACTGGCCAAGCTTTACCTTGACGGTCTCTTCCTTTCCGTCACGGAAGACCACGACATCGACTTCCTTGCCGACCGGGCTTTCCGCCACGATCCTCAAGAGGTCACGCATCTCGTGAATATCCTTGCCGTCGAATTTCAGCACGATATCGCCGGCCTGGATCGGGCCGTTTTCCACCGGGCCACCCTTGGCCACGCCGGAAATCAAGGCACCCTTTGCCGCTTCCATGCCAAGGCTTGCGGCCACGTCGTCGGTAACCGGCTGGACGCGCACGCCGAGCCAGCCACGGCGGGTTTCGCCGAATTGGATGAGCTGCTCGACGATATTCTGGGCGAGTTCCGTCGGAACCGCGAAACCGATGCCAATCGAACCGCCGCTCGGCGAAATGATCGCCGTATTGATGCCGATCACCTCACCCTTCATGTTGAAGAGCGGACCGCCGGAATTACCCTTGTTGATTGCCGCATCCGTCTGGATGAAGTTGTCATAGGGACCGGCATTGATGTTGCGCCCGCGCGCGGAAACGACGCCGACAGTCAGCGATCCACCGAGGCCGAAAGGATTGCCAACGGCCATGACCCAGTCACCGATGCGCATACTGCGCGAATCGCCGAACTTGACTGCCTTCAGCGGAGCCTTCGGCTCAACCTTCAAAACGGAAAGATCGGTCTTGGTATCAGTGCCGACCAGCGTTGCCTTCAGCTTCGAACCATTCGGGAAAATCACCTCGATGGCGTCTGCGCCCTCAATGACGTGATTGTTGGTGACGATGTAGCCAGCCGGATCGATAACGAAGCCGGATCCCAGCGAACTGACCTTGTCGCCGCCTTCCGGTTTCTGGTTGTCGAAATAATCCTTGAAGAACTCCTGGAAAGGCGAACCTTCCGGCAGTTTCGGCGGCACAGGCCCTTTGCCCTCGGTCTTGACGTTCTGCGACGTCGAAATATTCACCACCGCATCAAGAAGCGGTGCGGCAAGATCGGCGACCGATGCCGGCCCATGGCTCTGCGCCCATGCCGCAACCGGTGCCGAAAGGCTACCCGCCACAAGTGCGAAGCCCGCGACTGCGGCAATGCTGCTGCGAAAAGGCGAAAGAAGGGTCACGGCCATAAGCGTCCTCGCGTTTCAAATCGTCATTCCCTGCATATATCGTCAAAGCATAAGGCGGAATGATGAAGTGTAAAAATACCTTTTCGTGAACAGCACCGGCTGCCTTGCTCACTGCCTACAGCATCGGCGCGAAAACGGATATCCCTTTCCGGGCGCGAGACAACAGGATTTTGTCCCCTTTTCGTTTTGCTGCCACTCAGCCATTCGCTCAAAAAGAAAGGGCCGGTTAAAACCGGCCCCTCCAAAATCATTCGATCCGCTATCAATTTGCCGGCGGTGCCGCAGGTGCGGCCGGAGCCGTGGATGGAGCACCGTTGATGTCGTTGAAATAACGGAAGAAGGTCGAGTCGGGAGACAGGACCAGCGTAGTGCCGGTTCCAGACAGCGCGCTGGAATAGGCCGCCATGGAACGATAGAACTCGAAGAAGCTCGGGTCGCGCTGGAAAGCTTCGCCGAAGACCCGGTTACGCTCCGCATCGCCTTCACCGCGCAGGACTTCGGACTGACGCTGGGCATCGGATTCGAATTCCACGACCTGACGGTCGGCAATAGCGCGACGACGCTGTGCCGCCTCGTTACCGCGGGCGCGGATCAGCTCGGCTTCGGCCAGACGTTCCGACTTCATACGCTCGAAGGTCTGCTGCGAGACTTCCTGCGTGAGATCGGTGCGGCGGATACGGACATCCACGATGCTGACGCCAAGCGATTCCGCATCGGGACGCAGATCGTCACGTACTTCCTGCATCATCGATGCACGCGCATCCGAAAGCGCCGATTCGAAGCCGCGAAGACCGTAGACCCGGCGCAACGACGCGTCGAGACGAGTGCGTAGACGCGATTCCGCCGACATCTGGTCACCGGAGACCGTCTGCCGGAAGCGGCGGGCATCCGTAATGCGATAGACCACGAAGGCATCAACCTCGTAGAACTTGCCGCCGGAAACCTGAACACGGATGTTGTCGTGATCGAAGCGCAGCGCCCGGTTCTCGATATATTGCACCCGATCGGCATCCATGAAGGCGAAGGGCAGCTTGAAATAAAGGCCCGGCGCGGTTTTCACATCCTGGATCTGACCGAAGCGCACAACGATGGCCTGCTGGCGCTCGGTGACGACGAAGATCGACGAATAGGCCAGGAAAAGCACGGCGGCGAGACCGACGAGAACGGCCGTAAGACGGTTGCTCATATCAGTTGCCTCCCTGCTGTGCCGCGCCCGGATTGCCGCGCATGATCTCGTTCAGAGGCAGATAAGGCACCACACCCTGTTTTTCGTCGATGATGACCTTGTTGGAACCCTTCAGGACCTGTTCCATCGTTTCCAGGAACATGCGCTGGCGGGTTACGTCAGGTGCCGTGCGATATTGATCGTAGATGGAGATGAAGCGCTGTGCCTCACCCTCTGCCTCGTTGACGACACGAGATTTGTAGGCGTTCGCCTCTTCGATGATCTGTGCTGCCTGACCACGTGCGGCACCCAGCTTCTGGTTGGCGTACTGGTTGGCTTCCTGCACGAAGCGGTCCTCGTCCTGCTCGGCACGCTGCACTTCATCGAAGGCGTCGGCCACTTCGCGCGGCGGCGCCGCGTCTTCGATGGCGACAGCATTGATGGAGATGCCGGCCCCGTATCCGTCCATGGTGGACTGGATGATGGTGCGCACATCCGCCGCGATCGCCTGACGGTTATCACGGAAAATGTCCTGTGCGGGACGACGGCCGACGATTTCGCGCATCGCGCTTTCGGAAACCTGCTGCAAGGTCTCAGCCGGGCTATCGACGTTGAACAGGTAGGATTTCGGATCGGAAACCGTATAGAGCACCGAGAACTGCACGTTGACGATGTTCTGGTCACCGGTCAGCATCACGCCGTTCGCGGAGGAAGACGAAGCGCGCGAACCGATATTCTGCTGCTGTTCGGTCACCTTGACGATTTCAACCGTCTCGATCGGCCACAGATGGAAATGCAGGCCGGGCATCGAAATCTCATCCTTCGGACGCCCGAAACGCAGCTCCACGCCGCGCTCGTCCGGCTGGACGGTGTAGATGGACTGAATGCCGAGGAAAACCAGAACGACGAGAGCGACGATCGCAATCGCGCCGCCATTGAAACCGCCCGGCAGGACATTCTTGAAGCGGTCCTGGCTGCGCCGGATGATCTCTTCCAGATCGGGCGGGCCGCCATTGCCGCCGCCACCGCCGCGAGGCCGGTTAGGTCCCTGCCCCCATGGGCCGCCACCGCCGCCCTGGTTGTTTCCGCCACCACCGCCGCCGCCCCAAGGGCCGCCGCCGCCATTCTGATTGCTCCAGGGCATCAATACCTCTTTATAAAAGCCTCTCCCGATCCCGTTCGAAAGCGATTGCTCGCGTGCGGCGGGAATATGGACCCGTTATAAGAAGGAGAAGCGTGCGTTTCAACGCAGAGGTGGTAACTAAATACCCAATCAGGGTAAATAGTTCACTTTGACGCGGCTCTGCGCAAATAAGTGGTGAACAGAACCGGATAATTGTCCTTTTCCCCTGCGGGAACGGCATTTTCCTCGATTTTTTCAAAGACGGCGGGATCGATTTCCGGAAAAAAAGTGTCGCCATCAAGCTTTACGGCCACATGGGTGACGGAAAGTTGATCGGCAAACGGCATGGCCTGACGGTAGATTTCACCGCCACCGGCCACGAAAACCTCGTCCACACCCAGTTCCGCAGCCTTGCTTTTGCCAAGCGCGAGGGCGTCTTCAAGCGACGACACGACATCCACGCCATCAGGCCTGTAATCGGCATTGCGGCTGACGATGATGTGCGGCCGGCCCGGCAAGGGACGCTCGCCCACCGAGAGAAATGTCTTCCTGCCCATGATGAGCGGTTTGCCCATCGTCATCGCCTTGAAGCGCTTGAGGTCAGTGGAAAGCTTCCAAGGCATATCGAGGTCGCGGCCGATAACGCCGTTTCCCGACACCGCGACGACGATGGTGATGCGCGGCTCGCTCATACCGCGATCGGTGCCTTGATGCTTGAATCGGCCTCGTAGTTCTCAAGCGTAAAGTCTTCGAACTTAAAGGAGAAGAGGTCTCGCACATCCGGGTTGAGGCGCATCGTCGGCAGGGCCTTGGGGGTCCGCGTCATCTGCAATTTCGCCTGCTCGAAATGGTTGGCGTAGATATGCGCGTCACCAAGCGTATGGACGAAATCGCCGGGTTTCAGCCCCGTGACCTGCGCCACCATCTGCGTCAGAAGTGCGTAGGAAGCAATATTGAAAGGCACGCCGAGAAAAATATCGGCCGAGCGCTGGTAAAGCTGGCAGGACAGCTTTCCATCCGAAACATAGAACTGGAACAGGCAATGGCAGGGCGGCAGCGCCATCTCGTCCACCAGCGCCGGGTTCCAGGCCGAAACAATGTGGCGGCGGGAATTGGGATTGGTTTTCAGGGCCTCGATCAAAAGCGCGATCTGGTCGATGTGGCGGCCGTCGGGCGCCGGCCAGGAACGCCACTGTGCTCCGTAAACCGGACCCAGATCACCATTTTCATCGGCCCATTCGTCCCATATGGAAACGCCGTTTTCCTTGAGATAGGCGATATTGGTATCGCCCTTCAGGAACCACAGGAGTTCATGGATGATCGAGCGCAGATGCAGCTTCTTGGTGGTGAGAACCGGAAAACCTTCCGTAAGATCGAAGCGCATCTGGTAACCGAAGACCGAACGCGTACCCGTGCCGGTGCGATCTCCGCGGTCGGAGCCGGTGTCCATCACATGCCGGAGAAGATCGAGATATTGTTTCATGTGTTCTGCCGCCGATTCCCTGATACCAAGGGAATATAATAACACAGGGCGACAGAACCAATCACCAGCGGGTCGCTTATCCCCGCGAAAAAATCAGAGCGACTGGAGTTTGCCCAGTTCCTTGGCCACCAGATAATAAAAGGTCACACGCGACTTGGAGCGGTCTGCGGCCATGGCCTTGGCGGTTGCATCGATCGCCTTGTCGGCGCTGTCATCGGTCACGCCAAGCTTCTTGCCGCACCAGTTCGCCTTCACACGCGCAAGCTCTTCCGGATCGGAAGCGGACACCAGCGATGAATCCCGGTTGCGCAGGGCAATGCCGAGATGTTTGACGATCTTGCCGACAATCGCTTCGTCGGCTGCTGCGTCGTATTTCTTCACATCTGCGAGATAGTCAGTCATGTCCACTCCTTCGTGTGTCCCCGGCCCGGTGTTGCTTGTGGTGACCGGTTGTAGGGAGAATGTGTCAGCAATCCCTCGTCGTCAAGAATTGTCTAAATTGTGGGCGGCAAACACGAAATCTTTTCATGGAATTGGCATCGGCCCCTTTTCTCGGCCAAGGGAAACGCCTATATGAACCTTGCCGGGGCAACCCGGCTATGGCGATAAACGGTCGGTGTAATAAACCTATTGGACCCGGGGGCGGTACCCGGCGCCTCCACCAAAAACCGGCGGCTTTTCAAGATGAAGGCCGGCTTTTGATGGGGGCGAAATAGGATCGACAAGGGCGTAAAGATCGAACTTTTGCTCGGCATGATACCGCCGTTATCGGGTCACAAGTGTAGTTGCAAATGACAACAACGCTAAGGAATACGCTCTCGCTGCCTAATGGCGGTGCGGGAATTCCGCTCTAAAGTCCTCACGGTTAGCCCCGTGAGGCGGGGTTCGGAGGTACCTGGCAACAGAAACCTCCACCTTCTCCATTTTGCCTGAATTGGTTATATGATAGCTGACTTGCACACAGCATCGGCTTTTCCGTTGCTGCCGTTCAGGACATTGCGTATACTTGGGTAATGCGTAGCCGCCAGGATCGAAATTGATCCCGGCTTGCGGATTACGCAAAGATTCAAAGTGTTACAGCGTCCTTGGCGCACTTGGTGCGCAGCGCTTTAAAAGACGTTCGAATAAGGGAAAGACAGGACCGCATGGGGCAGGATCATATCCGTTACGACATTCTCGCACAGGATGCCCTTCGCGGCGTTATTCGCAAAGTTTTGGGTGAAGTGGCCGCAACCGGCCGCCTGCCCGGCGACCACCATTTCTTCATAACATTTCTGACCGGCGCGCCCGGTGTGCGGATTTCGCAGCACCTCAAGTCCAAATATGCCGAGCAGATGACCATCGTCATCCAGCATCAGTTCTGGGACCTGAAGGTGACGGAGATCGGCTTTGAAATCGGCCTGTCCTTCTCGGATACGCCGGAAAAGCTGGTTGTTCCCTATAACGCCATCAGAGGTTTCTACGATCCCTCCGTCAATTTCGAGCTTGAGTTCGATGTGCCCCTGGCAGACGAGGAAGAGCTGGAAGAGGCCGAAATCACCGCCTATCCCGTTTCCCATGAGGCAAAGCCGGCTACAACGTCCGAGACGCCCAAGTCCGGTGAGGAAAAGAAGGAAGGCTCTGTCGTTTCTCTGGATGCCTTCCGAAAGAAGCAATAACGGCTTTTTGCCCGACCGCGCGAAGCTCAAGGAGACATATCCGCATGGCCGCCGATATCGTCAATCTGCGTCAGTTCCGGAAGCAGAAAGCCCGTAGCGAAAAAGAAATTCAGGCGGATCAGAACCGCCTGTATTTCGGTCGCACCAAGGCGGAAAAAAACCTCACATCGGCCCTAAACGAAAAAGCCGAAAAGGCGCTCGATCAGGGGCGGCTTGAAAAGGACGACGACAGGACCGACAGGGATTGAAGAGCCGGCCTGCCCGGGCAAGCTTTCGGAAGACCGGAAAAAACACTGCTAAACAGAGGCTTGCAGGCACGACATGATTCAGATTCCCAACCGGACCAGCCGGAAAGATTGATCTGATGATCCGCAAGCACTCCACGACATTGCACGGCCACCGCACCAGCATTTCACTCGAGGATGCCTTCTGGGACGAGCTGAAAATCATCGCCGAAAAGCGCAAGATCAGTTTCGCCGCCCTGCTTGCGGAAATAGACGACAACCGGCCAGCCGACAGCAATCTGTCCTCATCCCTTCGGGTCCATGTACTGAATTGGCTGAAGAGCAAGTGAGCTTGCTGCAAGGTGGCATCGAAAGATGACACTGCAGCGGCGCGCATATGCGCCGGCTCATATCCAGCCATTCTCCGACTACAAACATTCTTGCCGAAAACTCATAATGTCGTGAAAGCATTCATTAAACATTAGCGCGCTAATTTGTACTGCAAGGCGCTTCAGTACTGCGTAGCCTTGCTTCCAGATTTGTATTTCAAGCTTTTCCTTTCCTACCGCACGCCACGAGGCGACCCATGGTTTCCGCCGTTTCGGGAACGAGCATCGCTGTTTCCGTCCTCTCCTCTTCATCCACCTCGTCTTCAAGCGTTGCCGAACTGAAATCGCAGATTGCCGAAAAGCAGTCAGAACTCGCCCAGACCTCCGAAGCGAAAGCACAGGAAGAACTGAAGAGTACTATTGCATCGCTGCAAGCGCAGCTCGAGGCACTCGAAAACAGCTCCGACAAATCGGCTTCCTCAAGCAACAGCGCGGACAAGCCCAGCCTGTCGGGGGAAAGCAGCAGGATCGGCACCAAGAATTTTGATGCCGACACGCCCTTCGGCAAGCGTGAAGCCTGGATTTAACAGGCTAACGGATAATTTTGGCAAAGCGGTCGAAGCGGCAGCTGTCCGGACCGTGTCAAAATTCGCCCTGAGACACGGGCTCTAACCTCTCCCCAAAACGCGCCGTCGTCGCGGCAAACTTACGGATTGGCCGGAGCGTTTTCGGGCGCCAGTTGCCTGATCGCATCTTCCGTTGGAGGCACCGTCAGGGCCGGCGTTGACTGCCGCTCGGGAACAGGTTGCTGCTGCTGCTGCTGCTGTTGCTGTTGCTGTTGCTGCAACCGCTCCTGCTGTTCCTTTTCCTGCCGCAGACGCTCCTCTGCCGCCGCCTTAAGGCGCGCCTCCTCTTCGGCCTTGGCCTTGGCTTCCGCCTCCACCCGTTCCTTTTCAGCCTGACGTTCAGCCGCCTGAGAACGATAGAGCGCCGTTTCACGACGCAGGCGCTGCTTTTCGAGAACGCTGGCCTGCATCGCCTCGACGCGACGGCGTTCCTTTTCGAAAGCCCGGAGTGACAGATAATTGCCGAGCGCCGAAACATCGGTCGTCAAAGCCGGTGCGGCGAGCGGACCGTTATAGTTGAGACGCAGCGAGGGTTCGGCGCCAGCAACCGCTTCTGTGCCGGGATTGAAGATAAGATCGAGATCGCCATTCACGGTCGATGCTGCAATATCGACCGTCGCATCTCCGGTAAGCGTCACCGGATCGATCCCGGCGCGCAAATTCTGGAAGTGCAGCGCGCCGCCATTCAGGGTGAATGGCAGGGCTACGTTGCCGAGCGGTATTTCGCCCTGCCACAGGCTCTGATCCACCAGCGGCCGAACCTTTGGCGCGTCGATCGGCTGCTGCAAGCCTTCCGCCGCCTGCAGGATCGGCGGAAAGGCACCGGGATTAAGTCCTTTGAGCACAAGCCCGCTGGCGCGCACTTCCCCGGAGCCACCTGCCGATTTCAAAATTTCACCAACGCTTTTGCCCGTCGATTCGGCGGTCAGATCGATCGCCACCCGGCCCGTCGCGACCGGGCCGTTGGCATTCGCCCACAATATCGACTCAGGATTGGCGTCGTTCACCGCAATCTTGGTGCGGAAAATGCCCGCTCCCTCGCCTGTGGACATGGCAAGCCGCCCGGTCAGCTTTCCGCCCATGAAGGTGCCGGCGATATCATCAAGCGCGAGATTGCCATCATCATGCGTGATCTTGGTCGACAGACCCGTGACCGTGCCGAAGGGACCGGCCTCGAAACTTTCCGCTTTCAGCGAGAGCGAGGCCTTGAGTTGCGGGAAAGCCGGCATGGCCAGCGGCTTGGCGTTGAGCGCGCCCGTCTCCGGGTCGATCACCGGTCCGTAGATCGCATCTCCGAGCCAGGCAAGATCGACGGTCCGAAGGGCAAGATCACCGGTGACGGAATGGGGGGCCGCGCGCTGGAACGCCAGACTGCCCGAGAAGGGGTTGCCGCCCGCCTGCCCGCCGAGGGCGGAAAACGCAATCTTCTGCGCATCCACCGCCATTTTTCCGTTCGCCTTCAGCGCCATGCCACCACCAAGCTGCGGCAGGCCAACCGCGTTCATGATGAGATAGGGCTCGATATCAGCGCTTTCGAGCGCCAGATCCGCACTACCCTCGCCGAAATTGGCGGCGGCAACGGCAAAGGATCCGATCATCGAGAAATGCGTGCGCTCCGTCGAGAAACGGATATCGGTCTGGACGGGAGAACCGAGCGTGCCGTTGAGCTTGACGGAAAGCAGCCCTTCCCCATCGGCATCGAACGGCAGGGGATCAAGCCCTGCCTGCCCGAACAGGATCGCCGTCGACTGGTTTTTCAAAACCCCTTCCAGCGACATCGCCGTATCATCGGTGATGGACAGGAAATCCGGCATCTTGGCCACGGCCGAAAGACGGCTGCCGTTGACTGTGCCGGAAACGGCGACATTGGCGCCGCCATTTTCGCTGTTGACCGAAACATCCATGGCAAGGTCGGAATTGGCGTACCACGGCGAACTCGCCGCCAGCCGGCTGAGGAACGGATGACCAGGCAATTTCTGCTGCAGCATGGCGAAGAACGGCTGCATGTCGGTCGCATGCAGGTTCACCGTGCCCTTGCCTGCATATTTCAGCAACGACCCCTGCAACTGCCCTTTCGCCTTGACTTCGGCACCGGCGATATCGCCAGCCGTCATCTTTTCAAGCGAGAGAACGCCGCCCGCCATTGTGAAGGCGGTTTCCACATGATTTGCAGTCACACCGGCCATGTTGAACCGGTCGGCCTTGAACTTGGCGTCGATGCGATGGTCGAGAACAGAACTTCCGACCTGATCGCCGAGCGCCAGGCTGCCAAGCGCCTTCAGGGCGTCGAGATCGATCTCGTTACCGGCAAGATCGATCGAAAGATTGGAGGCCTTGCCGTCAGAGCGCCGTTCCAGCTTCCCCTTCAGAGAGGCGTCGCCAATGGCAAGCTCGAGATTGTCGAAACGCTGGTTCAGCGTCGTCAGCGAGACGTCGGCGGAAAAACCGGCTGCATTGAGCTGGCGGATCGCCGGATCGACAGAACCGGAAAGCCAGTTTGCCAGCCCGGATGGCTGGTTGGAGGCAACGAGCAGATTGCCGTTGAAAGCGGGACCATCCAGCAGCGTCAGGGAACCTTTGGCTTCCAGCTGCGTCCTGCCGGGCAGCGTTGCCACGGCGTTAACCACCTGCCAGCCGCTGCCATCAGGGCGCACGTCCAGCCGGATATCACGAATGGTCGTGTCGTCGGAAACCAGCGCTGGTAGGCTGATGCTGGCCTTGCCCGGGACCGGCGGAACCGGAATGCGGGCGACCATGGCGGCAAATGCCTCGATGCGCTGGCGCACGGAGGCGGTGGGCTGGCGCGAGGTCTTGCCGGTCTGCACGACGGGCGGTGCGAAACGATTGACGTCGATCTGCTGGCCATCCGCCGTCAGCAGGAATTCCGGCTTGGCCCCGGTATCCAGCGTTGCCTCGCCGGTCACGACGTAAGGATTTTCGTTGCCACCGAGCTCCATGCGGTAGCTCGGTATGCGCACGCTTTCATTCGTCAGTTCGAAGCTGCCGCGGGTGCGCGGCGACGAGAACAGCGATTGCCCGCCCTGCTGCTTCTGTTTTTGGTCTTCACGGAAACTGAAGGCGAAGGAACCGCTATAGGCGGGCTTTCCCGCAGTCGCGGCAATCGCACCGTCCAGATCGACCTCGACCGGATGTTCATCCGGCACCACGCGAATCCGCAGGCCCATGCGCCCATTGGTATAATCCGGCTCACTGCTCGACAGCGAGAACGAGCCTGGATGCCCGTCAACGGCAGCGCGCCCTTCCGCCTTCCATGGTCCGGCCAGCGAATTGGCGGACATGTCGGCGTTAAGACCCGTCACAACACGGTTGCGGCCGGATTGCTCATCGATGAATTCGATCTGCCCGCCTTCGATCTGCACACTTTCCAGAACCACGGTGCGGGCTGGAATTTCCGCCCGGCTGCCGCGCATCCAGTCCAGAGTGCCGTCCTTCAAAAGCCGGATCTTGGCCTTGGGTTCCTCGATGCGCATGTCGAAGATACGCGCTTCACCGGAAAGGAAAGGCGCCAGCTCGGCATCCATGGAAAAACGCGCCACCTGAATGAGCGGCGATCCGTCCGCATCCGTTCCGGCGCGCACGTCATGCAGCGTCACCGAAGGGAAAGGGAGAAGCCGGGCTTCGACGCGACCGTGCACCACCACCTTCTTGCCCAGAATGCGGCTTGCCTGATCTTCGAAATCGCGGCGGAAATCCGTCCAGTCAACGAAATAGGGAATGAGCAGCGCTGAAAACAGCACCACGGCCAGCAGTCCGCCCAGAAAAACCAGAATACGCCCGAGCACTGAACTGCTTCTCCCTTCGCGAACGCTGCAAACCTATTCTTATTTGCCTTAACGGCAAGCAGCCTTTTGTACCAATCAATTGTGAGAATGATCAGACAAGACGGAACAGTTTGCCTGGATTGAAGATGTTATTGGGGTCGAGCGACGTTTTGATGGCGCGCATCACATCCAGCGCATTTCCCGCCTCTTCGGCCAGAAAACTCATCTTGCCCTGGCCGATGCCGTGTTCTCCGGTGCAGGTGCCGTCCATGGCGATGGCCCGGCGATTGAGACGCGCAACGAAAGCTTCGGTTTTGGCGACACTTTCGGCATCCTTGCCATCGAACAGGATGAGTACATGGAAATTGCCGTCGCCGGCATGACCGACGATCGGCGCCAGAAAGCCGTTTTCCTTGATATCCCGCTGCGTTTCCACCACGCAGTCCGCCAGCCGCGAAATCGGCACGCAGACATCGGTGGACAAACCGTCGAGATGCGGCGCAAGCGCCCGCGAGGCCCAATAAGCGTCATGCCGGGCCTTCCACAGCTTGTTGCGCTCGGCCGCATCGCTGGTCCAGCGGAAATCGACGCTGCCGCATTCCGCCGCGATCTCTGCAAATTGCTGCGATTGCAGGGCCGCCGTCTCTTCGGTGCCGTGGAACTCCACGAACAGCGTCGGTTTTTCCGCGTAGTTCAGGCCGGAATAGGCATTGCAGGCCCGCACCTGCACTTCATCAAGCAGTTCGATGCGCGCAACCGGAACACCCATCTGGATCGTCATGATAACGGCGTCACAGGCCGCCTGAATACTGTCGAAGGTGCAGACGCCACCAGCGATCTTTTCCGGGATGCCCTGCAACCGCAGCGTAACCGAGGTCAGAACCCCAAGCGTGCCCTCGGCGCCGACGAAAAGCCGCGTCAGATCGTAACCGGCCGACGACTTGCGGGCACGGCGAGCAGTGCGGATTTCCTCACCATTGGCAACAACGGCGGTAACGGCCAGCACATTGTCCTTCATCGTGCCGTAACGCACGGCATTGGTGCCCGACGCCCGCGTCGAGGCCATGCCGCCGATAGAGGCATTAGCACCCGGATCGATCGGAAAGAACAGGCCGGTATCACGCAGATAGACGTTAAGGTCCTCGCGCGTCACACCCGGCTCCACCGTCACGTCAAGATCTTCGGCGTTTACCTCAATGATGCGATTCATCCGGCTGAAATCGATGCATATTCCGCCATCAGGCGCATTGACCTGCCCTTCCAGTGAAGAGCCAGTACCGAAAGGAATGACCGGCACCTTATAGAGCGCGCAGGCTTTCACCACGGCCTTCACGTCATCGGCGCTCTCGGCAAAAACGACACCGTCGGGCGCCTGCAAGGTCAGATAGGTGGTGGTATGGCCGTGCTGCTCGCGAAACGCCTGCCCAGTCTGGAGCTTGTCACCGAGCTGCTGCTTCAGCGCTGCAAGCACCGACGCGATGCCTTCCTCGTTGCGTTTTCCCGCGACCACATCTTTCAGCGCCATCGTCCATCTCCACCGCAAGATACCGCCGTAACGGACTCGATCCGTTACGAAATTCCGGTGCGTGGTATGGGATAAGGTTAAGGCTTTGTCCAGCCGGTCAGCCGCCCGAACGGTAGGAACAACCTCCTCTCACATGGCCTTCCGCATGCACATACTGCCAGCCCTGAGCAAGCTCCAGCTTGTATACATCTTATACGTGAATTTCTTCATTGATGCTCATAAATGCATATAAATTACAACCGGAATGCGGAGCCGGGCTAGAAACGGGTCCGTATTCAAACATCAGGGTTTCAACATGACTACAATTATAAGTCAGCCCTTTGCAGGATCGAATTATTTTCGACTGCTGACCGAGAACATTCCCGAAAAAAACCGGGCAAGTAGCCCTTCAGGCGCCACGAATGGTGTTGACCCTCTGACCGCACTGCTTGCCTCCAGCGCGGACAACGAAACGGGCGACCTTACCTACGACATGAGAGGCAGGATCGACGGGATGTCGGAGAAAGGTGCCGACGATGTTGACAAAGCAAAGAACAGCTCAGGCCCAGAGATGGCTATAGACTGGGCAGCAGAAGTTATTCGAACCACCAGCCTCAATGTTTCATCGGCCTCCAGCACTCGGGATTTGTTGGGGGAGGAATTGCGGTTCGGCCGGGCCATGCATACCCCAGGTGTACGGCCTGAAGACATTGTTCGCAATTTCGTTCCCGAGGGCATGACGAAAGAAAGCGTGTATGACCTAACACCGGAGGCATATCAGGCTGAGCTAAGTAAAGCATACAACAACGCCTCACAGCGCGAACAGAAGGAGAGTTGGGCATACTTCGGCGTCGATTTCGATGCCTATATGGCCGGTGTGGACAACCAGGCCTATGCAGCCATGGGCGTTCCCGGAAGCATACAAACACTTCAAAATGCAATCGATTTTTATAACAGCACACACAAAGTGGAAACGAGTAGCATCGACCCGGAAACTTTAACGGAGAAACAGAAGGCGCTTCTAAAAATGCTCGAAGACACCAATAACTATTGGAAAAAGCGCGCTAGAGACCAACTCGACCAGACGATTTCCAGCCTGTTCAATAGTTATGACAGAACAGGAAATCTGATCGAAATGGACACGACCGGCAGGGTAAGCGTCGGCGCCTTTGAACTATCATATAAAGGCGTCCAGATTTATCGCCCGAACAGGAGTTGAATAGTCTCCGCGATGGTGGATGCGCCGATAGCGCGTTCCAAACGGCTCGGCAACGTTCGAGAACCACCTCATATAGCGGCAAACGACATGGCTTATTGCTGTGATTATAAATCAACGCTCCCGATCTGCTCGACCTTGTCTCGCAAAATTCACAAAAACCCCTTCGACAGAAACGTCTAGATATGCAACCATAAGGACTCATTTTAGCTTAACATATATCAGGAGTATAATAAATGGCCAGATATACCGGAAGCGATAAAGCCGATGTCTATAGCGGCACCCCTTATGCCGACGTTATCTACGGCAGACAGGGATATGATGAACTCCGCGGCAACGGTGGCGACGACGTCATCTATGCGGGTGGCGGATGGTTACCCGGATATGACCGCGTGTGGGGCGGCGACGGCAACGACACCATTTATCTCGAGCAAAACCCTTTGCCGAATTATGCCTATGGAGAGGCAGGAGACGATTCTATCTTCGGCGGCGCGGGATCAGACACCATCGATGGCGGCTCGGGCAATGATCGTATCGAAGGCGGTGGCGGTGCTGACATCCTTAAGGGAGGGCTGGGTAACGACACGATTACTATTGGAATGGGTTCAGTTTCTGCACGTACCACAGTCGATGGTGGTGACGGTGCCGATAAGATTCATCTCAACTACGGCTGGGAAATGTTTGTTTCCGGTGGTGCAGGCGATGATTATTTCTATGCGAATCGCGCGTCCCTCACAGGTACGGATTTTGACGGAGGCTCCGGATATGACATTATCGAAGCGAGTTTCAATGAGAGCCGTATCGGCATTCGATCGATCCGCGATATCGAAGAGATCAAAGGCGCAGGCCGTACGAATGTGAGCATCGAATTCGATGATCTCGGCGGCACTCTTGATTTTACCAAGATTAAAATCACTGATATCGCCAAATTCCGAGGCTCAGATAACGCCGATACACTATACCTTGTCGGAAAAAATTCCGGCGACTCGACCCTCTCTGGCACCAATGACCTGATCGATATGGGTAGTGGAAACGACGTGGTTTATAGTGGCTTCGGCAACGACACCGTTGCTGGCGGATCCGGAAACGATAAACTTTTCGGCGGCGACGGCGATGACACCCTGCAAGGCGGAAACGGTAACGACATTCTTTCCGGCGAATTTGGCAGCGACCGGCTCGAAGGCGGAAACGGAAGCGATACCTTCGTCTTCCGCACCGGCTTCGGTAATGACGTGATTGCTGACTTCTCCGTTACCGACGGGGATGTCATCGAAATAGGAGGATTTAGCGGCATTGATGAATTTTCTGATCTTGCCACTTTGTTCACCGAAGCAAACGGATCAACGGTGATCAATTTCACTCCGTCCGACAGCCTTTCTCTGGCCGGCGTTTCCATTTCGAGCCTTTCCGCAAACGATTTCCTGTTTGTTGCCTGAGACAGACGGGGTTTAATCAGTTTCTAAAATGGGCAAGCCGACTCGCCGGCTTGCCCATAAATTTTTATTCCGCCGCAAGCAGCTGCTTGTCCTCCTCCAGCGCCTTCCGACGCGCGGCAAGTTCCAGTTCGCGGTGGAGGCGGATTTCCTCATCGGCTTGCGGTTTGGCGAAACGGGCAATCAGCAGGTAGGAAACCGGGGTGATGTAAAGCGTCACCAGCGTCGCAAAACCCAGACCGCCAACGATAACCCAGCCCAGCGCGATGCGTGCTTCCGCCCCTGCTCCCTGCGCCAGCACCAGCGGCACGCCGCCCAAAATGGTCGCGATCATTGTCATCATCACCGGGCGCAGGCGGATGCTGGTGGCTTTTTCGATGGCTTCGCGCACGGTGGCGCCCTGGTCACGCAGATGGTTGGCGAATTCCACGATGAGAATGCCGTTCTTCGCCATCACGCCCACCAGAAGCACAAGCCCGATCTGGCTATAAACGTTGAGGCTCGATCCGGTGACGAGCAGCGCGATGACGGCGCAGGCAAGACCGAGCGGCACCGTCGACATGATGATGATCGAACTCAGGACACTTTCGAACTGCGCGGCCAGGACAAGGAAGATGATGGCGATGGCGAAACCGAAGGTCAGCAGCATGCCGCTCGAATTCTCCTCAAGCGTCGCCGCCTCGCCGAGCGGCAGAAGGCGGGCGCCGGGCGGCAGGAGGGATTGTGAGAGCTCGTTCACCTTTTCCAAAGCCTGACCGAGCGAAACGCCGTCCTTGAGATTGGCGGTAAAGCCGACGGAGGGAAGCTGCTGCTCGCGGTTCAGCTGCGGCGCCACCGCATTTTCCTTCAGGGTGGCAATGACCGACATCGGCACGATCTTGCCGTCACCCGTTTTCAGGAAGACGTTTTCGAGATCGGTCGGGTCGTTGATCGGCCGGGTGGAGGACAGCAGCCGGACCGGGATTGCATCCCCATCCACGAAGACGTCGACAACCGAACGTCCTTCCAGCAGCGATTGCATGGCGCGTGACAGGCCGGTGATATCAATGCCTAGATCGGAGGCGCGCTCCCGGTCGATGGAGACGGATAGCTGCGCCTGGTTGGGCTCGTTGTCCAAACGCGGCGTTTCGAACAGGC
Source organism: Agrobacterium sp. CG160-95 (assembly GCF_053521725.1). Taxonomy (NCBI): domain Bacteria; kingdom Pseudomonadati; phylum Pseudomonadota; class Alphaproteobacteria; order Hyphomicrobiales; family Rhizobiaceae; genus Agrobacterium; species Agrobacterium sp. CG160-95. The sequence continues at coordinate 522,663 of NZ_JBNWDU010000004.1, read as the reverse complement.
CGCTTTCCTCCATGGAAAGCAGTAGTTTCTGCGTAGCAGCTGTCAGTGCCTGATAATTGCTGCCGACCATTGCCATCTGCAGGCCGTTGCCCGCACCACGAATGCGCAGGCTGTTCGGCTGCATGGCGTTGCCGCGCAGCGCCGGCACCTTGTTGGCGGCAGCGGTAACGTCGGCGGCAATCTGGTTCTGCGTGCGGTCGCGATCAGCCCACGGCGCCAGCGTCAGCACCAGAAAACCGGTGTTGGAGGAACCGTTCATACCGGTGATGGAGTAAATATTGCGGATTTCGCCACTGTCGCGCAGCGGCTGGAGATTTTCCTCGATCCGCTGCAACTGGTCGCGCGTATAGTCGAGGCTGACACCCTGCGGCGCCGTCACACGCATCATCACCGAGGCGCGGTCCTCGCGCGGCGTCAGTTCGTTCTGGATCATGCCGAAGGCAATCCAAGACAGGCCCGAAAAGACAAGCGCAACGATGATGACGATGAGCGGGTTGTTGAGGCAGGCGGAAAGCGTCGTCTTATAGGTGGAGGCAAAGACATTGCCGAACCACGCCAGCGGTCCCGTGGGTTCCTTCAATCCGTCTTTCAGCATCCGCGAAGCGAGCATCGGACAAAGCGTCAGGGCCACGATGGAGGAAAGACCGACAGCGAAGGCGAGAACGAAACCGAATTCACGGAAAAGGCCACCCAGCTGGCCCGGAAGGAAGGAGAGCGGAATGAACACTGCGGCAAGTGTCGCCGTCGTCGCAATCACCGCGAAGAACACTTCCTGCGTGCCGAGAACAGCGGCAGCGCGCGGCCCCATGCCCTCCGCACGGCGGCGCACGATATTTTCCAGCACCACGATCGCATCATCGACCACCAGACCCGTCGCCAGAACGATGGCGAGCAGCGTAAGGATGTTAATCGAGAATCCGACCATGTAGATGGCGATGATCGTGCCGATCAAAGCCACCGGCATGGTGATCGCCGGAATGAGGGTTGCCCGCCAGTCACGCAGGAACAGGTAGAGCACCACAACCACGATCAGCGCGGAAAGACCAAGCGCCAGTTCCACCTCGTGCAACGCGCCTTCGATGAAGACGGCGTCGTCACTGGTCACCACGATGCGCGTACCCTGCGGCAGGTTGGCCGACATGGCCTCGACGGCAGCCTTCACGCCGGTGGAGATATTGAGCGTATTGGACTGCGCCTGCCGGATGACGCCGAGACCCACGCCCTGCACACCATTGGACCGCAGCGAGGTGGACTCGTCATCCGCACCCAGCATCACGGTTGCCACATCGCGCAGGCGGATATTGTCCTTGATCAGAAGGTTGGAAAAATCCTCAGGCTTCGTGAGGCTCGCGGTCGCGCGCACGACGATGTCCTGCGTCGAACTTTTCAGCGATCCCGCCGGCACATCAAGCGCGGCACTGGCCAGCGCGGTGGAAATGTCCGTCACCGTCAGACCACGGCTGGCAAGTGCGGCCTGATTGAGATCGACACGGAAGACTTTTTCCTGATCGCCGTAAAGCTCCACATCCGCCACGCCATCGACTGCGGCAAGGCGGTCGATGACTTCGTCATCCACCAGCTTGGTCAGATCTTCCATGCTGAGCGTGGACGAAGTGACGGCAAGACGCATGATCGGCTGGCTGTCGGAATCCGCCTTGATGATCTGCGGCTCGTCAGCATCATCAGGCAACTGGTTGGTTACGCGGCCAATGGCATCGCGCACATCGTTTGCGGCAACGGCCATATCGACATTGTCGCCGAATTCCATCGTTACGCGGCTGGTGCCGAATTGCGAATTGGAGGAGATGGTTTTGACGCCGCTGACGCGCGCAACAGCTCCCTCGATGGTCTGCGTCACTTCCTGATCGATGGTTTCGGGCGCCGCACCTTCATAAGTCGTCCTGACGCTGATGGACGGCCGGTCCACATCCGGCAACTCGCGCACCTCAACGCCAACCAGCGCGGCAAGGCCGGCAACCACAAGCAACGTATTGAGAACCGCTGCCAGAATGGGCCGGCGAACGAACAGTGCGGTGAAGGCGAGCTTGGAATCCTGACCCGAAGGCGGCTGAGTCGTCATTGGCTGGCAACCTCCTCGGGCTTCGGCTGGCTTGCGACACGGACGGCACCCCCCTCCCGCACCCGCTGCAATCCTTCGGTCACGACCTGATCGCCTTCCGCCAGTTCCGCTTTCACGAGAACGGCGTCGGGGTTACGCTGCACGATCTGCACCCGCACCTTGGCCGATTTATTGTCGGTCACGCGCCAGACATAGGAACCTTCGGCATCCCACTGCACGGCCAGCGGATCGACGGATGCATAGGTCTCTCCGGCAAAACGCATGGTGACGCCGAAGGACATACCGGCCCGAAGCTCATCCTTGTCGTTAGCAAACCGTGCCCGGATGCGGATGGTACGGCTTGCGGCGTCGACACGGTTGTCGACGGCCTCGACCTCACCTTTGAACGTCTCGCCGGGGCGTGAAATCGAGGTGGCCTCTACAGGCATTCCGACGGTAATTGCAGTTACGAACCGTTCCGGAGCCCAGAAATTGACCAGAATTTGAGAACGGTCATCAATGCCGACGATCGTAGATTGCGTGGTGACATTGTCGCCGATATTGGCGGCCACGATCCCGACAACACCCTCAATCGGTGCGACGATGTCGCGGCGCCTGAGGTTCAGCTCGGCGGTGCTCAGTGCAAGCTTGGCGGCTTCCTCGGCAATCTGCGCGTCCAGCACATCAAGGCGGGATACGGATTTCAGGTTACTGTAGGAACTCGATTTTTCGACGGCGCTGCGTAGCGCAACCTGCGCCTTGTCACGCTCGATCACCTGCTCCTCGTCATCGAGCCGCGCGAGCACCTGCCCCTTTACGACGCGGGCGCCGGATGAAATGCGGATTTCCGAAAGCGTGCCTGATGTCTGCGGCATGACGACGACCGACTGGATGGCCTCGCCACTGCCGATGGCGTTCAGCCTGTCATTGACCGTGCCCTGCTTGACCGGGGCCATCGCCACCAGGGTGGCATTGCCATCGCGGCGTGCAGCGCCGGCATTTTGGCCGGATGACGAACCGGGTGTTCTGGCACCGGATGCGGCAACCTCGACCGCGCCACCAGGTGTTTTGCCGATGCCGATACCCGCGAGCAGATTCCGCGCTTCGGGTGAATAAAATCCCCAAAGACAGAGTCCTGCTCCCGCCACAGCAAGACAGACACCCACCTGTTTCCACACCCGCATACAATTCTCCGATTATCCGCACAGCATAAACCCGCCCCGAAAAGAGCTTTTCGGAACGGTAGAAGTATTCCCGCATGCCTTAACGAAGGCAACGCACAAATCCGTTCCTTACATAATTGTAATTTGTGATGAATTGTCGTCGAAAGCGCACTGACGGCCATTTCTGTCGCAAACATTCGCCAATCCGGTAATCTGCAGCTGAAATAGCCATGACCGGAGGAATGCATGAGCACCGTAACGAAAGCCGAAAATCCCGAAGCCAACCCGCGCGTCAAGGCTGTGTTCGACGATATCCGCACAACGCGGAAATCGGATTTCATCAACAATATGTGGCTCTACCTCGCCTTCGACCCCGATCTTCTGGAAAAGACCTGGGCCGAGGTCAAGGCGGTGATGGCCACACCTTCAGCGCTCGATCCGCTGGTGAAGGAAATGCTTTATATCGCCGTTTCCGTCACCAATGGCTGCTCCTACTGCGCCCACTCCCATACTGCGGCTGCAAAAGCCAAGGGCATGACGGGCGAACAGCATGCCGATCTCATGCGCGTCATCGCCCTTGCCGCCAAGACCAACCAACTGGCCGTGGCGCTGCAATTGCCGGTGGACGCGGCTTTTGATGCCGACAGGCGGGTCTGAGACGAAAAAACGTCTTGGAATAGGCGTTTTGACGGATGATACCGGAATAAAAGCAGAACACGGTTCTAGCCTTTATATCCCGAATCACTACATTGGGCCGCATGAGCAACAGTTTTGACGATATGCCGTTCTTCGACGAAGAACCTGAGGCGCCGCGCAAGGCGACGAACAATGCCGATGCAGGCAACGCAGGCGGGCTTGGCATTGCCGCGCGCGCCATGGCGGCACGCGATCAGGCCCGGCCCACGCCCGACTATCTTTCCGGCCTCAACCCGGAGCAGCGCGAGGCCGTGGAGACACTGGACGGCGCGGTTCTGGTGCTTGCAGGCGCCGGCACCGGCAAGACCCGCGTTCTCACCACCCGCATCGCCCATATTCTGGCGACCGGACGCGCCTATCCCAGCCAGATTCTGGCCGTGACCTTCACCAACAAGGCCGCGCGCGAGATGAAGGAACGTATTGGCGTTCTGGTCGGCGGCGCGGTTGAGGGCATGCCCTGGCTCGGCACTTTCCACTCCATCGGTGTCAAGCTCTTGCGTCGCCATGCCGAACTCATCGGCCTGAAGTCTGATTTCACCATTCTCGACACCGACGATGTGGTGCGGCTGATCAAACAGCTTATCCAGGCCGAAGGTCTTGATGACAAGCGCTGGCCGGCCAAACAATTCGCCGGCATGATTGACGGCTGGAAGAACAAGGGGCTGACGCCGCCGGATATTCCCGAGGGCGATTCCCGCGCCTTTGCCAATGGCAAGGGCCGCGAACTTTACACGGCCTATCAGAACCGGCTGAAAACGCTTAACGCCTGCGATTTCGGCGATCTTCTGCTGCACCCCATCAGCATCTTCCGTCGCAATCCCGATATTCTGAAGGAGTACCACCAGAAATTCCGCTACATTCTGGTGGACGAATATCAGGACACCAATACGGCGCAATATATGTGGCTCAGGCTTCTTGCCCAGCGCCCCAAAGGCGAGCCGCAAAACGTCTGCTGCGTCGGCGACGACGACCAGTCAATCTATGGCTGGCGCGGCGCCGAAGTGGACAACATCCTGCGCTTCGACAAGGATTTTCCCGGTGCCAAGGTCATCAAGCTGGAGCGTAACTACCGCTCCACCGAGCATATTCTCGGCACCGCCGGCCATCTGATCGCCCATAATGAAGGGCGTCTCGGCAAGACCCTGTTCACCGAGCGCAGCAGCCCCGACGATGAGAAGGTCGTGGTGCATGCGGCCTGGGATTCCGAAGAGGAAGCCCGCGCCGTCGGTGAAGAAATCGAGCAGCTTCAGCGCAAGAACCACAAGCTGAACGACATGGCCATTCTCGTTCGCGCCTCCTTCCAGATGCGCGAGTTCGAAGACCGTTTCGTCACGCTAGGCCTCAATTACCGCGTCATCGGCGGTCCGCGCTTCTACGAGCGTCTCGAAATCCGCGATGCCATGGCCTATTTTCGCCTTGTATGCCAGCCGGCCGACGATCTGGCCTTCGAGCGCATCGTCAACACCCCCAAGCGCGGCTTGGGCGACACGACCATCCGCAATCTGCATGATTACGCCCGCGCCCGCGACATTCCGATGCTGGCGGCAGCGACCGACATCATCGAGACCGACGAGCTGAAACCGAAAGCGCGCAAGGCGCTGTTCGACGTGGTGCAGGATTTCCGCCGCTGGCAGGGGCTTCTGGAAAACACCGGACACACCACGCTTGCCGAGCAGATCCTTGACGAAAGCGGCTATACTGCCATGTGGCAGGCCGACAAGACGGCGGAAGCGCCCGGCCGACTGGAAAACCTGAAGGAACTCATCCGCTCGATGGAGGCCTTCGAGAGCCTGCGCGGTTTCCTCGAGCATGTCGCGCTCGTCATGGATGCCGAGCAGAACGAAAATCTCGATGCCGTCTCAATCATGACGCTGCATTCCGCCAAGGGGCTGGAATTCGACACCGTCTTCCTTCCCGGTTGGGAAGAAGGTCTGTTCCCGCACCAGCGGGCGCTGGACGAAGGCGGCCGCTCCGGTCTGGAGGAAGAACGTCGTCTCGCCTACGTCGGCATCACCCGCGCCAAGAAGCTATGCCATATCTGGTTCGTATCGAACCGGCGTATCCATGGTCTGTGGCAATCCACCCTGCCCTCGCGTTTTCTCGATGAACTGCCGCCAGCGCACGTGGATGTCGCGGCATCCGACAGCAATTACGGTGGTTACGGCGGACGCGGCGGTTATGGCCAGTCCCGTTTCGACAAGGCGGAGCCCTTCGCTAACAACTACTCCACCCCCGGCTGGAAACGTGCCCAGGCCAACAAGTCCGACGCGACCCGCGATAACTGGGGCACACGCTCCGGCCATGCGGTCGAGAGGATTGGTTATGGCGAAAGCGGGCCCCGCGCCCGCACGATCGACGGCGAACTGGTGGCCAAATCGGTTGCCGACACACCGTCGAAATTCGTGGTCGGAGACCGCGTTTTCCATATCAAATTCGGCAATGGCAACATCTCCGCCATCGAGGGTAACAAACTGACCATCGATTTTGACCGCGCCGGACAAAAGCGTGTGCTGGATGGATTTGTGGAAAAGGTTTGATTCGACAACTATGAGTGTGCGAATGCAGTTTTTTCCATAGCCCCCGTCACGCCGTTGCAATAAAGGAGTTGCAACAGGGTGCAGAAACCGGGCGAGGACTGCTTTGCATATTTTACCGAAAAGCGGGCGCAAGCTTGCCGTTTTCCTGATCAATATGGACAGCGCCACCAAGCGCCTCGAGGACATGAACGCACGCCTCGACGCCATCGGGCTGAAGGCAGAGCGGGTCCCAGGCGTCAATGGCCGTGAACTGAATTATCCTATCCCGGAATTCAGCGAGCTTTCCTACATGCTCATGCATGGCCGCCGCACCTCGCCGCCGGAAATCGGCTGCTATCTCAGCCATGTCGCCTGTGCCAACAGGTTCATGGGCAGCGATGCCGATATCGCGCTCATTCTTGAAGACGATGTCGTCTTCGAAAAGGATTTCCTGGAAGCAATCGACGAGGCGATAGTGAATGGAAGCGACTGGGATCTGCTTCGGCTGACCACGGTCAGCAACGGTCGCAAGTTTCCGTTCCGCAAGCTCGTTGGCGGGCGCTCACTCGCAATTGCGTTGACGCGGGAAAAGGGTTCGGGCGCATATCTCGTCAACCGCCGCGCCGGCAAATGGATCTCGAAGCTGATCCCCATGCGGCTTGCCTACGATATTGCCTTCGACCTGGAATATCTCGCTGGCCTGAAGGCAGCCTTCATTTACCCACTCTGCGCCACGCAGGATGCGGACGGGGAAAGCCAGATCCAGAACAATCTGCGGATATACCGTCTGCCCCGCTGGCGCTACTTCACCGTGCTGCCCTACCGCACTTTTCTGGAAACCAGCCGTTTCCTCATGCGCAGCCTCCGGTTTGCCGTTGCCAAGCTGACCGTTGCGCTGGAGCGCGGCAAGGGCAAGACCGTTCCCACCGGCAATTGACTGCGCTGGCCTACACTTCGCCGGGCGTGAACCCAACCAGGTAGACCGCGGCGATCACAGCTGCGAGAGTGAAAATCGAAATGACGAAAATCGTCATCCGGTTCAAGGGTTTGCGCGTCGTTTTCTTCATGGTGGAATAATGCGAAGCGCGCGTACTGGTTCCCTACGGATTGTCAGCTTTTGCGTGCGGTAACCTGTGAGACAGGTAATCCCGCATCTGCTCCATTGCCTCCTCGCGCGTCAGACCGCCGGACTGCAATCCTGAGCGCAACCAGAGGCCGTCGATAAGCGAAGTGATCCCGAGCGCGACAGTTGCGCAGTCTTGCCTCGGCACGAGATGCACCAAAGCCGACAAAAGATTGGAGCGCATCCGCGCATGGATCACCTTCTGGATCCTGGCGAGCTGCGGCTCGCGCGGAACCTCGGCGCAAAGCGACAGCCAGGCGTGGCAGATCGAGGGCTGAAAGAAGCTCTCGTCGAAATTCGCCTCGATAATCGCATCGAGCCGTTCACGCGGACTGACCGCCCGATTGAGGCGCGCCACCACGGCCTCCTTCAGCTTCACATTGGCTTCGCGCATGGCGTGCTCGAACAGTTCCTGCTTGTTGGCGAAATAATGCAGCACGATGCCTTTCGAGGCGCCTGCCTGCGCCGCCACCCTTTCAAGCGTGGCACCCGCCATTCCCTCACGTTGAAGGACTTCGAATGCAGCCCGCCTCAGCTCCGCCCGGCGAATATCGCTTATCTTGGTCAGTCGCATCTTTGTCTCCTTGCGTGAGCAATATTGACAAATTTTCCGTAAAGATCAATTATTGTCCCACCGGTCAATCTAATGACCCAATAGACAAAAAAGGTGGAACAATGAAAAAATGGGCAGGTGTTTTTTCGGCCGCGATGGTTTTGACAACCGTCGGCACTTCCGCGCTCGCATCGGATGCTGAAACTTGCAAGGTTGTGCGACTGGCCGAGCCGGGCTGGAACGATCTTGCTTTCACCACCGGCATCGCCATGTCGCTGTTGAAATCACTGGGATATGAGCCGCAAAGCCAGCTTCTCGGGATCGACGTCATCTACACGAGCCTGAAGAGCAAGGATCTCGACGTCTTTCTGGGCTATTGGAACCCGGCAATGGTGAACTACTACAAGCCTTACAAGGAAGACGGATCGGTCGAAAAAGTCCGAACCAATCTTGTAGGCGCCAAATACACTTTCGCGGTTCCGACCTACGTTTGGGATGCCGGCGTCAGGGATTTCTCCGACCTGCAAAAATTCGCGGACAAGTTCGACAGCAAGCTCTACGGCATCGAACCGGGCTCCAACCAGTTGATGCTGGATGCCGTCAACGATCCGGCACTGGGACTGCACAATTGGGAAGTGGTCGAGTCCAGCGAACAGGGCATGCTTTCGCAGGTAACCCGTTTCGCCCGCAACAAGTCCTTCATTGTTTTCCAGGGGTGGGCGCCGCACCCGATGAACAGCAAATTCGACATCAAGTACCTGACGGGCGGCGATAAATTTTACGGGCCCGACTTCGGCGCTGCAACAGTCGATACGCAGGTACGCAAAGGCTACCTGCAGGAATGCCCGAATGTGGCGAAGCTGCTCGACAATCTCGCATTCGACGTGGAGTACGAGAACAAGGGCATGGATTATATCATGAACGGTGGAATGTCCCCGGAAGACGCGGCAAGGCAGGCGATCAAGGATGAGCCGCAACGACTGGACGCTTGGCTGAAGGGCGTATCGACGTTCGACGGGCAGGATGGTCTCACTGCCGTTAAGGCGGGGATCGGCCTGTGACGGCAATATTGCAGGATGATTGGGAGAAGCGGAAGCAATATGTAGAATTGCCCCGCGGTCGCCAGCTGGCTTTCATCGACACCGGCGGTCCGGGCCCAGTCCTGCTAATGCTGCATGGTTTTTCGGACACCAGCCGCAGCTTCTCCATGCTGGAGCCTTTTTTCAGCGAATACAGGCTCATCGTTCCTGACCTGCCCGGACACGGTGTTTCCTCGGCGGGACAGAGCCTGCATGTCGCTGATTTCGCCGAAACGGTCGATCGGTTTCTAACGCTCCTGGGTATTTCACGGCTGTTTCTGCTCGGCCACTCCATGGGTGCGATGACCACTATCGAACTTGCCGCCCGGCGAGGCGACACGATCCGGGCTCTTGCCCTTATTTCGGCAACGCTTGAGCCGGATTTTGGCGCGGAAAGCCAGTTGACCAGAGATATTCTCGCACTTCGGGACCCGATCGGACCCAATAGCTGCTTTCTGCGCGGCTGGTATTCGTGCAGTCAGCCAGTCGACGATGATTTTTTGTCGAAAATGAAACAGGATGCCGCCAACATGCCGGCTGCCATCTGGCATGGCGTCGTTGAGCGCTTTGCGGATACAAACCTGCATCACAGCGCGTCCAGAATAAAAAAACCGGTACTGTGCCTCGCCGGTTTCGAAGACCCCCTTTTCGGCGCGTCGCATCGTCGAAAATTGGCCGCCGCCTTTCCCGAGGCTCAAACCGTTACGCTCGATGGGCATGGCCACAATCCGCATTGGGAAAACCCGAAGGGCGTATCCACGCTGATCGCCGATTTTTTCGCGGATGTGATGACCGACTGCGCTAAGTAAGAGGGTGGAGTGCGCCGGTTGCACATGTTTCTGGAAACAACTGACAAATCGATTTCGATTCAGGTGCCGATGTTGTAACGCTTCGCTGAATAATCATATTTTGGCTGGCCATGACAGAAACGACCCATCCCCGCCTGAACCCGTTGCACCTTGCCGCCGCCTTCGCAAGCGGCTGTCTTCTGACATTGATGGTGCATTTCAACGGCCAGCTTGCGCATTACGGTAACGCACTTTTCTCCTCCTGGACTGCACACGGCACCGGCACGGTGGCGGCGTTGATCTATCTCGCGATCATGCGCCCGAAGACGGAGGCGGGTGCGCTGGCCAAACCGAAGGCGCCGCTCTGGGCCTATTGCGGTGGGGTGATTGGTGCGGCCATTGTCATCCTCACCTCCACCGCCGTCAATTCGCCGCTCGCCCTCTCCGGCACCATCGCGCTCGGGTTGGGCGGACAGGTGATCTTCAGCCTTCTGGCCGATTTCTTCGGCCTATTTGGCCTGCCCAAACGGCGACCGGATTTGCGTGACATGGCGGCGGTGGCACTGATTCTCTGTGGCAGCGCACTTATTATCCTTGTCGGGAGAACGGCATGATCGTCTGGATAGCCATGGCGTTTACCGGCGGCGTCTTCGTGGCGCTGAGCCGTCAGGTCAACGGCCGCCTCAGCCTGTCGAACTCACCGCTGATCGCCTCGTTCTGGAACCATATCGTCGGTTTCGGGGTATTGACCGTCATCGGCCTCATCGTCGGCGGCCTCATTCCGCCAGGCGCGGCCGACGCGCCGTGGCTTGCCTTTATCGGTGGCCCCATCGGTGTTGTCTTCATCGCTTCGGGAAGCTGGCTCATCCCCCGCATCGGCGCGGTCAATACCGCACTTCTCGTCATCAGCGGCCAGATGGTCTCAAGCGTCGTGCTCGACTTTTTCAGCGATCAGCCGCCGAAACTCTGGGCTAGCGCACTCGGCATTCTGCTGATTCTCGCCGGCATGGTGCTGACCCAGCGACGCGGCCGCTAGGGCATTTCTCCGGTAAAAATGTGCAGCGGTTTTAAGTCCCGAAAAGCGTAAATCAGGTATCGCTATCGCGTGAGAACATGCTGAGCAGGGTCTTGCCGCCACTCTTGCCACCGCTGCTTGCGAGCGTCGGGCGACCACCATTCAGCTTCGGCACCACGACCATGCGTTTGACTTCACCGCGTTTGAAGGCCGCAAGGAACCGGGAGTAATCCCGGAACACAACGCAGCCATTCGATTCACCGCGTTTCGCCAGCATGTAGGTGTGGGCGAGAAGACCGTCGCGGCCATGCGGATTGACGCCATTTTCCGGCGTCAGACGGATTGCTTCGACGCCATGGAACCGCGCCTCGCGCATCGTCAGACGATAGCTGGAGGGCGGCGTCGAGCCGCGCATTCTCACATGAACATAGTCGGGGTTGTCGCGCATCTTGCCGATGCCCGAATGTGCCTCGAGCTTTTCGCCGTTCGGCATATGAACCAGGCCGGAGGAAATATCGTAGATCGCCGTGCCGTTGCCGCGATCCGGCCACGGAACCGCATCCATCTTGCTCGGCTCGCGCACCGGATTATCAGGTTTTGCAAAGGCGAGCATGCCGGCCGTGCCCTGCCGCGGCTGCTGGGGTGCACGCGCAGGCACCGGCGCATCGAAAGCAGGTGCGGAAGCAACGGCTGCCGGGTGTTCATCGGTCTTCGCTAGAACGGCGGGGCGGGGTGATGGCTCCACCGTTTCGGCAGCCGCAACCTCGGGCCGGAAGCTTGGCAAAGGGACGTCGTCCGGAAGCAGGCTGCTCGCCTCTTCCTCGATCTGCGGGCGCCCTAATGCCACTTCAAATGCCGGATGTTGCGATGCGGCGCTCTGATAGGCGACTTCTGTGGTGCGTCCAAGCGCTGAATCGACGATGGCGGAGGGCCGCAGCGCTGCAAGTTCCTTGACTGTCGCCTGCCCCTTCGCGTTCGCAGCCGCGCCAAAACGCTCGCGGAACTCCTTCTCGCCGATTTCGGGCATGATGCCGGCAAGGCGAACCGCCTTCTGCGGGCCATGGCTGTGGTCGCTCAGACGGGAAAATTTGCGGACGTGAATATCGCGTGCGGCTGCGCCGGAAATCGCAGCCTCGCCAGACTCCAGCCTCGCCACCAGCGTCTTCTCAAACTGCCCGACACCATGCGATGCGGCCGCCATCGTGTGAAGCGAGGCAAAGGCAGCGAAGGCGAACAGACCGGCAAAGGCACCGCCGCCAAGCAGAGCGGACATTCGGCCAAGAGAAAAGGATTTGCCTCTCTTGAGGCAAGACGAACCGGCAAGACCGGCGCCATTATAAGCCGCAGCAGAATACGCCATGATACTCGTTACTCGAACCGTTCACGCACACCCGGGCAAAGCCGGAGGGATTTTGGGGCATCCGAACAGCGGGTGGACACCCGGCCGATTTCGGAACTGACTGGTTCGAAGCATGACGAATTATGGTAACCAAAGTGTTTACGAGTCCCTGCAAAAATAATTCGTTAAGGTCTGCGCATTGTCGGGCGAAGGCAAAACAATGACTTGCGCGGGCTGGCCATGCGTCTGCATCGCCTTTTCCCGGAAAATGCCCCGCAGGGCGTCATCGGCCTTTAAAGTTTACGTCGCCGCATCGTCAGGTAAATTCCGACTTTGCCGGAAATTTGCTGTAAATGCGGCAGGACTGCGACGGAGCAAATCTATGCCATCAGCCGTCAAGCACATACAAAGCTGGTAAGGGCACTTGATCCGTTGCTGCCGGCTTGGCATCCTGCCGGAAATAAGGGAGGCAAATCATGAAGGCGCTGCTGCTCATCGATATCCAGAACGGCTTTTGTCCGGGCGGCAATCTGGCTGTCGCCGATGGCGACCGGATCGTGCCCGTCGCCAATGCCCTGATCGACAATGGCGGTTACGATCTGATCGTCGCCTCGCAGGATTGGCACCCGGAAAATCACGGCAGCTTTGCCTCGCAGCATGTCGGCAAGAAGCCGTTCGATATGGGTGAACTCTCCGGCAAACCGCAGATGATGTGGCCCGACCATTGCGTGCAGGGCACGCCGGATGCGGAATTCCATCCCGACCTCAAGACGGAGGCTTTCGACTATATCCAGCAGAAAGGCGAAAATCCCGCCGTCGACAGCTATTCCGCCTTTCGCGACAATGATCAGGGGGCAACGACAGGTCTTGCCGATTATCTGACGCGCCAAGGCGTAACCCAGCTCGACATATGCGGGCTCGCCACCGATTATTGCGTCAGTTTCTCGGTGCTCGATGCCCTCGACATGCTGCCTGGCGTCAAGGTTCGTTTCATCGAGGATGCCAGCCGCGGCATCGATCCCCAAGGTATACAGGCGTCGATTGCGGCCATGCGGGAAAAAGGCGCCACCATCCTCAGAAGCCGCGACATTTTGCGCGACTGAGGGCCGGTCATCGCAGCCTCGGCTTCTCCAGCACGTCGATATCGCCTGCTGCATCCTCCAAACGCCGCAGGATAGCGGCATGCGCATCCTTGAGCCCCTGATTGTAGAAGACATATCCGACTTCTTCGGCCAGAAAGTCGACGAAGATTTCCGCCTGAAGCAAGCCGATCTCGGTTTCGGTCTCCCGGGCCAGATACTCCCGAACACGCGCGGCCAGCACGGCCCTGTCCTGCTTCTCCAGCATTGATCCTCCATTATTCAATCGTTTGGGCGGGGAGCAAAAACCGGGTGAGGCCTTCCGTCCGACGTTGCGTATCGGCGTTACCGTAACGGAAGCTTCAAGGGAATCAATCGATCCATTCATGCAATTTGTTTGCCAGCCGGCCGGGACGGCGATAGAGCGGCCGGCAAGGAGTTCCTGAACAATGTCCAATGCAGATTTCCGCGAAGGCCTCAAAAGCGGCTTTCCGATCGCCCTTTCCGCCGCTCCCTTCGGCGCGCTGTTCGGCGCGGTCGCGGTCGATAACGGGCTGAGCGTCGCCGAAGCGACGATCATGAGCGGCACCGTCTATGCCGGTGCCAGCCAGCTGGTCGGCATCGAATTATTCGGCCAGAAAGTAGCCCCCTGGCTGATCGTTCTATCGGTCTTTGCCGTCAATTTTCGCCATATTCTCTATTCGGCCGCCATTGCCAGAATGATCACCAACTGGACTTTCCTGCAAAAGGCCATCGGGTTCTTCGTGCTGGTGGATCCACAATTCGCCGAGTCGGTCAGGAAATACGAAAACACTGGCGTGGTCGGTTTTGCCTGGTACATGGGCTTCGCCACGCCGATCTATATTCTGTGGCTGATGATGACCATTGTCGGCGCATCGCTCGGCAATCTCGTCGGCGACCCGAAAGCCATCGGCCTTGATGTCCTTTTGCCGATCTATTTCATGGGCATGGTTTTGAGCTTCCGCCAGCGGGAGAATTTTTACCCGGTGATGCTGGCAAGCGCTCTTGGCGCAACTGTTGCCTATCACATCGTCGGCTCGCCCTGGCATGTCAGCCTCGGCGCGCTTGCCGGCATTCTCGTCGCAGTCGTCTATCCGCCGAAACCAACCGGCGAGGCCAATTCTGAAAGCAAGGTGGAAACGCCATGAGCGATCTGCTGCACGCCGACACGCTGATCCTGATCGCGCTCGCTACCGTCGCCACCTATCTTACCCGCATCGGCGGTTATGTTCTGATGACGCGGATGAAATCCATCCCGCCGCGCATGGAGGCGGGATTGAACGCCGTTCCCGTGGCGGTTTTGACGACCCTTGTCGCACCCGCCTTTTTTGAAGGCGGATACGAGGTGAAGATCGCCATGGTGGCCGCTCTTCTGGTCTGCCTGCGTTTCCCCGGCCTGACGATGCTGGCCATTGGCTGGGCCATCGTCGTCGCCATCAGGCACTTTTCTATCCTTTAAGCGTTCCGCGCCAGAGGCTGCGTGGCCGCAACAAGCCACACCTTCACCTCTTCATCCGCGATCAAAGGCGAGAGCTTTTCCAGAACGCCGGCGTGATAGGCATTCAGCCAGTCCAGTTCGTCGTCGGTCAAAAGTGCCGTGACGACCAGCCTGCGATCGATAGGGCACCAGGTCAGGGTCTCGAAGGACAACATCGGCTGATCGCCGCCCGCGACTTCCGCCGCCTCGCGCACATAGATCAGGTTTTCGATGCGGATGCCAAAAGCGCCGGGGCGGTAATAACCGGGCTCATTCGACAGAATCATGCCCGGCAGAAGTTCCTGCGTCGAAAGCCGAGAGATACGCTGCGGCCCCTCATGCACCGAAAGATAGGAGCCGACGCCGTGGCCGGTGCCATGAGCATAATCCGCACCGGCCTTCCACAGCGCGATACGTGCCAGGGGATCGAGATCGCAACCGCGCGTTCCCTTGGGAAACCGTGCGTCGCTGATGGCGATCACGCCCTTCAGCACCAGCGTGAAGAAACGCCGCTGATCTTCCGGGACATTGCCGATTGCCACGGTGCGGGTGATGTCAGTGGTGCCGTTGACATATTGCGCGCCGGAATCGACGAGGAACATCTCACCATCGCCAAGTGTCCGGTCCGTATCGGTGGTGACGCGATAATGGATGATGGCGGCATGTTCGCCCGCGCCTGAAATCGTATCGAAAGACACGTCCTTCAGAGGATTCTGGAGAGACTGCCCCACTTTGGCGCGCGCAGCCTCCAGCGCCTTCACGGCCGCGATTTCGGTAACGCTGCCCGGTTGCTGACGATCCAGCCAGCACAGATATTCAACCATAGCCGCGCCGTCCTGCACATGTGCCGCTGCCGAGCCGGCAAGCTCCGCCGCGTTCTTGCACGCGCGCGGCAAGCGGACGGGATCGGCCTCCTCGATCAAGGTGCCACCCGCCGCCGTAATCGCCCCTGTCAGCGCCACAGGCGTCAGATCGGCGTCCACCATGACGCGGCCCTTGGCGCTGGCAATGGCGTGCAGACGATCAGCGATATTCGATGGCGGCAATTGCGTCGCCAGCTGTGCCAGATAGGCCTCGGCCTCGATACCGGTCTTGCGTTTGTCGAGAAAAATATCAGCCTTGCCATCCGCATAGATGATGGCGCGGGCAAGCGGATGCGGCGTGTGCGGCACATCGTTGCCGCGAATATTGAAAATCCAGGCAATGGAAGACGGATCTGTCACCAGCAGGGCATCGGCTCCCTTGGCCGACACCGTCTCTGCCAGCGAGGCGATCTTTTCCTTCGCCAGCTTGCCGGTGAAGGCTTCCGGCTGGATGACGACAGGCTCCAGCGGTTCGGACGGGCGGTCGTGCCACAGGGCATCGAGTGGGTTGTTTTCGAGCAGGACGACGGAACCGCCCTTCCCGGCAAGCGCCTTTTCCAGCCGCTTCAATTCAGCGCCGGTATGCAGCCATGGATCGATCCCGAGCCGAAAGCCCACAGCCCCGTGCTCCGACAACCAGACGGAAGGCGGGGCACCGACCAGATCACCACCGCTGAACACCGATTGATCGACCTGCGACTTCAACTGCGTGGTATAGCGACCATCGACAAACACCACCGCCTCTGCGCGCATTACCAGCGCAATGCCGGCAGAGCCGGTAAATCCGGTCAGCCATGACAGACGCTCAGATGATTCAGGTACATATTCGCCCTGATATTCATCGGCACGCGGCACCAGGAAACCATCGATACCAAGGGCGTCGAAACTGGCACGCAGCGCCTCGACGCGGGCCTTGCCGAATTGCGGCGCGGATTTGTTTTCGAAGGTCTGGAACATGGGCATCTTTCGGGAACTGTCATGAGGAAAGCGGTCGGTAACGCCGTCAAATCATTGGCGCGCAACGACAATGCCATGCCGGCAAACCCGGTTTCAAGCCATATGTGCCATCAACCATTACGACAGGCACGTGCGCTGCCATTTACCCCAAAGGCCGAGAAAAGACGCCGCTAAATTGAGCAATTTTCCCTAAATAAGTAATATTGAAAAGCCGAAGACATGTGAAAAACGCATACCTACCTTGAAGCAAGACCCCTAACCAAACAAAAACACATCGCTTATCTTCAAGCCAACACAGCGAGAGACACACTCTCCTGGCAAACAAGGATTTGAAGCAATGGCAAAATCTTTCCTCCGCACCGCTTTCGATCGCGTCATTGAAGCACGCGAGCGTCAGGTCAGCCGTCATGTCAACGCAGCCCTGCTTAACCTCGACGACAAGTCGCTCGAAGCGCTCGGCATGAACCGCGCCGAACTTCGCCGCACCGCAAAGTCCAGCTACGTATTCTGATCACTTCGGGCGCGGCGATCCTCCCTCCACCGCGCAGGAACAGGAATACGTCGACCCGCTTGAGCGATTCTCCTCCAATATGCTCGCGGGTTTTCAGGCGGCGCGAAAGCGCCGCCTTTTCTTTGTCCGGAAACGGATGCTGCTAAAGCGTCAGTCCTTGCGCAGATGCAGCGTGACCCAGCCATTGCGCCATATGGTGCGGACGTGGGAGAGCCGCGCGCCATTATAGGCCGCAAGCACCTTCCAGCGCTGCGATGCGAGAATTCCCGACAGGATGACGGTGCCGCCGGGCGCCAGATGCGTGACAAGCTGCGGCGCCATCTTGATGAGCGGCCGCGCCAGAATATTGGCGATGATGAGATCGAACGGGCCGTATTTGCGGAAAGCGTCGGAGTGGAAACCCGGAGCGGTTTCAAGCGCCAGCCCGGAGACGATGCCGTTCAGCCGCACATTCTCCCTGGCCACGCGCACCGCGATGGGATCAATGTCCGTTGCGAGTACCGGAATATGGCGCATCTTGCGCACGGCAATTGCCAATACACCGCTGCCGGTGCCGAGATCGAGCGCATTGCGCACGGTCCGCGCCCGCAGAACATCCTCGATCATCTCAAGGCAGCCCGCTGTCGTGCCATGATGGCCGGTGCCGAAAGCCTGACCGGCCTCGATCTCGATGGCCAGATCGTTGGGCTTGATCTTATCGCGATCATGCGCGCCGTGAACGATGAAGCGCCCTGCCCGTACCGGTTTCAGCCCCTCGAGCGACTTGGCGATCCAGTCGATGTCGGGAACGATCTCCTTTTCGATGGCGAGGCCGGGAAAGGCCGGTGCCAGCAAGGTGTCGATGCGCTCGCGGAATTCGTCTTCCTGCTCGGCCATCAGGTAAACCGAAGCTTCCCAGATGTCGCGTTTCTCATCCACCTCGGTGGTGGCGATCGCGACATCCTCCTCGCCGAAATAGTCCGACATGAGATCGAGGATTTCACCGGCCTTGATTTCGGTCGTGGTGACGTAAAGTCGGATTTCGCTCACGGCAGGCTGCTTTCTCTAGCTAAGGTTCTTAAGGCTTGCATTTGCCACAAAACCTCCGCCAGTCCAATAAGCCAGGCACAATTATGCCGTCTCGTTCACCCCTTCAGCAGATTCTGGAGCTTCTGCTCGGCAACATCCGGGTTTTCGCCATAGGCGATGGTGCCGGAAAAACGACCATTGGCGTCAAGCAGGATCACGGAAGCCGTGTGATCCATGGTGTAGTCACCATTCGGATCCTTGTCATCGACCGGCACCTTCTTGGCATAGATGCGATAGCCTTTCAGCGTTTCGGCAATCTTGTCGGCCGGACCGGTGATGCCGGTGATCCGCTTCGAGACGTTGGAGACATATTGCTGCATGAGCTCAGGCGTATCGCGCTCGGGGTCTACGGATACGAAATAGGCCTGCAGCTTGTCGCCGGCCGGGTCTACCTTCTCCATCCAGCCGTTCAGCTCGAACAACGTCGTTGGGCAGACTTCCGGGCAATGGGTGAAACCGAAAAAGAGCGCTGTGGGCTTGCCCTGAAACGCCTTTTCGGTGATCGGCTGACCGTTCTGCGCCGTGAGTTCGAACGGCACGCCATAGGCCGTTTCCACCATTTCCTCACGGGTCTTGGTCATTTCGAGCGTCAACCAGCTGACGACACCGACAAGAACGACAACCACGGCCCACAATACGATGCGAATATTTCTCATTGTCCTAATCCTACCCCCGAAGCCCGGCCGCATGACGTGGGCCTCCATCGTCTGATAACGAACAGCGGTGGCGACGGCAAATCAACTGGGCGTATTTGCGTAAACCGCGCTGATTTGTCACAAAGCCGGGACGGGACGGCAGATTACAGACACCAGGCGATGCCGCTTTGCACGGCGGAGAGGAAAATATCCGTGCCGTGTCGCACCCAGCCATCAAAGGCAAGAAGCACGACGGCAAGCGAGGCCGCTACCGCAAGGCTTGCAAGAATAAACTTCAGCGGATTGGCAACGATTGCGTTCATGCGTCTGTTATAACCTGTTTGCACCGGCACGAAAACCGCCAAAATACTGGGTTTTGCGAGCGCGGCACCGCCAATTGTTAGGGAAAGTTTAAAATCTTGCTGTGCAATATGGCCATAGCGGTTTTTAAGTTCCGACATGATGTCTCCCGGTCCACTCCGGCCACCGCATAAAGCTCAATCATGCATGGGCCTGCCTAAGAGCCGCCAGAGGAAACCTGCCGTCATGTCCAACGCCATCAAGCAATCCGGCGCATATCTCGAAATCGTTTCCTTCCATCTCGGCGGTCAGGAATTCTGCATCGACATCATGGCGATCCGCGAAATCCGCGGCTGGGCGCCGGTTACCCCGATGCCGCACACGCCGCCTTATGTTCTCGGCCTCATCAACCTGCGCGGCGCCGTCATCCCCGTCATCGACATGGCAGGCCGCCTCGGCATGAAAATGACCGAACCCTCCGAGCGCTCCGCCATCATCGTCACCGATATCGGCGGCAAGCTGGTGGGACTTCTGGTGGAACAGGTCTCCGACATGATGACCATCCGCTCCGAAGACCTGCAGCCGGCGCCCGACATCATTCCCGAAGAACAGCGCAACTTCTGCCGCGGCATCGTGGCGCTGGAAAAGAGCATGGTGTGCTTCCTCAACCTCGACACCGTGATTGCCGACGAGCTGGCGCGCGAAGCGGCTTAATAGAGCCGGTGAGGTTTTGATAAAATAACGCGCAGGTTCCACAGCTTGCCCTGAGGGGTACGGCAGGGTCGGAAACCTCTCCTCCGTCATGCTCGGGCCTGTTCCGAGCATCTAAAACCTATCGATTTTACGATACGTGATTTAATCCTCGGGACAGGCCCGAGGATGACGTCGCGGGTGAATTATGGTGTCAGCAGTACCAAGGGCAAAGCCTCAAGGCTTGCCCTTTTCCCACGTCACCTGCTGGTTATAGAGAGGCACCGTCGAAATCGCCATCTTGGCCGAGCCATCCTTCAGCTCGCGCGCATGGACCAGATAGATCAGCGTGTCATTCGCCTTGTCGTAAACGCGACTGACGACCAGCTTCTTCCACACCAGCGACATGCCCTGCCGGAAAACCTCTTCACCGCCCTTCGACAGATCGATATCACCGATTTCGACCGGTCCCGTCTGGCTGCACGAAATGGCGTTGTTGGAAGGGTCCTCAAACCAATTGCCATTTTTCAGCCGGTCGATGACGCCACGATCGAAATAAGTGACATGGCAGGTCACGCCCTTGATCTTGGGATCGGCAATCGCCTCGATGACGATATCGTTGCCGATCCAATCGACACCGACCTTACCGACGACCTCCGAATGCGCAACCGTCACCGGAAACAACACCAGAAAGCCTGCAAACAAACCCGAGAGCGTTTTCATCGTCATCGCATGTTCTCCGTTATGCTACTTCAGACATAGGTGTGGGGAACGGTTACGCAACCCGCGAGACAACACGTTTTTTCATGCTGCAAGGCTGATAGCCCGTGGAAGTGAGACGGCCGGCAACCATGCCGATCTTTTCCGGCAGGTCACGGATATGGTCAACGCGCAACGCCCTGGCCGCCGCAATCGATGCCGCAGCGCAGACGACAGCATCTTCGGCGGCGTTATGGTGCACGAAACGCAGCTGGAGGTGATGGGCAATCACATTCAGCTTGTGCGACGCCAGCTGCGGCCAGACATGGCGGGCAATCTTGACGCTGCACAGATAGGAAAGATCAGGATAGGACTGCCGGTATTTGTCGAAGGATGCCCGCATGACGCTGAAATCGAAGGCGGCATTGTGGGCAATCATCGTGGCGCCGTGGAAATCGTCGATGAATTCTTCCATCACATCAGGGAATTCCGGCGCATCCTCTACATCGGCAGGGCGAATACCGTGCACGGCAATATTGAAGGGCGAGAACCGCATGTCCTTCGGCCGGATGAGCCGTTCCTCGACGCGAACGATCTCACCGTCTTCTATCCACGCAAGCCCGATGGAGCAGGCGCTACCCCGTTCCTCATTGGCGGTCTCGAAATCGATGGCAATGGTTTTCAAGAGTGATTCCCGTTGTTTCATTCCGGCATAGACCGGATTGGCGTCAAAGAGAACCGGCTTCGGTAGACCCCGCTTCCGCAAGCATCCAGTCAAGCAACCTCACAAGATCGGGATTATCAAGCATGCGCCGCGGATAAACCAGGAAATAGGCAAGCGTGCTGGCAATGTCCGTGCCGAAGGGAGCTATCAGCGCTCCCTCGGCAAGTTCGCGGGAAACAAGCGAGCGTCGCGTCAGCGCAACACCATGCCCGGCCTTGGCCGCGTCCAGCGCGCCGTTGCTGTCGATGAACACGGTGCCCCCGGAAGCATCGACCTCTGTAGCCCCCGCCGTTTCCAGCCAGCGCCGCCACTCGTTGCGGTTTTCATCGTGCAGAAGCGGCACGCATTTCAGATCACCGGCCACCCGAAGCGGGCCATATTTTTCAAAAAGTTGTGGTGAGCAGACCGGCAAGGTGCTGTCGTCTATGAATCGGATGCTTTCCAGCCCTTCATAGCGACCAAAACCGTGACGCACGGCCAGATCGACATCGTCCCTTGAGAAATCCACCAGCCGGTTCGTCACGCTGATACGAACATCGACTTGCGGATGTTGTTGCTGAAAGCCGGGCAATCTCGGCATCAGCCATTGCACCGCAAAAGTTGGCGTGCAGCTTAACGTCAAGACCGTAATCTCTGATCGCGCCGTCAGTTCCGCCGTCGCCTCGCGCATCATTCGGAATGCGGTGCGAAGGGAACCGTAATACCGCTCCCCTTCCCTCGTCAGCTGGATGCTGCGCGGCTTGCGGACAAACAGCTGCACGCCAAGGCGGGCTTCCAGCTCCCGGATTTGCAGGCTGACCGCGCCGGGGGTGACGTTCAACTCGTTGGAGGCAAGCGTGACACTGCGGTAGCGCGCCGCAGCCTCAAAGGCCTGCAATCCTTTCAAGGAAGGGAGTTCTGCAACCATGGTTTAGCTGAGCTCAATTATCCGACGAGAAACTATCGTTTGAAAACAGCATAATATGAGGAGTAAATAGATGCAACGGGCACGGACGGAACCAAGATTGCCAGACGACTGATTGAGCTAAACTCAACCGATATCGGGTGGCTGAACGTGGCGTTCTCTGTGACTATTTCAATTTTCCAGCGGTGGGAGAGACGAAGGTGGCAATACAAAAACAGATGGATGCCAGCGAATGGGGGATGCTTGTGGCGCTCTCGCTGCTGTGGGGCGGATCGTTCTTTTTCATCGGCATTGCCGTCAAGGAACTGCCGCCCGTCACCATCGTCACGCTGCGTGTCAGCCTCGCTGCCACGGCACTGCTGATCGTCTGCCGCATCATGGGCCTTCATCTGCCACGGCAATGGGCCGTATGGCGCGCCTTTTTCGGCATGGGCCTGCTCAACAACATCATTCCCTTCTGCCTGATCGTCTGGGGCCAGACCCATATTGCCAGCGGGTTGGCCTCGATCCTCAATGCGACGACGCCGCTCTTTACCGTCATCGTCGCCCATTTCCTCACAGCCGACGAGAAGATGACCGGCAACAAGCTGGCGGGTGTTCTCATCGGTTTTGCCGGCGTGGCGACGATGATCGGCCCGGCAGCCTTTGGCGGTGCGATCTCCGGCCTCTGGGGTCAGATTGCCATTCTCGGCGCAGCGATCTCCTATTCTTTCGCGGGCATATTCGGCCGCCGCTTCAAGGCCATGGGCGTGCCGCCACTGATGACCGCCACCGGCCAGATATCGTCTTCGACACTGATGCTGATCCCCGCCGCGCTCCTCATTGACAAGCCTTGGACGCTTGCCATGCCGAGCCTCGGCACCTGGGGCGCACTCATCGGTATCGCGCTCTTGTCCACGGCCCTGGCCTACCTCATCTTCTTTCGCATCCTTGCAACTGCCGGCGCCACCAATCTCGCGCTCGTCACCTTCCTCATTCCCGTCAGCGCCATCCTTCTCGGTTCGCTCATTCTCGGAGAACAGCTGGAAATCAAGCACTTCGCTGGAATGGCGATGATTGCCGCCGGCCTTGCCGCGATTGACGGCAGGCTGCCGGCGAAACTAAGAGATTTCCTGCGCAAGGCCCCCGCTTGACAGTGACAGTTCGTAAAAGCATTCTCGCCATCATGATCGCTATCAAAACGACGACCACCCGCCATATGACGATGACCGGTCAACCGGCAGGGAAAGGCATGTCCGCGCACTGAGCGATCAACATCCACCCCTGCCGATAAGAGCAGGGGTGTCACGCCTGCTCCGAACGCGCCACAAGGAGACAGGCATGAACATGAAACCAGCGGATATTACAAACAAGCCATTTGATCTAAAGGACGTTGTCCTGCGCGCCACCCGGCTTGAAGACGTCGAAGCCTTGACGGAAATGCTCAACCTTCCCGGCGTCCGGCACGGCACCCTTCGGCAGCCTTTCCAGACGATTGAAAAGACGAGGAAATCGATAGAAAACCGAGCCCCTACCGACATCGTCATCGTCGCGGAGTGGCACGGAAAACTCGTTGGTAACGCCGGATTATACCGCAGAGCGGGCAGACAGTACCATGTCGCCGATCTTGCGATGTCCGTTCACGACGATTTTGCCGGAAAGGGCGTCGGTTCAAGGCTTCTGACGGCGCTCATCGACGCGGCCGATAACTGGCATGATATCCGCCGCATCGAACTGAATGTCTTCACCGACAATCTCGCCGCCCTCCGGCTCTATGAGAAACTCGGTTTCGAACGCGAGGGCACCTTGCGCAACGACGCCTATCGCGACGGCAAATATGTCGACGCCTACGTCATGGCGCGTCTGCGCTGATGTTTCAGGCGGACAAATGATCGGCCATCACTTCCCGAATGGTCCGACGTGACCATTCGGCCAGTTTCTCATCACGTCCACGTTGAGCCTTAAGCGTGATCAACGCCTTCCACAGCGCCCAGCCGCGCCCGCGCTGCCATGTGGCATTGTCGAGATCCATCGCCAGGCGAAAGACGTTCCGGCTTTCGGCGTCGAGCACGTTCCATGCCAGAATGAGATCGGAAGATGGGTCTCCGACGCCGGAACTGCCGAAGTCTATGACGGCTGAGAGGCGGCCATCTCTCACCAGCAGATTGCCTTCGGCAATATCGCCATGCACCCAAACGCCCTGGCCCTGCCAGCTGCTCGAAAGAGCAAGCTGCCATATTTCCATGGCCAGCCTCTGATCGACCTCATCGGCAAGGCGCAACGTCGCCGCCCTCGCCTCGACGTCATAGACCGCAAGCGACCCACCGCGGTGGAAATTGTGCTCGCCCGCAAGCGGACCATCCGTCGCATCGATGCCCTGCAGGGATTTCAAAAACGCTGCTACGTCGACGGCTATTGTTGCGAGATCTATATGCCCAAGATGCCGGGCGAGAGGCTCGCCTTCAAGCCAGCCATAAACGGACCATGGAAACGGATAATCTTGTCCCGGCTCACCAATCGCCAATGGCTTTGGGATCGGAAAAGGCAAAAGAGGCGCAAGCTTCGGCAGCCAGCGATGCTCCTTCTCCACCTGTGCCACATAGCGGCCAGCGCTCGGCAGGCGAACGAGCATATCATCACCAAGGCGAAAGCTGCGATTATCCCAGCCGCTCAGTTCCACCGGCCTGACATCAAGCCCCGCCCATTGCGGAAACTGGCTTGCGATCAGCGTTCGAACCTGCTGCGTAGAGATGACGATGCGGTCATCCATGTCCCGTTCCCCGTTTAAGGATGAGACCCATAGCGGCGCAAAACAACGTGGCGATGACGGTGCTTCAGCCACCGATCAGCGCCAGCCACTCGTCCTCGTCCATGGTCTGAACGCCCAGCTCCGCCGCCTTGGCAAGCTTGGAACCTGCCCCCGGCCCGGCCACCAGAATATCCGTCTTCTTCGATACGGAACCGGCCACCTTCGCGCCCAGACTTTCCGCACGGGCCTTGGCCTCGTCGCGCGTGAATTTTTCCAGAGACCCCGTAAAGACCACCGTCTTGCCCGCTACCGGGCTGCCTTCGGTCGAGGGCTTCTCGGCCTCCTTCGGCCGCAGCTCTCGTATCAGCCGGTCGATGACATCGAGATTGCGCGGTTCCTTGTAGAATTCGATGATGGCGCGCGCCACGACCTCGCCGATGCCATCGATACTGTTGAGTTCGGCCCAGGCATCGCTCGCCGGGTCGGCTGCCGCCTTCATGGCTTCCTCGAAATGCTCATAGGTGCCATAGGAACGCGCCAGAAGCTTCGCCGTGGTTTCACCGACATGACGAATGCCGAGAGCGAAGATAAGCCGATGCAGATCGATCTCGCGGCGGGCATCGATGGCATCGAACAGTTTCTTGACGCTGACCTTGCCGAAGCCATCTATGTTTTCGAGCTTGGTAAGATGCGATGCCTCCTGACGCGCCTTCAGCGTGAAAATATCAGGCGCGGTCTTGATGGAGAGGGCCGGATCCTCGCTTTCGAAGAAGAAATCGATCTGCTTGGTACCCAACCCCTCGATATCGAAGGCATTGCGCGAAACGAAATGTTTCAGATGCTCGACCGCCTGCGCCCTGCAGACGAAACCGCCGGTGCAGCGCGTGACCGAATCGAGCTTACCGGTCTTTTCGTTGCGCTCCCGCACCGCATGGCTGCCGCACACAGGACATTTCTCTGGAAACGCATATTTCACCGCCTCAGCCGGGCGCTTCTCCAGAAGCACATCCAGCACCTGCGGAATGACATCGCCTGCACGCTGCACGATGACAGTATCGCCAACGCGGATATCATGATCCTCGGGCCGAATGCGCTCGCCGCTATTGCCGATACCCTCGATGTAATCGGCATTGTGTAGCGTCGCATTGGTGACGACGACGCCGCCGACGGTAATCGGGGTGAGACGCGCAACCGGTGTCAGCGCGCCGGTGCGCCCTACCTGGATTTCAATGTTCTCGACCGTGGTGAAGGCCTGTTCTGCCGGAAACTTGTGTGCGGTGGCCCAGCGCGGGCTGCGCGAACGGAAACCCAGCCGTTCCTGAAGGTCAAGCCGGTCGACCTTGTAGACCACGCCGTCGATATCATAATCGAGATCGGGTCGCGCGACGCCGATTTCATTATAATGTTCAAGCAATTGTTCGGCAGAGGTGAATCGCTTCATCAGCGGATTGACCGGGAAACCCCATTCCCGGAATTTCTCGACGATACCATATTGCGTGTCGGCAATCCGCGTCGGCTGGCCGCCATTGGAGACCTCGCCAAGCGCATAGGCAAAGAACCGCAGCTTGCGTTTCGCCGTCACATTGGCGTCAAGCTGGCGCAGCGAACCGGAGGCCGTGTTGCGCGGGTTCACATAGGTCTGCTTGCCATCGGCCTCCATCTGGGCATTGAGCGCCATGAAGTCGCTCTTGGCCATATAGACCTCGCCGCGCACCTCCACCACATCGGGTACATCGGCAGGCAGCTCGTTCGGAATTTCCTTGATGGTCTTGATATTGGCGGTGACGTTCTCGCCCGTCGTGCCGTCGCCGCGTGTTGCCGCCGTCTTCAGCTTGCCGTTCTCGTAGCGGATGGACATGGAAAGTCCGTCGATCTTCGGCTCGGCGGTAAAGGCAATCGAATCATCCGGCAGGTGCCCGAGGAAGCGGTAAACCGAACTGACGAAATCGCGCAGATCACCTTCAGAAAACGTATTGTCGAGTGAAAGCATCGGCCGCGCATGCACGATGGGCGCGAAGGTGGGAAGCGGCGTGAAGCCGACTTTCTTCGAAGGGCTGTCGGCCCGCACCAGCGCCGGGAAAGCCGCCTCTATGGCATCGTTGCGCCGCTTCAGCGCATCGTAGTCCGCGTCCGAAATTTCCGGCGCGTCCTTGCCATGATAAAGCGCATCGTGGCGGGAAAGCTCGGCTGCCAGAAATGCCAGCTCGGAAGAGGCCTCAAGCTCGGTCAGGGTTTCGACGGGAATCTGGTCTTTCGACATGGAAGAAGCCTCACGGATGAATCTGCAATGCTTTTAGCGAATTATTGGCAAACGCAAAACCATCCTCGCTTTTCAACAGGCGGGAATCCGCTATTCTGAGCATCCGGATGAAACGGAAGCCGGAGCCCCCATGGAACTCACCACCCTCATTGCCTTTGCAGCAGCCTTCTTCGTGTTCGCGGCCAGCCCCGGCCCGGACAATATGACGATCGTCGCCCGCACCATCACTCATGGTGCCGCCTCCGGCCTCGCCTATGGGGCCGGAACCGTGGCAGGAATATTGATATTCCTCACGCTTGCAGCCTTCGGCCTGTCGATCCTCGCCGCCGAAATGGGAACGGTGATGGCGGTGCTGCGCTATGGCGGCGCGGCCTATCTCATCTGGATGGGCTTCAAACTCTGGACAGCGGAACCTGTGGTTCCCGATCTGCAACCCATGAATGGCCGCCATAGCCTTCTTTCGATATTCGCCACGGGAACCGCGCTCAATCTCGGAAATCCGAAAATGCCGCTCTTTTACGTGGCATTGTTACCGAACGTTGTCGGCGCCTCGCTGACGGTCGATCACCTTCTGGCGCTGGCATCCGTCATCGTCGTGGTGGAGGCGGTTGTGATCGGCGCTCATGTGGTTCTGGCTGTGCGGGCAAGAAAGCTGCTGCGTGAGCCAAGAATCGTCCGCAGGGTGAACCGGGCGGCGGGCGGGGTCATGATCGGCTCCGGCGTGGCGGTGGCCGTCAGCCGTTAATCCTTGGCGGCAAGCAGGCGGGCGGCGGCAGCCCTCGCCTCATCGGTCACCGAGGCACCGGCAAGCATGCGGGCGATTTCTTCGGTGCGATGTTTCGGCTCCATGGTAGCGACACGCGTGGCGATGCGCTCGGTACCGTCGCCGGAGGGGCCTTTGGAAATGAGAAGATGTGTGGCCGCCCGCGCGGCCACTTGGGGCGCGTGGGTGACGGACAGAACCTGCACGGTTTTCGACAGACGACGCAGCCTCTGGCCAATCGCATCTGCCACAGCGCCGCCAACGCCCGTGTCGATTTCGTCGAACACCAGTGTCGGTGCCGAACCACGATCAGCCAGCGCGACTTTAAGCGCCAGCAGGAAACGGGACAATTCGCCGCCAGAAGCGACTTTCATGATCGGGCCGGGCCGCGTTCCAGGATTGGTCTGAACGTGGAATTCCACGATGTCGATACCGTCAGCCGTCGCTTGCTCTGGGTCGGAGCTGACTTCGACGGTAAAACGTGCCCGCTCCAGCTTGAGCGCTGGAAGCTCAGCCATGACAGCTTCGGAAAGCGCGTTCGCCGCATTGTGGCGTTTTTCGGAAAGCGATTTGGCCGCGTGGTCGAAATCGGCTTTCACAACGCCGAGATTGGCTTCAAGTTTGCCGAGCTTTTCTTCGCCCGCATCGAGGTCGGCGAGATCCGCGACCATTTTTTCCGCAAGCGCAGGCAGATCAGGCACCGCGACATTATATTTGCGTCCGGCGGCGCGTAGCGCAAACAGCCGTTCCTCCACCCGCTCCAGCTCGCGTGGATCGAACTCGGTGCGGCGAAGTGCGGCCTCCACTTCCATCTGCGCGTTGGAAAGGCTGTCGAGCGCGGCATCCAGCAATTGCACGGTGTCTTCCAGCAATCCCGGCGCCTCGTGGCTCTTGCGTTCCAGGCGCCGCATCATGGATGCGATCATGGGCACTGGCGAGGAGTTGCCGTTCAGGAACTCGCTCGCTTCGGCGATATCACCGGCAATACGTTCGGATTTCTGCATCACCGCCCGACGTTCGGCAAGCTCCTCCTCCTCGCCGTCGCGCGGCGAGAGCACCTCAAGCTCCTCGACGGAGGAACGCAGATAGTCCGCCTCTCGGGCAGCAGCCTCAACCTTGGCACGATGGGTTTTCAATGCCCGCTCGGCGTCCTTCCATGTGCGGTAGAAACCCTGAACGGCACGGGCATCTTCGCTCAGCCCGGCAAAAGCATCCAGCAGCGTGCGGTGGGCATCGGTATCAACAAGAGCGCGGTCGTCGTGCTGGCCGTGAATTTCGACCAGTAGCTGCCCCAGCTGACGCATCATCTGCACGCTGATGGCCTGATCGTTGATATAGGCCTTTGTGCGTCCGTCTGCGGATTGCACGCGGCGGAAAATCAGGTCGCCATCGTCATCGAGGCCGTTTTCGCGCAGGAGATGCCGTGTGGGGTGGCTATTCGGAACTTCGAAAGTGGCAGTGACCTGCCCCTTCTCTTCCCCGTGGCGCACCAGACCGCCATCGCCGCGGCCGCCGAGGGCCAGCGACAGGCTGTCAAGCAGAATGGATTTGCCCGCACCCGTCTCACCCGTCAACACGGAAAGGCCCGCCTCAAAGCCGAGGTCGAGCCTTTCAATCAGAACGATGTCACGAATCGAGAGCTGGACCAGCATGGCCTATGCCCTGTCTCAGGCGCCGATAAGCTTCTTGCCGGCGCGCGAAATCCAGGACCCCTTGTTTTCACGCGGCTCCAACCCACCGCCCTTCAGCAGCTTGTAGGAATCCGCATACCATTGGCTGTCGGGATAGTTGTTGCCGAGAACGGCGGCAGCAGTCTGCGCCTCGTCGGAAAGACCCATCGCATAATAGGATTCCGTCAGACGGGCCAGCGCTTCCTCGATCTGGTTGGTGTTCTGGTATTGCTCGACGACGATACGGAAACGCGAAACGGCGGCGAGATATTCCTTGCGCTCAAGGTAATAACGGCCGACCTGCATTTCGCGGCCAGCGAGCTGGTCGCGGGCGAAACGGATCTTGGCCTGCGCGTCAGCGACATATTCCGAATCAGGGTAGTCGTTGACCACCTTGCTCATCGCCTCGACCGTGCGCTGCGCGGCGCGCTGGTCCTGCGTCACGTCGGAAATCTGCTTCGAATAGGCAAGACCGATCATGTACTGAACGTAGGCGGCATCCTTGGAGCGCGGATATTGGCGCAGGAAGCGGCTGCCCGACGCGATGGCCACGTCGTTCTTGTTGGTGCGCGTGGCGATGAAGGTCTGCATCACAAGCGCCTTCTGGCCCCATTCGGTGAAGGGATATTGCTTGTCGATCGCCTCGAACTTGCGCGAGGCTTCCGTCATGTTGCCGGCGTTCATGTTGGCAAGCCCCTGCTTGTACAGAACGTCTGGCGGATCGGTCTCGACGCCGAGCTTGGTAATGTCGATATCCGGATCGGACTGGCAGGCCGTGACGGCAACACTCGCACCGACCAACATCAACGAAACGGCGATCCCCCGCATCGTACCCTTCATTGCACCAGACCCTACATGCTTCATTCGACAGTTCCCACTTCCCGCGCAAATACATAAGCATCGGCTTTGCACTGGCGTTTCTAGCCATAAAAGCATCTGCAGGGCAACGCAATGATGATGCATTAACGCATTTTTATGGCATCGGCCCATGCAATCGCATGAATATCAGGCGGTATGACGAAACATCCTGCCCCTCATCGTGAAAAAGCCGCCCCGAAACGGAGCGGCTTTTCCTGTCAATCAATAGCCTGCAACAAACTCAAGCGGACCAGGGTGCAAATTCCGGCATGTTGACCGGAACGAATTCGCGGGCACGTACCTGGTTGCGGGCGGCCGGAGCCTCCACGATCTCATAGGCCGAGCGGTCGCTCAGCAAAGCCTTCAGCGCGTTGGCATTGACCTTGTGGCCGCCGCGATAGGAGCGATAGCAACCGATGAACTGCGCACCGGCAAGTGCCAGGTCGCCCACGGCGTCCAGCGTCTTATGGCGAACGAATTCGTCCTTGGCATAACGCAGGCCTTCCATGTTGATGACGCTGTTGTCGTCGGAAATGACAACAGAGTTTTCAAGCGAGGAGCCGAGTGCGTAACCGGCAGCCCACAGGCGCTCCACGTCACGCATGAAGCCGAAGGTGCGGGCGCGCGAAAGCTCGTTCTTGAACGTATCCGCCGTCAGGTCGCCCTTCCAGGACTGCTTGCCGATTAGCGGCGTGTCGAAATCGATATCGACCTCGAACCGCGTGCCGTCGTAAGGGCGGAATTCCGCCCAGGACGCACCCGAATCGATGCGCACCGGCTTGATGACGCGGATATAGCGGCGCTTCACACCAAGGTTCTTGATGCCAACCGATTCGATCGCATCGATAAATGGCGCAGAGCTGCCGTCCATGATCGGCACTTCCGGACCGTCGACCTCAACGACGAGGTTATCGAGGCCCATGGCGTAGATGGCGGCCATGACGTGCTCGACCGTTGCCACTGACTGGGATAGCGAGCGGCCGAGCACGGTGCACAGATCGGTATTGCCGACATTGGAAGACACCGCCTTCAACTCGGTTACGCTGCCATTTTCATGAAGGCGCTGAAACACGATGCCCGTTCCTGCTTCTGCGGGCTGGAACGTCATCGAAGCCGGATTGCCGGAATGCACGCCAATGCCCTTGAGCTGAACAGCATTTGCGATAGTCGTCTGAAATCCGAGCAGTCCGATAGTCATGCGTATATGCCTTGTTTTGAAAACCGCGCCGTATGTTCAGCGCCGTTCAAGTTTTTCAAGCCGGTTTCAACAACCGGCGAGGTCAATGTTTTCCCTTACCCAGCCTCATACATACGCACATGAAAGTGCCAGGACAAATCACTGTTCGTTTCGGATTGTTACACGCACAAGCCATTGAAAAGATGAATTAATTTACTGTTAATAACGCACAATAAAACAAAACGCCCGGGTCGTGTGACCCGGGCGTTTGGAGAGGCGAACGGAATCGCTGTTAGTTGGACTGGCGACGCAGGAACGCCGGAATTTCCAGCTGGTCGTCGTCATGGTGGCTTGCCGAAGAAGGCGTCGCACGACCGTGATCGTCAAGCTGGCCACGACGCGGAGCGTAGAGGCTGGCTTCCGGCGAAAGTGCGCGGCGCTGCTGCGGCGCCATGCTCGGCGCATCCATCATTTCGGAAGGAACTTCTTCCTCTTCGCGTCGGCCAAGCGAGTTGGTGATGCGCTTCAGAAGACCCATCGGGCCACGCTCTTCCTGGGCTGCAGGAGCTGCGTGGGCA
Organism: Agrobacterium sp. CG160-95; assembly: GCF_053521725.1. NCBI lineage: Bacteria > Pseudomonadati > Pseudomonadota > Alphaproteobacteria > Hyphomicrobiales > Rhizobiaceae > Agrobacterium > Agrobacterium sp. CG160-95. The sequence continues at coordinate 490,370 of NZ_JBNWDU010000004.1, read as the reverse complement.
CGGTGATCCATCTCGGCCTTCACGACCGGCGGAAAGTCTTCAACCTTCGGCATGCGGACAGGCTCGGGCTGGCGGGCAACAGGAGCCTGCTCCTGATAAACCGGAGCCTGCGGCTGCTGCAGACGCGGAGCGGCAACCTGTTCCGGCGCGTGATAGACCGGTGCCGGGGCAACAGGTGCCGGAGCAGCCTGCTGAACCGGCTGGGCCGGACGGAGAGCTGCCGGTGCTTCAGCCGGAGCGGATGCAAACAGCTTGCTCTGCGGACGGAAATCCTGAGAGGGCTGCTGGTGTGCTGCGAAACCAAGTTCACGTTCCATTTCGGCTTCCGCCGAACGGATGGTCTGGGCGATCTGGTCTACGGTCTTTGGTGCCTGCGATACTGCTTGTGCAGGCTGAACTGCGGCCGGAGCGGGAGCAACGGCCGCGGAAGGACGGATAAGCGGCTTGGCGGCTGCGGCGCGCATATCGGCAACGTTCTGTTCGCCAACGCCCGCAACGCGGTCGATGCCGGTCGCGACGACGGAGACGCGGATGAGACCTTCAAGTGCCTCGTCGAAGGTTGCGCCGAGGATGATGTTCGCATCCGGATCGACTTCTTCGCGAATACGGGTAGCCGCTTCGTCGACTTCGAACAGGGTAAGATCGCGACCGCCGGTGATGGAGATCAGGAGGCCCTGTGCGCCCTTCATCGAGGTTTCGTCGAGCAGCGGGTTGGCGATTGCCGCTTCCGCAGCCTGCATCGCACGGCCCGGACCGGAAGCTTCGCCAGTACCCATCATTGCGCGGCCCATTTCACGCATGACCGAGCGAACGTCAGCGAAGTCGAGGTTGATGAGACCTTCCTTCACCATCAGATCGGTAATGCAGGCAACGCCGGAATAGAGAACCTGGTCAGCCATAGCGAAGGCATCGGCAAAGGTCGTCTTGTCGTTGGCAATGCGGAAGAGGTTCTGGTTCGGAATGACGATCAGCGTATCGACGGACTTCTGCAGTTCCTCGATGCCCTGTTCGGCAAGACGCATGCGGCGACCGCCTTCGAAATGGAAAGGCTTGGTAACGACGCCGACCGTCAGGATACCCTTGTTGCGGGCAGCCTGTGCGACGACAGGTGCAGCACCCGTGCCGGTACCACCACCCATGCCGGCAGTGACGAAGCACATGTGGGTGCCGTTCAGGTGATCGATGATCTCATCGATGCATTCTTCAGCGGCGGCGCGTCCGACTTCCGGCTGGGAACCGGCACCGAGACCCTCGGTGACGTTGACGCCGAGCTGGATGACCCGGTCTGCCTTCGTCATGGTCAGAGCCTGTGCATCCGTGTTGGCGACGACGAAATCGACACCCTGGAGGCCAGCCGTGATCATGTTGTTGACAGCGTTACCGCCACCGCCGCCCACACCGAAAACAGTGATGCGTGGCTTCAGCTCGGTGATATCAGGCTTTTGCAGCTGTATCGTCATTTTACCATTCCTTCTTTCTCTGGCCGCATCGCCCCGCTGGCCGATTCTTGAAAACTCAACTTGGAAACCTCAGGCTCACGCCACGAGGCTACTCAGAAACTCTCTTTCAGCCATTGCCCTACCCGGGCTATCCGGCCGCTACCCGTACCAAACGGCGAGAACATTCCGCCTTGCGCCGCATGAATTTCGATGTCCGCCACCTGCGGATAGATCATCAGTCCGCATGCGGTTGAAAATGCCGGTCCCTTTGCCGCAACCGGAAGACCCGCAACCCCCATCGGGCGGCCGATACGAACGTTGCGGGCAAGAATGCGCCGTGCCGTTTCCGGCAGCCCCGTCAGCTGGCTCGCGCCGCCCGTCAGGACAACACGTTTGCCGACGATGGGGCTGAAGCCGGACTTCTGGATACGATCACGGATCAATTCCAGCGTCTCTTCGATACGCGCCCGCACGATGCGGGTAACAAGTGCCCTTGAAACTTGCGATGGTTGATCGCGATCATCTTCGCCAATCGGCGGGATCGAAATCATGTCGCGCTCATCCGCGCCATTCAGCAAAGCCGAACCATGCACCACCTTCAGTCTCTCCGCATCTTCGATTCGTGTCGAGAGGCCTCGTGCAAGATCTGTCGTAACGTGATGGCCGCCAAGGCCGATCGCGTCGGTATGAATGAGACGGCCTTCGGCGAAAACCGAGATCGTCGTGGTGCCGCCGCCCATGTCGATGGCTGCACAGCCAAGCTCGACCTCGTCATCGACCAATGCCGCAAGACCGCTGGCATAGGGCGTTGCCACCATGCCCTCGACCGAGAGATGCGCGCGATTGACGCAAAGCTCGAGGTTCTTCAGCGCCGTGCGTTCGACAGTCACCACATGCATGTCGACACCGAGAAGATCGCCATACATCGACAGCGGATCACGAATGCCGCGCTCGCCATCCAGCGAATAGCCTGTTGGCAGCGAATGCAGGATCGCCCGGTCCTGACGCATGGACTGCTGGCTCGCCGCCACCAGAACCTTGCGCAGGTCGCTTGCTTCCACTTCCTGTCCGCCGAGATCGATGCTCGCGGTATAGATGTCGCTTGCCAGCCTGCCGGCGGAAACATTGACGATCAGGCTGTCGACGGTCAGGCCCGCCATGCGCTCGGCCGCATCCACCGAAAGACGGATCACGCCTTCGAGCGCGTCAAGATCGGCGATCACGCCGGATTTCACACCGCGCGAGCGCTGGTGACCAATGCCGATGATTTCCACCTTGTGGGTGCGACCCGGCAGGATTTCGCTTTCCTGGCGCGGCGTCAGCCGTCCGATCATGCAAACGACCTTGGTCGAGCCGATGTCGAGCACCGAAACGATGTGGCTGCGCTTGGAAGACAGCGGCTTCAGACGAGGCAGACCGAAATGGGAAGAACCAAAAAAGCTCATGTGTTCTTCTCCGCTTTCTTGAGTGCCTTCGTGCGTGCATCTACCGCCGTCTGGCGGCGCTCTGCTGCACCTTCGGTCAACTGGATCGTTGTGCGGTCCGTCAGACGCAGATCGACGGCAGCGACATCACGCGACAGAACCTTTTCCTCTAGATCGAGCCGTGCCAGCAATTGCAGTGCCTGCGGCAGGTTCTCTTCCGGCAGCTTGACGACGATGCCGTTGTCGAGATGCAGATCCCAGCGGCGGCCGGCAATGCGAACATAGGCGCGAACGCGGTTGCGAATTTCCGGCCAATCGGCCAGTTGCGCGACGAAACCGGCAGCACCCGTTTCCGCGTCACGTCCGACGAAAAGCGGCAGGGCGGCAAATTTATTGTCACGCAGCGGCGCGATCACGCTGCCGCTTTTTTCGATCAGCGACAGTTCCGTGCCATGCTGCCAGATGCCGAAAGCTTCACGCTCCTTCAGGCGAACCTCAACCGTCTTCGGATAGACCTTGCGGATATCGACATCTTCGACCCAGGGAAGCTGGACGAGCTTGCGGCGTGCCGCATCGATATCAAGCGCAATCAGGGAGGTGCTGCCGTCAAGGCCGAGAAGCTGGAAGACTTCGATTTCCGATGTCTGCAAATTGCCGGATACCTTGACGTCCTCAACCGCAAAACCGGCGGCCGAGGTCGTGGTCTGGGTGACGATATTCGTATGTCCGCCAAGCGACATGCCGTAAAGCCCGATCATGGCGTAAAAGGCAACAGCCGAAATCGTGCCGGTATGGGCAGGAATGTGGATGCGTCCGGTCGCAAGGCTGACACCGAAACGCACGAAACGACGCAGCGGACGCGGCAGCACCCTGCGATCGTCGGCATTTGCCGTCGCCACGAATTGCTCGCGCTTTTTTGCCGTCGACTTTTTGCCGGTCACCGCAAACACGAAGCGTCCTCCACCATCCAGCTGACAAGGTTACCAAAGGAGCGGCCAGCATGGGCCGCCATTTCCGGCACCAGGGAGGTCGGCGTCATGCCCGGCTGCGTATTCACTTCAAGCCAGATAACTTCGCCATCTTCTGAGAAGCGGTCGTCGTAACGAAAGTCTGAACGGCTTACGCCACGGCACCCGATCGCCCGATGCGCCATAACCGCCAGTGTTTGAATTTTTTGGTAAATTTTTGGTGAAATTTCTGCCGGAATGACATGCTTTGAGCCACCGGCTGCGTATTTAGCGTCATAATCATAGAAATTGTGACCCAGCGGCACCACTTCCGTCACTCCTAGCGCCTCGCCGTCGAGCACGCCGCAGGTCAGTTCGCGACCATGGATGTAACGCTCGACCATGACGTGATCGCCGTAACGCCATTCGGACGAGGTAAGGATTTGCGGCGGATGCGACTGGTCTTCCTTGACGATCACCACACCGAAGCTCGAGCCTTCGCGCACCGGCTTCACGACGTAGGGCGGCGCAAGCGGATGTTCGCTGGTGAATTCGAACCGGTTCATGACGCGTTCGTCAGCCACCGGAATGCCAGCAGCCGCAGCCACTTTCTTGGCCTGCGCCTTGTCCATGGCAAGTGCAGAAGCGAGCACGCCGGAATGGGTATAGGGAATGGCGAGATATTCGAGAATGCCCTGAATGGTGCCGTCTTCACCGAAGGGGCCATGCAGCGCATTGAAGGCGACATCCGGGCGCAGCTCGCCGAGTACGGCGGCGATATCGCGCCCCACATCGACCCGGGTGACCTTGTACCCCTCGCCCTCAAGGGCGAGCGCGCAAGCGTTCCCGGACGAGAGGCTGACCGGCCGCTCCGACGAAAACCCACCCAAAAGAACAGCTACGTGCTTGCCGCCCATCGATACCTCTGACACCAAATCTCCGCTACGATCCGCACCGGAACCAACCGAATTTGACGAACGGTGATTCTGGCACATGATCCTTGAGATCAGTTAAACGCCATTAAGGTTAATGAATCGTTTACTTTCGTTAACCGCCGCGCCCAACATGCCAGTTCCATTAAAGAATCAGCATCGATCCGAATTACCTCCTTGGAATCAGAGAGTTGGACGGATTGCAACATGCAGGTTTTCAATGATCGGAAATAGAACGAGGGTGCCGCACACTTCTATCCCTGATAAAGACAAGGCGAAAACGTTAACAGATGACGCTTTTCCCCAGCGAAAATTATCTGACGTTTCAGCGTTTTAAATCCGTCGCCTGAATCAGTCTCTCAATCTTGAGACTACGTCCTCGCACACGCTGCGGTCCCTGTCGCACCAGCCGATCACATTGTCCGCATTATTTCTTTTTTAGCATTCCAAAAGAACAAAAATTGCGTTAACGCAGTCAATGCCTCCCAAGGCATGACATGCAATCATCCAAAAATGGGACCAAAACCATGACTGACGCGATATCTCCGGTATCGCCGACAGCTGGCAATTCGAACGTTGTAAAGACAAATTCGCCTGCACGAGTTCTCACTGCCAGCCTGGTCGGCACGACCATCGAGTTTTTCGATTTTTACGTTTACGCCACGGCCGCAGTGCTCGTGTTTCCGACATTGTTCTTCCCGAACAATGATCCGATGACGGCACTTCTGGCATCCTTCGCCACCTTCTCCATCGCCTTTTTCGCCCGCCCGCTCGGCGCCGTCGTTTTCGGCCATTATGGTGACCGCGTCGGCCGTAAAGCTACGCTTGTCGCCGCTCTGCTGACCATGGGCGTATCGACGGTCGTGATCGGCCTTCTGCCGTCCTATGAGACAGCCGGTGTTCTGGCACCTCTGTTGCTGGCGCTTTGCCGCTTCGGTCAGGGCTTCGGTCTTGGCGGAGAATGGGGTGGCGCGGTCCTGCTGGCCACGGAAAACGCTCCTCCCGGCAAGCGCAGCTGGTACGGGATGTTTCCGCAGCTCGGCGCGCCCGTCGGTCTGTTCCTCTCCTCCGGCGTCTTCTGGATCTTGCTGCACTTCATGTCGCAGGAAGCGCTTCTGAGCTGGGGCTGGCGCATTCCCTTCGTCGCTTCGATCATCCTGATCGCGGTTGGCATGTGGGTTCGTCTGTCGATCACCGAAACGCCTGCCTTCCAGAAGGCGATCGAAAAGGAAGAACGTGTTGCAGTGCCGGTCGTGGAACTGTTCCGCAACCACAAGCGCAGCCTCGCGCTCGGCACTTTCGTGGCGCTGGCTACCTTCGTGCTGTTCTATATCGGTACCGCCTACCTGCTGTCCTACAACGTCAAGGTTCTGAAAATCCCGTTCCTCGACGCACTTGAAGTGCAGATCATGGGCTCCATCGTTTTCGGCATCTTCATCCCGATCGCCGGCAAGCTCGCTGAGCGCTTCGGCCGTCGCGAAATCCTGATCCTGACGACAGTGCTGATCGGCCTGTTCTCGTTCCTGCTGCCTACCCTTATGACATGCGGCGAAGGCTCGATCTTCATCTTCGCGGCCCTTGCGATGACGCTGATGGGCATGACCTACGGCCTGATTGGAACGGCGCTTGCCGCCCCCTTCCCGACAAGGGTGCGCTACACCGGCTCGTCCATCACCTTCAACATGGCCGGCATCTTCGGCGCATCGCTGGCGCCCTACATCGCCACATGGCTGCAGGTAAATTACGGCATGGGATATGTCGGATATTACCTCTGCGTATCCGCCCTCATCACGCTCGCCTGCATTCTTCTGTCCCGCAAGGATGAAGTCTGAGCGACAGGCCACTAAAAGATCGAGGCCGCGAAATCACCTTTCGCGGCCTTTTTTTGTCTGTGATGATCCTCAGGCGATAATTTGACGGCCACCTTTCGCGCCCGACGAACAGATGCGATTACGCCCGCTACGTTTCGCCTCGTAGAGCGCCATATCCGCATTGTGCATGACCTTCTCGAAAATCTCCCTGTTCCCGCGCAAGGCCACACCTATCGAGATGGTGGTATTGATCTGCAAATCCTGAAAATGAACCGTTGTCGTCGCGATCTTCTCACGGACGCCTTCGCACTGTTCCAGGAACCGGTCCGGGGCAAGGGTGTGGACGACGACAAACTCTTCACCGCCCATCCGCGCCACATGAGCGGCTTCATCGAAACCTTCCCGAATTGTCTTAGCGACACTGGAGATAACCATGTCACCAGCCAAATGGCCGTAGCTGTCATTCACGGACTTAAAATGATCAATGTCGATAAATGCGACGCAATATGGCGTGCTCAGGTGAACGCAATTCGAATAAAGACCTAGCCGGTTATGAAGACCTGTCAGAGCATCAGTCTGGCTGAGCTGCGCAAAGCGCTCGTGTGACTGGATCAGTAACTGCATCTGCCTCGCATTGAGCCAGCAAATTAAAAAACCGACGGTGAAAGAGATTGTCGTACTAAGGACCAGGCCGATTGTGAGCCCATTACTCAAGTCCGAGACCAGGTCCAACTGCGCCATCGTCAGGATCGCAACGACACAGATAACGGCGGCTATGGAAGCGATCAGGCAAGCCAATCGAAATGATGACTGTACCGGGTCAAGCCGACGCCATCCATCCGGTGTCGCCACGGTGAAAGTCGTTATCGCGACGAGTTCGCTTAAAAAACGTGACAGCTGTCCGCTTACGCGATCGGCAATGAAAATGCTCATAAATATCACCCAAGCAGTAGAGTGGCGCAACGCTGCCTCTCCCGTAATCTAAATACTGCTTATAGATAAAAACTATTGATCGACCGTTACCCGTCGCCAAGGGTGATATGAAACAAAAACTCCTGGCCGCTTGGTGCTGCCAGGAGAGATATAAAACGGCTAACGCAGTTGCTCATGGCAATCGCGAGGCATCGCAATTTTCAGGCGCCGAGGAAGGGCTCCACTTCACGACCCGGCATGAATAGGCCAAGCCGTTTGATTTCCCATTCCAGCCGAATGCCCGACTTCTCGAACACGCGCTTGCGAATGGTCTCGCCCAGATATTCCAGATCGTAACCGGTCGCATGGCCGGTATTGATCATGAAATTGCAATGCAGCGATGACATCTGCGCACCGCCGATGACCAGACCGCGACCGCCCGCTTCGTCGATCAGCTCCCAGGCGGAATGACCTTCGGGGTTCTTGAAGGTTGATCCACCGGTCTGTTCACGGATCGGCTGCACGGTTTCGCGGTGGTGACGCACGGCGTCCATATCGGCGCGGATCTTCGCGCGGTCTTCCGGATAACCCTCAAACAGGGCGCCGGTGAAGATAAGACCAGCATCGGCGCCGGAGTGGCGATAGCTGTAATCCATATCCGCATTGGAGAGCACATGCTGGTTGCCCTGACGGTCCACCGCATAAACCTCCACGACACGCTCACGCGTTTCACCGCCGTTGGCGCCCGCATTCATGCGCAGAGCGCCGCCGATGGAGCCGGGAATACCGTAATAGAAATGGAAACCGCCAATGCCATTATCCATGGCCATCGCGGCAATATGCTTGTCCGGGCAGATCGCGCCGGCCTTGATGCGGTTTTCACCCGAAAGCTCCACCGAGCCGAAACCCTTGGCGGAAAGACGGACGACGACACCTGGAATGCCGCCATCGCGCACCAGAAGGTTCGAGCCGACACCGACCACGGTCAACGGCACGTCCTCCGGCAGGATTTTCAGGAATGTAACCAGATCGTCGGTATCGTGCGGCTGGAACATGACTTCCGCAAGACCGCCCGCTCTGAACCACGTCACGCGGTCCATGGGCGCATCCGGTGTCAGACGTCCCCGCAATTCCTTTACCCCGTCGCCGAGCCTCCCCAGCAATTTAACCCCATCGACCTGTCTCATTCAGACTTTCCTGATATGCTCTTCAATTCCGAAGGCAGCACTGCCGCCCATTGCGTGATATTTCCGGCCCCCAAGAGAACCACGAAATCGCCCGGATTCGCAATGCCTGCAACCAATGACGCGAGATCTTCCCGTTTTTCGAGAAAACGGGCATCGCGATGGCCGGCAGCCTTGATTGCGGAGACCAGCGCTTCCGAGCTTGCGCCCTCGATCGGATCTTCGCCCGCTGCATAGACCGGAGCAAGAATAATCGTATCGGCATCGTTAAAACAATGCGCGAAATCATCGAACAGGCTGGAAAGGCGGCTGTAGCGGTGCGGCTGGTGCACGGCGACGATGCGGCCCTTGCAGGCTTCGCGCGCAGCCGCGAGCACAGCCTTGATCTCAACCGGATGGTGGCCGTAATCGTCGAAGACCTGCACGCCATTGGCTTCGCCCGTCAGCGTGAAACGACGCTTGACGCCAGCAAAGGAGGCAAGGCCCTTCTTGATGTCCGCTTCCGAAATACCGAGACGATTGGCGACGGCAATCGCAGCCGTTGCGTTCGAAACATTGTGGCGACCAGGCATCGGCAGGACGAGATCGGTGAAGGAGAATATCTTGCCGGTGCGGCGCCGGCGAATTTCCACATCGAAGATAGACCGCGTGCCATCGATGCGCACATTCGAAAACCGCACGTCGGCCTGTGGGTTCTCACCATAGGTGATGACCTTACGGTCTTCGATACGCCCAACCAGAGCCTGCACCTCGGGATGGTCGAGACACATGACGCCGAAGCCGTAGAACGGAACATTCTCCACGAATTGCCGGAAAGCAGCGCGCACGGCGTCGAAATTGCCGTAGTGGTCAAGATGTTCCGGGTCGATATTGGTGATCACGGCCACATCGGCCGGAAGCTTCAGGAATGTGCCATCGGATTCATCGGCCTCCACCACCATCCACTCGCCCTCGCCCATGCGGGCGTTGGTGCCATAGGCGTTGATGATGCCGCCGTTGATCACGGTCGGGTCGAGATTGCCGGCTTCCAGCAGGGTCGCGACCATCGAAGTTGTGGTGGTCTTGCCGTGCGTGCCACCGATGGCAATGGCGTTGCGGAAACGCATCAACTCGGCCAGCATTTCGGCACGGCGGACGATCGGCAGGTGTTTTTCCCGCGCGGCGATCAGCTCCGGATTGTTCTTCTTGATCGCGGTGGAAACGACCACGACCTCGGCATCACCGAGATTATCCGCCGTGTGGCCGACGAAGACCTCGATACCCTTGTCGCGCAGACGCTGCACATTGGCGCTGTCGGCCTGGTCGGAGCCCTGTACGCGATGACCGAGATTGTGAAGCACTTCGGCAATGCCGCTCATGCCGATCCCGCCTATGCCGATGAAATGGACAAGGCCTATGGCTTTCGGCATCTTCATGCCTCAACTCCTTCAATGTTCTTCTTGAATTCCTGTACGGACTTTCCGCTCGCAATCGCCTCGACCAGATCGGCCAGTACATCTGCCGCGTGCGGTTTTCCTGTCGCCTTGGCCGCCGCCGCCGTTGCGGACAACCGATCCGGCTCGGACAGCGCCGAGGACAGAAGGCCGGAGAGCTTCTGCGGCGACAGTTCCGACTGCTTGATAACGCTTGCACCGCCGGCTGCCGAAAGCGCTGCCGCATTGGCCGCCTGATCGTGATCCAGCGCATGCGGATAAGGCACGAGGATCGAGGGTCGGCCGATGACCGAAAGCTCCGATACCGTCGATGCACCCGAACGGCTGATGACCAGATCGGCCTCACCGATGCGCGAGGCCATGTCGCCGAAGAAAGGCGAGACATCCGCCTTCACGCCCAGCTTCTGATACGAGGAGATCACACTGTCCTTGTCTTCTGGGCGCGCCTGCTGGGTCACGACGATGCGCTTGCGCTGCTCGTCCTTCAACAGGCAGATCGCCGCCGGAACGGCGCTGGAAAAGAACTGCGCTCCCTGGCTGCCGCCGAAAACCACGAGCTGGAACGTCTCGCCGGTCTGTGAAGGCGTATAGGGTATCTCTGACGCCGCCAGCACCGCCGGGCGCACGGGATTGCCGGTCGCAACCGTCTTGTCGGAATATTGGCCGTTGGCGGGCGGCAGAAAACCGCCGGCAATCGCCTTCACACGGGCCGCCAGCGCCTTGTTGGCACGACCCATCACCGCATTCTGCTCGTGAATGATCGATGGCACGCCAAGCCCGGTCGAGGCAAGCAGCGGCGGCACGGTGGGATAACCGCCAAAGCCGACGACCGCAACCGGCTTCAGCTTCGTGATCAGCCGGCGCGCTGAACGCAGCCCTGTCCACAGCTTCCACAGCGAACGCGCCACGGAAATCGGGTTTTTCGAACCAATGGTGGCGGATGGAACGACGTGAATTTCTTCCGCCGGAAACTTTCCCGCATAACGCTCGGCACGGCTGTCGGTGACCAGATGCACCTGATAACCGCGCGCTTTCAGCGTGTGCGCCAAGGCCTCGGCTGGAAAGACATGGCCGCCGGTACCCCCGGCGGCGAGCAGAACAATACCCTTGCTCATGATCATTTACTCCGCAGGAACGCCGGAACCGACGCGGAAGAAGCTGCGCTCCTGCGCCCTCTTTTCCGGCCTGTGGCGTGTCAGCGCCAGAAGGAAGCCTGCCGTGACGCAGATCGCCATCATCGACGAACCACCATAGGAAATCAGCGGCAGCGTCATGCCCTTGGCGGGCATAAGCTCCAGATTAACGCCGATATTGATCATCGACTGCATGCCGATCTGCAGGACCAGACCGGCCACGGCAAAGCGGCAGAAATCGTCTTTTTCCCTGAAGGCGTGCGAGAGGCCGCGCAACACGATGAAGGCGAAGATCGCCACAAGGAACATGCAGAAAACAATCCCGAATTCTTCCGCCGCCACCGAGAAGATGAAGTCGGTATGGCTGTCGGGAATGATACGCTTGACGATGCCCTCACCCGGGCCGCGACCGAACCAGTCGCCACGAATGATCGCCTCGCGCGCCGTATCCACCTGGAAGGTATCACCCTCACCGGTCCAGAAACGGTCGATACGGCCGGCGACGTGCGGCAGGAGCAGATAGGCGGAGACGATGCCGAGAACGCCGAGGCCGCCGAGCACGATGATCCAGAACCAGGGAACACCGGCCATGAAGAACATGCCGCCCCACACCACCGATGTCAGGATGGTCTGGCCAAAGTCGGGCTGGGCAATCAGAAGTGCCGCCACGATACCGAAGGTGATGATAGCAAAGAGGTTACCGGGAATTTCGGGGTGGCGCGCGCGTTCGGCAAACAGCCAGGCGCAGACAATGACGAAGGCGGGTTTCATGAATTCCGATGGCTGGATCGAGAAGCTGCCGATGGAAATCCAGCGCCGTGCGCCCTTGACCTCGATACCGAAGAACAGCGCGAAAATCATCATCAGCAGCGACGCGATCAGCATCATCACCGCCACGCGTCGGACCTGACGCGGCGACAGGAAGGAAAGACCGATCATGATCGCCAGCGAAGGCACCATGAACATCGCCTGACGTTCCACGAAGAAGAAGCTGTTGAGACCGATGCGTTCGGCAACCGCCGGCGATGCCGCAAATGACAGCATCAGGCCGATGCCCATCAGCGCGATGAACGCCGCCAGAAAGAAACGGTCGATGGTCCAGAACCATTCCGCGACCGGACCGCGATCAACTCGGCTTACCATGGCCTCAGCCCCCTTTTCCAGAGTGAACGAGCATCGTCACGCCATCGAGCGCCGCAACCTGCGCGACGAACGAATCACCTCTGATTTCAAAGTTCTTATATTGGTCGAAGCTTGCGCAAGCCGGGGATAACATCACGATACTGCCGGCCGTCGCATCTTTTTCCGCATCCGCCGCCGCATGCTGCACCGCCTTGTCCAGCGTGCCGGATATTTCGTAAGGCACGGCTTCGCCGAGCGTCGCTGCAAATTCCGCCGCCGCCTCGCCGATCAGATAAGCCTTGGCGATGCGCGGAAACAGGGGCGCAAGGCTGGCAATGCCGCCGGCCTTTGGCAGACCGCCCGCGATCCAATAGATCCGCTCATAGCTCGACAAGGCCGGTGCTGCTGCATCGGCATTGGTAGCCTTGCTGTCATTGACGAAAGTGACATTGCCGCGCCGACCGACCGGCTGCATGCGATGTTTTAGGCCGGGGAAGGACTTGAGACCTGCGCGAACGTCCGCTTCGGAAACGCCGACGGCAAGGCATGCGGCAATTGCAGCCGCTGCATTCTGGGCATTGTGGCTGCCGCGAAGCGTCTGGATGCCGTCGAGATCGACCAGCAGCGAGGACTTGCCCCCATGCGCCCGCAGGATGCGGCTGCCTTCGGCATAAAGACCTTCGGAAACGACATTGCGCTTGGAAATGCGTTCCACCTTCACGCCGGCACGCTCGATGCGGTCGGCGATCAGCGTGGAATAGCTGTCATCAACGCCGACAATTGCCGTGCCACTGCCGGCCACAAGCCGTTCCTTGACATCGGCATAATGCTGCATGGTGCCGTGCCGGTCGAGATGGTCGGGCGTCAGATTGAGCAGAATGCCGGCCGTCGGATTGATCGTCGGCGCCAGATCGATCTGGTAGGACGAGCATTCAACGACATAGAAACGTTGCGCTTTCGGCGGATCGAGGCTCAGCACCGCAGTGCCGATATTGCCGCCGAGTTGTGTATCGCGGCCCGAAGCCTTGAGGATATGGGCAATCAGTGCGGTCGTCGTGGATTTGCCGTTCGTGCCGGTGATGGCGATGAAGGGGCAATCCGGCGCATGCGCCCGGCGCTCGCGAATGAAAAGCTCGATATCGCCGATAATCTCGACGCCGGCCGCCCGGGCAAGATCGACCGACCAGTGCGGCTTCGGATGCGTTAGCGGCACGCCGGGTGCGAGCACGAAAGACGAAAAGGAATGCCAGTCTATCGTTCGAAGATCAGCCGTCGTTATCCCTTCGGCCTCAGCCTTGGCGACGCTGTCGGGATTATCGTCGAAAGCAACAACATCCGCCCCGCCGGCAACCAGTGCCCGGGCCGTGACGAGGCCCGAACCGCCAAGCCCGAAAAGCGCGACCTTCTTACCTCTGAACGACGAGACCGGGATCATCGCTCACCTCAGCTTCAGCGTAGCGAGGCCGAGCAGCGCCAGACCGACGGAAATGATCCAGAAACGGATGACCACCTGGCTTTCCGTCCAGCCTTTTTTCTCGAAATGATGGTGGATGGGCGCCATCAGAAAAACGCGCCTGCCGGTGCGCTTGAACCAGAAAACCTGGATGATGACCGAGAGCGTTTCCATCACGAACAGGCCGCCGACGATGACCATGACGATCTCGTGCTTGGTGGCGACAGCGATGGAGCCGATGAGGCCGCCGAGCGCCAGCGAACCCGTGTCACCCATGAAGATGGCGGCGGGCGGCGCGTTGAACCACAGGAAGCCGAGGCCAGCCCCGACCACCGCGCCGACGATGACAGCGAGCTCACCCGTTCCGGGCACGAAGTTGATCTGCAGATAATTGGCGAAAACCGCGTTACCGGCGAGATAAGCAATCACGCCGAAGGTGGCGGCTGCAATCATGACAGGCACGATGGCGAGACCATCGAGACCGTCGGTCAGGTTAACCGCATTGCCGGCGCCGACAATCACGAAAGCACCGAACAGCACGAAGAAATAGCCGAGATTGATCACGAGTTCCTTGAAGAACGGAAAGGCGATGGAGCTTCCGAGCGTGCCGCCATGCGGTGCGGAAGCAAGCGCCACCTTCATCATGAAGAACACGGCAATCGCGGCAATCAGGAATTCGATGCCGAGACGGGCTTTGCCGGAAAAGCCCTTGTCGCTCTGCTTCGTCACCTTGAGATAGTCGTCATAAAAGCCGATAGCCCCGAAGCCGAGCGTCACCATCAGAACGGCGACGACGTAGACGTTCGACAGGTCACCCCAGAGCAGCGAACCGCCGAGAATACCGGCAAGGATCATCAGCCCGCCCATGGTCGGCGTGCCAGCCTTCTTGAAATGCGTCTGCGGCCCGTCGGCGCGGATTGGCTGGCCCTTGCCCTGGCGCACGCGCAGCGAATTGATGATCGCCGGTCCGAAAAGGAAGACGATCAACGCAGAGGTGAACATCGCCGCACCCGCCCGGAAGGTGATGTACCGGAAGAGGTTGAAGACTTGAATTTTATCCGACAGTTCGACGAGCCAGATCAGCATAATTGCCCTTTCAAAAGGCTATTTCAGACTTGGCGTTCCGTCTCGGGGAATGCCGGATACTTGTCAAGCAGTGCCGCGACAATCTTGCCGAAACCCAGCCCAAGTGACGATTTTACCATCAGCGCATCGCCCGGTTGCACCCATTGCAGGGCAAAATCGGCAAGTTCAGCTGTCGTCGGGAACCAGATGACAGTTACACTGTCCGGAAGCGCATCGCGAAGGGCGGCCATCGCCTCCCCAGCCAGCCAGACATGTTCGATACCACCCGCCAGCAGCGGTCCGGCCAGTTCCTCGTGTAGCTGGGCTGAGAATTCGCCCATCTCCAGCATGTCGCCGAGAACGGCAACGCGACGGCCATAACCCTGCGTTTCTGTTTCCGCAAGCACGGCAATCGCCGCCCGCATGGAGGCGGGGTTGGCGTTGTAGCTCTCATCGATCAGCAGGAAGGAACCGCTTTCAATCGTCAGGCGATGGCGCTGTCCGCGCCCCTTGACTGCCTCGAGCGTTCCGAGCACCTCGAAAGCGCGGTCGAGATTGGCGCCGGTAACGGCAACAGCACCAAGCACCGCCATGGCGTTATCGGCAATATGCCTGCCGGGAATGTTCAGGTGCAATTCGCTCGTTTCGCCGTTCAAAATCGCCCAGATGGTCGAGCCTGTGGACGTGCTTTCGAAATCGGCCAGCCGGAAATCGGCCTTGGCATGCTGCCCGAAGGTCAGGATATGCTCGATACCCTGGTCCTGCGCCGCTTCTTCAAGTTGCTCGAACTGGGCGTTGTCACGGTTGAGGATGACGAAGCCGCCCTCCTCCAACCCTTCGAATATCTCCGCCTTGGCGCTCGCGATCTCTTCTATGTTCTTGAAATTGCCCAAATGAGCTGGCGCGATGGTGGTAATGATCGCGACATGCGGACGTACCATCTTGACCAGCGGACGGATTTCGCCGGAGTGGTTCATACCGATTTCAAAAACGCCGAATTCGGTATCGGCGGGCATGCGCGCCAACGTCAGCGGCACACCCCAGTGATTGTTGAAGGACGCCACAGCCGCATGAACCCGGCCCGAAGGCGCCAGAGCCTGCCGCAACATTTCCTTCGTCGTCGTCTTGCCGACAGAACCAGTCACCGCGATGATCCGCGCCGTGGTCCTTTCACGCGCCGCAATGGCGAGCTTGCCAAGCGCCGCGAGGACATCCTCCACGACGATCATGGGCACGGTCAGGCGGCCGAGGGCCGGCAGCTTACCTTCGGCGACGACCAGCAGGCCCGCACCATTGGCGACAGCAAAACTGGTATAGTCATGGCCGTCGACCCTATCGCCCTTGATGGCGAAAAATGCTTCACCAGCCTTCACAGTCCGGCTGTCGATGGAAATGCCGGTGATACCGGTCGGCAGGTTCCCGACGGGACGCCCTGCCGTGATGGCGATCATGTCGGCGACTGTCCATAACCAATTCAAATCTTCAATCCTTCCAGCGCGGTACGCACCTGTTCATGATCGGAAAACGGCAGCGTCACGGAACCGACGATCTGCCCCTCTTCATGCCCCTTGCCCGCGACGATCAGCGTATCGCCGTTCGAAAGCAGCGACACCGCATGACGGATCGCCTCTGCCCTATCGCCAATTTCCAACGCACCCGGCGCAGCCGCCATGACTTCGGAACGGATCGTTGCAGCGTCTTCCGAGCGCGGATTGTCGTCGGTAACGATAACGATGTCGGAAAGACGTGTCGCCACTTCGCCCATGATCGGGCGCTTGCCCTTGTCACGGTCGCCGCCGCAGCCGAAGACGGTGATGATGCGGCCGGAGGTGAAGGGCCTGACCGAGGTCAGAACATTTTCAAGCGCATCCGGCTTGTGGGCATAGTCCACATAGGCAAGCGCGCCGTTCTTCGTCTGGCCCACAAGTTCCAGGCGACCGGCAGCACCGATCAGCTTTTCAAGCGCCTTCATGGCCGTTGGGGCGGAAACGCCGGTGGACATGGCAAGACCGGCGGCGACGAGAGCATTGGCTACCTGAAAATCGCCGGCCAGCGGAATGTCGACTTCGTGGATCACGCCGTCATGGTGCACTTCGATCAGCTGCTTGTGACGGAAATGCTCTACACGCTTCAGCGTCAGATAATCGCCCTTCCGGCCAACAGTGCGCACATTGAGGCCTGCATCCGCGGCGGCGCGAATGGCCTTATCCGACCAAGGGTCGTCGGCAAAAATGACGGCTGGCGCGCCCTTTTCCATCAGCGTGTCAAACAGCCGCATCTTCGCGGCCATGTAGTCCTCGATGGTCGGGTGATAATCCATGTGATCACGGCCGAGATTGGTGAAACCGGCCGCAGCGAGCTTCACGCCATCAATGCGACGCTGGTCGAGGCCGTGGCTCGAAGCTTCCATGGCCGCATGGGTCACGCCTTCGGCAGCAAGCTCGGCGAGAAGCGCATGCAGCGTCACCGGATCCGGTGTGGTAAGCGCGCCATAATCTTCGCGGCCGGGAGCGATGACACCCGTCGTGCCGATCTGGGCGGCGGCATGGCCAGCGAAAGCCCAGATTTGCCGCACGAAGGAGGCAACGGAGGTCTTTCCCGCGGTGCCGGTAACGGCGACCATGGTTTCCGGCTGTTTTCCATAAAAACGGGAAGCGGCGAGCGAAAGGTAGAGGCGCGGGTCAGTGACAGCGAGGACCGGCACATCGGCATCCACCGCATGCCCGGAAACGACGGCGACCGCACCCTTGGCGACCGCGTCCTTCACATAGGCCGCGCCATCCGCCTTGGTTCCCGCAACCGCCACGAACAGGCTGCCGGGCGCAGCCTTGCGGCTGTCTGCGGTAATTCCCCCGATTTCGATTGCCCCTATCTCAGACAGGAGCAATTCATTCAATTCCGGAAACGCCGTCCCGGATATATCTCGCAAATTCATCGACTGTGTCCGTCTTGTCCCCCCGGCGCGATTCGCCGGAACACCATAAGCTCTAACAATCAATAAGACACGAGCAAGGCCGAGCCATCCTTGCCGAACTTCGGCTTCACGCCCAGCACTGCCGCTGTGCGGCTGATGATATCGTGCACCATCGGCGCAGCCGAGGTGCCTGCAAGTGCCGCGCCATTGCCCTTGTCCGTCTTCGGTTCGTCGATGAAAGAGAGCACCACATATTGCGGGTCGTCCATCGGGAATGCCGAAAGGAAGGCATTGAAGTTCTTGTCATGCACATAACGGCCATTGACGACCTTGTCAGCCGTACCGGTCTTGCCGCCGACATTGAAACCGTCGACGCGCGCATTACGGCCAGAACCGTTGACACCGTTCCATTCGAACAGGAAGCGCATATCCTTGCTGGCGCCGGGCTTCAGCACCTGTTTTGCGACCTGATCCGCCTGTTCGCGCGTGCGCGGCAGGAATGTCGGCTCGATCAACTTCCCACCATTGACGAGCGCGGCACCGGCAACTGCTGTCTGCAACGGCGTTGTTGAAACGCCGTGGCCGAATGAAATGGTGATCGAGTTGATCTTCTTCCATTCGCGGGGCTGCGAAGGCAGCGCCACTTCAGGCAGTTCGGTCTGCATGCGCGTCAGAAGGCCAAGCCGCGTCAGGAATTCCTTGTGTCCTTCGGTCCCCACGGTGTCGGCGATTTTTGCCGTACCGATGTTCGACGAATACTGGAAGATTTCCGGCACCGAGAGCATGCGGCCCTTGCCGTGGAAGTCCTTGATGGTGAAGCCACCGATGCGGATCGGATAACGCGCGTCGAACATATCGCCCAGGCGGACGCGACCCGAATCGAGACCCATGGCAATGGTGAAGGATTTAAAGGTGGAGCCCATTTCGAACGTGCCGTTCGACATGCGGTTGAGCCATCCTTCCTTGGCACCTTCTGCCGGGTTGTTCGGATCATAATCCGGCACGGAGGCCATAGCGAGCACTTCGCCGGTATGCACATCCAGAACCACAGCCCCCGCGCCGATCGCCTGGAACTTGGTAATGGCCGAGGTCACGACTTCACGCACGATGGACTGGACGCGTAGATCGATGGAAAGCTTTACCGGCTCCAGCGGCTGATCGCTGGTCATGCCAAGCGCCGTCAGATCGGCCAGTCCCTGGCTGTCGACGTAACGTTCCATTCCGGCAACACCGCGATTGTCGATATTGACGTGACCGACAACATGGGCAGCTGTTGGCCCGCCAGGGTAGAAGCGGCGCTTTTCCGGGCGGAAACCGACACCGGGAATGCCGAGCGCCAGGATCTGGCTCTGCTGCTTCGGCGTCAACTGACGGCGCAGCCACTGAAAGCGCGAATTGGAGGAAAGCTTCTGATAGGTGCCGCGCTGGTCGAGATCTGGCAATACAGTGCGCAGCTTCTCGATGGCTTCGTCGATATCGACGATGCGATGCGGCTCCGCAAACAGCGACACGGTGCGGATATCAGTCGCCAGAACCTCGCCGTTACGATCAAGAAGATCGGGACGCGACGCCATCAGCCGGTCGGCAGGGGCAATGCTCGAAACCGTCTCCTGCTCGGCAAGGCCATATTGCACCAGACGGCCGCCCACGACGCCGTAAAAGGCGACGAAGCCGAAAATGATGAGACCGACGCGGCTTTTCGCCTGGGCCGCCCTCTTCTTGCGAGCGCCCTCGAAAGCTGCATGGTCAGTATGAATGCCGGTGGTGCTGGCGGAAAAGTGAGCCTTGCTCTTCAGAACCATGACGCGGGAGAGAAAAGACATCAGCGGTCCACCGATCCAGTTATGGTTTCATCCATTTCGCCATCTTCATCGCCTGCGACAGCGGCGACGGCAGGAGCCGGCGCCGCCGTGGGACGGGAAACACGCGCCCGCGGTGTTGGAACAGGAGCGCCATTGGCGGCAATCTGGCCGGCGGGCGGTGATTTCTTCTTGGCAGTTCCGCCAAGCGTAGCGCCCGGCTTGGAGCCGTTGACGGCAGCGGCGATGACATCCGCAACGCTCATGCCTTCCGGCTCGGGCGGCTGCGGCAATTGCGAGCGCAGCATCGGCAATTCGCGCGGCTGCGCCAATTGTGTCGGCAGCGTCGGCGAAAGGCCAAGCTCGTCCTGATAGGCATTCACGAGACGATGAAGGCGGTTCGGCTGCGTCAGCAGTGCCCAGTCGGCCCGCAAAAGATCGATCGTGTCTTTTTCGAGCTTGATTTCGGTCTCGAGCTTGCGGACCTGTTCCAGCTTGAGATCGGTCTTGTGCTTGATCGAATAGGTCACCACCGCCGCAGCGACCATGACCCCCATCAACACGACATCGAATGTGCGCAGCATATCAGCCTCCCATCTTTTCAAGGCTGGCGAGATCGGGAAGTTCGAAAATCGAAAAATCTGCCGCCCGGGCAGGTGCCGCCGTGCGCAGGCCGGCGCGCAGCTTGGCCGAACGGGCCCGCGGATTGATCTCCGCCTCCTCGTCGCTTGCAGCGACCATCGGCTTGCCGATATTTTCGAAAATGGCGGGCTTGTCTTCCACCATCGGCAGATGGCGGGAACCCGCCGCCTTTCCGGAACGTTCCGAGAAGAATTTCTTGACGATGCGGTCTTCGAGCGAATGGAACGTGACGACAACCAGCCGGCCGCCGGGCTTCAAAGCCCGCTCGGCAGCAAACAGGGCTTGCGCCAATTCGCCGAGTTCGTCATTGACGAAAACGCGAAGCGCCTGAAACACCCGTGTTGCGGGATGGATCTTGTCTTTAGCCTTGCGCGGCGTAACGATTTCAATGAGGCCCGCCAGATCACGCGTCGTGCGGAAGGGCTCTTCCGCCCTCCTCTTTTCAATCGCGCGGGCGATGCGGCCCGGCTGCTTTTCCTCGCCGAGAAAACCGAAGATGCGGATGAGATCGCCGACCTTGGCGCGATTGACGACATCCGCCGCCGAAACGCCAGAGCTGGACATGCGCATGTCGAGAGGACCGTTCTTCTGGAAGGAAAAACCGCGCTCGGCCTCGTCTATCTGCATGGAGGAAACGCCGATATCGAGAACCACGCCGTCAAGACCGCCTTCCGGCGCGTGCCTTGCCAGATCGGAAAATTGCGATTGAATGAGGGTAAGCCTGCCGCCATTTGCAGCAACCATGGCCTGGCCGCCGGCGATCGCGTTCGGATCGCGGTCAAGCGCGATGACATTGGCACCTTGATCGAGAATTGCCTGGGTGTAGCCACCGGCGCCGAAAGTGCCGTCGAGGATGACCTTGCCAGATGCGGGTTCGAGCGCAGCGATCACTTCGCGAAGCAGGACCGGGATGTGACGCTGAGGTCCCTCACCGGCATCAGAAGATCGCCCGCCAGAATTCGCCGCCATTCCGTGTCCCCGTCCTATGCGGGGCGTGCAGCCGAAAAACCGCGCCCCGCTCTTGCTGCCGCCTGCGCCGCCAAAAACGCCTGCGGTTGCCAAAGCTGAAAATGATCCGCTCGTCCAACGAAGGTGACATCCGTGGATATGCCGGTAAATTCCCGGACGAAATCCGTCACCATCAACCGACCTTCCTGATCGAGCTTCATGAAAACGCCGCCGCCGTGTACCAGCAGCGACATTGCGTTCGCCTCCGGCGAGAAGGCATCCATGGACGCGATCTGCCGCTCGTAGCGCCCCAGCAAATCCGGACCGCCGACACTGATTGCCGGAAACGCGAAATCCTGAAGACAATAAAGCTCCTGAATCCCACGCTGTGCCAGCACCGAACGAAACGGAGACGGAACCGAAACGCGCCCCTTGGCGTCGATCCTGTTCGTTACGTTCGATAAAAAGCGGTCCATTACTCAACTCGCCAAAACCGCATTCCGCAAAGCGAATCATCCGCCCCACAGACAACACCGGTACGCACGACACATCGCCAAGCGTCAGGGCGACATGCCCTGCAGCAGCCCGTTGCAGGCTCCTCACTCGTTTCAGCGATTGCGGGTCAAAAACACGACCCAGTGTGGTGTGCATTTGGGATACCATGGGACACTATGGGCGTCAATGGGAGAAGCCGGCACGATACCGACTCCGCATCGGAAATTCATAAGCCGTTAAGTTTAACGAATGGTTTACTTCGCGAACTCATGTGCCAGCGGAAACAAATAAAACTTGGGTCGATATGCCCATTTTTTGCTTGCGAAACAGATACTTGGCGACCCTCGCCGAACACGCGCCAGTTAAATCGCAAAAGGCGCTCTGATGCTGCCGTGGGAATGCCAGCTTGGTTGGCGTTACGGCTATCTGTGTGATTTAGCGATAGACCAGTTGCAGAGGTTCGATTTGACGCCGAAGCAATGCGCATGTTGCGCTCAGCCAGAACCGTCACTCTCAACAAACAACAACGCCGCGACGCTTGACTTTTGAAACTTTCAATTGATTTTGATTTCTGAAGTTGTGTTTTTCATTGTGAGACAATAATGCCGAATTACGTGGCAGGCTTACCTGCCTTCTTAAGTTATTTTCTGATCGGCCTGCTCTGCCTGGCAACCTTTTCCGCTATTTACACCCGCCTTACTCCCCACCGCGAGGGGGAGTTGATCAAGGCCGGCAACTTTGCCGCCGTCGTCGCTTTTTTGGGGGCACTGATCGGCTTCAGCCTGCCGCTCGCCTCGGCGGCGGCTAATTCCGTCAGCCTCCCCGACTATATCGTCTGGGCAGTGATCGGCCTGCTGGTACAGGTTCTCGCATTCTACATCGCCAAACTCTCCATGACCGACCTGCACCTGAAAATCACCGAGGATAACGTTGCGGCCGGGCTCTGGAGCGGCGGCATCGCTGTGGTCATCGGGATTTTAAACGCCGCCTGCATGGCCTATTGAGGAACAGACATGTATTTGGACGTGACAGAACACCCGCGTCTCGCCCTAGGTACGATTGCCGCAATAGGCCTTTTTATGGCTTTTTCATCGGAGGAAGAGGTTCTTTATACCTCAGTTGAAAAATGCGTTGCCTCCGGTGTCTATCCCAAGGCTTGCCAAGCGGCATCCGAAGACGCCGGCCAACATCATCTCGCCACTGCACCTAAATTTCTCAATATGGTCGCATGTGAAATGGAATACGGCGCGGGAAACTGCTTTGAGCTGAAACAAAATCTCAATTCCACTAACCCCACCGGCATAGGTGTCTTCACACCCTCACCCGCCGGTTTTGTTATGCCTCGGTCCATCGAGAACTTTGCCGACTACAGCAACTATCGCCGCAGGCAGAAAAACAGCGAGTCGGGTTCCAACGGTGCGATGTCGGCCTATCGAAAACGCAACGGCGACCTCGTCATACCGGATGTGACGGCCAGTGAACAGGACCAAGGCGGCGGGGGAATCACGTCAGGAGGAGGCGCGCTAGCGAATGACGTGAAGACTTCCAACGCCAAAACGAACGTCAAGGGCCGTGGTGGATTCGGCGGCTACTCCTTTTCAGGAAGCTGACATGCGCCGCATCACAGTCCCGCCGCGCCCGGATTGGCGCGAGAAAGCCAATGCTGTCGGTTTCTCCTTCCATGAAATGCATGGCGAGCCTTACTGGGTGGACGATGCAGCCTATTGCTTTGGACTGGCTGAAATCGAGCGCGACATCGAAGAACCGAGCCAGATCCTGCACGACATGTGCATGGATCTTGTCGCCGACATCGTACACAGTGAGGAGGCTTTAACCCGTCTTGCCATCCCCCGCGATCACCATGATGTCATTCGAAATTCTTGGCGGCGGTGCGACCGCCACCTGTATGGCCGCTTCGATCTTGCCTATGACGGGCATGGCCCTGCAAAGCTGCTGGAATACAACGCCGACACGCCCACTTCCGTATTCGAAACGGCATATTTCCAATATAACTGGCTGACCGATCAGGTCGCCCTTGGAACGCTCCCGCCGCAAACCGACCAGTTCAACTCGGTTCAGGAAGCCTTGATTGAGGCCTTCGGGCAATTCTCGCGAGACAGGATTTTCCATTTCGCGGCGGTGAGCGACAACGCCGAGGATTGCGGTACGACGATTTATCTCATGGACTGCGCCATTCAGGCGGGCCACCGTGCCCAATTCCTCGATATCAGAGACATCGGCATCGATGCGTGCGGGCGTTATGCTGACCTTCAAAGTCGCGTCATCGAACGCTGCTTCAAGCTTTATCCCTGGGAATACATGTTACGAGAATCCTTTGCCACGCATCTGCCTGCACAAGGCGATATTTTCATCGAGCCGGCCTGGAAAGCCGTGCTGTCGAACAAAGGCCTGCTGCCTTTGCTCTGGCAGCGGCATCCCAATCACCCGAATCTGCTCCCGAGTTTCTTCCCGGACGATCCTGAAATATATGAATTGCAGGATTACGTGGTGAAGCCGCTTCTTTCGCGTGAAGGCGAAAATGTCAGCCTTTATCGAAACCGACGCGAAATTTTATCGGCCCCCGGCAATTATGGCCAAGAGGGGTATGTTTTTCAGGCCTACGCACCATTGTTCAAGAGCGATTTCGGATACGCCGTGTTAGGAAGCTGGATCGTCGCCGATCGGCCCTGCGGGCTCGGGATTCGCGAGGACGCGTCACCTATCACCGCAAATCTCTCCCGCTACGTTCCCCATATCATCGAGGGCTGATCGCCACCGAAAAAAGCGGCAGGAAAATCGCCAGTTGGCCTGTAAGCCGGGTTCTGTATGGCCCCGGTTTGACCCGGAACGTGGCAGCCATTCATCTGGGACGGCATTTGCATGCCGCCTCTCGCAACCCACCCGGATGACGGGCCCGGAAACCGGCTGTAGACGAAGGCTTTCGCCCGCGCCCCGTGTCATCCCTATTCGGTCTTGCTCCCGGTGGGGTTTACCTTGCCACCACTGTCACCAGCGGCGCGGTGGGCTCTTACCCCACCCTTTCACCCTTACCATGCCAGGCATGGCGGTTTGCTCTCTGTGGCACTTTCCCTGGGGTCGCCCCCGCCGGACGTTATCCGGCACCGTATTTCCGTGGAGCCCGGACTTTCCTCACCTTACCGTCTTTCGACATTGGTAAAGCGCGGCTGCCCAGCCAACTGGCATGGCGTCAATACCCATGTTCTTTGGCGAAAGCCACCGAAAAGCGTAACGGAAGATCAAAGAAATGCAGGCTTGAAATCCGTTGCATAGGCGTCGTCTCCAATTTTTCCATCCCGCAGCAACAGGGCGCCTAACCGCCCGATCTCGTCGGAACTCTTGGCCGCCGTACCGTTGCCGCCAGTCAGAACCGCAATGCGTGGTGACGTCGTAAAGCCGATGGCCGGATAACCGCCCGGCGTTTTGGACACCACGCAGGCGGCCATGGAAATGCGCGACCGGTCGATGGATGGCACCAAGGTCCCGACGATGGCGGAGAGATGGTCGCGAACGCTTTCGCGCCCGCCGGAACGGAACCATGCGCGAATTTCGGGATCGCTATCGAGCTTCTTATCATCGGGATCGCCGCCTATTTTCAGATAGAACCTGCCATCGGGATAACGGACGGGCGGCAGGAGATAGATATGTTTCGTCGTGTCGCGCGGCTCGTAAATCAGCGACGGCATGCCCGCATATTGTCCCAGCTCCGCCTCGTCTACCTCGAAGAAGGCGACGGTGCGCGCATAGACATTGAGAGCTACGGGCTGCGGCAACAAATCCTTCGTGATCGAGAAGCCACCCGCAGCGACCAGCACCCGGTCTGCCGTATAAACCGAACCCGAGGCCGTCTCGACGCGTGCACGGCCAGCCTCTTCCCGCGTCGAGACGACTATATCGTCGATGAGCGTAACGCCGGCTTTGTCTGCCAGAACGCTCTGCGCCTTCACCAGCGCGCGCGGATTGACGTAACCGGCATTGTCCTTTTCGAACACGCCCTCGCAGCCCGGCTCGAAGGAGAAATAGGGAAAGGCGCTTTTCAGACCTGCGTCGTCAAGCATTTCCGTGGAAACCCGCAGACGCGCCGCTGCCTCACAGACGTTGTCGACAAAGGGATTGTCGCCACCGCGTTCAGGCCCAACCATCAGACAGCTGACGGGAGCGTAAAATTCCACGCCGCTCCTTGCCGCGATGTCGGTGTAGCGCGCGATCGAGCGGTTGGCGAGCAGTGCCCAGTCCGCATCGCCATCAATGGTGCGGGTAATGCGCGCCTCGTCATAATGGCTGGCGAAAACACCCGGATGTGACTTGATGTCGGCAGGTTCACCGGGCCCGATCAGGGCCACACCTTCGGTGTTTTCCGCCAGATGGCGGGCGGCGGCAGCACCCATCATGCCACGACCGACAACGATATATTTGAAATGTCCCGACATGCCGCCTCTTCGCCTCAACCCGCTCTAGTACAGCTGCGATTTTGTAGCCGCTTCGCTGCTGAATGTCAGATAAAAACCGGCGACATTTCGGCGGCAAAATCACTCTCGGTCAGCTGGCCATCCAGAAGCAGCACTGCGCCTAGCCGCCCGATTTCGTCGGAAGACTTGGCGGAAACGAAATTGCCACCGGTCAGAACCGCGATATTGGAAGATTGCGTATAGCCGATATATGGATAACCGCTACGAGTAATGGATGCGACGCAGGAACCAGAGGTCACGGGGCAGCCCGCAAGTTCCGGCATGAGCGATAGCGCCCGTTTCGTCAGGAATTCCACTTCGCCCGGCGTGCCGTCGGAATGAAACCAGCCGACTGCTTCGGCCAGCGTTTCCAGCCTGCCCTTTTCGCTCTCACCGCCGATCTTCAGATAGACCTTGCCGTCGGGGTAACGCACAGGGGGCAGAATATAGACGATATCGTCCTCGGTCTCCGCCAGCACGATGGTAGAGGGCATGGAGCCGAAGAGGGCCTGCCTTGCTTCGTCCAGTTCGAAAAACACGATGGTGCGGCCCGTTGCCGCCATATCGACCGGGGAAGGCAGAAGATCAGCCATGTTGGTGAAACCGCCAGCCGCCACTATGACCTTTTCGGCCGTGTGTACGGCCCCTTCCCTGGTGGAAACTTCCACACCTTGGGAGGTATCGCGAACATGCGCCGCCGTCTCGCGGAACAGTCGCGCGCCCTGCGCAGCAGCAATCGTGCATTGCGCCCTCACAAGCGCACGCGGATTGACGTGGCCGGCATTCTGCGCCTCGAAGTAACCGTCGTGATCCGACGGCAGGGAAAACATCGGGAACCGGGGAGCCAGCGCATCGCTTCCGATCGTTTCCACGCCAAGACCAAGGCGGTCAGTCGAGACCAAGGCTCGCGAAACGTAGTCTCCAGCAAGCCCCTTGCCGTTTCCGGTAAACAGACAGCCCGCTTCGGTGAAGAAACGGATGCCGCTTTTTGCTTCGATCTCGGCATAGCGCCGGATGGAGCGTTGCGCCAGCTCCGCCCAGACGGGATCGCCATCGAAACCACGGGTGATGCGCGCCTCGTCATAGTGACTTGAAAACACACCGTTATGGGTCTTGCGATCGGCGGGTTCATCCGGCCCGATCAGCGCCACGCCATCCGTTTGCGCTGAAAGGTGTCTCGCTGCCGCCGCACCCATCATTCCGGCACCGACCACGATATATTTGAAATCCGGCATGTCATGCTCCGCATCAGGTTTGCTCCTGACTACAGCATGCACGCAAAAACCGGAATCGATTTTCGTGACGTCCGAAACACATCGCGCAAGAGCGTGCAGCGTTTTTGCAATAACGAGATGCGATAAAACAAGGACTTAAAGCTTATCGCCAATCTGAGACATCACGACACGCTTGAGCAAAGGATCTCAGCTGGCCAGAAGCGCCTGGACCTTGCCGCAATAACGCTTGGACACCGGGTTCATGCGGGTGGCGCCGTGGCCGGCATTGTAACGCAGGATCGTGCTGCAAACCTCACCGCCGCCAAGCTGGTGGGCGGTTGCCAGATATTGCATGCCCCAGCGAATATTGGTCTCGGGGTCGAAGAGGGCTTTGGTCGTGCCGCGAAAGCCCATCATGCGCGCCGTTGCCGGCTTGATCTGCATCAGCCCGACCTCGCCTGCGCTGCCGCGAGCCCTAGGGTTGAATTTGCTTTCTACAGAAACGACGGCATGGGCCAGATTGGTGGGGACGCCGTAACGCTTGGCATATTTGACGATCAGATCGGAATAGTCGTTCTTGAGCGACGAAGGCAGGCTCTTTTCGGGAACGGGATAACCGGGCGTACGGAAGAAGGTCCCCAGCGTCACGGTTTTGGTCTTGACGTCCTCGTCTTTGGCAAAAGCAATCCCCGCCTGCGAAACGAGCATAGCAACGCCCGCTGCGACAGCAACAAAAACTCTGTTCATCTGTTGAAATAGTCTCCAGATCGGATAACCGGAACAATGAAACGATAAAAACGTCCAGCGCGCGGAAAGTCGATTACGACCTTCTACCGTCCAGTCTCCTTGATTGATATTGACGGCAAGCTCCCCTGAAGAACAGCACCGCGTCCACTGCGGCTCTTAGACTTCCTCAATGCGGATTAACTGTGGCACAACAAAAAAATCGACTTGCGCGACCGGGAAACGGGGAAGGCTTTTCCAGAGACGGCGTTCAAACGGCCGAAAATTTCGGAAGGCTGGCAATCAGCCGATGCAGCGTGTCAATCGTGGAAAAATCCGCGATACCATCCACCAGCGCCGGGCGGAAATGCCGCTGAAAGGCGGCCACGGCACCTTCTGTTTTTTCGCAATATGCGCCTGTTATTTCAACGCCATATCCGTAAATGGATAGCATGGACTGGAGCGCTTCCACCGGCTGGCCGTGATCGCCGCGCTGAAAAAAACGTCCGCCGCGGATCGGCGCAGGCTCCACCCAATGACCGACACCGTGCCGCGACAGGATGTCCCATGGGAATTTTTCACCCGGATCAACCTTGCGGATCGGCGCCACATCGGAATGCGCAAGCACCCTTTCAGGGGCGATAGACCACCGCTGGCCGCAATCGCGACACAATTCGATGACGGCAGCCACCTGTTTTTCCGGAAATTCCGGCAGGCCGCCCGGATGGCCCTGATTGGCGATTTCAATCCCGATGGAGCGGGAATTGATGTCCGCCTCCCCCGCCCAGCTGCTTTTGCCCGCATGCCAGGCGCGGCGAGTTTCCGCAACAAGCTGCATGACACGCCCGTCTTCAAAAACGAAATAGTGGCTGGAGACCTGGCTTTCGGGATTGCAGAGCCACGAAAGGGCGCCATCGGCTGTTGTCATGCCGGTATAGTGCAGGAGAATGATATCCGGGCCTTCCACGCCCTGTCTTTCGCCATGGTTGGGAGAAGGCGCAACGGTTGCGCCCCCGAAATCCGGGTTGAAATCCGGCAGAAATTCACTCATGCGACGCGGCGTTCTTTCTCGATGGCCTCATAGGCGGCATTGAGAGCCGCCATACGCTCATTCGCGGCAGCGTGCAATTCCATCGGCACACCGCGCGCGATGAGCTTGTCCGGATGGTGCTCGGCAACCAGCGAACGGTAACGCTTGCGAATATCCAGAAAGTCGTCCGAGGGCGAAACGCCAAGCACGCGATAGGGATCGCGCCCATCCATATGAACGTGCCGTGCCATGATCGTTTCGAAATGATCTTCGGTAATATGGAAGATTTCCGCGATACGGCCGAGGAACGCCAGTTCCCGCTCGTGGATCAAGCCGTCTGCCTTGGCGATGTGGAACAGGCCATCGATGACGCTTTCCAGCATCTCGCAATTGTCATGGCCGGAGCCGCAAAGACCGGCAAGACGCTCGGCATAGGCCTCGTATCCCGCAACGTCCTGGCGTGCGAGATTATAAAGGCGGGCAACGTTTCTGGCTTCTTCTTCAGGAAAATCGAAAATCTGCCGGAAGGCGCGCACTTCGGCATCGTTCACGACACCGTCGGCCTTTGCCATCTTTGCCGACAGCGCGATAATGGCCACGGAAAAAGAAACCTTGCGGCGGGTCTCCGGATCTCCCTCGAAAAGGGTGCGGATCGCCTCCACCACGCGACCGAGCGTGCTGCCTGCCGCGTCACCGATCGCGCCGAGCAGCCGTTCCCACAGGGATGAAATATGCAAACAGGCGAAATCGAACATCATGACGCCAAGCATGACGGCATATCGCCGTGAATGCAATATGCGCGGCGCCGCTGCGGCATTAACTTTTATTCATTTTTGCGACAGTTTTTCTTCAGGAGCAAGGGGGCGGCAAACGGGAGAGCAACGGTTTTCCACAGACGGCGAAGCCTGGTGCAAGGTTGGAGGCGATTGAAACGATTATATTCGGCTTCTTTGCCCAAGCTGCTGAAAAACCGCGAGAAATCGGCATTTTTCGTGATAAATTCACTTTACACCTACACGTGGCTGTCGCATCCATTTGCCAGACATATCTTTCTATCCAAGCAAAGGAGAGCCACGATGGCCAAACAGAAAGTCGCAATGCTGACCGCGGGTGGCCTTGCTCCCTGTCTCTCTTCAGCCGTTGGCGGCCTGATCGAGCGTTATAGCGACGTCGCGCCTGATATTGACATTGTGGCCTATCGTTCCGGCTATCAGGGCGTGCTTCTGGGCGACCGGATCGAGATCAACAAGGACATGCGCGAAAAGGCGCATCTGCTGCACCGTTATGGCGGATCGCCGATCGGCAACAGCCGCGTAAAGCTCACCAACGCTGCCGATTGCGCCAAGCGCGGGCTGGTGAAAGAGGGTGAAAATCCGCTGCGCGTTGCCGCCGAACGGCTGGCTGCCGACGGCATCACCATTCTCCACACCATCGGCGGCGACGACACCAACACGACGGCCGCCGACCTTGCCGCCTATCTCGGCGCCAACGGTTACGATCTGACCGTCGTCGGGCTGCCGAAGACCGTGGATAACGACGTGGTTCCGATCAGGCAGTCGCTCGGCGCATGGACCGCGGCCGAAGTGGGCGCTTCCTTCTTCGACAATGTCAGCAACGAGCAGAGTGCTGCGCCGAAGACCTTTGTCATCCACGAAGTCATGGGCCGCCATTGCGGCTGGCTGACGGCTGCGACCGCCCGCGCCTACATCCAGAAGACCAACGGCAATGAATATGTCGAAGGACTGATGATGAACACGCAGATGAAGAACATAGACGGCATCTACCTGCCGGAAATGGCGTTTGACATCGAAGCGGAAGCCGAACGGCTGAAGGCGATCATGGACAAACACGGCTACGTCACGTTGTTCGTTTCCGAAGGTGCGGGGCTCGATTCCATCGTTGCCGAACGCGAAGCCGCCGGTGAGGCCGTCAAGCGCGATGCCTTCGGCCATGTGAAGATCGACACCATCAATGTCGGCGGCTGGTTCCAGAAGCAATTCGCCGGCCTCATCGGCGCCGAACGCTCCATGGTCCAGAAATCCGGTTACTTCGCCCGCTCCGCTCCCGCCAATGGCGATGATCTGCGCCTCATCCAGGGCATGGTCGATCTTGCCGTCGAAAGCGCGCTGAACAAGGTCTCGGGCGTCACCGGCCACGACGAAGACCAAAAGGGTAAATTGCGGACCATCGAGTTTCCGCGTATCAAGGGCGGAAAGCATTTCGACCTGTCTGCAAAATGGTTCACCGAAGTGATGGAACACGTCGGTCAACCGTTCACAGCGGCCTAATTTTACGATAGGCTGGATAAAGCGGCGACAGGGAGGGCAAGGAGGAAGAGAATGTCTGGACAGGCGTGGCTGGTTTTTTGTGCAGCATGTGCCGTTGTGTTCGCACTTCCCTCTCCCCTTGTATTCTCTGTCGCCTCGTATGCCGCTATCCGCGGCAGAAAAACGGTGTTTACCTCCGTCACTGGCGGCGCGCTTGGCATCGTCACAGCCATGACGATATCCGCGATTCCAGCGGCTGGCCTTGCCTATCTGCCGCATGCCTTTGTGGAAATCGTTCAGTGGACGGGTATCGGCTGGCTGATTCTTTTCCTGTTATGGACCTTTGCCACCCCCGCCGCCCAGGCAGCCAATGCAGACAATGACAATCTGCCCGGCAAATCATCCAGCGGCATTTTCCGTGATTGCTACGCCATTGCAGCGTTGCGTCCGCGCTATTTCATGTTCTTCCTGGCACTGTTGCCGCAATTCGTTTCCACCTCCGGCAATGCGGTCGAAACGCTGGCCGTAGCGCAGGCCGCAATCCTGTTGCTGGCACTTGGCATTCTGGCAGCGCAGGCACTCTTTGCCGGCTCCACGCTGGCACTGGTGCGCCGCATGTCCGGCAACAAAAAAATCCGGCCGAAATACCGCACTCACTTCATTTCTGGCCGTGCCGTCAGCGCCGGATACCGCCGCATCGCCGCCTGAAAAACCGCGATGCCACGTCCCGGCTTGCCGCTATCCTTACAATAGGTTAATGAAGGCTCGACGGGACACTGCCTGCTTCGCTCGACGCGGGGGTATCGACAGACAGGCATAACGAAGGCGGCAACATGCGAAATTCGGCAAAATTCCGCGGAAGAAGCGCACTTCTTCTGTCTTCCACGGTGGGCCTTGCACTGGCTTTGGCCGGAT
Organism: Agrobacterium sp. CG160-95; assembly: GCF_053521725.1. NCBI lineage: Bacteria > Pseudomonadati > Pseudomonadota > Alphaproteobacteria > Hyphomicrobiales > Rhizobiaceae > Agrobacterium > Agrobacterium sp. CG160-95. The sequence continues at coordinate 458,102 of NZ_JBNWDU010000004.1, read as the reverse complement.
GCACCAGCGTCGAATATGCCGCAAAGGAAGGGCCGAACGGCCCGAAAATAGCCGCAGTCAACCAGACCGCACCGGCACAAGCCTCCGCACAGTCGGAAACGGCTGGTACCCCGGCTGATACCGCCGCACCGGCAGTACATGCCACTGACGTGGCAGCCTCTTCCCAGCCCGAATCGCTTCCAACCGTCGCTGCCGTCAAGGGTGGCCGCGTGGCGCTGCCGCCGGCAGCCGAAATTGCAGCGGCAGTGGCGAGCCCAACCCAAATGCAGCCACAGCAACAACAGACAGAGGTCGCGCAGGCAACGGTAACGACAGCCGCGCCGACGACGGCTGCGGCTCTTGCACCGCACGCCACAACGCCGGCAGCCGCAGCGATCGAAACCGCAAGTGCCGCCGCGAAACCGGCGGCCCACAACTCTGCCGCCGACCTGCCGCAGGTGGTTGCCGTCAAGGGCAGCTTCCCGCCCGCACCGCCGCCGCCCGGAACACCGTCGATCGGTACCGAACTGACCGCGGAGCGCAAAGTCATTCCACTGCCGAAGCCGGACAGCACGGTTCTGGCCTATGCGGCCGGCCCGACCAACGCCGCCCTTGCCGCTATCCGGCAGAACGAAACGATGACGGCGCCGTACAAATCCGCGCCGGCCGGACGTGAAAAGCTGAGCGGGCTTATTTCGAAATACGCTGTCATGTATAATGTGCCGGAAGATCTGGTGCATCGCGTGGTGCAGCGTGAAAGCAGATACAATCCCGGCGCCTATAATGGCGGCCACTTCGGCCTGATGCAGATCAAGCACGCCACGGCCCGCTCCATGGGCTTTGATGGCCCCGCCTCTGGCCTGTTCGATGCCGAAACCAACCTCAAATATGCCGTCAAATATCTGAGCGGCGCCTGGCTTGTTGCCGACAACAACCAGGACAATGCTGTCAGGCTTTATGCACGCGGTTATTATTACGACGCCAAGCGCAAGGGCATGCTGCACGTTCTGCGCAAGTAAGCCTTTGAGCAGCATCGGGACTGCAATGCAGCAAAGCAGCTTTTCTTAAAAACGTCGAGCACGTCACTTTTGTCATCCTCGGGCTTGTCCCTGGGATCTGCAAGCTTTTGATTTTACGATATGTGCTTAGATCCTCGGTACAAGCCCGAGGATGACGTCGCATCCAAATCTAAGCTTGAGACCCAAGTTGGTTTCATACCGCCTTTTCGATTCGTTACGTCGGCCCACAACCCCTGTCATCAAACTGTAGCGTCGTGACTGTAGACGCCTCTCAATCTATTGAGAGGTGAACATATGACGAGTGCGGCACCCAAGACCGGCTTCAGCAAGAATACGAAACTGAAGTCCGCATTGCTCCAGCACAAGGCGCTCTCGAAAAGCGGTTTTTCCGAACGGTTCTTCGGGGTTCTCTTTTCCGGTCTGGTTTATCCGCAAATCTGGGAAGACCCGGAAATCGATATGGAAGCGATGGAGCTTGCTGAAGGCCACCGTATCGTCACCATCGGCTCGGGCGGCTGCAACATGCTGGCCTACCTCTCCCGCAACCCTGCCAGCATCGATGTGGTGGATCTTAACCCGCATCACATCGCTCTCAACAAGCTGAAGCTTGCCGCCTTCCGCCATCTCCCGGCCCATCAGGATGTGGTTCGCCAGTTCGGCCGCGCCAATACGCGCAGCAATAGTCATGGCTACGACCGATTCATCGCCGACCATCTCGACGACACGACCAAGGCCTACTGGTCGAAACGCACCCTGTCCGGCCGTCGCCGCATCTCGGTATTCGACAGGAACATATACCGCACCGGTCTGCTCGGCCGTTTCATCGGCGCCGGCCACCTTATGGCGCGCCTGCACGGCGTCAGGCTGACTGAAATGGCCAATAGCCGCACGCTGGATGAACAGCGTCGGTTCTTCGACAGCAAGGTCGCACCGCTGTTCGACAAGCCGGTGGTGCGCTGGCTGACGAAGCGAAAAAGTTCGCTGTTCGGCCTTGGCATTCCGCCCCGCCAATATGACGAGCTGGCAAGCCTTTCCAACGACGGCACAGTCGCCTCCGTCCTCAAGGAGCGACTTGAAAAGCTTGCCTGCAACTTTCCACTCAGCGACAATTATTTCGCCTGGCAGGCCTTCGCGCGCCGTTATCCCGAGCCGCATGAGGGTGCCCTGCCCGCTTATCTCAAGCGGGAATATTACGAGACGATCCGCGACAACACCGCCCGCGTTGCCGTGCACCACGCCACCTATACCGAGCTGCTTTCCAAAAAACCGGCAAACGGCGTCGATCGCTACATTCTGCTCGATGCGCAGGACTGGATGACGGACGTGCAGCTCAACGAATTGTGGTCGCAGATCAGCCGCACCGCCGCTCCCGGCGCCCGCGTCATTTTCCGCACCGCTGCCGAAAAGAGCGTGATCGAAGGCCGTCTCTCGGCCGATATCCGCAACCAGTGGATCTATCTAGAGGAACGCTCCAATGAGCTCAACGCCATGGACCGTTCGGCCATCTATGGCGGCTTCCATATCTATCAGAGGGCTCTGGCATGAAAACCATCGGCGAGAATGTCGGCCTTGCGGATGAGGCGCATGCGAGCCTGATGGACCGCATGTATCGCCACCAGCGGCATATCTACGATATTACCCGCAAATATTACCTTCTGGGCCGCGACAGGACCATTTCCGGCCTCGACGTGCCCAAGGGTGGCACGCTGCTTGAAGTCGGCTGCGGTACCGGCCGCAACCTGCTGCTGGCCAGCCGCAAGTTTCCTGAAGCAAGACTGTTCGGTCTCGATATCTCCGCCGAAATGCTGCTGACCGCATCCGAGAATTTTACCGGAAAGACGGAACGCCCCGTTCTGCGCGTGGCCGACGCCACCGCTTTCCGCGCCGTAGAATTCGGTCAGCCGGACGGTTTCGACCGAGTCATGATCCCCTATGCGCTTTCGATGATACCGGACTGGGAAAAGGCGATCGAACAGGCGCTGACAGCTCTCAAGCCCGGCGGCTCGCTGCACATCGTCGATTTCGGCCAGCAGGAACAATTGCCCAAGTGGTTCCGCGCACTTTTGCAGGCATGGCTCACCCGCTTCCACGTCACGCCCCGCGCCAATCTCCGTTACGTTCTGGCCAACATGGCAGGCCGTTTTGACGGTAATCTCGAATTCGAGGAGATTGCCCGGGGTTACGCCTGGCGGGCCATCATCACGCTTCCGGTCGCCGAAGTGCAGCCAAAAGTCAGCCGTATTCTCGCAGACGCCTGATCATCAAGGGTTAAGGCGCCTCGCCTCTGCAAATGCGGGCAAGACGCTGCCAGCCAGCGGTCCTACAAGTATACGCCACTGGGACTGAAAGACCGCAAATCTCTTGGAATCCAGCGACTTGCCAGCCGAAAAAAGGCCACTGCCCCTTGCCATAACGGCTTGTTTACCATGTTATGGGTAAATCGGGAGACGCGGCGCGCCATTTTGCGGCTGCGGATGGGCAACAATAATTCATCAGGGTTCCAATGCGGCTGCGTCTATCGGCACTTTTGTCGGCTATGTTGTTGATCGGCGGCTGTACGTCCACGAGCTATGACTTGCTTGAAACGGCTTCTGTTTCCAAGCCGAAATTCTCCGATACCGACCCACAGGATTTTGGCACGAACAACCCGCATCGCCACGAGGTGCATGGCATCGACGTGTCCAAATGGAATGGCGACGTCGACTGGCGGACCGTTCGCAAATCCGGCGTTTCCTTCGTCTTCATCAAGGCCACCGAAGGCTCAGACCGCATCGATCCGAAATTTGGGGACCACTGGCGCAGCGCGGCGGCGGCAGATATCCTGCACGCGCCATACCATTTCTACTACTTCTGCTCGACAGCGGACGCTCAGGCCGACTGGTTCATCAGCAACGTGCCAAAGGAAGCCGTCACCCTACCGCCGGTTCTCGATGTGGAATGGAACCCCTCCTCCCCCACCTGCAAGACGCGCCCGGCTCCTGGCATCGTCCGTGCCGAGATGCAGCGTTTCCTCGACCGCCTCGAGGCCCATTACGGCAAGCGCCCGATCATCTACACCTCGGTCGACTTCCACCGCGACAACCTCGTTGGCCAGTTCAAGAATTACCATTTCTGGGTGCGCTCCGTCGCCGCGCATCCCGCCAAGATTTACGAAGACCGGCAGTGGGCCTTCTGGCAATATACGGCCACCGGCGTCGTGCCCGGCGTCAACGGCCCGACCGACATCAATGTCTTCGCCGGAAGTGAGAAAAACTGGCGGAAATGGATCGCTTCGGCCAAATAATACGGCCAAGAAGCAACACATTCGAAAAATCGGCGTTCTTCTGCACCGGCAGATCGCTGGACCCGTTTTTTTGTCGCAAACATGTGGGTAAAGCGGGCTAACAACCTATCGAGGAAATTCCCATGCCCACTTTTCGGTCGCGCAGCATCATTTTTGCCGCCGCTCTGTCGCTTCTCTCCACCGGCTCCGCCCTTGCCACACCGCCTGTGGCCTCGCCTGACGATCCAAAGCAGGTTGCCTGCGGCGGTGATCTCGGCGCATTTCTTGAGGGCGTGAAGGCTGAGGCCGCTGCCAAGGGTGTTCCGGCGGCTGCCATCGAAAAGGCGCTGGCCGGCGCGCAGATAGACCCCAAAGTGCTTTCGCGTGACCGCGCACAGGGCGTCTTCCGCCAGACCTTCCTCGAATTTTCCCAGCGCACCGTCAGCCAGGCCCGTCTCGATATCGGCCGCAAGAAGCTGCAGGAGCTGTCATCGACCTTTGCCCGTGCCGAGAACGAATTCGGCATACCGGCTGGCGTCATTGCCGCCTTCTGGGCCATGGAGACCGATTTCGGTGCCGTCCAGGGCGATTTCAACACCCGTAACGCGCTGGTGACCCTCTCGCATGATTGCCGCCGCCCGGAACTCTTCCGTCCGCAATTGCTGGCCCTCATCGAAATGGTCCAGCATGGCGATCTCGACCCCACGTCCAACACGGGTGCGTGGGCCGGTGAAATCGGCCAGGTACAGATGCTGCCCAAGGACATCATCGCTTTCGGCATCGATGGTGATGGCGATGGCCATGTCAACGTCAAGAGCAGCGCACCGGATGCGATCCTCACGGCGGCGAAATTCATCCAGCACCTCGGCTTCAAGAAGGGCGAACCTTGGATGCAGGAAGTTTCCGTACCGGAAAACCTGCCCTGGGAGAAATCCGGCCTCGGCGGTTCGCTTACCGCCGGTGACTGGTTTACCCTCGGCGTGACCCCGCGCGACGGTAACAAAAATTTCGCCTCCCTGCCCGCAGCCCTCATCATGCCGCAGGGCCGCAAGGGACCGACCTTCCTCACCTATCCCAACTTCAACATCTATCTGGAATGGAACCAGTCGTTCATCTACACGACCTCGGCTGCCTATTTCGCCAACCGTCTGATGGGCGCCCCTGTCTATAACAAGGGCAATCCCGATCCGGGCTTCGATGACGCGACGATGAAAGAGTTGCAGACCAAGCTTGAAGCGCGCGGCCACGATGTTGGCAAGGTGGACGGAATTCTCGGTTCCGGCACCCGCGTCGCCATCCAGAAGGAACAGCAGCGTCTCGGAATCCCTGCGGATGGATGGCCGACCCAGGCACTTCTCCAGGCGCTTTAACCTGTGTTAATCGCACCTTCGGGCCTTTAATCTATCGGCCGGAATCAAGGCTTAAACTGTTAATCTCGACCGGATGACTGGGGATAACACCCCGGTCATTTACTTTTTTTAAAGATATGAAGCACTGCGTGATGAGAAAATAATCTTTTATTTTCAATTAATTACAGAAGTTACTTTTTTAAGCGGCGACAAAGCATGCTGCACCGCATCACAGAAACCGCTTTTCAAGTGCCACAAAACGGTCATATTATCGAACCTGTCAACAACAGGAGGCACCCATGGGACTTACAAAATCTCTCAATGCCTTGGCAGTCGGTTTGGCGTTTTTGTTCGTAGCGATGATGCTTTTCATCTGACGAGACGTGAAGACCAAACGCAGAAAAGAACCGTAGATGACACGAGTTTGAAAAGCGCAGGTCCTGTCGGGCCTGCGCTTTTTTCCTGTCGTAAATGGGATATCTGAAATCAGGCGGCGCTGCGGCGCAAACGCTCAAGACCGAGGTTCTCAAGCACCGCATCGACCAGCGGCGCACGGTTCATGGTGTAGAGATGGAACTCGTTGACACCGCGCCGTTGAAGATCGGCGATCTGCTCGGCAGCAACTTCCGCCGCAACGCGGGCGCGTCCCTCGAGATCGTCATCATAACCTGCAAAACGCTCATCCAGAAAACTGGGCACACTGGTACCGCAGCGGCCGGCGAAACGCTTGAGCTGGGTCAGGTTCTGGATCGGCATGATACCCGGAACCACCGGAATGGTGATGCCCGCAGCCGTAACCCGCTCCATGTAGCGCTCGAACACGTCATTATCGAAGAAGAACTGCGTCAGCGCCCGCGTTGCGCCGTTGTCCGCCTTGCGCTTCAGCATATCGATATCGACCGCATCGCTGGCGCTCTCCGGGTGCTTTTCGGGATAGGCAGAAACGGAAACCTCGAAATCGCTGATATCGCGTAGCCCCTTCACCAGGGCGGCGGCATTCTCGTAACCTTGCGGATGCGGCCTGTAATCCGTGCCGATACCGGTCGACGGATCGCCGCGCAGCGCCACGAAATGGCGAACGCCAGCATTGCGAAACTCTTCAACGACCTGATGCACGTCGTCACGGCTGGCATCAACGCAGGTCAGGTGCGCGGCGGTCGGCAGATGACTGTCACCGATCATCCGGCGCACCGCATCCAGCGTCGGCGCCTTGGTGGAACCGCCCGCGCCATAGGTGACGGAGACGAAATCCGGATCCCATTTCTTCAGCTCGGCAACCGTTTCCCAGAGCTGGTTCTCCATCTCGGGGTTCTTGGGCGGGAAAAACTCGAAAGATAACCGGATATCCCCCCGGATTTCGCCATTGTGGCGCGCGGTTTCCGACCTCAACATATCATGCCCTCCCGGCAGCAAGTAAAACGGCCTCTTGCACCACATCGTCTGCCATCAGCAGCCGCTGGTCGCGGGCAACCCATATCGTGACGTCCAAGGATTCATCGGACGCCCGTTCAGAATGAAGATCGACGGCACGGTCGAGCACGAGCCCGGCCTTTTTCAGCCATTCATCCATAAGCGGATGCGAAAAGCCGAGCCGCACATGCGCATGCTCATCACGAAGATGCTCGAAGGAATGCGGTGCAAGATCGATGACGATCAGCCGGCCACCGGGACGCAACATGCGGGCGGCTTCGGAAAGCGCGATCTCCGGCTGATCGAGAAAATGCAGGACCTGATGGATGACGATCAGATCGAAATCCTGGCCTTCCAGCGGCAGGTTGAGAATATCGCCATGGCGAACGGATGCATTGACCACGCCCGCCTTGTCCAGATTTGAGCGCGCCACCGACAACATGTCGCGGCTGGCATCGACACCGATTGCCCGGCGATAGATACCGCTCAGAAGCTGGAGGATGCGGCCCGTCCCGGTACCGAGATCGAGCAGCGAGTCGATCGGGGTGGTTCCGACCAGCTTCAGCAATGCGCCTTCCACGGCCTCGTCGCTCACATGCAGGCGGCGCAACTCGTCCCAGGCGGAGGCATTGCGGCTGAAATAATCCTGCGCCCGCTCCGCCCTTACCCGCTTGACGGTGGCAAGGCGTTCGCTGTCACGCTGGAGAACGGCGTCAGAGGGCGATGCGGCGCCCAGCAGCTGCCTGATAACAACGGCGGGCTCGCCATCCTGCCGCAGGCGGAAATAGGCCCAGGCGCCCTCCTGATACCGCTCGATCAACCCTTCTTCAGTCAAAAGCTTGAGATGACGGGAAATACGGGGCTGCGACTGGCCGAGAATTTCGGTGAGATCGGTGACGGTCAGATCGCCGGCCGCCAGAAGCGCCAGCAAGCGAAAGCGCGTCGGCTCGCCGGCCGCCTTCAAGAGATCCACCAATTTATCCAAACCGAACGCCACGTTTGCCGCACCTTGCAATCTAATCAACATATAAAGATATCTTTATGTCGGCGTCACGCGAGATGCAAGCGCAATTTGCCACGCTCTCCCCTTAAGCCCCATTTATTGCATCAAAAAAGGCCCGCTTTTGGGCGGGCCTTTCTGAAGTGATCCGAGAACAGGATTAGCGCGTCAGGCGCTTGTAGCTGACGCGGCCGGGCTTGATGCTTTCCGGGCCGAGACGACGGACCTTGTCCTTTTCATAGTCTTCGAAGTTGCCTTCGAACCATTCCACGTGGCTGTCACCCTCGAAGGCGAGGATGTGAGTGGCCAGACGGTCGAGGAACATGCGATCGTGGCTGATGATAACGGCGCAACCGGCGAAGGCTTCCAGCGCTTCTTCGAGCGCTGCCAGCGTTTCCGTATCAAGGTCGTTGGTCGGTTCATCGAGCAGCAGCACGTTGCCGCCTGCCTTCAGCATCTTGGCAAGGTGAACGCGGTTACGCTGACCACCGGAGAGGTTGCCGACCTTCTGCTGCTGATCGCCGCCCTTGAAGTTGAAGGCGCCGCAATAAGCGCGGGAGTTCGTTTCAAACTTGCCGAGCTTGATGATGTCGTTGCCGCCGGAGATTTCCTCCCAGACGGTTTTGTCACCCGCCAGCGTATCGCGGCTCTGGTCGACGTAACCAAGGTGCACGGTCTCACCAATGGTCACCGAACCGCTATCGGGCTTTTCCTGACCGGTGATCATGCGAAACAGCGTGGTTTTACCCGCACCGTTCGGGCCGATGACGCCGACGATGCCGCCCGGAGGCAGCTTGAAGGTGAGGTTTTCGATCAGAACCCGGTCACCATAGGACTTTGTGAGGTTTTCCGCCTCGATAACGACGCGGCCCAGACGCTCGGCGACCGGAATGACGATCTGCGCGTCGCCGGGACGGCGATTTTCAGCGGCTTCCACCAGTTCGTCATAAGCGCGGATACGCGCCTTGGACTTCGTCTGGCGAGCCTTGGGGCTGGAAGCGATCCACTCCTGTTCGCGGCTGATGGCCTTCTGGCGCGAGGCGTCTTCGCGGGATTCCTGCTGCATGCGCTTGGCTTTTGCCTGCAGATAGGCGGAATAGTTGCCTTCGTAGGGAATACCACGGCCACGGTCGAGTTCGAGAATCCAGCCGGTGACGTTGTCGAGGAAGTAGCGATCGTGGGTGATCATCATCACGGCGCCGGGATAGTCGCGCAGGTGCTTTTCGAGCCAGGCGATGGTTTCGGCGTCAAGATGGTTGGTCGGTTCGTCGAGCAGCAGCAGGTCAGGCTGCGAAAGCAGCAGCTTGCAGAGCGCCACGCGGCGACGCTCACCACCCGAAAGGCCGGTTACTGCCGAGTCGCCAGGCGGGCAACGCAGCGCATCCATGGCCATTTCGACCTGATTTTCCAGATCCCACAGGTTCTGGCTGTCAATGATGTCCTGCAGCTTTGCGCCCTCATCCGCCGTTTCGTCGGAATAGTTCATCATCAGCTCGTTGTAGCGGTCGACGATTGCCGTCTTGCTCGCCACACCTTCCATGACGTTTTCCATCACGGTCTTGTTTTCGTCGAGCTTCGGCTCCTGCTCGAGATAACCGAGCGTCGCACCCTCAGCGAGCCAGGCCTCACCGGTATATTCCTTGTCGAGACCGGCCATGATCTTCAAAACGGTCGACTTACCGGCACCGTTCGGACCGAGGATACCGATCTTGGCATCTGGATAGAAGGAGAGATGGACGTTCTCAAGAACCTTCTTCGCGCCATAGGACTTGTTCAGCCCGGCCATGTGATAGATGAATTGACGTGCCATTGTAGCGAATGCTCCACATCGGATTTTAAAGAGTACGTATCGGGAAATTTGCCGCTATGTAGGGTAAATAGGACCTTGGGGCAACCTCTGGCACGATTATGACCCCATGATTATGACAAGGGATACCATGGCAGGCACGGGCGAAAGCATGAATGAGACGACGGATGACTTGACGTTCAGCCGGATTGAGAGGCTCGACGCTCCATCAGGCGCATCCATCGCCTTTCGCCACCAGCCTTCTGCCCTTTCTCCGGCGCGCGGCGTGCTGATGATTTGCCACGGCCTGGTGGAGCACGCCGGCCGTTACCGCCGTTTTGCCGATGTCATGGCTAAGCAGGGTTTCGAGGTCTATGCCCACGATCATCGTGGCCATGGCCGCACGAAGGCTGCCGATGCGCCTCTCGGTCGCTTCGCCTGGAAGGACGGAGCCAGCAAGGTCGTTGCCGATGTCATGGCGATGCGCATGATGGTCGGCGAAAGACATCCCGGCCTGCCGGTCATCCTGTTCGGCCATTCCATGGGCGGCCTTGTGGCGCTCAACACCGCCGTCAGCCATCCGGATGCCTTTGATGGTCTGTCCATCTGGAATTCCAACCTCAATCCCGGTGTCATGGGCCGTCTTGCACAGATCGTGCTGCGCCTTGAAAAGATGCTGAAAGGCTCTGATGTGCCGAGCGCCATCCTGCCCAAAGCAACCTTCCGTGCCTGGAATGCCAGAATGCCGGAAAAACGAACTCATGCGGACTGGCTGAGCCATGACAGGTTAGCGGTGGACGCTTATGTGGAGGATCCGCTTTGCCAGTTCGAGGCCAGCGTCTCCCTATGGCAGGATGTCTTTGAATTGTCCTATCGTGCGCCGAGGCTCATCGAACGCCTGCCGAAGACGCTGCCGATTTTGCTTGTCAGCGGCGATCAGGATGCCGCGACCAATGACGGCAAGGAGATCGTCTGGCTTGCCGAACGCTTCCGCGAAGCGGGTTTCGGCCATGTCGAACACACGATCTATCGGGGCATGCGCCACGAAACCCTGAACGAGATCGGCTGGCAAGCCGTAGCTGCGGATTTCGCCGCTTGGTGCGGCCGCGTCGTTGGCAACTGACGAGCCTTTGCCGAAACGGAATAAGTCCATGAGATAAAATCACATGCGGCAATGCGGGGAGACGTCTATAAACCGGCAAGCAGAAAACACCGGGGGACAAATGACCGAAACGCCGAACAGGAAACCGCCACTATCCGGCATTCGCGTCATCGAACTGGCGCGTGTTCTGGCCGGTCCCTGGGCGGGGCAGATGCTGGCCGATATGGGTGCGGATGTCATCAAGGTCGAGAACCCTGAAGGTGGAGACGATACCCGCGCATGGGGTCCGCCCTTTGTCGAAAGCGCCGATGGTGAAAACCTCTCCGCCGCCTATTACCATGCCACCAATCGCGGCAAACGCTCCATCGTCGCCGATCTCAAGACGGCGGAAGGCTGTGCGCTGGTGCGGCGGCTCGTGCGAACCGCCGATGTTGTCATCGAGAATTTCAAACGCGGCGGGCTTGCCAAATATGGCCTCGACTATGAGAGTCTCAGGGTTCTCAATCCGAAGCTGATCTACTGCTCCATCACCGGCTTCGGCCAGACCGGGCCCTATGCCGATTTCGCCGGATACGACTATATCGTGCAGGGCATGTCCGGCTTCATGTCGATCACCGGCGAACCCGACGGTCAGCCTATGAAGGCGGGCGTTGCCGTTGCCGATATCTTCACCGGCATCTATTCCGTGTCAGCCATTCAGGCCGCGCTCATCCACGCCATGCGATCAGGCGAAGGCCAACATATCGACATGGCGCTTCTGGACGTGCAGTCGGCCGTGCTCGCCAACCAGAATATGAATTACCTGATTTCCGGCAATGCCCCCGTCAGGCTCGGCAACGCCCATCCGAATATTTCCCCCTATGAGGTGGTGCCGACGGCTGATGGTTTCCTGATCCTCGCGGTCGGCAATGACGGCCAGTTCCGCCGCCTCTGCAATATTCTCGGCATTGGCGCGATTGCCGATGACGAGCGTTACGCGACAAACAAGGCCCGCGTGGCGCACAAGGTCGAGGTCCGGCAGATCATTTCCACCGAAACGCTGAAATGGCAGAAGCGCGATCTTCTGACCGCTTGCGAGCAGAACGCCGTACCGGCCGGGCCAATCAACTCCATCGAGGAAATGTTCGCCGATCCACAGGTTCAGGCACGCGGCTTGCGTGTTGATCTCGAGGCGCAGGATGGCACCGTCATCCCCGGTGTGCGGACACCGATTATCATGTCACAGACGCCGCTGCGTTACGAACGCCCGAGCCCGAAGCTTGGCGAGCATCAGGCGCAAGTGCTGGCCGAACTGGAAAACATCGAAAGGACCACGACGCCATGAAAGCAACCGGAATGAAAAGAACAGGCGGACAACTGATCGTCGAAGCGCTGAAAGCCAATGGCGTCTCCCGCGTTTCCTGCGTTCCCGGTGAAAGCTATCTGGCGGTGCTGGACGCGCTTTATGAAAGCGGCATTGAAACCGTGGTCTGCCGCCAGGAAGGCGGCGCTGCCATGATGGCCGACACCTGGGGCAGGTTGACCGGCGAACCCGGCATCTGCATGGTAACGCGCGGTCCCGGCGCCACCAACGCCTCTGCCGGCCTGCATATCGCAAGGCAGGATTCCATTCCGATGATCCTGTTCATCGGCCAGGTACAGCGCGAAGCCCGCGAGCGTGAGGCGTTTCAGGAAGTGGAATATCGCCGCGCCTTTACCGAATTCGCCAAATGGGTGGGCGAGATCGACGATGCGCGCCGCATTCCGGAATTCGTCACCCGCGCCTTTGCCGTCGCCACCTCCGGCCGCCCCGGCCCCGTGGTGCTGACATTACCCGAAGACATGCTGGTTGAAGAGGTTGAAGCCCCCGAGGCAAAGCCCTATACCCCGGTCGAAGCGCATCCCGGCCCGTCGCAGATCGCCGCTTTCTCAAAAATGCTGGGCGAGGCCAAGCGACCAATCTTGATCATCGGCGGCACACGCTGGTCCGAAGAAAGCGTCGCAAGCTTCACGGCTTTTTCCGAAAAGAACAAACTGCCCGTCGGCTGTTCCTTCCGTCGCCAGATGCTGTTCGATCACTTGAGCCCGTCTTACGCGGGCGATGTCGGCATCGGCATCAACCCGGCCTTGGCGAAGGAAATCAAGGAAGCCGACCTCGTGGTGCTGCTCGGCGGTCGCCTCTCGGAAATGCCTTCCTCCGGCTACACGCTGATCGACATTCCCTACCCGTCGCAGAAACTTGTCCACATCTACCCGGAAGCCGAAGAGCTTGGCCGCGTCTATCGCCCCGATCTCGCAATCTGCGCCTCCCCGGATGGTTTCGTCGCCGCCCTTTCTTCCGTAACGCTCCCCGATAACGCCGCCTGGGCGGACCGCACGGCCACCATGCATTCGGCTTACCTCACCTGGTCGACACCGCCGCAGACCGGTCCGGGCGCGGTGCAGATGGGTCCGATCATGGACTGGATCGAGGCCAACGTGCCGGATGATGCCATCTTCACCAATGGCGCGGGCAACTATGCCACCTGGGTACACCGCTTCCACCGCTTCCGCCGCTTCAACACTCAATCGGCGCCGACCTCCGGCTCGATGGGTTACGGCCTGCCCGCGGCTGTGGCCGCCAAGCACCTGTTTCCCGAGCGCGAGGTGATCTGCTTTGCCGGTGATGGCTGCTTCATGATGCATGGGCAGGAATTCATCACCGCCGTGCGGTATGGACTGCCGATCATCACCGTGCTGGTCAATAACGGCACCTATGGCACGATCCGCATGCATCAGGAGCGGGAATATCCCGGCCGCGTCAGCGGCACCGATCTCGTCAACCCGGATTTCGCGGCCTTCGCCAAGGCCTATGGTGGCCACGGCGAAACGGTCGAAAAGACGCAAGACTTCGCCGCCGCCTTCGAACGCGCCCGGGCAAGCGGCAAGCCCGCCATCATCGAGGTGAAGCTGGATGCCGAAGCGATCACGCCAACCCGCACGCTGACCCAGATCAGAAGCCGGACCTGATATTGCGCATGGACATGGCTCCGGCATGGTGTAAATCCTGACTAGAACATACAGGTTAGGAAACGACATGCCGGATGCAGCCCCTCCCGTCATCACCCCACGTGGCGCAAAGATCGAACCTTCGGCCGGTGCGCCATTCGAGGCAGTGCGCGTGGCACGCGATGTCCTGCACACATCCCGCACAGCGGCGCTCGCGACCCTCGATCCGGTCAGCGGTTATCCCTATACGACCGCCACCAATATCGGCATAGAGCCGGATGGTACACCGTTCTTCTTCGCGGCTGGCCTGACGCTGCATGCCCGAAACATGGAGGCCGACCCGCGCATCTCGTTGACACTTGCCCCCTTCGGCAAGGGTGACGCGCTGACGCTGCCGCGGCTGACACTGGTAGGCAAGGCGGAACTGATCGATCCGGAAGAAGTGCCGCTTGCCAGACAGCGCTACATCGACCGCTATCCCAAGGCAAAACTCTACCTCTCTCTTCCCGATACAAGGCTCTACCGGCTGCGGACAGAGGGCGTGCAGATCAATGGTGGCCCTGCCCGCAACGCCAGCAACATCACACCTGGCGATCTGCACAGTGACCTTTCCGGCGCGGAACAGCTGATGGCTGCGGCAGCGGACGAGGCCGCGCGCCTCAACGCCATCAAGGGCGAGGCATCACGGCTGGCCGCTCTTGCGGGTGCGAAAACCGCACGCTGGAAAATCACTTCCATAGACCCTGATGGTATCGACCTCGCCTCAACCAACGACCTGGCACGGCTGTGGTTTGCAGAACGGGTGAAGACGTTGAAGCAGCTTGAGAAGGCGCTTGCTTAGCTTCTGAAATGAAGGGCGCAAGCGATTCACAAACCTGGGACAATCGCCTCTCCTCCATCATGCTCGGGCCTGTCCCGAGCATCTGCTACCTATCAATTAGCGATACGTGATTGGCTCCTCGGGACAAGCCCGAGGATGACAAAACGAGCGTTTCGAATTTTCCCAACAAAAAAGGCCGGGCTGCATTCCGCAACCCGGCCTTCCTCAAAATCAAACCGTTACTCAGAGAGCAGCGGTAACGATGAACTCGACCTTGTAGTCCGGAGTAGCAAGCGCCGCTTCGCTGGTGGCGCGGGCCGGCGGGTTTGCCGGGTCGATCCAGCCTTCCCAGACGGCGTTCATTTCGCCGAAGGTGGACATGTCGGAGAGGTAGATGATGGTCTGCAGGATCTTCGACTTGTCGGAACCGGCAGCGGCCAGCAGACGATCGACTTCAGCCAGCGCCGACTTGCTCTGATCGGTCACGGACACGCCCTCACCGACCTGGCCGGCCAGATAAACGGTGTTGCCGTGGATGACGGCGCCGCTCATGCGCTTGCCCGGTTCGATACGCTTGATGGTCATGGAAAACTCCTGTTGATTGGCTTTAGAAAATCGAATTATCCGCGGAAAATCAGCCGCGCAGGTGGTGGGTCTTTTCGTAGATCGCAGTCGAGCGCGCGCCGGAACGGCAATAGCCGAGCATCGGGCGCTGCAATTCGTCAAGCGCATCCACCATGCCGGTAACCGCATCCGCATCGACGCCGTAGCGGCCAACCGGTACATGCACGATGGTCAGGCCAAGCTGTTCGGCACGCTCGGCAATATCGGCGAAAAGCGGCTGGCCTTCTTCTTCGCCGTCAGGGCGGTGGCAGACGATCGACTTGAAGCCGAGTGCCTTGACCTCGTCGAGATCGGCAACGCTGATCTGTCCCGTGACCGAATATTCGTCGTCTATGCGCCTGATATCCATAATAATGCCTCCGCTTAAACCGGCGCCTTGGCGCCGCTGGCACGCTGTCGCCACTGTCTGAAATCCGCATCCGATGTAAGGGCTCAAAACCCTTGCGTCAATGATGCGGCGCCTTCATTCGGTACACCATTCAGTCGCCTATTCAGAGGATGGAAAAGCGAAGACCATAGGAGCGGCTTTCGCCCGGCTGCAGCATATTGAACTCGCCGGCGGCCTCAAGCTCGCCGCGCCCCACCCAGCGGTGCGAAACCGGTTCGATGCCAAGCACATTGGCCGGATCCTTCTGGTTCCGCCACATCTGCAGATAGGGCAACGTCTCCGTGCAGAAACGTACTTTCAGCGTCTTGCCGCCAATTGCGGCAATCGGACCGAGAGCTAGTTCCGCCCATTCGTCCTGACCGGCGGGTACACAGAACACCGTGCCCGGCTCCTCGCCAAAGCGCCAGCCATGACCACCGCCATCAAGCATGGCACCTTCCAGCCGAACGGCCTCGTCAAACAACCGCGCGCCAAGATTCATGTGGTACATCAGAAAGACCGGGATCGGCCGCGAACTCGTATTGACGATCCGGTCATCGAGGCTGACTTCGCCGCTTTCGCCATCGATGCGCCATGTCCGCTCGAGAAGGGCCGTGCCGCCATCGGCAAGGTTCACGGGAACCTCGGCACGCGCCAATGCATTGGACTCATGAACGTCGAAGGCAACTATCTTGGCGGGATGCGCGGAGAAGGACCCATGCAAAGGATATCGACGCCCCTCGCCCTCACCGCCGATCGGTTCGGGATGGCGGATATGATCGGGACCGCAGGTGAACAGAAAGCCTTCCAGCGAATGGTCGATGCGCGGATCGCCATCATCTGGAATGGAACGGCCGGGCGCGATGTCGATACCATCGACAACACAGGCGCCAATATCGAAAACGGAGGTTTCATCGAGGAAAATGCGTGGCGATTTGCCGGCCTGAAACGAACGCAAGACAACCTCCCTGTGGCAGTAAAAGCGCAATAATCACGGAAACGCTACTAACCGTAACGTAAATTAAGATTGCTTTAACCGTGAATTCACCTTTTTCACAATAGGGTCAAGATTACGGTGTGTTTATCGGTGAACGAAGTAAGGGATAGCAGAATCGTGAAACAGTTTGTTAACGCAGCTCTGGGTCTGGCGATTGCCTTGGCGGCGGTTTGCGCGCCTCTACAGGCTGGCGCGCAGCAGCGTTATGGCTATCAGGAACAGCCGGTTCTGGTGACGCCGGATGGCCGTGTTCTCGACTTCGTGCCCCAACGTGGCGACATCGTCATCAGTCGCGACAATATGGGCCGCACGGTATTTTATGACCGGTACGGCAATCTGCTGGCCACTGAAATGCCGTCAGGCTATCAGCAGCGGCAACAGGTACAGCAACGCGACACCACCTACTATCCCCCGGCCCCCGGCGGTGAATATCGTGAGCCGCAGCGCGATTACGGTTATCAGGATAATGGAAGCGTGCGCGATTACCGCGAATATCGCGGCAATGGTTCCGGCGATGATGTCTATACCGGCTCGGTTCCGGGCCCGGGCGCTGTCGAAAGCGCGCCGCTCAACCAGCCGATGCCCGAAGAAAGCACCACGGCTGCCGTTCCGCAGCCGCAGCACCTGATCGAGCGCCACACGCCCGTCACCACACCGGTCAACAGGTCTCGCCAGGAGATCGTGGCACTTCAGACCTTCCTCGACCGCGAAGGCATCTCGCCCGGCGTGATCGATGGCAAGATGGGCGACAACGTCAACAAGGCGATTGCCGCCTGGCAGGACATGACCGGCGAAAAGCTCGACCCGAACAATTCCGAGGACATTCTCGAGCGTCTGCGCGCCTCCGGCGGCATGCCGATCGTCGATTATACGATCACCGCAGCCGATGCAGCCGGCCCCTATGTCGCCTCCATTCCGGATGACTATGCGGAGAAGTCGCAGTTGCCCGCCCTCTCCTTCACCTCCACGTCGGAGGCGTTGGCCGAGCGCTTCCACATGGACGAGACCTATCTGAAAGAACTGAACCCCGGCATCGATTTCTCCGTGCCCGGCACCATCATCAAGGTCGTCAATCCCGGGGAACCCAAAAAGGGACAGGTGGCCCGCATCGTCGCGCATAAGGGCATCAAGCAGGTCTTCGCTTACGGAGAGGATGGCGCTCTGATCGCCGCTTATCCCGCCACCATCGGTTCTACCGACACGCCTTCGCCAAGCGGCACACACACCGTCGAGCGCGTCGCGCTTAATCCGGGTTACACCTACAATCCGAAGATCAACTTCAGGCAGGGCCAGAACGACAAGATCCTGCAAATTCCGCCCGGTCCAAACGGCCCTGTTGGCACAGTCTGGATTGCCCTGTCCAAACCGACCTACGGTATCCACGGCACGCCGGAACCCTCGAAGATCGGCAAGACCAACAGCCACGGCTGTATCCGCCTCACCAACTGGGATGCGACGGAGCTGGCAAAAATGGTCCGACCCGGCGTCGTGGTTGAGTTCGCGGAATAGGATTGACCGCGAAGACGAATTGCAAAAGCCCGGCGGATGTCATTCCGCCGGGCTTTTTCGTTGCTGAATGTTATCCGCGCTTTTCAGTCAGGAAGTAAAGCAGCGCTGCCGCTGGTAGAGCAAAGCCGACCCAGGACGCAGCACCCCATTCCCCGACGGAATAGGCCCAGCCGCCGACGGCAGAGCCAATCGCACCGCCCATGAAAAATGTCGCCATGTAGACGCCGTTCAGACGGCTGCGGAATTCGGCGCCGAGCGTGAAGATGGCGCGCTGACCCAGCACCAGATTGGTGGTGACGCCGAAATCGAGAACGATGGCGGCGACCACGAGAATGCCGAGTGCCAGATGCGATCCTTCCGGCGCAAGATGCGTGACGGCGAATGACAGCGCCGCTGCCACCATCGCGGCAAAAGTAGCGGCATAGGTCCAGCCCCGGTCAGCCATGCGCCCCGCAATCGGCGCGGCGACGGTGCCTGCTGCACCGGCAAGGGCAAACAGCGCAATCTGGCCCTGGCTGAGATTGAAATGCGGCCCGCTCAGATAAAGCGGCGTCGTCGTCCAGAACAGGCTGAAGGCAGCAAACAGGAAGGCGTGATAGATCGCCCGCCGCCGCAGGATAGGCGTATGGGCGGCAAGCCTGCCCATGGAGGCCATCAACGCCCCATAACCCAGCCTTGCCTCAGGCACACGAACGGGCAAAAGGCGATAGAGCACAACGGCGAGAATTGCCATGACGCCAGCCGACGTCAGGAACACACCGCGCCAGGAGACGACTTCCGACAGGAGGCTGGAGACCGGGCGCGCCAGCATGATACCCGCCATCAATCCGCTCATGACATTGCCGACTACCCGCCCTCGAACAGCGTGCGGCGCCATGTGCGCCGCATAGGGAACGATAACCTGCACCGCGACCGAACTGATACCGACCAGAAAGGCCGCAATCAGAAAAGGTGCCGCATGCGGGGCAAAAGCCGCCGCGAGGAGCGCAAGCACCGCCATCGAAACGGTGCTGACGACCAGCCTGCGATTCTCGACCAGATCGCCTAGCGGCACCACGAACAGCAGGCCGACGCCGTAGCCGATCTGCGTCAGGGTCACGATCAGACCGGTTGCGCCGGCAGACAGGCCAAGCTCCGCCCCGATGATGCCGGCAAGGGGCTGGCCATAATAAAGATTAGCCGCAATCAGTCCGCAGGCGGTAGCCAGCAGAAAAGTCAGGGCCGGGGAAATGGATGTTTCGTAAACATCCTCCCCTTCAACTACACGCGTCGTCATCATTTTCTCCAATATGGAAACGAATGTTTCCTAAATAGACACAAAATTATTCGGCAAGTTTCAGGGCGATATCCACCACGGCCGTCATCTCTTCCAGACTGCGCCCGGTCTTTCCCACCACCCGCATCCCGTACATCATGCACAACATCGCTCTGGCGAGATCATCGGGATCAGTCTTCGACTGCACGGAACCATCCCTCTGCCCCTCAGCCACCAGCCGGGCAACGATCCGCTCCCTCGCCTTCACCGCCCGCTCGACCACGACAGCGATATCGTCGTCCAGTGCGGCGAGATCGGCGGCAGCGCCAACCACGAGGCATCCATCCGAACCGGTGGCACCGTGCGACCGTTCCGCATAAAACATCAGGCCGGCTCGCAAACGCTCGTAACCGGTATCATAACCGGCAACGGCGACTTCAAACCGCTCCGTCTGCAAGGTCCTGTAGCGCTCCATCGTCGCGATGAAGATGGATTTCTTGTCCTTGAAAGCCTTGTAGAGACTGCCCTGCGCCAGTTCCATCGCATCGGTAAGATCACCGACAGAGGTGGCGTGATACCCGCGCCTTGAAAAAACACGGATTGCTCCATCAAGCGCGCGGTCAATATCGAACTCGCGTGGCCTGCCGCGATGGCGTTGTTCCGGGGAATTGGTGTGGCTGGTATCGGTCATGATCGCAATATAGGAAATGATCATTTCCAAATCAAGCAAAAAGAATGCCCGCACCTCCAGCAGTCCGGGCATTGGCAGTGTTTTCAAGCCGCCTTGCGGGTGAAAAAGCGCGCGGGTTGGGTGCCCAACCGTGACAGGCGTTTCGGCAAAAGGCCTAGCACCTCGCTCGCGAAGGCTTTCGCATTCTCCACAGCCTTGTCGATATTGCTGACCTTGTCCTTGTCGAGACAGAGAAGCGTGCCGCCATAATCGAAAATATCGCGATAGGCTGCTCTTTCGACAATCGGCGTATTCAGAACCGAAACGTTCTTCTCGGCCAGCAGCATTTTGACGAGCAGCAGCGAGCGGGTCGCCACCATGGCATTGACCCGCGTCAGCACGATGGAATGGGCGATCGCCTTGCCCATCTTGCGGTTCAGGAACTCGATATGGTCAAGAACCTCGGCAGCCCCACGCGCATCCATGGCGCAGCCCTGCACCGGTATCAGCACATGGTCGGAAATACCAAGCGCCATGGTCAGAAGCGGGTTTTTCGCTCCCGGCAGATCGATGATGAAACAGTCGGTATTGGCATTGTTTTCGCGGATATGCCCCTCGAGGGACGCCATCGTGACATGCGAAATTACCGAGAGATTTTCGATCTCGCCTGATAATTCGTGCCAGCGGGAAATCCACAATTGCGGATCGGCATCCAGAACCGTCACGCGGTGGCCGCTGCGGGCAAGTTCGGTTGCCAGAAGCAATACGGCAGTTGTTTTTCCCGCGCCGCCCTTGGTGTTGGCAAAAGTAATGACAGGCATGATATCCCCTGATGATCAGAGCCGTTTCATGCTCATTCATGCACCGAACCAATCATGGTGCTTTCCATAACCTTAACGAACATGGTTAAGAAAAGACTAAGATCGTTTGTGTGGACAACAAAAAGCCCGCGATAAATCGCGGGCTTTTGCCATCTGATTGATCACGCCAGCTTTCTGCAGGAACCCACATCGTCCGCACGCAGGCGGCCGGCTTTTAGATCCTCGTACTTCGGCAAGTTCAGGGAACTGCCCAACCTTTTCTCAACGGTTGCACGATCAAGCGTAATCATGCGTGCGGCGCTGGTGAAGGACACCATGCCGTTCTTTCCAGAATACGCCATAGTCGCACGCATTTCACAGAAATAGCGGTCTGAACCCCTGGACAAATTCCATCCCCGGATCCCCGCCTTATTGCTCGACAGAGCTCCGACTTTGTAACCTTGACCGGAAAGTTCCCTGAAAGAAGCGGCCTGCGCCGCAAGGGTCAGGCTTAGAAACGCCACTGCGAGCAATGGCGAAAAAACTGAAAATCGCATGGCTGCCATAACGACCCTTTAAAAGCAGTCCTCAAACAATTTCCTGGTATTCTCCAGCGTCATCGGCACCGGATTGCCGCCGCAGCTCGGATCCTTGATCGCTTCTGCCGCCAGTTCGTCAATGCGGTCAGGCTTAATGCCCATGGCGGTCAGGTTATCAGGCACGCCGAGTTCCTTGCGAAGCTCCAGCACATAATCATAGAAACCATCGAAACCGCCCGAAATGCCGAGATATGCGGCAGCGCGGGCAATCTTGTGTTCGATGGCCGGGCGGTTGAAACGCAGGACGGAAGGCATGACCACGGCATTGGTCATGCCGTGATGGGTGTTATAGACAGCGCCGATCGGATGCGAGAGCGAGTGAATGGCGCCGAGACCCTTCTGGAAGGCAACCGCCCCCATCGCAGCCGCCGCCATCATATTGGTGCGCGCTTCGATATCCGTGCCGTCCTTATAGGCGCGTGGCAGGAATTCCTTGACCAGACGCAGGCCTTCAAGCGCAACGCCTGCGCTCATCGGATGGAAGAACGGCGACGAATAGGCTTCGAGGCAATGGGCAAAGGCGTCCATGCCCGTGCCTGCCGTAATGACCTTCGGCATGCCGACCGTCAGTTCCGGATCGCAGATGACGACGCCGGGCAAAAGCTTCGGATGGAAGATGATCTTCTTCACATGGGTCTGCGAATTGGTGATGACGCTGGCGCGGCCAACTTCCGAACCGGTGCCCGCCGTCGTCGGAACCGCGACGATGGGCGCAATCTTCGAGGCGTCCGCCCGCGTCCACCAGTCACCGATATCCTCGAAATCCCAGACCGGGCGCGTCTGCCCGGCCATGAATGCGATGGTCTTGCCAAGATCGAGGCCGGAACCACCGCCGAAGGCGACGACGCCGTCATGGCCGCCATCGCGATAGGCTTTTACGCCGGCTTCCATGTTGATTTCGTTGGGGTTCGGATCGACGTCGGCGAAGATCGCCCGGCCGAGCCCAGCCTCTTCCAGTACATCGAGCGCATGCGCGGTAATCGCCATATTGGCAAGGCCGCGATCCGTGACGAGAAGCGGCTTCTTGATGCCGAGCGTCTTGCAGGCTTCCGCCAGTTCCTTGATCCGGCCACGGCCAAGCTTGACGGCGGTGGGATAGCTCCAGTTGGCGACGATATTCATTTCGTGACTTTCTTCAGATGGTAGGATTTCGGTCGGGTCAGGTTCTGGAAACCGAGAACGGAAAGCGAGCCGCCACGGCCCGTTTCCTTCACACCTGTCCAGCAGAGCGCGGGATCGAGATAATCCGCACGGTTCATGAACACGGTGCCGGTTTCGATCTCACGGCCGATACGCCCGGCACGCGCCGCATCCTGCGTCCAGAGCGAGGCGGTGAGGCCATATTTGCTGTCATTCATCAGGGCGATGGCCTCGTCGTCGTTCTTCACCTTCATGATGCCAAGAGCGGGGCCGAAGGTTTCTTCGGTCATGAACTCCATGGAATGATCGACATTGACGAGCACTTGCGGAGCGACGTAAGCGCTCTCGCCGTCATCGGCAGGGAAAAGCTTGGGATCGACCAAAGCCTTGGCGCCCTTTGAGACGGCATCAGCGATCTGTGCGCGCACCACCTTGGCGAAACGCTTGTTGGCCATCGGCCCCAGTGTCGTTTCCTGTTCCAGCGGATTGCCGAGCTTGTAGTTGGACACCCACGCCACGGACTTCTCGACGAATGCGTCATAGAGGTTTTCGTTGACGTAGATACGCTCGATGCCGCAGCAGCATTGCCCGGAATTATAGGTCGCGCCATCCATCAGCGTATCGACGGCAGCGTCGAGATCAGCATCCTCCATCACATAGCCGGGGTCCTTGCCGCCGAGTTCAAGCCCGAGACCGGTGAAGGTGCCGGCAGCAGCACGCTCAATGGCTCGGCCGCCTTCCACCGAACCGGTGAAGTTGACGAAATTGAACAGGCCTTCGGAAATCAGCGCCGAGGTCGTGCCGTGATCGAGGAAGACATTGATGAAGACATCGTCAGGCACGCCCGCCTCGACGAAAGCCCGCACCATCCGCTCGCCGACGAGAAGCGTTTGCGCCGCATGTTTGATGACGACTGTGTTGCCGGCCATCAGAGCCGGGGCAACGGTATTGATCGCCGTCATGTAGGGATAGTTCCACGGCGCTATGACGAAGACCACGCCATGTGCTTCGCGCTCGATGCGGCGTTCGAAATTGCCGCTTTCCTCGATGACGAGCGGCGCCAACGCATCCGCCGCAATGGAGGCGACATAATTGGAGCGCTCGTTGAAGCCCTTGAACTCGCCGCCATAACGAACCGGGCGGCCCATCATATGCGCCAGTTCCGGCACCACCTCGGCCACCATTTCATTAAGGCGCGCCACACCCTTGAGAACCAGCTGAACGCGGTCCTCAAGCGGACGTCGCGCCCAGTCCTTCTGCGCCTTGCGCGCTTTCGAAACGGCGGCGCGCGCCGCTTCCAGCGACATCGCCTCCCGCTCGGCATAAACCGAGCCGTCGATGGGCGAGATATTCTGGATCATGGTCATGATGTTTTCCCGTAATGATTAGGCTCTCTCGAAACCGCGCGCCACTTCCCAGTCGGTCACGCGGCGGTCGTATTCTTCCTGCTCCCACCTTGCGGCGTGCACGTAGTGATCGACCACGTCGTCGCCAAAGGCCTCACGCAGCATTTTCGATCCGTCCAGGAAGGCGGTCGCGTCGCGCAATGTCTTGGGTATCTCGCGCACGTCCTTCCCGCCATAGGCGTCACCGACAAAAGCGGGCTCAAGTTCGAGTTTATTTTCAATGCCGTCAATGCCCGCCGCAAGAAGAGCGGCCATGGCGAGATAGGGATTGAGAT
The DNA here is from genome assembly GCF_053521725.1 of Agrobacterium sp. CG160-95. Taxonomy (NCBI): domain Bacteria; kingdom Pseudomonadati; phylum Pseudomonadota; class Alphaproteobacteria; order Hyphomicrobiales; family Rhizobiaceae; genus Agrobacterium; species Agrobacterium sp. CG160-95. The sequence continues at coordinate 433,766 of NZ_JBNWDU010000004.1, read as the reverse complement.
CCGACCCGCCGACACGACACTCGATACGGATGCCCTTGGTTTCCGCGCCGCAAAGGCGGTATCCTGCCGTGCGGTTGTCGAGGCTCCATATCGCCTTGGTCGGCGCGAAGGTGCCAGCCATGAACCGCTTGTAGGAATTGATGTAGGGCGCCAGGAAATAGGTGATGTCGCTGGCATGCGCCAGAAGCCCGGCAACATAATGCCGCATCACATCCGACATGCCGTGTTCGCCGTCCTTGTCGAGGAAAGCCGGCTTGCCATCCAGGCTCCACAGCGACTGGTGGATATGCGAGGAACTGCCAGCGGCATTGTAGTTCCACTTGGCAAGGAACGTCACCGCCTTACCCTTCGACCAGGCGATCTCCTTGGTGGCGTTCTTGATGATGGCGTGCCGGTCGGCCATGGTCAGCGCCTCGGCATAACGCACATTGATTTCCGCCTGACCGGGAGACGCCTCGCCCTTGGAATTCTCGACCGGAATTCCCGCACCCTGCAGGCCCTTGCGCAGCGCCCGCATGACGTCCTCTTCCTTGGTCGTCTGGAAGATATGATAGTCTTCGTTGTAGCCGCTGGCGAGGTTCAGGTCCCTGTAGCCGCTGGCGCGTGCCGCATCGAAGGTCTGGTCGAACAGGAAAAATTCGAGCTCGGTGGCCATATAGGCCTTCAGCCCCATCGCCTCCAGCCGCGCCACCTGCTTTTTCAGCAGCGCGCGCGGCGAATGCGGCACTTCTTCATGGGTGTGATGATCGAGCACATCGCACAGAACCAACGCCGTGCCTTCCAGCCACGGCACCTTCCGCAGCGTCGAAAGGTCGGGCTTCAGCGTATAGTCGCCATAGCCCTTTTCCCAGCTTGAGGATTTGTAACCGGGAACGGTTTCCATCTCCATGTCGGTGGCAAGCACATAGTTGCAGCTATGGGTTTCCTCAAAGGCGCTTTCAACGAAAAACTCCGCCTGGAACCGTTTGCCCATCAGACGCCCCTGCATGTCGACAAGGCAGGCCAGAACCGTGTCGATGCGCCCTTCGGCCACATCCATCTTCAGCGCGTCGAATGTATAGCTCGTCATTTTGTCCATCCCTTTTCATGTGGCGAGCAGGCGGCCGGTATGCGGCCGCCCGTCAGTTCGAGCATCAGGCCTTTGCAGCCGCCGCTGCCATGGCAGCCTGCTTGTGCTCCAGCGCGAACTCCTCTTCCGGCGACAGGATGAGGCGATGGCGTCCGACAAAGGCGAAGTAGGCAATGGCAACCGCAAACCATACGGCTACCCACAGCACACCCTTGGTGAAGTTCGGATCCTGGATCTGATAGAGCAGCGTCACGATGGCGATGATGATTGTCAACACCGCGCCCGGAATGCCGAAGGGCGAGCGGAACGGCCGCTCGATATGCGGCAGATTTTTCCTGAGCAGGATGAAGGAAATCGCCTGCAGGATGTAGGAGAACATCGCACCGAACACGGCCATGTTCAAAAGCACGCTGCCGATGATGCTGCCGCCCTGTTCCGCACCCAGCGAGAACCAGATGACGAGCATGACCGCAAGGCCGACGAGCGCGCCGGCAATATTGGCAACGTATGGCGTCCGATATTTCGAATGAGTGATCGACAGCACGGTCGGGAAGTAACCCGCACGCGACAGCGAATAGATCTGGCGGCCCTGCGCATAGAGGATCGTATGGAAGCTGGCGATCAGGCCTGTCAGCGCCACGAGACCGAGCAGCACCACGCCGCCATCGCCGTAGATCGCCTTGAAGCCATCCAGCAGCGGTTCAAGCGACGAGCTGAGATGAAAGGCGCCGACGCCCGGTAGTGATGGGTTCAGCAGCACGATCATGAAGGCCGAAACCATCAGCGTGATGACGCCGAGAATGATACCCTTGGGCATATCGCGTTTCGGATCAACGGATTCTTCAGCCGCCAGCGGCAGCTGCTCGATGGCGAGGAACAGCCAGACCGCAAAAGGCAGCGTGGCAAGAACGCCCGAAAAACCGAATGGGAAAAAGGAACCGTTGCCTTCCGGCAGCTCCACAGCCTTGCCATCGGGTCCGACACCGATATTAAGCGCGTAACGCGAAAAATCCATGTTGGGAATGGCGCTGACCCAGAAGAACACCAGAACGCCGAGTGAAATCAGCGTGATGACAAGGGTAACCTTGAAGGAAAGCTCAAGTCCGAAGACGTTGAGAGCAAGGAAGATGGCGTAGAAGGCTATCCACACGAAAGGTGAATAGGCCGGATCGAGGCCGAGAATGGAGTTCACATAGGCGGTGATGAAGGTAACGACGACCGCCGGCGTCAGCACATATTCGACATTCTCGCAAAGTCCCGTGACGAAACCGCCCCACGGGCCCATGGCCGTGCGGGCGAAGGAATAGGCGGCACCCGTATGCGGCAGCGCCGGGCTCATTTCCGCAATCGAGAATGTCAGCCCGAGATACATGATGGCGATAATGATGCCCGCCACCAGCATGCCGCCCCAGCCGCCGGTGGAAAAGCCGAAATTCCATCCGGAAAAATGCCCTGATATGACCGCGCCGACGCCAAGCGACCACAGCGACCACACGCCAGCGTATCGGGATAGTCCGCGTTTTTCGAAATAGGATGCATCAGCCTTCTTGTAGCTGACGCCTGATGATGAACCGTCCATGCCCTTCTCTCCTTAATAGAAAAAAAAGCCAGCCAGCCGTTATTGGCCGATTGTGCCCCCAGTTTCCGGCATCGCCCGGGAGGTTTCCCGCACTGCGCCGCACGCATCTGCTGTTCCCTTGCCGCTTCATGCCGTTCCGGCTTTTGTCGATTGCGGCAGTCTCATTGACGGTCGGCTGCGGTGTTTTCACCATAAGCCGCCCCATTGCTCCCTCACTCATCGATTGATGAGAGCGCCTTCCCCATAAGCTCGTGGAGAAAATCGGCAATTGCCGATTGGTCTCCTTCATTGGCGATCAGATCGTTGCGTATCTCGATCATGACGTTCAAAAGTCCGTCCGGCAGCGCATGCAGCCGCAATGTATGCGTTACACCGTCTTCCGGACCGTAGGGATCGTTGCGCTTTACCGTGAGCGCAGAACCCTCGGCACCCACCAGCATCGCATCGGCCAGCCGGCTGTCAGTATCGTGCAGGATGCCGATCTGCACTTCACGGAACTGACCGTGATAGACCGGCGTGAAACTGTGAATGGTCACCACTACCACCTTGCGGCCGCGGTCCTGCCGCTCGGCAATAATCTCACTGACACGGTCGTGAAACGGCACGTAAAGCGCCGAGGTTCGGGCAAATCGTTCCGCATCGCTCAGATCGAGATTGCCGGGAATATTGTAAATCTCGCTTTTGACCGGCATGGCAGAAGGCGATTCCGGCGGCCGGTTGCAATCATAGACCAGGCGCGAAAACCGCTGATGGACGAGCGTGGCATCGAGCTTCTGCGAAAGCAGCCTTGCAACCGCCAAGGCACCCGGATCCCAAGCCGCATGGCTCGAAAGCACGTCCGGCGAAAGACCAAGCGTACCGAGTTTTTCCGGTATGGTGGCTGAAGCATGTTCGCAGACGAGAACGACGTCGCCCTTCGCTGCGGCGTTCTCGACGCCGACAGCCTGTCCTTCCGCTTCCGTGAAAAACCGTGAACGCACCGTCATGCACGCATCCCGCCCCGAAACCTGCCATTCCGCCGATGACGAAAAGAATTCTTCACATTATCGCGAGTGTCAAATGGAATTTTGAAATTTTCTCTTCATTTTCCCCATTGACTCGATAGCTGGCACAGATGCTTATATTCGCCAATACACCGGCAAAAAGACCGGAAGGGGAAAGATTTGCGCAGTACGACGGCCACCGTGTCGGATGTCATCCATGCCCACTATGACGCGCTGACCCGTTCGGAAAAACGGCTGGCGGAGAGCCTACTCGGCAACTACCCCGTCTCGGGTCTCGGCAGCATCACCACCATTGCCGAAAATGCCGGTGTTTCGACGCCGACGGTGGCGCGCATGGTGCAGAAGCTCGGATATAAAGGTTACCCGGAGTTTCAGGCCCATCTGCACCAGGAACTGGAAGCGACGATCTCCGGCCCGGTTGCCAAACATGACCGCTGGGCAACCAATGCGCCGGGTCTGCATATTCTCAACCGTTTCGCCGACGCCATAACGGGCAATCTGCGCGACACTTTGAGCGATCTCGACACCGCGGTCTTCGACAATGCCGCAAAGCTGCTCTCGGACCGCAAACGCAGCATCTATTTCGTCGGCGGGCGCATCACCGGCGCGATTGCCGAATATTTTTTCACGCATATGCAGGTGATCCGGCCAAAGACGACGCTGATGTCGTCCAACTCCAACGCCTGGCCTCAATATATGTTGAATATGAGCGCCGGCGATGTGCTGGTGATCTTCGACATCCGCCGTTATGAGCACGACATGACGACGCTTGCCGAGGTGGCGAAGGCAAACGGCGTACAGATCATTCTTTTCACGGATCAGTGGACATCGCCGGTGGCGCGCCACGCGCTGCACACCTTCCGTGTGAAGATCGAAGCCCCCTCGGCATGGGATTCATCGGTCGTTACATTGTTTGTCGTCGAAGCGCTGATCGAAGCGGTGCAGAGCAGCACCTGGGATGAAACCAAGGAGCGCATGAACGCGCTGGAAGGCCTGTTCGAGCAGACGCGTCTGTTCCGCAGGCCGGACCGGACATGAACATTAGTAGCCGGCACAGTGCTTGACGCGGAAACCGCCGGCTGATTGGATACCTGAAATCGCTACCAGCGCGATAAAGCGGGATAAAAACAAGCTGGGGAACATATCTGTCCAACACGAATGATGATGGGATTACCCCGCGATTGCAGGCACAAAGCCGGGTGATGGCGGAAAATGGGCGTAAAGTGACGGAATCCGGATAAATAAATTGCAATCCAGCCGTCACATTAGCTTCATCCAGAATCCGTATCAGCGTCCGTAATACGAGAACACGAAGAGGAGAAAAAAGTGATCTCTCATTGCCGTCGACTGCTTGCTGCCACCACCGCTCTGGTAATGGCCTCCACCGCGATCGCTGCCGCTGCGCCAAGCGCCGAACTGATCGCTGCCGCCAAGAAGGAAGGCATGCTGACCACCGTCGCGCTGCCGCACGACTGGTGTGGTTACGGCGACGTCATCGCCGCTTTCAAGGCGAAATATCCGGAAATCACCGTCAACGAACTCAACCCCGACGCCGGCTCTGCCGATGAAGTCGAAGCGGTAAAGGCGAACAAGGACAACAAGGGCCCGCAGGCTCCTGACGTTGTCGACGTCGGTCTCGCTTTCGGCCCGCAGATGAAGGCCGAAGGCCTGCTGCAGCCTTACAAGGTCTCCACCTGGGACGAAATCCCTGACAACGTCAAGGATCCGGAAGGTTACTGGTACGGCGACTATTACGGCGTGATGTCCTTCTTCGTGAACAAGGACCTCGTCAAGAACGTGCCGAAGGATTGGGCCGACCTGCAGAAGCCGGAATATTCCGGTCAGGTAGCGCTTGCCGGCGATCCGCGCGCTTCCAACCAGGCTATCCTCGGCGTTCTCGCCGCCGGTCTTGCCAGCGGCGCGAAGTCCGGCAAGGAAGCCGGTGAGGCTGGCCTGAAATATTTCGCCGAGCTCAACAAGGCTGGCAACTTCCTGCCAGTCATCGGCAAGGCCGGCACGCTGGCACAGGGTGCTACCCCGATCATCGTCGCCTGGGACTATAACGCGCTCTCCTGGAAGAAGACGCTGAACGACAACCCGCCCACGGAAGTCGTGGTTCCGGAAAAAGGCGTTCTGGCTGGCGTTTACGTTCAGGGCATTTCCGCTTACGCCCCGCATCCGAACGCTGCCAAGCTCTGGATGGAACACCTCTACTCCGACGACGGTCAGCTCGGTTGGCTGAAGGGTTATTGCCACCCGATCCGCTTCAACGCGATGGTCAAGGCCGGCAAGGTTCCGCAGGAACTGATCGACAGCCTGCCGCCGGCAGCAGCCTATGAAAAGGCAATCTTCCCGACGCTCGAAGACGTCGACGCCAACAAGGCCGCCGTTACCGGCGGCTGGGACAGCGTCGTCGGCGCGAACGTGAAGTAACCTTTGAAAAATACACCCCGGCTTTTCAAAAAGCCGGGGTGCTTCTTTGAAAGCATTTCAGGTAAAACTCCCTAGGTTTTACCCCCGGAAATTGCACAAAACAAAGATCGAAAGTGCGTCTGACGATTCCGTTTTTACCGGACGTGCGATAATAAAGAACTTTATAGACAGACCGTTTGAAAACGGCGTTTGGGGACCAGGCATGCCATCAACCAACTCCGGCGGACCATCCGATGCGGGCAGAAAGTTGCCGCTTCATTGGTTAGGCGTCGTACCTTTTGCTGTTTTTGTTCTGCTGTTTCTGATTTTTCCGACGATGAAAATCGTGGTCGGTGCGTTCCAGCGTCCCGATGGCAGCCTGACGCTGGAAAACGTCGCCGGGCTTTTCACCTCGTCCATCCTCGCGGCCTACTGGATTTCGATCAAGATCAGCCTCGCCTCGGCGGCTCTTGGCTGCCTGATTGGTTTTGCCGTCGCCGCCGCCGTGGTTCTGGGCGGTCTGCCGCAGCGCATTCGCGGGCCACTCCTGACATTTTCGGGCGTCGCATCGCAATTTGCCGGCGTGCCGCTCGCCTTCGCCTTCATCGCCACACTCGGCCCGGTCGGCCTACTCACCGTGTTTTTGAAGACGCAGATCGGCATTGATCTGAGACTCCTCGGCTTCAACATCCTGTCCTTCTGGGGCCTGACCGTCACATATCTGTTCTTCCAGATTCCGCTGATGATCCTCATCATCACGCCGGCGCTTGACGGATTGAAGCGCGAGTGGCGCGAAGCTGCGGAAATCCTTGGCGCGACCGGCGTGCAATATTGGCGCATGGTGGCCTTCCCCATCCTGCTGCCATCGCTGCTTGGCACCATGTCGCTGCTGTTTGCCAATGCCTTCGGTGCGGTGGCCACCGCGATCGCGCTTACCGGCTCGTCGCTCAACATCGTGCCCATTCTGCTTTTCGCGCAGATCCGCGGCGACGTTCTCGGCAATCCGCATCTGGGTTACGCTCTCGCCTTCGGCATGATCGTCGTCACCGGCATTGCCAATGCGCTTTACATCTGGCTGCGCGCCCGTAGCGAAAGGTGGCTCAAATGAAGAAGTTCTTCGCCTGGGGCGCGCTGATCTTCGGCCTGCTCTATTTCGCCCTACCGCTGATCGGCATGACCAACTTCTCGCTGAAAATGCGCCGCGGTGAATATTCCTTCGACGCCTATGGCAAGGTGCTCACCGACCCGCGTTTTCAGGAAACCTTCAGCTATTCTGTGGTGATGGCTCTCTTCACCATCGTTTTCGGTGTGCTGCTGGTGGTGCCCACGGCCTATTGGGTCCGCCTCAAACTGCCGGGCTTGCGCCCCTATATCGAATTCATCACGCTCCTGCCGCTGGTCATCCCGGCCATCGTCATCGTGTTCGGTTATATCAGGCTTTACAACACCTCCAGCTGGCTTCCGCTGACTGGCACGACCTTCGGCACCAACCTGCTTTTGATGTTCGGTTATGCCACGCTCGCCTTGCCCTACATGTACCGCGCCGTCGATACTGGTCTTAGGACCATCGACGTCTCGACGCTGACGGAAGCGGCGCAGAGCCTTGGCGCGGGGTGGACGACCATTCTGTCGCGCATCATCCTGCCCAATGTTCTGGTCGCTGTGCTATCAGGTGCGTTTTTGACCTTCGCCATCGTCATCGGTGAATTCACCATGGCCGCCCTTTTGAACCGCCCGGCCTTTGGCCCCTATATGCAGCTGCTTGGCGCCAACCGCGCCTATGAACCGGCTGCACTTGCCGTGATCTCCTTCGGCATCACCTGGGGTTGCCTTGGGTTGATCCAACTCGTTTCACGCTACCAGAAGGGCGCGCCTCCCAAGGCCTGAGGACAAGATTTTCATGAGCTTTTTGACACTTAGCAATATCAAGAAATCCTTCGGCTCCGTACAGGTCGTCCATGATTTCAACATGGCCATCGAAAAGGGCGAGTTCGTCTCCTTTCTAGGCCCGTCGGGCTGCGGCAAGACCACTGTGCTGCGCATGATCGCCGGTTTCGAAATCCCGACCGGCGGATCGATCGTCATCAACGGCAAGGACCAGACGACGCTCAGGCCCAACCAGCGCAATATCGGCATGGTGTTTCAGGCCTATGCGCTGTTCCCCAACATGAATGTCTACGAAAATGTCGCCTTCGGGCTCAAAGTCGCCGGCAAGCCGAAAGCCGAGATCGATGCACGCGTGAAGGAAATGCTTCAGCTCATCCATCTGGAGCATCTGGCGGATCGTTACCCCTACCAGATGTCAGGCGGCCAGCAGCAGCGCGTGGCGCTTGCCCGCGCATTGGCCCCGAAGCCGGAAGTGCTTCTGCTGGACGAGCCGCTTTCCGCGCTCGATGCCAAGATCCGCGTATCGCTGCGCGAAGAAATCCGCCAGATCCAGCGAAAGCTCGGCATCACCACGATTTTCGTGACCCACGATCAGGAAGAGGCCCTGTCGATCTCCGACCGTATCGTTGTCATGAATTCCGGCCGCGCCGACCAGATCGGTTCGCCCTTCGATATCTACAACAAGCCCGCGACCCGGTTTGTCGCCTCCTTCGTCGGCACGCTGAACCTGATCGACGCAACCGTCGTCGATTCCTCTACCAGCACAATCCGTGTCGGAGAGCAGAACGTGACGCTCCACAAGCCGGTCGATGTTGCAAACGGTGAAAAAATCACCCTCGCCTTGCGCCCGGAAGCAGGAGCTCTCGGGGCTGACGCAAAGGGAGACGTCGCTATTTCCGGTATCGTCACCTCAAGCCAGTTCCTGGGTTCGGTCATCCGAACCCGTCTTGATCTCGGCGGTTCGACCTTGTCTTTCGACATGTTCAACGATCCCGGCACCGCACCACCCGCCCTGGGCGAACAAGTAACGCTTAAATTCGCGGCTGGTGATCTTATGGTGATCAAAGATTAAATGGCTTTTCTCCAGCGTCGGAAGCAGATAGAGCAGGTATAATTCAAATCTGCTTACCGACGATATGAGGCCAGGATGCGCGCGCTTTTTTACGAACTGTTCGGCGAGACCCCGATTGTGGCATCCCTGCCTGATCCGGAACCGACCGATGGCGGCGTGGTCATCGAGGTGAAGGCGACGGGCCTCTGCCGCAGCGACTGGCATGGCTGGATGGGCCACGATACGGATATTCGCCTGCCGCATGTCCCTGGCCACGAATTCGCCGGCGTTATCGCTGCGGTCGGAAAGAACGTTACCAGGTTCAAGACAGGCGACCGTGTCACCGTTCCCTTCGTTTCCGGCTGCGGCCGTTGCCATGAATGCCGCTCCGGCAATCAACAGGTGTGTGAGACGCAGTTCCAGCCCGGCTTCACCCATTGGGGTTCTTTCGCCGAATATGTCGCCATCGATTACGCGGACCAGAACCTTGTTCATCTGCCTGATACGATGAGCTACGCCACTGCCGCCGGTCTCGGCTGCCGTTTCGCCACGTCCTTCCGGGCTGTGACGGACCAGGGTCGCCTGAAAGGCGGCGAGTGGCTGGCGGTACATGGCTGCGGCGGCGTCGGCCTCTCCGCCATCATGATTGGCGCAGGCCTCGGCGCTCAGGTCGTCGCCATCGACATTGCGGAAGACAAGCTCGAACTTGCCCGCCAACTCGGCGCAACCGCCACCATCAACAGCCGCTCGGTTGCCGACGTCACGGAGGCGGTGCGCGAAGTGACCGGCGGCGGCGCGCATGTCTCTATCGACGCGCTTGGCCACCCGCAAACCTGCTGCAATTCCATCAGCAACCTGCGCCGGCGCGGGCGCCACGTTCAGGTAGGGCTGATGCTGGCCGATCACGCCATGCCAGCCATCCCCATGGCCCGGGTGATTGCCCACGAGCTGGAGATTTACGGCAGCCACGGCATGCAGGCATGGCGCTACGAAGACATGCTGGCGATGATCGAGAGCGGTAAGCTCGCGCCCGAAAAACTGATCGGCCGCCACATCACCCTTTCCGATGCCATCACCGCCCTTCCCGCCATGGACCGTTTCCAGGAAAGTGGCATCAGCATCATCGACCGGTTCGAATAACAGTCACAGCCGGAACGTCCCGGAAAATGCCGTTTGTCTAGACGGCATCAGGCATTCCTGCGTCCGAACGGCCGGACTGCCATCCCCGCGCGATTTGGCGCGGCCTCCGGTCTTCTGGTCGGCGGTGCAACCTCATTGAGAGCGGGCGTATAATCCTGGGTAACTGGAGCACGTTGCTGACGTATGGTCGGCGGACGGGGTTCCGGTAATTCGACGACCGCCTCGATATCTTCACGCTCGAGACGAGCGTTTCTGCTACCCGACCGATAGTACCAGCGAATACCCCTGCGCAGGAGCACGAACAGGCCCACGAGCAGCACAAACCCACCTATCAGTCTCCCTATAGGCTCAGCCGCCTCCGAAGCCGCCGCACGTTTTTTGCGGTCCTCGACGGTAGGGTCAAATCCAAGCATACTGGAAATGCCCTTAAGGCCCACCTCGTCCAACTTCACGTATTGGTCGCCATTATAAAGAACATAAGCGTCGCCACTACTGCTGTTCAGATAGCCGAGGTCAAAGAACTTCCCTTCCACCACGAAAGTCGTTTGATTGGGCAAGTCGTAGACCCTGTCGATCGTCTCACCGCGACTGAAGCCAGGCACCGCAAAAAACCGAAAACGCTTGGCATCGGCATCCACAGCAGACGCGAACAAAAATATCATGGCGACGTAAACCAGCGCAATCTGATTCATATCTTCCCCGCAATACAAAAATATCGGGATATATTTCTACAATCGCCTTAATATAAAATTTAATCGATGACTATTCATTTAATTACTTTGAAAATACACAGATGTAATTTTGATAATTATAATATACACCAATATAATATACTCCTCTTCCGCCGCAAACGGACGCACAGGAAAAGAAGCATCGATAATGAGGATTGAAAATGCTGTTTCTCGACAGCGTTACCATGAAGGAAACTCCGGACCGAAGGGACGAATACCCCTTTACCGTTCCGGCGCTGCGCCAGCTGGAACGCCTCGAATTCAAGACGCCGATCACCTTTTTCGCCGGCAATAACGGCTCCGGCAAATCCACGCTGCTGGAAGGGCTGGCGGCCGGAATGACGGCCTATGCCATCGGCAATCATGGACAGGTTGCCGGCGACCTCTATCTTCAGCATGCGGAAACCGTGGCGAAGGCATTTTATTTCGCCCGCAAGAAATACCCGAAAATCCGCATGTTCATGCGCGCCGAAGACGTGCTTGGCTACATCCGCAAGCAGAATGAAGTGATCCTGGATGACTTTCGCTGGGAGCGGGAAAAAGCCCTGAAAAGAGGCGAAGATTTTCCCGAGGAAACACCGGACACTTTCAGGCATATCGTCAGAAGCAACGTCATAGACCGGCGTTCGCATGGCGAGGGATTTCTCGATATCATGCAGCAGCGCCTGCACGGCGCCGGCCTTTATTTTCTCGATGAACCGGAAAGTCCTCTTTCACCGCAAAAGCAGCTGGAGCTTGCAGCCCTCGTCCGTCACACGGCAGATAGTGGTGGGCAGTTGATCATCGCAACCCATTCGCCGGTGCTCTTGGCCATTCCCGAAGCGACGATTTATTACTTCGACGAGAACGGCATCACCGAGCGTCTTTATGACGAGCTGGAAAACATCAGTTTCCTGCGGCGCTTTCTTGATCGTCCATCAAAATTCATGAGCGATTAGGAGCTGATAAGGCTTGAAATCGCGCATCGCTTGCCTCATGCCCATTAGCAACATGTGAATTAGAAAAAGAAGCAGGCTTATGTCTCCCACCACCACACCGGCAGCTGCCCGGCCCCTGAACAGGCAGGACTACAGAACTCTCGGCCTTTCGGCCCTCGGCGGCGCGCTGGAGTTCTACGATTTCATCATTTTCGTGTTTTTCGCCACCGTCATCGGCCATCTGTTCTTCCCGCCGGAAATGCCCGATTGGCTGGTGATGATCCAGACCTTCGGCATCTTCGCCGCCGGTTATCTGGTGCGGCCGCTGGGCGGCATCGTTCTCGCGCATTATGGCGATCGTTATGGCCGCAAACGCGTCTTCGCCTTCTCCATCCTGCTCATGGCGCTTTCGACGCTCGGCATGGCGCTGATGCCGACCTATGCCACCATCGGCGTTGCGGCCCCCATCCTGCTCATCGTCCTGCGCATGCTGCAGGGTGCGGCCATCGGCGGCGAAGTGCCGGGTGCCTGGACCTTCGTTGCGGAGCACGTGCCCTTTCGCCGCGTCGGGCTCGCCTGCGGTTTTCTGACGTCCGGCCTCTCTTTCGGCATCATGCTCGGTTCGCTGATTGCCTTTGCCATCAATTCGCTCTTCTCGGCAGAAGATGTGGCGGCCTACGCATGGCGCATTCCCTTCCTGCTCGGCGGCATATTCGGCCTGATTGCCGTCTATCTGCGCCGCTGGCTGGAAGAGACGCCGATCTTCATGGAGATGAAAAAGTCGAAGTCGCTGACGGACAAGCTTCCGCTTGGCCTCGTGCTCAAGCACCATATGCGCGGCGTGATCATTTCCGCGCTGCTCACCTGGGTTCTGTCCGCAGCCATCGTCGTTACCACGCTGATGACGGCAACCTTCCTGCAGAAGCTCTATGGCTACACACCGACGCAGGCGCTGGCAGGCACCAGCTTCGGCACGCTATTCCTCATCTTCGGCGTCATCATCGCCGGCGCATTGATCGATCGTGTCGGCTCCGGCATTTTCTTCATGGCCGCCAGCATCTTCTTCGGCATCGCCACCTCCACTTTCTACAGCTATGCCGGCACATCGCTAGAAACCATGTTCGTGCTTTACGGCGTCATGGGCCTGTCGGTCGGCATGGCGGGTGCAGTGCCCTATGTCATGGTGCGCGCCTTCCCGGCCTCGGTCCGCTTCTCGGGCCTCTCCTTCGCCTACAACGTCTCCTATGCCATCTTCGGCGGGCTGACACCGATTGGCGTAACGATGGCGCTAGCCGTCAATCCAATGGCGCATGCATGGTATCTGGTGTTCATCGCCGCCCTCGCCTTCTGCATCGGCGTTTACCTCTATCTGCGCGGCAGCGAGATCGAAAGCCATGTCGGCATAGAGGAACTGGCGGCCTTAAGGTCGTAAGCCCACCGACGACACAAAAAAGCGCGGGCAGGACCCGCGCTTTTTATTGCAACAACGGTGGCCGAAACGTCAGGCCGCGCTGTCGATTTCCTCGGCACCGTTTACCGGTACGTAGTTGAGCACCGGTCCGAGCCAGCGCTCTACCTCTACCAACGGCATATCCTTGCGACGCGCATAGTCCAGCACCTGATCGCGTTCCACCTTGGCAACACCGAAATAATAGCTCTCGGGATGGCCGATATAGAGGCCGGAGACGGAGGAGCCGGGCCACATGGCATAACTCTCCGTCAGCTCCACGCCCGCCGCGTTGGTAGCGTCGAGCAGGGAGAACAGTGTTTTCTTTTCGGTATGATCAGGCTGGGCCGGATAACCGGGCGCAGGGCGGATACCGGCATAGGCCTCGCCGATCAGCTCATCGCCGGCAAGAGCTTCTTCGGGCGCATAACCCCAGAATTCCTTGCGCACCCGCTCATGCATACGTTCGGCAAAGGCTTCCGCAAAACGGTCGGCCAGCGCCTTGACGAGAATCGACGAATAATCGTCATTGGCCCGCTCGAAGCGTTCAGCAATCGCCACCTCCTCGATACCCGCCGTGACGACGAAGCCGCCGACATAATCGGCAACGCCGCTATCGACAGGCGCGACAAAATCGGAAAGCGCCACATTGGGGCGTCCGTCACGCTTGGAAAGCTGCTGGCGCAGCGTGAAGAAGGTCGCCAGTTCTTCGGAGCGGTTTTCATCCGTGAACAGCCTGATGTCGTCGCCCACCGCATTGGCGGGCCAGAAGCCGATAACAGCCCGCGGCCGGAACCATTTTTCCTCGATGATCTTCTTCAGCATCGCCTGCGCATCGGCATAAAGCTGCCGCGCAGCCTCACCCTGCTTCTCGTCTTCAAGGATAGCGGGATAACGACCCTTCAGCTCCCAGGTCTGGAAGAACGGCGTCCAGTCGATGTAACGGGACAGTTCCTCAAGGTCATAGGTCTCGAACACCTTGGTGCCGAAGAATTGCGGCTTCACGACACTATAGGTCGACCAGTCGATCTTGTGCGCATTCTCGCGGGCGCGGGAAAGCGGCAGACGCTGCTTTTCGCGCTCATTGCGGGCATGCGCCTCCGCCACCTTGGCATATTCAGCCCGGATGCCGTCGATATAGGCTGGCTTCTGCTCGGCGGAGAGAAGTGCGGAGACGACGCCCACCGCACGCGAGGCATCGGTGACATAGATCGCCTGGCCCTGTTCGTAACGCGGATGGATTTTCACCGCCGTATGCACGCGGCTCGTCGTTGCGCCGCCGATCAGCAGCGGGATGTTGAAACCCTGCCGCTCCATTTCCGCCGCCACATGCACCATTTCATCAAGCGATGGCGTGATGAGACCGGAAAGACCGATCACATCGACCTTTTCGGCAATGGCCGTCTCAAGGATCTTCGTCGTCGGCACCATCACGCCGAGATCGATGATCTCGTAATTGTTGCAGGCAAGAACGACGCCGACGATGTTCTTGCCGATATCGTGCACATCACCCTTCACGGTCGCCATCAGCACCTTGCCGGCGGCCTTGTTCTGCTCGCCGCCATTCAGGCGCTTTTCCTCTTCCATGTAAGGAAGCAGCACGGCGACGGCCTGCTTCATCACGCGGGCGGATTTCACCACCTGCGGCAGAAACATCTTGCCAGAGCCGAACAGGTCACCGACCACGTTCATGCCCGCCATCAGCGGCCCTTCGATGACATGCAGCGGGCGGGCGGCCTGCTGGCGCGCCTCTTCCGTATCGGCTTCGATGAATTCGGTAATGCCGTTGACCAGCGCGTGTTGCAGCCGCTTTTCGACGGAAAGCTCGCGCCAGGAAAGATCCTGCACCTTCGCCTGTTTTTCACCCGTGCCGCGGAAACGCTCCGCCACGTCAAGCAGCCGCTCCGTCGCGTCGTCGCGGCGGTTCAGCACCACATCTTCGCAGGCCTCGCGCAATTCCGCATCGATGTTGTCGTAAACCGCAAGCTGCCCGGCATTGACGATGCCCATATCCATGCCGACCTGGATGGCGTGGTAGAGGAACACGGCATGCATCGCCTCACGCACCGGCTCATTGCCGCGGAAGGAGAAGGACAGGTTGGAAACGCCACCGGAAATATGCGTCAGCGGCATGGTTTCGCGGATGGTCTTTGTGGCTTCAATGAAGTCCACGCCGTAATTATTGTGCTCCTCGATACCCGTGGCCACCGCAAACACGTTTGGATCGAAGATGATGTCTTCCGGCGACAGGCCCGCCTTTTCGGTCAAAAGCTTGTAGGCGCGCGTGCAGATCTCCACCTTGCGCTGATAGGTATCCGCCTGCCCGACCTCGTCAAATGCCATGACCACGACCGCAGCTCCGTAATTGTGGACGAGCCGCGCCTGCTGGAGAAACTTCTCCTCGCCTTCCTTCAGCGAAATAGAATTGACGATCGATTTGCCCTGCACGCATTTCAGACCGGCTTCGATGATTTCGAACTTGGATGAGTCGATCATCACAGGCACGCGGGCAATATCAGGCTCGGCGGCAATGAGGTTCAGGAACTCCACCATCGCCTTTTGCGAGTCGATCAGGCCCTCATCCATGTTGATGTCGATGATCTGCGCACCGTTTTCCACCTGATCGCGGGCAACAGCCAGCGCCGCCGTGTAATCGCCGGCGGTGATCAGCTTGCGGAAGCGGGCCGAGCCGGTGACGTTGGTACGTTCGCCCACGTTGACGAAGGGAATGTCCTTGGTCAGCACGAAGGGTTCGAGACCCGAAAGCGACATGAAGGGCTTGTGCTCGGGAATGGGGCGCGGCTTGTAATCCTTGACGGCTTCGGCAATCGCCCGGATATGCTCGGGCGTCGAGCCGCAGCAACCGCCGACGATGTTGACAAGACCGTCGCGGGCAAAACCCTGCACCTGGCGCGCCATCATCTCGGGCGTTTCGTCATATTGCCCGAATTCGTTCGGCAGGCCGGCATTCGGATAGGCGCAGACGAAGGTGTCGGCCACATCCGAAAGCTCCTGCAGATGCGGACGCATGGCATCTGCACCAAGAGCGCAGTTGAGGCCGATGGTGAAGGGGTTGGCGTGTCGCACCGAGTTCCAGAAAGCAGACGGCGTCTGGCCGGACAGCGTGCGGCCGGAAAGATCGGTGATCGTGCCTGATATCATCACCGGCAGACGGATGCCCTTGGCCTCGAAGCGCTCCTCACACGCGAAGATTGCGGCCTTGGCGTTCAGCGTATCGAAGATCGTCTCGATGAGGATGATATCCGCGCCGCCATCGATCAGACCGTCGATCTGCTCGCCATAGGCGATGCGCAGATCGTCGAAACTGACGGCACGGTAACCAGGATTGTTGACATCAGGCGAAATCGAGGCGGTGCGGTTGGTCGGGCCGATAGCGCCCGCAACGAAACGGCGGCGGCCATCTTCGCGCTCAGCCCGCTGGGCAGCACGGCGGACGATCTGCGCCCCTTCGCGGTTGAGATCGTAGACGGCATTTTCCATCTCGTAGTCCGCCTGCGCGATGCGCGTCGACGAAAACGTGTTGGTTTCGAGAATATCCGCGCCCGCCATCGCATAGCGATAATGGATTTCTTCGATGGCATCCGGCTGGGTCAGGATCAGAAGGTCGTTATTGCCCTGCTGGTGACAGGCGCAGCCGATAAAACGATCACCGCGAAAATGATCTTCATCAAACCCCAGCCCTTGAATCTGCGTGCCCATTGCGCCATCGAGAATGAGGATACGTTCGCTGGCGGCCTGGCGCAGCGCGCGCAAAATTTCCGCGCCGTCGCGCTTTGCCCCTTCAGGGCCGAACAGATCGTCAAACACGGGCGCACTCCTCATTTCGATTTGCAAGATCGCAAGCCGTCAAGTCACATAAAGATATGTTTATGTCAATATATCTTCAAGGTATAGGTATGGCTTTGCGTCGTTGCGGCAGACTACGAAATTTCACTGACAGATGACAGGTTTATGCAGCAAGGATATAAGCCGAAGCAGCAAACCGTATGGAGGACGAAATGCCCGAGGACGACCACAACAACCGGAACTGGAACACCTTGCCATGGCATCGCCAGTGGCTGGTCAAACAGGCCGATGGGCTTTTCGACTTCTTCCAGTACCGCGCCGTCAATCCGGCGGGCGGCTTCTTCGATCTCGATGCCAAGGGTGCGCCGCTGCAGAAAAACGATCCCGTGCGCGGCATCCATGCCTCGGCACGCATGGTGCATTGCTTCTCCATCGGCCACCTGCTCGGACGGCCGGGCTGCGGCGATATCGTCGACCACGGCATGACCTGCCTCTGGAACAATCATCGTGACAGCGAGCACGGCGGTTATTTCTGGCAGGTCAACGATGGCGGCCCGGTGGACGCCACCAAACAGGGTTATGGCCACGCCTTCGTGCTTCTGGCCGCTTCCTCCGCCAAAACTGTCGGCCACCCGCTTGCTGACAAGATGCTGGTCGACATCACCGAGGTTCTGGAAACGCGTTTCTGGGAAGAAAAACACGGCGCTATCGCCGAGGAATTTAACCGCGACTGGTCACCCATCGACAATTATCGCGGCCAGAATTCCAACATGCATCTGACCGAAGCGCTGATGGCCGCCTATGAGGCGACCGGCGACAGCAATTACCTGACAAAGGCCGAACGCATCGCCGATCTCGTCATCCGCCGCCGCGCCGGTGAGCTGGATTTCCGCGTGCCGGAGCATTTTGACGAGAACTGGACGCTCGACAAGGAGTATCGTGGTAACGAAATGTTCCGCCCCTCCGGCTCCACTCCCGGCCATTGGCTGGAATGGGCGCGCCTCATCCTGCAATTGTGGGTGCTGGGCGAACGCCGCCATGACTGGATGCCGGTGGCGGCAAAATCGCTTTTCGTGCAATCCATGGCGCTTGGCTGGGACCGCGAAAAAGGCGGCTTCTTTTATACGCTCGACTGGCACGACAATCCCGACAAGACGGCAAAGCTCTGGTGGCCCATGTGCGAGGCGGCGGGTGCAGCCCACTTCCTCAACGAAAATCTGCCGGCGGACGAATTCTACGAAGACAGCTACCGCCGCATCTGGAGCACGATCGCCAACAATTTCATCGACCACGACAATGGCGGCTGGCACGAGGAGCTGACGGAAAATCTGATTCCAGCCAACACGCTTTTCCCCGGCAAGGGCGACATCTACCACGCGCTTCAGGCTTGCCTGATCCCGCTATTTCCGGCAACGGGAAGTTTGACGAAAGTGATCAAGGAAGTCGGCGGCTCCTATTGAGGCCGCTGCAAGAATGAAGCATCTGACACGCTCCGTCATACCGGACGTGATCATGCTGACACCCCGGATCAAATCCGGGGTGTCGGCATATAGAGGCGCCTCAAAATCCGATAGTTTCCTCGAAATCATCCCAGGACTGGTACATTTCATAACGGCCGATACCCGGGATGGGCACATGTCCGTAATAGGGTGAAAGCTGGAACTCGGCGGCAGCCTCACTTTTGCCGGCAACGGCGCTCACATAGATCGCGGAGGCGAGCCCGGTTCGGTTGGCGCCGTGTTCGCAATGGATGAGGATTGGTTTTTCAGCGTTGCGCAGCACGGCGACGAGCGTTTCCGCTTCCTCCACCGAGACCTTCTCGCTTGAACTCAGCGGATAATCGACAAGCCGGACACCGTTGTTTTTCGCTGCCTGGCTTTCGGCGTCATACCAGCCTTCACGCTTTTCATCGCGCAGATTGATGATCGTCTTGATGCCGTAGGCCTTGGCATAGGCCGTGATGTCCTTGCCGCTCGGCTGGGCCGAACGATAAAGTTCGCCGGGAATGACCTCGTGAAAATTTCCGGTCAGCTGGCCGATGCCCATATGCGCGCCGGCCAAAACCGGCAGAGCCACCAGGCCAATGGCGGCAATTTTCAGAAACTTCAGAACTATACGCAAAACCTAAACCCGCAACATTCATCGGACGGGTGGGCAGGTGGCATTGCAAATCGGCGAAAACAAGTCCCGCAACGGCGAAAGCGGCCGCGGAGTGGCCGGCAACGACGCGGGCACCTTTACGAACCCCTTGCGAAACAAGGGGTTCAGGCGACAGCACGAAAATGTTCAAGAAACCGTGAGGGTCGGAAGCAGCGACAGCCGTTCAATCGAATTCTGCAGAAACGATGGTGACGCGCCATTCCAGCCGTTGCGGATCTACCGTTTCATTGTTGCGCAGTCGGAAAGAGCGGCACGCGGCAAAGGTCTCTCCAGCCTCGATCCGCCTTTCACTCACCTGATAGGGATCGAAGGCGACGGAGGCGCGGAAGGCAGGCTCGAACCCTTCAAGCGTATAGGTCAGGCGCTGCACGGCAACATTATTGTCGTTGCGGAAGCTGACGCGGATCGGCAATGCCGCATCCGTGCACGCCGCATCGAAGCTAGCCGTCGCAATGACATGGTCGAGCCGCTGGCTGCCGCGCTGCCAGTCGTAAATGACAAAGGCGGCAGTGGTTCCCCAGATCAACAGCAGGCAGATGACGACCGGTTTGAGGTGCCGCGGAAACGCGATGAGGGTGAGAAGAAGAATGGCACTGAGAACGGCTCCGACAATCACGTCGCCCCTCCCCCATGAAAACTAACCCGCATGCGATCCTGTCCTCCCTTGCCCATTCCTGCCCGCAACATCAGCCCTATCCAGGTGTCGAAGCACCGGCGTTGCCGCAGACAGGCACAACTCTATGGTCGTGCCCCCCGCTGTCAAGACAACCAAGCGTGACCCCGCTCCCGTTGCTTTGACAAGGCGGCGAAAGGAACCAAACGCCGTTGAAGGCGTTCGCCGCATCAGAACAGCATGACGGGGCGGTAAAAAACGTCGCGATTTGGGCAAGGAAGGCCGGCAACTCGAGGGAACAATTTGCCCCTTGGAACCGCCGATCTCCAACCCATATTAAATGCACCTAATATATGTTATAGAAGTCAATCAGCTCAGGGAGAAAAACGATGAAAACGCTGATCGTAACGTCACTCTTGGCCCTGTCCGCCAGCACCGCGATGGCTGCGGATGCCGTCTACGAAACCCCGGCGCCTCCGGTCGCGCAGGAAACCCTGCCGGTATTTACCTGGTCTGGTCCGTATCTTGGTATTCAAGGCGGCGCAGGCTGGGCGAACGGCGATTTTTCGGCTGGCGGCCCCGTCGCGTCGGATAGTTTCGATGGCGGCATTCTGGGCGCTTTTGCCGGTTACAATTACCAGTTCGACAATAATTTCGTCCTCGGTATCGAAGGCGATGTCGATTATAACTGGAACGACAATGACTATGCCGGCGTGAACATCGGCACCGACTGGCAGGGTTCTGTTCGTGGCCGTGTCGGTTACGCTTTCGACCGTGCCTTGATCTATGGTACCGCCGGCTGGACAGCGACGCGCGGTTTCATCGAAACGCCTGGCGCCGGCAAGGATAGCACCACGTTCAACGGTTACACCGTCGGCGCTGGCCTGGACTATGCCTTCACCGACAATGTGTTCGGCAGGATTGAATATCGCTACAATGACTATGGCGACAAGGACATCTTCGGCGTCAACACCGATTTCGACCAGAGCACCGTCAAGGTCGGCCTTGGTGTGAAGTTCTGATAGCGTCGACAAACGTCAGCAAAAGAGCCCGGCCAAGTGCCGGGCTTTTTCTTTGTCGGAACGCCGCACCAGCTTCGCCCTGAGACTGTAAAAACGTGGAAAATGTGAACATCGCAAAAATGAGATATTCACGGACCGTTCAGCCGGCCCGTGCCATCATGCGGGCATAATGAGCCTCTATCTCCCGAAGCAGGCTTATGGAGTAGCCCTCGATGAAAAAGATCATTCTTACAACCCTTGCCGCGCTGGTTGCCACCGGTAGTGTCTTCGCGTCCTACGGCACCGCTGCCGCGCAGGACTATCCCTATCGTCCGCGCTACGACCGTGGCGGCCCGCCTCCACCGCCCTATCGCGAACACCGCCGCCACAATGATGGTGCTGCGATTGCCGGCGGACTGGCTGCAGGCGTTATCGGCGGCCTGATCGGCGGCGCAATCGCCAACGGCGGCAACAGCGGTCCCCGATACTACGAACCACCACCGCCGCCCCGCCCACGCTGCTGGTTCGAAGACCGCCGCGTTCCAAATTCCTATGACGGCGGATGGCACACCGAAAGCATGCGGGTCTGCGACTGACCCCATAGCTGAAAATCCGTAATGAACAATCCGATCAGTCTGAATGGCTGGTCGGATTTTTTGTTGGATGAGAAAAATCCAAGGAATGCGCAATGATCAATGATGTATCGACTTGCTATACGGAATCGCACCAACTCGTTCAAAATATAAGGAAAATGGTGGGCCCGGAGAGACTCGAACTCCCAACCAAGCGGTTATGAGCCGCCGGCTCTAACCATTGAGCTACAGGCCCTTTCGGAAAAATTATCCGAAACACCGGCTTCGCAATGGTTCGAATCCGGTGGGTCACGCTCTAACGTAATTTTTACGGCCCGACAAGCCATTGATGCTATCGCAAGCTGCCGTTGCCGTATTAGCTTCACAATCTAAGGCAATACCCTGCAAAGGGACACAATCAACGAGGAAACACCATGACGACGACAAAGGCCCGCCTTTTCGCACTTAGTGCATTGACCGCAGCAGCAATGATGCCGCTTGCCGGTAATGCCCTTGCGCAGGATGCCACCCCGCGCGAAGCAACCATCAGTGTTTCCGGCGAAGGCCAGTCGGCAATCGCGCCCGATATGGCGATCCTGTCATTCAGTGTCGTCAAGCAGGCGGAAACGGCGGCTGCGGCTCTGACAGAGAACTCCAAGGCGCTCGCCGAGGTTCTGAAATCGCTGAAGGCGTCCGCCATCGAAGACCGCGACCTGCAGACCAGCAATTTCTCCGTACAGCCGCTTTACAAGCATTATGAGCCGAAAGACGGCGTTTACGTCGCACCGGAAATTACCGGCTATCAGGTTTCCAACGGACTGACCGTGCGCGTACGCGACCTGAAGAAGCTGGGCGAGATACTCGATACCTCCGTCAAGCTCGGCATCAACCAGGGCGGGGATATTACCTTCACCAATGACAAGCCGGAAGCAACCGTGACCGAGGCCCGCAAGCAGGCGGTTGCCGATGCGCTGGCCAAGGCAAAAACGCTGACGGAAGCGGCGGGCGTGAAGCTTGGACGCGTGATCCAGATCAGCGAGAACATGCAGCGCCCCATGCCGGTGCCGCAGACCATGATGCGCGCTTCGATGGCGAAGGAGGCCGACAGCGTGCCGATCGCTTCGGGTGAGAACAGCTACAGCGTGGTGGTCAACGTCACCTTCGCCCTGGGCGAATAAAACAGTCGGAGCGGCGGCATTGCCCGCCGCCCGCATTTGCCGAACGGCTGCGCGTAACCGCCACCCGAGAGGCCACAAAAAGAAACGCCCCCCGCCTGTCAGAACAAGCGAGGGGCATTTTTTTTGATCCGCGCGAAGGGCGGGGGATTTCCGCGGATCAATATCAGCCGTTTAGCGACGGATCACCGGGCAACCACGCTCATTGGCGAAGAAGATGCGGTCAGGGCCGCGACGGTCGAAGCCTGCAACCACGACACGGCGCGGCGATACATCGACAACGCGCGCGCGGCGAAGACCCATGCGGCTAGCCTTTTCCTCCGCAAGCCGCGGCGAGCAACCGTAACGCGGGCGGTCAGGACGGCCCCAACCCGGACCAGGACGATCGGGACGACCCCAGCCCGGGCCGCGGCCTCTGTCATGACCGTATCCATCCTGAACCTGAACTCTGAGCTGAACATCCGGGCCAGCCGAAGCAGCTGGAGCGGTGACGGAAATTCCGCCGAGGGCGATGAGGGCAGCCAGGCCGGCTTTTGCGAAGGTACTGAACATGAACTCACTCCGTTTGTTTCTGCGCCGGCAGGGACGTCCCCCGGCGATTGACGAGACCCTAGACCCGCCCGCCTGAACGCCGACAGAACCGCATGTTCAGCAGACGTTCAGAGACATTAACGGGAAAACGAAAGGAAAAGTCGGGGCTTTTGACGGGAATCATGGGGAGATATGCAGAACGATTTCACGACGGTGCGGCCGGTCGCGATGTTCGAAAAGATAAAGGCCCTGCCATGTGCCAAGGGTAAGCCTGCCATCGCTGATCGGTACTCCGATGGAAACCGCGGTCAGGGCCGATTTGATGTGAGCAGGCATGTCATCAGGGCCTTCGAGCGTGTGGACGACCCAGCGCATGGAGACATCGTCGGAAGGTGGCACGAGGCGGGAAAAAAATACCGCCAGATCACGCCGGACATCCGGATCGGCATTTTCCTGGATAAGCAGGGAGCAGGATGTGTGCCTGACGAAGACGGTCAAAAGGCCTTCGTCCACGCCTGCCTCCTTCACAAAGCGCTCGGCCTCGGACGTAAATTCGTAGAGTCCCTGCCCGTGGGTGGTGGTAATGGTCATTTTCTTCTGCGGCACGTTATTTCCTTTAGAAAATTCGGAACAAATTAGGCACTGCAAACGTTGGACCATGTCGAATTGTAACTGATGGCGAAAAGGCGTGCTTCCATGACATGGCGGCTGCCTTTAATAGAACGGAATACCGGCGTCACGGTTGCAAAAAACGGGGAAGGATTGGCACTATCAGAATGAACCATTCAGGCTTTCCCGTCTGCGGACGACTAAACTATTTTCAGTGCAAGACAGGCAAAGGGTGCGAGAGATAGATTCATGGCATCCACTGATTATATTGTCGACCTGACAAATTGCGACCGCGAACCCATCCACATTCCAGGTTATATTCAATCGCACGGCTGCCTGATTGCTTGCGACAACGCCATGCGCATGGTCCTGCGGCATTCGGAAAACTGTCGCGAGATCTTGCGCGTCGATGGCGATATCAACGGCAGGACCGCCGAAGAAGTGCTTGGTAAAAATCTCGTCCATGACCTTCGCAACGCACTTACGGTAACCGGGAGGACCACCCGCCCTGCCATGCTGCCCAATATGGAACTGCGCGATGGTCGCAGCTTCGATATTGCGCTCCACCGCTATAAATCCACGACGATCATCGAATTCGAACCGTCAGGGAGCGAGACCCAGCCGCTTGGTACCGCACGCAAGATGGTGGACCGCATTCGCGAGGCGGACACGGTCGAAAGCCTGATTTCGAGAACAACCCGGCTGGTAAAGGCGACCTTGGGTTACGACCGGGTGATGATCTACCGTTTCGAGGATGACGGTGCAGGCAAGGTCGTGTCGGAGGCAAAGCAGCCGGAACTGGAAAGCTTTCTCGGACAATATTTTCCGGCAAGCGACATACCGCAGCAGGCCCGCACGCTCTATCTTAAAAACACACTGCGTATCATCTCCGACGCCAGCGGAATACGAGTTCCCGTATTGCCCGCCATCGATGTGTCTGGTGAACCGCTTGATCTGTCATTCGCGCATTTGCGCAGCGTTTCTCCCATCCATTGCGAATATCTTCGCAATATGGGCGTTGCTGCCTCCATGTCGATTTCGGTGATCGTCGATGGCGCCCTGTGGGGCCTTATCGCCTGCCACCATTATTCGCCACGCGTTCTGACGATGTCGGTCAGGATCGCCGCAGAAATGTTTGGAGAGTTTTTCTCCATGCATTTGCAGGTCCTTAAGCAGAAGCGCAAACTCGATACCGTCAACCACGCCCATGCCGCTCTCGACCGCTTCCTGCGGCTCGCCGCCCATCACGCGCACATCGAGGAACTGCTGATCGACAGTTTCCAGGATTTTGCCGATCTGATGCCATGCGACGGCGTCGGGCTTTGGGTGGACAACAACTGGCACGGCCACGGCGCAACGCCGCCCGCGGATGCCATTCCAAGGCTGGCGCGCTTCGTAACCTCTGTCAGTGAGGGAAGGGTCTGGGCAACCCATGCCATCTCGCAAGCCATACCGGAAGCGGAGATTTATGCAGATATCGCAGCCGGAATGCTCGCCATTCCGCTGTCACAGGTCAAAAACGACTATCTGCTGTTTTTCCGCAGGGAGATCGTGCAGAACCTGAACTGGGCCGGCAACCCGGAAAAATCCTATGAGACCGGTCCGCTCGGCGATCGTCTCACCCCGCGCAAGAGCTTCGCGATCTGGAAGGAGACCGTGCGCCTGCAGGCGCAGCCATGGTCCGATGCGGACCGGGAAATTGCCGAAGCCGCAAGAATAGCGTTGGTCGAGGTCGCATTTCATCACAGCGAGCTGATGGCGGGCGAAAGGGAGCGCGCGGAAGTGCGCCAGCGCATGCTGAACGAGGAACTCAACCACCGCGTCAAGAACGTTCTCGCCATTATCAAATCGCTGGTCGGCAATCCTTCGCAAGAGGGTAAAACGCTGCAGGAATATGTCGGTGCGCTGAAGGGTCGTATCCAG
The DNA here is from genome assembly GCF_053521725.1 of Agrobacterium sp. CG160-95. Lineage (NCBI taxonomy): Bacteria > Pseudomonadati > Pseudomonadota > Alphaproteobacteria > Hyphomicrobiales > Rhizobiaceae > Agrobacterium > Agrobacterium sp. CG160-95. The sequence goes on along the minus strand of NZ_JBNWDU010000004.1, from coordinate 408,138 downwards.
GCATTGTCCTTTGCCCATGACCAGATCATTCGCGGTGAAGGCGGCGGGTCGTTGCGCGACCTGCTGGACGCCGAATTGTCGCCGCACCGTTCAGCCGAGGCTATTGTTGATCTTGCCGGACCACAGGTCACGCTCGATTCGCGCGCATTTTCCGTCATGGCCCTCGTACTGCATGAACTGGCGACGAATGCTGCCAAATACGGCGCGCTTGCGCAGACCGGCGGAAAACTGGATCTGCGCTGGGAAGTCGACGAAAACCGCGATTGCCTGATACATTGGCGCGAAACTCTGCCTACCAAGCTGCCCACACCATCACGCTCTGGGTTCGGCACGGCGCTCATCAGCCGCAGCATCCCCTACGATCTGGGTGGACGCAGCACCATCCGGTATTTGCCTGATGGGCTGGAGGCGGAAATTCTCCTGCCCTCCCGCCATATCTCAGCAGTCATGACAGCTTCCGAGATGAAGACGGAGGATGACACCGTACCGCAATCCAGACGGTCCAACCGGGAGGAAACGTTGAAAATATTGCTCGTAGAAGACCAGATGCTGATCGCCATGGATGTGGAGAACATGCTGGAAGACAACGGCATCAAGACAATCGAAACCGCGACCTCCTCGGCAATGGCCATCGAGAAGCTGAAGAGCTACGTGCCGGATGTGGCTATCCTCGACATCAATCTCGGCTCCGACACCTCCATCGCCGTCGCACGCGAGCTTCACCGCCGCGGGATCCCCTTCCTGTTCGCCACCGGCTATGCCGATGCCAGCATGGTGCCTGACGACTTCGGTAACGTGCCTGTCATCAGGAAGCCTTACGACGAAGATGCGCTGATGGCGGGTATCGGGCTGTTGGTCGGTGATACGGAGAGGGTGTAAACTCCCAGCCCTGCTGACCGACACATTTCCAGAATTGACGTCATCCTTGTGCTTGTCCCAAGGATTTAAACACGTCTACGAGATCAGTCGGTTGCATGTCCTCGGGACAAGCCCGAGGACGACGGAGTGGCGGACGGAAACCTTCGTCAGCAAACCGAAAGTTTAAAAAACTAGCCTTCATTGAAATCGGGTGAAGCCCCGCTTTTTCGCCTCATCCGGTGTTAAGGCGTTCCCAATTTTAAACCGGAAGGCCGTCACGGCGTAGTTATCCAGATCGACCTCGCACTGAAAAGACACATCGTGCCAGCTATTGCCGGTGTTGAATGCGCCGCCGGAAGCATCAATCGAATTCCCCGATATCCTCCCGCCCGTATCCGAATAGGGTATCATGCCACGGGCGGCAAAACCCGCGCCCTGAATTTGCGCCAGAGCCTCCGTGCTGCAAAGCTGAACAATGCGGCGGCGGGGCGGCAGATCACCAAACATCTGGCGTCTTTGGGCCGGAGAAAGCAGCGACGAAGACAATAATTGTTTGGCGGCCGGAAGTTTCGCGGGCTTCTCCTTTGCCACCTCGGCAGGTTTTTCGTCAGCCGGTTTCTCCTGCGGCACCGGCGCTTTTTCCGGCTCAGCCTCTTGCTTGACGGGTGAAACCGCAATTTCTCCCTGTTCGGCGGACGCCTTGAGATCGCCGTTGGCGGCAGATGGCGCGGGCTTGTCCTCAGCCGTCTTTTCAGGCTGGCTTTCAGGCTCCTTGGAAGGCTCGGTCTTGTCCGCTTCCTCCGCCTTACCTGGCTTGTCCTCTGGGTCCGCCTGCGTCTCCTCCGGCCGCATGGCGATCGCCGGCAGCGTCGCCTGCAAGGGCGGCGAAGGTTTCGGCTCCTCTGCCGGCGGAGCGGGCGGCGGCGGTGGAGGCTGCGGCTTTTCTTGCTTTGCCTGCTCGGCGGCGGGAGGCTTGGCTTCCTCCGGCTTCTTTTCCTCAGGCGGCGGCACCAGATCGACGCTGATGCTTTCCGGCTCCTGCGGTTCGGCTATGCGTTCGGGCAGTTCAAAAAGAAAGATCGCGACCACAGCCAAATGCAGCAACACGGAGACGGGCACCGCCCATCCCTTCCCTCGCCATCTGCTTGCCGAAACCTGTTGCATGTTATCGAGCCAAATCGAACCTGAGCATTTCCGAAAAAGCGGAACGCTTTGTTTTCACACATAAGGCTTGTCGCAGAGATCGCCAGTGCAGGAAACAAAAAACCCGGCCAGAGGTGACTGACCGGGTTCAATTTTAAAGCAGGCAAAGGCTTAGCTGTCGAGGAAGCTTCTGAGCTTTCTGGAGCGGCTCGGATGCTTCAGCTTGCGCAGTGCCTTCGCCTCGATCTGACGAATACGTTCGCGCGTGACCGAGAACTGCTGGCCGACTTCTTCCAGCGTATGATCGGTGTTCATGCCGATGCCGAAACGCATGCGCAGAACACGTTCTTCACGCGGCGTCAGCGAGGCGAGAACGCGGGTCGTCGTCTCGCGCAAGTTGGCCTGAATGGCGGCGTCGATAGGCAGCAGCGCGTTCTTGTCCTCGATGAAGTCGCCGAGATGCGAATCCTCTTCGTCACCCACAGGGGTTTCGAGCGAAATCGGCTCCTTGGCGATTTTCAGAACCTTGCGCACCTTTTCAAGCGGCATGGCCAGCTTTTCCGCCAGCTCTTCCGGGGTCGGCTCGCGGCCGATCTCGTGCAGCATCTGGCGCGAGGTGCGAACGATCTTGTTGATCGTCTCGATCATGTGAACCGGAATACGGATCGTGCGCGCCTGGTCGGCGATCGAACGGGTGATCGCCTGTCTGATCCACCATGTCGCATAGGTCGAGAACTTGTAACCACGGCGATATTCGAACTTGTCCACCGCCTTCATCAGGCCAATATTGCCTTCCTGAATGAGATCGAGGAACTGCAGGCCGCGGTTGGTGTATTTCTTGGCGATGGAGATCACGAGACGCAGGTTGGCCTCGACCATCTCCTTCTTGGCGATACGCGCTTCGCGCTCACCCTTCTGTACCATGGAAACGATACGGCGGAATTCGGCGATGGAAATACCGGTTTCCGTCGACAGATTCTGGATTTCCTGACGGATCTCGCGGATCGTGTTGCTTTCCTCGCGGGCGAATTCCTTCCAGCCGCGGGCGGCCAGATTGGCAATCGACTTCATCCAGTTCGGATCGAGTTCCGCACCGTGATACTGCTCGAGGAAGCTGTCGCGCTTTACGCCATAGGATTCGGCAAGGCGCAGCAGCCGGCCTTCGTTCTGCATCAGACGCTTGGAAATATCGTAAAGCTGCTCGACAAGGCTGTCGACACGGTTCTGATTCAGCGACAGCGACTTCACAGCCGTGATCAACTGGTCCTTGAGGTCCTTGTAGCGGCGCTCCTGACCGGAGGACAGGGTTCCCGTGCAGGCAAGGCGAGCCTCGACCTGCTGGTCCTGAAGCTTGCGCAGCTTCTTGTAGGTGTCGGCAATGGTGTCGAGCGTTTCCATGACCTGCGGACGCAGCTCGGCTTCCATCGCGGCAAGCGAAAGGTTGGACTCGTCGTCGTCCTCTTCTTCCTCTTCCGGCGGAAGGCCATCGCCACCCACATCAGTCACATCCTCGTCACCGGAGGGCGCTCGCAGTCTGCGGGTCTTTTCCTTCTCTTCGGCGGCCTTGCGATCCGCCTCGATCTTTTCCGGGCTCTGGAACTGCGGGGCAGCCTTGGCTTCCGGGCCGGAATAGGTGGTTTCGAGATCGATGATCTCGCGCAGCAGCGTCGTGCCTTCGTTGAGTTCGTCGCGCCAGATGATCAGCGCCTGGAACGTCAACGGGCTTTCGCAAAGGCCGGAGATCATCGTTTCGCGGCCGGCCTCGATGCGCTTGGCGATGGCGATTTCGCCTTCGCGCGACAGAAGCTCTACGGAACCCATTTCGCGCAGATACATGCGCACAGGATCGTCGGTACGGTCGGTCGGTTCTTTTTTCTTCGCGGTCGCAAGCGCGGTACCGCCGGAAGGTGCCAGTTCGCCGCCTTCGGACTCTTCGTTATCGGAATCGTCGCTTTCGGCTTCGCCCGGTGCTTCCTCGGCATCCTCGTCCTCGATAACGTTGATGCCCATATCGGACAGCATCGCCATCGTGTCTTCGATCTGCTCGGACGTCACTTCTTCGGACGGCAGGACGGAATTCAGCTCGTCCATCGTCACATAGCCGCGCTTCTTGGCGGCCTTGATCATCTTTTTGACCGCGTCATCCGAAAGATCGAGAAGCGGACCGTCCGTCGCACCGTCGCGTTCGTTTTCTGCTTCTTCGTTTTCTTTGACTTTGGTTGCCATCTATCTCGTCGCTTTCCCTGACGCTAACACCTGTTCCGCCGCATCGCCGTTCGCCTTGAGAGCATCCGGCTGATAACAGCGAATCACTGTCAGACACCTAACGGAGTGATCTTTAATTGCCGATTAACCACGGCAGCCTCAGGCAGAATGCAAAGACAGTGCACCCGAAAATGCTTGCTCATGCAATTTCTATCCGCCAAGGCTCATTCCACCTTACTATTCCTGAATTGGTGATTCCCGCTATTTCCCGCCCCGTCAAGCCTTTGAGGGCGAGACAGCCACGGAAATTCATAAAAAGGGCCGCATTTTGCGAGTTATCACCAGACTACCCCCTATTTAGGGCGCTTGCAGCAAAAGGCAACCCCACACGTCTTTCTATTCTTGGCCGCAGTCCTCAGCCATGGCCGACAGCCGGGCCCTTTACCCGGCCGGACATGACGCCGAAACCATCGATGATCGCTTCCTGATTTTCCATTCGGCCGATTTCCAGCTGAACTTCGGCCAGCGCCCGCACCAGAAGCGTGCCGCGTTCGTCGTCCGTCGCCTCGCCTATTTCCCGTTCCAGCTCGCGCTTCTGCCAGAGCAGGGATTTCGTCCTCTTGTGCAGGGAAAGCGCCTGCACATATCCCTCACGCGCATCTTCCAGCGCCGCCTGTTCCGTGGCCGTCCACAGGCGCGCATTGCGCACCTGCTGGTCCATGGTTTTCAAAAGCACCTCGAAACCCTGCTGCGACAGGCGCTCGATCAGCCCTGCCCGCGAAATCTCGGCCGCACTTTCCGCTGCAAAGGTCAGCACAGTCGACCACAGGCGTTGCAGATCGCGGTTTTCGTAATCGATCGCGGCGATCTCGTCATATTCCTCGAGCAGCAGTTCGGGATGGTTGACGATGGTGATGGCGAGAACGCTTTCACGAAGTGAAGGCTTGGTCTGGTGGCCCCTGACCAGACCCGACTGGGTAAGACGGTCGGAAATGTTGCTGGCCGGCGCAGCCATGGCTCCACCCCGTCCGGAAGCGTTCCTCTGGAACCCGCGCCCATTACCCTGCTGGCCATCGCGACGGAAATTTCCACCCTGCGAACCGCCCTGCTGAAAACGCGGCTGGAAGAAGGCATTCAGCCTGTCGCGCATATCCTGCTGGTAAAAACGCCGCACCGCCTCGTCGCCGATGACGGCAACGATCTGCCGCAGCCGGCTTTCAAGCTTGGCACGCTTTTCAGGCGTATCGAAAGTCACCGAAGAGGTCTCGCGGCTCCAGATCATCGCCGCGAGCGGTTTTGCCTCAGAAAGCACACGGTCAAAAGGCGCACGCCCCTCCAGCCGCACGAGATCATCAGGGTCTTTTCCGTCGGGCAAAAGCGCAAAGCTCACCGAACGATCAGGCTTGATATGCGGCAAGGCGAGATCGGCTGCGCGGTTGGCGGCACGAATACCGGCGCCGTCGCCATCAAAGCAGAGGATCGGCTGCGGCGACATTTTCCACAGGAGCTCAAGCTGGCTTTCCGTCAGCGCCGTGCCGAGCGGGGCGACAGCATTTTCGACACCCGCCTGATAAAGCGCAATGACATCCATATAACCTTCGACGGCAATGACGGTGCCACCGGAAGCCTGCGAGGCGCGCCGCGCGCGGGCGAAATTGTAGAGAACATTGCCCTTGTGAAAAAGCTCGGTCTCGTTGGAGTTCAGATATTTGGCCACTGCATCCGCCGCCATGGCACGGCCGCCGAAAGCGATCACCTTTTCGCGCGACGACAGGATCGGGAACATGATGCGGTCGCGGAAGCGGTCATAGGAAACCGGCACGTTTTCATGCACCACCAGCCCGCAGGCTTCCATCTGTTCGCGCGCCACACCCTTGCTCGCCAGATGCTCCTTTAGCGCATTGCGGCTATCTGGTGCAAAACCGAGCCTGAATGTCTCGATGGTGCGCCCAGTCAGTCCGCGATCGCGCAGATAAGCCCGCGCCCGCGCACCAAGCGCGGTCTGCAACTGATCCTGAAAGAACAGCGTCGCCATTTCCATGACGTCCTGCAACGAGGTGCGCTCGCGCTCGCGCTTCTCAGCCTGCGGATCGGGCTGCGGCATGGAGATGCCGGCCATGTCGGCGATCTGCTGAACGGCTTCGGGGAAACTCAACCCCTCGAGATCGGTGAGAAACCGGAAATGATCGCCGGAAACACCGCAACCGAAACAATGGTATCGCCCCTTGCGATCCTCGCAGTGAAAACTCGGGCTTTTTTCGCCATGGAACGGGCAGCAGGCCCAATAATCGCCCCGCGGCGTATTGGTCTTCTTCTTATCCCAGGACACACGTCTGCCGATCACATCGGAGATGTTCACGCGGTCGCGTATCTCATCGAGAAAAGAATTGGAAAATCGCATGGTTTACCTGTTCGAGGCCAGTCTTTCATATAAGCGCAGAAAGGGGTCAGTACCAAACCCAAAGAACCGGAATACCCGATATTCACAGGCCATCGCACTAAAACCGCATCGCCGCTGTCGCCCGCTTCGGGCAAATTTATGGCAGCGCATCATCACAAAAAATTATGTTTTTGTAATTTGAGCCAACCGTCGCCGAGGTATAAAACATATTCAAAGGCAGCGCCCGGACATTCTCAAAGCTGCTGACGCCCGCAGGCACGTCCCCCGAAAAACGCCTGCGCGTGACCGCATTTTGATCCGCCGAAATGCGCCTTCGTCGGCAGCAAAAAGGCAGGGCAGCCATGGCTGCCCTGCCTTTACTTTTTCCGAACGGGCGAAACCTACTTCAGCAAATCCTTGACGACGCCGGATGCTTTCGCGAAGTCGATCTGGCCGGGATAGCGCTCCTTGAGCGCATTCATGCACTTGCCCATGTCACGCAGGCCGGAGGCGCCGGTTTCGCTGATGACGGCCTGGCACAATTCGCGCACCTTTTCGGCCGGAATCTCTTCCGGCATGAATTCCTTGATGATGACGATTTCCTCGCGCTCCTGAGCGGCAAGCTCGGCGCGACCGGCACCATCATAGATGCTGGCGGACTCTTCCCGCTGCTTTACCATCTTGGTCAGGATCTGCATGATCTCGTCGTCGGTGACGGGGTCCTTGCCCACGCCGCGATTGGCAATATCGCGATCCTTGATGGCCGCCTGGATGAGACGCACGGTCGATGTACGCCGGGCGTCACGAGCCTTCAGCGCGTCTTTCAGAGTATTAGCGAACGTGTCGCGCATCATTTCTTCTTCTCCTTGGGAAAGTGCATTCCGCAGCTTCTCGACACGGAAACTTTCCACCTTATTTTTCGAAACGACATAACCGAGCAAACCCGCTCAAGCAAATCAAATGCATAAGCCTTTGAATGTGCGAAGGTTTAATTCCGCGTAAATCTCGAGCCTGCGGTTGACCGTTTAAGCAGCTTTCGTTATTTTCCGGCACCTGCACGAGATTTTAACGAAGGGTCAAAACGCGAGTTTTTCGCGCGCCCCTTTATGTCACGAAGCCTGCGACAAAAAATGGCCCCTCTCCCCCTGCCTTTCAAGAGGCGGGGTGCGAAGCGGCAGAAACGGAACGAGATGACCGAGACAGCGCCCTGGACTACCCGCAAACCGACCGCAATGCTTGTTCTTGCCGATGGCACAGTGATCGAGGGAACGGGGATCGGCGCAGCCGGCAAGGTACAGGCGGAAGTCTGCTTCAACACCGCACTGACCGGTTACGAAGAAATCCTGACCGATCCGTCCTATCTCGGCCAGATCGTCACCTTCACCTTCCCGCACATCGGCAATGTCGGCACCAATGAGGAAGACATCGAAGACCTGACGCCAGCCGCCCGCCGGGGCGCAGTCGGCGTCATCTTCAAGGCCGACATCACCGACCCTTCGAACTTCCGCGCCGCCAAACATCTGGATGCCTGGCTGAAAGCCCGCGGCGTCATCGGCCTCTGCGGCATCGACACGCGCGCGCTGACGGCATGGATACGCGAAAACGGTGCACCGAACGCGGTGATCGCCCATGATCCCAACGGCGTATTCGACATCGAGGCGCTGAAGGCGGAAGCCAAGGCATGGAGCGGTCTCGTCGGCCTCGACCTCGCCATCGAAGCCACATCCGGCCAATCCTCCACCTGGACGGAAACGCCTTGGGTTTGGAACGAGGGTTACGGCACGCTGAATGAAGCCGATGCGAAGTACCATGTCGTCTGCGTGGATTTCGGCGTCAAGCGCAACATCCTGCGCCTCTTCGCCGGTCTCGATTGCAAGGTCACGGTGGTTCCGGCCCAGACATCCGCCGAAGACATTCTGGCATTGAAGCCGGATGGCGTTTTCCTTTCCAACGGTCCGGGAGATCCGGCCGCGACAGGCGAATATGCCGTACCGGTCATTCAGAACCTCATCAACAGCGACCTGCCGATCTTCGGCATCTGCCTCGGCCACCAGATGCTTGGCCTGGCCGTCGGCGCCAAGACTGAAAAGATGCACCAGGGCCACCACGGCGCCAACCATCCGGTCAAGGATTTCACCACCGGCAAGGTGGAAATCGTGTCCATGAACCATGGTTTTGCGGTTGACGCCAAGTCGCTGCCTGATGGCGTCGAAGAAACCCACACGTCGCTGTTCGACGGCACCAATTGCGGCCTGCGCATCGTCGGCAAGCCGGTCTTCTCCGTCCAGCACCATCCGGAAGCATCGCCCGGCCCGCAGGACAGCCACTATCTCTTCCGCCGCTTCGTCAACCTGCTGCGCGAGAGACAAGGTGAGGCAGCGCTCGCCGAGCGCTGAGACATCTTCGGAAAATCAGGAAAAATATACGGCCCGCTTTCAGCGGGCCGTTTTCATTTCACGCTTCACCAGAATGACGAAACGTATAGTCAGGAGAACGGCCGCCGTCGAAAGGCCGATCACGAAACCGAACCAGACGCCGCGTCCGCCAAAGCCGAGCGGAAAGGCCATGGTCCAGGCCAGCGCCAGCCCGATCGGCCAATAGGAAATCAGCGCCAGCATCGCCGGAATGCGCGCATCCTTCAATCCGCGCAGCAAACCTGCTGTCACGGCCTGGATACCATCGACCAGCTGGAAGATGCCGGCGATCACCACGAGGCTGCTTGCGTAGGCAAGCACTTCCGCCGCTTCCGGCAACTTCGCGTCAAGAAACCACTTCGCCAGAAATTCCGGAACAGCCGCAAACAGGATGCCGCCGCAAACGGCAATGCCGCAGGCAATCGCGTAGACCATGATGGCGGCGCGCACGAGGTTCCTGAAATCACCCTGACCGAACGCGACACCGACCCTCACGGTCGCCGCCTGCGACAGGCCGAGCGGGATCATGAAAGCGATGGAGGCAAGCTGCAGTGCGATGCCATGCGCCGCAAGCTGCACGGTGCCAATCTGTCCCATCAGGATCGAAGCCGCCGCAAACAGCGTCACTTCGGCAAGGATGGTGATGCTGATAGGCAGGCCAAGGCGCAGCACTTCGAACAGCGCATGCCAGTCCGGCCGCCAGAAGCGCACGAACAGCTCGTATTTCCTGGTTTCCTCACGCGTCTGCACATAAGCGACGATGAAGATGAAGCTGAAGGCATTGACGATGACGGCGACGACGGCCGCGCCGTTCATGCCCATCACCGGCAATCCGAAATGGCCGAAGACCAGCGCATAGGCCATCAAACCGTTCATCACCAGCATGATGATGGTGACGTACAGAATGATGCCCGCACGGCCGATGGCACTGACAAGCCCGCGCAGCACGTAAAAAAGCAGCGCCGGCAAAAGGCCGAACTTGGCGATGGCGAGATAATGGCCGGTCAACGCCGCAACTTCGGGGTTTTGCCCGAGATAGACCAGAATGCGCTCGGCGTTGAAGAATATCGGCAGGGCAAGAACCCAGTACGCGATTGCAACCCACATGCCCATGCGCAGCGAGCGGCGGGCAGCCGTCGCATCGCCCTGCCCGTAAGCCTGCGCTACCATTGGCACCACGGCCACCGAAAATCCCGAGCCGAAAATGAAGACAACGAAGAAGAACTGCCCGGCCAGCACCATGGCCGCCAGCTTCTCAGCTCCGAGCTGACCGACGATGACCATATCTGTAGTGTGGATGCCAAGCTGCGCGAGCTGCGCACCGACAAGCGGAATTCCAAGCGCAAGCGTAGCCTTGAAATGCGAAAGCCACGACCCCGATCCAGAGGGAACGGTTTCTGCAACAACCGACGAAGACATTGTAATTCACCTGAATTTTGGCCATTGCCCGCGAATTGCGCAATGGCAGCAGGTGATGAATAAAATATTCCCTTCCTGCACGCAACCTTTGCGGATCAATGATCAAAATTTACGCAGAACGGCAATTTTACGTCCACTTGGGCCGAGACGGCCTGACATAAAACAAATTTAGCCGAATTTTACCATTTCACTTTACGCATTAGAATATCGCGAAGTTCTTTCAAACCATAAGCTGCATGACGCAGAATATTCCCGCCATTGAGGCATGTCTTTCCCATTATTTTCCAAGATGAGCCGAATGGGCACATCTGGTTCCAAGGACGTGTAGCTTGCCCAAAAAAACCAATCTCATGACGCGCATTCTGTTTGCGGCGTCATCGCTTGTCGTTGCCGCTTTTGCCGGCTTTTCCTTCTATATCGACAGTCTTCAGCACCAGGTGACAACGCAAGCCGTGGCGGAAAATATCGATTCGTCCGGCAAGCAGGCAGCGCAAAGCATCGCCAACTGGCTGAACGGCCGCATCATGCTGACCGAAACGGTTGCGAAGACGCTCGCCAAGCTCCCAGATGACGACGCCAAACTGCAGTTCCTCCAAAACGACGTGCTGACGGCTCAGTTCATGTCCACCTATTTCGGCAATGCCGAAAGCGGCAGTTTCACGACTTTCCCGAAATTGCCATTGCCGGAGGGCTACGACCCGCGCAAGCGTCCCTGGTATCTGGACGCCGTCAAGGCCGGCAAGCCAGTACTGACCGAGCCCTATAGCGATGCGTCGACTGGCGGCCTTATCATCACTGCCGCCATTCCCGTGTCCATCGGCGGCAAGCTGGCCGGCGTGACGGGTAGCGACTTCTCGCTGGATTCGCTGGTCACGATGATCAAGTCGGTGGATGCCGGCAAGGATGGATACGCCTTCCTCGTCAGCAAGGACGGCAAGATCCTCATGCATCCCGATGCGAAATTCGTCGACAAGCCGCTGACCGATCTCTTCAAGGTTGATACACCGGCAATTTCTTCCGCGATTTCGCAAACCGAGATCGACGGCAAGGGCAAGATCACCAGCTTCATTCCCGTCGCCGGTCTGCCCTCGGCCGATTGGTATCTCGGTTTCGTTGTCGATTCCGACGTCGCCTACAGCGCGATCGGCCAATTTCGCCTCGCGGCAACCATCGCCACGATCCTTGCCGCCGCGATCATGATCGCCCTGCTGGCAACCGTTCTCAGCCGTTTCATTGTTCGCCCCGTCACGCAGATGACTGCTGCCATGGAAAGGCTTGCCGCCGGCAATCTCGATGTCGCCATTCCCGGCCAGGAGCGCAGTGACCAGATCGGCTCGATGGCTGCGGCGGTTGCCGTATTCAAATCGAACGCCACGGAACGTCTGCGTCTTGAAGGCGACGCCGAACAGAACCGCACGCTTTCCGAACAGGAGCGCAACGACCGCGAACGACTGGCGGCGAAAGACGCGGCCGACATCCAGTTCGCAGTCGATTCGCTGGCAAAGGGACTGACGCACCTTTCGAACGGCGACCTCAACTACCGGATCGAGACACCTTTCGTGACCCGCATCGACCGCTTGCGCGACGACTTCAACAACTCCGTCGCCAAGCTGAACGTTGCCTTGAGCACAGTCGGCCAGAATGCACGCGCAATCGATGCCGGTGCTGGAGAAATCCGCCAGTCTGCCGACGACCTGGCCAAGCGCACCGAGCAGCAGGCCGCCTCTGTCGAGGAGACTGCGGCCGCGCTTGAGGAAATAACCACGACGGTCAAGGATTCCGCCCGCCGTGCCGAAGAGGTAGGCCGTCTGGTAGACCGCACGCGCAACAATGCCGAGCAGTCCGGCATCATCGTCGAGGACGCTGTTCGCGCCATGGAAGGCATCGAAAAATCGTCGTCGGAGATCAGCAACATCATTGGCGTGATCGACGAAATCGCTTTCCAGACGAACCTGCTTGCGCTTAATGCCGGCGTGGAAGCCGCCCGCGCCGGTGAGGCAGGCAAGGGTTTTGCCGTCGTCGCACAGGAAGTGCGCGAGCTTGCCCAGCGCTCTGCAAATGCCGCGAAGGAGATCAAGACGCTGATCAACGCCTCAACATCGCAGGTGCAATCCGGTGTCGATCTCGTCGGCAATGCCGGCAAGGCGCTGGAAACCATCGTCCGCGAAGTCCAGGAGATCAACCGCCATATCGACGCCATCGTAACGTCGTCGCGCGAACAGTCCACCGGACTTCAGGAAATCAACACCGCCATCAACACCATCGATCAGGGCACCCAGCAGAATGCTGCCATGGTCGAAGAACAGACTGCGGCAAGCCACGGCCTCGCCTCGGAAGCGGCGGCGCTCAACGAATTGCTTGCGCAGTTCCAGCTCGCCACGGCAACACGGCGGCAGGCTGAATATGGGCGTGCTGCGTAGAGCGAAAATAGCTCACTGGTGAGACAATCGCACCGTTACCCCGGATCCAGTCCGGCATGACGGAGGAGACGTTTCAGTCTTCATTATGGCCGGAGCGATCCGGCCATTTTTCTTGTCCGCCCTGAGCAAGCGAAAAACCCTGTTCACGCCACTCACACGATCAGCTAGAGCTTGGTCGATCATGATTTGCGGAGGGATCTATGCTGGATTTGATTTGGCGCGGTATTGCCATGGGGGTGGGTGGCACCGTGTTTATGGATATATGGGCAATTGTGCTGCACCGGTTTTTCGGCCAGTCCGCCCCGAACTGGGCACCGGTCGGCCGCTGGTTCTGGCATGTGCCGAAGGGCAGGATATTCCACGATTCTATCGCGACGGCCGCACCTTACGAGCATGAACTGGCGCTCGGCTGGGTCTCGCATTATGCCGTCGGCATTCTCTACGGCATCATTCTCGCCCTGATAGTGCCGGCCTCGTGGTTTTCAGAGCCGTCCTTCATTCAGCCTTGGATCGTGGGCATCGTCACGGTCGGCGCGGGCTGGTTCCTGCTGCAACCTGGCCTCGGCATCGGCTGGGCGGCATCGAAGACGCCGAACCCGAACAAGGTTCGCTTTCTCAACCTCGTTGCCCATACGATCTTCGCGCTTGGCATGTATGCCGTGGCGCTGTTGATGCGCTGAATAACAAGGGGGCTGAAAAGCCCCCTCGTTCATTTGATTATCAGATATTCGCCGAAAAGGTGTCGCAGTCCTCGACGCGTCCGTTCTGGAAGCCGCGCTTGAACCATTCCATGCGCTGCGCCGACGTGCCGTGGTTGAAACTGTCAGGCACCACATATCCTTGAGTCTGCTTCTGCAGGGTGTCGTCGCCGATCTGGTGAGCAGCGTTGAGCGCTTCCTCAAGGTCACCGGTTTCCAGAATTCCCTTCTGTTCGGTGAACTTGCCCCAGATACCGGCATAACAATCGGCCTGAAGCTCAACACGCACCGACATCTTGTTGGCATCCACCTGGCTCATGGACTGGCGGCGGCGGTTGAACTCCGGCAGGACACCGGTCAGGTTCTGGACGTGGTGGCCCACCTCATGCGCAATAACGTAAGCCTGCGCGAAATCGCCAGACGCGCCGAAACGCTTGTCCAGTTCACTGAAGAAACTGGTGTCGAGATAGACCTTGCGGTCACCAGGGCAATAGAACGGGCCGCTGGCCGCAGAGGCAGAACCGCAGGCAGACGCGACCTGCCCGGAAAACAGCACAAGGGTCGGTTTCTGATAGGTCTCGCCGGCGGACTGGAAAATGCCGCTCCACGTATCTTCCGTCTCAGCCAGCACGGTGCGCACGAAAGCCGTCGTCTCGTCGGACGATTGGCCCTGCGGCCGAGTGCCCGCCTGCTGGCCGGATTGCTGCGTGGTACCGCCCCCATCCAGTGAAATGTCTCCGCCCGAAAGCAGCGTCAGCGGATTGATGCCAAGCACCCAGCTTATCAGCAGGATCAGCAGAAGACCGCCAATGCCGATGCCGCCGCCGCGGCGCCCGATCGGCACGCGCATTCCGCCACGCGAAAAAGGATCGTTGCCGGATGGCCCCGATCCCGCCGACATGCCGCGCCGATCCTCGATATTGTCCGACTGGCGGCGCCCTCTCCATTCCATGCTTTTCTCTCCGCAAACGTCGCCTCAACAGGCAACCTTATAACGGCACTATAATACATCTTGTTCCGGAAGAAAGCGGAGGTGGGTGCATTCGTTCAGGAGGCTCGCCGCCTTTGCGTGAAGACGGTCAGAGACAGCAGGGCAAACACGAACACGCCCGCGAAAAGCACCACAAGACCCGGCTGACCGTCACCGAAAGCAACCTCGTGAATGATCCGCCCCGGAACGAAGGTGAAACCGCCTGCGATGACGATACCGCCGAGATAAACACTCTGCATGATCCTCATATGGCGCCTGATTTCGCCCCTGCGCGCGAAAAGGACCGATTGCAGACAGCCATATATGGTGAGAACCGATAAAAGATGAATCGGGCTGAAACCGTAAAACACCCTCAATTCATGAATGAAGAAGGTCGAAACGGAGGTCATGACCATCAGCGTCACCCAGATCCTACCGAGTAGCCGGTGGATGGCGGTTCCTTTTGGGCGAAGAAAAATGAAGGCACCGAGAATCGCGGCCGGAACAACGGTGGCGACATGGAATTGCACGGCAAGCGGTGCGTCTAGCAAAGGCTGGAGTGACATGGTGAAGCGTTTTGACCCGGTTGAAATTATCGCTAACTTCGGCAAAACATGCGCGAAAGAAAAACGCATTGGCGTCAACCGCAGGAAAACTTCGTGGATCACCTCTCTTTGCAGTCCACGCTTCGTGAAATGCACGCCATCCTGCAATCGCGCAGACTGTGGCTGACCTTCCTTGCTATATTGGCGATCTTCATTCTGACCGGCCCTTTCGGGACAAGTGAGACCATGAGTTTCGCCGACCGGCTGCTTTACTGGACAATCGTTCAGGCTGGCGCATGGACGTTCGCAATATCCTTTTCCATCCTCGCCAACACCATTCTTGCCGGCAGCATTGAAAATATGCTGACACGCATGATGATCGGCTCGCTGACGGCAGCCCTGCCCATTGGGCTGCTGCTTTCCATCATGAACCAAATCTTTTCCGGCAGGGAAATGGGTTTCGCTGCCTATCTGAAAAGCAGCCTGTCGGCCCTGCCGCTCTGCGCCATCTTTTGCCTGCTGAGCTACCTCACGGCCTGCCAGTCACGCGCAACGGCAACGGATGCCG
The DNA here is from genome assembly GCF_053521725.1 of Agrobacterium sp. CG160-95. Taxonomy (NCBI): domain Bacteria; kingdom Pseudomonadati; phylum Pseudomonadota; class Alphaproteobacteria; order Hyphomicrobiales; family Rhizobiaceae; genus Agrobacterium; species Agrobacterium sp. CG160-95. The sequence continues at coordinate 392,518 of NZ_JBNWDU010000004.1, read as the reverse complement.
TTGCGGACCCGAATGGAGATGCCAAAGGTGAGGTGAAAAGCATCGCGCCGCTGCTGGAGCGGCTGCCGCCGCAAAAGCGCGGAGAATTGCTGCGGCTGTCGGTGCAGGACCACTATACCGAAATCGTCACCACGCGCGGCCATCAGCTCGTTCTGCTGCGTTTTGCCGATGCGCTGAAAGAAATAGGCCTCACGGAAGGCTTGCAGGTGCACCGTTCCCACTGGATTGCCATTTCCGACGTCGTCTCGTTGCGTAAACAGGCTGGCCGTCTGCACGTCATTACAAGAGACGGTTCGGAAATACCCGTCAGCCGCTCCCATAGCGCGGCCGTGCAGGCCCGTTTCGCCGCGCATACACCGACGGGTTAAGAGTTTCTGTCGATTCCGGAATTTATGGGGTTCCGTTCTCAAAAACATTTGCCTATAAGCCGCTTCTAGCCTGAAAACTTTGAATTGCGCGCCCCGGCCGGTGATCTTTCACCCTGGCTGGTGTTTTGCGCAACCAAAACGCGGAACGAGAGAGCCATGCCGAAGCGCCAAGATATCAAGTCCATCCTCATCATTGGCGCAGGACCGATCGTCATCGGCCAAGCATGTGAATTCGACTATTCCGGCACCCAGGCCTGCAAGGCGCTGAAGGAAGAGGGTTACCGGGTCATTCTGGTCAACTCCAACCCGGCCACCATCATGACCGATCCGGGCCTCGCCGACGCAACCTATGTCGAGCCGATCACCCCGGAAGTCGTCGCCAAGATCATCGCCAAGGAACGTCCGGACGCGCTGCTTCCCACCATGGGCGGCCAGACCGCGCTCAACACTGCGCTGTCCCTGAAGCGCATGGGCGTTCTCGACCGCTACAATGTGGAAATGATCGGTGCCAAGCCCGAAGCCATCGACATGGCCGAAGACCGCGCCCTCTTCCGCGAGGCCATGGCTCGCATCGGCCTCGAAACGCCGAAGTCCATGCTGGCCAACGCCACTGAAATCAAGGACGCCGACCGCAAGAAGCACGAAGCTGCCCGCGCCGAACTCAAGGCGAAGCTTTCCGGTGCGGAACTGGACAAGGCGCTGGACGATCTGGAAAACCAGTGGAACCTTGGCGAGACCGACCGCAAGCAGCGTTACATGGCGCATGCGATTGCAATCGCCGCCCAGGCGATCGACCATGTCGGCCTGCCAGCCATCATCCGCCCGTCCTTCACGCTCGGCGGCACCGGCGGCGGCATTGCCTATAATCGCTCCGAATTCTTCGACATCGTCTCGGGCGGCCTCGACGCTTCGCCGACCACCGAGGTGCTGGTCGAAGAATCGGTTCTCGGCTGGAAGGAATATGAGATGGAAGTGGTCCGCGACACCGCGGACAATTGCATCATCATCTGCTCCATCGAAAACATCGATCCGATGGGCGTCCACACCGGCGATTCCATCACCGTTGCGCCAGCGCTGACGCTGACCGACAAGGAATACCAGATCATGCGCAACGCCTCGATTGCGGTGCTGCGTGAGATCGGCGTGGAAACCGGCGGCTCGAACGTGCAGTTCGCCGTCAACCCGAAAGACGGCCGCCTCGTCGTCATCGAAATGAACCCGCGCGTTTCGCGCTCGTCTGCTCTCGCCTCCAAGGCGACCGGCTTCCCGATCGCCAAGATCGCCGCCAAGCTCGCCATCGGCTATACGCTCGACGAGCTGGAAAACGATATCACCGGCGGCGCGACGCCTGCCTCGTTCGAACCGTCGATCGACTACGTCGTCACCAAGATCCCGCGTTTCGCCTTCGAGAAGTTCCCGGGCGCCTCGCCGATCCTCACAACGGCCATGAAGTCCGTCGGTGAAGTCATGGCCATCGGCCGCACCTTCGCAGAATCGCTGCAGAAGGCGCTGCGCGGCATGGAAACCGGCCTCACCGGTCTCGATGAAATCGAAATCCCCGGCTTTGAAGAGGGCGAAGGCTCCAAGAACGCCATCCGCGCCGCCATCGGCACGCCGACGCCGGATCGCCTGCGCATGGTCGCCCAGGCGCTGCGTATGGGAATGACGGAAGAGGAAGTCCACGAAAACTCGAAGATCGACCCCTGGTTCATCGCCCAGTTCAAGGCAATTGTGGACATGGAAGCCCGTGTCCGTGAGCAAGGCCTGCCGCAGGACGCAGAGAACCTGCGCATGCTCAAAGCCATGGGCTTTTCCGACGCCCGCCTGGCAATTCTGACGGGCAAGCGCCCGAAGGAAGTGGCCGAGCTGCGCAACAGCCTCAATGTTCGCCCGGTCTTCAAGCGCATCGATACCTGCGCGGCAGAATTCGCCTCGCCCACCGCCTACATGTATTCAACCTATGAAATCCCCTTCGTCGGCGCCGCCCGCTCTGAAGCGCAGGTTTCCGACCGCAAGAAGGTCGTCATCCTCGGCGGCGGTCCGAACCGTATCGGCCAGGGCATCGAGTTCGACTATTGCTGCTGCCATGCTGCCTTCGCGCTGAAGGATGCAGGCTTCGAAGCGATCATGATCAACTGCAACCCGGAAACGGTTTCAACCGACTACGACACCTCCGACCGCCTCTATTTCGAACCGCTGACGGCCGAAGACGTGATCGAGATCATGCGCGCCGAACAGGAAAAGGGCGAACTGGTCGGCGTCATCGTGCAGTTCGGCGGCCAGACGCCGCTGAAGCTGGCCGAAGCGCTGGAAAAGAACGGTATCCCGATCCTCGGCACCGCGCCTGACATGATCGACCTTGCCGAAGACCGCGACCGCTTCCAGAAGCTTCTGATGAAGCTCGACCTCGCCCAGCCGAACAACGGCATTGCCTATTCGGTTGAACAGGCGCGCCTCGTCGCTTCGGAAATCGGCTTCCCGCTGGTCGTGCGTCCTTCCTATGTTCTGGGTGGCCGCGCCATGCAGATCATCCATTCGGAAGGCCAGCTCCAGACCTATCTGCTCGACACGGTTCCGGGCCTCGTGCCAGAGGACATCAAGCAGCGTTACCCGAACGACAAGACCGGCCAGATCAACACCCTGCTCGGCAAGAACCCGCTTCTGTTCGACAGCTACCTGACCAACGCCGTCGAAGTCGACGTCGATGCACTGTGCGACGGCGAAAACGTCTTCGTGTCGGGCATCATGGAGCACATCGAAGAAGCCGGTATCCACTCGGGCGACTCGGCCTGCTCGCTGCCTTCCCGTTCGCTGAGCAAGGAAACTCTCGACGAGCTGGAACGCCAGACGACCGCGCTTGCAAAGGCGCTCAACGTCGGTGGCCTGATGAACGTTCAGTACGCGATCAAGGACGGCACGATCTACGTTCTCGAAGTCAACCCGCGCGCCTCGCGCACGGTGCCCTTCGTTGCAAAAACCATCGGTGCGCCGATCGCCAAGATCGCTGCCCGCGTCATGGCCGGCGAAAAGCTTGATGCGGCGATTGCCGCTTACGGCAAGAAACCCGATCCGCGCAACCTGAAGCACATCGCCGTCAAGGAAGCCGTTTTCCCGTTCGCCCGCTTCCCCGGCGTCGACATTCTGCTCGGACCGGAAATGCGCTCGACCGGCGAAGTTATCGGCCTCGATACCGATTTCGCACTCGCCTTTGCCAAGAGCCAGCTCGGCGCAGGCGTCGACCTGCCGCGCTCCGGCACCGTCTTCGTCTCGGTGCGCGACGACGACAAGGACCGCGTATTGCCCGCAATCCGTATTCTGGTCGAGAGCGGCTTCAGGGTATTGGCAACCGGCGGCACCCAGCGTTTCCTTGCTGAACAGGGCATCAACGCCGAGAAGATCAACAAGGTGCAGGAAGGTCGTCCGCATATCGAAGACGCCATCCGCAACCGGCAGGTCCAGCTGGTCATCAACACCACCGACAGCAACAAGGCGATTTCCGACTCGAAGTCGCTGCGCCGCGCAACGCTGATGCAGAAGGTGCCCTACTACACGACGATGGCCGGTGCCGAAGCAGCAGCCCTTGCCATCAAGGCGCTTAAGGCCGGCAATCTGGAAGTGAAGCCCTTGCAGAGCTACTTCCTGTAAAATCAGCCGACAACGAAGATCATGGAAACGCCGCGGGTCATGCCTGCGGCGTTTTGCATTGTCTCACAAAAGCTCAAAAGTCTCACGCAGCCAGGGCTTCGCGCACGCAATTGCGCCCATCCGTCTTGGCTCGGTAAAGGGCGCGGTCCGCCATTTCCGCCAGGGTCTGAAGATCGCAGCGCATATTGCCGCTGGTTGCGACGCCGATGCTGATCGTCACCCCGACACGCAAACCGCCGCAATCGACTTCGGTTATCGCAATCGCATCGCGAATGCGTTCTCCGATCATGCAAGCCTTTTGAACACCGGCACCCGGCAGGAAGATGATGAACTCCTCGCCACCGTAACGCGCCAGCACGTCACCACCGCGTATGCTGCCGCCGATACGCTTCGCCACTTCCTGAAGAACGCTGTCGCCGACGGCGTGGCCGAAGCGGTCGTTGATTGATTTGAAGTGGTCGATATCGAGCAGCATCGCCGCATCGTTGGGACCCGGCACCGCCGGCATGGCCTGGAAGAAAAAACGACGGTTCTTGACGCCCGTCAAAGGATCGGTGTTGGCGAGAACCAGCAATTTCCGCTCTGACCGCTCGGCTACCAGCATCATCACGAACAGCGCAATGGCGAAGTTCAACATGATGATCAAGAAAAACGCATTGACCAGATCGATGGCGGCGTATTGGGGCAAAAGCACGCTCTTTGCCACCGACAACGAAATCAGGCCGGAAATACCCGCAATCGCGCCCAACGCGAAGCGGGACAGGAGTGGCTCCTCGCGCCACCGCGCGAAAAGCCCGCCAGCTCCCGCAAGATAGGCCACAGCCGCACAGCCGTTGAACAGGGCCGCACGATAAGCGTTATTGTCAGCCACCTGCTGTGCAAGGACAATTGCCAGCAAGGCAATCAAACAGACAGCTGATACTGTCCCCCTGCTGGCAGCACGTCCATCGCTCACGATTTTCAGGCCAAGCCAGATTAGCGCATAACCCACGATACCGAAGACGATGCTGCCGAATTGCCACAAGGCCGGAGACATTATTCCCCATTCGCCGTACCCAGCGAGCGTGGAGCCGGCAGCCATGGCTGCGAAGCCTGCTGCAAGAGCTGTCGGGCCGTGCAAACCACGATTTGTGAGCTTCAGATATATAAAACTCAGCATTCCAACAATGTAAGAACACTTTTGCATCAGTATCACTGTTGCAAGATCTAGCTCGCCGAGCATCATACATCCACGCAATGAATAAATATAAATATCTTAGTTATAGTATAAAGTATAAAATTTCAATAAAAATAACCAATAAACAAAAATTTAATCATATCGATGAAGACATCGATGATCATTCAATATAGCATAGCAACACACAAAAAAGTCTATTAGAATAAGCTTATAAAATCAATTTCATTCCTGAAATTCTGCATTTCCGCCTCCTTCTGCTGCGAGTCGGGAAGGCGAAGAAGATAGGAAGGGTGCACCGTGACAAAAAGCGTCCGCTCCTCCTGCATCGGTATCGGGCGACCCCGAACCTCGGACACCTTTTCCTTTCCGCCTGTCAGCGCATAAAGCGCAGTTGCACCCATGGCAACGATAAGCTTCGGCCGTACCAGCTCGATTTCCTTGTTAAGCCACCAGCGGCATTGCTGCACCTCGCCCGCATCCGGCCGCTGGTGAATGCGCCGCTTGCCGCGGGCCTCGTATTTGAAGTGTTTGACGGCGTTGGTGACATAAAGCTTTTTGCGGTCAATACCGGCTTCAACCAACGTCCGGTCGAACAACTGACCAGCGGGACCGACGAAAGGTTTTCCGGCAAGATCCTCGTGATCTCCCGGCTGTTCCCCGACGATCATCACTTTCGCATCTTCAGGTCCCATGCCGAATACTGTCTGCGTTGCCTTGCAATGCAGGGCGCAGCGCGTGCATTGGCCAGCCTCCCGCGCCAATGAAGCGAGAGTACCGTCCGGCGCCGGTGGCGGCTCTTCACGCGCCGAGGCCGCGGCCTGCAGGCGGTGATGGAATGGTTGCGGCTGGCTCGCAGCCTTTGCCGCCATCTCCAGCACCCGCGCCTCGGCACCGAGAACGAGACCTGGAATAAGCTCGGCTTCCGGCAAATTTTTCCAGTATTTCTTTGGCATCTCTGCCGTCATCGCTTTTATCTTCAGACGCGCCGGATTGAATATATTGGCATAATAGGTTCGCCACAGCTCGTCCGTTTCATCCGTCAGCTCAGGCTTGGACGCGGCCTGCCGCAATGTCTCCAGCACGTTTCCGTCCCACCGCGCGGAACCGTTCGGTGTCGCGATCAGCCAGTCCATATCCGTGAACCGCCGCTGGAAAAACGGGGCCGTGCGCTCGACGATGAAGTGATCCGGCTCGAACCATGCGACGAAGCGCCGCCGCCCGCCCTGCCCCTGCGGCAAGGATAATTCCTTGAAGCGAACAAAGGCCGTCATCTTGTGACAATCGCGGCGGACCGATTTTTCAAGCTGCCGGGCTTCGGAAACATCCGCATCGGACTTGAACTGCAACAGGGCGCGATCCCGCTTCAGCCGCCACAGCAACCGGTAAAGCAGTGCGAAACGACCCGGATCGCTATGACAGATAATCGCTTGCGCCAAAGTCACGAAGGAGGCTGGAACGGACACCTGCACGTCATCCGCACGGGCCGCCGGCAAAGGCTCTCCGGCAAAATCGAGAAGCCCGGCTTTCTCATCCCGCAACCGCCAGTCAATCGCCTCCGGCGGCACATTGGCGGCGAGAGCCGCGCGCGCCGCATCACGCCACTCGCCGAAATCGCCCCGCCCTTCCAGAACTGGGCCGTACATCACAGCAGCGATAATTGTTCGGGCTGCGGAGCAAACATCGCTCGCAAATCCGGTCGTTCAGTCAGCTTGCCCGGCGTCCAGCCGTCAGCAACGATGAAGGCCTTCACCTTTTTCAGGGAAACGCCGAAGCGGGCAATATCCTCCAGCCGCAACCGGCGAAACCGGCGTGAAGACAGGATCGAGGCGACCGTCTTGGTACCGAAGCCGGGCACGCGCAGCAATATTTCGCGATCCGCCACGTTCACGTCCACTGGAAAACGGTCGCGATTTTTCAGCGCCCAGGCAAGCTTCGGATCTATATCGAGATCGAGCATTCCGTTACCGCCGATCGCGGTTATTTCACCAATGTCGAACCCATAAAAACGATAAAGCCAGTCGGCCTGATAAAGCCTGTGTTCCCGCATCAAAGGCGGCTTGATGAGCGGCAGGTTCTTCGACGAATCCGGAATGGGGCTGAAAGCCGAATAATAGACGCGCCGCAAACCATAGCTGCCATAAAGCCGGGCGCTCGTGGACAGAATGGTGCTGTCATCAGCCCCATCCGCGCCAACGATCATCTGCGTGCTCTGTCCGGCAGGCGCAAAACGTTTGGTCTTTCGCGTCCTGACGGTCGGCTCCCCCGCCTCCTCGATCTTCAGGCGGATATCAGCCATCGAGCGGCGAATATTGGCGGGCTGCTTTTCCGGCGCAAAACGGCTGACGCCGCTATCAGTCGGCAATTCGATGTTGATCGACAGCCGGTCGGCGTAAAGCCCCGCTTCCTCAATAAGCTTTGGCGATGCTTCGGGAATGGATTTCAGATGGATGTAGCCGCGAAAGCCATGCGTGACGCGCAGTTCCCGCGCCACCCGCACCATCTCTTCCATCGTATGATCGGACGAGCGGATAATGCCGGAAGAGAGAAACAGCCCCTCGATATAGTTGCGCCGATAGAACTCCAGCGTCAGCCACACCACCTCCTCGGCAGTAAACCGCGCCCGCTCGACATTGCTCGAAGAACGATTGATGCAATAGGCGCAATCATAGATACAGAAATTGGTGAGCAGTATCTTCAGGAGCGAAATGCAGCGCCCGTCCGGCGCATAGGCATGGCATATGCCCGACCCCTCCGTGGAGCCAAGTCCGCCGGATGCAGCAGAGCTGCGTTTCGTCGTGCCGCTGGAGGCACAGGACGCATCGTATTTGGCCGCATCGGAAAGAATGGCCAGCCGTTGCCTGATTGACTTCTTCATGGTTATGTTCACTATATGTTCTATTGAAAAATGTCAATCTCATCTGTTAAAGCCCTGAACGAATGCAAGAAAATGCCCGTCTCAAATTTGCTGGCATTTCGTTGTCGTCTTCTGATATAGTCGGCTTAGTTATGATTTTGGCATGGTTCCGGAGTTCCCCTCCGGAACCTGTTTCTTTTTGTGTCTGCAAGTAAAGCGACAGGACTGCGAAGGATAAAAAAATGGTAGAAAAAGTACCGATGACGCACGGTGGATTCATCAAGCTGCAGGAGGAGCTGCGCTTTCGCCAGCAGGAGGAGCGTCCCCGTATCATCGAGGCAATTGCGGAGGCGCGCGCCCATGGCGACCTTTCGGAAAATGCCGAATACCACGCTGCCAAGGAAGCCCAGAGCCATAACGAAGGCCGCATCACTGAACTCGAAGACTTGACCGCACGCGCGGAAGTCATCGACCTGTCCAAGATGTCCGGTTCCAAGATCAAGTTCGGCGCCACCGTCAAGCTGATCGACGAGGATAGCGACGAGGAAAGAATCTATCAGATCGTTGGCGACCAGGAAGCCGATGTGAAGGCTGGACGCATTTCCATTTCCTCGCCCATCGCCCGCGCCCTCATCGGCAAGGAAGTCGGTGACAGCATCGAAGTCAACGCACCGGGCGGCGCCAAGGGTTACGAGATTCTCGCCGTACAGTGGGGCTGATCTGCCCTTTCATGCAATGCGCCCCTCGGGCGCATTGCATTGATATCCTGAACTGAACATCCTGCCTTAGCCGCAAAGACGGAAGCCCATCTTGTCCCACGCCAGTCTGAAAGATGTGCAGGTGCTTGCGCCGAACTTCAAGCGCAGGCTGTCCGGCGTTACCTCCACCATCGTGCAGCTTATTCCGGTACAAAACCGGCTGGGTCAGAAAGTGGCCGTCATCGGCCCGGGCCTGCCGCGGCATCTGCCACATGTTCACTTCCGTGATCTGTGGCGGCTCTGGCAAAACGGCCCGCTCAGCGGTCCGCGCATCTGGCACGCCCGCCGCAATCTCGAAATGTTGCCGGGCATTCTCATGCGTGACGTGCTGCGCATGAAGGTGAAGCTGATGTTCACCTCGGCGGCGCAAAGGCGACATTCCGCCTATACCCGCTTTCTGATTTCAAAAATGGATGCGGTCGTCGCGACAAGCGACCGCTCAGGCTCGTTTCTGGAAGTACCACACAGCGTCGTCATGCATGGCGTCGATACCGAGCTGTTTCATCCCGCAACCGGCCCGGAGGATACGATCGCTTCGACCGGCCTGCCTGGGCAGTTTCTCATCGGATGTTTCGGACGGGTGCGCCACCAGAAGGGAACAGACCTTTTCGTGCGCGCCATGATCGAACTTCTGCCCGACTATCCCGAATGGACGGCCGTCATCTCCGGCCGCGTGACCGCAGAGCACAAGGCCTTCGCCGACAAGCTCGTGGCCGATGTCGCAGCAGCCGGCCTTGCGGACCGCATCGCGTTTCAGGGCGAGGTGGACGAAATCAAGCCCTGGTATCGGCGGCTAACCCTCTATGTCGCACCGTCACGCAACGAGGGCTTTGGCCTGACGCCACTGGAAGCCATGGCGTCCGAGACGGCTGTCGTTGCCAGCAATGCCGGCGCCTATGAGGAAATGATCGTCAAGGGCGAGACCGGCATGGTCGTTGAGGCCGGCGACTACGCGTCCCTGCGGGATGCCATTAAAACCTATCTTGCCGATCCCGCTCTCGCCAGGGACCATGCCCGTGCCGGACTTTCGCATGTGCGCACTGCATTTCCGCTGGAAAAAGAGGCGACAAGCCTCGGCGCGATCTATGACGCGTTGCGGCGCGGGTAAGCGCCGGCGCAATCACTCAAAGGTCCGCCGATCAGATTTCCACCAGACCGACGCGTTTGACCTGACGGATGGTGAGCATGGTGCGCACGGTGTCGACGTTTTCGTCCGCTGTCAGAACCTCGATGACGAAATCCTGAAACTCGGTCAGGTTTCTGGCGATGCAATGCAGAAGGAAATCGCTTTCGCCGGATACCATCCAGGCCTGGCGCACCAGCGACCATCCGGCCGTCGCCGCTGCAAAGGCTTTCAGATTGCTGTCCGACTGGCGCTTGAGGCCGACCATGCAGAAGGCAACGAGATCGAAACCGAGCTTCGGCGCGTTCAACATGGCGTGATAACCCTCGATCACGTCGGCTTCTTCCAGCTTGCGGACGCGCCTGAGGCACGGCGGCGCGGAAATACCGACCCTTTCGGCCAGCTCCACGTTGGTCATGCGCCCGTCGCGCTGCAATTCGCGCAGAATTTTCAGATCGATGGCATCGAGTTCGACGCTGGTCACGGAGAGGTTCCTCGTTAAGCCGGAGAACTTCCTTGTACTACCAGGCGCAGGATTCGCAACAATATGCCGCCGGCCGGTCACAAAATTGCGCGCGCATCCACAACTGCCTTGTTGGTAACGCAAGGCTGCCCTTGAATAAAGGCACTAGACAACCTTAAATACCGGGCAACGAAGGGGTTGCGGCCTGTCCACCGTGCTTCGGCTGGAATGTTCTGCTGCCGAAAGGCCCCGCTACTTTAAAAAGGATTGTTTCCATGTCTGCCCGCCATACCAAGGTATTGATCATTGGCTCTGGTCCCGCCGGCTATACCGCGGCGATCTACGCGGCCCGCGCAATGCTGAAACCCGTGCTGATTGCCGGCATGGAACAGGGTGGCCAGCTGATGATCACCACCGACGTCGAAAACTATCCGGGCTTTGCCGATCCGATCCAGGGCCCCTGGCTGATGGACCAGATGCTGAAGCAGGCGACGCATGTGGGTGCGGAAATCGTCAGTGACCTCGTGACCGAAGTCGAAACCAACACGCGCCCCTTCGTGGTCAAGACCGATTCCGGTCAGGTCTGGACCGCCGACACGCTGATCATCGCAACAGGCGCAAAGGCCAAGTGGCTCGGCATCGAGAGTGAGCAGCACTTTCAGGGCTTTGGCGTTTCCGCCTGCGCCACCTGCGACGGTTTCTTCTATCGCAACAAGGATGTGATCGTGGTCGGCGGCGGCAACTCTGCCGTGGAGGAAGCGCTCTATCTCGCCCATATCGCCAAGTCCGTAACCGTCGTGCACCGCCGCGACAGTTTCCGCTCGGAGAAAATCCTTCAGGAACGGCTCTTCGCCAAGGAAAACGTCAAGATCCTGTGGAATACGGAAATCGCCGAAATCACCGGCGCACCGGCCAAGCCGCCAATGCCACCCTCTGTTTCGGGTGTGCGACTGCGTGACACCAAGACCGGTGTGATCAGCGATACTCCCATCGACGGCGTCTTCGTCGCCATCGGCCACGCGCCGGCCGTCGAACTGTTCAAGGGCAAGGTGAAGCTCAAGGATAATGGCTACATGTGGACCGCGCCCGATTCCACCGCTACCGACGTGGAAGGTATTTTCGCCGCCGGCGACGTTACCGACGACAAATACCGTCAGGCCATCACCGCCGCCGGTATGGGCTGTATGGCCGCCCTTGAAGCAGAACGGTACCTCACCGCGCAGCAGCCGCTTGCGGTAGCAGCCGAATAACCGAAAGGCAGGATAGGCATGGCAATGCCATTGGACTGGGATAAACTGCGCATTTTTCATGCCGCAGCCGAAGCGGGGTCTTTTACCCACGCTGCCGACAAGCTGCATTTGTCCCAGTCGGCCATCAGCCGCCAGGTCAGCGCGCTGGAACAGGATGTTGGCGTGAAGCTGTTTCACCGCCACGCCAGAGGTCTTATCCTCACCGAGCAGGGCGAACTGCTGTATCGCACCGCCCATGACGTGTTGCTAAAGCTCGAAACCGTCAAGATGCAACTGACCGAAACGACGGAGAAGCCGAGCGGCAAGCTGCGCGTGACGACGACGGTTGGTCTCGGCCAGGGCTGGCTCACGGACAAGGTGCAGGAATTCCTGCAGCTCTATCCGGAAATGTCGATCCAGCTGATCCTCGACAATGAGGAGCTGGATGTGAACATGCGCCACGCCGATTGCGCCATCCGCCTGCGCCAGCCGCAACAGTCCGACCTTATCCAGCGCAAGCTGTTCACGGTGCACATGCACGTCTATGCGGCGCCGTCCTACATCAACCGCCACGGCGAGCCGCAGTCGATCGAGGATCTGGACAACCACCGCATCATCTCCTTCGGCGAACCGGCACCCAACTATCTGCTTGATGTCAACTGGTTGGAAAATGCGGGACGCTCGTCGGACAACACCCGCATTCCGCATCTTCAGATCAACAGCCAGACCTCGATCAAGCGCGCCTGCCTGCTGGGAATAGGTATCGCCTGTTTGCCGGATTACATCGTCGGGCGCGATCCGGGATTGATTCAGTTGTCGCTTGCCGCCGATATTCCCTCGTTCGACACCTACTTCTGTTACCCGGACGAGATGAAAAACGCTGCAAAACTGAAAGCCTTCCGCGACTTCGTCGTTGCCAAGGCACGGAACTGGAACTTCTGACGTTTAAATAGGCCAGCGCCACGAAATATCATACTAATTCATGGGGTTGGCCGTCCCAAGATGGCGGCGCGCCAGACGCGCCGCACTTCAGCTTTGCACATAAATTATACCGGAAATATCCAGACCTGCATCGCACGCATGCCTGACCTGCACAAAAAAGAGTTGTTTCGTGCACAAAAAAGCACCATATCGCTCTCAGTTGATGCACACGGTGGCTTTTCCTCCCAGTTCCACCGCATCAGCTGTTCCCCTCTGGAGGTTTTTGACCTTCACACTTAAAGGGCCCTGGATTTATCCGGCGGCCCTCTTTTTTTACCCGCAAGAATTTTCTCCAATTTGGCGAAATATCGCATGATGCAACCTTGTTTTGCATTCTTGCCACTCCCATATTTCAATCAGCTGTCACGCCTGCCTATGCACGCGACAGCTGTTCCCCTCTGGAGGTTTTAACCTTCAAACTCATTGGCCGCGGAGAAATCCGGCGGCCATTTTTTTGCGCGCTGTTTTCGGCCCGGGCGACTACCTCACAGAGACGTGAATTGTATATCGAAAACTATCGATATAAATATCGGACATGTCAGATATTAGAGAAACGCAGATGAACCCGGAGGAAATCCTCAAAGCCCTTTCACACCCCGCAAGGCTGAAGTTCCTCGAGTGGCTTAAGAGCCCTGAAAGTCACTTCTGTCAGGACCATCCGCTCAGCATGGGCGTATGCGCCAATCAGTTCCAGATCAGCGGCCTGTCGCAATCGACGGTCTCCTCACATCTGGCGGTTTTGCAGGCAGCTGGCCTGATAAGGTCAAAGAAAGTTGGGCAATGGGTGTTTTTCGAACGCAACGAGGAAACCATCGACGCCTTCCGCAATTATCTGCAAGCCAATCTTTGAGCCTCCCAAGCTTATAAGACCGGGGCGTCGGACCGGAAACTGCAAGGCGGTTTTCTCTCCGATGCCCATACATTAGGAAAGCGCGCCAGCCGCGCAATTTCGCCAACCGACCAGAAAGTGAAGTCGCATGACAAGTCTTTTCGAACCGGCACAGGCCGGCGATATCGCACTCGCCAACCGTATCGTCATGGCTCCCCTCACCCGCAACCGCTCGCCGGGGGCAATTCCCAACAATCTCAACGCCACCTATTACGAGCAGCGCGCAACAGCCGGGCTGATCGTGACCGAAGGCACGCCGATTTCCCAGCAAGGTCAGGGTTACGCGGATGTTCCGGGCCTCTACAAGAAGGAAGCGGTTGAGGGCTGGAAAAAGATCACGGATGGCGTGCATGTCGCCGGCGGCAAGATCGTCGCGCAGATTTGGCACGTGGGACGCATTTCCCACACCTCGCTTCAGCCGCATGGCGGACAGCCGGTCGCCCCTTCGGCGATTATCGCCAAGTCCAAGACCTACATCATCAATGATGACGGCACCGGCGCGTTTGCGGAAACCTCCGAGCCCCGCGCACTGACCATCGACGATATCGGTCTTATCCTTCAAGATTACCGGACCGGCGCACGCGCCGCACTTGAGGCCGGTTTCGACGGTGTCGAAATCCATGCCGCCAACGGTTATCTGATCGAGCAGTTCCTGAAATCCAGCACCAACCAGCGCACCGACGAATATGGCGGCTCGATCGAAAACCGCGCCCGCTTCCTCCTGGAAGTCGTGGATGCGGTTGCAGAAGAGATTGGCGCAGGCCGCACCGGCATTCGCCTGTCCCCCGTCACACCCGCCAACGACATTTTCGAGGCCGACCCGCAGCCACTCTATAATTACGTTGCGGAAGAACTCGGCAAACGCAATCTCGCCTTCATCCATGTTGTTGAAGGTGCGACCGGTGGTCCGCGCGACTTCAAGCAGGGCGACAAGCCCTTCGATTACGCAGCCTTCAAGGCCGCCTATCGCAATGCGGGCGGCAAGGGCCTGTGGATCGCCAACAATGGCTACGACCGTAAGAGCGCCATCGAGGCGGTGGAAAGCGGCAAGGTTGATGCCGTGGCCTTCGGCAAGGCCTTCATCGCCAACCCGGATCTGGTGCGCCGTCTCAAGGACAACGCGCCGCTGAACGAGCCGAACCAGCCGACCTTCTATGGTGGCGGGGCTGAAGGCTATACCGACTACCCGGCTCTTGGCTGATCAGTGCTAAATTTGAAACGCCGCACCGCTCCACAGCGGTGCGGCGTTTTGCCGTTTCAGGACAGGCCTCGCGCCTGCCGCGCAGCAAAGTCTGAAAATGCGCCCATCACGAAGGCGTTGGCCACATGGAGCGCCTGCAGAAAGCCACTGCCCGTTTCCCGACCGATGCTCATCAACGCCACCTGAAGGCAGTAGAGAGCGAGCAGCACGAGCGCGCGCCCAAGGTTTGGCCGGAGGTCATCATGACGAAGGGCGAGCACGACTAGAGATACAATGGGAACGGCGATCAGCATGCCAAGCCCTTTGTGAACCACAAGCAGCGATCCGTCATAATAGATCGACAGCCCGGCCAGCAGCACCTGCGCGAAAATCAACACCGGCACGCCTGCCGAAATCACGGCGAACATACGGCGCCGCCGGGAAAATCCATTAGCCACTGTAACCATCACACCCTACCCCCGGCATCGGTCGCATGATGAAGGCCCGCCGGTTGCTGCACCTCGGCGAGACACCCAAGGCTCGTCAATGTTGTCGATACCGCCGCATCGATCGGCGTTCGCGGTTCCGCGCCGAGGAATTCGACAAGCTTGCGGTTGCTCATCCGGATCGGCATCTGCCACAGATATTTCATTTCCATGACTTCGCGGAACAGGGGAACGAACGGTGCAGCCAGCCCAACGGCTAACCACGAAAGCCGCCGCATCTTGACCGGATGGCCGACGGCTCGCTCGATTGCCCCAACCAGTTGCAGCCCGTCGAAATCCCAGACACCCTCCATGTGGTAGACGGCAAACGTCTGAAGCTCGTCCGAGCGATCGAGCAGCCGCCCGATTATCTCCGCAACATCCGGCAGATAGGCCCATTGATGCCCGGCATTCGGTACTGCTGGATTCTGAACACTGCGAACCGGCTTGCCCGGTCGCACCAGCATCTGCGAAAACCAGTTGTTCTTCGCGCCAGGACCAAAGAAATCACCGGTGCGGACGATCAGGACCGGCACGCCGCGCATCGACGCCATTTTCAAACGCCGCTCCATTTCAACGCGCAAGCCGCCCTTGCGGGTGAAAGGCTTTTGCGGACTGTCCTCCGTCAGAAGCGGAAAGGCATCCGGGCCAAAATTATAGATGCTGCCTGGAAACACGATCCTTGCCCCGCAGGCCTCGGCAGCGGCAATGGTATTGTCGAGCATCGGCAGCACTTGGCTGTCCCAGTTGCGATATTCCGGAGGATTGACCGCATGGACGATGAGCCCGGCGCCTTTTGCCGCCTTCACCACATCCTCCCGGTTCATGGCATCGCCAGTCACGCGCTCGACGCCATCGACGGCATCAACTGGTGCCGATCGGCGAGTCATCGCCCGCACCCGCCAGCCGCGCTGCAACAACATCTTTGAGACATGGCTGCCGACACCACCATTCGCCCCAACAATCAGCGCCAGAGGCCGGTTATTCTCTGCTGTATTTGCGTGGATTTCATATATCATTGCCATTACTCCTTCTTCTGCTGGAGTATCGGGCCATCAGGCGATATACGAAATTGTCCAAATGAGTGGAGCCGCTATACAAAATCTTATAATCAGAAGCCGCGATGTCAGCTGGGATTTTTACCGCACCTTCCTCAGCGTGCTGCGCGACGGCTCGCTTTCCGCCGCCGCCCGCGAACTCGGCATTACCCAACCGACAGCTGGGCGCCATATCGGAGCGCTGGAAGAGGCCATCGGCTTTCCGCTGTTCATCCGCTCTCCGCACGGGCTGATGCCGACGGAAGCGGCGCTGGCGCTCCGGCCCTATGCGGAAAATCTGGCGGCGACGGCCGCAGCCCTTATGCGGGCGGCCTCCGGCGAGGTCGGCAAGATCGAAGGAACCGTGCGTATCAGCGCATCGGACATCATCGGCGTTGAAATGCTGCCGCCGATCATCGCTGCCATGCAGGAGATTCATCCCCGGCTTGAAATAGAACTTTCACTCTCCGACACGCTGGAAGACCTTTTGCGGCGCGAGGCTGATATCGCCATCCGCATGACCGAACCGCAGCAGGATGCCATCGTCATGCGCTATATCGGCAATTTCCGTCTGGGATTTCATGCCACACGCGACTATCTGGCAAGAGCCGGCATCCCGAAAAACATGGAAGAACTGAACAACCACCGTATGATCGGTTTCGACCGCAAGACGCCTTTCATCAGGGCGGCGATCCAGCGCATGCGCTCGCTCGATCCGGAAATACCCGATATCGAAGAAATTTCCTTCGAAATTCGCGCCGACAGCAACCTCGCCCAGCTTGCCATGATCCGCGCCAGCGCAGGCATCGGCGTCTGTCAGATCGGCCTGGCGCGCAAGGATCCGCGGCTTGTCCAGGTCCTTCCGAAAACCGACATCCCGCTGCACGCATGGGTCGCGATGCATGAAAATCTCAAGACCTCGCCGCGATGCCGTGCCGTGTTCAGCGCCCTTGTCGACGGCCTGAAGGCCCACCTGAAGGAAACCGATCCGGGCGCCCCGCCGCAACGACGCTAGCGCCATTACAGCATCGATGCCGCACGGCCTTGCGCCCGCAAATCCGCAAGACATACCGGCGAAGCATGGAGGGTGATGCTGTTCTCACCGGAAATGTTGACGCACTCCATCAAAACGGTCTGGCCGGCGGTGAAATCTTGTCGACCACTTCCGCCTCCGGCCGGTCGCCGCCCTGGCTGTATTCCTCATGCCACTGGCCGCGTTCGTCCTGATAGCTGATTTCCTCGTCATCGCCGCCCACCTGCTGTTCGGCAGCAACGATGCGCGCGGCCTCAACGGCATCGGCATAGGTAGGAAATGTTTCGGAATAAGCGCCGTTCATGCGGTAGGCGAAGCCACCGTCATGTTCCACGACTTCATATACCACTTTTGTCATGCATGTTCCTCCTGTTTCAGTAGGCGACATCGCAACCACAACCGCGCTTCAAGCATTGCACCCAACGGGGGACAACACGGCATGAGCAGCATGTCCTTGACTGTACCACTATCCTACCAAAAGCACTCAAGCGCAAATCCTGCTTGATCTTAACGACGATACGTCACAGCCTCACACTCTCAGGGGAAGGGAAATCGATGGCGGGTTCTATTTTAAAGCAGGAGCGCATGTTGCTGCTGGCAATACCGGTGGCAGCCGTCGCCTATATGGCCGAACATGCGATATTCGAGGCCGGCAAAACGGCGTCGCTGATTGCCGCGATCGCCCTGATCGGGATGATCGTTCTGGTGTCGATGCGGGTTGCCCACCACGCCGAAATCCTCGCCGCCAAGGTCGGAGACCCCTATGGCACAATGATCCTGACGCTGTCTGCCGTGGCGGTGGAAGTGTTGATCCTTGCCATCATCATGAGCGAATCCAATTCGCCGACGCTCGTGCGTGACACGATCTATTCCGCCGTGATGATCGACATCAACGGCATTCTGGGACTGGCCGCCCTGCTGGGAGGCCTTCGCCACGGCGAGCAGCCCTACAATGACGATTCAGGCAAGACGTACGGCGTCATGATCCTGACTGCCATGGGCATCTCGATGATCGTGCCGGAATTCATCCCCAAGGAAAGCTGGCACGTCTATTCCGCCTTCACCATCGTCGCAATGATCGCGCTTTATGCGCTGTTCCTGAAAATGCAGGTTGGTCCGCACAGCTATTTCTTCAGCTACGCCTATCCCCGCAAGGCTCATCCCAGCGGTCATCCATCCGGCGATCACACGGAGGACGAGGATGAGGGCAGCGTGTCCCTCTCCATCGGTCTCATCATCGCGGGCGTCGTGCTGATCGGCGTGCTGGCGGAATTCATGGCGGCCTTCCTAAGCCAGAGCCTCGAGGGCACAAGCGCGCCACCGGCACTGATGGCCGTCGTGGTCGCGACGATCTCCGCATCACCGGAAATCCTGACCGCGCTCAGGTCCGCATTGCGCAACCGCATGCAGGCTGTGGTCAATATCGCCATGGGCGCATCGCTTTCGACGGTCATCCTCACCGTCCCTGTGATGGAGGGCATCGCACTCTACACCGGTCAGCCGTTCATCATGGCGATGACGCCGGTTCAGACGGTCATGGTCTTCATCACCCTCATCGCCGCCGCCATCAACCTCAATGACGGTGAAACCAACGCGATCGAGGGAATGACGCATTTCATCCTCTTCGCAACCTTCATCATGCTGTTGTTTCTCGGGCTTTAGCCGCAACAAAAAAAGCCCGGCATCGCTGCCGGGCTTTGTTATTCAATATCCTAGACCGATCAGCGGCAATCGGCGCAGAAGCGCTGGATACGCTTGCAGGCCTCTTCCAGCAGCGCTTCCGACGTGGCGTAGGAAATGCGGAAGTTCGGGCCGAGGCCGAACGCCGATCCCTGCACGACGGCAACACCTTCGGCTTCCAGAAGCTCGGAGACGAAATCCACATCCGACTCGATGACCTTGCCGGACGGCGCGGTCTTGCCGATCATGCCGGCGCAGGACGGATAGACGTAGAATGCGCCTTCCGGAGCCGGGCAATTGATGCCTTTCGCCTGGTTGAGCATGGAGACGACGAGATCGCGGCGGCCTTCAAAAATCTTCTTGTTGGCCGGAATGAAATCCTGCGTGCCGTTCAGCGCTTCGACAGCCGCCCACTGAGCAATCGAGCTGGCGCCCGAGGTCTGCTGGCCTTGGATCATATCCATGGCCTTGATGAGCGGCAGCGGGCCGGCTGCATAGCCGATACGCCAGCCGGTCATGGCATAGGCCTTGGAGACGCCGTTCATTGTAAGCGTGCGGTCATAGAGCGAAGGCTCCACCTCAACCGGCGTGACGAATTTGAAGTCGCCATAGGTCAGGTGTTCGTACATGTCATCAGTCAGCACCCAGACATGCGGATGCTTGACCAGTACGTCCGTCAATGCCTTCAGCTCGTCATGCGAATAGGCAGCGCCCGAAGGGTTGGACGGCGAGTTGAAAACGAACCACTTGGTCTTCGGCGTGATCGCCTTTTCCAGCGCTTCCGGCTTCAGCTTGAAATTGTCTTCGAGCGTCGTGTCGACGAAGACAGGCGTACCGCCGCAGATCGCCACCATTTCCGGATAGCTGACCCAGTAAGGTGCAGGAATGACGACTTCGTCACCCGGGTTGAGGGTGGCCATGAAGGCGTTGAAAAGAATCTGCTTGCCACCGGTGCCGACGATGGTCTGCTCCGGCTTGTAGTCCAGACCGTTTTCGCGCTTGAACTTGTCGGCAATCGCCTTGCGCAGTTCAGGAATACCTGAAACGGGCGTGTATTTCGTTTCGCCGCGCTTGATGGCGTCAATGGCGGCTTCCTTGATGTTTTCGGGCGTATCGAAATCCGGCTCGCCGGCGCCAAGGCTGATCACATCGCGGCCCTTCGCTTTAAGCTCACGGGCTTTCTGGGTAACAGCGATGGTGGCGGATGGCTTTACGCGGGAGAGAATGTCGGCAAGGAAGGCCATTTTTAATCGGTCCTGTTGTGGTTGACATCGGCAGAGGCGGAAAATCCTGTCTTCTGCGGCATTTTCTATGTCGAAAGACAGGCGCTCTTTCAAGGTCAAAAGCAGCATATGTGACACGGGGAAGAATTTAAACCTTCCTTAACCCGGAAGTAACGCTTGATGCGCTATATTCTCCGGCTAGAGGTCGTGTCTCTGTAGCTGGTTGAAAAATGGCGCCCAAAAGCATCTTTTCCAGTCTTGTCCGCGAGGTCGATGGCACATGGTCCACGGCCTATGGCACCTTCAACTTGAAATCCGCACTGCAGCCCATTTTTCGCCGAACGATGAACGGCGCTCTCGACATCGATTCCTTCGAGGGTCTGGTGCGTCCCCATCGCAACGGTGAACCTGTGACACCCGGTGAATTCTTCTCGCTGGTGGCGCCTGAAGATATAGAGAATATCGACAGTATTCTGCGCACGATCCACATTCTCAATACCGGCAGGCTCAATCGTTCGCGCGCCCGCGTCTTCGTCAACTTCCATCCGGGCCTGTTCCAGACCCCGGCCAAGATGCGTCAGGAAGTGGAGCGCATGCGCCTTACCGCCCACGAGGCCGGCATGACGGCAGACCGCATCGTCTGCGAAATCTCCGAGAAAAAAGTCTCCGATACGCAGATGGTCGCCGACTTCGCCTATCATATGCATGACATCGGTTTTCGTGTGGCGCTGGACGATTATGGCGCGGGCGATTCCGACATTGACCGGGTGAAACTCATCAAGCCGGACTATGTGAAATTCGAGGCAGGCTGGGTGCGTGATTTCATGCAGAATTCGGCAGGCGCCGCCCTTCTGCGCGTCATCGTCAACCAGTTTCGCGACGATGGGATAGAGCCGGTGTTCGAAGGACTGGAAACCGGCAGGCAGGTGGATATCTGCGAGGACCTCGGCGTCCTGCTGATGCAGGGATACGTGTTGGCAAAACCCGAACTAGCGCCGACGAGTTTCGACGCTCGCTTTCCCGAACTCGGCAGCGGATATTTTTCACCCTCGCCAAGGTCGGACAGAAGCGCTGCGGCACCGGCATTCCCGCGTGAAGACCGCCCAGCCGAGCCGCATACCCTGCGCCAGACCAGAACCTTCGGAAAACGCGGCCTTTGAGGCCGTTGACAGCGAAATTGTCCCGAAATCGGCTTTGCCACGATATTGCCACAATAAATACTGCGGAACGCCTGAATTCGGTCTCCAAGCCGTCCATTTCGAAGCCTCTTTTATCCTTTGAGAACAGGGACAAGAGGCGATCGCCATGTTTACCAACGACAGGACATCAGTTGAACGGTTAAGGGCGCAGAGAACGCTGTTTTCGCTCTGGATGGCCATTGCCGCCTTTCTTGTCGTCGTCACCATGGCCGCCGGGATCGCAACCTCGGCCAATGCAGCCCCTCAGGCAATCGACACCCTGCAGACATCCTCTATTCCGCAGGTGACGGCAACCGCGCGGGCGGGCGGGCACCTGTTGCTGGTTATCTTCTCCGCCGCAGCCTTCATCAGCCTCGGCATAGGCGGCCTCGCGCTTACCCGGCGAAGCCTGAAGGACGAGGCCCGCCGCCACAAGTAAGCCGCCCTCTCCTCGACTTGCGGCATCGGCGTGTTGCTGCTAAAGCACAGGGGGAGTCGTCAGAACGACGTTTCAAAAATCCCCGAAATGCCAAGGCCGCGACGGAATGATCTTCGGGCCCCTGCTGTGCTGGTGCCATCAATGACGCGTATTCAGGCCAACATGCTGCTTCTGCTCGCCGCGGCGATCTGGGGAGGCGGTTTCGTCGCACAATCATCCGCCATGGCCTCGATCGGGCCATTCTGGTTTGTCGGTCTGCGCTTCGCCATTGCCGCCATCGCCGTGCTGCCATTCGCCCTGATGGAAAACCGCTCGAAAAAATCGCCGCCACGTCGCAGGGAAATCGGCGGCTTCATCCTTGTGGGCCTCGCCCTGTTCGGCGGCGCGACGACGCAGCAGATCGGGCTTTTGACTACGACCGTCACGAATTCCAGCTTCCTGACGGGACTTTACGTCATCTTCGTGCCCGTGATCGCCGTCGTTCTTTACCGGCGCCATCCCCACTGGATCGTCTGGCCCGGCGCCCTGATGATGCTGGGCGGAATATTCCTGCTCTCGGGCGGCGCACTCGAGACGCTGACGCAGGGCGATATTCTCAGCATCATCTGCGCTTTCTTCTGGGCAATCCAGATTACGCTCGCAGGTCGTTTCGTTTCCGAAAGCGGACGGCCGCTTGCGCTCTCATGCACTCAGTTTGCGATTTGCTCTCTCTTGAGTTGCATGATCGGCCTTGCGGTAGAACCCATCAGCATGGCGTCCATACAGGGGTCGCTGGCGGAAATTCTATACGTCGGCCTCGTATCCTCCGGCCTCGCCTTCGTTTTGCAGGTCGTCGCCCAGCGGTATACCACCGCGCCGCAGGCTGCGATATTTCTGTCTTCAGAGGCGCTTTTCGGGGCCTTGCTGGCGTCGATTTTCCTGAAGGAAACCATTTCCAACGCCGGTTATATCGGCTGCGTGATCATTTTCGCCGCTATATTGATCGTCGAACTGGTGCCGGAACTGACGCGTAAACGGCAAAAAACCGTCGTTGGAACGGCCTGAGGCAGAAAGAACTGATTTTTCTGTTTCGAGGAAAAATCGTACCGCCGCATTCAAAATTTTGCCCGGAAACCGAAGGCAACCGGCAATTATTTCATCAATTATCAAATATGCGGAAAAAATGTGCGACTACGCGCAGGAATTCTACCGCAGGTTTTTATCCGACAAAAAGCCCGTGAAAACTTTTGCTTGCCAATTTTCCATAAACGCAGCAATCTACTGCGGTTCGGGCAATTTGCGAGCATGGGAAGGCCTATAAATTTGCGCACTGGGGACGCTATAAACCTCGGGCGGTGGGACGAAAAACGTTGGATGAGAACGCCATTACTTCCCGCTGTGAAGGTCCTTTTTCTCAATAGTCAAGAGCTGCCTGCCAACGCCCTCGCGGGGCAAAACTGTAATGCTGCCTGTAGCTGAACGCGGGCAGAGCGAAAAGGACCTGATGCATGGCCGAAACTGGCACCGTAAAATTCTTCAACACAGACAAAGGCTTCGGCTTCATCAAGCCAGACAATGGTGGCGCTGATATCTTTGTTCACATCTCTGCCGTACAGGCTTCAGGCCTGTCCGGACTTTCAGAAAATCAGAAAGTGAGCTTCGACACGGAACCGGATCGTCGCGGCAAGGGCCCGAAGGCAGTCAATCTGCAGATTGCTGGCTAACCCTAAAACGGCTTTCATTTCTAGTTGAAGCCCGGCAGGAATGCCGGGTTTTTTTATGTCCAATCCGGAGGCGCCAATACGCGCCCGGAAACTCAGATCCCCTTGAGATAGGGGTTGGTGCGCCGCTCCTCGCCAAGCCGCCCACCGGGGCCATGGCCGCAGATAAATCCGACATCATCACCCAGCGGCAGCAGCTTGTCGCGAATGGACGCCATCAATTGCTCGTGGTTCCCGCCCGGCAGGTCGGTACGCCCCACCGACCCCGCAAACAGCACATCGCCGACATGGGCGAATTGCTGGTCGCGATTATAATAGATGACGTGACCTGGAGCGTGACCCGGGCAATGGTAGACTTCAAAGACATGATCCCCGAAAGATACCGTGTCGCCCTCATTCAGCCACCTGTCCGGCAAAACGTTCTGAAGGCCGCTGATGCCGTATTTCTCGGCCTGCGTCTCGATCCTCTCGAGCAGCGGCCGATCGTCCTCATGCGGGCCGATCACCGGCAGGGAAAGCTTCTCGCGCAGTTCCTTGGCGCCGCCGGCATGGTCGAGATGGCCGTGCGTCAGCCAGATTTCCTTGAGCGCGATGCCGTTTTCGGAAACCACCTGAAGAATGACATCCACATCCCCACCGGGATCGACGACAACGCCTTCCTTCGTATCCTCATCGAAGAGAATGGTGCAGTTCTGCTCGAACGGCGTGACCGGAATAATGCCCGCCTGCAACTTTCCCATATCCCGTGTCTCCCTGTCTGACAAATCCCGCCTCCTATAGCCTGCGGCCGGTTCCGGCACAATGGCGGAGGAAAAAGCAACGGTTTCCGGTGACCTTGCCACTACCAAAAAATATCAGCTAATTCAATTAGATATCGGAAATGTTCCCGCCCGAGACGGGAGGTATCTGTGAAAAATGTGGAACGCCCTGAAGGCTGCGACGTTGTAGGTCCAGTCTTAAAAGGAGTGAGACACATGGACAAGACGCTTAAAATGCTCATGGCTGGCGGCGCTTTCGCCCTGATGGCCGGTTACGCAAACGCCGCCATGGTCGCCACAACAGCATCGGACGTTTCCGTTCGTTCGGGCCCAGGCGAGGATTATCCCGAGCTTGGCCTTGCCACCCGTGGCAGCAATGCGGTTCTTGATGGCTGCATGGACGGCAGCAGCTGGTGCCGCATCGAAGTCAACGGCCTGCGCGGCTGGGCACATGCGGATTATCTGAATGTCATGTATGAGGGCTCTCCCGTCATTCTCGAACAGCGCCGCTCCGATATCAGCGTGCCGGTCGTGACTTACGAGAAGACCTCGAGCGTACAGGCAGAACCCAACCCCGGCGACCCGAACCTTGGCCGCGTCGGTGAAGTCAATCCGCCCGAAACAGTCATCTCCTATATTGACGAGCACCCTGCGGACACTGTCACCTTTGATGGCGAGGTAGCGGTCGGCAGCACCCTGCCCTCCGATACCCGGCTCGTGGAAATCCCTGATTACCAGTATCGCTACGTTCAGGTGAACGACGTGCCGGTTCTGGTGGAGCCATCGACGCGCCGGATTGTCTACGTCTACCAGTAGACGCAAACTCGATACCGGCAGCACGAAACCAATGAAGAGCGCGGGCTTTCCGCGCTCTTTTCTATTTCCGGTAAAGGCCAGTCAGGATTCCAGTTGCACCGGCACCCGCAGCATATTATCCACCGCAACAGAAAATGATCGCGGCATCCTCCCGAGCGGACGCATTTTCGGCTATGTTTACAGAATATTGGCGCATCGACGCATGTCAGCCGCAGAATATGAAGGAACCGCAGTGCCACCGCAATCGCTCAAAACCGCAGCCGCCAGGCAGACACCGGCACTCCCGAAGGTTGACGACGGCAAGATCGACTTCGATACGATAGAGGCGCTGTTCTTCGCGTATCGCGATTTCGTCTCCGATCCAGATGTCATTCTTTCGAAACTGGAATATGGGCGCGCGCATCACCGGGTGGTCTATTTCGTCAGCAGGCAGCCCGGCATGACGGTGGCGGATCTGCTCGACACCCTGCAGATAACCAAGCAGAGCCTTGCCCGCGTGCTCAAGCAATTGATCGACGATGGTTATATCCGCCAGATGGCTGGCCCGGAAGACCGCCGCCAGCGCAGGCTCTATCCGACGCTGACAGGGCGCGAACTGGCGCTGGCGCTGAGCGAGCCGCAGTCGCGCCGGATCGACCGTGCGCTGGAAGGGCTTGGACCCGACGCCCGCGCTTGCGTTCGCAAGTTTCTGGCGCAGATGCGCAGCCCGACACCGGGGGAAGGCGACTGACGATGGCCACGGCAACGACAAAACTCCCTCCCGCCGATGACGATGCGGCCCACCTTCTGATCGTCGATGACGACGCCCGCATTCGCAATCTTCTGCAACGTTTCCTCGGCGACAAGGGATACCGCATCTCCGTCGCAGCCGATGCGGCAGAAGCCCGGCGCAAGATGGTCGGCATCCGTTTCGACCTTCTCATTCTCGACGTGATGATGCCGGGGGAAAACGGGCTTTCGCTCACCCGCTCGCTGAATGAGAACAAATCCGTGCCGGTCATTCTCCTGACCGCCCGCTCGGAGGCGGATTCGCGAATTGCTGGGCTGGAAGCCGGCGCGGATGATTATCTAGCAAAGCCTTTCGATCCGCGCGAACTTGTCCTTCGTATCAACAACATCCTGCGGCGCAACACTTCGCCGGATACGCCCAAGATCGAACAGATCATGTTCGGCCCCTACAGCTTCTCTATCCCCAGGAAGGAATTGCGGCGCGGCGCTGAAACGATCCGCCTGACGGATCGCGAACAGGAGATCATGCTGCTCTTTGCGCTTCGCGCCGGCGATACCATTCCACGGCACGAGCTGGTCGAGGCGGAATCCGAAGTGGGCGAAAGAACAATCGATGTGCAGATCAACCGCCTTCGCCGCAAGATCGAGGACGACCCTGCCAACCCGGTCTATCTGCAAACGGTGCGTGGCATCGGCTACCGCCTGAGCGTGGATTGACAAGGACAAACGAAAGGCGGGCGCACAGCCATGGCGAGCCTCGATTTTCTAATCACTGTCAGGAATAGCGGCGTAGCGAAGACCTGGCGCGCATTTACCAGATGGCTTCGCCACTGGCTGCCCACCGGGCTTTATACGCGCTCGCTGCTGATCATCATCCTGCCGATGATCCTGCTTCAGGGCGTTGTCGCGGCCGTTTTCATGGAGCGTCACTGGCAGCTGGTTACCGAGCGCCTTTCCTCCGCCGTAACGCGCGATATCGCAGCGATCATCGAGCTTCTGCAAACTGATGAGGAAGAAGACGACTATCAGCGCGTCATCCGCATCGCTCGCGAGAAGCTGGGTCTCAGCATCTACATCGAGCCGAAGGCCGATTTGCCGGCCCCGAGACCAGAACCGTTGTTTTCCATTCTGGATACGATCCTCGCCAATCAGCTGACCCAGCAAATCGGCCGGCCATTCTGGATCGATACTTATGGCAACGGTTCCCTGGTTGAAATACGTGTCCAGCTCGAAGACAAGACGCTCCGCGTCTTTACCAGTCGCAGCGCCGCTTATGCCTCCAACACGCATATCTTCCTTGTCTGGATGGTCGGTGCATCGCTGGTCCTGATCGCCATTTCCATCCTGTTTCTGCGCGGGCAGATCAAGCCTATCGAAGCGCTTGCCAAGGCGGCCGAAAATTTCGGCAGGGGCCAGAAGATCAGCGCCTATTCCCCACGCGGCGCAGACGAGGTGCGGCGGGCGGGACTTGCCTTCATATTGATGCGCGAACGCATCGAGCGGCAGATGGAACAGCGCACTGCCATGCTGAACGGTGTCAGCCACGACCTGCGCACCATCCTCACCCGTTTCAAGCTGCAACTCGCGCTTGCCGGCGACAATCCTGATCTGGAAGGGTTGGACAAGGATGTCGAGGATATGCAGTCGATGCTGGAGGCCTACCTCACCTTTGCCCGCACCGATGTCGAGGAGGATGTCGGCACGCTGGAGCTTCCGGCACTTCTGGAAAAAATCGACTATGATTTCGAGCTGCACGGCAAAAAATTCAGCTATGAGCTTTATAATATCGACCAGATCATCGCGCGCCCGAATGCCCTCTCCCGCCTCGTCGCCAATCTCGCGGAGAATGCCCGGCGCTATGCCAGCAAGCTCCATATCGACATCCGCAAGGCGCCACGCTCCATCATCATGACGTTTGATGATGACGGGCCGGGTATCCCGGAAGCGTCAAGGGAGGATGTCTTCAAGCCGTTCTTCCGGCTGGACGAGGCACGCAACCTCAACGCCTCTGGCACCGGGCTCGGCCTCTCCATCGTCCGCGACATCGCCCGCAGCCATGGCGGTGACGTATCGCTGGACGACAGCCCGATGGGCGGATTGCGGGTAATCGTCAAAATTCCGGCGTAGAGCAGCGGAGAGAAAAATGTGACGCGGCTCGCCCGCATCCGTCATTCCAGCCTTGAACCGGAATGGCGGAGAAAGAGTGTTCAGCCTGCGTAATCTTTGGGTTGCGTGTTGTTGCGCTTTCTCAGCACATTTTCTCGCCGTTCGGCACCGGCCGCTCGACTGCGGCAAGCACGATGTCGCCGTTGCCATCGGCAAACCCCAATGTCAGAACTTCGGAGCGGAACGGGCCAATCTGGCGCGGTGGAAAATTCACCACACCCAGCACCTGCCGGCCGATCAGACTTTCCGGGGTATAATGCACCGTGATTTGCGCCGAGGATTTCTTGATGCCGATCTCGGGGCCGAAATCGATCTTCACCTTGATCGCCGGCTTGCGTGCTTCCGGAAAAGGCTCTGCCTCGACGATCGTGCCGACACGGATATCGACCTTCTCGAAATCGGCATAGGAAATTTCACTGCTCATGCCATGCTCCCGCCAGCCTGCTCGTCTTCAACCAGCCAGTTCTTCGGCGCGATTTTTCGCCGCAGCAATCGCCTTGTCAAACAGGGGCTGCATGCCGTCTTCGGCCATCAGCACCGAAAGTGCGGCGGCCGTTGTACCGCCCGGCGAGGTCACGTTCTGGCGCAGGCGCGCCGCCTCGTCAGAAGACTGATGCAGGAGTTCGCCCGCACCGGCCACGGTTTCACGCGCCAGCCGCATGGCTATATCCGCCGGCAGACCTGCCTTGCGACCGGCTTCCGCCATGCATTCAACCAGATAGAAGACATAGGCCGGACCGCTTCCCGAAACCGCGGTAACCGCGTCGATATCGCTTTCGGTTTCCACCCATTCGACCGGACCGCTGACCTTCAGCAATCCATCCACCACGGCCTTTAGCGCCGGCGTCACCAATTCGTTGGCATAGGCGCCCGTCACGCCACGGCCAACCATGGCCGGCGTGTTCGGCATGGCCCGCACGGCGGCGACAGAGCCGAAATGCGAAACGAAAGTGCCGATGGTGGTGCCGGCCGCAATCGAAACCACGACGGTCTCGGGTCCGAGCAAGGGCTTGAGGGAGGGTAGCACTGCTTCCATCATCTGCGGTTTTACCGCGACAAACAGAATGCCCGCCTTCACGCCATCAGGCACGCTTTCGCTATGCGTGGCGCCCGCTTCCGCAATTGTCGTGCGCATGGCGTCGGAGGGGCGCGGATCGATGACGATAACCTGCGAACCCGGCACGCCCTTTTTCAGCCAGCCCGAAAGCAAAGCGCCGCCCATATTGCCCGCCCCAACGAGGACGAGAGGACCGGAAGCCCTGTAGACCATTTTCAAGCTTCTCCGACGGTCTCGAACATGACCGCTTCAATTGCACTTTTCGCATCCAGCCCCGACCATACGACGAACTGGAATGCCTGATAATATTGTTCGCATGCCTCAAGCGCGCTGGAAAGCAGCACTTCCACCTGCTGGTTGTTAGGCTCCGCACCGCCAGCCAGAAGCAGCGACTGGCGGAAGATCACAACATCTTCCTGCCGCCACAGATCGAAATGACCCATCAGTACCTGGCCGTTGACCTGAGACAACAGGCGAATGACTTCGTTGACGCGCTGATCGGGCACCTTGATGTCGAAGGCGCAGGCCAGATGCAGTGCCTCGAAATCTTCCATCCAGGAAAAGGAAACGTGATAATCGGCCCAGTGGCCCGCCACCGTCATGGCGATCTCGTCTTCGCCGGAACGTTCGAACGACCAGTCGTTCGAGGCGGCGACAATCTCGATCATGTCCACGGGATTGGACTGGCGCTCAATTTCAAATTCTATCAGGCTCATGCGGCACCTTCTCATCCGGTATGGATGTTCTGTTTTGAACGCCGGGCACAAAACGCACACACAAACCGGATTCAACACTTGAGACGATTGCCCGACACCAACAGAGTTACACATTCACCCTGTGTGGAGCTTACCAGGTTCGTTTCGAATCATCATTTAAAATCAGTGTATAATGGCCGAGTCCTGCTGCCACCCCTCGGGCAGCATTTTTACTTTTTGAACAGTGGATATCTTCTCCCCCATCACCTCAGGCGAGATACATAAGCGACTCTGGCAATTGCGTTTTTTGGAAGTGTCCACAGGCCTCAAAAAATTAACGATGGAGGCAGGTCCGGATCGACAGGGAATAATTTCGGGTTGCATGGCCCGCAAACAAAAAGTCCCGGAATCGCAGGCAATCCGGGACCTCTTGATGAAAAAGCGCGAAAAGAATCAATCCTTGGCAGCAGAAAGCTTTGCTTCCAGAGCCTCGATGCGAGCGCGCAACGCATCGTTTTCATCGCGCGCCTTGATCGCCATCTCGCGCACCGCGTCGAATTCCTCGCGCTTGACCACGTCGAGGCTGTTCAGCCAGCGATCCGCCTGTGCGTGCAAGGCAGCCTCGGCCTCCTTGCGCATTCCCTGCGCAGCGCCCGCCGCATCGGTCATCAGCTTGGCGAATTCATCCAGAAAACGATTGGTGCCTGTCGTGGTCATGGCCCTGTTCCTTCGTCGGTTCAGGGAGCGTTCCGTTCCCTGCTGTTGATGCCTTTCAGGTAGGCACTCGACAGCCGCCTTGCAAGCAAAATCGAAAAATCCACATGGCTTGCAATGGCCTTCGGCATCGCAAAGCGTCCCTTGAAGAATAATCTTGACCGGCGCTGCCGCAATCGCCATTTTCCTCGCGTAAAGAGACCGGAGAGCATCATCGCCCGGCTCCTTGAGGCAATGGGTCATTCTGTTGTCCGCCCAGCAACGATGACGGAATATACGGATTGTTAGCCGCTCCCACCCAACTTGCCATCATGCCATTTCCGAATATCGATCCGGTTGCCCTGTCTCTCGGGCCTCTGGCGATCCATTGGTACGGCATTGCCTATGTCGCCGGCATCATGCTCGGCTGGTTTTATGCCCGCCGCCTTGCGCTTACGCCTCGCCTGTGGCCAAACGATACATCGCCGATCTCGGCGCAGCATCTTGACGACTTCATCCTGTGGGCAGCCGGCGGCATCGTGCTTGGCGGGCGCATCGGCTACATCCTGTTTTACGATCTTGGCGCCGTCGCCGCAAACCCTATAAGAGCACTTGAGATATGGAACGGCGGCATGTCGTTCCATGGCGGCCTGATCGGCACGACCATCGCCATGATCCTCTTCGCCCGCAAGAACGGCATCCCTGTCTGGAGCATGTTCGATATCATCGCAGCCGTCGCACCTGTCGGCCTGCTGTTCGGACGCATCGCCAATTTCATCAATGGCGAATTGTGGGGACGTATCGCCGACGTTCCCTGGGCCGTCGTGTTCCCCACCGGCGGGCCGTTTGCGCGTCACCCCAGCCAGCTTTACGAAGCGGGACTTGAAGGCCTCGTTCTCCTCGTCATTCTGGCGGTCACCATCTACGTTTTCAGGGCGCTCAAGACACCTGGTATCGTAACCGGCATCTTCGTTTGCGGTTACGCGCTGTCGCGCATCTTCGTGGAATTCTTCCGCGAGCCGGACGCCCAGATCGGTTATCTCGCGGGCAACTGGCTGACCATGGGCATGGTACTCTCCACGCCGATGTTCCTTCTTGGCCTCTGGGCCGTCTTGCGTGCGCGGCGCGCTAAAATACGCGCTTAAGCGGAATGGCCTGCCATGACGACACCGCTTGCGCAACGCATCAAATCTCTCATCCGCCTGAACGGCCCGCTCAGCGTCACCGATTTCTTCTCGCTTTGCCTGGCCGATCCTGAACACGGTTATTACCGGAGCCGCGAGCCTTTCGGCCGATCGGGTGATTTCATCACCGCTCCGGAAGTCAGTCAGCTTTTCGGCGAAATGCTCGGCGTTTTCGTGGTTCACGCCTGGCAGCGCCATGGCGCACCCGCAGATATTCGTCTGGTGGAAATCGGCCCCGGCCGCGGCACCATGATGTCTGACATGCTGCGCGTCATCCGCCGCATCGCCCCACCGCTTTACGAGACGATGCGGGTGCATCTGGTGGAGACCAGCCCTCGCCTTTGCGCCATCCAGAAAGAGACGCTCGCTGCGCATGCCGAACGGCTGACATGGCATGACAGTTTCGATGCGGTGCCGGAAGGTTTCCTGCTCCTCGTCGCCAACGAGCTTTTCGACGCCATCCCAATCCGCCAATTCGTGAAAACGCCGCAGGGTTTCCGCGAACGGGTGGTCAGTCTTGGTACCGATGGTGAACTGGTCTTCTCGACTGGGCTTGCCGGCATCGACCCGGCTCTGCTGCCGCCCGGCCCGGAACGGCAGCCGATTGGCAGCATATTCGAGATCGCACCCGCCCGCGAAGCCGTAATGACCGCAATCTGCCAGCGCCTGTCCGCATATGGCGGCACCGCACTCGCGATCGACTACGGCCATCTGGTCGCCGGGTATGGCGACACATTGCAGGCCATGCGCAACCATGCCTTCGACCCGCCGCTTTCTCATCCCGGGCAAGCCGATCTGACCAGCCATGTCGATTTCGAAAGCCTTATCAGGACGGCTGAAGCAAACGGCGTTCATGTCAATGGCGGCATCAGGCAGGGCGACTTTCTTTATGGTCTTGGCCTGAAGGAACGGGCAACCGCCCTTGCCGCAAAAGCTACACCCGACCAGACGCTTGAAATCGCCGAAGCGGTCAACCGTCTCGCTGGCGAAGGGGCTGGCAGGATGGGGGAACTTTTCAAGGTCATCGCCGTTTCAAGTCCCGCGCTCCATCTCATGCCGTTTCGCGCGGTGGATTGACAGTGCAATCACCTCTGGGCCAACATCGGCCCAGAACGAAGCAAGCGAACGCAGACACACTGCACCAGACAAACGCCGCGCAACGCCGCGGCAACAGGAAACATCTCGCTTAACGCATCCCACTGGCCAACAGCGACATTCTCCAAGGAACTCCCGCACCATGCAGAACGAAACGCTGCCGCTCCCCATCCAGAGCCCCCTGCTTGCCGCCTTGAGTGAAAACCGTGTCCGTCACGGTTTCTTCACCCGGCAAGGCGGTGTCTCCGAGGGGCTTTATCAGGGCCTCAATGTCGGCCTCGGTTCGAATGACGAGCCGGAACTGGTGCAGGAAAACCGCCGGCGCGTCACGCAATGGTTCGGCTTGTCTCCGGAACGTCTCGCCACCGTGCATCAGGTCCATTCTCCTGATGTCCTTGTGGTCGATGAAAGCTATGACGGCAGCCGCCCGCAGGCCGATGCGATGGTAACGGCGACACCGGGTTTCGTGCTCGGCGTTCTGAGCGCCGATTGCGGCCCGATCCTCTTTGCTGATGCTGAAGCGGGCGTTGTGGGTGCCGCCCATGCCGGCTGGAAGGGTGCATTGTTCGGCGTGCTCGAAAACACGATCGAGACCATGAGGAAGCTGGGCGCCAGCCGCGAGCGCATCTCCGCCTCCCTCGGCCCCTCCATCAGCCAGGCCAATTATGAGGTCGGGCCTGAATATGTGGCGCGCTTCACCGATTTCGATCCCGCCTATGCGGCCTATTTCACCGCTTCGGACAAAGGCGGCCATGCGCTATTCGACCTCAAGCAATTTACGGTGGACCGGCTGGTCAATGCGGGCGTGAGAGCGGAAAACCTCGGCCTCTGCACCTATCCCGATGAAGAACGCTTCTATTCCTACCGCCGCACGACCCACCGTGCCGAGCCCGACTACGGGCGGCAGATTTCCGCAATCGCAATTCTGGAGGACTAAATGGCCCTGCACTTCGAGCTCTCGGAATTCGATGCCCGCCGCGAACGGCTGATTGCGAAGATGGCGGAAGAGAAGCTGGACGCCATTCTGCTTTTCGCCCAGGAAAGCATGTACTGGCTTACCGGCTATGACACCTTCGGCTACTGCTTCTTCCAGACGCTGGTGGTCAAGTCGGACGGCTCCATGATGCTTCTGACCCGTTCAGCGGATATGCGGCAGGCCCGGAATACTTCGACGATCGAGAATATTCTCGTCTGGGTCGACCGGCCCAATGCCGACCCGACGCT
Organism: Agrobacterium sp. CG160-95; assembly: GCF_053521725.1. Classification (NCBI taxonomy): domain Bacteria; kingdom Pseudomonadati; phylum Pseudomonadota; class Alphaproteobacteria; order Hyphomicrobiales; family Rhizobiaceae; genus Agrobacterium; species Agrobacterium sp. CG160-95. The sequence continues at coordinate 358,659 of NZ_JBNWDU010000004.1, read as the reverse complement.
CGATCTTAAGAACCTCCTCAGCGATCTCGATCTCCTTGGCGCCAAGATCGGCGTGGAATACGACACCCACGGCATGACCGGGCGCGTCGCCCGCCTGCTGGACAACCAGCTTGCCAGCTTCTGCCAGATGATCGACGCCTCCTATCTGGTCAGCAGCTTGCGGCTCATCAAGAGCCCAGCCGAGATCGCCTATGCGAGGAAGGCAGGCAGACTTGCGGATGAGGCTCTGGACGCTGCACTGGAGCTCATCAAGCCCGGTGCGGACGAAGCCGCGATCCTCTCGGCAATGCAGGGAGCGGTTCTGGCCGGCGGCGGTGACTATCCCGCCAATGAATTCATCATCGGCTCCGGCGCGGACGCGCTGCTGTGCCGTTACAAGGCCGGGCGCCGCAGGCTCGATGACAAGGATCAGCTGACGCTGGAATGGGCGGGTGTCAGCGCCCACTACCACGCCGCCATGATGCGCACGGTGGTGATCGGCGAACAGGACTTCCGCCAGAAGGAGCTTTACAGCGCCTGCCTGCAAAACCTCACCGACATCGAAGAGGTGCTGCGGCCCGGCAAGACCTTCGGCGATGTCTTCGACGTGCACGCCCGCGTCATGGACGAGCGTGGACTGACCCGCCATCGCCTGAACTCCTGCGGTTATTCGCTGGGCGCGCGTTTCTCACCGTCATGGATGGAGCATCAGATGTTCCATGCCGGCAACTCTCAGGAAATCGCCAGCGACATGACCCTGTTCGTGCACATGATCGTGATGGATTCTGATTCCGGCACCGCCATGACCCTCGGCCAGACCTACCTTACCACGGAAGGTGCGCCGGAACCGCTCTCGCGCCATAGCCTCGATCTTCTCACAGCTTAAATCTGCACCGGGTTTGACAGAGCGGGAAAACCGGCCCTACATTGCCGCCACCTTGGGCAAGAAGGAGCGGAACATGAGAGGAAACGTCGCATGAGCCGGACGGGGTTTACCCGCCCTTTCCAGACGTTTGTCGTTTCGGTCCTCGCCATTCCGGCGCTGGCGTTGACCCTGTCGGCCTGCAACACCACGGAGGCGCTGACGCCGCAGGTGAATGTCGGGCACAACAGCTCGCAATCGACACCGGTGACGCAGGGCGATCTCGACCAGATGGCTGCCGCCGCCGACCGCGCGCCCGCAGGCGCACCGGCAACCGCCTCTTCCGTGCCCGCTTACGCACCGCAGAACTCCCTGCAGGCGCAGGCACAGGCGCTTTCCAACGGCAATGAGTACGGCGAACCTCTTGGTCAGACCCAGTCTACCGGACAATCTGCAGGCCACTCACCCGCCAGCACCCAGCCGCCGCCTCCACAGCAGACGGCCGCACTTGCCCCCGCTGCTTCCGGCAACACCATCCGCTTCCTGCCGATCATCGGCGCGCCCGTTCAGGCCGTCACGCCGCTTTCGCGGCAACTGGGCGCCGAGGCGCGGGCAAAGGGGCTGACAATCCGCGCCTCCAACGACAATTCGGCAGAGAACATCCTCAAGGGATATTTCTCCGCCTTCGCCGATGGCAGCAAGGTCAACATCATCTACGTCTGGGACGTTCTGGATGCCAATGGTGTCAGGCTCCATCGCCTGCAGGGGCAGGAAACGGTGGCAGCCAAGGGCAGCGATCCCTGGGCCGCCGCGACCGACAGGGTCATGCAGGATATCGCCGCAAAAACGCTCAACGAGTATTCGTCATGGAAGCAGTCTCAAAGGGGATGAGATGAAACGGCGGGAGAAGTCACAGAGATTTCATGAAAATCATTGCGAAAGCACGGAGTCCTCTTGCAATCGGAAGCAACAACGCTATTAAGGCGCGCATGGCAACAAGGCGTATCCGGCAAAGGCTTTTCAGCCGGATGTTCCTCCCCTTGAACGACGCTTGGTTACGGCAGACACTTTCCCGTGGCGCAAGGCGATTGCATGGAAACAGGCGGGCGCAATGAAGGTTTTCGCAGGCAATTCGAACCGGCACCTTGCCGAAGCGATCTGCAAGTATCTCAACGTTCCCTTGGGAAATGCCACCGTAAAGCGGTTTGCTGACCAGGAAATTTTCGTAGAAATCAGTGAAAACGTACGCGGGGAGGACGTTTTTCTCGTCCAGTCCACTTCGTTTCCGGCAAACGATCATCTGATGGAACTGCTCATCATGATCGATGCCATGCGCCGCTCCTCGGCAAAACGCATCACGGCAGTACTTCCCTATTTCGGTTACGCCCGCCAGGATCGCAAAGCCGGCCCCCGCACACCGATTTCCGCCAAGCTCGTCGCCAACCTGATCACCGAAGCAGGCGCCGACCGCGTTCTGACGCTCGATCTTCACGCCGGCCAGATCCAGGGCTTTTTCGATATTCCGACCGACAACCTCTTCGCAGCGCCCATTCTGGCCCGCGATATCAAGGACCACTACGACACCAACAACGTGATGGTCGTTTCGCCTGACGTTGGCGGTGTGGTGCGCGCCCGTGCCCTGTCGAAGCGTCTGGACTGTCTGCTGGCCATCGTCGACAAACGCCGTGACCGTCCGGGTGAATCCGAAGTCATGAACGTCATCGGCGACGTATCCGGCAAGGACTGCATCCTGATCGACGATATCATCGATTCCGGCGGCACGCTCTGCAATGCTGCCGAAGCGCTGTTGAAAAAGGGCGCAACCAGCGTCACCGCCTATATCACGCACGGCGTGCTTTCCGGCGGCGCCGTTGCCCGCGTGGCCTCATCGAAGCTGCGCGAACTCGTCATCACCGACAGCATCCAGCCGACCACCAGCGTCCAGTCCGCGCACAATATCCGCGTGATCAGCACTGCAGGCCTTCTGGGCGAAGCGATCAACCGTACCGCGCAAGAACAGTCGGTTTCCGGCCTGTTCGACTGAAGCAATCGTTTCTCTCGTACATCTGCAAAATCACTGCATCCGCATACTGTCACCCCGGATTAGTCCGGGGTCCAGTGCGATCAAGTCTTTGATCGCGTGAGACCCTTTCTTACGGCGCGTCCGCGCCGTGGCTGGATGCTGGTTAAAGTTTGGCATGATGAGAAGAAAGCTTATCGATTTTGCCAGCTATCTCAGCATCCGCAGAGATCGCAGCACTCCATCTGCACCACTCAGGAAGATGCCGTGCCCGCATCCGGCGGTCGTTGCAGCCGTGTGGCGGCGGCCTTGATTTTCGGCCACCAGCGCCGAGCGCGGGTGCGAACAGCATGGCTGCCATTGCGCCAAAGGCTGATGGCATCGGCCGTAACGGCATCGCCGGTAAATAGATGACGATGACGGGCAATTGCCAGCGCCCGGTAAAGGAACAGCGTCGTCAGTGCGGAAAACAGCACGGACATCACCACATCGCTGAGAAAATGCCCGCCAGCTGCAATACGCAGACCGGACATGAGGATGATGGCTCCGGCGGCAGTGCTGCCCATGAAAAGACGCCCGCCCCATTGCAGGCGGCTCCAGACAAGCGCGCAGAGCGGGAGGAAAAAGCTCGCTATGAGCGCCGTTTCCCCGGAGGAAAACGAACAGTTTGAATAACATTGCGTGCTGAACTGGAAAGGCGGCGTAAAAAGCTGATGTCCACCGAAATCGCTGACGCTGAACGGGCGGGCGCGGCCGATATTGGCCTTCAGCACCCCGTTTACCAGAAGCCCGGCGCAGAGCACCACAGGCCCGCAGAGAAAGGCCCAGACGCGCCAGCCCGTGCGCTGCAGCGCCCCCAGCCTGATGTTGCCGACCAGAACGATGAAGGCAAGAAGTGCGGCCAGTTCCGTTAACTCCCGCAACGTATCGCGAAACCATTCCGGAACCGGCAGGCTTCCAGCCCACAGGCGCGCTTCGGGCGAGAAAAACAGGGAAGAAAACTCGAGGTCGATGGACGGGAAGGTCGCGAACAGGATGACGAGCGCCAATGTGGCGAACGTAACCCAGATCGTGATCCGCATATGCGAAAGATCATTGTCCATCGGCAACCCTCGGGATGCATTGTGGCGGCAGACGCCAGAGACCGATTTCCTTGCCCTCGAACGAGCCCGGCCCGGCAACCCATGTCGACAGCGGCGCCTCGCCATTGAGACAGCCCGGCAGGCTGTCCGCCCTCGCAAGATAGGCGGGATTTGTCGCCTCTCCGGCTTTCAGCGGGTAAAGAAGCGCGTAGTGGCTGGAAGGAACGCCGGTTTCAGGCAGAGCGCGCGGCATGAGCAGCTTTTCGTCCCGCAGCTGATAAAAGAGCTCGGCCAGAATGGAGCGATCTGCAGCGACGATTGCATCCGCCCCCGCCTCTCGCGCCCTTGAAAGGCCGGTCGACACAAGCTCCGAGCTGCCGAGATAGCGCTTCATCGCCAGGTCGCCATTCGGCAAGCGCAATTCCGTTCCGGCAATCGTCATCAGCGGCAGTGCGATGGCAACGATACCGCCGAGCACAAGGCTGGAAACGGTGAGCCAACGCCGGGATGCCAGGACAGGCACCGCCAGAAGCACGCCCGCGGCATAAGCCCCCACCGCCCAGTTGGCGAGCGCCCGCGACATCAGCCCCTGTGCCGTGATCAGAAGCACGATCGGCACCGAAAGGGCGACAAGCGCCCGGGTTTCAGCGGTTTTCGCCCTGAACGTCGCGACGATCATGCCGATGAAGACGAACGGCCCGACGACACCCGCCTGAGAGAAGAAGAACTCGAGCGCCGGACCGATTTTCAGCTTAACGCCATGCCAGTTGGCATTGTCCGCCGTGTGGCGCGCGGTCATGAAATCATGCGCAGCATTCCACCAAAGATTGGGAGCGATGACGGCGGCGCAGACAACTACAGCAATACCGGCGTCACGCCAACGGATGCGCCAGCCCACGCACAGCCAGCCGGCAGCGATGAAGCAGGGCAGAAAATAGATCATCGCATATTTAGACATCAGCCCGAGGCCGAAGCTTAGACCGAGCGCAATACTCCAGAGCATCGCGGATACACCGGCAGCGCGTGCTTCCGCGAGCTTGCGCATGCAGATCATCGACAGCACGATGAACAGCATCATCGGCGTATCGGTCGAGATCAGCAGACTGCCGAGCGTCACGGCGGGCAGCGTCAGATAGATGACGGCAGCCAGCGAGGCGAGCTTCGCATCATAGATCATGCGCCCGAGCGCAAGGATCGCCGCGGCCGCTATGCCATGGATGACCGGCGCGGCGAGCCGCACGTCGAAGGTGCTCTCGCCGCCACTCAGAGTGGTGGCGGCGCGAATGATCCAGCCGATCAGCGGTGGCTTGGAATAGGCGCCGAACGCCATCTCCCGGCCCCACAGCCAATATTGCGCCTCATCAACGAAAAGATCGGTGCGGTTGAAAGCAAGCCCGAGGACGCGCAGCACGGTGACGAGCACGATTGCCGCAAGCGCAAACGTCATCCATTGGCGCTGCTCATTCGCCTGCGCGTAAGGCAGAGCTGCGGCCTCATGCATGCTGGCGGCGTTCTGCATGGATCAACCAGAGATTTCGGGCATAAATGAACAGGCCGGAGGCCTGTCCCAGAATGAAAACCGGATCGCGACGCCAGATCGCGTATAATAGCAGCACAAGGCCGCCGACGATGGAGAAATACCAGAAGGCTACCGGAATGACCGAGCGGTTCGCCCGTTCCGACGAAATCCATTGAACCAGAAAACGCATGGTGAACAGCATCTGGCCCATAAAGCCGGTGCAGACCCAGAGAAATTCCTTCCAGCTGTTCACATGCAGCATGGACCATAAGGCCGGTGCGTTCACGGCGATGTCTCCGTCTTGAAGGTTTCGGCCCAGCTTGCCCGCTTGCGCCGCCGCAACAGCCAGGCAACGCCGATCAGGTCGTGGATGCCGACAAGCGCGCGGCCGATATTGGTGTAATGGGAATTGCCATGCAGACGCGCCCGGTGTGTGACGTCGACATGGGCAACCTGCCAGCCGTCGCGATTGAAGAGCGCCGGAAAATAGCGGTGGTGGTGATCGAAATAGGGCAAGGCGAGATAGGCGTCGCGACGGAAAGCCTTGAGGCCGCAGCCGGTATCCCGCGTGCCGTCCTTCAATATCCGCGCCCGCAAGCCATTGGCGAAGCGGGAGGAAAGACGTTTTGCAAGCGTATCGCGCCGGCCGACACGCTGCCCGGCCACAAGCGCAAGCCGGCTCGGCGCGTTCGTGGCAAGAAGCGGCGCAAGAAGCGCCGGCAGATTGTCCGGCGGGTTCTGCCCGTCTCCGTCAAGCATACAGACAACCGGCGCGCGCGCTGCCTGCACACCGCTGTGGATCGCAGCCGATTGCCCGCCCTGCCGGTCATGCCGCACCAGCCGCAGCATCGGATAACGCCCGACAAGCGAAAGCGCCACATCCGCCGTGCGATCGGAAGATGCGTCGTCCACCACGATAATCTCGAACGGACCGACCGGCTGGCAGGCAGCAACGATCTCAGCGACAAGCGTTTCAACGCTCGCTTCCTCATTGTGCATGGGTACGATAACCGCGAAATCCGGGATCGATCTCAAAGGGGCTCCGTCATATCCAGCCGCGGGTGTTCCGCAAACATCGTCGATAGTGGCAAGAGCAGGAGCGCGAAAAGCTTGCATGAATATGAACAGCCGTTGAACTTCGCACGGTATGCGCCCGTTCCATTGCAGTTTTATTACGGAGAATGGCCGGCCAGGGCCTTGGATTTTTTCACGGTATGCGGGAAATAATCATACAATTCCCCGCCAAGCTTAACGCGACCGTAAACAATTGTTGCGACGGTACCGCAACGTTCTTTTGGGGGGAGGAAACAGGATGCCGGGTGCAAATCCGACTGCTGTCAAAGCTAAATCATTGTCAATCAAGGCCAAATTCGCAGCGCTCGTCACGGGCGCGACGCTGGTTTCGTGCCTGGCCGTTGGGCTGCTGTCGTACGAAATGGGCAAGTCCGGCCTGATCGACGCCAGCAAGATCAGGCTCGAGACGGTTGCGGGAAACCAGTCCAAACAGCTTGATGCCTATACGCTGCGCGTCGAACAGAGCATTTCCGAGCTGTCGCAGAACGCTGCGATCGCTCAGGCGCTGGAAACCATGACCACGGTCGTACCGACGGAAAAGGATGCGATCATTCAGGCATTCCGCCGCGAGGGCGTATCCGAGGAGGAGCGCGCCTCCTTCAACGGTGAAGGCTTGCGGCTGCTCTATGCCATTCGCCACGCCACGATCAACGCGGCCATCGCCAGCGTCTGGCGCAACACCCGGGTCAGCGACATCTACGTCATCGACAAGGCAGGCCTCATTATCTATTCCGTGACCAAGGGCAAGAACTTCCTGACCAATGTGACGGAACCGCAAAACAGCACGATCAAGGAATTGTTCGACCGCATCGAGGCCGGCAAGGACGGTGTCATCAGCACAACTGGGTTCAACGATGACAGCACCAATGACTCGGCCCTGATCGGCATGCCGCTTGCGGTCTCGAACTGGGGCCAGTTGCAGCGCAAGGGCGCCGTCATCATGCGCATTTCCGCAGACCGTATCGGTGCGGTGGTAACACCTGAGGAAACCGGCAAGTCCATCGACGACGCCGTTCTTCTGAGCGCTGAAGGCAAACTTCGCACGGGCGTGCTCTCCGGTGGGGCTGGTGTCGCCGTTTCCGAAAGCCTCGCGGCACTTACAGGTGCCAGCGAAGCCGGAACGGTCATGGCGAAGACCCCTGCGGGCAGCATCTTCTACGCCTATCGTCCGGTCTCCGTTTTCGGACAGAAGCATCTTCTGGCCATCGGCCAGCAGGAGAGCAAGGTGCTGGCAGCGGCCAATGATCTCGCCTTCTGGGCAACGCTTGCAACACTTGCGGTGCTTGCCGTCATGACACTCATCGGCATTTTCGTTTCCGCCAGCCTGACCAAGCCGCTGACCGGCCTTGCCGGGTTGATGGAACGTCTGAACGGTGGTGACCATAATATTGAGATCAAGGCCGTTTCCCGTGGCGACGAAATCGGAACCATGGCGCGCGCCCTGGAATCCTTCCGCCAGGGCATTCTCGACAAGCAGCGCATGGAAACCGAGTCCCATCGCAAAAGCGAGGAACTGGACGAGGAACGTGCCCAGCGTGAGATGGAAAAGGCAAGAAGTGCAAAGGAGCTGGAAGAAGCAGTCGATGCGCTTGCGACCGGCCTTGCCAATCTTGCTGCGGGCAGGCTCGATCTTCGCATTGAAAAACCTTTCGTGCCGTCGCTCGACCATCTGCGCGTCGATTTCAACAACTCCATAGCGGGGCTGGATGCGACTATCTCCAGCATCGGCGAAAGCGCCAATGCCATCCGCTCCGGCTCCGGCGAGCTGAAAAGCGCATCGGAAGATCTGTCGCGACGCACGGAACGCCAGGCGGCCGCCCTCGAAGAAGCAGCCGCCGCACTTGGAGACATGACGCAGGCCGTCAACGTTTCCCTCTCCCGCTGCGACGTCGCAGTCGGAACGACGGCGGAAACCATGCAGGATGCCCATAAATCCACCGCTGTCGTCAAAGAAGCGATCGTCGCCATGGAGCGTATCGAGACGTCGTCGTCCAAGATCCGCCAGATCATCGACGTCATCGACCAGATTGCCTTCCAGACCAATCTTCTGGCGCTGAACGCCGGGGTTGAGGCCGCCCGCGCCGGTGAGGCCGGAAAGGGCTTTGCGGTCGTGGCACAGGAAGTGCGGGAACTCGCGCAGAAATCGGCGGCTGCCGCACGGGATATCACGACGCTCATCGCCACCTCTGCGGGCGATGTGGAAAGCGGCGTGGCACTGGTGCTGAAAACCGGAGAAAGCCTCGAGCAGATCCAGAAACGCATCCAGTCGGTCAACGATCAGATCGGTGAAATCGCCACAGCTTCGCGCGAACAATCCGGCCGCCTCGGCGAAATCAACGCCTCCGTCAACGAACTCGACCATGTGACGCAGCAGAACGCGGCGATGGTGGAGGAAACGACGGCTGCGGCCTTCTCGCTCGCAAGCGAAGCTGATGGCCTGACCGAACAGGTGGGCCAGTTCTCCGTAGGTGCCACCCGAAACCGCGACCAGCGTTACGCGGCATAGTCCGCAGTAAAAAAAGGCCGGAGGCAAAACCTCCGGCCTTTTATTTTTGCTGAACTTCATCCGGGTTCCCAGGGACCGAAGCCCCTGGGAACTCGCCGGCGGCCGGAAATCAGGACGATCCGTCGCCGGCTTCCGGGGAGGAACTCAGAAGAAGCCAACCTTGTTCGGGCTGTAGGATACGAGCAGGTTCTTGGTCTGCTGATAGTGATCGAGCATCATCTTGTGGGTCTCGCGACCAATGCCTGACTGCTTGTAACCACCAAAAGCGGCACCGGCCGGATAGACGTGGTAGCAATTGGTCCACACGCGGCCCGCTTCGATGCCACGACCAGCGCGATAGGCGATATTGGTATCGCGGCTCCAGACGCCAGCGCCAAGACCGTAAACCGTGTCATTGGCGATTTCGAGCGCTTCTTCCACCGTCTTGAAGGTGGTGACCGAAACGACAGGACCGAAGATTTCCTCCTGGAAAACCCGCATCTTGTTGTTGCCTTCGAAGACCGTCGGCTGAATGTAATAACCGTCCTTAAGATCGCCCGTGAGCGTCTTGCGGTCACCGCCGGTCAGAACCTTTGCGCCTTCCTTCTTGCCGATATCCAGATAGCGCATGATCTTGTCGAACTGTTCCTGCGAGGCCTGCGCACCCAGCATGGTCGACGGATTGAGCGGGTCGTCCTGGCTGATGGCCTGAACGCGCTTGATAGCCTTTTCCATAAAGCGGTCGTAGATCGATTCATGCACCAGCGCACGCGACGGGCATGTGCAGACTTCGCCCTGGTTAAGCGCGAAGAAGGCGAAGCCTTCAAGCGCCTTGTCAAGGAAGGCGTCGTCTTCATTCATCACATCGGCAAAGAAGATGTTCGGCGACTTGCCGCCCAGTTCCAGCGTGATGTTTGTGACATTGTCGGCCGCATAACGCATGATTTCCTTGCCGACCGGGGTGGAGCCGGTGAAGGCGATCTTGGCGATGCGCTTGCTCTGCGCCAGCGGCTTGCCCGCTTCAACACCAGTGCCGTTGACGATGTTGAGCACGCCCGGCGGCAGTAGGTCTTCGATAAGCTCCATCACCACCAGAATAGAAGCAGGCGTCTGTTCCGCCGGCTTCAGTACCACGCAGTTGCCGGCGGCGAGTGCCGGCGCAAGTTTCCATGCGGCCATCAGGATCGGGAAGTTCCACGGAATAATCTGGCCGACGACGCCGAGAGGCTCATGGAAATGATAAGCGACCGTGTCATTGTCGATTTCGCCGATCGTGCCTTCCTGCGCGCGGATGCAGCCCGCGAAATAGCGGAAATGGTCGATCGTCAGCGGAATATCCGCATTGGTGGTCTCGCGTAGCGGCTTGCCGTTATCCCAGGTTTCGGCCCGTGCGATGAGATCCAGATTGTCCTCGATGCGCTGAGCGATCTTGAGCAGGATGTTGGAACGTTCGGTAACGCTCGTCTTGCCCCACTTCTCCCGCGCCTGGTGGGCGGCATCCAGTGCGAGTTCGATATCGGCCGCATCGGAGCGCGGAACCTCACAAATCTTGTGACCCGTTACAGGCGACAGATTGTCCATGTAGCGGCCGGATTTTGGCTCCACCCATTTGCCGCCGATGAAATTTCCGTATTTCAGCTTGAAGGGCGCTTCGCCAGCTTTGTGCTGAACCTGAATATTCATGATTTCATCCTCCCTGATGAAAACGATCCGCGACGGACCGCATGACAGGAAGGTGGGCCTAGATGATCGTGGCGGGTAGTGGCACCGCGCGGTTCCGCAGCGCACATTGTCTCACATCTGCGACAAACCCGCTCCGATCCCGCTGAATTGAGCGGGTATCCTCTCGGGTAGCCTCAATGCACGTCGAATTTCTTCATCTTGCGATGAAGCGTGGCGCGGCTGATGCCGAGCAGGGACGCGGCCTGCGTGACATTGCCATTGGTGCGCGACAGAACCCGGCGCAAAGCCGAACGTTCCGCCTCCTCAAGATCGGAACCGCCGTCGTGACGCTGTTCCTGCAAGACATCGGCGGCGGGCAGCCCTTGCGCAATGCGATGGTCATCGAGCTTCAGCGCAAGACGCGCCGCGCGCGTCGCCCCAAGCACGAGATCGTCCTGATCGACGGCAAGCAACGAAAGTGCCGGACTGAAACCCGTAGGCACCACGACGATGCGCGCGCCGGGAAAGGCCCGGCGGAAGAGATTGCCCTCGATACGCTGGGCCGCATCCCGCACCGCCTGCGTGACGAAAGAAAACGTCATTTCGTTGATGTCGTCGCGGCACGTGGAAATATCGAGAGCGCCCGTCACCCGGCCGGTATGGTCGCGGATCGGGGCCGTGGTGCAGCACAGTTCCGTGTTCGATGTGAAGAAATGCTGATCGCGATAGACCACCACCGAACGTTCGTCGGCAAGTGCCGTTCCAATACCGTTGGTTCCGACGCTCGCTTCGCTCCAGACAGCGCCGGACCAGAGACCGAGCGCCCGGAAATCACGATCGTCGCCGGCAGCACCCCGGCGCTCCAGCGCGACGCCCTGGGCGTCGGTCAAAAGCAGGCAGCAGCCGGATTTGCCGACACTGTGAAAAATGCGGTCGAGTTCATCGGTGCTTTCGGCAATCAGGCCCGCCGCACTTTCGCGTGCGCGGCGGAATTCGACGTCGGTAAGAAAGATCGGCTTGCGGTTTTCCTCCGGCGCAAGACGGTGCGTGACCATGCAACGGCGCCATGAGGCGATAATCGGAGAACTTGCGGCTGCGGAACGTTGGCGCGCTGTTTCATACACGCGGTCCGCATGGGCGATGTCTGTCGGCATTCGCTCCTCCCAAAGCTTTTCGGCAATGGTGCGCTGGAAGCGTTCACGTTTCAACTAAAAACTTTGCGACCTGCATCCGTCAGCGCAACCGCGGGCTGCGCCTGATATCATACCGCCTTGAAATAGCGTTGGCCGGTGGTGGTGACCTCCGGCTCGTCCTCCGTCGAGAGGAACGTGTCGTCGACGAGATTGGCGATGGAGGTCAAGGGACCGGGCCTGCCGAAGAAGAAGCCCTGCACCTGCAGGCAGCCTTCGCGGCGAAGGAACTCGATATGGGCCTTCGTCTCGACACCTTCCGCAAGCACCGGAATATTGAGGCTATGCGCCAGAATGAGCGTGGAGCGAACGATCGCCTCCGACTGCACATTGGTCGACAGGCCATCGATAAAGGCCCGGTCGATCTTGATCTTGTCGAAGGGAAAGCTCTGCAGGGTCGACAGGGAGGAATAGCCCGTGCCGTAATCGTCCATGGCGATCTTGACGCCGAGCGCCTTGAGTTTGCGGATCGTGATCAGCGCGTGGCGGTGGTCGGCGATGATGCTGCCTTCGGTGATTTCAAGCTCAAGCCTCTCAGGCGCAAGCGCCGTCTCCCGAAGAATCTTCTCGACCTTCTCGGGGAAATCATTGTCCGCAAGCTGCTGCGGGGCGACATTGACGGCGATGGAAAGCGATTTTTTCCAGAGAGCCGCCTGCGCGCAGGCTTCGCGCAGAACCCATTCGCCCAATTCGACGATAAAGCCGGTCTGCTCCGCGATCGGAATGAATTCGACGGGCGAGATCATACCGCGTTCCGGATGTTTCCAGCGCAACAGCGCCTCGAAACCGACGATGCTGCCGCTCTTGGTATCATTCTGCTGCTGGTAATAAAGCTCGAACTCGCTGTTGGCGAGACCGCTGCGCATGGCCACGGCAAGCGCGTTGCGTTCGCGTGCGGCTTCATCCATGGACTTGTCGTAAAAGCAGATCGTGTCGGAAGTCCCGCCTTTTGCCCGATACATGGCGACATCGGCCTGCGCCATCAGCGTGTCCGCGTCAATGGCGCCGGTATTGCGCACCGATATGCCCACACTCGCGCCGACCGAAAACGTCTGCCCGTTCCATTCGACCGGCCTGCTGATCTGCTCGATCAGCCGCTGGGCGAATTCCGCACCATCGGCGCGGGTATAATAGGAATGGGTCATCGCCACGAATTCATCCCCGCCCATACGCGCCAGAAACTCCCCGGCTTTCAGAACGGAACTTGCGCGGTCGGCAATGGCGCGCAGCACGGCATCGCCCGCCGCATGGCCGTGAACGTCGTTGATTTCCTTGAAGCGGTTGAGATCGATGGACAAAAGCGCCGTGTGCGCGCCCATGGAGAGATGGCGCGTGCGGCGGTTGAGATGTTCGATAAATGCCGCGCGGTTCGGAATGCCCGTCAGCGGATCGTGCAACGAAAGATGACGATAGCGGGCGACCGCCTGCTGGGTGGACTGAGCGTCGATGACATAGGTGGAAAGCCCGAGCGCCAGCAGGAGAAGCGTCACGGCGATGGCGCCCCCACCCATGATGGCGGGCGGCAGCAGACTTTCCGAAATGACGATGCGCGGATCGAACTCGAACAACATCGAGGCCATGCCGGTGTAATGCATGGAGGCGATGGCCAGGATCAGGAACGCAACCGAGCTATATTGGCAAAACCGGTTGACTGGGCGCGCGATGCGATTGACCGCGAGCGCACCGAATACAGCCCCGAGCACCAGCGAAGCGATGACGTAGGTCTGGTTCCAGAAAATCATGCCCTGTATCTGATAGGCAGCCATGCCGGTATAATGCATGGCCGCAATACCGAGACCGACTGTCGCACCACCCGCTTCCACCAGGGCTGTGCGTCCGCCATAGGCGGAAATGGCAAAGCCGGTTGTCGTTGTAGCAATGGCGATAAGAAGCGAAAGCCCGGTCAGATAGGGATCGTACCCCACCTCCCCGGCAGCGACATAACCCAGCATCGCCACGAAATGGGTGGTCCATATCGCCGACCCACCATTGACACCAGCCAGAAACAGCCAGTTGACCTTTTGCCAACCCCTCGCCTGACGCGCCCTCGAGAAAAGACGCATCGTGACGAAGCTTCCCAGCATGCAGACGAGGACCGCTGCTGTGGTGTATCGGAAGTCATGATCGACGGTAAGGCACTGGAGAACTTTAAGCATTGTCATCTACGCAATTGGAATTCCAGGCAGCCTTATCACTTGCCAAGTTTGCAGCCGGTTTATATGAATGGATAAGCATATATTAAAAGTTGCAATGCACGAGTGAATTAGACAAGTCTAATAAAATCACAGCATAGCATCCGTGGAAAACGGCCGCTCTTGTCTTTGTCTTCCGTTTGTATTATAGCGCCCGCACCCGTGTAGACACCCTTGGAGGCAACGCGGGCGAGATGGCTTTTAGCCTCTCCAGTTCAGCGCCCGCGGGCATGAACTCTCCATATAACCTCGAAAGGAATTGCCATGAGCAAAGAATCGTATGAGCTCAAGGCCGAGGCGCGCGAACGAGTTGGTAAGGGGTCCTCTCGTGAACTTCGCCGCAACGGTTTGATTCCCGCTGTCATCTATGGTGACAAGCAGGCCCCCATTTCCATCGCTCTGTCGACCAACGAAGTAACCAAGCGTATCCACGCTGGCGGCTTCATGACGACTGTGGCGGTAATCGACGTCGACGGCAAGAAGATCAAGGTCCTGCCGAAGGACTACCAGCTTGATCCGGTCCGCGACTTCACCATGCACGTCGACTTCCTGCGCGTTTCGGGCAACACGCTCGTCAACGTTGAAGTTCCGGTTCACTTCGAAAACGAAGAAAAGTCGGAAATCAAGATCGGCGGCGTTCTGAACATCGTTCGCCACACGGTGGAATTCCACTGCCCGGCCAACGACATTCCGGAATTCATCACGGTTGATCTCTCCGGTCTGAAGATCGGCGACAGCGTTCACATTTCGAATGTCAAGCTGCCGAAGAACATCTCGCCTGTAATCGCCGACCGTGACTTCACGATCGCAACGATCGTTGCTCCGGCTGGCGGCGTTGCTGAAGAAGAAGAAGAAGCCGGCGAAGCTTCTGAATAATAATCTGCGGCCATAAGGCCAGACAGATTTGAGCTAAAAGGCCCGTTCCGTTTTTCGGAACGGGCCTTTTAGTTTTTATGAACTTTAAAAGCAAAAACCTCTCGCCGCGTGCAGGATGCCGGTCCCGTTTCAGCGTGAATTAACAATTCCATGAAACGATGCCCATTGCGTTATCGTGAAAACACCGGACGGGTTGAAGAAATACAGTGAGGATACAAGGCCGTTGCCGAAAACCTCAAGGATGTCTCTCCGGACGGGGCGGAAACGGGGCGCAGTTATCTGGGGTAGAGGGTACTGCAATAGAACATGGCTCATTCCGTCGAAAGTCGCTTTATCGCGATTGTTTCCGGTGCACTTCTCACAGTGGTCGCCCCGCTTTTCACCCTTTTGCTGACCCTCTCCTATCACGAGGCTATCCGTAGCCAGCGCAATCACCTTGAGATCCTGCTGTCAACCAATGCGCAGGCGCTTGCCCGCCCGCTATGGGATCTCGACGACGACACCATAAATCAGATTACCGGCACCCTCGTTTCCGACCCCGTGATCCGCATGGTCGAGGTCAAGGATACCTCTGGCCAGCTGGACATCATCCAGACGGCCGGCAGCGACATCATTCAGGATGCAGCCTCCACGACCCGCGAAGTGACCTACAAAAGCACAAACGGTGTCGTCACCGTCGGGCAACTGACAGTCTATTACGACGATATCGGTCTTCTGACCTCTCTCAGCCGCACCGAACTGGCCTTCATCACAATTTTCATTCTCGCCATTCTCACCACCGTTCTTGCGGCCATCGCCGGCAACCGCTTCATGGTCATCCGTCCGCTGATGCGGCTGGCGGCAGCGATAGAAGCGACACGCCGCGTCGGCTCCCGCCACCATGTCGACTGGCGCTCGAAGGACGAGATCGGCAGGCTGGCAAAAAGCTTCAACGAAATGCAGACCCAGCTTGAAAAGGAAGAGCTGGAAATCAAGCATGCCCATGAGCGGAAGACGGAAATCTACAATCGCACACCCGCCATGCTGTTCTCGCTTGACAGATACGACAGGATTGCCGCGGTCAGCGACTATTGGGTGCAGGCGACCGGTTATGATCGGGCCAGAATACTCGGCCTGAATTTCGCCGACCTCATCCACCCGGATGACCGGTCCCTTTTCCTGCAGCGCAAGGCGGCGCAACATTCGCCCGACGCCGCACATGCGGGTATCACGGTGCGTTTTCATTGCATGGATGGCAGCGTTATGGACGCCCTCATCCTTGAAAAAGCCCTTGATTCCGGCAACGCACATCAGGGCACATATCTCTGCGTCATGACTGACGTGACGGAGTTGCGCCAGTCGGAAAAGCGCAACCGCCAGCAGGCTATTTCCGACCATTTGACCGGTCTCTTCAATCGCCAGGGTTTCGAGGCCATTCTAGACGTGCAGATCCGTGACGCCGACAGGAACGGCAGCGAACTGGCATGCCTTTTCATAGACCTCGACCGGTTCAAGGCCATCAACGACAATCTCGGCCATGCGGCGGGCGATGCGGTTCTGCGGGAATTCACGCTGAAAATCGAACCACTGCTGACACCGCTGGACAGCGCGTCGCGTCTGGGCGGCGACGAATTCGCCATCCTGCTTGCCGGCGACAAGGTGGAGGAGCGCGCCCAGCTGTTCTGCGAGCGGATTTGCACCATGCTGGACACGCCCTTCGAAATCGAAGGCAACAGCATCCGTCTCAGCGCCAGCATCGGCATGGCGATCTACCCGCTGCATGCCGCAAGCGCGTCCGAACTTTTGCAGAATGCCGACATGGCCATGTATACCCGCAAGAGAACGGGCAAGAACGGCTCGCAGATCTTCGACAGCTCGATCATGGACCGGGCGCGCGAACATGCGGAACTGGAACGGGATATCGCGCAGGCGCTTTCCGACAATTGGTTCGAGGCTTATTTCCAGCCGATTCAAGATCTCGCAACGGGCCAGACGGCGGGTTTCGAGGCGCTGTTGCGTCTCAACCATCCGGAAAAGGGATTGCTTTCTCCCGCCACGATCATCAGCCTTGCGGAAGAAAACGGCACCATCCATCGCATCGGTAATGTCATCCTCGACCAGTCAATCGCCAATCTGGCCAGACTGTCGCACCTGCCCGGCATGGAGCAATCCTATGTGGCGGTGAATTTTTCGCCGCTGCAGTTCGAACCGGGATTGCCGACCCGTATCGCCGGCGTCCTTCACCGCTACGGCATTCTTCCCAAACGGCTGATTATCGAGATAACCGAGGCGGTCATCATGAAGGACGATCCGCAAATCCGGGCGATCCTCAATGCCATTCACCAGCTGGGCTGCCGCATCGCGCTGGACGATTTCGGCACGGGTTATTCGTCGCTGAGCTATCTCAGCCGCTTTCCGGTTGACATCGTCAAGATCGATCAGTCCTTCACGCGCTCGATCTGCGACGACACGGTGGAGATAAGGCAGCGCAGCCGCATGCTGGTCGAGGGTATCGCCGCAATCTCACACAAGATGAATTGCTCCGTCATCGCCGAAGGCGTCGAGACGGAAGAGCAGAAGGAGCTTCTGACAGTGATAGGTGCGGATTACGGACAGGGCTATTATTTTGCGCGACCGCAGCCCATCGAACGGCTGATCGCTGCATTGAATGCGGATAACGGCGCAGACCGCGCCGCGGCGCGACAGGCGTAAACGGGTGGGAGCAGCCATGGGATTGATCCGCTTTTGTCTGATCTTTCTTGCTCTTGCCGGCCCGGCCAGCGCAGCCAAGCTTTTCCTGACCACCGAGGTTTACCCGCCTTATAATCTGCAAAACGACGACGGCAGCGTGGCGGGCGTTTATATCGACCAGCTCAGGATCGTACTTGAGGATACCGGCACCGATTACGAGGTTGCCGTCATGCCCTGGGCGCGGGCAATCGCATTGGCCACAACGAAGGCCATGCATTGCGTCTTTGCCACGGCGAGAACGCCCGAACGGGAAAAGCTTTTCAAATGGGTCTCACCGATCCATAGCGACCGCAACATCCTCGTGGCGCGCCAGAATGCGGATATCAACGTCTCCAGTCTGGAAGACGCGAGGAAATACCGGGTCGGCACCCAGCGTGGCGACTACACCGAGGTCCTTCTTGGCAACCTCGGTTTCGAGCATGTGGATGTCGGTGCTGATTTCCAAATCACGCTTCACAAGCTGAACGCAGGCCGCATCGACCTGATGCCCATGTCGGAAAGCACTTTCAAAAGCCAACCCCCAGGCAAATTCAGGGAAGTGATAACGCTGGCGCGGCAACAGCTGGGTCTTGCCTGCAATAAAAGCGTTCCAGACGAGGTCATTGCAAAATTGCAGGCGCGCCTGGACAGGCTGATCGCCGATGGAACGCAACAGAGCATATTCGACCGCTACAAACTCGTCAGCCCTTGAGCGCCCGCTCGCGACTTCAAAAATTCCATAAAAAGATTGACAGCCGGAACATTTCGGGGTGGTGACAACAGCATCGTCAGGCAAAAAAGCGGACATGCCCCATGAAGATCATCGCAGGCCTTGGTAACCCCGGCGCCCAATATGCGGGAAACCGTCACAACATCGGCTTCATGGCCGTGGATGCGCTGCAGCGCCTGCCTTCCTTCTCGCCCTGGGCGCGGAAATTCAAGGCGGAGATTTCCGAAGGCGAAATAGGCGGTGAGAAAGTTCTGCTGATGAAGCCCCTCACCTACATGAACCTGTCGGGTGAATCCGTCGGCGAGGCCATGCGTTTCTTCAAGCTTGCACCGGCAGACATTATCGTCATCCATGATGAACTCGATTTGCTTGCAGGCCGCGCGCGCATCAAGACCGGCGGCGGCCATGGCGGCCATAATGGCCTGAAATCGATCGACGCCCATTGCGGCAAGGAATACCGCCGCCTGCGCCTCGGCATCGGCCATCCCGGCGACAAGGAGCGGGTGCATGGCCACGTTCTCGGTGATTTCGCCAAGACCGACCGGGTCTGGCTCGATCCGCTGCTGGACGCCATTGCCGACAATGCCGCCATGCTGGTGAAATCAGAGGATTCGCAGCTGATGAACAAGCTGGCGCCTGCCACCGGCAGCAAGCCGGAAACGGAAAAACCGGCCAAGGCGGCCAAGCCCGCCGCGCAATCCCACATCCATCAGGCGCGCAACAACGCCCAACCGAAAAAACTGCCGGAAACCGGGCCGATGGCGGAGATGCTGAAGCGGATGTTCGGCAAGAAGGATTGAGCGCAGATGTCTTCAGAGACCATGAGCCTTCGCGAAGCTGGCCCGGACGATCTGCCGAAACTGCTCGAACTTTACCAGGCGCTGAACCCTTCCGACCCGCAACTGACGGCGCAAGAGGCAAGCACGGTTTTCGCCGCCATGCTCGGCCAACCCGGCCTCACCGTGTTCTTTGCCATGGAAGACCAGGAACCCGTTGCAACCGCCACGCTTCTCGTCATCCCGAACCTGACGCGCGCTGCCCGTCCCTATGCCTTCATCGAAAATGTGGTGACGCTGGAAACCCGTCGCGGCCGGGGATATGGCCGCGCAGTCGTGCGCCACGCCATCGAGACCGCCTTTGCCGCAAATTGCTACAAGGTGATGCTGCTGACCGGCCGGCAGCGTCCTGAGGTGCATGCCTTCTACGAAAGCTGCGGTTTCATTCAGAACAAGACGGGTTTCCAGATCCGGCGGGATTGAGCGTAAAGCCGTCACTCCTCCGGCTCGGTGGTGAACATCAGCGGAAACCCGGCCTCCTTGCCAAGATCGTTCGCCTCCTTGGCCTTGGTCTCGGCAATGTCGCGCTCGCAGACAACGACGACCGCACTTCCGAAGCGATGCGCCGTCATCATCACCCGGTGGCCGGTGTCCTCGCCCATGTGGAAGACGACCTTCAACACCAGGGTGACGAAGTCGCGCGGCGTATAGTCGTCATTCAGCAGAATGACCTTGTAGAGCTTAGGCCGCTCCAGCTTCGGTTTGACTTTCGGTTTCGGTTTGAGATCAACAGGACTGTCACTCATCATTGTCGCCCGTGATTGTCACTCAATTGTAGCCCATGGGGAAAATCCCCGTTGATGACGAAAGATCGGTTGCTCGACCGGCGCATATTGCGCCGCAACCGCAGCATCGACAACCCCGGCCCCGCACTCGCGCAGAATTCCGCGCCATTCGCGGGGCTTTGCCCGCCCAAATCGGCCCCCGGGCTTGACCTTGCCCTGCCCTTTCCGCAAAAGGCTCCTCAACGAATTCTTTCAAACGGACAGGTTTCAAGCCATGGGCTTCAAATGCGGTATCGTCGGGCTGCCGAATGTCGGCAAGTCCACCCTCTTCAACGCGCTGACGAAAACGGCGGCCGCGCAGGCCGCCAACTATCCCTTCTGCACCATCGAGCCCAACACCGGCGAAGTTGCCGTGCCGGACCCCCGCATGCAGCAGCTCGCGGCCATTGCCGGATCGAAGGAAATCATTCCGACCCGCATTTCCTTCGTGGACATTGCCGGCCTGGTGCGCGGCGCATCGAAGGGTGAAGGTCTCGGCAACAAGTTCCTCGCCAATATCCGCGAAGTCGATGCCGTCGTGCATGTGCTGCGCTGCTTCGAGGACGACGACATCACCCATGTGGAAGGCCGCATCAATCCGGTTGGCGATGCCGACACGATCGAGACGGAACTGATGCTCGCCGATCTCGAAAGCCTGGAACGCCGTGTCGAGCAGACGCGCAAGCGCGCCACCAGCAAGGACAAGGAATCATTGGCCCAACTGCCGGTGATGGAAGCCGTAATTGCTCTGCTAAACGACGGAAAACCGGCACGTCTGCTTTTGAAGACACTGGCGGACGAGGAAATCGAAATCCTCAAGGGCCTCAATCTCCTGACGTCGCACCCGGTGCTTTATGTCTGCAACGTCTCTGAAGCCGACGCATCCACCGGCAACGAGCACACCGCGGCTGTCGCGGAGATGGCAAAGCAACAGGGCGCCGAATGCGTGATCATCTCGGCGGCGATCGAGGCCGAAGTCGCGCAGCTTCCGGCCGATG
Organism: Agrobacterium sp. CG160-95; assembly: GCF_053521725.1. Classification (NCBI taxonomy): domain Bacteria; kingdom Pseudomonadati; phylum Pseudomonadota; class Alphaproteobacteria; order Hyphomicrobiales; family Rhizobiaceae; genus Agrobacterium; species Agrobacterium sp. CG160-95. The sequence goes on along the minus strand of NZ_JBNWDU010000004.1, from coordinate 337,681 downwards.
AAGCCGAAGAATTCCTCTCGGCCCTCGGGCTCACCGAAGCCGGTCTCGACCGGTTGATCCGCGCCGGCTATCACCTGCTCGACCTCATCACCTATTTCACCGTCGGCCCCAAGGAAACGCGCGCCTGGACGATCGTGCGCGGCACCAAAGCGCCCGCTGCCGCCGGCGTCATCCATACCGATTTCGAACGCGGCTTCATCCGCGCCTTTACCATCGCCTATGACGACTACATCGCCTACAAGGGCGAAGTTGGTGCCAAGGAAGCCGGCAAGGGACGCGACGAAGGCAAGGAATATGTCGTCCAGGACGGCGACGTCATCCACTTCCGCTTTAATACCTGATCTGGTCTTGAGCGCGGCGGCGGTCACATCGCGTCTTTTGACTCGCTGACCGAAGTGACACAGACCTGTGGCTTTTTTCTCCTCCCGGCGGGGGAAGATAGCCCGGAGGATCTGATGAGGAGGCAAGGCTGGCGAATCTCACGACCCTTGCCCCTCATTCCGCTATCGCGACCTTCTCCCCCTCTGGGAGAAGGCAGCATGCCGCACTCGCTCTCTCAATAGGATCTCCCTACGCCGCAAACGCACTCTCGATTTGACCTTTACGTAAAGGGAAAAATCATTTTAGATGCCGGTGACATCGACTAGGCAAGGGAGGAAGCCATGGCGCCGGTCGCGACATATGCCTATGAGGATTTTTCCGTTGGACGGGAATTTCCCCTGGGACCGCAATCGATTTCTGCAGCACAAATCATCGAATTCGCCAGCGAGTTCGCCCCCCAGCCCATGCACCTGTCCGAAGAGGCTGGCCGCCAGAGCATTCTCGGCGGGCTGGCGGCATCCGGCTGGCACACCTGCGCCCTGCTGATGCGAATGATGGCGGAGAGCTATATCAGCGATTCGACATCGCAAGGCAGCCCCGGCATCGATTATGTCGACTGGAAAAAGCCGGTTCTGGCTGGCGATACGCTTTCGGGAAAATCCATTGTTCTGGAACAGCGCACCTCCAGCTCACGCCCCGGCATCGGCCTCGTGAAGTTTCGCCATGAGCTTTATAACCAGCGCGGCGTTCTGGTATCGCACGGCGAAAACACCGTGATGTTCCTGATGCGTGCGGACGGAGGCCTTGCGGCATGAGACTGGCAGAACTTTCCCCGATCGGCGAACGGGTCACCCTCGACACATTGCATTTTTCCGCCGAAGACATTGTCCGTTTCGCCCGCGATTTCGATCCGCAGCCCTTTCATCTCGATGCCGAAGCGGCGAAAAACAGCGTCTTCGGCGCGCTCTGCGCTTCCGGTTGGCACACCGGCGCTGGCTGGATGAAATGTTTCCTTTCCCATTGGGGCAAGGAAGTGAAGAGGCTGAAACAACTTGGCCTTGAACCGCCGAAACTCGGCCCCTCCCCCGGCTTTCGTGAACTCAAATGGAAAAAGCCGGTTTTCGCCGGAGACGACGTGACCTATTTCGTCACCTTGCTCGATGCCCGACCGCTGGAATCAAGAGCCGGGGTTTGGCTGAACACCACCTTCAACGAGGGCGTGAACCAGTCCGGAGAAACCGTGATGACCTTCCAGAGCGGGGTTCTGGAGTTCGAATAGCGGCTGGCCGAGATAGCCCGCGCGCGATACCCTCGGAATCGGCGTCGCGGCGGGAAGGCAAGAATGAACGATATCCTACAGGGTTATGCTGAAGCGGCAACGCCGGACCTGATTGCCAGGTTCGATGGACTGGATTGCCGGGAAATCTACGCACCGGTCATCGATCTGTTGCCGGTCACACCGGCCCGCGTCGCGGATATTGGCAGCGGCACCGGTCGCGATGCCGCCTGGTTTGCCGAATGCGGCCATGATGTTCTGGCGATAGAGCCGGTCAAGGAACTGCGTGAACCCGGAAAGAGATTGCACCTCTCGCACAAGATAACCTGGCTTGACGACTGTTTGCCCGATCTGATGAAAGCGCGCCGCCACGGCCCGTTCGATCTGGTTACGCTGTGCGGCGTCTGGCACCATATCGATGACGAGGCACGGCAAACCGCCATGGAAAGCCTCTCGGAGATGACGGCAGAGGGCGGATTGCTGATCATGTCCCTGCGTCACGGCCCCGCACCCGAAGGCCGCCGTGCTTTTTCCATTTCACCAGCGGAAACGACGGGCAATGCAGCCCGTCTGGGGTTCACGTTGATACGACAGGTAGAAGTTGCTTCCATTCAGGCGGGTAATCGCGCCATGGGCGTCCACTGGACATGGATCGCACTACGAAAGACCGGAAAAAACGCCGGCCTGTCGCAACATTCCTAGCCGGAAACCGGCCTCAATGCCCCGAAAACTCCACCAGTGTCCGCACTTCCACACCGAGGTCTTCCAGCTTCCTGCGGCCGCCGAGATCGGGCAGATCGATGACGAAGCAGGCCGAAACGATTTCCGCGCCCATCTGCCGCAAGAGTTTCACCGCACCTTCGGCGGTGCCGCCGGTCGCGATCAGGTCGTCGACCAGAATGACCTTTTCGCCCGGCTGCACGGCGTCCACATGCATTTCCATCTCGTCAACGCCGTATTCAAGGCTGTAGGCCACGCGCACGGTGGTGTGCGGCAACTTGCCTTTCTTGCGGATAGGCACGAAACCGGCGGAAAGCTGGTGCGCCACCGCTCCGCCCAAAATGAAGCCACGCGCTTCCATGCCGGCGATCTTGTCGATCTTCGTCCCCGCATAGGGCTGCACAAGCTCGTCCACGGCACGGCGGAAAGCGCGCGGATTGCCAAGCAGAGTCGTGATGTCCCTGAAGATGATGCCCGGCTTCGGATAGTCGGGAATGGAGCGGATGGCAGCGGAAAGCTCCGAAGCGATAACGGTCATGGTATTTCCAGTTAGATTGGGAAATGGATCAGAAGGTTCGGGCCACCCTATCAACTTGGTGGCTGCGGACCAACTAAAAAGGACCGCCGCTCATTCCTGCCCCGACATTCCCTCGATCCGCGCCCAGACCGGGCAGACATCCGCGAAGGAATGAAACAGAGGCCGTAGCGCCTCGTCATTTCTGTCGTCAAAAGAGCCGGAAACGAGGGCGACAGTCGGTGCATCGTCGATGGCGCCAAGCGTGCTGCCGCAGACTGCGCAAAACGCACGGCTGGAATAATCTGAAGACCGGAAAACCATGGGCGCACCGCCCTCTCCCGTCCAGACCACTGCATCGCTCGCAAACTCCACCCAGGCAAGGCTGGGAGCGCCGGAATGCCGCTGGCAGATATCGCAGGAGCAGCTGTGCGGATTGCCGGGTTCACCCGTGGCCTCGAAACGGACGGAACCGCACAGGCAGCCACCGCACCGGACTTTCGCCATTTCTCATCCTCCTTCGACACATGAAAAGGCCCCCAGGGCAGGACCATGGGGGCCAATGATTGCAGGCATCTGAAGCCGCTCAATGTTCCTTGTTGGCGTAGACCGATTTCTTGGTGAGATAGATCAGCGCCGTGAAGATGAACAGGAACACCATGACCATGAAGCCGGTGCGCTTGCGTGCTTCCAGATGCGGTTCTGCGGCCCACATCAGGAAAGCGGACACGTCCTTGGAATATTGATCAACCGTCTGCGGCGCACCGTCGTCATAGGTCACCTGATCGGCGCTGATCGGCGGCGCCATTTTCAGCGCCACGGCACTGGCGAAATACGGGTTGAAATGCGTGCCTTCCGACACTTCAACGCCGGCAGGCGCGTCCTGGTATCCGGTCAGCAGGGCATGGATGTAGTCCGGGCCGCCTTCCTGATAACCGCCGATGATCGGAATCATGTCGATGACGAATTGCGGGAAGCCACGCTCAACGCCGCGCGCCTTGGCAAGCAGCGACATGTCCGGTGGTGCAGCTCCGCCATTGGCAGCAGCAGCCGCTTCGTGGTTCGGGAATGGCGAGGGGAAATGGTCGGAAGGCACAGCCTTGCGATTATACATTTCGCCGTCGGCGTTCGGCCCGTCCTGCACTTCATATTCCGCAGCAAAGGCCTTCACCTGCTCTTCCGAATAACCGAGATCGCCCAGCGTGCGGAAGGAAACGAGGCTCATCGAATGGCAGGCAGAGCAGACTTCCTTGTAGACCTTCAGGCCGCGCTGCAGCTGGCCCTTGTCGTACTTGCCGAAAGGTCCGGCAAAAGACCAGCTCTGCTCCTCGGGCTTGATGACCGGGAAGTGACCGCCGGCGATCGCATGCTCGGTCTTGGTGGCGAGATCGTGGCTCTCCTCCGCCGCAAAAGCGGCGGCGGAACAGCCGATGGCAGCGATAAGCGCGATGCTCGTTACAAGCTTCTTCATTGTCGTCATCCTTCCTTCGCGCTCAGACTTGGGCGGCCGCTGGCGCGGCAGTCTTCTTGGCGGCGTTCTTTTCCAGAACGGCCTCGGTAATCGAATTCGGAATACGCCGCGGCGTTTCGACCAGACCGAGGATCGGCATGATGACGAGGAAGAAACCGAAGTAATAAAGCGTGCCGATCTGCGACATGATGACATAAAGGCCTTCCGCCGGACGCGAACCCAGCCAGCCGAGCAGGATGGCGTTGACGACGAACAGCCAGAAGAAAAGCTTGTACCAGGGACGATAGACGGCGGAGCGAACCTTCGAGGTATCGAGCCAGGGCAGGAAGAACAGCACGATGATTGCGCCGAACATGACGAGAACGCCACCTAGCTTGGAATCGATCGGCCCGATATTGAAGGTGATGGCGCGCAGCATCGCGTAGAACGGCAGATAATACCATTCGGGCACGATATGCGCCGGTGTCTTCAACGGATCCGCCATGATGTAGTTATCAGGGTGGCCGAGGAAGTTCGGCATGTAGAAGACGAACCACGCATAAGCGATGAGGAACACCGAAACACCGAGCGCATCCTTCAGCGTCGCATAGGGCGTGAAGGGCACCGTATCGGTCTTGCTCTTCACTTCCACACCCGTCGGATTGGTCTGGCCGGTCACATGCAGCGCCCAAATATGCAGGATGACGACACCCGCAATCATGAACGGCAGCAGGTAGTGGAGCGCGAAGAAGCGGTTGAGCGTCGGATTGTCCACCGCAAAGCCGCCGAGCAGGAACTGCTGAATCCACTCACCTATGCCCGGGAAAGCCGAGAAGAAGCCGGTGATAACAGTGGCGCCCCAGAAGGACATCTGGCCCCACGGCAACACGTAGCCCATGAAGCCCGTCGCCATCATCAGGAGGTAGATCACGCAGCCGAGAATCCAGAGGATTTCGCGTGGCGCCTTGTAGGAGCCGTAATAAAGTCCACGGGCGATGTGCAGGTAAACCGCGATGAAGAAGAACGACGCACCGTTGGCGTGCATGTAGCGCAACAGCCAGCCGTGGTTGACGTCGCGCATGATCTTTTCGACGGAATTGAAGGCAACCGTCGTTTCAGCGGCGTAATGCATGGCAAGCACGACGCCGGTGAGGATCTGCACGATCAGCATGACAGCCAGCATCGCGCCGAATGTGTAGGCGTAGTTCAGATTACGCGGGACAGGATAGGCAACGAAGCTGTCATAGATCATGCGCGGCAAGGGAAGCCGCGAATCGATCCACCTCTCGATGCCGGTGGACGGCTGATAACTGGAATGACCACTCATAAATATCTGTCCCCTTATCCGATCTTGATCACGGTATCGGATGTGAATGCAAATGTCGGGATGGCGAGGTTCTGCGGCGCCGGACCCTTACGTATGCGGCCCGCCGTATCGTAATGCGAGCCATGGCAGGGACAGAACCAACCGCCGAAATCGCCGGCCTGGCCGAGCGGAACGCAACCGAGATGGGTGCAGGAACCGATCATGACGATCCAGTTTTCTTTGCCCTGACCGGCGGAACGGTCAATGTCCGTCGCCTGCGCGTCGGGGGCAATGTTGGCGTTGCGCGCCACCGGATCCTTGAGATCGGCAAGAGCGACCGCATTGGCTTCGCCGATTTCCTTCTCCGTGCGGTTACGGATGAAAATCGGCTTGCCGCGCCACTTCACGGTCAGCGACATGCCCGGCTCGACCGCCGCGACGTTCACCTCGATGGAGGCAAGCGCCAGCGTCGATGCGTCTGGACGCATCTGGTCGATAAAAGGCCATGCCACTGCGGCGGCACCAACGGCGCCCGTCATTCCGGTTACTAGATAAAGAAAATCGCGACGGGTCGGTTCACCCGAGGCGTCGTGATTGGTTACGTGCTCGCTCACCGCTACACCATCCTCTGCGCTGTTTTTGCCGTAAATCGCATGAGTCCTCCCGCTATGATTTGATCCAAGACAATCTCCGTCCCACCGTCTCGGTCATCCTCGCGGCGTTTGAGAAACCGCGTCATTCTGTTTGATCGCAAAATATTGACTGACTTGGCAAGAGCAAAGCACACAAAGCTGCCGTAATTCTGCCAGAAGGGGCGGATTTGTTTCTCATTTTTTCCTAAGCCCCGGCAAGCGGGCAACATTGTGCCCACCCTTGCGGCATGTTACGAGACATCAAGGGAGAGCTTGGAAAGCAGGGATTCGGATGACGGCGAAGCTCTCGTGCATGGTCTCCACGGTCGTGGCTGCCGTAATTTTCATCGCCAGCCTGCGTTATGTGACGGATTTCTGGCTTTTAGCCTTCGTCACAAGTTTCCAGCTTCACATCGCCTTCGTCTGTATCCTGCTGTCATGCCTGGTATTTTGGCTGACGCGTGACGCGATTTCCGCTTTCCTCATCATCTGGTCGCTTGCACTCGCCATCCACGCCGTCGCCATGCTCATGGAATTCTCGACAAGCGCCAATGCGGCACCTGGCGCCAGACCCTTCCGGCTATTGTCCTTCAACGTATTGATGGATAACGCCGCCAATGCGGATGCGATTGCCGACAGGATTCTCGAATCAGACGCGGATGCTGTCTATCTGTTCGAGGCGGCTGCGCTGGAATCGGTTCTGCCGCGTCTGCAGCAAACCTACCCCCACAGGCTCGGTTGTTATGCCGGAACACCGACCTGTGATCTTTTGATCCTGTCGAAGCGGCCGCTGCTGGAGGGCCGTTTCCATAGCCTCAGCGATCTGCGCCGCGACCGTTTCGCCATCGCCAGCATCGATTTCGACGGCACGAAGCTGACGCTCGCCGCAGGTCACATCACCAAACCCTATTTCGACGACTATCACCGGGACGAGCTGGACGAAGTCAGCGAAATTCTCTTTCGCGTTACCGGGCCGCTCATTCTGGCCGGAGATTTCAATTCGGCCAGCATCGCTCCCGACATGCGCGACTTCCTCGCCGCCAACGACCTGAAGAAAGCGCCATGGGAACCCGCCACATGGCCGACGAAGGCAGGTCGCTTCGGTATCGCCATCGACCATATCTTCGCCCGCGAACCGGCCACGCTCTTGAAAACCACCCGTCTGCCCGACAGCCTCGGTTCCAATCATTTCGGCCTGATGGCGGATTTCATGATCGGGAAATAGCTGGCGACAGGCCCTATTGGGCCGCCTCGTCCACAGCAAGGAAGCCGCCCGACTGTCGCGCCCAGAGTTCCGAATAAAGTCTGCCCTGCGAGACGAGATCTGAATGGCTGCCCTGCTCGACGATACGGCCCTGATCCATGACGATCAGCCGGTCGAGAGCAGCAATTGTTGAAAGACGGTGGGCAATGGCCAGCACTGTCTTGCCCTGCATCAACTCATCCAGATTGCTCTGGATCGCCGCTTCTACTTCCGAATCAAGCGCAGACGTCGCCTCGTCGAGGACGAGGATCGGCGCATCCTTCAGCATCACGCGGGCAATGGCGATGCGCTGGCGTTGGCCGCCGGACAATTTCACGCCGCGTTCGCCGACATGCGCGTCGAAACCCGTGCGGCCGCGCTGGTCTTCCAGCCGTGCAATGAACTCATCCGCCTTGGCCCGGCGCGTCGCCTCCAGCAATTGCGCTTCGGTGGCATCCGTGCGCCCGAACATGATGTTGTCTCTGATAGAACGGTGCAGCAGCGACGTATCCTGCGTGACCATGCCGATATGGGCGCGCAGTGATTCCTGGGTGACCTTGGCGATATCCTGCCCATCAATGAGGATACGGCCTTTCTCGACATCGTAAAACCGCAGCAGCAGATTGACGAGGGTGGATTTGCCCGCGCCGGAGCGTCCGACGATGCCGACCTTCTCCCCCGCCTTGATATCGAGATTAAGATTGTCGATGACCCCGTTCGCCCGCCCATAATGGAAGCTGACGTTTTCTAAGCGGATACTTGGACTTTTCACGTCCAGCACTGTCGCATCCGGCGCGTCCACGAGGCCGATCGGCTGCGAAATCAGCTCCGCCGCATTCTGCACCGTGCCGAAATTGCGCATGATGCCGTTGAACTGCGTCATCAATCGCCCGAGCAGGAAGTTGAGGCGCAGAACCAGTGCCAGCGTGAAGGCGACAGCGCCGGAACTGATCTTGCCGGACAGCCAAAGGTCGATACACAGCGCCGCCATCGACGTGATCATCACACCCGACAGCAGCGCCATGGAGGCGCGCACACCGGTGATGAACCGCGTGAACGTCATCGTGGCGTTCTGGAAGATATCGAAGCCCTGCCGCATGTAGCGGTCATTGGCATCGTCGCGCCCGAACAGCCTGAGCGTCTGGATATTGCTGTACGCATCCACCATCCGGCCGGAAAGCATGGAGGCTGCCTCCGCCGTTTCTTTCGAATGGGAGCGGATGCGCGGCACGAAATAACGCGCCAGCAGCGAGAAGATCAGCACCCAGACGAGGACGACGACGGCAAGCCGCCAGTCCAGTCCGCCGATCAGCAGCAGCATCGAGACGGAGTAGATGCCGACGAACCAGACGCTTTCCATCAGCGAGGTGACAAGATCGCCTGCCGCCTGCCCGCCCGACCAGACCTTGGTGACGATGCGGCCGGAAAAATCATTCTGGAAAAAGGTCAGCGATTGCCGCGCCACATGCATATAGGATTGCCAGCGCACCAGATTGTAAAAGCCGGGCGTGATGATCTGTTGGTCCACCAGCGCGGTCACCATGGTGACGATAAAACGCACGATGCCGATCAACACCAGCATGCCGACGAGTTCGCCGCCATGGGCTGCCAGCAGTCCAGCCCAGCCCTCTTCCGGCTTGACGGTCGAGAGAATGTCGACCAGCCGCCCGACGAACCAGAAAAGCGCAGCCTCAATGGCAGCCGTCAACCCGCCCAGCACCAGCATGGCAAGAAACGGCGCCTTGGCCTGCGAGATATAGAACCAGATGAAACCGGACGTCTTTTCCGGCGGCCGCAAATCGTCCTTTCGGGCGAAGGGCTTTATCCAGTTCTCGAAAAACTCGAAGATGCGGGTAATGACCATGATCCGGATATAGGCGGATTCCCGGAGCGGGAACAGCCACAGAGCGTTCGGGAAGAGATTATATTTCGGTAACGTTCGGGAAATGAAAAAGGGCGAAGAATGTTCCACCGGGCTCTGGATAGACCCACCTGGATTTTGCGCACTCGCAGCATCCTCACTCCGTCACAAGGACTAGATCCGGGGTAAAGCGCGATTCAAGTTTTTGATCGCGGAGACTCCTTTCACGGCGCAGACGCGCCGTGACTGGAAACCGGCTCAAGGCCGGCATGACGGAGGAGAGGTTTAACTCGCCTACATAGATAAACGTGAACCGCAAACGAAAGGGCGGGAAACCATGCTTCCCGCCCTTCGAGCTCTCCTTACTCGGCAGCCACTTCCGCCTCGTGGTCGGCGATGAAGCCGCCGGACTGGCGCCGCCATAGATCGGCATAGATACCGCCCATCGCCGCCAGTTCCGCATGGCTGCCCGATTCCACGATCTGACCCTTGTCGAGGATGATGAGCCGGTCCATTTCGGTCAGCGTCGACAGGCGGTGCGCGATCGCGATCACCGTCTTGCCTTCCATCAGCGAGAACAGGTTTTCCTGAATCGCCGCCTCGACTTCCGAGTCAAGCGCCGAGGTCGCCTCATCAAGTACCAGGATCGGCGCGTTCTTGAGGAACACGCGGGCAATGGCGATACGCTGACGCTGGCCACCGGACAGCTTTACACCGCGTTCGCCCACCTGGGCATCGAGACCCTGGCGGCCATGCATATCGACAAGCGTTTCCACGAAGTCCCAGGCATTCGCCCGCTTTGCCGCCGCGATCACCTGCTCGTCGGTGGCCTCGGGATGGCCATAGGCGATGTTGTCGCGGATCGAACGGTGCAGCAGCGAAGTATCCTGCGTCACGACACCGATCAGCTCGCGCAGGCTGTCCTGCGACACCTTGGAGATGTCCTGCCCGTCGATGGTGATCTTGCCCGCTTCCAGATCGTAGAAGCGCAGAAGCAGGTTCATCAGCGTCGTCTTGCCCGCACCGGAACGCCCGACCAACCCGACCTTCTCGCCCGGCTTGATATCCAGCGTCAGCCCGTCGATCACGCCCTTGTTCTTGCCGTAGTGGAAGCGGACGTTATCATAACGGATCGCGCCCTGCGGTGCAGCAAGCTGAGGCGCCTTCGGAGCATCGACGATGTCGTGCGGCTTCGTCATCATCGACATGCCGTCATAGACGGTGCCAATGTTTTCGAACAGCGAGGTGACTTCCCACATGATCCATTGCGACATGCCGTTGACGCGCATGGCAAGGCTTATGGCAATGGCAACCGAGCCGGCCGTGACCGACCCCTGCATCCAGAAATAAAGACCGAGCGAGGCCGTGGAAAACAGCACGACCGCATTGTTGAGGTCGATCAGGATGTTGAAGCCGGAAATCTTGCGCATCTGGCGGTGAACGGTTCCGAGAAACACGTTCATGCCCTCACGCGCATATCTTTCCTCGCGGCCCGCATGCGAAAACAGCTTGATCGTCGAGATGTTTGTATAGCTGTCGACGATACGCCCCGTCATCATCGAGCGCGCATCGGCCTGCTCCTGTGCGAGCCGGCCGAGCTTCGGCACGAAATAGGTGAGGATACCCATATAGATGCCGAGCCACACCAGCAGCGGAATGACCAGCCGCCAGTCTGCGGCCGCAACCATGAACAGCATCGAGACGACGAAGCTGATAGCGTAGACGAACACGTCGATCACCTTCAGCGCCACTTCGCGGATCGCCAGCGCCGTCTGCATCACCTTGGTCGAAACCCGGCCTGCAAATTCGTTGGCGAAAAAGTTCATGGAGTGGCGAAGCAGGAAACGATGCATCTTCCAGCGCGCGATCATGCCGAAATTGCCGGCAAGCGTCTGGTGCATCGTCATGGTGTGGATCGCGCCCATCAGTGGCAGCAGGAAGAGCACCAGCCCAGCCATGACCATCAGATGCCAGCCCTCATCGGCAAAAAACGTCTCGCGATTGGCCGTGGAAAGCCAGTCAACGATGCTGCCGAGGAATTTGTAGAGCATGGCCTCCGCAACGGCGATGCCCATGGACATCAGGCCGAGCAGCAGGAGCCACGGCCATGCGGGCTGCACATAATGCCACACGAACGGCAAAAGCTTCTTCGGCGGCACAGACGGCGCCGAAGAGGGAAAAGGATCAAGGCGTTTTTCAAACCAGCCAAACATAGGCCAAGCTCCGGCAAGCAATCGCCCCATCGTGAAACGTGAGCAAACGCAAATATGGCTCACGACGGAACAGAAAAGTATTGGATATGGCCGCAACAGCCACATGACGAATCAGACTATGGGAAACGCGGTCGAACCGCGGGGGTAACACCTAGGCCAGCAGCAGCACTACTGGGGCCGGGAGGCGAATACGAATGTCATTTTGCATCAGAACCTCCCTAGCTGGTGTTGAAGATGTCGCCTTGTAGCGCAAAAATTAATCGTTGACCAGCCGCAAAGATGCCGAACGCGTCAGAAAAGCTCTCGATCGCGACCGATTCTGCCGAACGGGCGGAGATGACCCGCGAAGGTCTCCGCCCGTCGTAAGGCCTGGATGCGCAGCTTACTCGGCGGCGTCCTGCGCCTGCCCGAGCGCCTTGATCTGCGCCAGAGTATCGGCCAGCGTGGCCGAGGTGTCGGAATAAAGATCATCGTCCTGCACCTGCGGATTGCCCACATGCAGATCGGTCAAATGGACGAAATTCGCCGGTTCGGACATGATATCTTCCTGTTTTTGCTGCGCGGAATCCGGATCGAAACAACGCCGATCCGACGCAACCGGATGTGCCGGATCGGCCTGACGACACGTTGGTTAATGGGTAGCCCGACTGTGTGTCACGCGAATGAATACGGCACTCTTCGAAACGGTCTTCTCGGGCTGCATCTGTCACAAACCCGCCGCCCGTGATAAGCGCTCCGGCATTCCAAACGCGGTGAGAAGACCATGAGCGATATCAGACCCGAAATCAGGATTGCCCTCTACCAGCCGGATATTCCTGGCAATACCGGCACGATCCTGCGGCTGGCGGCCTGTCTCGGCCTCGGCGTCGATATCATCGAGCCGGCAGGTTTCGATATTTCCGACCGAAACCTGAAAAGGGCAGGCATGGATTATATCGCAGCGGCGGCGCTGACACGCCACGTCAGCTGGGACCGGTTTGAGGAGTGGCGCGCAACCACCGGCCGCCGCCTCGTTCTCGCCTCCACCAAGGCCGCCCTGCCCTATACGAAAATCGCCTATCGCCACGACGATATCCTGCTTTTCGGCCGTGAAAGTGCTGGTGTGCCGGACCACGTGCATGAAAAGGCGCAGGAGCGAATCATCATCCCGATGGTCGAGGGGCAGCGCTCCATCAACGTCGCAATGTCCGCCGCGATGATCACCGGCGAGGCTTTGCGCCAGACCGCATGGTCGTAAGCGCCTTTTTTAACGCCATTTTTTCGTGCAAATACAAAAATTGACCGTTTTTGCTTCAAAACTGTCGCAACCCGGCCTGTACCGAAGGCGTTCAGGCTCCTATACTTATTAGCCGGACAACAAAAATCGCCCTCGCCGCAGCAATCCGCCGGCGGGTGTGAGGAGACGTCGCATGCAATCCACCATTGTCATCGTCAACCTTCTCGGCGCAGTCGCGCTGCTGCTCTTTGGTCTTGCCCAGGTCAAGGATGGGGTTACCCGTGCCTTCGGCATGAAATTGCGAAGTGTATTGGCGACGGGCACCCAGAGCGGCCCGCGTTCCTTCTTTTCCGGCTTTTTCGCCACTGTCGCGCTGCAAAGCTCGACGGCAACCGCGCTTACCGTCGCCTCCTTCGCAGAACGCGATCTCATAAAGCCGCGCATGGCGCAGGTCGTGCTGCTCGGCGCCAATGTAGGCACCGCCGTCACCGCCTGGATTGTCGCGGCCGGTGTGGAGTGGCTGTCGCCGCTGCTGATCCTCTCCGGTATCGTGCTCAAAAAGGGTAGCTCAAACGCCCGACAAGGTGGCGGAACCGCGGTCATCGGCATCGGCCTGATGCTTCTGTCATTGCATCTGTTGAGCGGCGCGACCGAACCGATGCGTGCCTCGCCAGCCCTTGGCGTCTTCATCGGTCTGCTTGATGGCGCATGGCCCGTCGCGCTGATCTTCTCCGCCGTGCTGGCCTTCGTCTCCTCCTCCAGCCTCGCTGTCGTGGTGCTTATCCTGTCGCTTGCTGCTACCGGCACGCTGTCCGCCGGTCTCATCATCGTTCTCATTCTCGGCGCCAATCTCGGCGGCGCCATTCCGCCGGTCATCGCCACGCTCTCCGGCCCGGCCTCGGCGCGGCGCATCACCATCGGCAACCTTGTGGTGCGCACCATCGGCTGCCTCATCGCCATGCCACTCGCATCCTATGGCGCAACGCTTTTGCAGCAATTGCCGCTTTCGCCCGCCAAATTGCCTGTTGATGCGCATCTCATCTTCAATGTCATTCTGGCAGCGGTTGCCTGGCCGTTCTCAGCCCTCATATCCGACCTGATGGCAAAGCTGGTGCCGGGCGATCCGAAAGCCGAAGATGGCCCGAATTTCCTCGATCAGCAGGCGCTGGATACGCCTGTTGTGGCGCTCGCCAATGCCACGCGTGAGGTCTTGAGCGTCGGCGATGCTATCGAGCGCATGCTGATCCGCGCCGAAAACGCCTTCAAGCATAATGATCTGGCACCCCTTCAGGAAGTGTCCCTGCTCGAAAAGAAGGTCGATCGCCGTCAGCAGGAGGTGAAGGTCTATCTTTCCCAACTGGGGCGCAAAGGGCTTGCAGACGACGAAGCGCGCCGTTCGATCGCCATCATCGATTACGCGATCAATCTCGAACATATCGGCGACATCATCGAAAAAGGCATTTGCGAGCAGATCCGCAAGAAGGTGCTGAACAGCTTCAAATTTTCCGACGACGGTTATGAGGAGCTGAAGACGCTGTTCGACATGACAATCGAAAATCTGCGGGCTGCCCAGAGCATTCTGGTGACCGGCGATTTCGAACTCGCCCGCCGGCTGATGGAAAGCAAGGTGGATATACGCCGCCTCGAAAAACAGTCGTCCAACCGCCATCTGGAGCGGCTGCGCGATGGGCTGACGGAAAGCATGCAGACGAGTTCACTGCATCTCGACATGCTGCGCGACCTGAAGCGCATAAACGCCCATATCGTGTCTGTTGCCCATCCCATTCTGGATGAAAGCGGCGTGCTGATTGAAAGCCGCCTGCGTTACGCCGAACCGCGTGCTTAAAGCTTAGTCTGCCGAAGGAAGCCGCCGCATGGTGAATTCGATGCGGTCGCCTTCCAGCTGCCGCCAGCTTTCCACTTCGGTCCAATAGGCGGCCTTGGGAAAACTGTCGAACCACTCGCGCGCCTTGGCACGGGCTTCTTCACGGTCGAGACAAAAGGTCTGCCGCACGAACATACCGTTGCGCATCGGATCGCCGCCGTCACTTTCACGCGCCTTGCGGTGATTGGCGATCCTGCGCTTCAGCCCGTCCAGGGGCGGCGGTCCGGCAAATTTCGTCATGATATTCACCTCTGGCACCTACATCGCTAAAGATAGTGTCCGCATGTGAACTTGGCGAGTCGAATTTGTGCGCAAGGCCAGCACCTGCTAGATGCGACAGGGAATCGACTTCACCAAAGGAGAACATGCATGGAACGGCCATCTTTGCCGAAGGGCTTGCCCGAGGACATAGAAGACAAGAAGGCCGCCGCCCAGGCCTGGTTCCAGCATCTGCGCGACACCATCGTTGCCTCCTTCGAAACCCTTGAAGACGAGCTGAGCGGCCCGCTCGCCGATCAGGAACCGGGACGCTTCGTGCAGAAGGACTGGCTGCGCGACAATGGCGCGGGCGGCGGCGGCAAGATGTCGATGATGGAGGGCCGCGTCTTCGAAAAGGTCGGCGTCCACACCTCCACCGTCTATGGTGAGTTCTCGCCGGAATTCCGCCAGCAGATACCGGGTGCGGAAGAAGACCCCAGCTTCTGGGCCTCGGGCATTTCGCTGATCGCCCATCCGGTCAATCCCAATGTGCCGGCTGTTCATATGAATACCCGCATGGTCGTCACCACCAGCCACTGGTTCGGCGGCGGCGCGGACCTGACGCCCGTGCTTGGACGCCGGCGGACGGAACAGGACCCGGACACCCAGCTTTTCCACCGCGGCTTCGAGATCACCTGTAACCGCCATCCCGTGGCCGACTATCCGCGCTACAAGTCGTGGTGCGACGAGTACTTCTTCCTCAAGCACCGCAACGAGCCGCGCGGCACCGGCGGCATCTTTTTCGACTGGCTGCACCCGGAAGAGGAAAAGGGCGGCTGGGACGCCAATTTCGCCTTCGTGCAGGATGTCGGCCGCGCCTTCAACCTGGTCTACCCAAAAATCGTGCGATCCAATTTCAACCAGCCCTGGACGGAAGAGGACCGCGACGAGCAGCTCATTCGCCGTGGCCGCTATGTGGAATTCAACCTGCTTTACGACCGCGGCACTATCTTCGGCCTCAAGACCGGCGGCAATGTCGAATCGATTCTGTCTTCCCTGCCGCCCGTGGTCCGCTGGCCCTGAAATACTCACGTAAATTTGACGCCCGTCAGGAATTTGGGCGCAAATCGCGCAAATTAGGACTTATGGAAAAATAAAGGCAATGATAATCTCCTGCGTGCAGACGTACTGGAGGAGCTATCGTCATGATTACTTCGAACAGCATGCCTATATCCGCTTCCGCTGAGGGAGCCTCGCATTCCATCGATACCCCTGATTTGATCGACCGCCTGGCAGCGGAAATGCGTGCCACCGGCGATCGCGAACTGCCGCATTCCTTTTATGTCGAACAAGTAAAACGCACGCTTGCCGGAAAAGCGGTGACGCGGGCCGACAATGACGAAATGCCTCGTACAAAAATCCCGGCAGCCGGCACATCCTCTGTTTTCCAGTGCTGGGCGATGCCCGAATAGGGCCTGAACAGGGTCAGCGGAACGCCGCTCTGGAACATTAGCGGCGACCGTTCGTTTCTTGTCAGAGGGACAGCAGGCATTTGCAGGCTGTCCCTCTGTCTAAAACAGGGAGGCAAGGCCATGAGACTGTTTGAATGTGGAACGCTCGTGCCCGGCTGTGCCTGGCACACCCGCGCGGATGACGACGCGGAAGTCGTGCGCCGCACCGTGGAACATATGCGATCGGCCCACGGCGAAACCATCATCCGCGAAAACATGATCGAAAACATCAAATCCCGCATCCGCGACGAGGCAAATGCGGCCTGAGCCGCAACGCCTCCGGCACTGCGATCTCAATTCTCCAGCATATCCTTCAGCCGGGCGGTCAGCGCTGCCCGGTCTAGCGAGAAATTGACGTCGATCCACTTTTCTTCGAGGCTTTTCAGCACCTCGCCTACCTTCGGACCGGACTCCACGCCCGCGGCCATCACATCAGCGCCGCTCAGCGGAAAGCCGGGCTTGTGGAACTTGTTCGCTCTCGTCAGCAGCGTCGAAAGTCGCGCGACTTTCTGCATCGCCGCCTCACCGCCCGAAAGGTCGGCGCGGGCCGAGGCAAGCGCCAGTTTCAGGCGCGTCTTCACACCGTCAACGCCCTGCCGGTAAAGCAGCCGGTCTAGCGCCGTCTCCTTCATCTCCGGATCGATCACCGGCGCGGAAGCCCAGTGGGCGAGATATGCAGCTTCAGCCTTCGACAGCCGCAGCCGCGCAGCAAGCGCCGTTAGCCTCTCCCTGTCGGGCGGCACTATCGCAGCGAGCCGCAGCATCGGGTCAACTGTCCAGCCAAGCGCCTGTTCGGTTGCCACCAGCCCGTGAATGGCGTCGATACCCCATTTTTCCGTTTCGGGAAGAATTTCCGCCAACACGCCGGATTGCCGCATCCACAGCAAGGCGCGGGAGGGATCGCGCGCGGAAAGCAGCTTTTTCAGCTCGCTCCACACCCGCTCGGCCGAGAGCGTCCCAAGCTTGTCCTTGGCCCGCGCACTGGCGCGCAAGCCATCGGCATCGGGACGACCGGAGCCATAATGGGCGAAAAAGCGGAAGAAGCGAAGAATCCGCAGATAATCTTCCGAAATCCGCATCGCGGCATCGCCGATGAAGCGCACGGTTCCTGTTTCAATGTCGGGCAGACCATCGATGAGGTCGATGATCTCGCCCTTCTCGTCGGCGTAAAGTGCGTTGATGGTGAGATCGCGCCGCTCGGCATCGGTCTGCCAGTCTGTGCCAAAAGCGACCTGCGCATGGCGGCCATTGGTCTCGACATCGCGGCGCAGCGTCGTCACCTCGAAACCTTCGCCATCGATCACCAGCGTCACCGTACCGTGTTCTATGCCGGTCGGTACCACCTTGATGCCCGCCGCCTTGGCGCGCTCAACCACCACATCGGGGGTAAGCGTCGTCGCCATATCGACATCGACGACCGGCTGTTCCATCAGTGCATTGCGCACGGCGCCGCCGACGATCCGCACCTCGCCGCCATCGGAGTTCAACAGCGCGAAGATGCGCTTCAGCGCCGGCTTTTCAAACCAGTCCCGCCCGGCAAGGCTGCTCATGAATAAAACCTCTCGTAAATCGTCCGTACGATGCCCGCCGTAATGCCCCAAATGTAGCGCTCGCCATAGGGCATTTCGTAGAAAAACCGCTCCTTCCCCTGAAAGATGCGACTGCCGCGCCCGTGATTGGCTGGGTCCATCAGGAAAGACAGCGGCACCTCGAAAACCTCATCCACTTCCGTGGGATTGAGCGTCAGGTCAAAGCCGGGACGAACGACCGACAGCACTGGCTTGATGCGAAAACCGGTACCGGAAATATAATCCGGCAGACGCCCGACTGTTTCCACGAAAGATCGCGAGAGGCCGATCTCCTCTTCCGTCTCGCGCAGAGCCGCCTCTTCCGGTGTGCGGTCCCCGGCATCGATGCCACCGCCCGGAAAGGAAATCTGGCCGGAATGTTTGCGCAGGGTTGCGGTGCGCTGGGTGAAGATCACCCGCGCTTCGTTGCCGTCGTCGATGACAGGCACCAGCACGGCGGCGTCCTTCAGCCTTATGCCGTTTCCCGAAAGCACCACGCCCGGATTGAGCAGATGATCGCCATTCTCGCGTTCCGCCACGCCCTCGCCTTCCTCCAGCACCCGGCGGCGGAAATCGGCGGCGGTAAAAGTTTCAAGGCGGGTTGTCGTTATTGTCATTGCGAAAGCCGTTCCAGTTCTTTGGCGGGCATCACGGGAAAGACAACCCCGCCCGAGCGCACGGCAAACATCTCGACACCGTCCACATCGATCACCTCGCCGAGTGCCACGAGATCATACATCACCGCCCGCGAGACGAGCGCCTCCAGCCTGCCGCGCACCAGAATATAGGGTTTCAATTCGCGGTTTTCTCCGAAAATCGTAAAGCGTAGCGGATGCTCCGGCCCGGCCTCCACCACATCGCCGACATTGGTGCGGAAGGTCAGCAGCGGTCCGCCATCCTTCTCGCCCGCCGTCACCTTCATCTCGACGGCCACGAAAGGTGCATCCACCACGCGGATGCCGACTTTTTCCACAGGAGTTACAAGATAGGTCTTGCCGTCGTCATCCTTGCGCAGGACCGTGGAAAACAGCCGCACAAGCGGCGCCCGGCCAATGGGCGTACCCATATAGAACCAGGTGCCGTCTGCGCGGATTTCCATGTCGAGATCGCCGCAAAAGGGGGGATTCCAGCGCTCCACCGGGGCAGGTCCACGTTTGGCGTCGCCGGTCTGCTCGGCGGCGCGGGAAATCATCGCCGCCAGCCCTGCTGCATCGCTTGCCGAATTTATCGTCTCCGCTGCCATATTCGAGTCTCGCTTTGCCGATAAGGAAATACTAAGTCACGACATAGTCATTCGAATGGCGCTTGTCAGCGGCCAAGAGAGCAATAAGCTAGTTGCAGCGCGAAATCCGCCCCGGCCAATGGCGATCAAGATCGGGGCAGGAATGGGTCGGCGGCAAAGGTATGAGGAGAGCGACATGGGCGTGATGAATACCGGCGAAACCCTAGACGAAAAAGCCATCGTCGCCTCGGCCGAAAAGGCGCTTTCGGATATTGCCGCGATCCGCGCGGAGGTATCCAAGGTCATCTTCGGCCAGGAAAAAGTGGTTCAGAACACGCTTCTCGCAATACTCTCGGGCGGCCACGCGTTGCTCGTCGGCGTTCCCGGGCTTGCCAAGACCAAGCTCGTCACCACGCTCGGAACGGTTCTCGGGCTCGATGCCAACCGCATCCAGTTCACACCGGACCTCATGCCATCGGATATTCTCGGCTCCGAAGTCATGGATCAGGATGAAAACGGGCGGCGCTCCTTCCGCTTCATAAAAGGTCCGGTTTTCGCGCAATTGCTGATGGCGGATGAAATCAACCGCGCCAGCCCGCGCACGCAGTCCGCGCTGCTGCAGGCCATGCAGGAATATCACATCACCATGGCCGGCCAGCGTTACGATCTGCCGAAACCCTTCCACGTTCTCGCAACCCAGAACCCGCTGGAACAGGAGGGCACCTATCCACTGCCTGAAGCGCAGCTCGACCGCTTCCTGCTGCAGGTGGATGTCGGCTATCCCGAGCTCGCCGCCGAACGCCAGATATTGCTCGACACGACAGGCACCGCATCGGGCGAGGCACGCAAGGTAATCGACGCTGAACGCATGATGGAAATCCAGGCGCTCATCCGCCAGATGCCGGTCAGCGACAAGGTGGTGGACGCGATTCTTTCGCTTGTCCGCTCTGCCCGCCCCGGCCACGGCAACAAATTGACCGACAAACACGTTGTCTGGGGTCCGGGTCCCCGCGCCGGCCAGTCCCTGATGCTGACGGCACGCGCCCGTGCGCTTTACGAAGGCAGGCTCGCGCCGTCGCTGGACGATGTCTATGCGTTGGCCGAACCGGTGCTGGAGCACCGCATGGCGCTGACATTCGCCGCCCGCGCCGAAGGCATGTCAGTGCGCGATGTCATCGCAGCCCTTGTGGAGCAGGCGAAGAACTAAGGCATCGGACCGAAAAGTGTGACGCTGTTTTCGGAAAATCCGATGCTCGACAAAAACTCGGAGCGGCCCGCCGCTCTGACATCTGCCTAAGCTTTCTCGAAAGGAGTGCCTGTGGCATCCATCGGCCAGATCGTAGATAAGACACCGGGTAGCGAAGTCCTGGCGCGCGCGCGCCAGCGTGCCGCACTGGTGCCGGACTGCATGGTCGAAGCCAAGCGCATCGCCAACACCGTCACCGCCGGCTGGCACGGCCGCCGCAAGCGTGGCATCGGCGAGAATTTCTGGCAGTTCCGCCCCTATGCCGAAGGCGAGAGCCTGTCGCGCATCGACTGGCGACGCTCGGCCCGCGACGACCACACCTATGTGCGCGATCGGGAATGGGAAGCTGCCCACACCATCTGGCTGTGGGCCGACATGTCGCCGTCGATGATGTTCAAATCCACCCTCGGCTCCGTCTCCAAGGAAAGCCGCGCATTGGTGCTGATGCTGGCGCTGGCGGAAATCCTTGCGCGCTCGGGCGAGCGCATAGGTTGTCCCGGTATCATGGAGCCCATCTCGGCCAGAAACGCCGCCGAACGTCTGGCTGCCGCCATCATGCACGCGCCGCTCACCACAGGCATGCCGGAAACGGGCATGATCCGCGGTGCAAGCGACATCGTCCTCATAGGCGATTTTCTCGACGATGCGAAAAACGTTATGGAGCGGATTTCGCCACTCGCGCGGCGCGGCTTGCGCGGCCATGTGGTGGAAATCGCCGATCCGGCCGAAGAAACCTTCCCCTATTCGGGCCGCACCGAATTTACCGACCCGGAAACCGGTGAAAAACTCGTCTCCGGCCGCGCGGAAACCATTCGCGAGGATTATACCCGCGCCTATCTCGCCCGCCGCGAAGCGCTGTCTTCTTCGCTGCGCCGTCTAGGCTGGAATTTCGTGTTTCACCGCACCGATCATCTCGCCTCCGAGGCGCTTGTGGCTGTTCACATGTATTTGTCCGGTGCGCCCGCGCAAGGCGGTGGCAACCGATGAGCGCATTGCCCTTCGTCTTCACCAGCCCCTATATTCTCTTCGGCCTTTTGGCATTGCCAGCCATCTGGTGGCTGCTGCGGCTCACCCCGCCGCGCCCCAAGGCGGAAGTTTTTCCGCCGCTGAAAATTCTGGCCACCGTGCTGAAGCGCGAGGAAACGCCCTCGAAAAGCCCGTGGTGGCTGACATTGCTGCGCATCGCGCTCGCCGCCGCCGTGATTTTCGCGCTGGCCGATCCGGTGGTGAACCCCCGCAACAACAGCATTGCCGGCACTGGTCCCCTGGTGCTTGTGGTCGATAATAGCTGGGCCTCCGCAACTGATTGGCAGAGACGCGTCGATACCGCTCAGGCCCTGATCGGCGATGCGGAAAGGGCTGATCGCCCCGTTTCCATCAGCTTCACCGCAGATGCCGAACACGACGCCGTGCCGGCCACAACGGCGGTGGCGCTGGACAAGCTCGCCGCCGCCAAGCCGAAGCCGCTTGCGCCGGACCGCGTGCGCACGGCGGAAGCCATTACCGAGGCGCTCAACGGCACCTCCCCCGGCACGCTCGCCTATATTGCCGACGGCGTTGCCACCGCGCAGGATGAAAGCGCACTCAAAACGCTGGCCAGCCTCTCAGCTGCCGAGTTCCGCATCGTCACGGGTGATGGGAAATCCATCGCCGCCATTACCGGCGCCGCCAACAATGCCGATGCGATGAGCGTCACGCTATCGCGGCTCGACACGGCCTCCCCCAGCCGGTTGACCGTCAATGCGCAGGACAGCCAGGGCCGCATCCTTGCCACTGGCACCGCCAGTTTCGCCCCCGGCGAAGCGGAAACGACGGCGACGGTGGAAGCGCCTTTCGAATTGCGCAACGACTTCGCCCGCCTCTCCATCGAGGCAGTCTCGACGGCGGGCGCGGTGCATCTTCTGGATGACGGTTTCCGCCGCCGCCGCGTGGCGCTGCTGGCCGGTGAAACCGGAAATGATTTCCAGCCGCTGCTGCAGCCGCTTTATTACATCAGCCGCGCCCTTCAGCCTTTTGTCGATCTCATCCCGCAACGACAGGCAGATCTTGCGCAGGCAATCCCGGAAATCCTGCAATCCAATCCTTCCGTCATCGTCATGGCCGATATCGGACGTCTGCCGCAGGAGACCTATGAGCCGATGCAGCGCTGGCTTGCCGCCGGCGGCACGCTGATCCGTTTTGCCGGACCGCGCCTTGCCGCAACCCCCACCAATGATCCGCTGGTGCCGGTGACGTTGCGGCAGGGTGAACGCGCGCTTGGCGGCGCGCTCTCATGGGCCGAGCCACAGCCGCTTGCCGATTTCCCGAATTTCGGCGCCTTTGCCGGAATGCCGAAGGCCGATGGCGTGCTCGTAAAACGGCAGGTTCTGGCCGAACCGACACCCGACCTTGCCGAGCGCACCTGGGCGAGCCTTGCCGACGGCACGCCACTCGTCACCACCCGCAATGTCGAAGCGGGCCGCATCGTGCTGTTCCATGTCAGCGCCGAGGCAAGCTGGTCCGACCTGCCGATATCAGGCCACTTCGTCGATATGTTGCGCCGTATCGTGCAATTGTCCAAGGCAGGCGGTGCTTCCACCTCCGCGAATGCCCCGGCCGCAGCATTACCGCCCTTCCGGCTACTAACGGCCGAAGGTGCTTTGTCAGCCGATGTCGGCTCCGCCCGGCCGTTGGAAATGCGCCCCGGTCAGGCTCCCCGCACCGGTTTCGACAATCCCCCCGGCCTTTATGGCACAGAGGATGGTTTCGTGGCTCTCAATCTTCTACCGGCTGGCGCCACGCTTCGCCCGCTCGATACCTCGCTCGCCGGTGTCAACACCACCAGCGAGGCACTGATCGGCGAAACGGCAAAATCGCTGCGCCCGGCCTTGTTCATCGCCGCCTTCCTGATGTTGATTGCCGACAGTCTCATCGTGCTCTTCATGAACGGCGCCTTCGCACGCCTGCCGAAAGCCCGCAGCGCCACAGCTGCCACCGTGCTGCTGGCCATTGGCGCTTTTGCAGCCATGTCCCCGAGCGATGCGCGCGCCGACGACCCCAAACACGGTGACGAGCAGATTTTCGAGCGGCTGGACACGACGCATCTCGCCTATGTCCGCACCGGCGAGGACGATGTCGACCGCATTTCCGAACAGGGTTTGCAGGGATTGAGCGAATTCCTGACCTGGCGCACGACGCTGGAGCCCGGCCAGCCGGTCGGCCTTGATATATCCAAGGATGAATTATCCTTTTACCCGATCATCTACTGGCCGGTGTCGGCCTCCGCGCCCATGCCGTCGAGCGCTGCCATATCGCGCATCGATGCCTATATGCGCGCCGGTGGCACCGTTCTGTTCGACACGCGCGATCAGTTTTCGTCGCTCGACACTGGCGCGACCAGCCCGAATGGCGAACGTTTGCAGGCGATACTCGCCAATATCGATATTCCGCCGCTGGAGCCCGTGCCGGAAGACCACGTCCTGACGCGGTCTTTCTACCTGCTCACCAATTTCCCCGGCCGTTACAACGGCTCGCCGCTCTGGGTGGAATCGCGCCAGGGGGCGGCGAAGACGACATCCGGCCTCTCCTCCTCCGGCGATGGCGTAACGCCGATCATGATAACAGGCAATGATTTTGCCGGCGCATGGGCCGTCGATGCGCAGGGCGCGCCGGTGCTGCCCACTGTGCCGCCGGACGAGTTGCAGCGCGAACATGCGTTTCGCTCTGGCGTCAACATCATGATGTATATGCTGACCGGCAACTACAAGGCCGATCAGGTACACGTTCCCGCACTTCTCGAACGGTTGGGGCAGTGACATGACATTGACATTCGCCCCCTTCCTGCCGTGGATCGTGATTGCCGTTCTGGCCGTCTCCGCCCTTCTTCTCTCCTTCATCGGCCTGTGGCGCGGCGTGCGCGGCGCATGGCTGCGCGGGCTGGCGCTTGTCGCCCTGCTTGCCGCCATCGCCAATCCGCTTTTGACGCAGGAGGAACGCGAGCCTCTCTCCACAATCGTCCCCGTTATCGTCGATCGATCGCAGAGCCAGGACGTGCAGGACCGACCGCAGATGACGGATACGGCGCTTGCCGCGCTGAAAGACCGGCTGTCGCGCTTCCCGCGCATCGAACCGCGCATCGTGGAAGTGCGTGATGATGGTGAGAGCGATTCACCTTCGACGCAGCTTTTCTCGGCCCTCTCCTCTGCCGTCTCGGATGTTTCACCGTCCCGCGTCGGCGGTGCGATTTTCCTCAGCGATGGCCAGATCCACGATATTCCGAATGCTCTGCCCAATGCCGAACAGGCGCTTGGTTTCCGCGCTCCCCTCCACGGGCTGATCACCGGCAAGGCCGATGAATTCGACCGCCGTATCGAGATTGTCCGCGCGCCGCGCTTTGGCATCGTCAACGAGGAACAGCAACTGACGCTGCGCGTCTTCGATGATGGCCGTGCAGCCGCAGGCGGTGGTTCGGCGGAAGTAACCGTGAAGATGAACGGCGAAGAAATCGCCACCTTGCAGGCCACACCCGGCCAGCCGACACCCTTCACTTTCAAGGTTCCGCGCGGCGGCAACAATGTCATGGAATTTTCCGTCGCCGAGCTTCCCGGCGAAGTGACGGCCGCGAACAACCGTGCGGTACACCTGATCGAAGGTATCCGCCAGAACCTTCGCGTGCTGCTGGTCTCCGGCGAGCCGCATGCGGGCGAGCGCGCCTGGCGCAACCTCCTGAAATCCGACGCCTCGGTCGATCTGGTGCATTTCACCATTCTGCGCCCGCCGGAAAAACAGGACGGCACGCCGATCAACGAGCTGTCGCTGATCGCCTTCCCCACACGCGAATTGTTCGTCGAGAAGATCGAGGATTTCGACCTCATCATCTTCGACCGCTATCAGCATCGCGGCGTGCTGCCGATCCTCTATTACGATTACATCGCGCAATATGTCGAAAAGGGTGGCGCGCTCTTGATCGCCGCAGGCCCGGAACATGCCGGTCAGGATTCGATCGCCATGACGCCGCTTGCATCCGTGCTGCCGGCCCAGCCGACAGGCCAGGTCCATCAGTCCGCCTTTTATCCCCGCCTCTCGGAAGCGGGCAAGAAACACCCCGTTACCCGTGGGCTGGAAGGGTCGGGCGATGAGCCGCCGCATTGGGGCCGCTGGTTCCGCACCGTCAGCGTCGAGCCGCCGCAGGGCCAGACCGTGATGCTGGGTGACGGGCAGGACCCGCTGCTGGTGCTGAACCGCCAGGGTGAAGGCCGTGTCGCCATGCTGCTTTCCGATCAGGGCTGGCTTTGGGCGCGTGGCTACGAAGGCGGCGGCCCGCATGTGGCACTTTACCGGCGCATCGCCCACTGGCTGATGAAGGAACCGGAGCTTGAGGAAGAGGCGCTGACGGCGCGCGCCAACGGCCGCACATTGCAAATTACCCGCCAGACCATCGGCGACGACCCCGGTCAGGCAAGCGTGCATTTCCCCTCTGGCAAAACCGAAAACATGGCCTTCAACAATACCGAGCCCGGTCTTTACAAGATCGAGCGTCGCATGGACGAGACCGGCCTGTTCGAAATCAAGAACGGCGATTTCACTACGCTCGTCCATGTCGGCGCGGTGGATGCGCCGGAATTCAAGGCAATGATTTCGACAACCGAAACGCTGAAGCCGCTTGCCGACGCTACCAAGGGCAGCGTGCACCGTGTCGCCGACAATTCGGGCCGCGTGGCACTGCCCGATATCCTGCCTGTCAGGGGCGATATCAGGGTTGCCGATGAGGATCGCATGCTGATACGCATGACCGACGAGACGGTGCTGAAAGGTGTCAACACCCTACCGCTGTTTGCCGGTTTTGCCGGGCTTGCCGCCCTGCTCCTTGCTTTCTCCGCGCTCTGGTGGCGTGAGGGCCGGTAGGAACTTTCCGGTGGAAGCTCAGGCGCTTTCACGTCTCGCAGTGGAAACGAGAAACGGCCGCCGCTCGGCGACCTGGGAAAGATAATCATGAATTTCGTTTTGAGCGACATCGCGGATGCAGAAGCTGAAAAGGCCATCCGCGATCCCCTGGTGGCCTATAATCTCGCCCGTTTTGGCGAAAGCGACAAACGCGAACTCATCATCACAATCCGCGACGATGAGAACACCGTCACCGGGGGTCTTGTCGGCTATACCGGCCGCGGCTGGCTTTATGTGCAGCTTCTCTTCATCCCCGAGACCTTACGCGGTCAAGGCACAGGCGCGAAGCTTCTCGGCATGGCGGAAGAGGAAGCGAAAAAGCGCGGCTGCATGGGCGCTTACATCGACACGATGAACCCGGATGCGCTGAGGCTTTATGAGCGCTGCGGTTTCACCAAGATCGGCTCGCTTGCCCCCCTCTCCAGTGGCCAGGCGATCACATGGCTTGAAAAGCGTTTCTAATCCGTTCGAAAGAAAGCGGTTGGCGCAGCAGTGTCAGGAGAGCGCCACCCGCCGCGTTTCCGCATTGATCATCGTTGCGGCAATCGCAGCCAGCACCAGCAGCCCGGCGAAAATGCCGATGGCGAAACCGAAGCCCTGCGCGATGGCATAACCCAGCAACGACGGCGCCAGAAGGCCGCCCAGCCTTGCCATGGCGCCCGCAGCCCCCATGCCGGTCGCACGCGATTCCGTCGGGTACAATTCGGGCGTGAAGGCATAAAGCGCACCCCAGGTGCCAAGCAGCGCAAAGCTCATGATCAGAAGCGATGTGGCGATCATTGCGCCGCCTGTAGCGAGCGTGAAGAGCAGGCAACCGAGGGCGGACAGCAGGCAGAAACCGATCAGCGTCGGCTTGCGGCCCCATTTTTCAACGCCATAGGCCGCAAGCGCATAACCGGGGATCTGCGCCAGTGCCACCAGCACGAGGAAACCATAACCGCGCACGAAGCCGAAACCGTCTCCCGCCAGTTTTGCCGGCATCCAGGTGAAGACGCCATAATAGGAAACGGAGACAAGGAACCAGATCGCAAGGATCATGATGCTGCGCTGTCTGAGCGCCGGCGAAAATATCCCCTGCCCTTTTGAAACCTCCGGCTGAAAAAGCCCTGTCCCGGCATCAAGTGGCGCGCGGCCGTTTACCACCAGCATACGGTTGACGATGACCTTGGCTTCGTCCGATCGGCCTCTTCGCACGAGGTAAAGCGGCGATTCGGGCACCATGAACCGTAAACCCAGACCCACAACGGCTGGGAAAGCCGTAACCGCGAAAATATAACGCCAGGCATCGGCAACACCGGCAAGGCTTGCGCCCCACGCTGCAAGCGCCACGATCAAGGTTCCGATGGCCCAGAAGCCTTCCAGCATGACCAGCCAGCGGCCCCGGTTCTTTGCGGGCAGGAACTCCGCCATCATCGCATAATCCACCGGCAGGGTGCCGCCGACAGCCGCACCCGTTAGAAAACGCAGGACAAGAAGAATGGCAAAGTTCGGCGCAAAGACGGAAAGCACACCGAACACGGCATCGCAGGCCACGGTGACGATCAACACACGGCGGCGACCGTAACGGTCCGCCAGACGCCCGAAACCGGCAGCACCTAAAAGCATGCCAAAGAAGAAGGCCGTTCCGGTTTGAAGGGCCTGCGGAACAGTCAAGCCAAACGTTAGGGCAATCGAGGCGGCAGTGAAGCCGACCGCCAGCACCTGCATGGCATCCGCTGCCCAGACGAGGCCGAAAATACCCATCAACCGCCGCTGATAGGCGCCCGCACCTGCGCGTTCCAGCGCATCGTTCATGGTGATTGCCGTCATATGCTCGCCCCCGTGCCGAAATCGACTATCGAGTGCTATCGCATAGGGGAAAGAAACGGAATTGAATTTTGCGAAGTACGATGCATGGTTTCAAGGCAGAACACCATCACGTCATCTTTAGCGAAATAACCGGCCAGTACCAATATGGTCGACTCAACGCCCCATCCCTCATCAAGTCAGTCGTATTTGATGAGGGAAAAAGTGCGAACTGGTGAAGGGCGGGAAATCCGACGTAAAGAAATCCGTCAGCCGTAAACCCGAAGAGGCTCTTCGAAGCCGTCGTCTTCCGCCTGGGCTGCAGGCATGGCGGCAGCATCGCATTTGCGCCAGCCGATCTTGCCCTTCAGCCGCTGGTGCACGTCGTCACCAACAGGCACGACCAGCACCCGGTTCGGATCCACCGGGCCTGGAAAATCAAGCGCGGCGTAGGCGACCTTTTCGAAACCAAGCGGCATGTAATAGGGCGGATCGCCAATCAGAATGACGGCCTCCGAACCCTTCCGCCGGGCGGCAGCGATGGCAATCCGGACGAGTTCACGGCCGATGCCCATGTTCTTGTGCGACGGCCGCACGGCAAGCGGGCCGAGCATATGGCCTTTCACCCCACCGGCCAGAACCGGCGTCATGCGCACCGAAGCGATCGTCTCGCCATCATCGGCGCAGACGAAGGACAGCGACCGGTCATGCGGACCCTGCTCGCGAATGCGCGCGGCGGCACGGGTGTGCCGACCGGGGCCGAATGCTTCTTCGTTGATTATTTCGATGATGGCGTCGTGCGACGCGTCCTCGGTGAGGTAGACAAGATCGTGCTTGGACATGAAGAGACCGAAACTTCCAAAATGCGGATGCGACAATAGATGACGGCTGCGCCGGTAAAGGCGTTCAGGAGCGTCAGCGTCGTCGGAGCATCCGTGTTTCGATCATAATCTACGATTTCCTCAGATTTGTGAAAATCGCAATTATCAGGAAAATTCCCACCCGTCCAGAACAAATCTCGGCACTATCCCATTCAGCCCATGCGAGACCGGAAACGCATTGTTCAACGCGCTACGGGTTCGCGGCACCGCGCTAAACGGTTAGGATTGCGGTTAAGGAAACAATCAAGGAGATCGTCATGGGCATGCTGGTGGAAGGCGTATGGAAAGACGTCTGGTACGACACCAAGGAAACCAAGGGGCACTTCAAGCGCAGCGCCTCGCAATTTCGCAACTGGGTAACGGTGGATGGCGCGCCCGGACCTTCCGGCGAAGGTGGCTTCAAGGCCGAGAAGGATCGCTACCACCTCTATGTGTCGCTCGCCTGCCCCTGGGCGCATCGCACCCTGATTTTCCGTAAACTGAAAAAGCTGGAAGACCTGATTTCCGTCTCTGTCGTCGATCCGCTGATGCTGGAAAACGGCTGGGAGTTCAAACCGGAAGGCAAACGCACTCCGGGTGCAACCGAGGACCACCTCTTCGGCTTCTCCGCACTTTGGCAGGTCTATACCAAAGCGGATGCCAACTATTCGGGACGGGTGACCGTGCCGGTACTGTGGGACAAAGAACACGGCACCATCGTCTCCAATGAATCGGCCGAAATCATCCGCATGTTCAACGTGGCCTTCAACGACCTCACCGGATCGGCGGCGGATTATTATCCCGAAGCACTGCGCGCCGACATCGATGCGCTGAACGACGTTATCTACGACACCGTCAACAACGGCGTCTACAAGGCCGGTTTCGCCACCACCCAGGATGCTTATCAGCAAAATGCCGTGAAGGTGTTTGAAACGCTTGATATGCTGGAAGACCGGCTGGAGGACCGCCGTTTCCTGTTCGGTGCAGAAAAGACGGAAGCAGACTGGCGTCTCTTCACCACGCTGGTGCGATTCGACCCTGTTTATGTCGGCCACTTCAAGTGCAACATCCGCCGCATTCACGATTACCCGCATCTCACGGGTTACCTCCGCGACCTCTACCAGACACCAGGCGTGCCGGACACAGTCGATATCCGCCACATCAAGGAACATTATTACCGCAGCCACCTCACCATCAACCCGACAGGTATCGTGCCCGTTGGCCCGGAACTGGACCTTACCATGGCCCATGGCCGTGAGACGCTTGCCTGACGGCAGAGACGCCGCCGCTACCAGTAGTCGGCAATCGCCGCTTTGCCGGAAAGTTCGGCAAGGCGGCGGCGGGTGGCCGGCGTCACATTTTCCGGCAGGTCCGAGAGATCGAAAAAACCGCTTTCCGTGATTTCATGATCCGGTTTTTTTGGCGTGGTCTGGGTGACCTGAAGCCGGTAGAGCGCCACATGATCGCGGTTGCTGCCTTCCAGATTGAGGTAGACATGGACAAGCTCGGGGGTCGACGTAGCCTCGAGATTGCCTTCCTCGCGGATTTCCTTGTTTAGCGCCATCAGCAGCGTTTCACCGCGTTCCACCCCGCCGCCGGGCAGATACCAGCCGGGCAGATAGGTATGCCGCACCAGAAAAATCCGTCCCGCATCATCGAAGCAGAGCGCACGTACACCGAGGGTGGCACCGCGTGTGAACAGAAAAACGAAATGAAGCAGGCGGATAAGGATACGCGTGTGGAACGGACGGGCCTGCCGCTCGGTTCTCTCGTCATTCACCCTGGTTTCTCCTTGCCGGCAGGCTTTTATTGGACGTGCCGCATATCATAGGTTATCTCTGCCGCCATGTTCAAACTTGCGCATATTTCAGACGTCCATCTCGGGCCATTGCCAAAACTTACTTTCCGGGAACTTGCATCCAAGCGCATCACCGGTTTCGTCAACTGGCACCGCAACCGCCGCAAGCACCTTTTCACCGACACGCTGGAAAAGCTGCTCGATGATCTCGAAGCCAAATCGCCGGATCATTTGGCTATTACCGGCGATCTCGTCAATCTTGCGACAGGCATTGAAATTCGCGCCGCCGCCGACTGGCTGGAAGAAGTCGGCGACCCTGAAAAGATCTCGGTCGTTCCCGGCAATCATGACGCCTATGTTTCCGGCGCGCACGACAAGGCCATGCGCGCCTGGTATCCTTATGTGCGGGGCGATGGCGACCCGGCGGAATGGGACGATGACCGCAAGATTTTCCCCTATATGCGCGTGCGCGGTCCCGTCGCACTGATCGGCTGCTCCACCTCGATTGCAACGCCGCCCTTCTCGGCCACCGGCTATTTCGGCAACCGTCAAGCACGCGCAACCGCGGAACTCTTAAAAAAAGCCGGTGAACAGGGGCTGTTCCGCGTGGTGATGATCCATCACCCACCGATCCGCGGTGCGGCGGCTGCGCACAAGCGCATGTTCGGCATTCGCCGTTTCGCGGCAGCGCTTGGCGTTGGCGGCGCCGAGCTCGTGCTGCATGGCCACACCCATTTGAACACCGTATACTGGCTGAATACTCACCACGGGCAAGAGCACATCCCGGTCGTCGGCATCGCCTCCGCCAGCCAGGGACCGGGCGGCGAAAAACCGCGCGCGGCCTATAATCTCTTCCATATTTCCGGTGGCCCCGGCACCTGGAACGTCGCCTGTGAACGCCACAGCCTCAACGATACCGGAACGGGTATCGGGCTTGAAGATATCAGGGTATTTTATGAGAATGGTAGGCCGTTGGGGTTCTCGCGGCTCAGATAAAGACGCTTAGCCTGTCAAAAGACGCGACGTCATCCTGTCATTCGTTTGCCATTTCAAAAGTGCATCGTTTTGCAATGAAGGGCTACGTCTACATATTGGCATCCAAACGCAACGGAACGCTCTATACCGGCGTGACAAAAGATTTGCCGCGTAGGCTTTTCGAGCATCAGAATGAACTGACGCCCGGCTTTACGTCGCGATATGGCGTCAAAACATTGGTCTGGTTTGAGGAGTTCGATCTTTTGACGAGCGCAATAACGCGCGAAAAAACGATCAAGAAATGGCCTCGGCAATGGAAGCTCAATCTGATCGAACGCACCAATCCCGGGTGGAATGACGTCTCCAGTCATTTGCACGATCTGTAATTGAACCACTGACGGTCAGGCATATTCTCCTCATCCCTGTGCTTGTCACAGGGATCCAGCCGACGTGCGTCTGCACGGCGAGAAAAGTCCTTTCAGCCCAAGGACTTGGGCTGACTGGATTCCTGTGACAAGCACAGGAATGAGGGAGAATTTAGAACTTACTTAACCCGCTCTTCCAGCACCCGATTGGCCGCCGAAACAATCGCCTCCAGCGAAGCGCCAACAATATTCGTATTCACCCCGGCGCCGAACAATTTTCCGCCCGGATGCTCCATCTCGACATAGGCAATGGCGGAAGCATTGGACCCATGTTGCAGCGAATGCTCGGAATAGTCATTCACCGACAGATCGATGCCGAGATAGACCGACAGCGCATTGATGAACCCGTCGATAGGACCGGTGCCCTTGCCCTCGATGCGCTTCACCTCACCGTTATCGGTGATTTCGGCGGCGACTATGCGCACGCCCTTGAAATCGCCCGCCGGATAGGTGTGGTGATCGACGAACTTGATGCGCGCATTCGGCTGCGTCACGTAACGCTCCATGAAGCGCTCGTAGATGCGCTTGGCCGGCAGTTCCACGCCCTCTTCATCGGTGATGCGCTGGATGTCTTCGCGGAACTCCACCTGCAGGTTGCGCGGCAGGTTGATGCCGTAATCCTGCTGGAGAATATAGGCGATTCCACCCTTGCCGGACTGCGAATTGATGCGGATGATCGCTTCGTAGGAGCGGCCGACATCCTTCGGATCGATCGGCAGATAGGGCACTTCCCATACCGGGTGATTGGCAACCTTGATCGCCTTCATACCCTTGTTGATCGCATCCTGATGCGAGCCGGAAAACGCCGTATAGACCAGTTCGCCGACATAAGGGTGGCGCTCGGGGATCGTCATCTCGTTCGAATATTCGTAGACCGCCTTGATGCGCTCAATATCGCGGCAATCCAGCTCAGGATCGACGCCCTGCGTATACATGTTCAGCGCCAGCGTCACGACGTCGACATTGCCGGTGCGCTCGCCATTGCCGAACAGCGTGCCCTCGACGCGGTCCGCACCGGCCATCAGAGCCAGCTCCGTCGCAGCGATGCCAGTCCCGCGGTCGTTGTGCGGATGCAGCGAAATGATGACGTTTTCGCGATTGTCGATATTGCGGCACATCCATTCGATCTGGTCGGCATAGATGTTCGGTGTCGCCATTTCGACAGTGGAAGGCAGGTTCAGGATCAGCTTGTTATCCGCCGTCGGCTTCACCACATCGACCACGGCATTGCAGATTTCCAGCGCCACTTCCAGCTCGGTGCCGGTAAAGCTTTCCGGAGAATATTCGAAGCGGAAACCGCCCCCGGCCTTGGCCGCCATGTCGGTGATCATCTTGGCGGCATCGACGGCAATCTGCTTGATCCCGTGCACGTCCTTGCCGAATACCACGCGGCGCTGCAATTCCGAGGTGGAGTTGTAGAAGTGGATGATCGGCTTGTTGGCGCCTTCCAGCGCTTCGAAGGTACGGGTGATCAGTTCCGGACGGCACTGCACCAGCACCTGCAGGGAAACATCCTCAGGCACATTGCCCTGCTCCACGCACCAGCGGGCAAAATCGAAGTCCGTCTGCGAAGCGGAGGGGAAACCGATCTCGATTTCCTTGAAGCCCATTTCGAGCAGCAGCTTGAACATGCGGGCCTTGCGGTCGTGGCCCATGGGGTTGACCAGCGACTGGTTGCCGTCACGCAGGTCCACCGAACACCAGATCGGCGCCTTGGTGATGGTTTTGCCCGGCCACGTGCGGTCAGGAATATTGATGGTCGGGTAAGGGCGATACTTGACGTTCGCGTCCGACATGCCTTTGGAAATATTGGTGATCTTTCCGTCCATTTCGCTTCCTCCTTGCGCATTCCGCGGGCTTCTCGAGCCATCGGCGGATGCGCGGCCCTCAAGGGCCTAAATCCAGTATAAAATGAGATTTCGAGATGAGGAGCGTTTGCGCCAGCGGGCTTTCGGCCGCCGGGCGCTCCTCACTGGACCCGGCAACCGCGTGTAAGGTCGAGGCTAAGAAGCGAGAGTGCACCGCACGGAGAGGCAATCGCAGAAATCTGCGCGCTCATGCCGGAAATGGTTGCGATGCTGTTGCTCATGGGCAAGCTTATAATCGGCGAAATATTTGGATGCAAGGGCTATTGTCTCTTCAATCCTTTTACGAAACCGGTCAACGCCATCATCAACCCGCCACCGATCAGCCCCCAGAAGGCACCGGAGACACCGGCGAAGGAAAGGCCGGAGGCGGTGATGAGGAAGGTGATCGCCGCAGCCTCGCGTGTTTCCGGATCCTTGAAAGCCGCAACGGCAGAGCCGGAAAAGGCGCCCACCAGTGCAAGCCCCGCCACCGCCTGAATGAGGACAGGCGGCGCCAGTGCCACGAAAGCCGTGACCGCGCCCGCCAGCAGGCCGAAGACGATGTAGCCCACACCGCCGATGATCGCCGCCCAATAGCGCCGTTTCGGATCGGGATGGGCGTCCTCGCCAGCGCACATCGCCGCCGTAATCGCGGCAAGATTGACTGCATGGCCGCCGAAGGGTGCGGAAAGCAGTGAGAAGAAGCCGGTCGCCGCGAAAAGCGGTCCGGGCTGCGGATCGTAGTGATTGACCTTCAGCACTGCGATACCGGGAATATTCTGCGACGCCATGGTGACTATGAAGAGCGGCAGCGCGATGGAAATGACGGCGTGCAGGCTGAAGACGGGCGTCACCCACTCCATCGGAGGCGTCAGCGATTGCGCCACACGGTCAAGCGCCCCCGCCGGAATATCGACACCGAAGATCATCACCAGCACGAAAGCGGCAAGTGCCGCAGGCACGGCGAAAAGTCGTTTAAAGGCTCCCACCACGATCCAGGCAAGAATGATCGGCAATCCGAGCGCCGGGTTAAAGCCGATCGCCTTGATCGGCGCAAAACACAGGCCGATGATGACCCCGGAGAGCATGGCGTTGGCAAGTGGCGCTGGAATGGAGGCCACCGCCTTTCCGAGCGGCCGGAACAGGCCGGCAATGATGATCAATATGGCGCAGATGATGAACCCGCCCACGGCGGCCGGAAAACCGCCCTCGATCACGCCTGTGGTCGCCAGCAAGGCTGCACCAGGAGTCGACCATGCGATGCTGACAGGCATCCGCGTCGCGACTGAAAGCGCTATCGCGCAAACCCCCATCGCCACCGAAAGCGCCATCAGCCCAGACGCCGCCTCGAAATCCGTCGCACCGACAGCCTTCAGGCCCTGCAACACCACGGCGAAAGAACTGGCAAAGCCGACAAAGGCGGTCAGCCACCCCATGAACAGGCTTTGTACGGAAAAATCTTTCATCAACATGGCGGTTCCCGGATCTT
Organism: Agrobacterium sp. CG160-95; assembly: GCF_053521725.1. Taxonomy (NCBI): domain Bacteria; kingdom Pseudomonadati; phylum Pseudomonadota; class Alphaproteobacteria; order Hyphomicrobiales; family Rhizobiaceae; genus Agrobacterium; species Agrobacterium sp. CG160-95. The sequence continues at coordinate 302,198 of NZ_JBNWDU010000004.1, read as the reverse complement.
CTGTTTCCCTTGAAGATCAAAAAACCCAACAGCTGGCAAGATGCCCGCAGGCTGAACAGGTACGCCTTTTACCAGCGCAGAAAACGCGAACCGGCAAAAGCGCCGATCAGGCCGGTGATGAAAATGCCAAGTGAATACCAGATCAGCACGAAAGCCATGCCGTTTTCGGTGCAGAACCAGGAATAAACCCAGGCTCCGGCTGCACCCGCCGCAATGCCAGCCACAAAACCTGCCAGGGCTGGATCAGTCGGGGCTGAGCGTTTGAGAACTGAAAAATTCGCCAGGAATACCGGAAGCGCGAAAGCGACGATCAAAAACGGGCAATGCAGTGCGGACGATCCCAGAACAAGCGTCCTGTAATTGTCCGGAAAGGCAAACCCCAGCTGTACGAGCGCTATCGCCGCCATCACAACGAAAATTAGCGCAAGCCAAACGAAAAGGCAGCCGCTGTTCCCCTCGGGGCGGGTAAGGCGGCCGACCGCGAAAAACGCAGTCAGGGCCAGCAGGGCGTTATAAGCGGACTTGATCCAGAAACCCAGCTCGGTCAAGGCGTCGTGCATGTCGACCCGTGGCCCGAGAATGGCAAGCATCAGCAACAGCGAAACGCCAAGGCCGGGCAGGACGGCCAGCGCCAGCCGGCGCTCCAGTGACAAGGCAGGCACGGGCTTGAGGCCGCTTGCCAGTTGTTCAATGATGTCTTCCGTCTTCCTCACGTTTCGCCTCGCAACTTTGCCGCCAGCATTTTAAGCGTCCTGTGAATGCCGACCCTCGCCGCAAGCTCGGTCTGGCCGGATTTTTGGGCCGCTTCGGCGATTGACTGACCCTCGAGTTTCACCCTGCGAATGAGGTCGCGTTGCCGCTGCGGCAACTCGTCGAGCAACCGTTCCACATCCATACGTGCCGTGACCTGATCGACGGACGATCCCGCTTCCAGCGTCTCATCAAGTTCCACTTCCGAAAGCTGGCGCGCACCCCTGCCCCTGTAGTGATCGATGAGTTTGTAGCGCGCTATCGAAAAGAACCAAGCGGTAAAAGGCCTTGCTCGATCATAGGTCTCGCGTTTGGCGTGAAGCGACAACAGGGTTTCCTGAACGAGATCTTCCACATCCCCCCGTGAAGCGGCCCTCATGCGCCGGTCGAAATAGGCTGTCAGCAGCCTGCGTAGGGCATGGAGCAAATGCCTGTAAGCGCCCTCGTCCCCATCGAGGGAACGCAGCATCAGCATTTTTAATGTCTCTTCCGAAAGGCTGCCTGTCATCGTCACTATCGGGTTATTCGCAATCGGCGGGATATTGTTACATAATGGCGTGAAAAGAATCTCGCCCGAATATGATTTCACAAACGCGTGAGCGTGTAACGACACACGGGCCCCCACCGAATGGACAATCGTGAGCCCCGGTGCAACGCCGGCGGACATTTAATGACGTCCAGAGGAGATCTTTCATGACCCGCATTTTTACCGCCATCGCCACCGCTTCCATGCTGTCTGTTCTTTCTTTCGCAGGCATCGCCCATGCCGACGGCATGAAAACCGATATGACGAAAATGCACAACGACACCATGAAGACGCAGACGATGAAAAAAAGCGACATGTCCATGGCATCCAAAAAGGACTGCATGCACAAGGCTGACATGGAAATGAACAAGATGAAAAAAGCCGACATGATGAAGGCCTGCAACACGATGAAGTGATGCCGGCCGAACATTCAGTGCACATGACCGGAAGCGGCACGTATCATCCGGCCTGAATGAAAAAAGCCCGTGCCGGTTTCCACCGGCACGGGCTCTCTCAACTAAAAATCAAAACCTTAGACTTCCGACTGGCTCTCAACGATCTTGCCGACGAGGCCGTAGCCCTTGGCTTCTTCAGCGCCGAGCCAGTAATCGCGATCGATGTCCTTGGCGATCTTTTCTTCGCTCTGGCCGGTGGCCTTGGCGAAGATCTTGATCAGGCGCTGGTTCATCTTGATGATTTCGCGGGCCTGGATTTCGATGTCGGATGCCATGCCGCGCGTGCCGCCGGAGGGCTGGTGCAGCAGGAAGCGGGTGTTCGGCAGGCAAAGGCGACGTTCCTTCGGCACCGAAACATAGATCAGCGCGCCAGCGGAAGCGACCCAGCCCGTACCGATGATATAAACCTTCGGCTTGATGAACTTGATCATGTCATGGATCGAATCACCCGATTCGACATGGCCGCCCGGCGAATTGACGTAAACGCGAATGTCGTCGTCGCTGGCGGCGGCAAGTGCCACGAGCTGCGTGCAGACCTTCTGCGCCAGTTCCTGCGTGATGCCACCATAGATGAAGATCGAACGCGACTTGAAAAGATTCGCTTCCGTTTCCTTGCCGATCGGCAGTTCCTTGCTCTTGTCGTCTTCGTCTTCGTTCATCAGCGGCTCTCCAGCGTAATTCATGCATGCCCTTCGGACATAGTGCGACTTGTTACGTAAGGCAATGAGCAAAAAAGGCAAGGTTTGCGCCCCAACAATAAACATCGCCCCCGGCAGATGACGCATGGACAGCCTCTCCGGGTTCGCGGTATCGTCAGGTCCTCATTGCAGTGCCGCCGATTGCGGGAACCCCAAGATCCCCTTGCTGGCGGCGATAATCAAAAGAGGGAATCATGCTGAAAAGACTAAGCCTTGCTGCCGCAGCGCTCGGCGCCACCGCCCTGCCCGCTTTCGCCCATTTGAACCCGGAAGAACACGGCTCCTTCATGGCTGGCGTCTCCCACCCCTTCTTCGGTGCGGATCATATTCTGGCAATGGTTGCCGTCGGTCTCTGGGCATCGCAGATCGCAATGGCGCAGAATGACCGCAAGGCGCTGTGGATCGTGCCTGCCGCCTTCGTCGGCACCATGGCCATTGGTTTCCTGATGGCCGTTTATGGCATCGGCCTTCCGTTTGTCGAACCGGCCATCCTGGCCTCCGTCATCGGCCTCGGCCTGCTGGTCACGATTGCGGCAAAGCTGCCGACGGCAGCCGCTGCGGCCGTGGTCGGCGCTTTTGCCCTTTTCCACGGCCATGCCCATGGCGGTGAACTCGGCAGCGCCGGCGCCCTGCAATTCGGCATCGGTTTCATGATAGCAACCGCGATCCTGCATCTCGCGGGCATCGTGCTTGGCCTGCGCATTGCCCGTTTCGGCTCGGCCGCAAGCCGTACCGCCGGCGCGCTGACGGCAATAGCGGGCCTTTCGCTTGCCTTCGGCGGGTGACGATCATTACCGAAATTTAAAGTTTCGACCGCTTTGAAAAGCCTGAATTTGGACCTACCTCCTTATCGTTGATTTCCGCTTCACGGTAAGGAGGCATCATATGTCACCGGAAGAAAGCCAACTTCTCAAGGCCCTGTTCGACAGGACAAAAGCCGCATCCGCCACTCCGCGCGACCGCGAGGCGGAAATATTGATCGCAGATGCCGTGCGCGATCAGCCCGCAGCCCCCTATTATCTCGCCCAGGCGGTGATTGTTCAGGAAAAGGGTCTGGAAGCGGCAGCAGCACACATCCAACAGCTCGAAGACCGCATCCATGCGCTGGAAAGCGGTAATGCGGCCCCGCAAGCAGCCGCACAGGGTGGTTTTCTGAGTTCGATCTTCGGCACCGGCCAACAGCAATCACCTGCTCCGGCGCCCGTCTCTCCACCGCCCCAGACATCATGGCGCAACGATACCGCAGGCCAGACAGCCGGTCCCTGGGGCTCACCAGCCGGCCGCGCACCTGATCAGCAGCCCGGTGGCCTCTGGAGCCAGCAACCCGCAGCAGCCGGACGCTCCGGCGGCGGTTTCCTGCAAGGCGCGCTCGGCGCTGCTGCAGGTGTTGCCGGCGGCATGCTGCTCGCCAATTCGCTGAGCGGTATTTTCGGCAACCACGCATCGTCGCTCGGCATTGGCTCGCCATTCGGCGGCGGCAATCCGCTGGGCAACAACGCACCGGTCGAAGAAACCGTCATCAACAACTACTACGGCGACAGTTCCTCCCAGCCGGACAATAGTAACGATGTCCAGCAGGCCGACTACGACGACAGCGCCGATGACGATTTCGATCAAGGCGACGACGGGTCGTTCGCCTGAACGTTTTCAACCGTGAAAAGCCGGATCAGCCGCGGCCGCGATAGGTCGGCACACCCTGATCCGGCAACCACACGCCCTCAGGCACCGGTCCGGTCTGCCAGAAAACGTCAATCGGAATACCGCCGCGCGGATACCAGTAAGCGCCGATGCGCAGCCATTTCGGCTGCAACAGCTCCACCAGCCGCCTGGCGATATAGACCGAGCAATCCTCGTGAAATGCGCCGTGGTTGCGGAAGGATTGCAGGAACAGCTTCAGCGACTTCGATTCCACCAGAAAATCACCGGCAATATAGTCGATGACGATATGGGCGAAATCCGGCTGTCCGGTCATAGGGCAAAGCGAGGTGAATTCGGGTGCTGTGAACCGCACCACGTAATCGGTACCGGCATTGCCGTTCGGCACCTTTTCGAGAATGGCCTTTTCCGGGCTCTCGGGCGTATCGACCTTCGCGCCCAGCTGCGACAGGCTGGAAACATCCGTCACGGACATGGAAAACTCCTGCTTATTCAAACGATCACTTTGACGCCATGCGCCTTTTCGCCTTCCGGCTCGACGTGAATGGCAAGGCTGGCACCCGGTATGACTTCCCTTATGGCATCTTCAAGGCGGTCGCAAATATCATGCGCCTCCCGCACCGTCATCGGGGCGGGAACGACCACGTGGAAATCGATGAAGGCGGCCGAACCGGCGCGGCGGGTTCTAAGATCATGCACGCCGATGATGCCGACGGAATTTTCGGCGATCGCCTTCTTGATCGCCTCGTCTTCTTCCGGTTCCACCGCCCGGTCCATCAACCCGCCGAGCGAATGCAAAATGACCTTCGATCCCTGAAACAGGATGTTGATGGCCACCAGAATGGCGAGCAGCGGATCGAGAATGGCGTAACCCGTCAGAAGCGCCAGAACCAGGCCGACCAGCACGCCTGCCGACGTTACGACATCCGACATGATATGATGACCATCCGCCTTGAGGGCTGGTGAAGCGTATTTCCGGCCGACGCGGATGAGGATTGTCGCCCAGACGGCGTTGATGACGCCCGCTGACGCGTTGATGGCAAGACCGAGAACCGGCGCTTCCGGCAGCTTCGGGTTGAAGAGACCACCCCAGGCTTCCTGCACGATCAGAAGTGCGGCGACGACGATCAGCACGCCCTCGACGACAGCCGAGATATATTCCGCCTTGTGATGGCCGAACTGGTGATCGTCATCTGCGGGCTTCTGCGCATAACGGATGACGAAATAGGCAATGAAGGCCGCAACAACGTTGACGGTCGATTCCAGACCGTCCGACAGCAGCGCTACCGACCCTGTGACCCACCACGCCACGAGCTTGAGGCCAAGCACGCCGAAAGAAAGTGGAATGCCCCAGAATGCGAGCTTCCTTACCAGTGCATTGCCTTCAGTGTTCATTTTTTGCCCCCGTGCGGATGCGAACGAATTGCAGAACTGACCGCCAAAACGCACGAACCGCGCGCACGGGGTCTCCGTGCACGCGGTTCGTTATTTGCGCTTCCTATCGTTCAAACCGCAGCCGAGGTCAAGACCCATGAGGTCACGTCGAAGACGTCACCCCTCGCTTTTCTGCTCACAGAAACGGATACGGTTGCCGAATGGATCGATGACTTCCATGACATCGCCCCAGGGCAATTCTTCGACACCAGGCTTCAGGAAGCGATAGTCTTTGCCGACCAGCTCTTTTTGGAAGGCATGAACGCCGTGCATGGTGGCGAAGATATTGGAGCCCGGCGTCGCGTCGCCATGATGGCCGCTGAGGTGAAGCCCCATTCCGGCCCGCGAAACCTGCATGTAGAGCGGGAAGTTTTCGCCGAAGCGGTGTTCCCAGTCGACCTTGAAACCGAGAAAATCAACATAGAATTCCCGCGCCTTGGCCTCATCGAAAATTCTGAGAATCGGGAATATCCGCGCAAAGCCAATGTGAGGAAGGTTTTCCCCACCCGCCGCGCTTGCGTCCCGGGCGTCCACGTCACTGCCCATTCTGCTTGCCCCTAGTCACGCAACGGAGATGGTACCGGCCGCAACGGATGCGGCCGGTACGCCTTATCCTTATTCGGCTGCGACGATCTTGCCGTCCTGCCACTTGTAGAGCGAGAAAGCCTGCGATGACAGGTCGCCACTCTCGCCATAGGTGACCTTGCCGATCGCCGTGGCAAAAGCGTCACCGCTCTTCAGAGCCGTGATGACCGCTTCGGAATCCTTTGCGCTTCCAGCCTTCTCGATGCCGGCCTTCAGCACTTCGACGGCAGCGTAAGCGTTAAGGGTGAAGGCTTCCGCAGGAATGTTGGCGGCCTTTAGAGCTTCGGCAGCAGCCTTGGAATCTTCGTTCTTCAGGGCGTCGGAGGCGTTGGTGAAGATCGTGCCTTCACCAGCCTTGGCACCGATGTTCCAGAACTCGCTGTTAGACAGGCCGTCACCGCCGATAACGGCAGCCTTGGCGCCGATATCGTTCAACTGGCGCACCAGAAGACCGGCCTCCGGATGGTAACCGCCGAAATAGACGATATCGACATTTTCAGACTTGAGGCGGGCCGTCAGCGCGCCGAGATCCTTTTCGCCTGGTGTCAGCGCGTCATAGAGAACTTCGGTAACGCCACCGGCATTCAGCGTGGTCTTGAAGGCATCCGCCAGACCCTTACCGTAAGCGCCCTTGTCGTGAATGATGGCGACCTTCTTGTCCTTGAGCTTGGCAAGAACGTATTTCGCCGCAACTTCTGCCTGCTGGTCGTCCCGACCGCAAGTGCGGAAAACATTGGCAAGGCCACGGTTCGTCAGGCCCGGCGAGGTCGCCGTGGGGGTGATCATCAGGACACCGTTTTCAGCAAACACGTCCGATGCCGGAATGGCAACGCCTGACGTGACCGGACCGACGACGAAATGGATGCCTTCGGCAACCAGCTGGTTTGCGGCCGACACACCCTGCTTCGGCTCGCCGCCATCGTCTGCAAGCTTCAGAACGACCTGTTCTCCGAGAATGCCGCCCTTCTTGTTGATTTCATTGACTGCCGTCTGGGCGCCGTTCTTGACCTGGTCGCCATAGGCGGCGACGGGACCGGTAAGCGGCGCAATCAGGCCGATGACGATTTCGGCATGGGCAAGCGGTGCGAATGCGAAGGACGCTGCAAGCGTCACGCTGGTCAATGTCTTCAGTTTCATCCTGGTGTCTCCTTGGAAATGGGGTCTCAGCCCCGATGAGCGCCTTGGGCGCCGACCGAATGAAACTTCGCGGACGCCTCCCGGCGAAAACCCGTTCCATTTTTGAATTCCGAGCCTTCATTTCAACTAATACGGAAGGTTTGATGGCTTATGCAAGTCACCTTTGCTGGATAAGGTCTATTCGCGGTAAATCTATCGTCAGGCCAGCCTCGATCGTGTCATCGAAACGGGCAAGCGCAACGGCGTAAACGCTTGGCGTTTGGTCGCCGCAGGAGGATAATAGCGGCATGATAACAGCAGATGACGAATTTCTGACGGGTCTGCCCGTCTTCCGACATTTCGAGGACGTGGCCGACCCGGCGCTTTATCGCGCCCTGCCGCCGGGATGGGCGCTGGCCATTGCCGATATCATCGATTCGACAGGGGCGATCGGCACCGGCAGATATAAGTCCGTCAACATGGCGGGCGCTGCGGTCATCTCAGGCATATCGAACAGCCTCGGGCGTCACGACCTGCCCTTCGTGTTCGGTGGCGATGGAGCCGCCGTTGCGGTGCCACCGAACGGGATACCCCTTGCGCGCACCGCCCTTTCGAACGTGCAGCGCTGGGTGAAGGACGATCTCGACCTTTCGATGCGTGTGGCGCTTGTTCCGGTGGAGGACATACGCAACAACGGTTTCGATGTGCGCGTCGCGCGCTTTCAGGCAAGCGAGGATGTTTCCTACGCCATGTTTTCGGGCGGCGGCAACAGCTGGGCCGAGGCGCGGATGAAGGAGGGGCAATATGCCCTGCCTACGGTTGCGACAGGCGGTCGGCCGGACCTGACCGGCCTTTCGTGCCGCTGGAACCCCATTCCGGCAACCCATGGCAAGGTAGTGTCGATCATCGCCATGCCGGGACCCTCACTGGATATGCCGGCATTCCGCCAGCTGGTCATCGATCTCGTCGATCTGGCCACGCAGGACGCAAGACAAGGCCACCCCGTGCCGGAGGATGGGCCGAAACTGGGCTTCGTGCGGGAAGGCCTCGGTCTGGAAGCCAGGGCAGGTGCGGCCTATCACGATAGCTGGGGCAAGGTGCGCCGTTCGCTGCGCATTCTCGGCGAGAGCTTCCTCGTGAATTTCCTAGGCATGACGGGATTGTCGCTCGGACGGTTTAATGCGGATCGCTATCGGCGCTCGGTTGCCAGCAACACCGATTTCAGGAAATTCGACGATGGCCTGAAAATGACGGTTGATATCGACGCCGAGAGGCTCGAAAAGATCCGTGCGCGGCTGGAGCTGGGGCGCCTCTCCGGCACCTGCTATTTCGGCCTGCACGAGCAGGACGCCGCATTGATGACCTGTATCGTGCCCTCCCCGCTTTCGAAGGACCATATGCATTTCGTCGATGGTGCCGACGGTGGATATGCGGCTGCGGCAAGCCGGCTAAAGCAACAGATACAGGCTGCGTCTTCGCCGTGAGTGGGGCGGGCGACTTTTCACCGCATTACATGCGAGCCAGACGCCAAAAAAAGAAAAAACCGGCGTCATGCGCCGGTTTCAACGGAATGGCACCGCCGGGCCGTGGGATGGCCGTTAGATCAAGCGGCAGCAGTCTTGCTGCTCTTCTGCACCTGGCAATAAATCTCCTCGAGGGAAGCGAGGATTTTTTTGACGGATTCGGAATTGCTGGAATAATAGATGGTCTGAGCATCCCGTCTTGTTTTCACCAGCCGCTGGGCACGCAATTTCGAAAGATGTTGCGAGAGCGCGGACTGGCTGAGACCAACTTGGGAGGCGAGAACACCGACCGGCACTTCCGTATCCACCAGCGTGCACAAGATCATCAGGCGCTTGGGATTTGCCATCGCTGAGAGCAAGTCTGCAGCGGCGATGCTATGTTCCGACAGAGATTGGTTATCCATACGCTCAAGTCTCCTGATGACAGTCGGAAGACCGTCATGGTGGCTATTATAGGTGGTCCAAAAGGTGTTTTTTATAATTCAGTCGATACGTTGTATATACCTAAATCTTGCTTATATCGTGTCCCCCTCCAAGACTATTCTTCATTGATCATTTACCTGGACATCTTGATCAAATTTTCAGACTTTCGCCTGTTTTTCGTCATTTTAGCAACAAACTGCTACATTCTCAGTAGTATTTGGAGCAAAAAACAATCAAAAATTGAGCACACAAATCTTGTCTTCCAATGTCTGGCTTCGTGACCACTACCTTACACCACCTTAAATTTAGCAAGGAGGTACAGAATCTAGTTTTACTTTGCGCAATTTTCTCAAAGTTTGCAATATGCTTTTTATTCGTAATTATTTTAATGCATAACTTATAATGTCTTGGGTATTCTTTTTCTTTATACCAGCATTAGGTAATACAAAAAGGCCTTCCGGGGAGGAAGGCCTTTCGTTTTCTCGACCAATGCGAGTGTTTCTCATTTCTTGCGGTGGCGAGTGAGGCCTGTCACAATTTCGTCTGCGGAAATCGTGCCTATAATTGCGCCATTATCGACAACACCGATCGCGCCGGAATGTTTCGAGAGCGCATCGAGGATATCGATCAGCGGCGATGTCGGACGGGCGGTAGCGGCCACGTTCAACCGGCCGTTTTGTTCGTCCACGCCTGGCTTCATCACGTCCGCGGCGGTCAGCATGGAGATCGGGTTCATGTTCTGCACGAAATCCGCGACATATTGCGTAGCCGGTTGCTTGACGATCTGCTGCGGCGTGCCGCACTGGATGATACGCCCGCCCTCCATCATGGCGATGCGGTTGCCGATGCGGAATGCCTCGTCCAGATCGTGACTGACGAAGAGGATGGTTTTCTTCAACCGGCTCTGGAACTCCAGAAGTTCGTCCTGAAGGCGGCTTCTGATGAGCGGGTCGAGCGCCGAGAACGGCTCGTCCATCAAGAGAATGGGCGCTCCGGTTGCGAAGGCGCGCGCCAGCCCTACGCGCTGCTGCATGCCGCCGGAAAGCTCCCCCACCTTGCGGTCAGCCCAGGCGGACAGGTTCACCAGCTCAAGCTGCTCGGCCACCATGCGCTTGCGCTCGGCTTCCGGCGTCCCGGAAAGCTCCAGCCCGAAACCGACATTGTCGGCAACGTTTCGCCAGGGCAGCAGGCCGAATTGCTGGAAGACCATCGAAACCGTATGCATGCGCAGATCGCGCAGCGCCTTCGCCGTCGCCCGATAGGGATCGACAAAACCGGACGCCGTCTTCACGCTGACATTGCCACGCACCACAGGCGCCAGGCCGTTAACGGCCCTGAGCAGCGTCGATTTACCGGAGCCCGAAAGCCCCATGAGCACGAGTATCTCGCCCTCATTTACCGAAAGCGAGGCATTCGCAACGCCGAGGACCAGTCCGGTCTGCTCGTTTATCTCGTCACGCGTGCTGCCCTTGTCGATCAGCGCCAGCGCCGCCTCGGGCCGGTCGCCGAAGACGATATCGACATTTCCGAAGATGATTGCATCACTCATAGATCATGCTCCGTGCCGGGAAGGCGGAAAAGTCGGTCGAGAACGATCGCCAATATGACGATGCACAACCCAGCTTCGAAGCCCATGGCGATGTTGACGGTGTTCAATGCGCGTACCACCGGCACCCCCAGGCCGTTGGCTCCGACGAGGGCGGAAATGACCACCATCGAGAGCGAAAGCATGATCGTCTGGGTAAGACCTGCCATGATCTGCGGCGCAGCGAAGGGAAGCTCCACCTTGCGCAGAACCTGCGACGGCGTGGCACCGAAGGCGATGGCCGCTTCTACCAGCGCCGGCGGCGTCGAAACGATGCCGAGACGGGTCAGGCGCACGGGCGCGGGAATGGCGAAGATGACGGTGGCGATAAGCCCGGGAACCATGCCGAGGCCGAACAGCACTAGCGCCGGAATGAGATAGACGAAGGTCGGAATGGTCTGCATCAAATCCAGCACCGGGCGCATGCCGGCATAAATCCACTTGCGCCGCGCAGCCAGTATTCCAAGCGGTATGCCGATGATCATGCAGACCGCGCTGGAGGCAAGAACGAGCGCCAGCGTTTCCGTCGTCGCCTTCCAGTACCCGAGATTGATGATGAACAGCAGACCAAGCGCCGTAAAGACCGGCATGCCGACCGACCGCCTCGTCCAGGCTGAAAGAGCCGTCACAATCGCGACGATGACCAGCGGATGCGGCGCCTGCAAAACGTAAAGCAGGGCGTTAATGACGCTTTGGAAAATGAAAGAAAGCCAATCGAAGAAAAAAGCGAGATTGCCGGTCAGCCAGTCAATGGCCTCCTTGGCATATCGGCCGACGGGCAGGCGGTTTTCAGGAGCGCTGAGCCATTCCACGGTAAGACAAGACCTTTCGTGAACCAGAGCAATTCCAGTAAAAATGCGTAACGGTTTTGGGCCCGGAATTGCAAAAAAATAAGAAGAACAGGCATTGAAGGTGATCCCGTTTCACCGGAAATGCCGCTAATGCAGAAACGACGGCCGGCAACAGCATTGCCGGACACCGGGATCGCGCGTGACCCCGGATGCGAGAAAAATTCGCGGACCGAGATCATGCAAAGGACATCGTAATTTCCTGCAGTATCCGGCCTGTTTAAAAGGTTAGGCCGGATACATGCGTTGTCTGCAACCTAGAGGCCCAAGGCCTTCTTGACGGCGGGCAAGGCGTCAGCGCTGCCATCCTTGGTCTTGACGTTGGCAAGCCAGGGTTCGATCGCGGCCGGGTTGGCCTTCAGCCAGGCAGTCGCCGCCGCTTCGCCCTCGAGGCCATCATTCAGGATCTTGCCCATGATCTCGTTTTCCATGGGCAGGGAGAATTCCAGGTTCTTGAGAAAGACGCCAACATTCGGGCATTCCTCGGTGTAACCCTTGCGGACATTGGTGTAGATCGTCGCACCGCCGAGATTGGGGCCGAAAACCTCGTCACCGCCGGTCAGATAGGTCAGCTTGAAATTCGTATTCATGGGATGCGGTTCCCAGCCGAGGAACACGATCGGTTCGCCGGATTTCCCCGCGCGGGCAACCTGCGACAGCATGCCCTGTTCGGAGGATTCTACCACCTCGAAACTCTTCAGCCCGAAGGTGTCCTTGGCGACCATGTCGAGGATCAGGCGGTTGCCGTCATTGCCGGGCTCGATGCCGTAGATCTTGCCGCCGAGATCGCCGCTATGGGCCGCGATATCCTTGAAATCCTTGATGCCGAGTTCAGCACCCTTGGCATTGGTCGCCAGCGTGTATTTGGCACCGGTCAGGTTTTCACGCAGCGTTTCAACCGACTTGTCATCGCGGTAAGGCGCGATATCGCCTTCCATGGTCGGCATCCAGTTGCCGAGGAAGACGTCGATGTCCTTGTTTTTCAGGGATGTATAGGTAACGGGCACCGAGAGAAGCTTGACGTCGGTTTCATAACCGAGGCTCTTCAGCAGCACCGTGGCAGTCGCTGTGGTGGCAGTGATGTCGGTCCAGCCCACATCGGAAAAACGAACCTTGCCACAACTTGCCGGCTCCGCAGCGCCGGCTGCATTGAACGTCATGACGGAGATTGCTGCGGCCAAAGCCAGACAGCGACTTCTATTTGCAAACATCGCTTGCTCCCTTTTTTTCGTTCCCTTGCCATTATCAATATCTGCCGGATACAATCAACTCGCGTGCATTTGCGTGCTTTGGCCCGCCGTTTGCGACACGACGATGAAAATCTCCGGCCTTTTAGTCCGCGATACGGACAGCTGCGGCATGCGGAAATCTGTGTTTTTCCCGTTGCGGCACTTTTCAACCCGACCCTTCGCCGTCAAAAGACGCGAAGGTGTACAGGGAGTGGACGATGGCAAAACTCTATTTCAATTATGCGGCGATGAACGCCGGCAAGTCGACCATGTTGTTACAGGCATCCTATAATTATCACGAGCGCGGCATGCGCACGTTGATTTTCACGGCCGCCTTTGACAACCGGGCCGGCTTCGGCCGGGTCGCGTCACGCATCGGCCTGTCGTCCGACGCACGGACCTTCGACGCAAACACCGATATCTTCTCCGAAGTGGAGGCCCTGCATGCCGAAGCGCCCGTTGCCTGCGTTTTCATCGATGAAGCCAACTTCCTGTCCGAACACCATGTCTGGCAGCTTGCCGGTATTGCCGACCGGTTGAACATTCCGGTGATGGCCTACGGCCTGCGCACGGATTTTCAGGGCAAGCTTTTCCCGGCCTCCAGGGAACTGCTCGCCATTGCCGACGAGCTTCGCGAAATCCGCACCATCTGCCATTGCGGCCGCAAGGCGACGATGGTCGCCCGTTTCGACAATGAAGGAAATGTGGTCAAGGAAGGCGCGCAGATCGATGTCGGCGGCAACGAAAAATACGTCTCCTTCTGCCGCCGCCACTGGGTCGAAACGGTCAAGGGCGACTGACCGTCTGCGGCCGGTTGCCGCATTTGATTTTTCGCAAGGATGGCTCCCCTGCTCCTGCGCTAAGACCATGCGGACACATTCGCGTGGATGTGCTTTCTCTCAGGAGCAAAAGATATGCACAACAAAACTGCCACCGTCGCCAGCCTTGCCATCGCTGCTGCCCTCCTTGCCTTTCCCGCCCTGTCGGCCGAAATCGAGGTGAAGATGCTCAACAAGGGCAGCGATGGCCAGGCGATGGTCTTTGAACCGGCAACCGTCAAGGCAGCTGTCGGCGACGTCATTTCCTTCGTGCCCGTCGACAAGGGTCATGATGCGGCTGCCGTCAAGGAAATGCTTCCCGAGGGCGTTGCGGACTTCAAGGGCAAGATGAACGAGACGGTGAAACTGACCGTCGAGAAGGACGGTGCATACGTCGTCAAATGCACGCCGCATCTCGGCATGGGCATGGTCGCCCTCGTTGTGGTCGGCGATGCCGCACCGGCCAATCTCGATGCCATAAAGACCGGCAAGCTGCCGAAAAAGGCGCGGGAGCGGCTGGACGCCGAAATTGCCAAACTCGGTCTGTAACCGCCTGTCACCTTGTCCAGGCGATACATGCTCCACGCGTAGTTCCGGAACACGGGAACGACCCGCGCGGACCGCAGGTTGAGAAAAGTTTCGCAATCATGTTGTATCCCCGTGGGTAGGGACATATCTGGAAGACAGTAAACGACCGCGGTTGTTGCGAAGCGCCAAAAGGCGCATGGCCGAACCGCGGTTGTTCCTTCCGGCGTTCAGCCCCACGGGCAGAGGAGACTATGACGACATGATCGACCGGATAACCGCTTTGATTCAGGCAGCCTTCAACGCCATCGGCAAGGCCGCCGGTCTCGTCGTAGCCTGGCTTCTGTGGCCTTTCATGGCCGCCCACGGCTGGTATCGCGACCGCAACTGGATCATCAAGGGTCCGATCGCTCTGGTGCTCATCCTTCTGGCCGGCTTTTACGGATACTTCTTCTGGCAAACGCAGGTCTGGACGAATTTCGACCCGGATTATATTTCCCGTTACAAGCTTGCCGAACGCACGGTGCCGCCCGGGCAGGAATTGCCGGCTGCAACACCCACGGCCGCCGCCGGCGCCACCGGTGCTGCGGCAAACACCTCCGCACCGGTATGCCAGCGCTCGGCTATCGTCGATGCCGCCGCCGATCTCACCGATTTCAACGTCAATCAGAATGCATGGATTTCCTCCATGCTGCTCTATCGTCTCGGCCTTTTCGGCATGGACTGGGACAGCACGCCATTTCTGGACAACAAGGCGTCCTTCCAGCGCGGCGTGAACCAGGCGGTGCGCCGCACCGCGGTGGAACTGGTGGATACGCTCGGTCGCGTTCGTGGAACATCCGGTATTAACAACAATCTCCAGGAAGCGCGCGGGAACATGCAGTTCAGCGAATATTCCTGGTATTTCGGCCTCGATCCGTTTGGCCCCAAAACACCGACACCGAGCTACTATCGCGCCGCCATCCGCAGCTTCCAGGCATTTAACGGTGAACTCACCGCCTGCAAGGCCGTCTTCGATACCCGCGCCGATAACCTCATCCAGTTCATCGACCGCATTGCCGGCGATATCGGCTCGACATCGGCCATTCTGCGCGAGCGTTCGGAAAACTATAATGGCGGCTGGTTCGACACTCGCGCGGACGACCGTTTCTGGTTCGCCTATGGCCAGCTCTATGGTTATTACGGCGTGCTGTCGGCAGCCGGATCGGACTTCGCGCAGGTTATTCGCGAACGCAATCTGACCAATCTGTGGAATGACACCCTGGGGCAGACCCGTGCGGCGCTACGCATCCAGCCGGCAATCATTTCCAACGGCGACGAAAGCGGTTGGATCATGCCCTCGCACCTTGCCACCATGGGATTTTACGTTCTGCGCGTTCGCTCCAACCTCGTCGAGCTCCGCTCCGTTCTCGACAGGTAAGTCAACGGCTTGGACCGGCATGAAAATCAGCTTATCAGGCCAAGGCGTATTGTCTTGGCCACCAGCTGCGCGCGGTTGACGCAATCCAGCTTGCGAATGGCGTTGTTCATATAGGTATTGACGGTGTGCTCCGAGATGGACAGAAGCTCGGCAATCTCCACGGAGGTCTTGCCCTGCGCAGTCCAGCGAACCACGTCGAGTTCCCGCTTCGTCAGTGGTGAGGGGAGTTTTGAGCCTGCACGACAAAGCCGGTCATAGGCCTCCAGGGCGTGAAGGGCGATCATGCACAGCTCGTTCAGCGAACCCTGCGACAGGACATCGCAATCGCCCGCGAAATTCATCAGATGCCGGTTTCCGTCCATGCCGTTCACCGGCACCAGAAGACCGGAAGTGATTCCCATGCCTCGCAGCAGGGTTGAGACTTCCAACAGCGAGCCGCAGTTGATGTCCTTATCGTCAAGAGACCAGTATTGCGGCATCATCGATGAAGCGCCGCGCTTTATGACGGGACAATCTGCAAGTTCACCGTCCCGGGTCATCGCATTCACCACCCACACCGGCAGGCTGCTTTCCACCACTATCGGCAGGGCGTAGGCATTGCGAATGCTCGGCAGCTTCAGCAACGTCACGTAGGAATAACTGAACGCCTGCATCACCTGCTGCAGCGCCGCCAGCCATTGGGGTCTGTCAATGGCAGCCGAAAGGTCGCGGCAAAGTCTGGCCTGGCGCTCCGTCTTCGGCATTCAGGCGCCACCCGGCGGTGGGCGCAGGACACCCAGAAGCGACGACCAGGCGGCATGGGCAAACAGTGTTGCAACCTTCATATCGGGCGGACCACCTTGACTAAAGTGCCGGTTTTTCGGGTTTATCCTTCGGCTTGGCCATCAATTTCTCCAGGAAACCGAGCATGACCGCCGAGACGACAAAGGCCAGATGGATGATGGTGAACCACATCAACTGGCTGTCCGTATACTGACTGGCGTTGAGGAATATCTGTAGCAGGTGGATCGACGAAATCGCCACAATCGACGATGCGACCTTGATTTTCAGGCTGCCGGCATCAAGCTTGCCCAAAAATGAAACCTCGTCATCCGCCTCATCGAAACGGCTGACGAAATTCTCATAGCCGGAGATCATCACCATGACGATAAGGCTCGCGACCAACGCCGCATCGATCAGCCCAAGCATGGCGAGGATCATGTCCGATTCGTCGTAAGTGAAAACGTTTTTGGCGACCTTCAGGAATTTCAGCACGAAGGAAAATGCATAAACCGCCAGCGCCGCGACGAGCCCGAGATAAAACACGACGAGCAGCCAGCGGCTGGAGAGAATGATCCGCTCGACGAGCAGTTCAAGTGACTTCATTTCCGTATCCGATTACTTTTTTGTATATTGTTGGAGCATGCATTCTTCCGCCATCTAAACTGGCTGCGAATATCCTAGCAAGCGTCAATGTCGGGACTTTGGCCGGAACCCGGCATTTTCGGGCCTCTCCACCGGTCCGGATGCAGTCTCACGGGGCGTCACATTTTTGCCACGCACCGTTATGCTTTAAAACATGATGATAAAAGTCATATATAATATGTTGACAGTTATGATCATGTTTTTTAGTCCTCAGCAATCGGCTTGCCCGTAACAAATCAAAACAGTTTCAGCCGCGACAGCAAGCGCGGCGCGTTTTTGCGCGCCATAGCTTCTGCGCGCGCCTATCCGGGGGTATTTAATGTCCATCTCGCGCACACATTCGGCGCTGTTTTTGTGCACTGCCATGTCTCTTCTGCCCTTTGCCGGACCTGCGCAATCGCAGGATGCCGCGTCGCAGACCAACGACACCACCACGCTGGAGAAGATCGTGGTCAAGGGCAAGCGCGTCAAAAGCGCGAATGCAGCCGCCGACACACCGCTTGCAAGCCAGACGACGGCGGAAGACATCAGGAAGAAAGACATCGGCAGCATCAAGGACCTCGGAAACTCCACCGAGCCGGGTGTCGATTATGTGGATGCCAAGCCCGGCAGGCCCGGCGGCCTGTTCATTCGCGGTCTGGGCGGCGCCCGTGTCGTGACCCTGATCGACAATATTCCCGTTCCCTTCTTCAACAATTTCGCCCGTCAGGGACAGGCCACGACGACCCTGAGTGATACCAGTTCGAGCTTTGATTTTTCATCGCTTTCCACGGTTGACGTTGTACGCGGCGCCGATTCCAGCCGCATCGGTTCCGGCGCCCTTGGCGGCGCACTCGTTCTGCGCACGCTTGAGCCGGAAGACCTGATCGGTGAAGGCAAGGACTGGGGCGGTGTTGCCAAGACCACCTATGACAGCGAGGACAGAAGCGTCGGCGGATCGCTCGCCGTTGCAAAGAAGATCGAAAACACCTCGGTTCTGTTCCAGGGCTCCTACAAGCGCGGCAACGAAACGGACAATAAGGGCTTCGCCGATATCTACGGAACCCGCCGCACCAAGCCCAACCCGGCAGATACCTACGAAAGCAACCTGATGTTCAAGATCCGCCAGGATCTGGAAGGCGGCCACCGCATCGGACTTACGGCCGAGCGTTATTCATTGAGAGATCGCAGCGACATGCGAACCCTGCAAGGCGTCAGCGTATCGGGATCGACTTACCGGATTGGTGACTACAGCGGCTACGAGGTTACGGAGCGCGACCGCGTATCGCTTGATTACGAATATGAAGCGCCGTCGACAGACAGCCTGATCGATGCAGCCAATCTGTCGCTCTACTGGACGCGCCTCTCCAAGGAATCCGGCGCTGGCAACCGGCTGACCAACAACTCGCTCTATATCCGCGAAGACAGCATGCGCAACAGCGCTTTCGGCATCGTCGGCGGCCTTGAATCCGGCTTCGAACTCGGCGGCGTGCAGCACACCGTGCGCTTCGGCGGCAACGCCATGACAACCGATTTCAGCCAGGCACTTTATGCCAACACAGGCGGAGTGACCTCATCGTCACAGTCGGACATGCCTGACGTGAGCGGCAAGAGCCTTGGCCTCTATCTCGATGACGAAATCGCGTTTGGAAACGGTTTCCGGCTGACCCCCGGCCTGCGCTTCGATTCCTACGATTACGATCCGGATGGCTCGGTATCCAGCAACAGCGGTTACAACACCTTCGGCCTGCCAAGCGGCAATAGCGGTTCGCGCTTCTCGCCGAAGCTGCTCGCGACATACGACGTGACACCGGAATTGCAGCTCTTCGCACAATGGTCGATGGCCTATCGCGCTCCGACCATCAACGAGCTTTATCTGAACTTCTCGAATATCAGCTCGGGTTATGCCGTGGTCGGCAACTCCGCGCTCAACCCCGAAACCAGCAACGGCTTTGAAATCGGCGCCAATTACGCATCCGGCGATCTGACGGGGAGCCTGACGCTGTTCCACAACAAGTACAAGAACTTCATCGAGCAATACACGACCTCGACGACGCTGTTCCCCGGCTTCGGCGGCAGGGGCAACGGATCGCTCTTCACCTATCGCAACCGCAACAATGTTGAAATCTCCGGCGTGGAAGCCAAGGTCCGTAAGGAACTCGCAAACGGCTTCTTCGCCCATGCGTCGCTTGCTTATGCTTATGGCAAAGACACAGACAGCAACGAATTCATCCGCACGGTGGCGCCGTTCAAGTCCGTCCTCGGCGTCGGCTACGCACAGGAGACTTGGGGCACGGAATTCACCGGCATCTTCTCCTCGCATATGCGTGACGACAAGGTGGCCACAACCTACGACGCACCCGGTTACGGCATCTTCAACCTGACCGGCTGGTGGGAGCCGGAACAGACCAAGGGCCTGCGTATTCAGGCCGGCGTCTACAACCTGTTCGACAAGCAATACTGGAACGCCGTCGGCGTTCGTGACGTCAACCCCAATGCCGTCAGTACCGTCAACCAGCCTGTCGACTTCTATACGGAAGCGGGACGCACCTTCAAAATCTCTCTGACCCAGAAATTCTAAACCCGGTCGGAACGTCATCTTCAGTCGGGGCGGCCTTCGGGTCGCCCCCTTTTTATCAGCGGCAGTAGAGATAACCTCCCTTTCGCTCCAGCACGTCGAGATGCAGGTGATCCTGATGGGTCGCGTCACTGCCGGGGGAAAGAACGGTGCGGAAGAACAGGCAGGCGGCGGCTGTAATCGTCCGCTGGAAGGCACCTTCCACCGTTCCATCCTCGCCGCGCGGCTTCATCACCAGCGGATCGCCCTTGTCAAAGGAAATGGTGGAAATATCGACAGCATTGCCCTTGGCATGTTCGGAAATCTTGCCGGTTTCGGCACTGTTGCGGTTGCGGCAAATATAGGTCGAGGCATTGGCAATCGCCGTTACCTTTTTGTCCGGCAGGGCGAGAGCCGCAGCCGGCAGCATCATCTCCTTTGTCCAGCGCGATAGCGCAAGGGCAGTTTCGCAGCGCATGGTGCCAGATGGTTCAAGCTTGATGCCCGGCAGCACCACGGAAAGCTCGATCGGCGCTTCGATACCGCACCCCTGCTCTTCGTCGCGGATCGGCTCGAGCTCTTTGAATTCCGCGCCGATTTCCTTCAATGCGCCAAGGCAGGCCTGAAGCTCTGCCGGGTCTTCCGGCTTCACAGGCTCCGGCGGTTTTTCCTCGGGTTTCGTTGCTTCGACAGCCGGAGCTACCGTCTCACCGCCGTTTTGCCCCTTGTCGTCTTTCTTCTTGTCCTCGGCACCCTTCCCTTCCGCGTCGGATTTTCCTTCTTCAGGCGGTTGCGGCTTGGGGGTCGGTTTCGGTGTGTCTTCGGGCGTTTGCGCGCCCTTATCGGCCGGCTTTTCCGTTGTGGCAGGTGCTTGCTGTTCGCCAGGCTTCGGCTGTGGCACCGGCACCTGTGGCGGCGGTTCGGAAGCGGAAATAAGGGCGAGACTCGTCATCAGAAGACACAGGCGATGAAGCATTTTCCGGGGCACTCCTGACTGTTTCGGCAGGACAGGAACGCAACTCGCGCCGGTAAGGTTCATTCCGTCGCCGGAATCCGCTTGCCAAGGCGAATTGTGCAGGCTAACAATTTTCCCATGAACATCGTGTCTATGAACATTGCTAACTGGTGGTGGAGCAGCTTTACGCGGCCTTGACCAGTCATGTCTTCAGACAAAGTCCAAGCCGCCCGAATTTTCAGGCGGCTTTTTTGTTATTCTGCCGCCTGTCATCGGGCCTGAAAAACGGGAAGTGCGAAAGAAATGGTAACGATCATTCAGGATGACGGAGCGGAAACCTACGAGACGAAAGGCGGCATAAAGGTCAGCCGAAAGCGTCGCGCCGCCGAATATGCCAGCGCCATCGACAACTACATCGAAAAGCTCGATGCCCATCGCGGCGCGGTTTTCTCGTCCAACTACGAATATCCGGGCCGCTACACGCGCTGGGATACGGCCATCATCGATCCGCCGCTCGGCATTTCCTGCTTCGGTCGCCAGATGTGGATCGAAGCCTATAACGGCCGCGGCGAAGTGCTGCTCGACCTCATCACCGAAAAGCTGAAGGCGACGCCCGATCTGACGCTGGGCGCATCCTCCGTCCGCCGTCTCGACCTCACGGTCAACGAGCCGGACCGCGTCTTTACAGAAGAAGAACGCTCGAAAATCCCGACCGTCTTCACGGCGCTGCGCGCCATCGTCGACCTGTTCTATTCGAATGCGGATTCGGCCATCGGCCTGTTCGGCGCCTTCGGTTACGATCTCGCTTTCCAGTTCGACGCGATCAAGCTTTCGCTCGCGCGCCCGGAAGACCAGCGCGACATGGTGCTGTATCTGCCCGACGAAATTCTCGTCGTGGACCATTATTCCGCCAAGGCCTGGATCGACCGTTACGATTTCGAGAAGGACGGTGTAACGACGGACGGCAGGTCCTCAGAGATCGCGCCCGATCCCTTCAAGACCACCGACACGATCCCGCCCAAGGGCGATCACCGTCCAGGCGAATATTCCGAGCTGGTGGTGAAGGCCAAGGAAAGCTTCCGACGCGGCGATCTGTTCGAGGTCGTTCCCGGCCAGAAGTTCATGGAGCGCTGCGAAAGCAATCCATCGGCGATCTCCCGCCGCCTGAAGGCGATCAACCCTTCGCCCTATTCCTTCTTCATCAATCTCGGTCATCAGGAATATCTGGTCGGTGCTTCGCCGGAAATGTTCGTGCGCGTCTCCGGCCGTCGCATTGAGACCTGCCCGATTTCAGGCACCATCAAGCGTGGCGACGACCCGATTGCCGACAGCGAGCAGATCCTGAAGCTGCTGAATTCGAAGAAGGACGAGTCCGAACTGACCATGTGCTCGGATGTGGACCGCAACGACAAGAGCCGCGTCTGCGAGCCGGGTTCGGTGAAGGTCATCGGCCGCCGCCAGATCGAGATGTATTCGCGCCTCATCCACACGGTCGACCACATCGAGGGCCGTCTGCGCGACGACATGGATGCCTTCGATGGCTTCCTCAGCCACGCCTGGGCCGTCACCGTCACCGGCGCACCGAAGCTCTGGGCCATGCGCTTCATTGAAAGCCATGAAAAGAGCCCGCGCGCCTGGTATGGCGGTGCAATCGGCATGGTCGGTTTCAACGGCGACATGAATACCGGGCTTACGCTGCGCACCATCCGTATCAAGGATGGCATCGCGGAAGTCCGCGCCGGTGCGACGCTTCTCAATGATTCCAATCCGCAGGAAGAAGAAGCCGAAACCGAACTGAAGGCATCCGCCATGATCGCGGCCATTCGCGATGCAAAAGCCACAAACTCGGCCGCCACCAAGCGCGATGCCGCCAAGGTCGGTACCGGCGTCAAAATCCTGCTGGTCGATCACGAAGACAGTTTCGTGCACACGCTGGCGAATTATTTCCGTCAGACGGGTGCCACAGTTTCCACCGTCAGAACGCCGGTCGCAGCGGAGGTCTTCGACCGCTTCCAGCCCGATCTCGTCGTGCTTTCGCCCGGACCGGGCAGCCCGACGGATTTCGACTGCAAGGCGACGATCAAGGCCGCCCGCGCCCGCGAGCTGCCGATCTTCGGCGTGTGCCTCGGTCTTCAGGCGCTGGCGGAAGCCTATGGCGGCGAACTTCGCCAACTTGCGGTACCAATGCACGGCAAGCCCTCACGCATCCGCGTGCTGGAGCCAGGCCTGGTCTTCTCCGGTCTCGGCAAGGAAGTGACCGTCGGTCGCTACCACTCGATCTTCGCCGACCCTTCCACCCTTCCGCGTGATTTCATCATCACCGCTGAAAGTGAAGACGGCACGATCATGGGCATCGAACACGCCAAGGAACCGGTAGCCGCCGTGCAGTTCCACCCGGAATCGATCATGACTCTCGGCCAGGATGCCGGCATGCGCATGATCGAGAACGTCGTGGTGCATCTGACCCGCAAGGCGAAAACCAAGGCAGCGTAAACATCCTGCATCGGCGGCGTCACTTCGGCGCCGCCGGGCAAGCCTCAAACAGCGCGACTTCGAGATCGCTTGCTGCCTAGCTACGCGGCAGCGATGTGGAAATGCACAGCGCGAATTTCTTCAAAAGTTGCATGTCGAAGTGGCCTTCCCGGCGCAACATCCACGTCAGCGCTTCGTTTGCCGTCCACGGCTTCTTGTAGGGCCGAACCGAGGTTACGGCGTCATAGACATCGCAGATCGCCGCAATGCGCGCGTAAAGACTGATCTCGTTTCCGGCGCAGCCGCTGGGATAACCGCCGCCATCAATGCGCTCGTGATGATTGAAGCAGACATCCAGAACCATGGCCGGCATCTGCTGGTTGCGAGACAAGATATCCCGGCCAAACGTTGGATGAAGATTGATGATTTCCCGCTCGGTGGCGCTTAAACCTTCCGCCTTGTTGAGGATCGACGAAGGAATTTCCACCTTGCCGATATCGTGCAGCAGGCCGCTGATGCCGAGCAGATCGACCGTTTCCTTGTCCAGCCCGAGATAATTGCCAAAATGGATCATCAACCCGCTGACGGAAACCGAATGTACGAAGGTCGTCTCGTCCTTCGACTTCAACCGGGTAACGCCGATGAAAATCGCCGGGTTCGACTGGACCGCATCGGAAATCTTGCCGGCCGCCGCTGTCATGCCCTTGAGCGACACGCAGCCACCGGCTTCGGCAACGGCAAATGTCTCGGCAATGGCATCGGCGGCGGAGCGCACGGCATGGGTGATGGCAGCCATGGTTTCGGGGCCATTGTTTAATCGCGGCGGGACGTTTCCAGAGTACGGCCTACCCTCGACATCGTTTCCCCTGGCCGTATTGATGATGATGCTTTCAGCGCCGCTCAATTTCAATTGACGCATCAACTCTTCATGGCGCAGAAGAAATCGATATCGCTGCAAAAATTCGCTGTTCGAAAGCGCTCCCTCGACCGCTTCGATAAACATGCCAACCGTCAATTGCTGGGTAGAAATTCGTTTGAGCATCAGACGCTTTTATTTTCCTTCCCGGGAATGGTAACCTCCGCTGGCAAATGCTGAAAAGACCGGAACCAACCGGTATCCCTGCAAGGGTAAGTTACGCATTCCTAACATTGTTCAATTTTGGAACTTAAACATAAGATAGCACGAATATGAAAATTTTTTACTCTGGATATATTTAAAACGCAAAGAATCAATTCGATTAAGTCAAGAAACAACCTAAGAATGTAAATACTGAAAATTCTCGCGAACGACGTAAACCAGGAGCCGAAGAAAAGCCGCATGAATTCGAAACTTGAAACGCGCATCGATCAGGGTACGGGCCGTGAACCGGCAGATATAGTTCTCAAGGGCGGACGATTCTTCGACCTCGTAACTGGAGAACTTGTTGCCTCCGACATCGCCATCTGCGGCGATACCATCGTTGGAACTTGCGAAAGCTACAAGGGTCGCCGGGAAATCGACATTTCCGGGAAAATCGTCGTTCCAGGTTTCATCGATACCCATCTCCACATCGAATCATCGCTGGTCACGCCGCACGAATTCGACCGCTGCGTTCTGCCCTACGGCGTTACCACCGCCATCTGCGACCCGCATGAGATCGCCAATGTTCTGGGCGCGGAGGGGCTTCGGTTCTTCCTGGACAGTTCCATGGAAACCATCATGGACATCCGCGTGCAGCTCTCGTCCTGCGTGCCCGCAACCCATCTGGAAACCTCGGGCGCCGATCTGCCGATCGAAAAACTGCTGCCGTTCCGTGATCATCCGAAGGTTATCGGCCTTGCCGAATTCATGAATTTTCCGGGTGTCATCCACAAAGACCCGGTATGCATGGCAAAACTCGAAGCCTTTCAGGGACAGCATATCGACGGACACGCGCCGCTTCTGTCGGGAACGGCGCTGAACGGATATCTGGCAGCCGGCATCCGCACCGAACATGAGTGCACCAGTGCTGCCGAGGCTTTGGAAAAGATCCGCAAGGGCGTGCATATTCTCGTGCGCGAAGGCTCGGTCTCAAAAGACCTGCACGCCCTGATGCCTGTTATCACCGAGCGTCTGTCGCCTTATCTTGCGCTTTGCACCGATGACCGCAACCCCCTCGACATCGCCGAACAGGGTCATCTCGATTATATGATCCGCACTGCAATCGCCAACGGCGTGGAACCGCTCGCCATCTACCGCGCCGCCTCGATTTCCGCCGCAAAGGCCTTCGGCCTGCGCGATCGCGGTCTTATCGCACCGGGCTGGCGCGCCGACCTCGTGGTGATCGACACCTTGCAGAACTGCAAGGCCGGCATGGTCTTCTCCGGCGGCCGTATCGTCGATGACGCGCTGTTTGCCACCCGCAAGCCGGTCGCGCCCGTCGGTCTTGACAGCGTCAAGGCAAGACCCGTGCTCGCCGCCCATTTCGGCGTGCCGGTCGCGCAAGGCGAGACCCCGGTGATGGGCGTGCTCCCCGGCAAGATCATCACCGAACATCGCCGCTACACGCTGCCGACGGACGGCAACCAGACGACTGTCGATCTCGCAAACGACATCATCAAGGTCGCCGTCATCGAGCGCCATGGCAAGAACGGCAACCACGCCAACGGCTTCGTGCAGGGCTTCGGGCTGAAGAAGGGCGCCATCGCCTCCACTGTGGGTCATGACAGCCACAATATCTGCGTTGTCGGCGTTAACGAGGACGACATGGCGCTGGCCGCCAACCGGCTCGGCGAAATCAAGGGCGGTTTCGTGGTGGTCGAAGACGGCAAGGTGACGGGCGAGATTGCGCTCCCGGTTGCCGGGTTGATGAGCCTCGAACCTTACGAAACGGTGCGAGACACGCTCCACACCCTGCGAAAGGCAGCCTATGCGCTCGGCACGACGCTCGAGGAGCCCTTCCTGCAGGTGGCTTTCCTGCCGCTACCCGTCATCCCGCACCTGAAGATTTCCGACATGGGCATGGTGGATGTGGATCGGTTTGCACTGATCTGACGATGGAGTTTATCGGCTGGAAACAGCGTAATCTGCTTATGCCGCGTTTCTGAGACGGCGCGAGCCGTCTCAGGTTTTCGTTTCTGCAGGCCACGTCACGTAATAATATTTGCCCGCGACCCTGCCAAAATAGGCGTGGCGCAAGTTCCCGGAATAAGCATAAAAGAGCCGAGCGACGTCCGCATGAAAATGCCGGTTCAGACAAGGCGAAACGGACGGATTGCTAAATCGGCTGACTTACAGCATCGGCAAGTCATGAATGCGATGGCAGCAGCTTGCGGAAATAAACCACCCGTTCGGTCTCCTCAAACCCCAGCGCCGCGTGCATGCGGTGTGAATCGACATTGGCAATATCGGCATCGGAGGCAAGCTCGCTCACACCCTTGCTGATCGCCCATCGAGTGACCTCGGCGATCAATGCCGCGGCAACGCCCTGACCGCGGAATTCCTCCTCCACATAAACGCCTTCGAGAAACGCAACAGGCGATGTATCGCATCCGTTGACATAATCCCGCCGGAGGCTGACGTCGGCAAAACCAATCGCCATTCCGACCAGATCATAGGCAATGAAACCGGCGTCGTTGTCGGAGAGGTTCTGCAATTCCGCCCTGTGTTCGGCAACAGAGGCATCGGGCCATAAACGGTGGCGCAAAAGGGACCAGTCATCCAGAAATGCTGCGGCGTCCCTGATGGAAAATTGCAGGCTCAAGCGACGACCCCGCAAAACACGTCCAACCCCTCAAGCTTCACGATTCCGGCGTCGAACAGCGGCTCAAAACCCGGCATCGGCAGGATATCCGTGACCTCCATACCCTTCGGGACAGGAAATTCCACCGCCTCACGGGTCAGGTTGAAAACGAACAGTAGTTTTTCGTCACCCTTGTGGCGCGTGAAGGCCAGCACATCGAGATTGGTCTTGATGAAGTCCATATCGCCGTCGCGCAATGCTCCATGGGTTTTGCGGAAGGACAAGACCGCGCGGTAGTGGTTAAGAACCGAGTCCGGCCTGCGCTCCTGCGCATCCGCCGCCTGCATGGCGTGGACATAGGGCACCGGCAGCCACGGCTTTTCCGCGCTTGAAAAACCCGCATTCGGCTTGCCGGTTTCCCACACCATCGGCGTGCGGCACCCGTCACGCCCCTTGAAGGCGGGCCAGAAGCGAATGCCGTAGGGGTCACGCAAATCCTCGAAGGCCAGTTCGGCCTCGGTCAGGCCCAGCTCCTCACCCTGATACAGACATATCGAGCCCCGTAGGCTGGCGAGAACGCAGATGGCGAGCTTCGCAACCCGCGTCTGCTCCTCGGAGCCTTCGGAAAACCGGCTCAGATGGCGCACCACATCGTGGTTGGAAAAAGCCCAGCACACCCAGCCATCCGTCACCACCTTGCCAAAGGTCTCAACCGAGCCCCGCAGGTGTTTTGCGCTGAAATCCGGGCCAAGCAGATCGAAGGTATAGCACATGTTGAGTTTGTCGTTGCCGGATGTGTAGGCCGCGACCGTCTTCAGCGAGCGTGCGCCGTCCCCCACCTCGCCCACGGTGGCGCGGCCCTCATATTCATCGAGAAGCGCGCGGAAGCGCTGGAGGAAGGCCACGTTTTCCGGCCGCGTCTTGTCGTAGAGATGATCCTGCATGCCGTAAGGATTGACGTCGGACGCATCGAGACCAAAGCTTTCGTCGTCCAAAAGCGGCGGGTTGTCGCGCAACAGCTTGTCGTGGAAATAGTGATTGACGGTATCGAGACGAAAACCGTCCACGCCGCGATCGAGCCAGAACCGTACGGTTTCCAGAAGCGCATCCTGAACATCCGGATTGTGAAAATTGAGATCCGGCTGCGAGGCGAGAAAGCTGTGCATGTAATATTGCTTGCGCACGCCATCCCATTCCCATGCCGGCCCGCCGAAAACGGAAAGCCAGTTGGTGGGCGCCGTGCCATCCGGTTTGGGATTGGCCCAGACATACCAGTCCGCCTTGCTGTTGATGCGGCTTGCACGGCTGTCCACGAACCAGGGATGCTTGTCGGATGTATGCGAAATCACCTGGTCGATGATGACTTTCAGCCCCAGCCGGTGCGCCTCGGCCATCAATGCATCGAAATCGGCAAGCGTGCCGAACATCGGATCGACATTGCAATAATCGGATACGTCATAGCCCATATCGGCCATGGGAGAGGTGAAGAAAGGCGAGAGCCAGATGGCATCGACGCCGAGCGAGGCGATGTAGGACAGCCGCTTCGTCACCCCGGCAAGATCGCCGTAACCGTCGCCGGTCGTATCCTGAAAGGATCGCGGATATACCTGATAGATCACCGCCCCCTTCCACCAGTCCGATTGCGCTTGGGATTTGTGGACCGGGGCATGGGTTGTCGGCATGAGCGATCTCCTGATGAGGGTTGGTCCGAGAATATAAAGCAGCTGTCCCTGCGTAAACCGGAACTTCGCAAATGCCCAAAATCACCTCGAAGCGGGCTTGTCAGGCACCTCCTGTCGTCGTAATCCCGAAGGTAAAGCAAGTGGAGGATGACGGCGTGGGCGGACGATTTCTGTCGATTGGCGAATGTATGGTGGAACTGTCGCAGGCCGGAAACGGGCTGCTGCGCAAGGGTTTTGCCGGTGATACCTTCAATACGGCATGGTATGCACGTGCCTGCCTGCCAGAAGACTGGTCCGTCGATTATTTCACGGCACTCGGCGACGATCCTCTTTCGCAGGACATGCTGGCCTTCATTGCAGATGCCGGTATCGGCACGGAAAAAATCCGCCGCATCAAGGGCGGCACACCCGGCCTTTACCTCATCAACCTCAAGGATGGTGAGCGCACCTTCAGCTATTGGCGCAACGCCGCCGCAGCAAGGCAACTCGCAGCAGATGCGGACCACCTGCGCAAGACGGTGGAAAGCGCCGACGTCATCTATTTTTCTGGCATCACGCTCGCCATTCTCGCCTCGCCGCACGATGTAGATACTTTCCTTGCGGAACTGCGCCGCGCCAAGGCAGCGGGCAAGCCCGTGGTCTTCGACCCGAACATCCGCCCGCGCCTCTGGTCCGACAAGGACACGATGCTGGAGACGATTACCAACGGCGCACGCGCCGCAACGCTGGTAATGCCAAGTTTCGATGACGAAGCCAGCCATTTCGGTGACACATCCGTCGAGGCCACAATCGAGCGTTACCGTGCGCTCGGCGTCGCCAACATCGTCGTCAAGGATGGCGCAAAGGGTGCGACACTCGATTTCAGCGGCGCACGCAGCCACGCTCCGGCGGTAGAAGCCGTGGATGTGGTGGATACGACAAGTGCAGGCGACAGTTTCAACGGCGCGTTTCTCGCCCGATATGTAGCCGGCAGTTCGCCGCATGACGCCGCCGTCTTTGCCGCACGGGCAGCGGCAACCGTCATCGGCCATCACGGCGCGCTGATCAGCCCCGAGCTTCTTCCGCTGGTCGGATGATGCCAGACGGAACCGGCTTCCTGATACCTGTGCTTGTCACAGGGATGACCAGGAGAGCGCATTACGGACAGAGCAAGCTTGTGTGTGCCAAGGACACTTATCTACCCTCATCCGCCCTGACATGATCCTGTAACACGCACGCCGCATATACGGGCGGAAGCCGGGTGGTGGGGAATCGCCCGCGCGCAGTCGAGCAGGATCGGTGTTTCATGACGAGAATCACGATTGTCACAGATGCCTGGCACCCGCAGGTCAACGGCGTGGTTCGTTCCATCGAAAATACCAATACGGAACTCGCGCGGCTGGGCGTGGATGTGCACATGGTGACACCGCAGAGTTTCTACAGCATCCCCTGCCCGACCTATCCGGAAATCCGCCTGTCAGTCGCCGGCTATCGCCGTGTCGCGGCGGAGATTGAAAAAAGCCAGCCCTCCTTCGTGCACATCGCCACCGAGGGTCCGCTGGGTTTCATGGCGCGGCGCTGGTGCGTGAAGAACAGGATGCGTTTTTCCACCAGCTATCACACCCGCTTTCCCGAATATGTCGCGGCGCGCTTCCCCATCCCGGAAAGCTGGCTTTACGCTTTCGTGCGCTGGTTTCACAATGGCGGCAACACCTGCATGGTGGCGACGCCAAGCCTCGAGACCGAGCTTGAGGCCCGCGGGGTTCGCAACTTGAAGCGCTGGAGCCGCGGCATCGATGCCGAACTGTTCCATCCACGTCCGAAAACGTCGCTGCCTTTCGATCTGCCGAGACCGATCTTCATGACGGTCGGTCGTGTGGCGGTGGAAAAAAACCTGCCTGAATTCCTCGACCTCGAGCTGCCCGGATCGAAGGTCGTGATCGGCGATGGCCCGGCGCGCCATGAATTGCAGGAAAAATATCCGGACGTGCTGTTTACCGGCATCAAGACCGGGGAAGAACTCGCGGCTGCCTATGCGCAGGCCGATGTCTTCGTTTTCCCGTCCAAGACCGACACATTCGGCAACACCATTCTGGAAGCGCTGGCGAGCGGTGTGCCGGTGGCCGCCTTCCCCGTTACCGGGCCGATCGATATTCTCGGCGGCAATCCCGGGGCAGGCGCGCTGAATGACAATCTTCGCGACGCGTGTCTTGCAGCGCTCCATTGTTCATCGCAGGAGGCCCTGGCGCTTTCCAAAAGCTACAGCTGGGAAAAGGCATCGCGGCAATTCCTCGACAACGTCATTCACGCCGCCGGAAAATCCCTGCCGCTTTTGTCCCGCTCACGACTTGCCTGACGTGGAGACACATTGATCCCCGACATTTTATCGGGGAACGGTGGACGAAACAAAGCAGGAGTGTCACAAGACGATCTGGACGCGACCGCCGTTATCTTTAGAACGGGGTCGGGCTGCTGATTGACGTCAGGCGGCTGCCGCGAGATCACGCTGGCCGTCCTAATTTCACAAAGACTTATCCCGTCTCAGATCACCACGCGCCGACGAGCGCCTGGCCGGAAAGCGGCACCGTCCGCGCCTTGCCGTTCCGCTCCGTGACCGAAAGCGACGGGGACATCTGTTTCGGCGACTTGCGGAACCAGTTCGCGGCGACGCTCGCCAGATCGCCAATCATCGCCTGCTTATGCCAGTCGGCAAAACGCCGCGCGGTGGCTTCCGGCTCGGAGCGGTAGAAGAAATCGCCGGAATGATCGAGATCGTTGATAGAAGCCGCCATGGCCGATAGCGGACGCTGAAACATCTTCGGGGGCACGGAAAGTTCGCGTGCGCTCTGCGAAAAAGCGGGCGCCATGAAATCGATCGCCCATCCCTCCGCTTCGACCCAGCAATGGAAATTATCGCCAGCGCCCGTTACGTAACCATCGTCACGATGGTCCGCAAAAAGCATGACCGTTCCACCAAGATTATAAGCGGCAAGCCCGCCCTTCGGCACAGCTTTCACCTTGTAATGCTGCTGAAGGATGAAGGCGCCGAAGGTGCTGAAATACATGCAGGCCGTAGCCGGGTCGGCATTGTCGTTGACGAGCAGGCTGTTGATGACGCGGTAAATCCGGTGATAGTCGGTCTGCTTGATCAACATGGTTTTTTACTCGCCGGTTTTATGGTTATCGGAAGGCAACGGGAGAGACCGGTTCACCGTCGATCTCGATATTGGTGAGACCTCTGCCCCACGCAACGTCATCCTCGGGCTTGTCCCGAGGATCTACCTCCCGAGTCGCAAAATCGAAAGTTTGCAGATTCTCGGGACTAGCGCGAGAATAACGGAGGGAGGTTTTCAGCAGCCGATTACCGCCTCTTCTTCGCCTTGCTCTCGAACGGATTATCGGAGCCACGATAATGCACGCGGATCGGCACGCCCGGCATGTCGAAATCCTTGCGCAGACCGTTCACCAGATACCGCGTATAGCTCTCCGGAATGGCTTCCGGTCGGGTGCAGGAAATCATGAAGGCCGGCGGTCGCGCCTTTACCTGCGTCATGTATTTCAGCTTGAGGCGGCGGCCGGAAACGGCCGGCGGCGGATGCTGCGTGGTCTGCGCATCGAGCCAGCGGTTGAGCTTGGCGGTCGAGATGCGGCGGTTCCAGATCTTGTCGGTATCGATGATGTTCTGCATCAACCGGTCAAGGCCATAGCCCGTCTGGCCGGACATCGGCACGGCGCGAATGCCGCGGGCCTGCGGCAGAAGCCGCTCGGTCTTTTCACGCAGATCGGCCAGAAACGCCTGCGGATCTTCAACCAGATCCCATTTGTTGAAGGCAAGCACGGCGGCGCGGCCTTCGCGGATAACGAGATCGACCAGCTGCAGGTCCTGCTTTTCGAACGGAATGGTGCTGTCGAACACGATCACCACCGTTTCGGCGAAACGAATGGAGCGCAGGGAATCCGCGACCGAGAGCTTCTCCAGCTTCTCCGTTACCCTGGCCTTGCGGCGCATGCCGGCCGTGTCGAACATCTTGATGGTGCGGCCGCGCCAGTCCCACTCGACGGAAATACTGTCGCGGGTAATGCCCGCTTCCGGGCCGGTTAGCAGGCGGTCTTCACCAAGGAAACGGTTGATGAGGGTGGACTTGCCCGCATTCGGTCGGCCGATGATGGCGACACGCAGCGGCTTGGTCTCGTCATAAACAGGCTCTTCTTCTTCCTCTTCCTCGCTGCCTGGCTCAGTGCGCGGAAGAACGATATCGGTCTCCGCCTCATCCACTTCAGGCGGGAAGGCGACGTCTTCGCCGATCGCCTCGACGATGGCGTCGCGCAGGTCGATCATGCCCTGGCCATGTTCGGCCGAGATGGCGCACGGATCGCCAAGACCGAGCGTAAAGGCATCGTAGAAGCCCGCATCGGAACCGCGCGCCTCGGACTTGTTGGCCACCAGAACCACCGGCTTGCCACGACGGCGCAGCATTTCGGCCAGCGTTTCATCGGCGGGCGTCAGGCCTGCCTTGGCGTCAACGACAAAAAGCGTCACATCGGCTTCGTCGATCGCCGCTTCGGTCTGCGCCCACATGCGGCCCTGAAGCGTCTCCGGCCCGGATTGCTCCAGACCAGCGGTATCGATGATGGTGAAACGAAGGTCGACAAGCTTCGCGTCGCCGGGGCGGCGGTCACGGGTCACGCCCGGCGTATCGTCGACAAGCGCCAGCTTCTTTCCGACCAGACGGTTGAAAAGCGTGGACTTGCCGACATTGGGGCGCCCGACTATGGCGACGGTGAAGCTCATTGATTGTTAATCCTTGGAGGTGGGAAAGCCGTGTTAGACAGCTTTGCCCGAAGCAGTGATATTGTCGAGCATGATCTGCGCGCGGTTCGTCACATTGCGTGGCGCCTGCGCGTCGCTGACGATCTGCTCGAACCATTGTTTGGCCTTGGCGAAATCGCCAGCCTTGTAGGCGGCAAGACCAAGGGCTTCGCGAGCCGATGCACGCATGGTCTGGCCTTCGCCGCTCAATGGCTCCGCTAGTGCAACGACCTGATCATACGTGCCGTTGTCAACCAGCAGCCACGCCGCGCGCACCTTCGCCGTATCGCGGAAGACCTGCGGGGCAGACGTGTCGTTGCCGATCGCGGTGAAGGCAGCGATGGCGCCGGCCGCATCGCCCTTCTGCGAAAGCAGCGTCGCAGAACGGAACTTCGCCAGTACCGGATAATTGCCATGACCGGAGGTTTCAAGATCGGCAAAGGCCTTCAGCGCTTCGTCCGTCTTGTTGTCGGAAGCAAGCTTCAGCGCCGCAATGAACTGGTCGCCGGAATTGGAAGCGCGGCTGGTGTTCCAGTATTCGTAGATGCCAGCACCGGCGGCGCCCACAACCACGAGAACGGCGGCGCCAACGACCACGATACCGTAGCGGCCCCAGAAACGGGAAAGCTGCTCGGAACGGATCTGCTCGTTCACTTCGCGGATAAAGGTATCATTTTCGTTTGCCATCAAATTCTCCGTTACCCGCGCGGAGATCGTCGCCGATCCATCCGTTCGCAGACATACCAAGCCGCTTACCCGGGTCAGCAAAAGTCCGGCCGACGGGTCATGGTCGGCCTTCTAGCCTATTTTGCCTGATATGTAAGGGGGAAACGTTGATTTCCTACATGGCGATGGGCTGAACGCCGATCAACCATTCGTGCAGTTTCAGGATGAAAGCGCCCCAGAGAACGATGCCGCCGACGATGGCCACCAGATCGTAACGGCCCGAGACGAAGGGACGGACCACTTTTTCACCCGCTCTTTCCCGGCGCTTCAGCGAAATCCGCATCACCACACCCCAGGCGAGGAACGATGCAAAGAGAAGAATCGAAGAGGTCTCTCCATTCGCCAGAAGATGGGCGAGCGCCCAGATCTTGACCGCCAGAATGAGCGGATGTTTTGTTCTGGTTGCGATGTGGCCAGCCGGGATGAGGCTGGCGATAAGACAGATCATCGCGGGCAGCATCAGGGTCACGGCGAGGTGGCTCGTCCAGACCGGCGGGTTCCACAGAACGCCGGTTTCCTGTCGCGCCTCGCCAAACGCATAGATGACGAGACCGAGCGTTACGAGGCTTGCGAGAGAATAGACGCCCTTGAACGGTCCTTCTCCCATCTTCGCGATCATCTGCGCGCGAAATTGCGGCGCAAACACCTTCAAAAGATGCGTCAGGAAAAACAAGGCAAGACAGAGTACGAGAAAAAGCATGGAACACGGTCCCCCGGTGGAACGGAATGCGGCCTCATTACCGCGACGCAGAAAAGGAATTAGGCTGAAAGACGTAAAAAAGCCAGTTTATTCAAAGCTTCGCCTTATTCCACACGCAAAAGGCAGCGGTGTTTCACATGACGGATGCCTGATGTTTCGCCCATTGACTGCTTTTTCCCTGTCGCTCTGCCTTGCCCTTCCCGCTTTTGCCGAAAATGCGGAGAAGCCGAAGCAGCTCGTCATCGTTTCTTTCGACGGTGCGGGCGACAATTCGCTGTGGGAAAGAAGTCGGGCGACGGCGAAGGAGGTCGGCGCGCATTTCACCTATTTCCTTGCCTGCACGCTGGTGATGGACCGTAAGACCAGCGCCAAGACCTATCAGGGCCCCGGCCAGAAGGCCGGGCGCTCCAATGTCGGATTTGGCCAGTCGCCGGAAGAGGTGGAGACGCGGCTGCGCAACATCTGGTCGGCCTATCGCGAAGGCCACGAAATCGGCAATCACACCTGCGGACATTTCGATGGCGGCCAATGGACCGCCGAGCAATGGGACGGCGAGTTCACCACCTTCACCAGCACGCTGGAAAATGCCTGGCAGATGATTGGCAAGAAGGGTGAGGAACCCGAAGGCTGGCGCGACATGGTGAAAAACATCGACGGTTTCCGCGCGCCCTATCTTTCGCAGGGGCCGGCGCTGACCGCAGCCCAGAAGAAACACGGCTTCGTTTATGACGCCACCAGCATCACCAAGGGGCCGGAATGGCCGGTGGAGCGCGACGGCATCGAACATTTCGGTCTGCCGCTGGTTCCGGAAGGCCCCGGCAATCGCCCGATCATCGCCATGGACTACAACCTCTTCATCCGCCACTCCATCGGCATCGAGACGCCGGACCGCGCGCAGGAATTCGAGGACCGCGCCTATGCGGCGTTCCGCACCGCTTTCGACAAGCAGTATAATGGCGAACGCATCCCTCTGCAGATGGGCTTCCATTTCGTGAAGATGAATGGCGGCGCCTATTGGAACGCCTATGAGCGGCTGCTGCGCGAAGTCTGCCGCAGCGACGATGTCGCCTGCGTGAGTTACGCCGAGGCCATGCCGATCATCAAGGCGCGCAGGAAGCAGAAGACCGAGGGCTAAGGTCCCCGGATACAATGCAAAAGGGCGGCCAGTCGGCCGCCCTTTTTGTTTTCCGTCAGGGCTTGTTGGCCGCCAGCTCTCCGGCTTCCGCTTCCCGCTGAAGATAACGCTCGTCGATTTCAGGCAGTGGCTTGTCATCGATCGCGGCCTCGAAAGCCACAAGACGTTTGTGGATGGACAGCAGCTCGATGATCGTGGTCCAGGAATTGACCAGATACTGGAACGAATTACTGACCTGACCGAAAGCCGTGGCGATCTGCTGGTAGATACCATAGGTGATCTTGCCCGCCACGATGGTGGGAACAAGCATCAGGAGCAGGAACACGGCATCGGCCTGAATGTAGAAATACCGCGCGACGTTGAAGTAGAGGTAGTGCCAATACATGCGGAAATAGTTTTTCCGCACATTGGAGTAAAGCTCCTTGACAGTCGGCGGCTGGGCGCGGTCGGCGTGATCCTCACCGTAGACCAGTTCCTTGCGATAGGCCGCTTCGACACGCTGGTTGCGGAAATTCAGGCCGGGCAGCTTGATGCCGACCGTCGCCAGAAGCACGGTGCCGAACACGGACCAGACAATCGCCAGCCAGAACAGCGCGTGCGGCACTTCGCCAAGGATCGGCAATTCGGAGACGTAGGACGACAGCGCAAACAGGATCGGCAGAAACACAACAAGCGTCATGACCGAATTGATCAGGGTAATACCCAATCCCTCCAGCGTGGAGGAGAACCGCATCGTATCTTCCTGAACGCGCTGCGAGGCACCTTCGATGTGGCGCAGCTTTTCCCATTTTGACATGTAGAAGTCGTTCATCGCGGTGCGCCAGCGGAAGATATAATGGCTGGTGAAGAAATCCGTGAGGATCGACACAGCCATGCTGAGAAAGGCGATCTTGGCGAAGACAATCTGAAGACTGTAAAAATCCCAGACTTCGATACCCGGCTGTTTGGACAGCGCATTTTGCAGGAGATCGCCGAAAGGCCGCCGGAAATTGTTGATGACGACGGAAATCTGAACGCCGAAATAGGTCACCGCGATAATCAGCAGCGATCCCCATATGGACCAGAACTTCCAAGGGTGATCCTTGGCGAGAACGGTCCAGACAGCCCCGAACAACACCAGGCACAATGCCAGATAGGCGTAGAAGAACAGATTGGCGGGAACCAGAAAATAGCTCAGATCGTAAGGTTCTTGCTCGGGCATCACGTAGCCCCAAGACCTGCCTAGCCCTTCAACGATGAAGTACCATCCAAGAATGGCGACAAAAGCCCAGACGATGGCGGAGGTGAAGAACAATTTAGGTTTGGGAAAGAAAGAATGAAACACGTTTCGAACTCACGCGCGTTTGAAGTCGGCCATTATTGGCGAAGCACTAGATGGCCCGAACCTAGGGCAGAAATTTGTGCACAGCAACGAAGAAGCGACGACCTTAACAAGATGTAAGGCGCAAACGGCGGATCGATCCCGCAAGGAACCCCTGAAATCGCCCCTTGTGAGGCGCAATATGCCCGGGCGGATTTAGCGCCGCTGCTCCGTGGCGAGAACCGGCAGCATCAGGAGAATGCTGGCGACAAGCACGGCAGAGGCGAGAATACTTGGTGCAGTAAAACTTCCCGTCACCTCGGCAATCCAGCCGGCGGCGAGTGGTCCGACGATCTGTCCAGTACCGAAGGCTGCCGTCATCAGGGCAAAGGCGCGGCGTGGGCTTGGGCCTGCAAATTCCCGGCCCAGCTGAAGGCCATAGGCGGTGATGACCATGAAGGTCAGCCCCAGAAGCAGACCGCCGGCAAGCACGCCCGGAACGGGTGGCAGCATGACGGAAGCGAAGACGCCGACGGCTTCCACAGCAAGCACGATCACGAAAGCGCGCTTCAGCCCTTGCGATTTCAAGACCGGCTTCCAGAGGAAAAGCGAAATGGCGGCGGCACATCCCGTCACGAACCAGGCCAGAAATTCCACGAAAGCGCCAGCAGCAGCCATGCGGGCAATCGCAACAATGAAGGTGGCGGTGATGACGTAACCGAAGCCGAACAGCCCATAGGCGAGCGTCGTCAGAAAGAGCGGCTTCGTCCATTTGAGCGGCGGCTCCGACAGCGCAGAGGCATGCCGGGGTGGCCCGGCGGGCATCACCCGCCAGACGAGAAGAAACGTAGCGAAGGAAAAGACGGCACCGGCAATCCACTCCTCCCGCCAGGAGGCACCGCCGCCATCAAAAACGACGCCGATGAGATAGACCACAAGCGAGGAAATCGCGATGCCGGCACCGACGCCGCCATAATGCAGCGCCTGAATATGGTCCTTGCCAGCTTTCATGGCGTGGCCGATGACGATCTGCGACGTGAAGATCATGGTCATCGCACTGGCAACGCCGGCGAAAAACCGGATCAGGGTGAAGGCCGCAACGGAGTTGAAGGCGGCCATGGCAAGCAGCAACGCGCCCGTGGAAAACAAGCCACAAAGGGCGACCAGCCGTTCGCGTCCCGAGCCCCAGGAATAGGCGGCGAGAACCGCCCCCGCGAGATAACCGGCGAAATTTCCAGCCGCGACGATACCCGCATCCCCCGCCGATAGCGGAACATCAGCCATCATGCCGGGAAGAATGGGGGTGAAGGAAAAACGGCCGAAGCCCATGGCGGACGCCATCATCAAGGCGCCGGCGAAACCGAGTGCAGTCAGATGTTTGGGGGAAAGTGGCTTGTCGATGCTCATGTACGGCTTATCGCAACCGCACTGCCACGGAACAAGCGAGTTATTTTGATCGGCAGCATAAGCCGTCTTTATTGGTACGAGATGCGAGATCCCGTCGCCTGCGCATCCCCTCACTCAACCAGCGTCAGCACCAGCGGGCCGTTCTTCGTAGCAACCACGGTATGTTCATACTGCACGGTCGGCGCGCTCGGATCGCTATAGAGCGTCCACGGATCGTCGTCGCCATCTTCGGCCCAATAGGCACCCGTCGACAGGAAGGGTTCAACGGTGAAGACCATGCCCTCCTGCATGATGCGCCGCTCACCCTTGTCCGGCCAGGTCGCCAGTTCCTTCGGCTCCTCATGCAGGGAGCGGCCGATGCCGTGGCTCGCCAGATTGGTGATCAGCGTGTAGCGGTTCTTTTTTGCAAAGGACCCGATGGCATTGCCGATATCGGCAAAGGGCCGACCGGTTTTCACCTGCTGCAAGCCCGTCCACATGGCGCGCTTGCCATCGCGGCACAGCCGCTCGATCTCCTTTTTTACCGGCGGCACGGCGAAAGACGAACCCGTATCGCCGAAGAAACCGCTCTTCACCGCCGAGACATCGATATTGACGAGATCGCCCGCCTTGATGATGCGCGGGCCAGGAATGCCATGCGCAACCTCTTCGTTGACGCTGATGCAGGTCGCGCCGGGAAACTGGTAGCAGAACTCCGGCGCCGATTGCGCGTCGTTATCCTCCAGTACCTTTCGGCCGATCGCATCCAGTTCGGCCGTGGTGATACCGGGTTCCAGCGCATCCGCCATGGTCTGCATGGCCACGGCGCAGATGCGACCGATATCCTTTAGCAAAACCAGTTCTTCGTCGGTGGAGATGACCATGTTTCTGTCCGTCGTTCTAAATGGCGGGTCTGAAGACGCCCGCCTTGGTAATAATCAGGCCGTGGCTTCCACCGGATCGGCACTCCCCGTCAATTCTTTTCTGACAACAGGCGCGACTTTCGTACCATAAAGCTCGATGCCGCGCATGATCTGGTCATGCGGCATCAGGCCGATTGCCATCTGCAACAGGAAACGGTCGTTCTTGAAAACGCCGTGCGCCTTGATGATCTTTTCCGCCACCAGCTCAGGTTCGCCAAGGAAGAGGTTGCCCTCCGGCCCACGCGCCGCATCGAAATGCGCGCGGTTTGTCGGACCCCAGCCGCGCTCGCGGCCGATGCGGTTCATCACCTCTGCCTGCGGTCCGTAAAACTGGTCCGCCGCCTTATCGGTGGTGTCGGCAATGAAGCCGTGCACGTTGATGCTGGTGCGCAGCCTGGTCTTTTCCTGCCCCGCCCGGCGTGCAGCTTCGTGATAGAGATCGAACAGCGGCGCGAAACGGCGATATTCGCCGCCGATGATGGCAAGCGCCACCGGCAGCCCCATGGCGCCGGCCCGCGCCACCGATTGCGGCGTGCCGCCAACCGCGATCCAGACCGGCAGACGCTCCTGAAGAGGACGCGGATAGACCCCGCGCCCATTGATGGCCGGATGTTTGGTGCCGGACCAGGTGACGATTTCGTTCTCGCGCAGCGCCAAGAGCAGGTCGAGCTTTTCCGCAAACAGCACGTCATAGTCTTCGAGGTCGTAACCGAACAGGGGGTAAGATTCGATGAAGGAACCGCGCCCGGCCATGATTTCGGCACGGCCGTTCGACAGGAGATCGACGGTGGAGAATTGCTGGAAGACCCGGACCGGATCATCCGAACTCAGAACCGAGACAGCGCTCGTCAGGCGGATATTCTTCGTCTTGACCGCCGCCGCCGCAAGCACGGTGGAGGGTGAGGACGCGACATAGTCCGGGCGGTGATGTTCACCCAGCCCAAACACATCCAGTCCGACCTGATCGGCAAGCTCGATTTCCTCAAGCAGTTCGCGCAGCCGGCGCGCACCTTCCGGCCCACGGCCATCGGCGGGGTTGGGATTGACATCCGCAAAAGTGTAAAGACCGAGTTCCATAGACGATACCTCTGTTTGATTGTCTGAGAGATAGGCACGGACGGCCCTCCAGACAAATGCAAAATCTGGCGTAAAATCTGGATGCTTAGCTTCGAAAAAGTGGATGGGCGCCGGCGCATTATGCCCCATGCCGGCCTCCCCCGAAATCGCGCCCGAAATCGCGATTGCCAGCCCGCCCCCTTTGGGCATAACCTGCTTAAATATGTGCGAAGTAATGCAAAAAGGGGAAAGCATGCATCGGACAGTTATCGTGACAGGCTCCACAAGTGGCATCGGCCTTGGCATCGCACAGAGATTTGCGAGGGAGGGCGCGAATATCGTGCTGAATGGCTTCGGCGACGAAGACGAAATTGAAAAACTCCGCCTCTTGCTGGAAGCCGAAAGTGGCGGGCGTGTGCTCTACCACCCGGCAGATATGACGAAACCGGACGAGATTGCCGATCTCATCAATTCCGCGCATGAAAAGCTTGGTTCGGTCGATGTGCTCGTCAACAATGCCGGCATTCAGCATATCGCTCCGATCGAGGAGTTTCCGACGGAAAAGTGGGATTGGATCATCGCCATCAATCTGACCAGTTCCTTCCATACGATGCGCGTTGCGATACCCCTGATGAAGAAGGCCGGCAAAGGCCGTATCATCAACATTGCCTCTGCCCACGGTCTCGTCGCCTCGCCGTTCAAATCGGCCTATGTGGCAGCCAAGCACGGCATCATGGGCCTGACGAAGACGGCGGCGCTCGAGCTTGCGCAGACGGGCGTCACCGTCAACGCCATCTGTCCCGGTTATGTGCTGACGCCGCTCGTCGAAAAGCAGATACCGGAAATGGCCAAGGTGCGCGGCATCAGCGAAGAGGCGGTGAAGAACGACGTGATGCTGGAATTGCAGGCGACAAAGCAATTCGTCACCATTGATGACGTGGCGGCAGCGGCGCTGTTTCTGGCAAGCGATGCCGCCAGCAACATTACCGGCACGCATATTTCCGTCGATGGCGGCTGGACAGCGCAATAATCGATGACATCTCTTTCCGTTTTGGAAACAATGAATTGCCAAAACGGAAATCGATATGCGCGCGCGGGCGTGCATAGATAGCAGATTGGGAACCGGCTCAACCGGACAAAAAGCAAGGCAGTGCATGAACGACGCGATCAGCTTCATCCTCAACAGCGAAACCATTTCGCTTAAGGGTTTCGGACCAACAGACACGCTTCTCGATTATCTCCGCCTTCAAAGACGGCTGACCGGGACGAAAGAAGGCTGTGCTGAAGGTGACTGCGGCGCCTGCACGGTGCTGGTCGGGCGGCTTGTTGATGGCTCGCTGCGTTATGAAAGCGTCAATGCCTGCATCCGCTTTTTGGGCTCGCTGCATGCAACCCATATCGTGACGGTAGAGCATCTGGCCGGCCGCGATGGCACGCTTCACCCCGTGCAGCAGGCAATGGTGGATTTCCACGGTTCCCAATGCGGTTTCTGCACGCCGGGCTTCATCATGTCGCTCTACGGCCTGTGGCTTGCCAGCGAAAACCCGTCCCGCGCCGATATTGAAAAGGCACTGCAAGGCAATCTCTGTCGATGCACGGGTTACGAGCCGATTGTACGGGCTGCCGAAAAGATTGCAGCCGCCCGCCCGAGTGCGCTGTTCGACCCGCTGCAACGCGACCGCACCGATATCATGGCAAGGCTCTGGGCGATCCGCGCCAATGAAACCATTACGGTTACCCGCGGCGAAGATCGGACCATCATCCCGGCAACGCTTGCTGAATTGACCGATATCTATGCCGCCGAGCCGAAGGCTACCATCGTTGCCGGTTCCACTGATGTCGGCCTGTGGGTGACAAAGCAGATGCGGGCGCTTAACCCTGTCATCTTCATCAACAACCTCGGTGATCTGCAGGGTATTGCCGTGGATGAGAACGGCGTGACGCTCGGTGCAGGTGTCACCTACAGCCAGGCCTTCAAGACCATTGCAGAACATTTCCCGCCGCTTGCCCGGCTGTTCGATCGTCTTGGCGGCGAACAGGTGCGCAATATGGGAACCATCGGCGGCAACATCGCCAACGGTTCGCCCATCGGCGACACGCCCCCGGCCCTGATCGCGCTCGGCGCCACGCTCACCTTGCGCTCGTCTTCCGGCAGCCGCACCTTTCCGCTGGAAAGCTATTTCATCGATTATGGCAAACAGGACCGGCTGAGCGGCGAATTCGTCGAAAAGCTTTTCATTCCGTTCCAGACGCCGGGAAGTCACTACGCCGTCTACAAGATTTCCAAGCGCCGGGACGAGGATATCTCCGCTCTCTGCGCCGCCTTCCATCTGGCGCTCGACGCCGATGGCACGGTTGAAGACATCCGCATCGCCTTTGGCGGTATGGCCGGCACGCCGAAACGCGCCGCGCATCTGGAGGCAGCACTTCTCGGCAAGCCCTGGTCTCAGGAAACGATCGATGCGGCGCGCGATGCGCTGGACGATGATTTCACCCCGCTAACCGACTGGCGCGCCACCGCCGAATATCGGCAACTGACGGCCAAGAACCTGCTGACGCGGTTTTTCCTCGAGACATCAGGGGAAAAGCAGGAACTTGCCCGCTTCTCGCTGGAGGAGGCTTGAACCATGGACACGACAAGCTTCGATAAGACCAAGACCGAAATCGACGGCCCTGTACACGCCTCGCTCAGGCACGATTCTGCCCATAAACATGTGACGGGCAGCGCCGAATATATCGACGATATTCCCGAACCCGCCGGCCTCGTTCACGGTGCGCTTGGCCTTTCCGACCGGGCCCATGCCGAAATCGTCTCGATGGACCTTTCGGAAGTGGAAGCTGCGCCGGGCGTGTTATGGGTGATGACAGGTAAAGACGTGCCCGGCGAAAACGACGTCTCCTCCGGCGGGCGTCATGACGAGCCGCTGCTGGCCGAAACGAAGGTTGAATTTCACGGCCAGCCGATCTTCGCGGTCTTCGCTGAAAGCCGCGATATTGCCCGCAAGGCCGCCCGCAGGGCGAAAATCGTCTACAAGGACCTGCCGCATTTCACCGATATCGACACGGCGATTGAAAATGGCGGTGCGCTCGTCATCGATCCGATGACGCTGAAGCGTGGCGATGCGAAGCTCGAAATGGACGTGGCACCCCGCCGCCTGACCGGCACGATGCGGATCGGCGGGCAGGAGCATTTTTATCTTGAAAGCCACATCGCCATGGCCGTGCCGGGCGAGGACGATGAGGTGACGCTGTGGAGCTCCACCCAGCATCCGAGCGAAATCCAGCACATTGTCAGCCACATCCTTCAGGTGCCATCCAATGCCGTCACGGTGCAGGTGCGGCGCATGGGCGGCGGTTTCGGCGGCAAGGAAACCCAGGGAAACCAGTTCGCAGCCCTTTGCGCCATTGCCGCCAAGAAGCTGAACCGGGCCGTGAAAATCCGCCCCGACCGCGACGAAGACATGACCGCCACCGGCAAACGCCACGATTTCCGCGTCGATTACGAGCTAGGCTTCGATGAGGAAGGCCGCATCCACGCCGTCGACGCCACCTATGCCGCCCGCTGCGGCTTTTCCTCCGACCTGTCCGGCCCGGTAACCGACCGCGCGCTGTTTCACGCCGATTCCAGCTATTTCTATCCGCATGTGCATCTGACCTCCCGGCCGCTCAAAACCCATACCGTCTCCAACACCGCCTTTCGCGGTTTCGGCGGCCCGCAGGGCATGCTCGGTGCTGAGCGTTTCATCGAGGAAATCGCCTATGCCGTCGGCAAGGACCCGCTCGATGTCCGCAAGCTCAATTTCTACGGCGAAACCGGTTCGGGCCGCACCACGACCCCCTATCATCAGGAGGTCGAGGACAACGTCATCGCCCGCGTCGTCGAGGAACTGGAAGCATCCAGCAAATACCGCGCGCGCAGGCAAGCAATTGTCGAGTTCAACAAGACCAGCCCGATCATCCGCAAGGGCATTGCGCTCACCCCTGTCAAGTTCGGCATCTCCTTCACCATGACCGCCTTCAATCAGGCGGGCGCGCTGGTGCATATCTATAATGACGGTTC
The DNA here is from genome assembly GCF_053521725.1 of Agrobacterium sp. CG160-95. Taxonomy (NCBI): domain Bacteria; kingdom Pseudomonadati; phylum Pseudomonadota; class Alphaproteobacteria; order Hyphomicrobiales; family Rhizobiaceae; genus Agrobacterium; species Agrobacterium sp. CG160-95. The sequence goes on along the minus strand of NZ_JBNWDU010000004.1, from coordinate 257,782 downwards.
GATCCACCTGAACCATGGCGGCACCGAAATGGGCCAGGGCCTCTACACCAAGGTGGCGCAGGTGGTGGCCGATGCCTTCCAGGTGGATATTGGCCGGGTGAAAATCACCGCCACGACCACGGGCAAGGTGCCCAATACGTCGGCCACGGCCGCCTCGTCCGGTACGGACCTTAATGGCATGGCCGCCTATGACGCCGCCCGCCAGATCCGGGAAAGGCTCATCAAATTCGCCGCCGAGAACTGGAACGTGCCGGAAGAAGAGGTTGTCTTCCTGCCAAACCGGGTGCGCATCGGGCTTGAGGAAATCGCCTTCAACGATTTCATCAAACGAGCCTATTTCGCCCGCGTCCAGCTTTCCGCCGCCGGTTTTTACAAGACCCCGAAAATCCATTGGGATCGTGCCGCAGGCCGCGGCACGCCGTTTTATTATTTCGCCTATGGCGCGGCCTGTTCGGAAGTGTCGATCGATACACTGACCGGCGAATACATGATGGAACGCACCGATATTCTCCACGATGTCGGCAAGTCGCTGAACCCGGCCATCGATATCGGCCAGGTGGAAGGCGCCTTCGTGCAGGGCATGGGCTGGCTGACGACGGAGGAATTATGGTGGGACGGCAAGGGGCGGCTGCGCACCCACGCTCCCTCCACCTACAAGATCCCGCTTGCCTCCGACCGGCCGAAGATTTTCAACGTTCAACTGGCGGAATGGTCGGAAAACGCCGAGCCCACCATCGGCCGCTCCAAGGCCGTGGGCGAACCGCCTTTCATGCTGGCGATCTCGGTTCTCGAAGCACTCTCCATGGCCGTCGCGTCCATCGCCGACTACAAGGTCTGCCCACGCCTCGATGCGCCGGCAACGCCCGAGCGGGTGCTGATGGCGGTGGAACGGTTGAAGAAGGTGTGAGGGGAGACACAATGACGTCCCTCTCCCGCTTCCTCGCCAGCTCCGGACCTGCAATCCTCGTGGAAATCGAGGCCGTGAAAGGGTCATCGCCGCGCGAGGCGGGAACCTTCATGCTGGTAAGCCGGAAGGCGCTGTGGGAGACCATCGGCGGCGGGCAGTTCGAATATATGGCGATAGACCATTCCCATGCCATGTTGAAGAACGGTACGACCGAAGACGGCATGGATATTCCGCTCGGCCCCGAAATCGGCCAATGCTGCGGCGGCCGCACCTTGCTCCGCTTCCGGCTGGTAACGCCGGACATCGCGGCAGCACTCGAGGCAAGGCTTAAGGCTGAAACCGAGCAGCAGCCGGCCGTCTTCATTTTCGGGGCGGGCCATGTCGGCAAGGCGCTGGCAGATGCTCTGTCGCTTCTGCCTTTGACACTGACCGTGGTGGAAACCCGTGAAAACGAGTTGCGCGATCTTTCAGCCGGTGTCTTATCCGTGCTGACCCCCATGCCGGAAGCGCTGATCGCGAAAATTCCCGCAAACGGCGCTGCGATCATCGTCACCCACGATCACGCACTCGATTTCCTGATTGCAAAGGAAGCGCTTGCCCGCGACGATCTCGCTTATGTCGGCATGATCGGCTCGAAAACCAAACGCGCCACCTTCGCCCATTGGCTGGAGCGAGAGGGAGAACCCGCTACCCGCCTTCAAAAACTCATCCTGCCGATCGGTGGAAGTAGCGTCAAGGACAAGCGCCCCGCCGTCATAGCGGCCCTTGTGGCAGCCGAGTTGCTGCAAGCATTTTCCGCTGCCGAAACCCGTCGCACCGAAAATCAGCGCGGCCATCCTCAAGACCAAGATCACGCCTGATCCCGTCGGGCAGGCTTTCATCTACCAGATTGTCCGGTCGAAGGCTTTCAAGGGAAAACCGTTCCGCGGTCCGCAGACCCGCGCGCAGGCGGGACCACGCGCGCAAGAGTGCTGTGCGCATGTTCGTCTCCATTTAAAAAATGTCAGAAGCTCAGTTGATGAATTGAGCTAAAAATGCTCTGTTTTCAGGATAAAAACCAATGAAACCTTTGGCAGTTGGCATAAAGAGAACTTATCCATGAAAATGTCCCGCCAGTTCCCCCTGAATGCCCTGCGCGTGTTCGAAGCCGCCGCCCGGCATCTCAGCTTCACCAAGGCCGGTGAGGAACTGGGCATGACGCAGACGGCGGTCAGCTATCAGGTGAAACTGCTGGAAGAGAATGTTGGCGAGCCGCTCTTCATCAGAAAGGCGCGGCAGGTTGTGTTGACCGAGGCCGGGCAGAAACTGGCGCCGAAAGTTGCGGAAGCCTTCAACACTTTACGGGAGGCCGTCGACAATGTCCGTGACACCTCTGACACCACCCTGACCATTCACTCCACCGCGACTTTCGCATCGCGCTGGCTTTCGCGGCATCTGGGCGCTTTCCAGCTTGAACATCCCTCGATCGCCGTGCGGCTCGACACATCAAGCGCATTGATCGATTTCACGCAGTCCGATTGCGATGTCGCCATCCGCTGGAGCAGCGACGATGGCAAAGGACTGATCTATCATCAGTTGCTGCGGGGCGTTTACACGCCGATGCTGCATCCGAACCTCGCCGAAAGCATCGGCGGATTGAAAAAGCCGGAGGATCTTCTGCGCCTGCGTATCATCGATCCGGGTGACATCTGGTGGAGCCAATGGTTCCGGGAAGTCGGCATCGAAAATCCGGGCCTCGACCGTTATCCGCGCAGCCGCCTCAGCGTGCAGGCTTTCGAAGCCGCAGCGGCAATTGCCAGCCAGGGGGTAGCCATGCTCACCCCTGAACTTTATGCGGACGAGATTGCCCTCGGCCGCCTTTATCAGCCCTTCGAGCACCTCAGCAACGAAGGTAAGAACTACTGGCTCGTCTACCCTGAAAACCGCAGGAACATTCGCAAGATAAGGCTGTTTCGCGACTGGATACTGAAGCGGATCGACGAAAACCGGCCGCAAACATCTCAATACCCCATATCAGGCGCATAAAAGCAGCGCGGCGTGTCCTCGTCCGGGAACAGACAGAGATGATATTCTCCATCCTCGGATCGTCTTGCCTCACGCTGCGACCAGCTGAAGACATGGCGCCGCGTCACCAGACGATGATCGCCGGGCGCAAGCGAGACCTCGTAACCATCCTGCGTGACACGAACACTTCGCGTAGGGATCATCTGGCAATCGCCGGTTTCGGCGTCGCCATTGCAGCAGTAGCTTTCATATTTGAACCCCTTGTGGGATTCATGCGCAAGCGCCGTGGCGTTGAACGCCATCAGCAGGAAAAGAACTGTCAGAACAAGGCGCATCGGCACGGTCTCCGTTGAAAACAACGGCGGCTGCCGGAAGGTCATTGCGTCACTTCATTCAAAATCCAAGCATCAACGCATACCCGGACGCAACGGCACCGGGAACTGCAACACCTGCCCCTGATCTGCCCCCCGCCCCCAGGGTTCGCAGCACCCGCTTTCGGAATGAACCGCCAGCGAAAACATGTCATTGAAGCCCTGCGCCTCTGACCGAAAACCGGAAAGAACATGCGCAACATAAATGTGTCAGAGTGCCCTTCGAAGCGTCCATTCGGACGCAGGTCGCTCCAAGGCCCCGCAGCCCAATAGTTTTGCACATCAGCAGACTGCTCAACGGATAATAGCTGAGTCGCGTTAGCCAGCTAAGCACAAACTCAGCGGCAGGACGGCTCCTTGACGATTGGGCGGGGCCGGAAGCGGGGCGTCGCCGCGCCTGCGCCAAAGTTGTGGACACGAGCGCACGGGATTGTGAACAATCATAGTGCGGTGTTTGCTTTTCCCTTTCCTAACGGTCAAATTTCTCGCAAGGTGCGCTGCACAAGGATCAGGGGAACCGAATGTACGAATATGCCATTGCGTGGGAATGGATGGCCTTTGCCGTCCGCTGGCTCCACGTCATCACCGCCATCGCCTGGATCGGCTCGTCCTTCTATTTCATCGCGCTCGATCTTGGGCTGGTCAAACGGCCGCATCTGCCGCCGGGGGCCTATGGCGAGGAGTGGCAGGTGCATGGCGGCGGCTTTTACCACATCCAGAAATATCTGGTCGCCCCGGCCCAGATGCCCGAACACCTGACATGGTTCAAATGGGAAAGCTACGTCACCTGGCTGTCCGGCTTCGCCATGCTGTGCATCGTTTATTACGGCGGCGCCGACCTTTTCCTCATCGACCATTCGGTGCTGGCGCTCACCCAGTTCCAGGCCATCTGTCTGTCGCTGGCATCGCTTGCTGTCGGCTGGCTGTTTTACGATTTCCTCTGCAAATCGCCGCTTGGCAACAATACCTGGGGCCTGATGGTGGTGCTTTACGTCGCGCTGGTGGCGATGGCGTGGGGCTATACGCAGGTCTTCACCGGCCGCGCCGCCTTCCTGCATCTCGGCGCTTTTACCGCCACCATCATGTCGGCGAATGTGTTCTTCATCATCATTCCCAATCAGAAGATCGTCGTTGCCGACCTGATCGCCGGGCGCACGCCGGACCCGAAATATGGCCGCATCGCCAAACAGCGCTCGTTGCACAACAACTACCTGACGCTGCCCGTCATCTTCTTCATGCTGTCGAACCATTATCCGCTGGCCTTTGCGACCGAGTTCAACTGGATCATCGCAGCACTTGTCTTCCTGATGGGCGTCACCATCCGCCACTGGTTCAACACCACCCATGCCCGCAAGGGCAAGCCGACATGGACCTGGCTGCTGACCGCGCTCATCTTCATCGTCATCATGTGGCTTTCCACCGTGCCGAAGGTGCTGACCGGCGAAGAAGAACAGAAGGCGGCAACGCTTTCGCCGATGCAGCAGCAATTCGTCAGCGACGCCCATTTCGCGAGCGCCCGCGATGTCGTTCAAGGTCGCTGTTCCATGTGCCACGCCGCCGAGCCGGTGTGGGAAGGCGTGCCCTTCACGCCGAAATCTGTGAAGCTCGAAACCGACGCGCAGATCGCCGCACACGCCCGCGAAATCTATTTGCAAGCCGGCCGCAGCCATGCCATGCCTCCCGGCAACATCACCGCCATCACCCCGCAGGAGCGCAAAGTGCTGACCGCATGGTATGAAAGCGCCGTTTCCGCGGGCAAAGACGCCAAGGAAAAAACCGAATGAGCATGGTTCTGCTGCGTGGCCGCCTGTTAAGCTTCCGCCGCGCGCCGCTCGCAATCGACGATACGCAAAGCTATCTCTACATCGAGGATGGCGGCCTGCTTATCGAAAACGGCAAGATCGCCGCCATTGGCGACTATGCCGATATTCGCAAGCAGGCACCTGATGACATTGAGGAGAAGGACCACCGCCCTCATCTCATCGTGCCGGGCTTGATCGACATGCACCTGCATTTCCCGCAGATGCAGGTCATCGGCTCCTATGCCGCCAACCTTCTGGAATGGCTGAATACCTATACTTTCCCGGAAGAATGCCGTTTCGTCGAAAGCGCGCATGCCCAGCGCATCGCCACACATTTTTACGATGAGCTTCTGCGCCACGGCACCACCACGGCTGTCGCCTATTGCTCCGTGCACAAGACCTCAGCCGATGCGTTTTTCACTGAGGCCCTGAAGCGCGGCATGCTGATGGTGGGCGGCAAGGTGATGATGGACCGCAACGCCCCGCAGGGCCTGCTGGACACGCCGGAAACCTCCTATGACGAGACCCGGGCCGTCATCGCCGACTGGCACGGCAAGGGCCGCAACCACGTCGCCATCACGCCCCGTTTCGCCATCACCTCTACGCCGAAACAGATGGAAGCAGCCCAGGCGCTGGCGCAGGAATTTCCCGATCTCTTCATCCAGACGCATCTTTCCGAAAATCTGGACGAGATCAAATATACCTGCGAGCTCTACCCGGAAGCGACCGATTACACCGACATCTATGTGCGTTACGGCCTGATGGGCAACAAGACCCTGCTCGGCCACGCCATCCACCTCTCGGAACGTGAGGCGGACGTGCTGTCGGAAACCGGTGCAGTCGCCGTGCATTGCCCCACATCGAACCTCTTCATCGGCTCCGGCCTCTTCCCGATGAAAAAGCTGCAACGGCGCGAAAAGCCGGTGCGCATCGCAGTCGCGACCGATATCGGCGGCGGATCGAGCTATTCCATGCTGCGCACCATGGATGAGGCCTACAAGATCCAGCAATTGCTGGGCGAACGCCTGAACCCGCTGGAAAGCTGGTATCTGATGACGCGCGGCAACGCCGAAGCGCTTTCCATGGTCGACCGCATCGGCACGCTGGACGCAGGCACGGATGCCGACATCACGGTTCTCAACGCCTCTTCCACGCCCGCCATGGCGCTGAAGATGGAAGTGGTGAAAAGCCTGACCGAAGAACTGTTCCTGATGCTGACCATGGGCGACGACCGCACCGTCGTCGAAACCTACGTGGCCGGCAAGGCGATGAAAAGCGCGCTTGCATAGTTCGGTTTAGGCCGAAACATCAGGTCGTCGCCTCATCTATATCAGTACATATTGAAACGAGCGGGCGTCGCCTGTTTTTCTCTCGCCGCCGGGAAAAGAAACAGGCCGCACTCGCCCGTTTCATATGATCGCCTGACAGCCCAAGTCAGCCGAAATGCGAATGACCTCTGGAGTGCGCCGTGCCGGATTTTGAGACAACTACAACGCTCATGATTGTCGCGACATTCATCGTCGCGGGCGTCGTCAAGGGCGTCACCGGCATGGGCCTGCCGACCGTTGCCATGGGCGTTCTCGGCCTTTTCATGCCGCCGGTCGTTGCCGCTGGCCTGCTCATTCTGCCCTCCTTCATCACCAATATCTGGCAATTGCTGGCCGGACCCGATTTCAAGGCGGTCGTCTCGCGACTATGGCCGATGATGATCGCCATTGCCGTCGGCACGCTTCTCGGCATCCGGCTGATGACATCAGGCACCGGCGTCTGGACTACCTCGACACTCGGATTATGCCTCGCGGCTTACGCAGCCTACAGCCTTCTTGCAAAGCCCTTCGCCGTTCCCGCAAGGCTGGAACCGAAACTCTCCCCGGCCGTCGGGCTGGCGACCGGCCTTCTGACCGGCGGCACCGGAATTTTCGTGGTCCCCGCCGTGCCCTATATCCAGTCGCTTGGCTTCAGCCGCGACGATCTCGTGCAGGCGCTTGGCCTGTCCTTCACCGTTTCCACCGTTGCGCTCGCCGCCGGCCTTGCCTCTCAGGACGCCTTCCGCGTCGAGCACATGTCGCTTTCCGCACTCGCCGTCCTGCCAGCGCTTCTCGGCATGTGGCTTGGTCAGAATATCCGCCGCATCGTCACTCCCGCGACATTCAGGCGCTGGTTCCTAATCTGCCTCCTATTGCTTGGGGCTGAGCTGTTTTTGCGAGCATTCTGGAGCTGATTCAAGCGCAGTCGAACCGTCACCGCTTCAGAGGCGCAATCAAATTATAGGCGACAATTTCTTCGTCTTCCGTCCCCTCATCGTAAATCTTCGCCACCGTGGCGCGCAGATCCGGCGAATAAACCGCTGTCCATCGTTCTTCCTCTTTGCCGTTTTTACGAATGTCGTAGGTCACATAAAACACCTCGTAATTGCAGAATTTAATCGGAAAGGCGCGCCGCTTCGTAACTGCAAGGGTCAGTGACCACTTATCCTCGATTTTGGTAGTTTCGAGGGGCAGAAATTCAAAAGTGCGTCGAGCGCCAACTTTCAGAGGCCAGAATGCTTCCAGATTTGACGTAAAGTGCTGGCTGTAATTGCCGTCATCGCCCGAACGCGCCAGCTCGATTAACCCCCGAAAGAGAAAAAGCCTCTGTTTGCCTGCGCCTTGAAAATCATTCTCCACCAAGACGATCGGTCCGGATCGCCTGAATTCGCTGCGCACCTGACCGTGGGCAAGAACAAACTCATCTCCATCATTTTTACCGGAGGGGCACTCGGCGGCGAAAACAATCGCGGGCGAAATAAGAACTGCGATAAATAATCTGAGTAAATAATTTAACATATTAAAATAAGCTATTATTTGAGAAACCATCTGAATTATTATCGAAATACAGTATATTTCAAGCATAATTCCTAGCCATTTGCGAGTGCAAAAAGCACTGCTGCAAAGACGATTGCCATCGCGTAAACGCGATTACCATGTTATGTGAAGCCATCATTCAAATGTGAAGGCTTTATCCATGGGCAAAATCCTCACCATAGCGGACCTGAAGAAACAGGCTCAGCGCCGTGTGCCGAAGATGTTTTTCGACTATGCCGATAGCGGCGCCTGGACGGAAGGCACCTACCGCGCCAATGAGGAGGATTTTTCCAAGATAAAGCTACGCCAGCGTGTGCTGGTGGATATGACCGACCGGTCGCTCGCCACCGAAATGATCGGCCAGAAGGTTTCGATGCCGGTGGCGCTCTCCCCCACTGGACTAACCGGCATGCAGCATGCCGATGGCGAGATGCTGGCGGCAAAAGCGGCGGAAGAATTCGGCGTCCCTTTCACGCTTTCCACCATGAGCATCTGCTCCATCGAGGATGTCGCCTCCGTCACCTCCAAACCTTTCTGGTTCCAGCTTTACGTGATGAAGGACCGGGATTTCGTCAATAATCTGATCGACCGGGCGAAGGCAGCGGGATGCTCGGCGCTGGTGCTGACGCTCGACCTGCAAATTCTCGGCCAGCGCCACAAGGACCTGCGCAACGGCCTCTCCGCCCCGCCGAAATTCACCCCGAAACACATCTGGCAGATGGCCACACGGCCGAAATGGTGCCTCGACATGCTGCGCACCCAGCGCCGCAGCTTCGGCAATATCGTCGGCCACGCCAAGAACGTCTCCGACCTCTCGTCGCTCTCCTCCTGGACGGCCGAGCAATTCGATCCGCGCCTGTCGTGGAAGGATGTCGAATGGATAAAGGAGCGTTGGGGCGGCAAGCTCATACTCAAGGGCATCCTTGACGAGGAAGATGCGCGCGCCTCGCTCGATACCGGCGCGGACGCCATCATCGTCTCCAACCACGGCGGTCGCCAGCTCGACGGCGCGCATTCCTCGATCGCCATGCTGCCGAGGATCGTCGATGCCGTTGGCGACAGGGTGGAGGTACATATGGACGGCGGCATTCGCTCCGGCCAGGACGTGCTGAAGGCAGTAGCACTCGGCGCCAAGGGAACCTACATCGGCCGCCCGTTCCTCTACGGCCTCGGCGCGGATGGCAAGCAGGGCGTGACGACGGCGCTCGAGATCATCCGCAAGGAAATGGATATCAGCATGGCGCTTTGCGGGAAGCGGCTGATTACGGACGTCGATCGCAGCATTCTGGCGTGATGGTGACGACACAGCATACAACGTAAAGATCGAAGCCGATGCTTCGGTAAGAATATCGCCTTTACGCCGCCTCCCTCATTTCTGTGCTTGTCACAGGGATCCAGCGAGCCCAAGCCCTTGGGCTGAAAGGACTATTCTCGTCGCGCAGACGCGCGCCGGCTGGATTCCTGTGACAAGCACAGGAATGAGGTGGAGAAGTCCGCTCAATGCCCCACCGTCTTCGAAAACACATTCACGATCACCACCCCGGTCACGATGAACCCAAGACCAACCACCGCGGCAATATCGAGCGTCTGGCGGAACACGAAATAGCCAATGCCGGAAATGAGCACTATGCCAAGCCCGCTCCAGATAGCATAGGCAACGCCGACCGGCAGCGCCCGGAGCGTGAACGACAGGAGATAAAAGGCCGCACCGTAAAAAAGCGCCATCAGCACCGTCGGCAACAGCTTGGTGAATTGCTGCGATTGCTGCAGAAAGGAAGTTGCGATGACCTCGCAGACGATAGCCGCGACAAGCGCCCCATAAGTCAAAACAGCCGCGTTCATCGTTCCACTTCCTTTTTCGTCTGGGCGATCATCCGGGCCCTCAGAGCCGCCCTGTCGCCACCCGCTTTGCCGTCGTCGGCGAGTAGATCGGCAAACCAGATGCCGTCAGCCGCAAGCCGCACCATCTCCAGGACCACCCCGTCATCCGTTTCTTTATGACGGGCAAGGCGCCCCTCAATCCAGCTGTTCCACATGCGCCGAAGCGACGGTTCACCGACCATGGAAACCGAGATCGCTGCCCATTGCCTGCCCGAATCCCTGCCCCGATCCGAGAAAACCGCGTTCACATAGGCCCTTGTGAAGCTCCCAAAAGCTTCACAATCCTGTGAGATGAGGTCGTCGATCTCAGTGTCCAGAGCCGCCAGAAGGTCAGTCATCACCGCTTCCAGCAGCACCTGCTTGGAGGGAAAATGATGAAACAACCCACCCTTCGTCACCCCGGCGGCATCGGCCACAGCCTGCACGGAAAGCGCCGCAACCCCCTGCTCGGCAGCGAGTTTCGCCGCACAATCGAGAAGATTGCGGCGCACGATCTCAGGCTGCTTTTTGCGTTCATGTGCATTTGTCATGGTCGCAAACATACCGGATGGTTGGTTTCTTTGCAAGGAAATTGTGAGGGCGACGGCCGACTTGAATTTCATACTTAATTAAGCATGAAAGCGATCTCTAAAGTTTTAGCGGTTTTGTTGCCGGAAAGTGTCAGTAAAACTTCGCCCATCGCGGCGATCGAACATAAAGGGGTGGACCATGTCGGGAACGATCAAACGGGGAATGGCGGGCGCATGGGTATTCGCACTCGCCTTCTTTTGCGCGATCCTCTCATTGCAGGCATCGCCTGCGCAGGCCGGTTATGCCCATTTCATCATGGATGCCAATACCGGCAAGGTCCTCGCCGCGCAGAACGCCGATGTGCTGAACCACCCGGCATCGCTGACCAAGATGATGACGCTCTATATGACCTTCGAGGCGTTGCACGCCGGCCGGATTCGCTGGGACCAGAAGATAAGGATGTCCAGGAACGGCGCAGCCGTCATCCCCTCGAAGCTTTATGTGCGTGAGGGCCAGACGTTTACGGTGCGCGAAGCCGTCTACGGCATGATCGTCAAATCCGCCAATGACATGGCGGAAGGCATGGGTGACCATCTCGGTGGGTCCGAGGCGCAATTTGCGCAGATGATGACCCGTAAGGCCCGCCAGCTTGGCATGACCAAGACGGTTTTCCGCAACGCCTCCGGCCTGCCCAGCAAATCGCAGGTGACGACAGCGCGCGACATGGCGAAACTCGGCCTTGCGTTGCAGCGCGACTTTCCGAAAGAATACGGCCTCTTTGCCATGGAATCCTTCAGCTTCCGGGGCAAGCGCATCCGTGGCCACAATAATCTGATGTATCGCTATCAGGGCATGGACGGCATCAAGACCGGTTACACCAATGCGTCGGGCTTTAACCTCGTCAGCGCCATCAATCACAATGGCCGCCGTGTCGTTGGCGTCGTGCTGGGCGGCAAGACCGCGCGCAGCCGCGATGCGCAGATGGCTGCTCTGCTGGACAAGGCGATGCCGCAGGCCTCGAGAAGCCGTAATACCGAACAGCTGGTGGCAAGCGCCAATGTCAGCCGCACCTTCGACGTGCCACCCGCAGCCGTCCCTCCGGCAGCCGTACCACTACCGATGTTTGCCGAGCGTCGCGCCGATCCGATCGCCATGCAGATCGCCACGGCGAACAGCCAGATGGCAGATATGATCCAGGTCTCTGCCATTCCGAGGCCCGCACCCGCTGCAAAAATGACCGGCCAACGCAGCCGCTGGGAAGTGCAGATCGCCGCCACCGACAGCGAAGCTGCCGCCCGCTCGCTGCTCGCCAATGCGCGCTCCAACATCGCCGGCAGCTACTCCGGCATCGCGCCCTATACCGAAGCGGTGCAAAGCGGATCGGCAACGCTCTACCGCGCCCGCTTTACCGGCTTTGAAGACCAGTCCTCGGCGGTTTCCGCCTGTAAGGAGTTGAAGGCGCAGTCTTATGCCTGCGTTGTCATGAACAGCGAAGGGTGAGTTCTACCGCTTGAGCCAACCGTTTTCCAACGCATCGGCCAGATACGGAATGCCGTTGACCTTCGCCATCTCGGCCATGGCAAGATTATCGTAGCGTATCTGCCGGAAATAGACCTGCCAGCCGCGTGCGGTTTCTTCGAGCACGGCATAGCTGGCAAGCGGATGACCGACTTCGACATGATGGTCGAACGGCGTGCCATCCTTCCAGCCGGGGCAGCCGACGCTGCCAGGATTGACGATCAGGCGGCCATCGGAGAGCTGCACGGTGCGGGCGATATGTGTGTGGCCGCACAACATCAGCGGTTGGGTGATGCCATCAGCCATGGCCTCGATTTCGGAAAGCGGTCGCAATTTCAGCACCCCTTCCGTCGAAAGCGTTTCCAGCCAGTATTCCAGATCACCGCGCGGCGAGCCGTGGCAGCAATAGGCGACGTCCTTGAAAACCATGCTGAACGGCAGGGTGTGCAGCCAGTCCAGATGCGCGGCGGTCAGCTGCGCATGCGCCGGCCTCTCCCAGCTGCCCATCTCCTCCGGCGCGCGCTCGATCAATTCGCGATCATGATTGCCGAGAACGCTGGGTATCCAGTTGCCAACCAGCACATCGCCGGTAAAACCCGCTTCCAGCGGACCACTGAAGCAATCACCGAGATTGACGATGTCCTTGATGCCAAGCCTCGCGATATCCTCAAGCACGGCCTCCAGTGCGGCGCAGTTTCCATGAATATCGGCAATGGCGGCAAAGATCATGGCGGTCAGCTTCCTCGATAGGTAGAGTAACTATAGGGCGAAAGCAGAAGCGGCACATGGTAATGGCCGCTCTCGTCGGCAATGCCGAAACGGATGGGGATGATGTCGAGAAACGCGGGTTCCGCCAGGGTGACGCCCTTGCCACGCAGATAATCGCCCGCATGGAAAACCAGCTCGTATTCCCCTGCCTTGAAACTGTCGCCCACAAGTAGCGGCCCGCCATCAACGCGGCCATCGCTATTGGTCTTAACCGTCTTAATCTTCTCGCGACGATCACCCGAGAGCCGGTAAAGCTCGATCGTCAGCCCCTCGGCGGGCGTGCCATGGGCGGCATCGAGGACGTGAGTGGTCAAACCGGTCATAGGCTGGGCTCCGCGATCATGTAGGGCGCATCGAAAAAATGCTCTTCCAGATTGTTGCCCGGCCCCTCGCGATCGGCAACCAGAAAATCCGAAATCGCCTGCAACGGCATCAACGGGTAATGCCAGACGTTGCGGCGGTAGTTCACGCCCTGATCGCCGCCCGCCAGAAAAGCCTGCGGCCGACCAGGCTTACCGCTCTCGTCCTCGGCAACGACGACAAGGAAAGGCCTGCCGGACAGCGGCGAGAAACTCTGGCTGCCGAGCGGATGCCGCTCCATCATCTCGATTGTATGGGGAAAGGTACGCGGCTGTCCGCGGAAAATATTGAGGATGATGCGCGCACCCTCGCCCGCTACCTCGGGTGCCGCAAGCGCATGATGCCGCTCGGTCTGGCCGCCATTGATGTGGCGCATGGAAGAGGGTGTGATTTCGATCACATCACCGAAGGATGCGAACGCCTCTTTGGTGAGAGGCTTGATCTCGAGAAAATCAGTCAAATGTCATTCACCTTGGGCATGCCAGTTTCGGAGGAGTGAGAGACGCGCCTGCAAATCCGGAATGCTCTGCGTTATCGTTTTCCAGACCACCGAGAGTTCCGCCCGGAAATAATCATGCACGATCAAATTGCGCATACCCTTCATCTTTATCCAGGGGATTTCCGGGTGCTGCTGTAAAAACGCGGGGTAATACTTGTCCAGTTTTGCGACCGCCTCGCCAATCAGGGCAAGGCACATCATCACCGCCATCTGGGTTCGCGTATCGGAAGAAAAAGTGGCCTCATCCATATCCTGAATGAAATCCCGTATTCGGGAGGCGGCAACATCCATCTCCTTCAGGTAGAGCAGAAGTCGATCCGTACTCATACTGCTTTGGCTTCCATCAGAACACGCGCCCGGATATCCGAGTGCAGGCCGCCTGAGGTGACGACGTCAACCTCGACACCGAGGATAGTCTTCAGTTCCTCCAGCAATCCGCCAAGATCAAACAGCGTCGTGCCCGGCAACGCATCCACCAGAATATCCAGATCGCTGTCCGGCCTGTCTTCGCCACGGGCGACGGAACCGAACACGCGCGGGTTTGCCGCGTTGAAGCGCTTCGTTGCTTCGCGGATCGCTTCCCTGTTCTTTTCCAGCACCTCGGAGGGTCTCATGGCCTCAATCTCCAGATAGCACGAGTATAGCGGAACGACCGCCGCTCGCCAATTCAGCCCTCGGGCAGCATCGAGGAAAGGCGCAGCCAGGCGATCTTTTCCACCTGCGCCGTCGCCGTCGCAAATTCTGTCGCCGCATCATTGCCGATACGCGTCTCGAAGGCGGAGAGAATATCGTGCCTGTTCAGCCCCTTGACCGCAATGATGAACGGAAAGCCGAATTTTTGCGTATAGGCAGAGTTCAGCTCGGAAAAGCGCGCGTGCTCCTCCGGCGAAAGCCGGTCAAGCCCTGCGCCCGCCTGTTCATTGCGGCTATCGGCGGTCAACTCACCTGCGATTGCGAGCTTGCCGGCAAGATCAGGATGCGCGCGCAAAACACCCAGCCGTTCCGCTTCGGAGGCGGCACGAAACTGCGCGCATAATGCGCCATGAACCGCCTTCGCCGTTAACTCCAGACCTGCGCCTCCGACATCATAGGCCCGTTCGGCGATAAAAGGCGAATGTTCGAACACACCGCCGAAACGGCTGACAAATTCATCCCGCGTCAGCATCAGAGCGTTCCCGGCTTGTGGTTTTCATGCCAGTGACGAGCGATCTCGATACGCTGCGGGATCCACACCTTTTCATGGCCCAGCACATATTCGATGAAACGGCGAAGGGCTGCGGCGCGGCCGGGACGGCCGACGAGACGGCAATGCAGGCCGACGCTCATCATCTTCGGCGCGCCTTCAAGCCCTTCCTGATAAAGAACGTCGAAAGCGTCTTTCAGATAGGCGAAGAACTGGTCGCCGGAATTGAAACCCTGCGGCGTGGCGAAACGCATATCATTGGTGTCGAGCGTGTAGGGAATGATCAGGAACGGTTCATCCTGCAATCCCTTCACCCAATAGGGCAGATCGTCGGCATAGGAATCGGACGAATAGAGAAAACCACCCTCTTCCATGACGAGACGCAACGTATTGTCGGAAGGCTTGCCCTGATACATGCCAAAGGGGCGCTCGCCCGTCAGCTCCGTATGCAGGCGCACGGCTTCGGCAATATGCTTGCGCTCTTCCTCCTCGGAAAAATCCTTGTATTCCAGCCAGCGATAACCGTGGCTGGCGATTTCCCAACCCGCTTCCTTCATTGCCGCAACGGCTTGCGGGTTGCGCGCCATGGCAGCGGTCACGCCATAAACAGTTGTGGTGACGCCGAGATCGGTGAACATGCGCCACAGCCGCCAGAAACCGGCGCGTGAGCCATATTCGTAGATCGATTCCATGTTCAGGTTGCGCTGGCCGGGCCAGGGCTGCGCACCGACGATTTCCGACAGCAGCGATTCCGACGCCTTGTCGTTGTCGAGAATGCAGCTTTCGCCGCCCTCTTCGTAGTTGATGACGAATTGCACGGCGATGCGTGCGCCGCCCGGCCATTTCGGATCGGGACTGTTGCGGCCGTAGCCCACCAGATTGCGGGAGTAATTCTCGGAAATCATTCAGCCACCCAAAACACCTCTCCCGAAGCGGAACCCGCTTCTGGAAGACATGAGCAAAACAACCATCCGAAGGTGTCTGCCCGGAACGGGTAAACACGACACGCTTCAGACATGCGATGCACGGACGGTAGCATCCGCATTCGGAATGTCGAGAGCAATTTTGCCGACATTCCGATGCTTTTTTGTGTACGATTTCTGTGGGGCGCTTCTCAGGCGATCTTTCGGGCGGAAACACGACCCATGGGATGCAGCGAATGCACCCGGAAAGGCGCGCCGGGTTCATCCTCGATGAAAAGCGCAAGGCTGGAAAATGACAGAGGCCGAGTGAGCAGCGGCTCGAAAACCTTGCGCACGGCACGCTCGATCCTCTGGCTGCTGGAAGGCTCGACACCGCCCGTCAGCGACATCTGAAAACGGAACTCGTCCATCACATGCGGACTGCCCCAGCGATGCAGATTGGTCAGCTGCGAAGCCGAAAGCCGGTCGGGATCCGCCCGCTCGATTTCCGCCTCGGAGAGCGGCGCGCGGTAGCGGTCGAATTCCTGCACCACACGGGCTGCGAAAAAATTCAGCACTTCGCAGGGGCGCTCGGGAACGAGGCTGAAGACATTGTCATGCCGCGCCACTATAAGTTGTGGCAGCGTGAAGGGGTCCTGCCTGCCGGAAAAATACATCAGGTCGCGTAACAAGGCGGCCTCGGAATGACCTTCGGCAAGACGGAACGGGGCCTTTATGGTGCCGTGGAAACCATAACGGCGCGGCAGGGCAGTATGGTAGGAAATCTCCTGCATGCCGAGATCGATCGTGCCCGGCGGCTCCACCGCATGGCCTGAATAGGCATCGCGTCCCAGCCACGCGGCAGCCGCCTGCGTCAGCGGGTCGTTGGGGGAAGGCGTGAAATGGATGGCGTATCGCATGCGCTATCACCTCGCCGCAAATGCGGCCAAACGGGGCTCTTTGCAGGCCAGCAAGTAAGCGATTTGCGTGACAGATTAACGACGTGGACCAAACTAATCAGAAGTTTCTAAAGTCCGGACGGCAATACTCACGTGTTCTTGAAGGCGAAAACCGGAAGGCACGTCCGGCGTGTGGCCACACACGGCCTGCAACGCAGCATCTGCAAGACAGTGGGCAAGGCCGAAGCTGACCTTGAAGCCGCCCGATAACGCCACGAGCCGCGGATATTCGGAAATTATACCCACCATCGGGTCCCGTCCAACCGCCTTCGGCCGCAGCCCGGCCCAGCGTTCGAGCACCGGCGCACGGCTAAGCGACGGCACCACGGCGCATGCATCCGCGAGCAATTTTTCCAGCTTTTCGTCGGTGCTGAATGGATCGGAAAAACAATCTTCGCTGGTACTGCCGATGGCGACGGTGCCATCCTCATGCGGCACGATGTAGAGGCCGTTCAGAAACACGACCGGCATGGCCGGATCGGCCGCAGCATCCAGAAGGGCGGCCTGCCCCTTCACCGCCTGTCCAAGCACAATGCCGGGTTCCAGACCGATGGCATCGCGGATCAGCGCGAAGGAACCATGGCCGTTCGCGACGATCACATGATCAAAGGCGACCTCGTCGCCCGACGACAGCACCGCCCGCCCTTTATCCGGATCGAGCGAGACGACGCGGCACTGTTCCGCCACCCGCACATGCCGGGCGTTGCGGAGGAAAGCCGACAGAAGGGCGATCATCGCCCGGGGAGAAACCCTTGCAGCCAGCGTATCCAGCACGAAGCCCGCTTGTCCCGCCGCATCGTCCACCCATCCGGCAACGGAAGGGCTGTCACCGACATGCCAGTGGAACCGGCGCCCGTCTGAAACCCAGTTTTCCCCGGCATCCCGCTCGTGCCGTGCGGCAATGCTGCGCAAATGTGGTTTCGGCAGGGGAATGATCCGGCCGCAGCGCCGGTAACCGGCGGAAAGCCCGGTCTCGGCTTCCAACTCGGCGATCTGTTTTTCCAGCGCAACGAGAGCGTCGAACTGGAATTGCTTCTTGTCCGACCAGCGGTCCGGCATATGCGGCATCAGTGCGCCCAACAGCCCGCCGCTTGCACCATCTCCAAGACGGCCCGCTTCCAGCAGCAGGGCGTTTATGCCCATCCTCTCTGCCTTGACGGCAGCCCACAGCCCCATAATGCCGCCACCGACGATGAGGAGCGGCACCGAGCCAGGCAATCTTGGCGCTCGCAATCTTGGTGATTGACCAGATTCGAAAGCGGGACTATCGGCATTAGTCATGACACATTCCAAGGAAAACACCGCAGATATCGGTTCGGCAGCCGACAATCCGCCCGCCGCGCTCGACTGGCGTGAGGGGGATATGCCCTATTCGCTAGCCTTTGACGATCATTTTTATTGCCAGACGGATGGCAGGCTGGAATGCGGCCATGTCTTTCTGTCCGGAAACGGCCTGCCGCAGCGCTGGCTTGAGCGAGAGAGCATCTTCCGCATCGGCGAACTTGGCTTCGGCACCGGTCTCAATCTCTGCGAGACCTGGCGTCAATGGAAAGAGGTGCGCAACGGTCACTCCAAGCTGCATTTCATGTCCTTCGAACTCTACCCGATGAAGGCGGACGAGATCGACCGGGCGCTTTCCCGCTGGCCGGAAGTTGATACCGAACGCAAGGCACTGGTCGCCCGCTGGCCGGCGGACCCGAAAGGCGAGGTCGATATCGAACTGGACGACCAGACGCGCCTGACAGTGGTGTGCGGCGAAGCGCTCACCGGCATTTCCGGCAGAAGCGAAGGCTTCGACGCCTGGTTTCTGGACGGTTTCGCCCCTGCCCGCAATCCCGACATGTGGTCGCTGGAAATCATGCAGACGCTGTTCGGCAAAACGGTACCGGGGGGCACATTCGCCACCTATGCCGCCGCTGGCTTCGTCCGCCGCAACCTCATCGCCGCCGGTTTTGAACTGGAGCGCCGCAAAGGGTTTGCCGGAAAGCGTGAGATGCTGTGCGGCACCAAGCCATCCCACTGAGACGGCTCCCACAGCAGCAACCGGCCTTAACTGTCAGGC
Source organism: Agrobacterium sp. CG160-95 (assembly GCF_053521725.1). Taxonomy (NCBI): domain Bacteria; kingdom Pseudomonadati; phylum Pseudomonadota; class Alphaproteobacteria; order Hyphomicrobiales; family Rhizobiaceae; genus Agrobacterium; species Agrobacterium sp. CG160-95. The sequence continues at coordinate 239,213 of NZ_JBNWDU010000004.1, read as the reverse complement.
GGTCGGCACGTCGCGGCGTGGCATCGCTTCTCCCAGCCATTGCGCGATCTTGTCCTCGAGAATTTCGGGGCTGATGGGCTTCGACAGATAATCATCCATGCCTGCTGCGATGCAGAGCTCGCGGTCCGCGTCCTGTGTATGCGCGGTAACGCCGATGATCGGAACATGCCGGCCGTCGGCAGCCGCCTGTTCGGCGGCGCGGATTGCCATTGTCGCCTGATGCCCGTTCATCACCGGCATCGACACATCCATAAGGATGACGGCGGGATTGTGCTCCTCCCACGCCTGAACGGCCTTCTTGCCATTGCCGACGATCAGGAACCGCAAACCCGCCTGCTGCAAGATCTGGGTAAAGACGATCTGGTTGACGTCGTTGTCCTCGGCCACCAGCACATCCACAAGGCAGGGTCGGCGCCGGCCTGGAACCGTCGTCGGCGGTGACACAACCCGCCGCTTCTTGTCCGTCGGGCCATTGTCTGGCCGCACCGGCGCATCGCTGCCGCCTGACCCCATCCCCTGCGAATCCTGCCGGGCGCGTTTCTGCCGCACATCCCGCACCACATCAAACAGGGTGGAACGCAACAGACGCGCCCGCGCCGGCTTCATCAGATGCGCCTGCACGCTGAGATCGGTGAAAAGGCTCTCGTCACCCACGACATCCATAGACGTCAGGAACACGATGGCGATATCGTCGAAACGACTATCCGCCCTGATCCGCTCGACCACATCCAGCCCGTTCATAACAGGCATGTGATAATCGAGAATGATGGCGTCGATGGCAAAATCGAGGGATGCAGCCTCCTGCAGCACGGCAATGCCTGATGGCCCGTCCTGCACAGCATGGCCGTCGATTCCCCATGTCTTCAGCTGCTCCGTCAATATGCGGCGATTGACGTCGTTATCGTCGATGACGAGTACGCGTATATCCTCGATCGCCATGGCAAGAAGCGGAGCGTCGCGCCGCTTTTCCGTAACGTGAAACGGAATATTGACCTCGAAGGTCGATCCCTTGCCGACTTCGCTCACCACATTGATCGTACCGTCGAAAAGACCGACAAGACCGACCGTGATCGCCAGTCCCAATCCCGTTCCCTCGTGCCGCCGCGTCGCTGAGCCGTCGACCTGGCTGAATTTGTCGAAGATGGTTTCGAGCTTGTCTGCAGGAATGCCGATGCCGCTATCTTCGACGCGCAGCGACAGAATGGTCTCCGACGCTTCCGCCGACTGCGCCGAAAGTTCGATCAGCACATGCCCCATTTCCGTGAACTTGACGGCGTTTCCGACAAGATTGGTGACGACCTGGCGGAACCGCCCGGCGTCCCCCATGACCTTGCCGAAAACCGACGGATCGATCCGGACGACCAGCTCTATGTTCTTTTCCAGCGCCGCTGAGGACAGGAGGGAAACCACATCCTCCACCGCTTCCGCCGGATCGAAAGGCACGCTGCGCAGCTTCATCTGCCCGGCCTCGATCTTGGAGAAGTCGAGAATGTCGTTGATGATCGTCAGTAGCGCATTGCCGGATTTGACGATGATATCGGTGAAGGTTTTCTGGCGCGTATCCAGATTGGATTTGGCCAGAAGTTCCGCCATGCCGAGCACGCCATTCATCGGCGTGCGGATTTCATGGCTCATATTGGCAAGGAATTCAGATTTGGCGCGATCTGCCGCTTCCGCGCGGGAAAGCAGCCGCTGCAACTCCTCCTCGCGCATCTTCATCTCGGTGACGTCGGTGACGATGATGAGCCAGTAATTGCCGGAACTGTTGGTCGCTTCCAGATTGAGCCACGTCTTTCCGGCAATATGGATCAGCCAGGAGAACGGCCTGTTGGCGGCTATGTGCTCTCTCCAGGCGGTCAGCGTCGCGGCCGCCTCCTCTTTGGTGCCAAAATCTCCGCGCCCGGCACAATGGGCAAAGAACCCCGACCAGTTGCAGCCCTTTTCCAACAGCTGCGGCGGCACGTCGAACATTCGCGCCACAGCCTCGTTGGACATGATGATGGTTCCCTGCTCGACCAGCACCAGCCCCTGCGCCATGGCGCGCGTGGCGCCCTGCATATATTCGCCGACACGCTCAAGTTCGGCCTTTGCCTCACTGATCTCGGCGTCGCGCATGCGCACGTCGGTCACATCGGCATAGGTGCTGAGGATTTTTCCGCCGTCGAGGCGGGTCTTGGAAATGACGGTGACCTTGCCGCTTTTGCTGCGCACCTCGCGCGGCGTGAAGACCTTGTCGTTGAGCAGCCGTTCTGCGCGCTGGTTGTAGAGCTCCTCGAAGGGTATATCGCCATAGTCATAAAGGCCGCTTTCGAAATTCGCCTCCATGAATTCGCGATAGCTTTTGCCGACAAGCGACTTCTCGCCGCCGATTTCGCCCCATAACGTGTCGAAGCACGGATTGACATATTCGATGACGAGATCCGCGTTGAGGAGTAGTACGCCAACCGGCAGGGCATGAAGAACCATTTCGAACTGGCGATGCAGCGCTTCGGCCTGCGCCTGCGCCGCGATCAGCGCATTTTCCCGCTCCTTCAGCAGGCTGACATCTGTGACTGAACCCACCAGATAATATTCGTCATCGGGCGTCGTGACCCGGCCGAGCCGGGTTATGACCGGAACGGCGCCGCCATCCGAAAGCGGAATGGTTCCCGTCTTTTCAATCGCCTCTCCGGTTTGCAGGATATGCTCGTTTTCCCGCTGGAACTCTGCGCCCTCCTCCGGAAACATCTCGCATTCGGTCTTGCCCAAATAGTCGGCGAGGCTGCCGCCCCGGAACTTCTCAAAGGCCGCATTGGCAAAGGTCAGCCGCCTGTCCTGATCCCGCAGGAACACGCCCACGGGCAATTGCTCAAGCGCGGCGCGCAGCAGCCAGGTCTCGCGAATCTGCTTGCTAAGCAGGGTCTCATGCGCCTTGAACTCCGTCACATCGACGCGAAGCCCCACCAGCATGCCGTTTTCCAGCCGCTTGTTGACCATACGCACCCACCGGCCATCGGCAAACTGCTCCACCCTTTCGAGATAGGGCAGGGAAAAATCCCGCAACTGCTTCTGCAGCCATGCCTGGTAATCCGGATCGTCCGATTTCACGCTGCGGTAGCCGCTCGAGAAATAGACCGCCTCCATCAGCGTCTCAAGCCGGGTGCCGGGCTTTAGCTGGAGGTTGAAATCACTGTAGAATTCCACGAAACGCGCATTGCAATAGACGAGCCGGTTTTCACGGTCATAAATTACGATACCGGCATCGATGAGGTCGATAACGCCGCTGTCGAACAGCAGGTCGGCGCTGCCGCCGTCCGAAACACCCTTCACGACAGAGGGCGCCTCTTCGAACACCTCAAACAGGAACAGACTGCCGTCATCGCCGGTGAAACGTTCGCAACGCAGCTTGTAAGGCCCTGAAGACGCTGCACCATGGCATGAAATCACTTCGTCCGTGGCAAAGACCAGCGAGCGGCGCTCCCTGTCCTCGCGCTCGGCATCGCGAATATCGGCGGAAAGGGCAAGGCTGGTGTGGCCCGTGAACGCGGCGGGCGGACGCCCCATGACCCGGCCATAGGCTGCATTGACCATGAGGTAGCGAAGCTCGCTGTCCTTGATGCACGCGGGCAAATCCAGGGCGGCGATGGCCCCGTAAGCTTTTTCCAGCAACCCGCATCCTTGGGTCAAGCGATACTCCACACCGTGCAGTTCCATCCTTGTCGAATCAAATATTTCCAGACGTCGTTGCAAAAACGTTATGTGAGAAAACCGCTATTTGCTATGTGCGGAATGGTCGCTTTACCCTTTTTTAACCATAATTATTCGCAAGCCTCCGCGCCTCGCCGGCAATCGCCAGCCTGCCTTCTGCATGGCAGCCATGCGCCGCGGGACGGCAGCGTTACAAAACTATTGCTTGACTTTACGCCATAAAACGCCCACATGCCGGTCAAGCTTTCACCTTCGGCAGCCGCGTGAGCTGCAGCACATGACCAAGATGACTTGGCCCGCATGAAGGAAAAGCGCAACGAATACAGAAGACGGCGTTTTGCCGCACTGATGCGCAGAAAGTTATTCCAACCCACAAGTTCCCAATTCACGCGGGGTTCTTGACGCCGAAACCGCCGGACAGCAGCAACTGCTCCGGACGATTGGTTTTTGGCGCCCCGAAAGGCATTACTATTGACCAGTTTTAGCGAACTCGGCCTCTCTGAAAAGATTGTGGCCAGCGTTACCCAGCTCGGCTACACAACCCCCACCCCCATTCAGGCAAAGGCCATTCCGCTGCTGCTTGAAGGCCGTGATCTCATCGGCCTCGCACAGACCGGCACGGGCAAGACGGCAGCATTCGGCCTGCCCATCATCGAAATGCTGATGAAGCAAGCCGACCGCCCGGCAAACCGCACCACCCGCACCCTCATCCTCGCACCGACCCGCGAACTGGTGAACCAGATCGGCGAAAACCTGCGCTCCTTCGTGAAGAAGACGCCGCTGCGCATCAATCAGGTTGTCGGCGGCGCGTCGATCAACAAGCAGCAGCTTCAGCTCGAAAAAGGCACGGACGTCCTGGTGGCGACACCCGGCCGCCTGCTGGACCTCATCGCCCGCAACGCGATCTCGCTTTCCAAGGTCACCTATCTGGTGCTTGATGAAGCCGACCAGATGCTCGATCTGGGCTTCATTCACGATCTGCGCAAGATTTCCAAGATGGTTCCGGCCAAGCGCCAGACCCTGCTGTTTTCGGCAACGATGCCGAAGGCGATTTCCGAGCTTGCCAGCAACTTCCTGACGGACCCGATCAAGGTCGAGGTAACACCTCCGGGCAAGGCCGCCGACAAGGTCGAGCAGTACGTGCATTTCGTCGCCGGCAAGAACGACAAGACTGACCTTCTCAAGAAGTCGCTCAACGAAAACCCGGATGGCCGCTCTATCGTTTTCCTGCGCACCAAGCACGGCGCGGAAAAGCTCTACAAGCATCTGGAACATATCGGCTTCAAGGTCGCTTCCATCCACGGCAACAAGAGCCAGGGCCAGCGCGAGCGGGCACTGAAGGGCTTCAAGGACGGTGAGATCAAGGTTCTGGTCGCAACCGACGTTGCTGCCCGCGGCATCGATATTCCGGCCGTGACGCACGTCTTCAACTACGACCTGCCGGAAGTGCCCGACGCCTATGTCCACCGCATCGGCCGTACCGCCCGTGCCGGCCGCGACGGCATTGCCATCGCGTTCTGCGCACCGGACGAAACACGTCTGCTGCACGATATCGAAAAGCTGATGAAGATCGATATCCCGGTTGCATCCGGTGAACGTCCAGCCGGTCTTGCCAGCCCGACGCGCCCGAACAACAACAACCGTGGTCGCAACAACAATGGCGGCCAGCCGCGTGGACCCCGCGAAGGCGGACGCCACAATGGCGAGCCCCGTCCCTCGCGTCACCACGCCCCGCGTGATGCGGACAACGATCTGGAAGTCACGTCAGACTTCAAGCGCGTGAAGACGGCGGAAGGTGACGCAGGTCGCCCGGCCGGCCCTCGCAAGCAGCGCCGCCCTGCCCGCAAGCCCGGCGGCAGCGGTGGCAACCGTCACGCACCTGCTGGCGGCAACGGTCAGGAAAAGCGCGCTTCCGGCAACGGAAACGGCAATCGCGGCCGTAACCGCTAAGTAACTCTGCGCGAGCCGATTACTCGGTATCGCGTGTCTACCTTCAAACCCCGCAAGCGCAGGCTTGCGGGGTTTTCTTTTTGCTCTCAACCGCCCTGCGCCAAAGACCGGCGCCGCGACGGCAGGGTCATGGCCAGCACCCCGGCAATCACGCAGACAAGACCCACCCACATGGCAGGCGTCGGCACTTCTCCAAGAAACACCATGCCAATGGCGACACCGATCGGAACCCGCAGATACGCCTGCGACGTGGTACCGACCGAACCGAGCGTCTGCATCAGCCGGAAATAGACCATGAAGGCGAGCGCCGTTGAAAAGACGCTGAGGCACACAAGTGCGGTGAGCGACGCCGGAGATGGCGACAATGTCCAGGGCCGGTCAACGATCACGCTCACCGGCAACAGAAGCACGGCGCCGCAGATCAGCGAGCCGGCGGCAGGCATGACGGGATCGAGACCCCTGAAGTTTTTGCTGAAGATGGCGGCACAGGCGTAGGAAAAGGCTGCAGTCAGCACGGCAATCTGGCTCCACAGCGCCTCACCCGCCTCGTTCAACGCATCCAGACCGATGATGAGACAGACACCTGTCATTCCCGCAACGGTGCCGAACAGCTTGCGCCCGCTGACCTGCTCATGCCGGATGATCAGCGCGGTGAGAAGAAAGGTGAAGATCGGCGTCGTCGCATTGAGGATGACGGCGAGACCGGCATCGATGCTCTGCTCCGCCCACGCGATCAGCGTGAAAGGCAATACGCTGTTGATGCAGGCCTGAACGAAGAAGAGCCGCCATGTGGCGAAATCCCGCGGCAACCGCAGCCCGCGCAGGCGAATGACCGCCAGCAGCAACAGACCGGCAATCAGGGTTCTTGCCGCAATGAAGGTCAGCGGTGGTATGGTTTCCACCCCGATCTTGATGAAAGTGTAGGATGCGGCCCACAGAGTGGACAACAGGGCAAGCAGCAGCAATTCGCGGGCGATAGGGTTTTGACTGGTCACGGATCAATTTTCCAACTGCGTTCAGGATGAACCGTTCCTAACCCGAAAACAAGCACCTATGCTTCGGTGACGGCCGAAGTTTCCAACGCTTCAAAAGCATGAAGCCCCGCACGGTACCAGCCATGCGGGGCTTCAATGACAGACCGGTGATTGCAGCGGCCGATCAGGCCCGGCGTTCATCCACCGAGAAAGCACCCGGACCGGCAAACACGAGATAAAGGAAGATGAAGCAGAACAGGATCGCGGCGTCGCCCCCATTGAGAGCGGGGAAGAAGCTCTTAGGCCCGTGCGCAATGAAATAGGCAACAGCCATCTGGCCAGACAGGATGAAGGCAACCGGACGCGTGAAAAGGCCGACCAGCACGAGAATGCCGCCAACGGCTTCCAGAAGCGCCGCCACCAGCAGCATCGTCGGCAGGGAGCCGTCCATCTGTGATGCCGGGAAACCGAACAGCTTCTGCGTTCCATGCGAAATGAAAAGCAGCGCCGTCATGATGCGCAGCGCCCCGAGTGCCTGCGGGCGGTAGCGGGAGAGATTGTCTAAAATTGCCATGTTCATGTGTCCCCGTTGAAGTGGTGCGACGCTCGATACAGCGCAATCATGCCTTTATGGATACACGTCTCGAACACCGAAAATCACATTTCCGATATAGCAGAACTCCCTTAAATACATAAAGGGAGTCATTCTACACATGGTTGATTTTCCACCATAAAACTGGACTCATGTGGAAAAAATAAACCCAAGGATACAGGCATTTTTTCGAGTGGCAAAGGCGGAAAAATCCGCCTCTCCGTCAGGCCTGCAACACCACGACCCTGGAGCCAACCGGCACGCGGCTGTAAAGATCGATGATGTCGTGGTTCAGCATCCGGATACAGCCGCTTGACATGGCGTGGCCGATGGATTGCGGCTGGTTGGTGCCGTGCAGACGGAACATGGTGTCGTTGCCGCCGCGATAGAGGTAGAGCGCTCGCGCGCCGAGCGGGTTGTTCGGCCCCCCCTCCATGCCGCCGGCGTATTTCAGATTGCGCGGATCACGGCGCATCATGTTTGCGGTCGGCGTCCAGGAAGGCCATTCCGACTTCCGGCCGATATAGGCGTCGCCCTTCAGCGCAAGGCCCTGGCGACCGACGCCGACGCCGTAACGCATTGCCCGTCCATCGCCCAGTACGTAGTAAAGACGCCGCGCGGGCGTATCCACAATCACGGTTCCAGCCGGATGCGCGGTATCGTATGCCACTTCCTGCCGGCGCAGCTCGGGCTTCACCTTGTCGAGATGCATTTCCGGAAGCGGAAACTTCTCGTCCGGCTTCGCCGCATAATTAAGCCTCTGCTGCCCGATGCCGGAACTTGCGCAGCCGGCCAGCAACAGCGGCAATCCGAACAGAACACCACGACGTGAAATAGACATGTAACCCCCGCCAAATCTCTAGATTAACGAGAGGTATAATTTTATGGTTAACAAATCTCTAATATGAGGTTGTAGGAATTAACGTGCCTCAACCGGCGCTGCGGGCCGGCGGTTGGCCAGATACACCCCCGTTACCGCCAGGACCGTGCCGGCAATCATGGCCGGCGTCAGCGTTTCCCCGAAGAGCAGGGCCGCTTCCAGGGCGGCAAGCGGTGGCACGAGATAGATCAGCGAGGCAGCGCGCGAGACCTGCCCGCGCCGGATGAGATAGAGCAGCAGAGCCACCGCACCGATGGAGATCGCGCCCACCGACCAGACGAGCGTGGCGGCAAGCCCGAGGCCCCAGTCCACATGACCATCCTCCAGCAACAGCGCGAAGGGAACGGTGACGATGAGGGCGCCGACATATTGCAGCGTGGCGACCGCCATGATGTTTCCGCCATGGACGTATTTCTTCTGGTAGAGGGTGCCATAGGTCACGGACGTCATGCCCAGCACATTCACCGCCACGGCATAAAGCGGCACGGAAAGGCCGAGCGCGCCTGACGCCATGACCTTCGGCAGCACGGCGATGGCAATGCCGACAAAGCCGAGAAGCAAGCCGGCACGCTGCACCGGAGAGATCTTTTCGCCGATCATGTAACGGGCGGCAACCGCCGTCATCAACGGCTGCAAACCGGCAATAATGCCGCCGATCGCCGCCGGCACGCCCTGCCCTATCGCCCACCAGATCATGCCAAGGTAAAGGCCGTGCAGGAACACGCCGGACAAGATTGCCCGGAAAACATCGATGCGCCGTTCAGGCCATTGAATGGAGGAAAACCGGCAGATCGCCCACAATATCGCACCCGCCAACAGGTAACGCAGACAGAGGAAGGTCAGCGGACCAGTATAATAAACGGCATATTTCGCGGTGACCCAGCCGGTCGACCAGAGAAAGACGAAGATGGCCGGAGCCAGACGGTCGAGCGACATGGGAACTTCCCCTGTGCCGCGTGATGCCCCGCAACCGGACATGGGCCCGGGACATAAGGCATGCGGCGAATTGACATTTTTACGACTTGAAGCAACCGGTGAACTACCCGGCCGGATCTCGGCGCGCACCCCTTGGCGAAACACAGCCGTCCAAGCTAGCCGGTATCCCCATCCCCGCAAAAGGTCAAAAGTGTTTTGGTGATCGCATCTTTCAGATTTTCTGATGCCACACCCAAAACCCATCAACCGAAAGCGAACGAACAAAATTTGTGCATTCGCCCACGGCGCACACAGTGCCACCACCCCGTTCCACCCCACCTTGCCCTGCAACCAATTTGCCAATGCCGCATTTATAGGCTGAAAGCGAAAAAACGCTTCTTTTTTAAAACTCTAGGGCGGTAAAAAATCTTCACGGAGGCCTCCGCATAGTTCTTGCATTGCATTTGTCGTTGTATTCATATGGCAAAAAAGGGGACATCGAAGTTGGCATTTGACGAAATGATAAATGCGGACAACGCGCCGCGAAGCCCATATGAAAACTATAACGAGTGGTACAGCCGGCAGGACAGGGCACACCTGATCCAGAAGTCTAAAGACGCGGAAAACATCTTTCGAAAAACCGGCATTACTTTCGCAGTCTACGGCCACGCCGACAGTTCAGAAAAACTGATCCCCTTCGATATCATTCCGCGCATCATTTCCGGGCGCGAGTGGCGCAAACTGGCCCAGGGTATCGAACAGCGCGTTCTCGCTCTCAACGCTTTCCTCGACGATATCTACCACAAGCAGGAAATCATTCGCGCCGGGCGCATTCCTCGCGAAATCATTGAGAAGAACGTCGCATTCCTCCCGGAAATGATCGGTTTCACGCCACCCGGCGGCGTTTATACCCACATTGTCGGCACGGATATCGTCCGCACCGGCGAAGACCAGTTCTATGTTCTGGAAGACAACGCCCGCACGCCTTCAGGTGTCAGCTACATGCTGGAAAACCGTGAAACGATGATGCAGATGTTCCCGGAACTCTTCCATGAAAACCGGGTGCAGCGGGTGGAGGACTACCCCTATCAGCTGCGCCAATCGCTCGCCTCGCTTGCACCCCCCGGCTGCACCGGCAAGCCGCGCGTCGCGGTGCTGACCCCCGGCATCTACAATTCCGCCTATTACGAACATTCCTTCCTGGCCGACATGATGGGCGTGGAGCTGGTGGAAGGGTCCGACCTGCGCGTCATGGACGGCAAGGTCAAGATGCGCACTACCCGTGGCTACGAGGCCATCGACGTGCTTTACCGCCGCGTCGACGACGACTTCCTTGATCCGCTCACCTTCCGGCCGGATTCGGCGCTCGGCGTACCCGGCATCATGGATGTCTACCGCGCCGGCAACATCACCATCGCCAATGCGCCGGGCACCGGCATTTCCGACGACAAGGCAATCTATTCCTACATGCCTGAAATCGTCGAGTTCTACACCGGCCGCAAGCCGCTTCTGGAAAACGTGCCGACATGGCGCTGTTCGGAGCCGGACAGCCTGAAATACGTTCTCGACAACCTTGCCGAACTGGTCGTCAAGGAAGTTCATGGTTCGGGCGGTTACGGCATGCTGGTCGGTCCCACCGCGTCGAAAAAGGAACGGGCGCTTTTTGCCGAAAAGCTGAAAGCCCGCCCCTCCAATTACATCGCGCAGCCCACGCTGTCGCTTTCCACCGTGCCGATCATGGTGAAAAACGGCATCGCGCCGCGCCATGTCGATCTGCGTCCTTATGTGCTGGTTTCAGACAAGGTGAAGATCATTCCCGGCGGACTGACCCGTGTTGCCCTCAAGCAGGGCTCGCTGGTGGTCAATTCCAGCCAGGGCGGCGGCACCAAGGATACATGGGTACTGGAGGACTAAGCCATGCTGGGCAGAACGGCAAACGGGCTCTACTGGATGTTCCGGTATATTGAGCGCGCTGAAAACATCGCCCGGCTTATCGATGCGGGCCTGCGCGTTTCCCTGACGCGCAGCGGCAGCGGCGATGAGGACTGGGACGGCGTGTTGCAGAGTGCCGGCGTGCACGAAGCCTTTCTCGAAACGCGCGAGAAGGTGACGGCGGCCAATGCGATCGATTATCTCCTGCGGGACAAGGCAAACCCTTCGAGCGTCATGTCCTGCATCGAGGCAGGCCGCAACAATGCCCGCATGGTGCGCACCGCGCTGACGCGCGAGACATGGGAAGCCACCAACGAATTCTGGATCGAGCTGAAGAACATCCTCGGCCGCAAGCTCAGCCATGCCGAACTGCCGCAGACCATCGATGTCATCAAGCATCGCGCCGGTCTGGTGCGCGGCGCCTTCCACGGCTCGATGCTGCGCAACGATCTCTATAATTTCTCCCGCATCGGCACCTTCATCGAGCGCGCCGACAACACCGCCCGCATTCTCGACGTAAAATATTACGTGCTGCTGCCGGCCGTGGCGCATGTCGGCTCCTCGCTGGACAACGCCCAATGGGAATCCATCCTGCGCTCGGTCTCGGCGCACCGCTCCTATGGCTGGGTCTATGATGCGGAATACAAGCCCGCCAACATTGCCGACTTCCTCATTCTCAACGGCCGCATGCCGCGCTCGCTCGCCTATTGCTATGAGAAGATCACCAGCAACCTCAATTACATAGCTGAGGATTACGGTGAAAAGCACAAGGCGCATGAAACGGCGGAAAGCATTCGCGACAGTCTGCGCAAGACGACGATCGATCGCGTCATGGATGAAGGCCTGCACGAGTTTCTGGAGAGATTTGTCAACCGGAACGGGCAGCTGGGGCAGGAAATCATGGAAGGCTACCGCTTTTATCTGTAAGCGCGTGGACGGGGACAGCTTATGCGTCTGAAAATCACCCATACGACCGAATATGTCTATGACGAGCCGATGCCTTATGCATTGCAGCGGCTGCGCCTGACGCCACAGACCGGCCCGTGCCAGACGGTGGAGGACTGGGATGTATCGGTCGACGGCGCCACCGTCGAAGTGAGCTATGACGACCATTTCGGCAACCGTGTCGCACTGGTCGAGACCGAAGGCCCGCAACGCAGGGTCAAGGTCGTGGCTGGTGGCCTCGTCATAACCGAAGACAGGGCCGGCATGGTCGGCCCCCACACCGGCAGTGCGCCGCTATGGCTCTTCCTGCGCGAGACGCCGCTGACGAAGCCCGGCAAACTCGTGCGCGAACTGGCGAAGGCCAGCACCGGCAACAGCGAGCTAGAGCGCCTGCACGACCTGATGGAGAAGATCAACAGCAAGGTGGAATATGTGCCGGGTTCGACCGACACCGAAACCACCGCCGAACTGGCACTCGAAGCCGGCAAGGGCGTCTGCCAGGACCATGCCCATATCCTCATTTCCGCCGCCCGGCTGATGGGCCTGCCCGCCCGCTATGTTTCCGGTTATCTGATGATGGAAGACGTGGCGGAGCAGACGGCAACCCATGCCTGGGCCGAGGTGCATCTGCAGGGCCTCGGCTGGGTTGGCTTTGACGCCGCCAACAATATCTGCCCTGACGATCGCTACGTGCGCATTGCCCTTGGCCTCTGCTACCGCGACTGCGCGCCGATATCGGGCATGCGGATCGGCCCGGCCGGCGAAACGCTGAACGTTTCGGTGACCGTGCAGCAATCGCAGAGCCAATCGCAAAGCTGAGACAATGGCCGGCAGAGACGACGAAACGATCGGCTTTTATACGGATAATGCCGGAGCCTATACGTCGAGAGGGCAAACGGCGGACCTTCCCCATCTGGAAAAATTCCTGACGCGCCTGCCCAAAGGCGCGACCATCCTCGAACTGGGGTGCGGTGGCGGGCAGGACAGTGAATTCATGCTCGCTGCAGGCTTCGACGTGCGCCCGACGGACGGCACACCCGAAATCGCCAAGGCGGCCGAAACTCGGCTCGGCATTCCCGTCGCAACATTGCTGTTCGAAGATATCGGCGACGTGGAGACCTATGGCGGCGTGTGGGCCAATGCCTGCCTGTTGCATGTGCCGCGCCCTGCCCTTTCCGGCATCATCCGCCGCATCCATACGGCGCTGAAACATGCCGGTGTTTTTTACGCCAGCTTCAAGGCCGGGGAAGCGGAAGGCCGCGACACGTTCGGCCGCTATTACAACTATCCTTCGAAAACCTGGCTTGAGGACCTGTACGGGCATTTCGCCTGGGCAGGGGTGGAAATAGAAGCACGGCACGGCAGCGGTTACGACAAGCTGCCAACCGACTGGCTGCATGTGATGGCAACGAAACCCTGATCCGCTTTCAACAACCTGTGGGTTGCGAAAGCCCGCCGTGACCGGTTAAATCGCCGCAGCAACCGATCAGGGAGAGGGCTTTTTGTACAGTATTTCCGACTATCGCGACTGCCAGTCCCATGGACCCATCATTGCGGAACGGGTCTGGACGGCATGGTGGCAGGATAGTGGCCTCCAGGTCGGCGATGTGGCTGAACATCTGAAGGATATGGTGAACCCCCATGCCCTGCCGACCGGCTTCGTCGCCCATGACGACAAGGGTTACGTCGGCTCCGCCTTTCTTATCCATTGCGATCTGGAGGAGCGGCCACAATATCTGCCATGGGTTGCCGCACTCTGGGTGGAGGAAAACAGCAGACGCTCAGGTGTCGCCCGGGCGCTGATGCAGGCCGCAACACAACGGGCCGCCGAACTTGGTCACGACATCAGCTACCTGTGCTGCCAGCGCCGTCTCGAAACCTATTATACGAACTGCGGCTGGACCGTTCTGGAACGTGGTGTTGGCAAGCACGACCTGACGGTGCTGACCTACAGCACGAAAACATAGACTGTCCGCTATATCCGTTGCCGGACATCGGGGAGGAACCATGAAACCGCCAGCCGCCCTTATGGAAACGGCGATCTACGCCGACGATCTCGACGCCGCCGAGGCCTTTTATCGCGATGTCTTCGGGCTGGAGGTGGTGCGCAGGCTGCCGGGCCAGTTCGTGTTCTTCAAATGTGGCCGGCAGATGCTGCTGGTCTTCGATCCGCAACAATCGCGCACGGCCACCCCCGACAATCCGATCCCGCGCCACGGCGCCACCGGACAAGGCCATTTCTGTTTTTATGCGAAAGACAAGTCGGAAGTGGACGACTGGAAAGCCCGCTTCGAGGAGCTTGGAATTCTCATCGAACACTATCACCGCTGGCCGAATGACAGCTATTCCGTCTACATCCGCGACCCGGCCGGCAATTCCGTGGAGGTGGGCGAAGGCAGGCTGTGGGGGTTCGAGTGAGCCCCAGATACCCGGAAGAAAACTATGAAGAACATTTTTGTCGTCACGCACACCCAGTCCGTCCATCATGTCGAGAACAAGGTTGGTGGCTGGTATGATACCGAACTGACACCCAAGGGAAAAGCCGATGCGCAGGCGACGGCCGAGAAACTTGTGGCCTTGATCGGCAACGCATCAGTCGAAATCTTCAGTTCCGATCTTCTGCGGGCCTCCCAGACTGCGGCAATCATTGCTGAACACCTCAAGTCCCCTTTTGAAACCACGGATGGCCTGCGGGAAATCAGCTACGGTTCGGCGGGTGGTATGCCGCAGGAATGGCTCGACGCTCGTCAGATACCGGCCCCCCATCACGACCGGATGGATCATCGTGGCGGAATTGCTGATGGCGAAACGAGACGAGAGTTGGCCGAAAGAGTGTACCGCGCCGTGGACACGATTATATCGCGCCCTTGCCCCACGCAGATCATCGTTACCCATGGCTTCGCTCTTACCTTCGTCATCGCGGCATGGATCAAAATGCCGATCGATAGCGTCGGTTATGTCAGCTTTCCGACGTCTTCCGGCAGCATTACGCACCTAAGACAAGACGATTACTGGCAAAACCGCGGCGTTATCGCTTTGGCGGATGTGTCCCACCTGAAGACAAGCCGGGGATGACGTCGAGAGGGGGACGCTGAGCGACCCCCTCCCTCAACCGTTTAACGTGCAGCCCCGGTAGATCAGATCTGCCGAACCGTGATTTCTTCTTCCGCATTAACCGCAAGCGGGTTCCTCAGCGGCAGGCCGAAACCAGCGGCCTCGATCTCGAACACGTCACCCGCTTCCGGCTTGATGCCCTCCGCAAAAGAGAGCGTCGCGGTGCCGAACATGTGCACATGGACGTCACCAGGTGCGCGGAACAGGCCGTATTTGAAGTGGTGATATTCGAGGTTCGCGAAGGTGTGGGACATGTTGTCCTCACCCGAAACAAACGGCTTTTCGAAAATGACCTTGTCGCCACGACGGATGCGCGAGGTGCCGCGAATATCCGACGGCGCAACGCCGACGCGGATTTCCGGGCCGAAGCTTGCCGGGCGCAACTTCGAATGGGCGAGGTAGAGATAGTTGATCCGCTCGGTGACGTGATCGGAAAATTCGTTCGACACGGCAAAGCCGATGCGCACGGGTTCGCCCTTGTCGGAGATCACGTAGATGCCGGCCATTTCTGGCTCTTCGCCGCCATCAAGCGCGAAGGACGGAGAGGTGAGAGCAGCACCGGGTGCCGCTGCGACATAGCCGTTGCCCTTGTAGAACCACTCGGGTTGAACGCCCTTTTCGCCAGCCTTCGGCTTGCCATTTTCCAGACCCATGCGGAACATCTTCATGGAATCCGTCAGGCTTTCCTCGGCGGCTTCCGTGGTCTTCTTGTGCATGCTGTCGCGGGTAGCAGCAGAGCCGAGATGGGTCAGGCCCGTGCCTGTCAGATGCAGATGCGCCGGATCGGGATGGGTGATCGGCGGCAGAAAGCGACCTTCAGCGTAAGCCTTTTCAAGATCGACGGCATCGCCGAGACCATGGGCGGACACAACATCGGCAAGGCTCTTGCCACTATTGGCAGCTTCCATGGCCAGCGCGTAAACCGATTGAGCGCCGTTGACGGCGTGCGCCTGTCCGCCTTCTTCGCGAACGGCGACGGTGATTTTGCCACTGGCATCCTTGATCTGTGAAATGAGCACGGGATTTCCTTCCTGCGGCGCAACGCGCCTTATCTTCTTCGGCGCGTTGCGCCTTCACCTTATGAAAGTGGCCGGAAACCGGCCACTTTTTTGACTTGCTATATTGGCTGGGCAATCAGCCCTTGTTCTTGTTGTAGACGTCGAAGAACACGGCAGCGAGCAGCACGAGGCCCTTGACCATCTGCTGGAAGTCGATGCCGAGGCCGACGATCGACATGCCGTTGTTCATGACGCCCATGATGAAGGCACCGATAACAGCACCGGTGATCTTGCCAACGCCGCCGGAGGCCGAAGCACCGCCAATGAAGCAGGCCGCGATCACATCAAGCTCGAAGCCAACGCCTGCCTTCGGCGTTGCCGAGTTGAGGCGTGTCGCGATGATCATGCCGGCCAGACCGGCCAGTACACCCATGTTGACGAAGGTTAGGAAGCTCAGGCGTTCGGTGTTGATACCGGAAAGCTTGGTCGCCTTCTCGTTGCCGCCCATGGCGTAAACGCGGCGGCCAATGGTCGTGCGGCGCGTCACGAAGCTGTAAAGCGCAATCAGAACCAGCATCACGATCAGGACGTTAGGCAGGCCACGATAGGTGGACAGCTGGTAGCCAAGGAACAGAATAGCGCCTGAGATGAGCAGGTTCTGCACAATGAAGAAACCGAACGGCTCCACGTCGATGCCGTGCTTCACGTTCACCACGCGACGGCGCCACGCCAGATAGAACAGCACGACCGTAATCACCAATGTCAGGATCATCGACGTCGTGTTCAGACCTTCGATGCCACCGATATCAGGCAGGAAGCCGGTGCTGATGATCTGGAAATCCGTCGGGAACGGGCCGATGTTTTTGCCGCCGAGCACAAAAAGCGTGAGGCCGCGGAACACAAGCATGCCCGCCAGCGTCACGATGAACGACGGGATGCGATGATAGGCGATCCAGTAACCCTGGGCAGCACCGATGATGCCGCCGATGACAAGACAAATCAGCGCCGCGAGAAACGGGTTCATGCCCCACTGCACAGTCAATATGGCCGCAATCGCGCCGACGAAGGCGACGATGGAACCGACCGAAAGGTCGATATGTCCGGCCACGATGACCAGCAGCATGCCAAGCGCCATGATGACGATGAACGAGTTCTGCAGGATGAGGTTGGTCAGGTTAACGGGCCGGAACAGAATGCCGCCGGTGTAGAACTGGAAGAAAACCATGATAGCGACGAGCGCGATCAGCATGCCGTATTCGCGGATATTGGAGCGAATATACGACCCGACCGAGATGACGTTGCTTTCTTCGTTTGTGGTGTTTGCCGAACTCATGAGTTCTTCTCCCCTGAGCGCATGATAGCGCGCATGATGCTTTCCTGGCTCGCCTCTCCCTTCGGCAATTCAGCGACGATGCGGCCTTCGTTCATGACGTAGATGCGGTCGCAATTGCCGAGCAATTCAGGCATTTCCGATGAGATCATCAGAACGCCTTTGCCGTCGGCAGCGAGCTGGTTGATGATGGTGTAGATTTCGTATTTCGCGCCAACGTCGATACCGCGTGTCGGCTCGTCGAGGATCAGGACATCAGGATTGGAGAAGAGCCACTTGGAAAGCACGACCTTCTGCTGGTTGCCGCCCGAAAGATTGACCGTTTCCTGAAAGATGCCTGAAGAGCGGATGCGAAGGCGTGTGCGGAAATCGCTCGCCACCTTCATTTCCTTGATGTCGTCGATGACGCTGGCCTTCGACACGCCGGCCAGATTGGCAAGCGTGGTGTTGTGCAGAATATTGTCGTTGAGCACCAGACCGAGATGTTTGCGGTCTTCGGTCACATAGGCAAGGCCGGCATCGATTGCCTTGCGAACGGTGCTGACATCCACGGGCTTGCCGTCGATCAGAACGTCGCCGGTGATCTTGTGCCCGTAGGACTTGCCGAACACGCTCATGGCGAATTCCGTGCGCCCTGCCCCCATCAGCCCGGCAATGCCAACGACTTCGCCCTTGCGCACGGTGACGTTGATGTCGTGCAGGACCTTCCGGTCGCGGTGCTGCTGGTGATAGGCGTTCCAGTTCTTCACTTCGAGAATGGTCTCGCCGATCGGCACGTCGCGCGGCGGATAACGATCTTCTAGATCGCGTCCCACCATGTTGCGAATGATGACGTCCTCGCTGATTTCTTCCTGATGACAGTCGAGCGTCTTCACCGTCATGCCGTCGCGCAGCACGGTGATCTGGTCGGCCACCTTGCGCACTTCGTTAAGCTTGTGGGTGATGATGATCGACGTCATGCCCTGCTTGCGGAACTCGATCAAAAGGTTGAGCAGAGCCTCGGAATCGCTCTCGTTGAGCGAGGCGGTCGGCTCATCAAGGATGAGAAGCTTCACGCTCTTCGACAACGCCTTGGCGATTTCGACCAGCTGCTGCTTGCCGACGCCGATATCCGTAATCAGCGTCTCCGGCGATTCCTTCAGGCCCACCTTCTTCAGAAGTTCGCGGGTACGGTTGAAGGTCTGCTGCCAGTTGATCACGCCGCCCGAAGCGACCTCGTTGCCAAGGAAAATATTTTCGGCAATCGACAGGAGCGGCACAAGCGCAAGCTCCTGATGAATGATGATGATACCAATATCTTCGCTGTCGTTGATGGCGCGAAAATTTCGCACAGCACCTTCATAGTGGATCTCGCCCTCATAGGTGCCAGCGGGATAAACACCGGAAAGGACCTTCATCAAGGTCGACTTTCCAGCGCCGTTCTCGCCAACGAGCGCGTGGATCTCACCTTCCTTTACCTTAAGGTTGACGTTCTCAAGCGCTTTTACGCCCGGAAACGTCTTGGTGATGTTCCGCATTTCGAGAATGGTATTGGCCATATCGCAATCCAGCGCCCGATTAATTCAGGCGTTTTTATTTTTATGGAAAAACGGGGACGGCGCCAAGCCATCCCCGCATGTGTTGCAGGCTTATTTCAGCTGGTCTGCGGTGTAGTAACCACCGTCGACGAGAACCTGCTTGTAGTTGTCCTTGGTCACGGCAACCGGCTTGAGCAGGTAGGACGGAACAACCTTGACGCCATTTTCATACGTCTTGGTGTCGTTCACCTCAGGCTCTTTGCCCTGCAGAACGGCGTTGACCATGCCAACAGTAACCTTCGCGAGTTCGCGAGTGTCCTTGAAGATGGTCGAATACTGTTCGCCAGCAATGATCGACTTGACCGACGGAACTTCAGCGTCCTGACCGGAAACGACCGGCAGCGGCTGGTCCTTCGTGCCATAACCAACGCCCTTCAGCGAGGAGATGATGCCGATGGACAGACCGTCATAGGGCGACAGAACAGCGTCAACCTTTGCGTCCGTGTAATAAGCCGACAGGAGGTTATCCATGCGAGCCTGGGCCGTTGCCGGATCCCAACGCAGCGTACCGACCTTGTCCATGCCCATCTGGCCCGACTTTACGACCAGCTTGCCGCTGTCGATGTAAGGCTTCAGAACCGACATCGCGCCATCGTAGAAGAAGAAGGCGTTGTTGTCGTCAGGAGAACCGCCGAACAGCTCGATGTTGAACGGACCCTTGCCGTCCTTCAGGCCAAGCTTGTCGACGATCGAAGTTGCCTGCAGAACGCCAACCTGGAAGTTGTCGAAAGTGGCGTAGTAGCTGACGTCGCCGCTGTTGCGGATGAGACGGTCATAAGCGATGACCTTGATGCCCTGCTGACCAGCCTGCTTCAGAACGTCCGACAGGGTCGTGCCGTCGATCGAAGCAATCACGAGGACCTTAACGCCCTTGGTGACCATGTTTTCGATCTGGGAAAGCTGATTCGGAATATCGTCGTCGGCGTATTGCAGATCGGTCGTGTAACCGGCTTCCTGCAGCTGCTTGACGATATTGTTGCCGTCATCGATCCAGCGCGCGGAAGACTTTGTCGGCATGGCGATACCGACAGAACCCTTGTCCTGCGCGAAAGCCGGCGCTGCAAAGGAAGCAGCACCGATGGCACAAGCCGCCATCAGCGAAATAATGGACTTCATTAACTCTCTCCCTTGAACCCTCTTTGGTACCCGCTTGTTGCGTTGCACCATAAAATTCATGCCATCAGAGGAAGAAGCCGCATTGCGCCCGTTCCGATCTCGCAACTGCGAAATGGAACAGATGCCGCTCCTCCCCGGCATTCCGCAAATTGTTCTGAATCCATATAACTGTCAAATAGAATAAATCAGTTTACGTATATCAATTATGATATATTAAATCGATACAATAACCATTGAGGGGTATAAGCCGGCGAATGAGCAACCAAAAAGTGTATGAGCAGACGCAAACAGCGGATGCGCTCTTCGTCTTCGAAGACAACCCTTTGCTGCGCGCCGGCTTGAAGATGAGCCACCTGCGCATGCTGGTCATGATCGAGGAGCACGGGCAGGTCAGCGCCGCCGCCGCCGCCATGAACATGACGCAGCCGGCGGCATCGCGCATGCTCTCGGAAATGGAAGCAATCGTCAAAAGCCCGCTCTGTCAGAGAGCGTCGCGTGGTGTGGTGCTGACCAAGTTCGGCGAGGCGCTGGCGCGGCGCGCCCGCACCATATTGCTGGAGCTGCGTGAGGCGAGCCGCGAACTCAACCAGATGAAATCCGGCAGCGGCGGATCGGTTTATATCGGCGCCGTCACCGCGCCGGCCATCAGCCTGGTCGTGCCCGCCATAAGACGGGCGATGGACACCTATCCCGGTATCGAGATCAACGTGCAGGTGGAAAGTAGCAACGTGCTGGCGCGGGAACTTCTGGCCGCACGTCACGATTTCATCATCGGCCGCATCCCCGATGATTTCGACCCCGGCCTGTTCTCCATCCATGAAATTGGCATCGAGCGCGCCTGCCTGGTGGTTCGCGAGGGCCATCCCCTGCTCCACGGCGAGCCCGTGACATTGCAGGATCTGTCCGGTTACGACTGGGTCTTCCAGCCGCCCGGCGCGCTTTTGCGCAGAACGATGGAAGACGTATTCCTTACTCACGGCGTCGCCATGCCGCGCAACGTCATCAACACGCCATCCGTGGTGCTGACGCTTGCCCTTATCTGCAACACGGATGCAATTGCGCCAATCGCGCAGGACATGGCCGAGTTCGTGGCCGGTCAGCAGGCCGATATCGGCCGCACCCGCATCCTGCCGACGGATTTCGAGCTTGTCGTCAAGCCCTACAGCATCATCACCACCAAAGGCCGCGTTTTGCCGCCCAGCGCCCGGCTGCTCTACGATCTGGTTCTGGATGAAAGCCGCAAACTGACGGGCTTTTGAGGAAGGCAAGCCAGACGCCAACTTCATTGTATATAGAGGCCGGATTTATCGGGACTTGCCCAGGGAATAGCCGCATGCTTTTCGGACAATCCGTCTTCGAGTCGGTCGTTGAAAGACTGAGACAGGAAAAAGAAGACGAGAGCGCGGAGCCGACGCCGCCCACCGGTCATCGTATTGTGGGTTTCAGCTCTGGCTTCGTCGTGGATACCTATCCGGATGCACCGCAACCGGGAAACGCCAGTCTCGACGCCTATCTGGCCTTTCTGCCGGAGCCCGTTGCGCTTGCCGAGCCCCAGCCGGAACCCCAACCCGAACCCATGCCGGCCCATCTCGAAAAGACCTCGCTCGCGGATGTTTCAGCAGAACTGGCCATCCATGAAACCGACACCGCCGCAACGCTTGCGGAAAAGCGCCGCGCCTTCGCAAGGCTCAATCATCCCGACGGAGTGAGACCGGAATTCCGGCACAATGCGACGCTGCGCATGACAGCGGCAAATCTCCTGATTGACCAGGCGATCCGGATGCTGCGAACCCGTGAACATTTCCAGTAGAGGCAGGTAGCGGTTTTACGCCCGGAAAGCTCGCCTCAGCCGGCGTCGTTTCTATCCGTGGGTGCGCTTTCCACTGGCTCGTCTGAATCGTCCCTGGCCGCGTCAGCCTTGCCTCCAGCGTTCTCCTCGCTGGCGGGCTTGAACTTCAGCAACAACTCATAGGCCGCATAGACCGCCACGCCGCCGACAACCGTGCCCCAGAAAAATTCGCGATTGACGAATTCGATGACGGACCAGGCGGCGCAGAAGCCGACGATGAGCAATCTGACCCACAAGCGGCGATAAAGCGGATGGCTCGTATCGATAATCAGCATGGCGTTCCCGTTTCGGGCCTCTCCAGAACATTGCGCAGTTGCGGCATGACGCGCGCCAAAGGCGTTGGCACGTCCAAGGCGTCTTGGCCGTTTCGCAGGAAAATTGCAACGCAAATCGACCCCCTACCAATCAGACCCTCGTGAAAGGGAGAGGCAGGGGATTGCCGACCGGCTTGACCGATACCGCTACCGCTCAGTCCCGCAGGCGTCCAAGCAGGGCCAGCAGCTGGTCACGGGCTTTTTTGCCGCCGATCCGGTCGATCAGCTTTTCCTCGCGGTCACGCCATGCATCGGAAAGGCGCTCAAGAAGGCTGCTGCCCTCATCCGTCATGTCGAGGAAATGAACGCGCCTGTCCTCTTCCGACCTGCGGCGGACAAGCAATCCCTTGCTTTCCATGCTATCGACGATCGCGACGAAATTGGCACGCTGTATGCCAAGTGCCTCGGCCACATCGCTCTGCTTGAGGCCCGGATTGCCGCCGACTATGACGAGAACGGAAAAATCGGCCGGCCGCAATCCCATCTCCGCCAGCACGTCGGAAAAGCCGTTTGCCACGGCAAGTTGCGAGTGCCTCAAATGATAACCGATCGCGGTCGTCAACAATCCATAGTCGATAGCGTTTAAATGTTCCGCCTGCGTGCCGCCGCTTTCGGCCTTTTCCGCCCGTGGCCCGTTGCTATGTGCCAATTGCAAAGCCATCCGATCCCCCGCCTGATTCGTTCCTTAACCCTGCCGGAATGATAACCGACAACAGGACTAAACTGTATCCCAAATAAATGTAGATGATACTAATATTGTATAATAATTTGACAGTTAATACCCATTGCGACAACCCCTGTCTCGTAATCACCATCGGGCGCAAAAGAAAAGTATGATTATTTACCCACCGATTTTTAGGGTCAGAAACCGCCTCCCCCGCCTAGTTTGAAAGGCAATACGACAATCAACCCGCCTGTGTACAAAAGCGCCAGGACAGCCGCTGGATGCGGACGTAAAATACTACTTAAAAGGGAAACGCCTTATCAGGAAGAAACGCAATACCGCAAACAACATACCGCCCTGCTATCGCAAACATGCAGACAGCAGCCCTCGCAGCAACCCAGGCTCTCCCCCACACCGGAAAACAGGCCCCATTTCGTAAATCTTTGATTTTTAGACATTGATGCGGAAAGAAAGCTGGGGTATGAACCAACCGCTGCACGCGATTCAAGCGTGACCGCTGCACCCGTAGCTCAGCTGGATAGAGTGTTGGATTCCGATTCCAAAGGTCACAGGTTCGAATCCTGTCGGGTGCGCCATTTTATTGCAGAGTACGGAATAAAGAACGACCTCGAAAACACTGAGCCGAATATAACGGACGCTCAGCGTTGAGTTCGTAAGCATGTAATTGGGAAGCTCGGCCCATCGTAACGACTTCAACCTGTTACGTGTAAAACTCTTCCGTTCGCGTCGAAATTCACCCAATGCTTCCAATAGTACTGTAGAACTTTGGCGGCCCCAAAAACGGGGCGTAACACCATGTTGAATCTCTTATATAACTAGAACATTTAAAGAACAAACGAGAGTGCACGAGATATGTCAGACGCTGAAAAGATTATTGTAGTGCAGTTCAAAAAGGGACGCGGGGGCATTGTGCCGGGCGAAATGCGGCAGGCTTCCAATGCGGCGTCCGCCGAAAAGATAGCGAGCGCCATGGCATCGCGCCACATCGGCGTTGCGGCTTATGCTGTTACCGTCGACGAGGAAAGCGGCAGCATGACAAACCCGCGCCTGCTGGTCTCACATGGGCAGATTTCCGATTTGATGCCAGACTGATTTACCGACGCGGCGGCACGCGCCTCCTTCAGCCATGCCGCGCAAGCAATCGGACCCTGCGCGGCATGTTTTTAAATCACGGCCCGGATGTCAGGCCCGCAAGCCTTGCGTCATCTCCGGGCGTGGATCGGCATGATGCCAATCGTATGGCGATCAAAACTCCTGCCAGTCGTCCTTTGACGTATCGACAGCAGCGTTACCGGAGAATGCGGATGCAATCTTGCGGCCAAGCGCGCGTACGGGGGATGCCACGTATCTGTCGTTGCCGCCGGCATTGCGAACCGGAGCGGGCTGGCTCTTCTGCTGATAGGCGGTATCGGCGAGCTTGAACTGCGCGAGAAGCTGGTTGAGCGAAGCTACCTCCTTGGCCAGATTGTGGCTGGCGGCGTTGGTCTCTTCCACCATGGCAGCATTTTTCTGCGTGTCCTGGTCCATCTGGTTGACCGCGGTATTGATCTGCTGGAGGCCGGAGGATTGCTCCTGCGCGGATTCCACGATGGAGACGACGTGCCGGTTGATTTCCTGCACTTCCGATACGATCGTCGCCAGTGCCTTGCCGGTGTCGCCCACCAGCTGAACGCCCTGCTGCACCTGATCGTTCGAGGTGGTGATCAGCGCCTTGATTTCCTTGGCCGCATTGGCGGAGCGTTGCGCCAGTTCGCGCACCTCCTGCGCGACAACGGCAAAGCCCTTGCCCGCCTCGCCCGCACGCGCAGCTTCCACGCCGGCATTCAGCGCAAGAAGGTTGGTCTGGAAGGCGATTTCGTCGATCACGCCGATGATGTTGCTGATCTCGTTAGCGGATTTGGAGATCTGCTCCATGGCGACCACGGCACGGCGTACCACTTCGCCGGATTGTTCGGCACCTGCCTTGGCGCGGCTGACGATCAGGCCGGCCTCCTGCGCTCGCTTGGTGGAATCCTTCACTGTCGTGGTGATCTCTTCCAGAGCGGCAGCGGTTTCTTCCACGGCTGCTGCCTGCTGTTCGGTACGCTTGGCCAGATCGTCGGCGGCCGATTTGATCTCGTTTGCGCCCGCGCCGATGCCACCGGCATTCTGCGCAACCCGGGTCAATGCCGATTGCAGCTTTTCGGCGGACATGTTGAAGTCGTTACGAACGCCGTCGAGTGTCGCCGTGAACGGCTGGCCGATGCGGTAGGACACATCGCCATCCGAAAGCTTCGAAAGACCGGTTGCAAGATTGTCGACGGCAAATTTGACGTCGGCAGCTTCCTTGGCCTTCTGCTGCTCGCGCGCGATGCGTTCCTTTTCCGAAAGGCTGCGATTGGCTTCGGTTTCCTGTTCGAGACGAATGCGCTCTATCGCACTCTCGCGGAACACCTGAACGGCAACCGCCATCTGGCCGACTTCGTCCTTGCGGTCCATGCCATCGATCTCGGCTGCCGTATCGCCGCCTGCCAGCGACACCATACGCTCCCGCAGGCGGGCGATCGGCGTTGTGATGCCACGCGAGGCCACGAACAGCGCGAGAATGATGCCGGCTGCAAAGCTGATGCCAACCACAACAAGCGAGGTCAGGATCGTGGAATTCGTCTGATCCGTCAGATCGTCGCTGCCTGTCGCAACACCCTTGGCAAGCTTGTCCAGCAATGCCGTTATGATGGCTGACGTTCGTTGGATGGAGACGTCTGCGTGGGCGAGTTGCACGGCGGATTCCGCATTTCTGTTCGCCATTCCAAACTCGACAGCCTTGTCGGTAATTTGCGCGATGGACTGGGATTGCGCGATCAAGGTATCGACAGCAGCGCTCTCTTCCGGAAACACTGTCTTGACATTGCCCAGCCGCTCCAGAAGCTCGCGTTTGCTGTCAATATAAGCCTGCTTGGCAACGTTGATTTCCGCAGCATTCGCATCGTAAGCCATGACCTGATAGGCGCCATATGCCAGGGCGACGAGATTACGGTTTGCCCGCGCAAGCTCCACCAGCGCAGCATTATCGCTGGCGATGAATTCGGAATAAAGCGTGTCGGCTTCCTTGTAACGCGTTGCCATGAACGCGGTGGCCCCGAGACCGACGATGCAGAGTGGCAAAATGAGTGACAGGATTTTGGTGCGGATACGGGCATTTTGAAGAAAGGACACGGGAAGCTCCTGAAATGGATGCCGCTCCTTTCCCGTGCCGGAGGTGTTCGGCAAAAATGACATTGCACGTCTAAAGCCTTGATCATCAAGGCCCCATCAGCCGGATCATCGGCCCTTGTCGCAAACTGCATCATGCATCTGGCCCGCAGGGGGATGCCTGCCCTGAAATTTATGCAAGCACCTGTTCCGGGAATCCGGCGGCTACGCGACAGACGGAAAAGACTGGCCGCAACAGGAAGAAGATCAAGGGACAGTACTTTATAATATTCTTTTATTTACTTACAAATACAACAATTATACTTTAAAACTTTAAAATTCCTTTATGCCGCATGATCTGCTTCGAATTTGCACGGGACAAAAAAACGGCAGGCCTTTCAGCCTGCCGCATGCATTCCCGATAGTGGCGTTGGGAGCGCTCGCGGTAGCGTCAGGCGGCCGCGCGCCGCAATGCCGTTGCAACCGTGTGGATATGGGCAGCGCCAATGCCGCAGCAGCCGCCGATCATGGTTGCGCCGGCATCCGCCCAGGAGCAGGCGAACCGCGAATAGACATCGTCGGTCAGGTCGGTGCGCGTGCCGTGCAGACCTTCATTGGCGGCGGAATCGCCCTGTTCACCTTCGAAGGCATTGGCATAAACGCCGATCTCAAGCGAAACGCCCTTTTCCGCAAAGACAGCGGATGCCGTTTCCACGGCGGCTTTCATGATTTCCGGCTTGCTGCAATTGAACAGAAGGGCGGCAGCACCAGATTGCGCCGCCCATTCGGCCGCCGCCTTTACCGTTTCACCAGAGCGCAGCGCAGGCTCGCCACCGCCTGTCGCAGCCGCATCGTCGTTCAACGTGAAGGAAATCCAGAACGGTTTGCCGGTTGCGGCCACGGCTTCCCGCACCGCTTCGCCTTCGGCGATCAGGCTCAGCGTCTCACCCAGCCAGACATCGACGAAGGGCGCGAGATTGTCGACCAGCACCTTCAGATAGTCCTGCACCCTCGTGGCATCGAAATTCTGCGGCTCATAGGAGCCGAAGATCGGCGGCAGCGAACCGGCCACCAGCACGTCGCGGCCGGAGGCATCCGCAGCCTCACGTGCCAGCCTGCCGGAAAGGGCGATCAGCGATGCGCCATCCTTCTGGAAACGCTCCTCGCCGATATGGAACGGCACCAGCGCATAGGAATTGGTGGTGACGACATCGGCACCGGCCTCGATGAATTCCTGATGCACCTGCCGCACGATATCAGGTGAATTGATGAGCGCCAGCGCCGACCATTCCGGCTGTTTCAGCTCGGCGCCGAGCCGCTGCAATTCGCGGCTCATGCCGCCGTCGAGAATACGGATAGTGCCCATGTTCATGCTCCTTGAACGGTTTACCGCCGGACCGGCACCTGCTGTTCGATAAGACCGAAACAGCGGGCGATGATGGCGGTGAGAATGAGATAAAAGACGGTTACGACGATCAACGGCTCATAGACGAGCAGCGTGTCCTGCCGCACCTTGTAGGCGACGGCGTAGAGGTCCATCACCGTCACGGTAAAGGCAAGCGGCGTGGCTTTGAGCTGCATCACCACCTCGCCCGCAATTGTCGGCAGCGCGATGCGGATGGCGCGCGGCAGCCAGATGCGGCGAATAAGGGTGAAACGGCCCATGCCGAAAGCCCGGCCGGCCTCCAGCTCACCCTTTGGCACAGCCAGCAACGCGCCGCGCAGAACCTCGGCCTCATAGGCCGCGTAATTCAGTGTGAAGCTGACGGCGGCGAAAAAGAAGCCCTCGCGCAGCACCGGCCACATGAAACTCTGACGTAAGCCGGGGATCATCGGCAGAAACGAGCCGACGCCATAATAGAGCAGCCAGAGCTGGATCAGAAGCGGTGTGCCGCGAAAGAAGGTGCAATAGGCGCGCGCCAGAATTTTTGTCACCCGCCCGCCGCTGACCTGCGCGAAGGCAAGCCCGATAGCGAGAAGAAAACCAATGCTGACGGAGATCACGAGCAGCGCAAGCGTTTGCCAGGCACCGGACAGAAGCAGCGGCCAATATTTGGCGATCCATGAAAAATCCATGCAGCTTCCCCTTTATGCCAACGCCGGCTGGCCGCGCCGCACACGGCGCTCCAGCAGCGAAAAGACGAGGTTGGAAACCAGCGTAATGGCAAGGTAAAGCAGGGCTGCGGCAAGAAAGAACAGGAAATATTGCTTGGTGCTGGCCCCCGCCAGCCGTGTCGCAAGCGCCAGTTCCTGATAACCGACAACCGCCACCAGCGCGCTATCCTTCGTTACCGCAAGCCAGAGATTGGCAAGGCCCGGCAGGGCGTTCGGCAACAGTGCCGGCAAGACCACACGGCGGAAACGCAAGGCCGGCGACATGCCGAAGGCGCGCGCCGCCTCGATCTGCCCGTTCGGAATGGCAAGGATCGCACCGCGCAGCACCTCGGTCATATAGGCACCCTGCACGAAACCCAGAACCGCAACAGCAGCAACGAAACCGTTGACTTCCAAAGGCGGCAGGCCTGCCAGTTGTAGCAGCCGGTTCAGGCCATCAGTACCGGCGTAATAAAGCCCGACGATGAGGATCAGTTCGGGAACGGCGCGGATTGCCGTCGTGTAGAGATTGAGCAGAAGGCCAAGCGGCCTGTTGCCGGAGAGCTTGCCAAGTGCACCGGCAAGCCCGATGACGATGCCGATCAGATAGGCACC
The DNA here is from genome assembly GCF_053521725.1 of Agrobacterium sp. CG160-95. Classification (NCBI taxonomy): domain Bacteria; kingdom Pseudomonadati; phylum Pseudomonadota; class Alphaproteobacteria; order Hyphomicrobiales; family Rhizobiaceae; genus Agrobacterium; species Agrobacterium sp. CG160-95. Next base: position 210,475 of record NZ_JBNWDU010000004.1, on the reverse strand, counting down.
GGCGGAAATGGCAAGCGTCGACGCCGCACCCTTCAAAAGGGTGCCGCCCCATCCCGGAGGATAGGGCGACAGCAGTTGCAGCGTGGTTTCAAGGCTTGCCATTTATGTGACCGGTCAGGAGAAATTACTTACCGTAGATATCGAAGCTGAAGTATTTCTTGGTGATCTCGTCATACTTCCCGCTGGCGCGAACGGCAGCGAGAGCAGCGTTCAGCTTGTTCTTGAGTTCGGTGTCGTCCTTGCGCAGGCCGCCGGAAACGCCAAGGCCGAGGATTTCCTTGTCATCCGCAACGTTGCCCATGTCGGCGCAGCAATCCTTGCCGGCATCGCTCTTCACGAAGGCATCGAGAACGAGCGAGTCGCCGAACACGTAGTCGATACGGCCGGCTGCGAGATCCTGAAACGCCTCGTCCAGCGTCTGATAGGTCTTTTCGTCTGCGACAGCAGCGAAATATTTCTTGTAATATTCGGACTGGATGGTCGCGACCTGAATACCGATGGTCTTGCCCTTGACGTCTTCCGGCGCCGCACCCGGCTTGCCATCCTTGGCGCCGATCAGCTTGCTCGGCGTGTTGTAATATTTGTTGGTGAAATCGATGACCTTCTCGCGTTCTTCCGTGTTGGACATGGACGACCAGATAACATCGAACTTCTTCGTCTGCAGAGCCGGGATGAGGCCATCCCAGGAAAGCTCGACGATCGAGCATTTTTCCTTCATTTCCGCGCAGACGGCGTCCATGAGATCGATTTCCCAGCCCTGCCACTTTCCGCTGGCATCCTTGGCGAAGAAGGGTGGGTAGGATTCGTTCATGATGCCGAACCGGACATCGGCGCTGGCGGTGAAGGCGGAAACCGCAAATGCCGTTCCGGCAAGCAGCGTGGCGAAGAATTTCATTTAAAGTCTCTCCTGTTAAAACAAACGGCGAAGCGAAACGGCCATCACGCCAGCGCGCCGGTAAATTCCCTGCAACGGGCGCTTACGGGATTGCCGAACACCTGCGCCGGTGGCCCCGCTTCCTCCACACGGCCCTGATGCAGAAACATCACCTCGGTGGAAACATCGCGCGCAAAGCGCATCTCGTGAGTAACGAGCAGCATGGTGCGGCCTTCCTCGGCCAGATCGCGGATGACCTTCAGCACCTCGCCCACAAGTTCCGGATCGAGCGCCGAGGTGGGTTCGTCGAACAGCATCACCGCCGGCTCCACGCAGAGCGCGCGCGCAATCGCGGCGCGCTGCTGCTGCCCGCCGGAGAGGAACGCCGGATAGGCATTTTTCTTGTCGTAAAGGCCAACCTTGTTCAGCAGGGCTTCGGCCTTTTCCACCGCCTCCTGCCGCTTGACGCCGAGAACGTGAACAGGCGCTTCGATGACATTTTCCAGAACGGTGCGGTGGGCCCAGAGATTGAAATTCTGGAACACCATGCCAAGCCCTGTACGCAGCTTTTCCACTTGCCGCCAGCTTTTCGGCACAGCCTTGCCGTCCCTGCCAATCTTCATGGCGATCTCCTCGCCATTGACGATGACCCGGCCGCGATCCGGCGTTTCGAGAAAGTTGATGCAGCGCAGGAAGGTACTCTTGCCGGAACCGGACGAGCCGATGATCGATATCACATCGCCTTTGTGGGCCTTCAGCGAAACGCCCTTCAAAACTTCGTGTGTGCCGAAGCTCTTGTGGATGTCATCCGCTTCGAGCGCACAGGCGCCTGTATCTGCCATTTATTGACCTTGCCGATCCGGTTCATTGCGTGTCGAGCAAAATGCGGAGCGGTTTTGCGACAGGACATGCATAACAACAAAGACTTAAGCCACGCATGTTTAGCGAAACCTGCTGCAAACGCGCGCAATATCAGGCTCTTTTACACATTTGAAACGAAAAATCATTTCAAAATATCATCTGCGAGCAACGATCTGCGCGATTTGCCCCTGATGCGCCTCGCCACGCTGGCCGCGTTACTGCCAGTCAGGGCCAATTGCGGCTCCGCCTGCGCCTCATCCTCGACAAGGCTGGCATTCGCTTGCAAACGCAGGCCCATCACGGCAACGACGAGGAAAAACCAGACGAAACCGGTACTGAGGAAGAACATCGTTTCCAGAAAGCCGTAGAGCAGGACATAAAGCCAGACGCCGACATAGAGCTTCGTCAGCGGGCTTTTGCGCGTGGCCTCATCCATCTTGCCGAGATCGCGAAGCGGCATCAGACAAATCCACGTCAGCACCAGAATAAGACCTGGCACGCCGCCGCCAAGCACAAGGTCGAAATAGCCATTGTGGGAATCCGGCGCCGTCGTTGCCCAGGTATTGTTCTCGGTGAAGCTCGTCATCAGGGTGTCGCTGCGCCAGAAGGCCTGGTAGCCGTATCCGACGATCGGGCTTTGGCGGATATAATCTATCGAGACGGTCCAGATATCGGTTCTGCCGGTGAAACTGGCGTCGATCCCCAGTTTCGTCAGCATCTGTGAAAAGACCGGATCAACGGTCGTGCCGACGATCACCACGGCGAAGGTTCCCAGAAGCACGGTCACAACAGCGTAACGCCATCTGGGCCAGCCCACGATGAACCAGCCCGTGGCGATGATGATCGGCATCAGGCCGAGCGCGGTCTTGCCACCCGACTTGACGAGAAAGATCAACGACAGCAACAGCACCGCCAGGCCGCCGATAAGGGACCAGCGCTTGCACAGATAAATCCCGACGATCATCAGCACCGCCATGATCGAGGCTGCCTCGTTCTTGTGGCGGAAGACCCCACGCCAGTTGCCTGCGAGGAGCGGCTCCAGCGCATCGCTTGCCTGATGGATCGACCGCGACGGCAGGACAGCAACGCCGAAATAACAGAGGAACAGGATGATCAGCACGCATGTGGCAAGCAGCGTGGTGAAATGCCGCTCGGTGCGCGGCAATTGCAGGAAGCAGCTGGCGAGCACGCAGATGATGGCGCACATGGCAAGCCGCCGCAGCGAAAACACCGGCGCGCCGCCCACCACTGAGGTGAAGATATACCAGCCGAAGATCGCGAGCATCAGCAAACGCGGCGTAAAGACGATGGAAGACGACCGCTCCTTTGCCATGAACGCCACGAAACTGATGAGCAGGATGATCGCGGTGAGCTGGTTGAGGAGGTTGGACCCGGCCGCCATGGCGGACCCCAGATAGGTCGAGGAAAGCGAGATATAGGGCGAGAAGCCGACCGTGAAATAAAAGAACGTCACATAAAACAGTGCATTCCGCCAGGCGGCACTCGCCTGCTCATCATGCGCTGCATCCATCAGGTAATTTTCTCTACCTTTTTCCATACTTTCTCACATCGTACCCGATGCTTCGTCTCGGTAAAATGAATATCCCGTCAAAACCCTATTTTTTAGTTATCCATAATACACGGAGGAATAGCGCCGGGACTTGCCGCTTTTTTTCTTCAGGAAATCGGAATCGGCAGACAAGGGACACCACCCTCGCATCTGGAAGTTAAATTCCAAAACTCAAAAATAACAGCAAAATCGCTCCATATTTCGTCCATTAGTTGCTTGTTTAAGTATATTTTGTTAACCTAACGCAATACGGGCGGCATCCACTAACAGATTGAAACAAGGCGATTTATTCTCCGGATGATATTTACGGTACCGCAGAATTGCAAGTTTTATACCTATATTAATATATTAAAATCTACACTGCCTATGGTTGATTTCATAAACGCGTAAATAGCTGGAAACCGACGGTGGACGTTCCGATACACACCAATATGGACGATAGCAACAACGAAGGGGCGACACAACGCCCGGTTCAGCCAGCTGCGCCCGGCGTTCGACCCATGCGCAGGGACGATCTTCCGGCTGTCGAGGTTGTGCTCAACAGCGCGTTCAAAAAGACCGGGCTTGATAGAAACTTCGACTTCGGCGCTTACGTCGAAACATTGTTTTTCAGCAGTCCTGTGTTTGATCCCGAATATGGCAGCGTTGTCTACGATGCTGGAGAGAGCGGGGTTACCAGCGTTATCCTTGCCGTCCCCATGCGGTTTGTCGCGAACGGAAAACCCATTACCGCAAGGTTGTTATGTGCTTTCGCGTCGAAAGGAAAACTCGGCGCACTCGGCGCCGCGCGCCTGTCCCGCGGCATGCGCGCGACGAAACACGATATGCTGTTTTCGGACACGGCCTCCCCCGTCAGCGCCGATCATTGGCTTGCGATCGGCGGCAGCATGTTGCCGATGGAAAGCCTGCAATGGCACAAGGCGCTCAAGCCTTTCAGCGCGATTGCCCTGCGCATGCCGCGCCGTTCACAGGTAGTCAAATCCAGGCCCGGACTTATGGCGCTTGGATTTGTGGACCGTATCCTGCGATCGTGGAAAAAGGGCATAAGGCCCAATGAAGTTGCCGGCACCACGGTCAGACCGGTGGATTTCGAGACGTTCCGACGAAACGCGCTGACAATGATCGAGCGTTTTTCCGTCCGCCCGGAATGGTCCCACGAGGAATTCCACTGGCTGATCGAAATGAGTAAAACCAACGGCACCCTTGGTGAATTGAGCAGCCTGGCGATCGAAAATGCCGAAGGCCGCATCATCGGCGCTGCCCTGTATTTCGGACAGGCGGGACGGACCGCCTATGTGCTGAACCTCGTCTGCGATGCCGGTCGCGAAAACGACGTGCTCGGTGCGCTGTTCCGCCATTTCGATGATGAAAACTATGCCCATGTCACCGGCATGTCGCAACCGTTTCTCATGAACGCGCTCTACCGTCAGAACCACGTGACCTTCCATCATCGCGGTTATTTCTGCATGGCCACCCGGGATGAAGCCCTCCGGGATCGGGCGCTTGCCGGCGATATCTATATTGGCGGGCTAAGCTCGGAAAGCTGGAGCAAGCTCATCACAGATTTCTAAGGCACTTGCGCCGGTTGTGAAGAAAGTGCCGAGCCTTCTATGCCCCAGTGAAGCGCTGGACATTCGCTGAAATCAGGTGACGCAGCGCCTTCGCATATCGTTTGGAGCGCGTCTTGGCCGCAAGGGCGCTCGACCAGTCCACCATCGATCCGTTGATATCGAAATCTCCGAGCTGGCCCTCGGGAACGTCACCCTTTTCGATACGCTCGACGATGGAGCCCAGCGCCGCGTAAAACTCGGGCGAGCGATAGGGCGGATGCAGCGAATACATGCCGTTGCCAGTGCCGAGAAAATCAAGCCGGTATACGCCGATGCGCATCATATTGTCGCTCAGCACCTCTTCGGCAGGCATTGAGACCGGTTGCTGATTATAGGCATAGGAGCGGATGCGCCGTTTGACGTCGGGTCTCAGCAGTTCGAGCGAGCCGATACGCTTGGCGAAACGGTCCATGTCGATCATGAACAGGCGGGTAGAAACGGTCGCGAACCGCCATGTGGGAACGCGGCTCGGCAGCTTGCGCGGTTCGGGAATGTTCTTCACCCCCGGCATGCCGACATGGCGGGAGATATCGAGATCGCCGCGCACGGTGGGCGGCCCGGAAAACGGCGTGATGCAGAGCGCGTCCGGGTTGGCCTTCTGCAGCGCAATGGCTTCGTTGAACCAGCTCTGGCTGCCGCCGCCAAACATCATGTCGCTGTCCATATGCAGCACATAACGGGCGTTGGCACGTTTCAACCCGTGGAAATAAACATGGAAAGGCCCGCCGTCGAAAGCCTTGGCGGGATAAGGAACCGGCGAGCGCGAAAAGAACGTCTCCGCCACCGCACTGCGCGCCGCATCGCTATAGTCGGCAATATCCACATGCAGATGCGGATAGTTGGCCTGCATTTCCTCCAGCATGTCAAACAGGCGTTTGCTGGCGGCCTCGAAACCGTTGCCCTTGTAGCGGCCGGCTCCAACCTGGCCGGTATCCACCGTCAGGAGAATGCGGTCCACCTGCCCGCCCCAGACCCGCAGCTGATGCGGAACGGTCAGGGCCGCATGCGGTGCGTCGAAGGGATGCAGATTGATTTGCAGCGCCTTATGTACGGGAGGAAGCGGCATTTCAGCAGTCATAATTACGCACCACGGTTCCGGAATTCATTGATGACGGCCATCATGGGTTTTTCGTTGAAGCTCCAGTCGAGCGGCAGCGGCCGGTTCGCGGTGCCATCCCGGCGGGGATAGGCCCAGCGAATCCAGGTATATTGGTCCGAAATGCCCCATGTGGTGATGGAGGAAAGCGGGCCGCCTTCGCACGCCGCTTCGAGAAAATCGCGGACCTGACCGTTTATCAGCATGTCGCGCTCGGCTTCCGGGGCGGGAAGCGTCTGGTCCATCGCATCCAGTTCCGTCACCAGAACGGCAAGACCATAACTGCGCATTTCCTTGGTAAAGGCCGCAAGCTCGTCTTTCGCAATGGGCCAGCCACCGCGCAGATGCCCCTGCAGGCCGATAGCGTTGATCGGAGCGCCTTTCTCTAGCAACTCGAGAATGAGATTGCGGAAGGCCGCGCGCTTGGCCGGCGATTTCTCGACCGCAAATTCCACATCATATTCGTTGAGGACGAGCTGGGCCTTCGGATCGACGGAATGGGCGATGTCAAAGGCCTTTTTGATGGCGTCAGGGCCTGCGCCATAATACCAGGCGTCGCGGCGCGAGCGCACATTGCCGGGCACGTCGGGGATAGGCTCATTGACCACATCCCAGCTGTGTATCACGTCCTTGTACCGTTCCATCACCTTGACGATGTGGGTTTCCATCAACTTCTCGACCTTCGCGCCGCTGCCGATGCTGGCAAGCCAGGGCGCGTTGGAAGCGTACCAGATAAGCGGATGACCATGCATGGTGAGTTTGTTCTGGCGCGCGAAGTTCGCAAGCGCATCGGCAGCGGCAAAATCGAAAACGTCTGCCGAAGGCCGCATGACCTCCCATTTCATTTCAGTAACGGGTGTGATGCGCGAGCAATATTTGACCACCGCTTCGCCGATGCGGCTATCGGCGGTAAGGTCCGGCAGATAGATGGCCGCACCGTAAGGGGCAATCTTTGTCGACGTTTTCCTGGTCGCGGCAACGCCCTGCCCGGCCATGGCATGCAACAGGCCCGCGCTTGCAGCGCCACTCAGAAAATTCCGCCGCCCGATCCGCATTCGCCCGCCTCCACAACCCCGGTGCATCGGCCTGAAAATCGAAAGCGATTTTCGAAAGGAACGATGCGCATATCACAACTGTCAGAACGTCATTGATGCGTCCCAATGGCCGCACGACGCTCTATTTCTCAAAACATAACATCTTGATCATGCCAAAAGGATATTAAAGATTTGCAAGGTTAACTGACGCTATACCACGTCACAATTGGCGCAAGCCGGCTTAATCCGGTAGTAACTTCAGTGTGAGAATTGTTGACCCGCCCCTGATGGAGTAAAAATATTGGTTTCCGTCTCGATTGTCATTCCCGTTCGCAACGGCGAGCGTTACATCGTGGAAGCGATCGAAAGCGTGTTGTCTCAGGGGAAAACCGTTTGCGAAGTGCTCGTCGTCGATGACGGCTCCACCGACACAACGGCGCAAAAGGTGCAAAGTTTCGCCGATCCCCGCGTAAAACTGCTGGCCCGGCCGCAGGGACGGCAGGGCGTTTCCGCCGTGCGCAATTTCGGCCTGTCGCAGGCGCGCGGTGAATGGACGATGTTTCTCGATGCCGACGACCGCGTGAAGCCGGGCGCGATCGCCGCCCTATGCGCCGGCATCTCCGGACCGGATGTCGTTGCCGTCTACGGTGATTATGAGCGCATTGACGAGAATGGCGCCAAGATCGGACGGCGCAACCTCATCAGACGGCGGGAAAAACCTGATGGTTTCATCCTCCAGCCGCTTTTGGGCGGAAACTTCATCGTCAATGGCGGCATCATGCTGGTCAAAACCCGCATCTTTCAGGATTTTGGCGGTTTCGACGAGACATTGCGTTATGCGGAAGACTGGTATGGCTGGTGCCGGCTGGCTGCCTCCGGCCGTTTCGCCTATCTGCCCGGCCGCCACGTGCTGGATTACCGGGTGCACCGGACAAGCGTGATGATGAACCGCCTTCTGACATTCCGGGATTGCGAACCGGCGATCGAAGCGGTGTTTTCCGATCCCGCCATCGTCGCCGCCATTGCGCCGCAGGAATTGCGCCGGCTTCGCCGCAAATCCGAAAATCACATGAATGCCTATACCGTGGCGCAGGCCTTTCGCGCCCGGCGCTATCGCGAGGCCTTTTCGGCGCTTGCCGATACATTTGTCAATCGCCCGCGCCAAAGCCTGCGCGCCGTCGTGTTTTCCGCCGCAGCCCTTGCCGGAATTTAGGAGTGTCCATGTCCGAAATCATGCCGGAAGCGGTGGTGTGCATTCCGAGTTTCCGCAGGCCTGCAGGTTTGCAGAAGACGCTGAACTCGCTGGCAGCCCAGAAGGTCGATTTCCCCTTCGCCATCGTCGTCGTCGATAATGACGGGGTGGGCCAGGCGGGGCTGGCCGTCGCGCGCGCTTTTTTTGCCGAGAGCGGAATGATGGGCCAGACGCTGGTTGAGCCGACGCAGGGCAATTGTTACGCCATCAACACGGCATTCCGCACGGCGCGGCAGAACTATCCATCCGCGCAGTGGTTTCTGATGATCGATGACGACGAAGCGGCCTCGCCCGTCTGGCTCGCTGAAATGGTCTCTGCCGCAAAATCCTTCGGCGTCGATATCGTCGGCGGGCCGGTCGATCGCGAATTCGATGCGCCCGCACCCAAGGCGGTTCTGGCACACCCGCTGTTCGGTTCCATCGAGGCACCCACCGGCGTAGTCGATCAAATCCATGGGTCCGGCAATTGCCTGATCTCGAGGCGGGTTTTCGAAACGCTGGAAAAGCCGGAATTCGATGTACGGTTCAACTTCCTTGGCGGCGGCGACATGGATTTCTTCACCCGTTGCCGAAAGGCGGGTTTCAAATTCGCCTGGAACGCTCAAGCCCTCATCATCGAATATGTGCCGGAAAACCGCATGGCGCCGCGCTGGATCATGGAGCGCTCGCTCCGAACCGGGATCATCAATTACAGCATCGACCGCGCCCGACGCCCCGGCCTGAAGGGCGGGCTGCTGCTTGCCGCCAAAAACGTCGTCAGCCTGTGCCTGTCACTGGTCCGCGCCGTTTCCGCATTCCTGAAAACCGGTGCGCTGCTGCCCGCCACGCATCCACCGCTGATGTCCATCGGCCGCGTCATGGCGAGCCTCGGTATTACGCTCACGCCCTATAAGGCGCCGGCGAAAAAGGCCTGAACGCGGGCTCGTCCGGCAGTTAATATCAGCTTTTCAGCTCAGGGTTTTTTCCCTGCGCAGAGAGATCCCATTCACATGCCGTTTCTGGGAAGCGAATGACGAAAAAACGGCTGCAAGAATGAGAAGCGGCACAAGAACCGGCCAGAAGAAACAAAGGATGATACCGGTCACCCGGTAAAAGTCCCAATCCTTGTCGCGGCGGGCGCCTTCTATATAGGTCATGGCAAGAGAAGTAACGGTGCCAATCCCATATACGAAAAGAGAAATGGACGTAATTACCATCGCTGTCCTCAATATATTTCTGATTCGAATAAATATGTAATATCCGCTCAGTGTACCGCCGTTACGCCCACTTGCAACGATTTTCCGCGGAAAGACACCTCCACCCCGATACGTTAGAGCGACCTCATATAGCGCGACTCCATATGATGATTGCATGCGCCGGCAGATGCCGCTCACATGATATCGATCCTGAACCGGTCAGACGGTCAGGGGAAATTCGGTAAAAAATTAACGAGAATGCGCAGATTTCAGACCTTGCCGGCCCCGAACCCGTAGCGGTGCTTCAGCAGCGAATATATGGCGATGGGATTGGTCAGCAGGTAGCGCTTGCCGAGACGCCTCGGCTCAAGCATGGCCCTGTAGAGCCATTCGAGCCCCATATCCTGCATCCATTGTGGCGCCCTGCTGTTCTTGCCCGCGAGAAAATCGAACAGACCGCCGCAGGTCTTGATCACCGCAATGTCGGAAAGCCTGTCGAGATTGCGCGCGACGAAACGTTGCTCCAGCGGTATGCCGAAGCCCACCCAGAGAATATCGGTCTGCGATGCGACGATATCGGCAAGGATCGCCTCCTCGTCGCCGGGTCTGAAATAACCATTGCGCCGACCGGCAAAAACAAGCCGCGGATAGAGCTTTTGCATTTCCTCGACTGCCGCGCGGTTCACCTCTTCGGAACCGCCGAGGAAATAGAACCGCGTGCCGGTCGCCTCAGCCCTCCGGGCCACCGCATGAACGAGGTCCGTCGTCGCCACACGTTCCCGCAGCGCCCTTACGCAGAACTGGCGGGAAAAGATCACCAGCGACATGCCGTCGGCATGAATCTGGTCCGCCTGCCGCAGCAGGGCTTCGAATTCCTTGTCTTGGTGACAGAGTGCGATGACCTGACCGTTCGCCGATGTCGAATAGAACGGCTTTGCGCCGGCCGCGCGTTCACGTTCCGCCCGCAGGATAAAATCCTGCGCCGTCTCTTCGATGGTCGCATCGGTGATGGGCAAAGCCGCAAGCGGAACAACCGGCCAGTGTGTGCCAGGCCCTTCCGCATGCGGGACATCTCTCCCTGTCATATTCTGTCCGGTGTCCAAGATAGGCATCGTTTCACTGTTATATTCACGCATAGGATTAAGGTATAAGGCTTCAAACACTACGAATAACTATCATTAATATTCTTATAAATCTGACGCTTGAATCAAACAATTATACGCCCGGGGGTTGAGTGACCACCCCAACCTCTCCTCACCCTATTCCGGTTTTGCGGTTGATGGGTTAAGGGACGACGAAACCACACCATAGAAAAGGTCCCGGCCATGGAAACCATATCGATCGACAACCGCGGCGATTTCGGCCTTTGGGCCATCGAACGGGCAAAAGAAATCGTCGCCAATGAGGCGTCCGATCTTGCCGTTTCGGTCCGTGACGGCGACGAGACAGGCATTCGCGATGCGGGTAATGCGCTGGGTGCCGCCATCGCCGCCGCCCTGCTCGAAGTCTATGACGGCCTGATGTCCGAGGAGTAATCGGCGGTCGCAGCCCTCAGGCGTAGCGTTCCGCGTGATCTGTCCGGCGCAGAAAACCCAAAAGCCCAAGTGCGATGGCAATTCCGAGACCAAGGAACAGACCGCCCACGCCACCGGCGATCAGGAAGATCAGCTTGCCGGGCGGCCAGCTTCTGGAATTGGGCGCTACCGGCTGCGAAATCACCCGCACATTGGTGGAATCGATTGTCTGCTGCTCGGCGATCTGGCGTGATCGGTTGAGATAGGTCTCGTAGATCGCGGCAGCTGAGTTGGCGTCTCGCTCCAGATCGCGCAGCCGCACCTGCGCCTCATTGTCGGTGAAGACGTTGGCGCGTTCCGCAACCGCCTTCAGCCGCAGGGCATCAAGCGAGGAGCGGGCCTCGGCGACATTGGTCTTGGCCGCCAGCAAAATCCGCTGCGCCTCATCCGCAATGCCGCGTTCCAGCATGTCGCGTTCCGCCCCCGCCGTCGCCAGACGCGGATGGCGGGCGCCATAGGTCAGCGTCATCGCCCCGATCTGCTGCTGCAAGGTGCTGTATTGCGCACGGATGGTGTTCATGGTCTGGCTGTCGAAGATCGCGTCGCTCTGGGTGCGGTTCTGGGCAATCGCCGCCTGCATCTGCTTGAGGCGCGACTCCTCCTGAATGACGCGCTGCTGCGCGGCAAGAACCTGCGCATTCAGCTCTCCTGATGCCAGATTGCTGACCAGCTGGCCGTTATTCTCCTGCAGGCCGTTTTCGCGGCGGAAATCGGCGACGCGCTTTTCGGCAACCGTCACGTTCTGGCGCATTTCCTCAAGCCGCTTCTTTAGATCATCGACGATACGCAGGCTGCTGTCGGAGGTCGTCTGGAACAACTCGCTTTCGAAAGCCTTCACCATCGCCTTCGAGACTGTCACGGATTTGTCCGGATCATTGGTCCAGACCGCAAGCGTCACCACGAAGGAACGCGGATCCCGTTCCGCCGCAACCCGTTCGCCCAGCGAACGAAGCGCGCCGACCTTGTTGTCACCATCTTCCGGCTTGGGTGAAAAAAATGCTTTCAGCCGCGCAAGAGGCGGTGGGGATATGAATTCCGGGTCCTCATCCAGTTTCAGCCCGTCCACCACCCGCGCCAGCACGTTGCGCGACGTGACGGTACGCAGCTTGCTCTCCACTTCGAGAATCTGGGTGTCGCGCTGCTGGTTGGGCGAAAATACCCCGTCATTAACGACATTCAGGTTGGAGGGATTGACGACGATATCCGTATAGGCGGTGTAACGCGGCGGCGTCATATAGGCGTAGGCGAGTGCAGCCGCGACGCAGATAATGATCGCAAGCACAATCCAGACGATCCCGGCACGCAGCCAGCCGAGTACCTCGTCGACACCGATCCGGTCGATATATTTCAGGCCCGGCAGCGTGGCCGCGAAACTGTTGCTTGGCGATGTCGGCCTTGTGGGCTTTTCAGCCGGAGCGGGTTCGGCAACGGCAGCCGCCGGCTTCGGCTCAAGATGCTCTTTCAGCACCGTGCGCTCGAAAACCTCATCCTCATCCACCAGATCGTCCAGCAGGGAACCGTGGGGTCTGGCGGCGGGCGCCGCTTTTTCATCCAGCGGACGTGCCTGCTTATGTCCCGCCTTTTGAAGCCTGTACATCAGCCAATCCAACTTGAACGAACCACAAAAAAGGCCTGCAACAGATGGTTTTCATCGTCGCCAGAACCACTATTAACCGGCAAGTCTAGATATAACGGGTGAATTTTAGGTTACCCGCATCATCCCCCGCCATCATCACCTATTCGCCGCGTCCATGAAAGAGATGATTGACTTGAATGGATCGATACGGTTCTTTCTGGCGTTATATTTTTGTATTATCCATTTGAACCTCAAAGATTTTATCGAAACGGAGTTTGGCATGAGCCTGAAATTTGGAACGAGCGGCCTTCGCGGCCTGTCTGTCGATCTGAAAGGAAAGGCCTCGGCCGTCTACGCAACGGCATTTGCAAGGCACCTTCTCACATCGGGTCAGGCAAAGGCGGGCGACCCCATTCTCGTGGCCCGCGATTTCCGCGATTCGAGCCCGGATGTTTCCGCAACCTGTATCGCCGCGCTGAAAAAGGCCGGCCTCGCACCGCTCGATTGCGGCACGGTGCCGACACCGGCACTGGCGCTTTACGGACTTTCCCTCAAGGCCGGCGCGCTGATGATAACGGGTTCGCATATTCCGGCCGACCGCAACGGCATCAAGTTCTACCGCCCGGACGGCGAGATCGACAAACAGGACGAAACGGCGATCGCCGCACTCGCAGCCGAAGTCGAGGCTGAAGGGATTAACGACGAGGCCGAAACGGCGGACGACCATTCCGCAATTGCAGCCGAGCTCTTTTATGAGCGCAATGCCGCACTCCTGCCGGAAAAGGCGCTGTCGGGCCTGAAGATCGGCGTTTACCAGCACAGCACGGTGGCGCGCGATCTCTTCGTCGACGTTCTCGCCCACTATGGCGCCGAAGTTGTGTCGCTCGGCCGTTCCGAGACCTTCATTCCGGTCGATACCGAGGCGGTCTCCCGTGAAACGCTGGAGCTTCTCAAAAAATGGGCACCGGAACACGGCCTCGATGCCATCGTTTCCGCCGATGGTGACGGCGACCGGCCCCTGCTTGCCGATGAAAACGGCGTGCCGCTGCGCGGCGACCTGATCGGATTGATCACGGCGAATTTTCTCGATGCCGGCGTGGTCGTCACCCCCGTCACCTCCAATTCCGGCATTGAGGCGAGCGGTTCGTTCAAGGTCATCCGCACCAGGGTCGGTTCGCCCTTCGTGATCGCCGGCATGGCACAGGCCCTTGCCGAAGGAAACAACGGCGTCATGGGTTTCGAGGCCAATGGCGGCCTTCTAACAGCCTCCACCTTCACATTGAACGGCAAACCGCTATCGCCCCTGCCGACTCGGGACAGCTTCCTGCCCATCCTCGCCGTATTGCTTCTCTCCGCCGAGCAGAAAAAGCCGCTATCGCAGATTGCCGCCGCCTATAACCTGCCGGTCGCGGCTGCCGATCGTCTGGAAAACTTCGCACAGGAAAAGAGCGCTGCCCTGATGACGCATCTGCGCGCCTCGCGGGATAATCTCGAAACCTTCCTCGCCCCCGTGGGCACGGTCAAGGCGCTGAGCGACATTGACGGCCTGCGCGTGGCGCTGACAGACGGCAGCACCATCCATTTCCGCCCTTCCGGCAATGCTCCGGAAATGCGCTGCTACGTCGAGGCTGCCAATCAGGACGAAGCCGAAACGCTGCTCAACAAGGGCCTCGATCTCATCCGCAACTTTGGATGAGTGGATGGCGCTGAACGCTTGAAGCGGACGGCCACCATGAATGTCCCAGTGTCGCAAATGTCGCATCCCGTCTTTGCCTGTTGCTCTTCCCGCTCCGGAAAGCGATAAGGGCCGCAGGGTTCAAGGAGGCGGGATGTGAGCGGCGAGACCATTACCCTTTATGAAGCGATCGGCGGCGATGCCACAGTCAGAGCACTGACCCGGCGCTTCTACGAATTGATGGACACCCTGCCAGAGGCGGCGCATTGCCGCGCCATCCATCCAGCCGATCTTTCCGGCAGCGAAAGCAAGTTCTACGATTATCTGACCGGATATCTTGGCGGACCGCCGGTCTATGTCGAAAAACACGGCCACCCGATGTTGCGCAGGCGTCATTTCGTGGCCCCTATCGGACCCGCCGAGCGGGACGAATGGCTGCTCTGCTTTCGCCGCGCGATGGACGAGACCATCGAGAACGCAAAGCTCCGGGACATCATCTGGGGACCGGTGGAGCGGCTGGCCTTCCACATGCAAAATCAGGAAGCGAATAACCCATGACGACGGAAAGATTGCGCGCCTTGATTTTGCTGCTGGGCAGCCTTTTGGGTGCTGCCGGCGTCATGCTTGCCGCCGCCGCCACCCATACCGGCGAAACCTATATGCTTGGCAACGCCTCGACCATGGCGCTCGCCCATGCGCCTGTGCTTGTGGCACTGCATATCGGCGCGGACCGCATCAGAACCGCCATTCCGGCAGGGCTGATTCTTGGCTTCGGCACGGCGGTTTTTGTTGGTGATCTCGTCACCAGACATTTTTCCGGTCACAGCCTGTTTCCCTACGCGGCCCCCTTGGGTGGCCTCGGCATGATCGCGGGATGGCTGGTGCTTTGCGCCGGTGCATTTTTGAAGCCGAGGGGCTAAATCGGCATCAACGCCGTTTCCAGCGAAACGACAGGATGTTGCCGCCACGTTGAGCCGCGTCACCGATCTCGAAGAACGGCTTTTCGCCCGGCTGGCGGGTGCGCAGATAGGGAAAAGCCAGCACATTGCCGCCGTCAGCTGCGGCGCGGTTGCGCCGCTCGCGTTCGCCGACGACTTCATACATCTCCCTCAGGGCCGGATCGGCGCCCTGATCGGCCATCTTGTGCAGCTCCACGTGGCAGGCCTCAGCCACCGCCTGCTCTGCATCCTTGAAATTATTGCGCTCGTCGCTCATCGTTTAAGGTCCGTTCATTCATCGTCTGCAGCGCCCGCTCCAGACTGGATTTGCTGCCATTGCGCAGCGGAATGAACGTCTTGCCGAATTTCTTGCAACCGGACTTCACCCGCAGACACGCATCGTGGCTGATACAGTCGATCGGGCAGAAAACGCAGTCGACGGAGGGAAGAACAGTGTCGATACGCGAGACCGCCTCACGCAATCCGCCATCGTGATGGATAAGCTCGGCGCCGAAATTGCTGGCGATCTGGCGAAGATGGGCAACCTGACAGTCACGGCCGCCAACATAAAGAAAGCTCTTCGGACCGGAAAGCTGCTGTTCGGCCACATCCTTTTCAGGTTGAGGCGCGCCCTTGCCCTGCTTGCCGCCGCGTTCGGCTTTCTTCTTTTCCTTGCGTGCCATTCCCTCACCTGCCGGTTGATTTTTTCATGCCCCGACGTTCGGGATGCCGGCACCATAATAAAGATGAGTTTTGGAGTAAAGTATAAAGGTGATAATTTTCCTCATGTTTTGGCATAAAGAATCGATCACATATTCGCGATAACCTCACCAGATCAGTTGTTGATCTTCAATCCACCCATGAAAAGCTGCTCCAGGTGCCGGGCTGCATCCTCAAACCGGCCTTCGCCACCGTTTTTGTCGCCCAGCACGGCCCGCACCTGCACGTCGAAATCCGCATAGTGCTGCGTGGTCGACCAGATCGAGAAAATCAGGTGATAGGGATCGCATTTCGCCATCCGCCCGGCCTTGATCCAGACGCGGATTACCTCCGCCTTTTCATCCACCAGTTGCTTCAGCGGACCCTTCAGCTCATCCTCGATATGTGGCGCGCCCTGCAGGATTTCATTGGCAAACAGGCGGCTCTCGCGCGGAAAATCGCGCGACATTTCCAGCTTGCGGCGAATATAGGAGCGGATTTCGCTTTCAGGATTGCCCTCGGCATCAAAAGCCCTGAGCGGATCCAGCCAGGTATCCAGCACCCGCTCGATCAACGCGCGATGCATCGCCTCCTTGGTGCGGAAATAATAAAGTACGTTCGGTTTCGACATGCCGGCCGCCTCGGCAATCTGGTCGATGGTGGAACCGCGAAAGCCGTTGGTGGAAAACACACTCAGCGCGGCCTCAAGAATCGCTTCCTGCTTTTCTTCCTGAATGCGGGTCCGCTTCTGTGTTTTCGCTGCGCGCGGTATGGCCATACTCTGCTCTCTGTGTTTCTTTTCGATGCAATTGCCGCTACAGTATGCTTAAAAAATAATCGCCGCGTACAGTTTAGGCAAAATTAGTGCGATTCGTCACGAAAATCCCTTGCTGACGTCATGGCGAATTTGCAATGTTTACCAGCCGGTCAATTTATCCACCATCGCCATCACAAGGCAATGGCTGTTATCTTAACCGGCAAAAACGGGAACGGCACAAGCTTTGCTTCGATAAAAACAAAACAGGTGAGGACGACACTTCATGGCAGCGGGTAAGAACTTGACGGTCAATGGCGACCGTCTGTGGGACAGTCTGATGGACATGGCGAAAATCGGCCCCGGCATTGCCGGCGGCAATAATCGCCGCACGCTGACGGATGAAGATGCTGAAGGCCGCAGCCTGTTCAAGCGCTGGTGCGAAGCGGCCGGCCTCACGATGGGCGTCGACAAGATGGGCACGATGTTCGCCACCCGCCCCGGCGAGGACCCGGATGCACTGCCGGTCTATATCGGCAGCCATCTCGACACCCAGCCAACCGGCGGCAAGTTCGATGGCGTTCTCGGCGTGCTGGCTGGACTGGAAGTCGTGCGAAGCCTGAACGATCTCAACATAAAGACGAAACACCCTGTTGTCGTTACCAACTGGTCCAATGAGGAAGGCGCGCGCTTTGCCCCGGCCATGCTGGCTTCCGGCGTCTTCGCCGGCATTCACGATCTCGATTACGCCTATAGCCGCACCGATACCGACGGCAAGACCTATGGCGACGAGCTGAAGCGCATCGGCTGGCTGGGTGAGGAAGAGGTGGGCGCCCGCAAGATGCACGCCTATTTCGAATATCATATCGAACAGGGACCGATCCTCGAGGCGGAAGGCAAGCAGATCGGCGTCGTTACCCATGGTCAGGGCCTGTGGTGGCTGGAAGTGACGCTGACAGGCAAGGAGGCGCATACCGGCTCGACGCCGATGGCCATGCGCGTCAATGCTGGCCTCGCCGCCGCCCGCATCCTCGAAAAGGTGCAGGAAGTGGCGATGGCCCACCAGCCGGGCGCTGTCGCCGGCGTCGGCCAGATGATCTTCACGCCCAATTCCCGCAATGTGCTGCCCGGCAAGGTGGTTTTCACCATCGACCTCAGAACCCCCTCGCAGGCGAAACTCGACAACATGCGCGCCATCTTCGAACGCGAGGTGCCCGTTATCGCCGAAGAACTCGGCGTCGGCTGCTCAATCGAGGCCATCGGCCATTTCGATCCCGTCACCTTCGATCCGGTGCTGGTGGGCCGCGTGCGCGCTGCTGCCGAAAAGCTGGGCTACAGCCATATGGACATCATTTCCGGCGCTGGCCATGATGCTTGCTGGACGGCAAGGGTTGCCCCCTCCACCATGATCTTCTGCCCCTGCGTGGACGGTCTTTCCCACAATGAAGCCGAAAACATCTCCTCCGAATGGGCCGCCGCGGGCTGCGACGTGCTGCTGCATGCGGTGCTGGAAACTGCGGAGATCGTGCAATGACCGC
The DNA here is from genome assembly GCF_053521725.1 of Agrobacterium sp. CG160-95. Classification (NCBI taxonomy): domain Bacteria; kingdom Pseudomonadati; phylum Pseudomonadota; class Alphaproteobacteria; order Hyphomicrobiales; family Rhizobiaceae; genus Agrobacterium; species Agrobacterium sp. CG160-95. The sequence continues at coordinate 192,249 of NZ_JBNWDU010000004.1, read as the reverse complement.
CACCATTATCAAGAACGGCACCATCGTCACCGCCGACCTGACCTACAAGGCCGATGTTAAAATCGAAGGCGGCAAGATCACAGAGATCGGACCCGATCTGACCGGCGGCACAGTGCTCGATGCCACGGGATGTTACGTCATGCCCGGCGGCATCGATCCGCATGTGCATCTGGAAATGCCCTTCATGGGCACCTATTCCGCCGATGATTTCGAGAGTGGCACGCGTGCCGCCCTTGCCGGCGGCACGACCATGGTGGTGGATTTTTGTCTGCCCGATCCCGGCCAGTCGCTGCTCGATGCCCTGCAAAGATGGGACAACAAGGCAACGCGCGCCAACTGCGATTATTCCTTCCACATGGCCGTTACCTGGTGGGGCGAGCAGGTCTTCAACGAGATGAAGACTGTGGTTCAGGAAAAGGGCATCAATTCGTTCAAGCACTTCATGGCCTACAAGGGCGCGTTGATGGTGAATGACGACGAGATGTTCGCCTCCTTCTCGCGTTGCGCCGAGCTTGGCGCCATTCCCTTCGTTCATGCGGAAAACGGCGATATCGTTGCGCAGATGCAGGAAAAGCTGATGGCGGAAGGCAATGTCGGCCCGGAAGCGCATGCCTATTCCCGGCCGCCCTCCGTCGAAGGTGAGGCCACCAACCGCGCCATCATCATCGCCGATATGGCCGGTGCGCCGCTTTATGTCGTTCATACATCCTGCGAGCAGGCACATGAAGCCATCCGCCGTGCGCGTCAGAACGGCATGCGCGTTTATGGCGAACCGCTGATCCAGCACCTGATCCTCGACGAAAGCGAATATGCCAATGCCGACTGGGACCATGCTGCCCGCCGGGTCATGTCGCCACCCTTCCGCAACCGCCAGCATCAGGATAGCCTCTGGGCGGGTCTCGCCTCCGGCTCGCTGCAATGCGTGGCGACCGACCATTGCGCCTTCACCACCGACCAGAAGCGCTTCGGCCTCGGTGACTTCCGCAAAATCCCCAATGGCACCGGCGGGCTGGAAGATCGCATGCCGCTGCTCTGGACCCATGGCGTGGCGACCGGCCGGCTGACGATGAACGAATTCGTCGCCGTCACCTCCACCAACATTGCGAAGATTCTCAACATCTATCCGAAAAAGGGCGCGATCCTCGTCGGCAGCGATGCCGATATCGTCGTCTGGGACCCGGCGCGAGAAAAGACCATCCGCGCGGAAAACCAGCAATCGGCCATCGATTACAACGTGTTCGAAGGACAGAAGGTCAAGGGCCTGCCGCGCTTCACCCTGTCGCGCGGCATCGTCAGCATCGAGGAAAGCACGGTCAAGACGCAGGAAGGTCACGGCACGTTCGTCGCCCGTGATCCCTATCCCGCCGTCAGCAAGGCGCTGTCCACATGGAAAGAGCTCGTCGCGCCACGCAAGGTAGAACGCAGCGGCATTCCGGCATCGGGTGTATGACCTTGAGCACCGATCCGAAACGCGAAATCGTCATCGCTGCCGCCGTTCTCCTGAATGCGCGGCGGCAAATGCTTGTCGTGCGCAAGCGCGGCACCACGCAATTCATGCAGCCGGGCGGCAAGATCGATCCGGGTGAAACGCCTGAGCAGGCGCTTCACCGTGAACTTGCCGAGGAAATCGGCCTCACGCTTCCTGAAAATGCCGCGCGATATGAGGGCATCTTTCGGGAGGAGGCCGCCAATGAGACAGGGGCGGAGGTCGTGGCCCATGCCTTCGTCGCCCAACTGAATGTCGACGTTATCCCACAGGCCGAGATAGAGGAGGTGCGCTGGCTCGATCTGGATGCGGCCTCCAATCTGCCGATCGCCAAACTCACGGAAACACGTATGCTGCCGCTGGCACGCGCAGCCCTGACGGAAAGTGGAAACAAGCCACGATGAACCAAGCCTCGTCCTATTCCGTCGTTTCCGCCAGAAATCTCGGCCTCACCTTCGAAACCGCCGATGGCCCGGTGCACGCGCTTTCCAATGTCGATCTGGAAGTGGGCAAGGGCGAGTTCGTCTCCTTCATCGGCCCTTCCGGCTGCGGTAAGACCACGTTCCTGCGGGTGATTGCCGATCTCGAAAAGCACACATCCGGCGATATCACCGTCAATGGCACCACGCCGGAAAACGCCCGCAAGGACCGGTCGTACGGCTATGTCTTTCAGGCCGCCGCACTCTATCCCTGGCGGACCATCGAAAAGAACATTGCGCTGCCGCTCGAAATCATGGGCTATACGAAGGCCGAACAGAGGGAGCGCATCGACCGCACGCTCGATCTCGTCAATCTCAGCGGTTTCAGCAAGAAATACCCATGGCAGCTTTCCGGCGGCATGCAGCAGCGCGCCTCCATCGCCCGCGCGCTGGCCTTCGATGCCGACCTGCTGTTGATGGACGAACCCTTCGGCGCGCTGGACGAGATCGTCCGCGACCATCTGAACGAACAGCTGCTGAAACTGTGGGATACGACCGGCAAGACCATCTGCTTCGTCACCCACTCCATCCCGGAAGCCGTTTATCTCTCGACCAAGATCGTCGTGATGTCACCACGGCCCGGCCGGGTAACGGATATCATCGAATCCACGTTGCCAAGGGAAAGGCCGCTTGAGATCAGGGAGACGCCGGAATTTCTGGCAATTGCGCATCGCGTGCGTGAGGGATTGAAGGCGGGGCATAGCTATGAGGGGTGAGGTCAGCGCCAGCACTACCCCCCATCAACCGAGGGCAACCCGATGACCCTCCTCCGCCACCGCGTCCTCCCCATCCTCACCGTCCTCCTCGCCATCCTCATCGTCTGGCACCTTTGCGTCATCTACCTCAACATGCCCTTCGTCCGCGATCAGGCAAACCGCGCCGGCCAGACGCCGAGCTTCATGGAGCTTCTGCCGCAAACCTTCACGCAGGAGCGCCCGGTTCTCCCCGCCCCGCACCAGATCATCGCGGAACTGTGGGACACCACCGTCAACAAGGCCATCACCTCCAAGCGCAGCCTCGTTTATCACGCGGGCGTCACGCTTTCGGCCACGCTCCTCGGTTTCGCCATCGGCGCGGTGCTCGGCATCCTGCTCGCCGTCGCCATCATCCACAATCGTGCCATGGACCGCTCGGTCATGCCGTGGATCATCGCCAGCCAGACCATCCCCATCCTTGCTGTCGCGCCGATGATCATCGTCGTCCTGAATTCCATCGGCATTTCCGGGCTGTTGCCCAAGGCGCTGATTTCCACGTATCTCTCGTTCTTCCCGATTGTCGTCGGCATGGTGAAGGGCCTCAGAAGCCCCGAAACCATCCAGCTGGACCTGATGCACACCTATAATGCCTCGCCCGCACAAATCTTCTGGAAGCTGCGCTGGCCGTCTGCCCTGCCCTATCTCTTCACCTCGCTGAAGATCGCCATCGCGATTGCGCTGGTCGGGGCCATCGTCGGCGAATTGCCGACGGGCGCCGTCGCAGGCCTCGGTGCGCGTCTGCTCTCCGGCTCCTATTACGGCCAGACGGTGCAGATATGGGCAGCGCTGTTCATGGCCGCCGGTGTGGCCGCCATTCTGGTCTCGATCATCGGCATCGCCCACGCAGCCGTCCTCAAGAGAATGGGAGCGCGGCCATGACAAATCCCGTCTGGTTTATTGGCGCAATCCTGTTCTGGCTTGCCGCCTGGGCCTCCAACGAATGGCTGGTGCGCCACACCTTCGCATCACAGTCGGCAAAGCGAATGAGCCGCATGGCCGTACCGCTTCTCTTCGGGCTGGCCATTCTCGCGCTTTGGGAAGGTGTGGTGCGCGGCTTCTCCGTCCCGCCCATCCTGCTGCCTGCCCCGAGCGCCATCCTCGCCCGCCTTCTCGGCTCGCTACCGATCCTCTGGGCGGATTTCCGCCAGACCTTCCTCAAATCGGTGCTGACAGGTTATGTGCTCGGCTGCGGCCTAGGTTTCCTCGTCGCCATCCTCATCGACCGCTCGCCTTTCCTGCAACGCGGGCTGCTGCCCATCGGCAATTTCGTCTCCGCTTTGCCAGTGGTCGGCATCGCGCCGATCATGGTCATGTGGTTCGGCTTCGACTGGCAGTCGAAAGTGGCTGTCGTCGTCATCATGACGTTTTTCCCGATGCTGGTGAATACGGTTCAAGGGCTTGCTGCCTCCAGCCACATGGAACGCGACCTGATGCGCACCTATGCCGCAGGCTGGGGGCAGACATTGCTGAAACTGCGCCTGCCCGCCGCCTGGCCCTTCATCTTCAACGCCCTGAAGATCAATTCCACACTGGCGCTGATCGGCGCCATCGTCGCGGAATTCTTCGGCACGCCCATCGTCGGCATGGGTTTCCGCATCTCGGCGGAAATGGGCCGCAGCAATGTCGATATGGTCTGGGCAGAAATTGCCGTGGCGGCGCTCGCAGGCTCAGGATTTTATGGTCTGGTGGCGCTCATCGAACGCGCCGTCACCTTCTGGCATCCGTCCGTCCGTGGGGGACGAACGTAAATAACGAAAAAGGGAACAGCGATGAAAATGAAACTTGCCTCCATGCTTCTTGCCGGCGCGTCACTTCTGAGCGCATTTGAGGCTCAGGCCGCCGACAAGATCACCCTGCAGCTGAAATGGGTCACCCAGGCGCAGTTCGCCGGTTATTACGTCGCCAAGGACAAGGGCTTTTATGAAGCCGAAGGCCTCGATGTCGATATCAAGCCGGGCGGACCGGATATTGCGCCTGCGCAGGTTCTGGCCGGCGGTGGCGCGGATGTGATCGTTGACTGGATGCCATCGGCACTCGCCACCCGCGAAAAGGGCGTGCCGCTCGTCAACATCGCCCAGCCGTTCAAAACGTCAGGCATGATGCTGACCTGCCTCAAGGAAACCGGCATTACCAAGCCGGAAGATTTCAAGGGCAAGACGCTCGGCGTCTGGTTCTTCGGCAATGAATATCCGTTCCTCTCGTGGATGGCGCACCTGAAAATCCCGACCACCGGCGGCGCGGATGGCGTCACCGTCCTCAAGCAGGGTTTCAACGTCGATCCGCTGCTGCAAAAGCAGGCCGCCTGCATTTCCACCATGACCTATAATGAATACTGGCAGGTCATTGATGCCGGCATCAAGCCGGAGGAACTCGTCACCTTCAAATATGAGGACGAAGGCGTCGCAACGCTGGAGGACGGGCTCTACGTTCTCGAAGACAAGCTGAAGGACGCCAAGTTCAAGCAAGACATGGTCAAATTCGTCCGCGCTTCCATGAAAGGCTGGAAGTGGGCGGAAGAACACCCTGACGATGCAGCAGATATCGTTCTTGAAAATGACGCCTCCGGCGCCCAGACCGAAAAGCACCAGAAGCGCATGATGGGCGAAGTCGCCAAGCTGACCGCCGGCTCGAAGGGCGCGCTGGACAAGGCGGATTACGAGCGCACCGTCAAGACGCTGCTCGGCGGCGGTTCCGATCCCGTCATCACCAAGGAGCCGACAGGCGCCTACACCACTGAAATCACCGATGCGGCGCTGAAATAGTCACGTCGAAGCCGAAAACATGGAAACGCGCGGCCATCGCCGCGCGTTTTTTTGCGCGCTGGTGACCCGTTTGATGAATTACAACACTCGGCCATATACAAAAATGTATATCAACCCTCGAGGCTATGCGGATTGATTTGTATAGCAACAACAATTAGAGTCCCCGCCAACAAGACTGCCGAATTTGATCTTGTAAAAAAGCACGAGGCAAAGGTGCTTAAGATTCGCGTTGAGGGGCGTTTGAATCGGGAGGATCGAGAAGGAAGTATTGTGATCCCTTGTTTCACATTCGTTGCCGCATGACCTTTTAAAACACGCCTTCAGGCTGAAGGACATGCGATCGAATATTGCGCGAGCCAAGACACATGCAGCATAAAGTCACGTTTAACCGCTTTGTTTTCCTTCTTCTTTCCGCAACGGCCCTGCCATTTTCGGCCGTGGCCGAGGGAGAAGTGCCGGAACCGGTCAAACAGCAGAACCTGCCTTCCATCATCGTCGCGCACGCCGCAACACGCGATCTCGTGGACCGCATCATCGCCACCGGCACCATCAGGCCCGTGGACGAAATTTATGTACAGCCGCTGGTCGACGGCCTGTCGATCGACGAACTGAACGTCGATATCGGCGACAGGGTCGAGGCCAATGCGGTTCTGGCCGTGCTTTCCTCGGACAGTCTTCTCCTGCAAAAAAGCCAGCTTGAGGCCAACAGGGCCAAGGCGCAGGCCGCCGTTGCGCAATCCAAGGCGCAGGTTTTGGAGGCTGAGGCCAACAAGGCCGATGCCCTTCGCCAGCGCGACCGCGCCGCCAAGCTCGGCCAGAGTGGTTCCGGTTCCGTCTCCGAGACGGAAAAAACCGAGGCCGCTGCCCAGGTTGCGCAGGCACGCCTTGATGCCGCCAAGCAGACCGTTTCCGCCGGAGAGGCAGACATCAAGGTCGTCGACGCGCAGATTGACGACATCAATCTGAAACTGACGCGCACGGGTGTGAAAACCCCCGTCACCGGCATCGTTTCCGCCAAGAATGCCAAGGTCGGCGCCATCGCCAGCGGTGCGGGAAACCCGCTTTTCACGATCATCAAGGACGGCGCGATCGAGCTTGTCGCCGATCTTTCCGAGACTGACATCCAGCGGGTGAAGGCCGGCCAGAAAGCTTTCTTGACGGTTGCCGGCGGAGCCAAAAAAATTGAGGGCAAGGTGCGTCTCGTTTCGCCGACCGTCGATCCGGCAACGCGCCTTGGTTCCGTGCATGTTGTGCTGCCGACGGACAGCCCGGCACGGTCGGGCATGTATGCCAGCGCGGAGATCATCGTAAAAGAGACGAACGCGCTTGCCCTGCCGCTTTCGGCCGTCACCTCCGGGCGTGAAGGCTCGACCACCCGCAAGGTGGAAGGCGACATCGTCAAGCAGGTGAAGATCGAGACCGGCATTGAAGACAGCGGTTTCATCGAGATTGTCAGCGGACTTGCCGCTGGTGACAAGGTTGTCGAGAAAGCTGGAGCATTCGTGCGTGATGGTGACCGGATAAGACCGGTGGAAGCCCAGACGGCTGCGTCCAACTGACTGAGGGAACGAAATGAACTTCTCCGCATGGTCAATCCGTAACCCGATTGCGCCGCTTCTCGGCTTCGCGCTTTTGATGTTCCTCGGCATCCAGGCCTTCAACGCCCTGCCGATCACCCGTTTTCCGAATATCGACGTTCCCGTCGTTGCCGTCACCGTGACCCAGAGCGGCGCTTCGCCGTCCGAGCTGGAAATGCAGGTGACGAAGGAGATCGAAGACGCTGTCGCTGCCATTAGCGGCGTCGACGAAATCCAGTCGACCGTCACCGACGGACAATCCCTGACAACCGTCGTCTTCCGCATCGAAAAGCCGACGGAAGAGGCGGTTCAGGACGTCAAGGACGCTATCGACAAGATCCGCAGCGATCTGCCATCCGACATCGAAGTGCCTGTTGTCAGCAAGATCGACGTGGAAGGCCAGGCAATCCAGACCTTTGCCGTCTCCTCGCCGAACATGACGCTGGAAGAACTGTCCTGGTTCGTGGATGACACCATCAAGCGTTCGCTGCAGGGCAAGTCCGGCATCGGCAAGGTCGACCGTTACGGCGGCGCCGACCGCGAAGTGCGCGTTTCGCTCAGCCCCGAAAAGCTCGACGCCTACGGCATCACCGCAAGCGAAGTGAACGGCCAGCTGCGCGGCACCAATATCGACCTCGGCTCCGGCCGCGGCCAGGTTGGCGGCAACGAACAGACGATCCGCACGCTGGGCGACACCCGCGACGTCACCCAGCTTGCCAACACCACCATCGCGCTCTCCAATGGCCGTTTCGTAAAGCTCGCCGAACTTGGCACCGTCACGGACACCTATGAGGAGCAGAAGTCCTTCTCGCGCTTCAACGGCAACCCCGCCGTTACCTTTGCGGTGTTCCGCTCCAAGGGCGCCAGCGAGGTTTCGGTCGCCAAAACCGTGGCCGAAAGCCTCGATCAGGTCCGCAAGGACCATCCCGACGTCGCGATCCAGATGGTCGATGACGCCGTCTACTTCACCTATGGCAACTATACGGCAGCGCTCGATACGCTGATCGAAGGCGCGGTCCTCGCCGTCATCGTGGTTCTGCTGTTCCTCAGGAACTGGCGCGCTACCCTGATTGCCGCCGTGGCCCTGCCGCTCTCCGCGATCCCGACATTCTGGATCATGGACATCATGGGCTTCTCGCTCAACCTCGTCAGCTTCCTCGCATTGACGCTCGCCACGGGTATTCTCGTGGACGACGCCATCGTGGAAATCGAGAACATCGCCCGCCACATCAAGATGGGCAAGACGCCGTATCGCGCCTCGCTGGAAGCCGCAGACGAAATCGGCCTTGCCGTCATCGCCACCAGCTTCACCATCATCGCCGTCTTCGTGCCCGTGTCGTTCATGCCCGGCATTCCCGGCCAGTACTTCATCCAGTTCGGTCTGACGGTCGCCTTCTCGGTGTTCTTCTCGCTGGCGGTCGCCCGTCTCATCACGCCCTTGATGGCCGCCTACCTGATGCGCGCCGAAGACGCGATGGACGACCATGCCGACAATGACGGCTGGCTGATGAAAGCCTATACGCGCATGGTTTCCGCCACCACCTCCAAATGGTGGGCGCGTTACCTGACGCTGGTCGGCGCCATCGGCTTCCTCATTGCTTCCGTCATGCTTCTAAGCCAGGTGCCGGGCAGCTTCCTGCCGCCGGACGACGCCTCGCGCGTAACGCTTTCGGTGGAACTGCCGCCGAATGCGACGCTGGACGAGACAGACCGGACGACGACCGAAATCTTCCACGCCATCCGCGATATCAACGGTGTGGAAAGCGTCTTCATCCTCGGCGGCGCCTCGCCCAAGGGCGATCTGGAGCTTCGCCGCGCCACCGTCAACGTCATTCTCCAGCATATCGACCATTCGCTGCTGAAAACCCTTGTCAACAAGGGTCTCGGCTCGCTTCCGCTTGTCGGCCAATATCTTCCGAAGATCGAGGAAAAGGGCCGTGTCCGTCCGCAGTGGGATGTGGAGCGGGATATCTTCGCCAAGGTCCACAGCATTCCGGATGTGCGCATCATCAAGCTGAACGACCGCGCGGAACGCGAACTGAGCTTCAACTTCCTCTCGTCCAACGAGAAGGATCTGAACGACGCCGTCGGCATTCTCGAAAGCCGCCTGCGCGCCTCGCCCATCCTTGCCAATGTCAGCTCGGAGGGAGCGCTTCCCCGTCCTGAACTGCAGATCCGCCCGCGCAAGGACGAGATCGCCCGCCTCGGAATCACGCCGCAGCAGATTTCGCAGACGGTGCGTGTCGCCACCATCGGTGACATCGACGCACAGTTGACGAAAATCTCGCTGGACGACCGGCAGATCCCGATCCGCGTGCAGGCATCCATCGATACCCGCCGTGACCTCGCCACCATCCGCGCGCTGAAGGTCAAGACCGCATCCGGTTCGCTGGTGCCGCTCTACAGTGTTGCCGATATCGATTATTCGGAAGGTCCAAGCTCGATCAAGCGCAACGACCGCAACCGCGTCGTCTCCATCGGCTCCGATGTACCGTTCGGCACAGCGCTCGATACATCGACGGCGGAGTTCAAGCGGATCGTTTCGGAAACCGAACTGCCGGCAAGCGTTCGCCTTGCCGAAAGCGGTGATGCCAAGGTGCAGGGCGAAATGCAGCAGGGCTTCGTCAACGCCATGCTGCTCGGCCTGCTGCTGGTGCTGGTGGTACTTATCCTTCTGTTCAAGGATATCATCCAGCCCTTCACCATCCTGTTCTCACTGCCGCTCGCCATTGGCGGCGTGGCTGTGGCGCTCATCATCACGCAGAACGCGCTTTCCATGCCTGTTCTCATTGGCATCCTGATGCTGATGGGTATCGTGACGAAAAACGCCATCCTGCTGGTGGATTTCGCCATCGAAATGCGCCGGCACGGCATGGAACGGGTGCATGCTATGGTCGAGGCCGGCCGCAAGCGCGCCCGCCCGATCATCATGACCTCCATCGCCATGTCGGCGGGCATGTTGCCCTCGGCACTTGGCGTCGGCGAAGGCGGCTCCTTCCGCGCGCCGATGGCGATTGCGGTGATCGGTGGCATCATCGTCTCCACGGTGCTGTCCCTGATCGTGGTCCCCGCCTTCTTCCTGATCATGGATGACCTGTCGCGCCTGCTCGCCCACCTCTTCGGCCGCTTCGTCGGCAAGAAGGAAGAGGAGGAAGAGTCGCTCTCCAACGAAAAACTCTCGGAGATCGCCCGCGAAAACAGCCTGGCGCTCTCCTCGCTGGAAGCGCGCGTCGCCGGCATGGAAAAAGGCTCCGGTGAAAAATCCGGTGACAAGGGCAGCAATATATTGCGGTTGCCGCCGCTCGCTGCCGAGTGAAAGTTGAAACGCCGGGTCCAGCGCCCGGCGTTTCCTTTTGTGGTGAATTTGCTTGGTCGCGACTGCGTTGCGGCTGGCTTCTTCTCCACGTCGGGGAGAAGAGATAGGCCGCACCCACTCGCTCCACATTTCCCTGCTCCCCGCACAACAACGCCAAACCCATTTGATCGAAATCAATTCGCTTTTCAGGTGAACTGCTAATCTCCCTCGCATCGGGAATTGCCGGTCGAAGGATAATGCGATGAGCTCTTTTCAGATAGGCGTGAGGGAAAAGGAACATCCCCGGTTTCGTATCGCTTCGGACAACCCGGCAAAAGGTTTGAGCGGGAGCCGGATGGACGTGAACAAGACCGTAAAGCTGAGCAACAGGGACAGGAACATTCTGCTGCGCGTGCCCCTGATAGGGATTGCGGATGAAGCGGCGGCGTTGAAATTGATGGAGGCGGCGACCGTCACCAATCTCAATGCCCGCCATGTGCTCTTCAAGGAGGGCGAGGCAGCGCAATATTTCTACTGTGTGCTGTCGGGCTATGTCCGCCTCTACCGGCTGGACAGGCACGGGCGCGAGGCGGATGTGCGTGTCAGCGGTCCGGGCGATACCTTCAACGAATGTCTGATCTTTGGCAGCGACAGCTATCGTTACAGCGCGCAGGCGGCGGAAAGCTGCACGGTGGCGCGTTTCGAACTGGCAAGAATCCGCAGCCTTGTGGATCAGGAACCGGCAATCGCCAAGGCCGTGATGCGCTGCCTCTCCAACAGCCTGCTCGGCACCATGGATTGCATTGCCAACGACCGGCTGCAAACCGCGCCGCAACGCGTTGCCCATTACCTGATCAATCAGGGGCCGCGCGACGCTACGTCCTTTTCGCTGCGTCTGCCGTTCCAGAAAAGCCTGCTCGCCGGCAAGCTCGGCCTTGCACCGGAAGCGCTGTCGCGCGCTTTCTCCGCACTGAAAAAGGCGGGCGTCACCGTTCGCGGCCGCATCGTGCAGGTCAATGATGTCGCGGCGCTGAAGCAGATTTGAAGAAGTACCGGGGAGAGGAAGAGGACGGGACGCCTACGGGTATCCCGTCCTCTAATTTTTTGTCGAGCAGGATATCAGACCGGCTGCGGCACGAAGCGGAAGCGATCGCCCTCTCGCTCGACGCGGAAAAACCCGCCAAGATGGCCGCCGGAAACCAGCCAGCCGTGATCGGCAACCTGGGTCAGCGCATCGAGACGTGTCGAATAGGCAGTTTCGGAATCGATATCATAGACGAAACCGATACCCGGATCGTCCGCCTGCAACGCGCTCACATGCAGCACATCGCCCCACAATAACAGCCGGTCATCGCCGTTACCGATGAGATAGCCGGTATGGCCAGGCGTATGGCCGGGCATGGCGATGGCTTCCATACCCTCGGCAATCCTGCCAGTTGGGATTGGCCGCAGCATGGCACCACAAATGTCGAGCAGCCGGGCGGCAATATCGAACGCGCCCTGCCGCGCAGGCGGCAATGTCTTGCGCGCATCCTCGCTGGTGAAAAAAGCAAGATCGGCCTCGGGCACCCATATGTCCGCATTGGGAAAATAAGGCCGGTCGCCGTCGATAAGTCCCAGCGCATGGTCGCCGTGAATATGGGTGAGGATAACTCGGCTGACATCATCAGGCTGGATCCCAGCGGCAATCATCCCCGCACGGGCATGGCCGTAGGTCGGCCCCCAGGCCGTGCCGCAACCGGTGTCTATCAGCGAAATACCATCAGGCCCTGACAGCACAAAACAGTTGACGTCCATATCCACCGTTTCGCCCTCATGCCCGGCAAGCGCCGCCGCCAGCGCATCCGCGCCCTGCCGGTGGATGAGGTGGCCGACAGGCGCCTTGTAGACACCATCGACAAAACGGGAAACGTCATAGGGACCAAAACGGAGGGGCGTGGTCATGTCTCAGAGACCGCCCTGCTCTTTCAGGAAACCGACGATGCGGTCAACACCCTCGCCGCGCTTCATGTCGGTAAAGACGAAAGGCATGGCATTGCGCATGCGGGTGGCATCACTGTCCATCACCGTCAGATCAGCGCCGACGTAAGGGGCAAGGTCTTTCTTGTTGATGACCAGCAGGTCCGAGCGGGTGATGCCCGGCCCGCCCTTGCGCGGAATTTCCTCGCCCTGACAGACGGAGATCACATAGATGGTGATATCGGCAAGATCGGGCGAGAAAGTCGCCGCAAGATTGTCGCCACCGGATTCGATGAAGACAACATCGAGATCGGGAAAGCGCGCATTGAGACCGGCAATCGCCTGCAGATTGATCGTCGCATCCTCACGGATGGCGGTATGCGGACATCCGCCCGTCTCCACTCCAACGATACGCTCGGACGGCAGCGCCTGCATGCGCACCAGCGCTTCCGCATCCTCCTTGGTGTAGATATCATTGGTAACGACGGCGACGGAGTAATCGGCGCTCATCGCCTTGCAAAGCTTTTCCGTCAGCGCGGTCTTGCCGGAACCGACCGGTCCGCCAATGCCGACGCGCAGCGGACCGTTGCCCGATTTCATGCCCGATGTCACAACCATGTTCCCTTCAATATGCTTTGATGTTGTCCCACCATAACGCTTCGCACGACCGCTTCAAGGGCGGCAATGCTGCATTGCGGCGAGATATTCAGGAGCGGAAAAGCCGCGTTCCCTGCATCTCGTGCCGCATGGTCGCGGTGTCGGCGATAACAGTGGCACTGCCGAGATCGTCGGGCGTGGATTGCACGGCCCGTGCTGCCATTTCGCCGATCGACGCCTCGCTTTCGGCGAGAATGGCAACGCCATCCTTCTGCCCCGCGACGCCGAGGCGGATACCGGCGGAGACGATCTGCGAGACACCGGCATGCAGGAATGCGGCAACCGTTTCCCGAAGCGGCACGCCATGCCCTGCCGCCACCGCACCTATGGCAACAGGATAAGGAACCTCTTTCGGCAACAGCTCAAGAACCGCGTGCGGCCAGGCGCCGGCGGCGGCAACGAAGGCATCGCCGAGGAGCACCGTCTCGCGGTAGCGCTCCGCAGAACCGGCGAGCGCGCGAGCCAGATCCGCCGCTTCACTCAGGGCGACGGCGTCCGTTCCATTACGCCAGGCATCAGCCAGAAATACCGCATCGTTCCACAGACTGCCGGAACGCAGAAGCACCTCCACCCAGCCGTAAAGACCGGCGGCATCACTGACGCGCCGGTCCTCGACCGCCTTTTCAAGGCCGCCAGAGTAGGAAAAGCCGCCGACAGGAAAGGCCGGCGACATCCAGGCCATGAGCCGCAGCAGCGCGGCAACGCCGCGATCTTCGCTCATGCCTCAGCCATGGTCGTGATGGTGACCATGGTCATGCCCGTGCCCGTGCCCGTGACCGTGGGAATGGCCGCCATGGGCGTGGTAAGCACCGCGCGCCGGCTGGAAAGGTTCTTCCACATCACGCACTGTTGCGCCAAGGCCTTCCAGCATCGCGCGGATCACGTGGTCACGCAGGATGAGAATACGCTCCTCCTCGATCTGCGCCGAAAGGTGCCGGTTGCCCAGATGCCAGGCAAGCTCGATCAGGTGAAGACGGTCCTTCGCCTTGATTTCGAACAGCTTTTCGTCCGCAGCGCGAACCTCCACCAGATCACCGTTCTCCACCACCAGCAGGTCGCCATGGGCAAACAGCACGGCTTCCTTCAAATCCAACATCACCATCTCGTCATTCTGCAAATGCAGAAGTTTGCGGCGCAGATGCCGCTGGTCATGCGCGAGAGTGACATAACCTGAAGGTTCGTCGGCTGGAGTTCCGGCGGGGTGATAGGACGTGACGCGCAGCATGGGATGATCCAATTCAGAAACAGTCTTGGGGTTCCGATTGTTGACGGATAGCCCGGCCGATTTCAAGGCGTGTTTTCAGGTCGAACGCATCTCGGAAAACGAAAAAGCCCGGCATCGCTGCCGGGCCTTGTCAAAAAAAGCAAACCGCAATCAGGCCGCAGCGCGGCTCTTCAGGTTTTCCAGAATGTTCTGCGGCGAGGAAACGCCGTAAGGGTCGGTATCGCTATTGTCGCAATAGCCCTCTTCCTCAAACCACTGCTCCACCAGACCGTCGTTGATGACGGCGGCGTAACGCCAGGAGCGCATGCCGAAACCGAGATTGTCCTTGGCGACCAGCATGCCCATCTTGCGGGTGAACTCGCCCGAACCGTCAGGAATGACCTTGACGTTTTCGAGGTTCTGGCCCTTTGCCCAGGCATTCATCACGAAGGCGTCGTTGACCGACAGGCAATAGATTTCATCGACGCCGAGCGCGCGGAATTCGCCCGCGAGCTTTTCGAAATCGGGAAGCTGGTAGGTCGAGCAAGTCGGCGTGAAAGCGCCGGGCAACGAGAAGAGAACGACCTTTTTGCCCTTGAAGTAATCGTCGGAGGTCATGTCCTGCCAACGGAAAGGGTTGGGGCCACCAACGGCCTCGTCGCGAACACGCGTGCGGAAGGTAACGGCGGGCACTTTTTTGCCGAGCATGTCTTGTCTCCTGATCTGTCTTCAATTTTCTGGCGTTTTGCACGGATCGCTTGGGACCGATCCGCACGGAATTCTTTTGCCGTTTCTTTAGCGCAAGATGCGCTGCGGTGCAGCATAAAAATCGGATTACCAGACGTCAAATCAACGAAACGTCGCACCGCGGGAAGATCAATTGTGCAGCGCTACCGACCAGCGCAACAGTGGCGGCAACGGTGTCCACCAGCCGGTGCGAATGCCGGCTTGCCGCAGCATGGCGGCAGACCACGTGTTGCAGCCGGCCAGCGCATTGAACCAGCCATTCGCCTCGAAAAATCCATCCGTCAGGCTGTAGGAAGCACCGGGTATAAGCTGAACTTTGCCATTGTCCCGCAGGAAGCTCGCACGAATGCCCGCCACAAGTCGCTGATATCCCGCTTCGGAAATGCGAAGGCGCTTCACCCCGGCAAGGTCGGCGGGAAAATCCCCAGTCACATCCACATGCATCACCGACTGGTCGAGTGTCAGAGAGCGCACGACCGGCATCGGCTTCAGGTCGGCCCATGTCGGCGTCTGTATGTAAAACGACCGGCCACCCCAGCCAAACACCAGATAGGCAGCAGCCGGATGGTTGACCGCGATACCGCCCTCCTGCAATTCGGAAAATACCCGCCGCAGATCGTCATCAACAGGCAGGGCGATATCGGTATGGATCGGATTGGATAACAGCAATATCTCGCGATCCCTCACGCCGCTTGTTTCATCGGCAAAAAAGGGTCGCGGCACGACGGTGCCGAGCACAAGAAGCAGGATGATCAGCAGCAGGCCACCGCCGATCCACCTTGTGATAAATCTCACCACGAAAAGCTGTTAAAACAGGAAATAACGCTGCGCCATCGGCAGCACCGTCGCCGGTTCACAGGTCAGAAGCTCGCCATCGGCGCGCACCTCATACGTTTCCGGGTCAACCTCGATATGCGGGGTCAGCGAATTGTGGATCATCGAGGCCTTGGAAATACCGCCGCGCACGTTCTTCACCGCCATCAGCTTCTTGGCAACACCAAGACGGCCTGCAAGGCCGGCATCCAGCGACGCCTGACTGACAAATGTAACCGAGGAATTGGTGCGCAGCTTGCCATAGGCGGCAAACATCGGGCGGTAATGCATCGGCTGCGGCGTGGGAATGGAGGCATTCGGATCGCCCATCGGTGCCGCGGCGATGGAACCGCCGAGCAACACCATTTCCGGCTTCACGCCGAAGAATGCCGGGTTCCACAACACCAGATCGGCACGCTTGCCGACTTCGATGGAGCCGATCTCATGGCTGACGCCCTGCGCGATGGCCGGGTTGATGGTATATTTGGCGATGTAACGGCGGACGCGGAAATTGTCGTTTTCGCCGGTCTCTTCCTTCAGGCGGCCGCGCTGGCGCTTCATCTTGTCAGCTGTCTGCCAGGTGCGGATCGCCACTTCACCGACACGGCCCATGGCCTGGCTGTCGGAGGAAATGATCGAGAACGCGCCGATATCGTGGAGAATATCCTCCGCCGCGATGGTTTCCTTGCGGATACGGCTTTCGGCGAACGCGATATCCTCAGGGATGGACGACGACAGGTGGTGGCACACCATCAGCATATCCAGATGTTCGGCCAGCGTATTGATGGTGTAGGGCCGCGTCGGGTTGGTGGAAGACGGGATGACGTTCGGATTGCCGCAGACCTTGATGATATCAGGCGCATGGCCGCCGCCTGCCCCTTCGGTGTGGAAGGCATGGATGGTACGGCCCTTGATGGCGGCAACCGTGTCTTCCACGAAACCGCTCTCGTTCAGCGTATCGGTGTGGATCATCACCTGCACGTCATATTCGTCAGCCACCGTCAGGCAATTGTCGATGGCGGCGGGCGTCGTGCCCCAGTCCTCGTGCAACTTCAGCGATGAGGCACCGGCAAGGATCATCTCTTCCAGCGGCGCGGGCAACGAAGCATTGCCCTTGCCCGCCAATGCGAGGTTCATCGGGAAAGCGTCGAAGCTCTCGATCATCCGCTCAATGTGCCACGCGCCGGTGCAGGTGGTGGCAAGCGTGCCATGCGCGGGGCCGGAACCGCCGCCCAGCATGCAGGTAACGCCGCTCATCAGCGCTTCCTCGATCTGCTGCGGGCAGATGAAGTGGATATGTGCATCCATGCCGCCGGCAGTCAGAATCTTGCCTTCGCCGGCAATCGCCTCTGTCGAAGGGCCGACAATGATTGTCACGCCCGGCTGCGTATCGGGGTTGCCCGCCTTGCCGATGGCGTGGATGCGCCCGTTCTTCAGGCCCACATCCGCTTTGTAGATGCCGCTATGGTCGACGATGACGACGTTGGTGATGACGGTGTCGACAGCGCCTTCGGCCCGCGTCGCCTGGCTCTGGCCCATGCCGTCGCGAATGACCTTGCCACCGCCGAATTTCACTTCCTCGCCATAGGTCGTGTAGTCCTTCTCGATCTCGATGAAGAGTTCGGTATCGGCAAGACGCACCTTGTCGCCGACGGTCGGGCCGAACATGCCGGCATAGGCGGCGCGGGAAATCTTGTAAGGCATGGGTTCAGGCTCCTTCGGACGCGGAGAAAATCGATATGGGAGAAATTCGTGTCAGCCGGCCCTCGTGTGTGAGGGCCTCTACAAGCTGTTTTTCGGCGGCAAACGGATGCCCGTTCCAGCCGTGATGACCAAAGCCCGCAATCAACACCTCGTCATCGCCGCCGCTCACGGTCTCCAGAACATGGGCGATGGCAAGAAGCCCGGTGCTCGGGCAGACATAAGGGGCCGGCGCATAGACCTGCAATGCGTGATCAAGCCGCTCATGCACCCCGCGCGGAATGACGAGGTGGCTCTTGCCGGTCTCTTCGGCTAATGCTGCGAAACCGGCGGTATAATCGGCACAAAAATCGGTCAGTTCGGGCCAGCGAGCGCGGATATCCGGCTCCATCTGCGAAAATTTCGCGGGATCGCGCACCGACCAGATGGCGGAAGCCTGCTGCACCCCCTCATTGTCGCGCCACGCGGCCCCTTCGCTCATCTCGCGGCCCGGCCGGCCGGTGTTGCAAACGGCCACCACATCCGTGCGGCTGCCGCCAGCGCCCAGCGAACGGCAATCGTTGAAGCGGATGACAATGTCGGAAAGGTCGATGAGATCAGCCACGCCCTGCGGCATTTCTCCGTTTCCGACAATCATGATCCGCCGCCCCATACCGTTCAGAAACCTTCGGACAACTGGCGCAATTCATCAGCGCGCTTGTTGCTCATATCGGCCAGGCATGAGGAAACCAGCATCGGCTCCATCGTGCCGCCACGCGCCTGAAACCCGAAGGCATCACAATTGGCATCGCGAAACGCCACCCAGGCACGCTGGGCGGCAACCAATGCATCCACGGCACCCTTGCCGCTCTCGTCTGCCGTCTTGTCACGCTCGGCAAGCTGCTTGCGGACCTTCTGGTAGGCGGCGTTCAACTGCTTGTCGGCCTTTTCGTAATCCTTGCCGGCGCAGATGGTCATATCGGCCTGCGTTTGCGGCGAGGTGCAATCGGGCGCGTCATCGGCAAATGCGGAAGACGCCGCAAGAGACAGCAGGACGGCCGCACCGAAACAGAGTTTTTGCGAAGTCATGGCCATCACTCAGGCAGCCGCGCCATCGAAAGCCTGCGGCTTCAGCGCACGCGGATCGACACCATCAAGGCAATTGGTATTCACCGCCACCATCGGCGTCCCATCCGGCCCATCGGCATAGGCAAAACTCTCAATGCCGCAGGTGGAGCAGAACAGATGATGGATCTTGTGCTTGTTGAAGAGAAATTCCGTCAGCTTGTCGTCGCCGGAAAGCAGGGTGAATTTTTCGCGAGGCGCAAAGGCAAGCGTCGAGCCCAAGCGCTTGCAGCGCGAGCAATTGCACACGACCGTGTGGTCGAGATCGGCATCGACCTCGAAGCTCACGTCGCCGCATTGGCAACTTCCGTGATAATGTGCCGTCGCCATCTCATAACCTCCCCATGATCTGTTGACGAAACCCGTAAACCTCACGCTTGCCGGAAAGCGGCACCAGCGTCACTTCCCGCTTCTGGCCGGGTTCAAAACGAACCGCAGTACCAGCCGGAATGTCGAGACGCATGCCGCGCACCTTATCGCGGTCGAAGACAAGACCCGCATTGGTCTCGAAGAAATGGTAATGGCTGCCCACCTGAACCGGCCGGTCACCGGTATTGGCAACCTCGATCGTCACCGTCGGCTGGCCGGCATTGAGTTCGATGGTGCCCTCTGCGGCAATGATTTCGCCTGGTTTCATGGTGCTCCCCTTTGTCTCTCTCAAGCAGCGGTGGCTGCCGCGCAGCCTTCAGCCTTCAGCACCCGTGTCGTCGATGCCGGATTGTTGACGAGTTTGGCCGCCGGGCGGATGGGCCTGCGAACCAGCTCGCCGCCGCAATTCGGGCAGGCGCCTTTGAGCACATCGGCCGCGCAATCGGCGCAAAAGGTGCATTCGAACGAGCAGATCATCGCATCCCGGCTGTCGGGGGCAAGATCACGGTCGCAGCATTCGCAATTGGGCCGAAGCTCCAGCGCCATATCGTCCCCCTCAGCGTATCGGTTCGTGAACGGTCACAAGCTTGGTGCCGTCGGGAAATGTTGCTTCCACCTGCACATCATGGATCATGTCGGCGATGCCTTCCATAACCTGATCGCGGGAAATGACATGCGCGCCGGCTTCCATCAGGTCGGCCACCGCGCGACCATCGCGGGCGCCCTCGACAACGAAATCGGTAATCAGCGCAATCGCTTCCGGGTAATTCAGCTTCACGCCACGCTCCAGCCGGCGGCGCGCCACCATGGCGGCCATGGAAATCAGCAGCTTGTCTTTTTCTCTCGGAGTAAGGTTCATCGTCGTCCCGCAGCTTTCGCACCTGCCCCGCAAAACACAGTGTTTCAGGGGCTGATCCGACTTGTTTGACAGACCCCGGAAGGTCGCCTGTCGCGGGCGATCCGGAGCTTTACAGATTCCAGACTTTCGGCACTGGCGCGCCGTTTCGCAAGAGCGAAATGATCGGAAAAAGTATTTTTCTAAGGGAGAAACCGTCGGCGGCGGACACGCGCACGACAAGCTTGCCCTGCCATTCGCTGGCGCCGCCGCTTTCCCCGGCAATAGCCCGGATTTTAGGCAAAAGCGCCTCGGCCAGAGGCCCGATATAAAGAAGCGTGGCAAAGGCCACCTGCCCGGCAAGCACCGCCGGTTTTGCAGTCAGCTCCGCCACTTCTCCCGCAAGCAACAGCTCTTCGGCATGTACCAGCCGGCCGCCATGGCGAATGCGCCATCGATCCCGGAACAGGCCATGCTGCATCGCTTCGCCCATGGCCTGACGCCCGAGCAGCACGGCTTCGACGGCGATGAATTCGGAGGTTGCGTCGAGATCGGCTTCCAGCCTGCGGGTCAGCGACGCGCGGTCGAAAAGAATGGTTTCCTGCGGCAGCCAGTGCAACCGGGCGCCCGGCCCTGCGGAAACGCGGGCGGTGACGGTGGCGGTTCCGGAGGATGCCTTGTAGACCTTCTCGCAGGCCTGCGTCGTCACCACCAGCGAGGTGCCGGCTCCGGCAACAGCCTGCCATTCCATTTCATCTCCGCCGGTCAATCCGCCGGAGGAGTTGATGAGGATGGCCTCGATCTCGTTGGAAAACGTATCCGGCAGGCGGATCTTGGCGCAACCTTCCTGGAACAATTGGTCCAGCCGGCTGCGCCCTTCGACAGCCTTGGTTACAATGCGTCCTCTGCCACGGGCGCGCTGCTGCCGGGCAGGTTCGCCGTCTTCGAGACCGGAAGGGCGGATGGCTTGCTGTTCTGGCTGCACGCGGTCTCCGAAACGGTTGCGGAAGCGGACCCGGCCTTGGCGCCGCAATCTTTTTTGACGACGGCATCCACCACCATCTGTCCTTCCGTGTTGCGGAAGAAATCCCACATTCTTTCCGCCGCATCAACCGTGCGCGTCACTTCGCCTGTGGGCATCTTGCGCTCCACGGCAGGTTCCGCCTTCGGCGTCTGCTCGCCACCCGGCTTGCGGGTAAGGACCGCCGACGCTGCCAGCACTTCCGCCTTCATGGTGGCGCGCGGCCAGGCATGGTCCCAATTGTCAATGACGTAGGACTGGATACGTGCCCCGCCCTTGCAAACGTCATAGGAATTGACGGTGAAGCTCTCGCCCGGTCTGGTTTTCGCGCCGCCCTTGCAGCCGTCCATTTCCGCCCAGCGTTTCAGCGCCGTCTCGCCGCCATATTGCCAGTAGGACTTGCCACCACCCTGATAGGGATTGGCCGGATCCTTCAGACCCGCAAAGGCGATGATCGACATTGGCCGCGCCGGCTTGCAGCTTGCCGCATCCGGTCCCCATTTGCCCTCTGTCTCCAGCGGATAACCCGCGCGCAACGATGCAACGAAGCCGGCAGCGGTGAAATCCGCGCTGCCATTGCAGATGAATTGCGACAGCATGCGCCCGCCGCCGGAATAACCGGAACCGTAAAAGCGCTCCTCATCCACGCAGAACTTGCCTTTCACCATGGCAATTGCATCGCGAATGAAGCTCACCTCATCCAGCCCGCCGGGACGGGTGGTAACACCAGGAACATTCCAGGCATGGGTGCCGGGCAATTCGCCATTGAGGCTGCCCGCCAGCGCCACCACCATCAGGCCGTCGCGCTCGGCAAGCTTGTCCCAGCCGCTGCGGTTCAACTGGCCGTGCGGATTGCTGTTGGAGCCGTGGAAATCGAACACGACAGGCACCGGTTTTTTTCCGTCATAGGCCGATGGAACGAAATAAACGCCTTCGCGTTTCTGACCACTGGAGAGAATGGAAAAATCATGCCTGCCCGGTTCCACGCCGGGTTGAGCAAGCTGACCGCAGGTCGAGGCCGACGCTGCGACACTCGCGCTCGCGCAGATCGCAAGACCCAGAAACAGGGTACGGGCGGAGCGGAACAGCCGGGCAGCCCGGCCAAGGGCAAAGTCTTGATGCATTGACACGCCTTTATTGGGCACGGTTTCCCCGACGATACGTCGGACGCGCGTGGAATGTAAGGGATCAACTGTCGCGGCGTGCGAATAGACTTCGTCTGTGTCTCGCATGCAGCATTTCCGCTGCCAATATCACAGGCGTTTATTCAATGAAATGCTAAAATTGCGCATAAAAGCCATGCAGACACGCATAGACTTTCAAAATATTAATCGGCCGTTTGCACGCCGTGATCGGCGTGCGTGGCTACTAGTCTCGATTTATACTGTGAGATGGCGACGCGCCTCGGGCGTATCCAGCGTTTCGGCAAACCCCTCATGCACAATTTCGCCCCGGTCCATGATGTAGACATAGTCGGCAAGCTCACGGCAGAAATCCAGATATTGCTCGACCAGCAGGATCGCCATACCGGTGGAATCCCTGAGATATTTGATTGCGCGGCCGATATCCTTGATGATCGACGGCTGAATGCCTTCGGTCGGCTCGTCGAGAACGAGGATTTTCGGCCGCGTCACCAGCGCCCGGCCGATGGCGAGCTGCTGCTGCTGGCCACCGGACAGGTCGCCGCCGCGTCTGCCCAGCATGGATTGCAGCACCGGAAACAGGCTGAAAATATCGTCGGGAATGAAACGCTCCTTGCGCGGCAGCGGCGCATACCCGCTTTCAAGGTTTTCCTGCACGCTGAGCAGCGGAAAGATTTCACGCCCCTGTGGCACGTAGCCGACACCGCGCTTGGCGCGGTGGTAAGGTGCCAGCCCATCCAGTGCCGCCCCTTCAAAGCTGATCGACCCGCCACTGATGGCATGCTGGCCGGTGACCGCGCGCAACAACGAGCTTTTGCCCACGCCGTTTCGGCCGAGAACACAGGTGATCTTGCCCATCTCCGCTTTCAGCGACACGCCCCGCAGGGCTTGCGCTGCGCCATAGTGGAGGTTGATGTTTTCGACGTTCAGCATGGTGCAACTCCATTGATGCTTTGGTGGGCGGCGCTACCCCCCTCTGCCCTGCTGGGCATCTCCCCCACAAGGAGGGAAATCAGATGCCGTTCCCGCTCGTCCCATCGCCTACTGGTCTTGGGGCAGGGTGTTAGCCGCTTGCCGATCTCCCCCCTTGTGGGGGAGATGCCCGGCAGGGCAGAGGGGGGTAAAGCCGCAGACGCTTCCATCACCGCCCCAGATAATTCTCGATCACCTTCGGATCGCTGGACACAAAATCGATCGACCCTTCGGCCAGCACCGAGCCCTCGGCAAGACACGTCACCTTCACGCCCAGCTCGCGGATGAAGCCCATGTCGTGCTCCACCACCACGACCGAGCGGGTCTTGGCGATTTCCTTCAGAAGCACGGCGGTTTCGGCTGTCTCCGCATCCGTCATGCCAGCCACCGGCTCGTCCACCAGAAGCAGCTTCGGCTCCTGCGCGAGCAGCATGCCGATTTCCAGCCACTGTTTCTGGCCGTGCGAGAGGTTGGCCGCGAGATCGCCGCGGCGGTGGCTGAGACGCACGGCGGCGAGGATTTCCTCGATACGCGCCTTGTCCTCCGCTGTCAGCCTGTAGAACAGCGTGGCGAAGACGCCGCGTTTGCGGTTCAACGCCAGTTCCAGATTGTCCCAGACGGTATGGCTTTCAAACACCGTTGGCTTCTGGAATTTACGCCCGATGCCCAGCTGGGCAATATCCGCCTCGTCCTTTTTCGTGAGGTCGATGCTGTCTTCGAACAGCACCGTGCCGGTATCCGGCCGGGTCTTGCCGGTGATGATATCCATCATCGTGGTCTTGCCGGCACCATTCGGACCGATGATGGCCCGCAGCTCGCCCGGCTCAACCACGAAGGACAGGGAATTGAGCGCCCTGAACCCGTCGAAGGAAACGGAAACACCGTCGAGATAAAGCAGGCTTTTGGTTCTGTTTTCGGAAACCGTGTTCATATCAGCCTCACTCCGCCGCCTGTTGCGCCGCTGTTGCAGCACTGTCATTGCCCGGTTGTCCGGCCGCACTTGCCGCCCGCGCAACACGCTTTTCGCGCCGGCCGACCAGATAATGCTGCACGGTGCCGACGATGCCCTTGGGGAAGAACAGCGTCACCGCGATGAACAGCCCACCCAGTGCAAACAGCCAGAATTCGGGGAAAGCGCCGGTGAAATAGCTCTTGCCGCCATTGACCAGCAACGCGCCGATGATCGGCCCGATCAGCGTGCCGCGCCCGCCGACTGCGGTCCAAACCACCACCTCGATGGAGTTGGCGGGGGAGAATTCGCCGGGATTGATGATGCCCACCTGCGGCACGAACAGCGCACCGGCAATGCCCGCCATCATGGCCGAGACGACGAAGGTAAAGAGCTTGATGTTTTCCACCCGGAAACCGAGGAAGCGCACCCGGCTTTCGGCATCGCGCACGCCCACCAGCACTTTGCCGAATTTGGAATTGACGATGCCGGATGCAATCAGCAGCGAAAGCGCCAGCATCACGGCCGTCATCGCAAACAGCACGGCACGGGTACCATCCGCCTGAACGGAAAAGCCGAGAATATCCTTGAAATCGGTGAGACCATTGTTGCCGCCGAAACCCATGTCGTTGCGGAAGAAGGCAAGCAGCAGGGCGTAGGTCATGGCCTGCGTGATGATGGAGAGGTAAACGCCGTTGACGCGCGAGCGGAAGGCGAACCAGCCGAACACGAAGGCGAGCAGGCCGGGCACCACCAGCACCATCAGTGCTGCAAACCAGAACATGTCGAAGCCATGCCAGAACCACGGCAGTTCCTTCCAGTTGAGGAACACCATGAAGTCAGGCAGCACAGGATGGCCGTAAACACCGCGCGTGCCGATCTGCCGCATCAGATACATGCCCATGGCATAACCGCCGAGCGCGAAGAAGGCGGCGTGGCCGAGCGAGAGAATGCCGCAATATCCCCAGACCAGATCAAGCGCCAGCGCCAGCAGCGCGTAGGCCAGATATTTGCCGAGCATCGACATGATGTAGGTCGGGATGCGGAACGCGCTGTCAGCCGGCAACAGCAGATTGGAGGCGGGCACCAGCACGGCGATGGCCAGGATGATGCCGATGGCGATGGAAATGCGCCGATCGAGCGCGCGCAGGAGGAAGCCGGTAATCATGCTTCGATCGCCCTTCCCTTGAGTGCGAAGAGACCACGTGGCCGCTTCTGGATGAACAGGATGATGAGAACGAGCACGAGGATCTTGCCGAGCACGGCGCCCACCGTCGGCTCAAGGAACTTGTTGAGCACGCCGAGCGACAGCGCACCCACGAGCGTTCCCCAGAGATTGCCGACCCCGCCGAACACCACCACCATGAAACTGTCGATGATGTAGCTCTGGCCGAGATTGGGCGAGACATTGTCGATCTGCGACAGCGCCACGCCGGCAAGGCCGGCAACGCCGGAACCGAGCGCGAAGGTGAAGGCATCCACCCAGGGCGTGCGGATGCCCATGGAAGAGGCCATGCGGCGGTTCTGGGTCACAGCGCGCATCTGCAAGCCGAAGGCGGAGCGCTTCAAAAGCACCAGCAGCGCGAAGAAGACGGAAAGCGAGAAGCAGACGATCCACACGCGGTTCCAGGTGAAGTTGAGGTAACCAACGCTGAAGGAGCCGGACATCCAGCTCGGGCTGCCGACCTCACGGTTGGTCGGGCCGAAGATGGAACGCACGCCCTGTTGCAGGATCAGCGAGATACCCCAGGTGGCGAGCAGCGTTTCCAGCGGTCGCCCGTAGAGATAGCGGATGACGCCGCGCTCCATGATGAGGCCGACGCAGGCTGTGACCAGAAAGGCGGCCGGCAGGGCAATCGCCAGTGACCAGTCGAACAGGCCGGGGAAATGGCTGCGGATCAGCTCCTGCACCATGAAGGTGGAGTAAGCGCCGATCATCACCATCTCGCCATGCGCCATATTGATGATGCCCATGACGCCGAAGGTGATGGCAAGTCCGATGGCGGCGAGCAGCAGCACGGAACCGAGCGACAGGCCGTACCAGATGTTCTGCGCGTAGTCCCAGATGGCAAGGGAACTCTCGATGCTCGAAATCGCCTCGTCCACATCCGGCTTCAGGCTCGGATCAACCGTGGGCGTCGCCGCCATCAGAATGCTGATCGCATCGCGCCCGCCAAGCGCCTTGATGGTGGCGATCGCTTCTTTCTTCACCTCGAGGGGGCGGTCGGAAGAAAGCAGCGAGACAGCCCGCGCCTCCTCCATCCGCGTCCGCACCTCTTTGTCGGTTTCCTTGGATATGGCCGCTTCCAGCAATTCCAGATTTTCGGCACTGGGGGCTTTCAGAACCGCATCGGCGGCGGAAAGCCGCACCGAGCGTTCCGGACTGAGCAACGTCAGGCCGCCCATCGCGGCGCGGATGACGCGACGCAGATTGTTGTTGACCCTGATCTTGGTAACCGCCGCCTTCGGCGCTTCGCCAGCGCTTTCGCCGGTCAGCGGATCGATGAGCGTGAAATTGGAACCCGACGGCTTGGTCATGAACACCAGATTGTCGGCCTTGCGCACGTAAAGATCGCCTGATGCAAAAGCCTCAAGCGCCGGCACCACCCGCGCGTCGCCGGTGGCAGCAATCTGGCCGATCAATGTTTCGGCCTGCTTGAAGTCAGCCGTGCCGAGCTGGTCTATCAGCGCCTTCGGATCGCTCTGCGCGAGGGACTGGGCGGCGATCCCCAGGGTGAGCCAGAGGAAGATGGCTCCGAGAAAAGATCGGATCGTCATGTCGGGTTCCTTGGAGCGGTTTGCGACTCTGCGGTTGCGTGTGGCACGACCTGAATATGCGGCTTCACCCCCCTCTGCCCTGCCGGGCATCTCCCCCTCAAGGGGGGAGATCGACCCGTGGCAAGGTCCCGTCCATCTCGACGTTCAAGGATGAAATGGCGGGAGAGCATCTTGCCGATCTCCCCCCTTGAGGGGGAGATGTCCGGCAGGACAGAGGGGGAGTAATTCTGGCTCAGTTTGTAAACAATCCGCCCCTCCAAAGAGGGGCGGCGTTCGTTTCCTTATCAGCTACCCTTGCCGCCGCACTTGCCGGTGGCCACGTTGAAGTTGCCGCAAGACATCGGCTTGCGCCAATCCGAAATCAGATCCTTCGAGTCAGGCAGATAATCCGACCATTCGTCACCCACAACCTGTGGCGTCTGCTGCACGATTTCGAACTGCCCATCGGCCTGGATTTCACCGATCAGCACCGGCTTGGTGATGTGGTGGTTCGGCATGACGGTGGAGTAACCGCCAGAAAGGTTCGGCACGGAAACGCCGATGATGCTGTCAAGAACTGCGTCCGTATCGGTCGTGCCTGCGGTTTCGACGGCCTTAACCCAGGCGTTGAAACCGATATAGGCGGCTTCCATCGGGTCGTTCGTCACGCGCTTGTCGTTCTTGGTAAACGCATGCCAGGTTTTGATGAATTCGGCGTTGACCTCGGTATCGACAGACTGGAAGTAGTTCCAGGCGGCAAGGTGGCCGACCAGCGGCGCGGTATCGAGACCGGCAAGCTCTTCTTCACCGACCGAGAAGGCGACGACCGGAATGTCCTCGGCCTTGATGCCCTGGTTCGCCAGCTCCTTGTAGAAGGGCACGTTGGCATCGCCGTTGATGGTGGAGACAACGGCGGTCTTCTTGCCGGCCGAGCCGAATTTCTTGATGTCGGACACGATCGTCTGCCAGTCGGACTGGCCGAACGGGGTGTAGTTGATCATGATGTCCTCTTCCTTGACGCCCTTCGACATCAGGTAGGCCTTCAGGATCTTATTTGTGGTCTGCGGGTAGACATAGTCAGTACCTGCCAGAACCCAGCGCTCGACGCCTTCGGTCTTGGCGAGATAATCGACGGCCGGAATGGCCTGCTGGTTGGGCGCTGCACCCGTGTAGACGATGTTGCGGGAGGATTCTTCACCCTCATACTGCACCGGGTAGAACAGCAGGGAATTCAGCTCTTCGAAAACCGGCAGCACGGACTTGCGCGACGAAGATGTCCAGCAACCAAAAACGGCGGCGACCTTGTCCTGCGAAATCAGCTGGCGGGCCTTTTCGGCAAACAGCGGCCAGTCGGAGGCCGGGTCGACCACGACGGCTTCGAGCTTCTTGCCGAGAACGCCGCCCTTCTTGTTCTGCTCGTCGATGAGCATCAGCATGGCGTCCTTCAGCGTCGTCTCTGAAATCGCCATGGTGCCGGAAAGAGAATGCAGCACGCCTACCTTGATCGTATCGTCGGCGGCAAATGCGCCATGAAAGGCGGTGGTGGACATGATTGCGCCGAGCAGCGCGGCGCTAAGCGTCTTGCGGAATGTCATCGGAAGAACCCCTCTCCTTGTTTAGCCCTCATGGGGCTTCAGCGGCATCGTTGACCGCTGCTGGAAGGGACTATCGATCTCGCGGGCGAGAAACCGTATACGTCAATTGACGTAGGCGGGGTGGCGAAAGCTGCAGGGGGTGTTGGGGAGAGGGAAATCCCGGCCGGGGCAACCGATGTGAAACCTGGCGTTTCAACTTGCTTCTTTTCCGGCAGGGAAGACGAGAGCAGCAGCGGGTCGATGGTGCGAGGTCGGAGACAGACTGAGAAGTCGTCCCTTTATCCGGCGCTTCGCGCCACCTTCTCCCCGGCAGGGGAGAAGAAACGATCAGCAACGCTTCACATCAGGCGTGCGGCTTGTCGTCCCGCTCTTCGTCGCGGATCGCATCGTCATGATACCAGGAGCCGAAATCGACATGCGGCTGACGTGCCTCGCGCTCCAGATCGCTCAGCCCGATGTTACGGAACTTTGAGAGCCCCGCGCGTCCGCCGACCGGAAATTGAAAGATCGTTGCCGTTTCACGATGAAAGCCAGTTGCCATATCGAACATCTCACTTTGTTTGCATCGAAGCACTTTGGTTGTGAAGCAAACCCGTTAGCTCTGGTTTAGCTCCATCTGATTAAAAAAAAATCACGTTGCGAAAAATATAGGCATTAAATGGTCATTCAGCAAGAAAAACCATTCCGGAAGCGCCGGTTTTTGGGGCAAATGCCGATCCGTCGTTCGCAATCGAAACCATTGCACCGCAACAGGGCATTTTGAGCGATGCCACCCGCTATCTGTTAGGAATCACTGACGAAACATTAGGGTTAGATTTACCTGCCGCAGTGCAGCATGAGCGGTTAATGGCCATATCAGCCCCCTCGGCCCTGAGCATGCCTGAAAGATTTTTCGAAGAATTCGCAAAACATCGCCAATCTGGCACGCGGCATGCATCTATATTGCCAGCCCTTGAACGCGAATGTGCTTCCGGTGGCGAAAGCCACGGCAAGCCTCAAGGCTTCGCATTGTTACCTATGAGAGGTTCGTAATGACTAAGTTCAAACTCGAGTACATCTGGCTTGACGGTTATAAGCCGGTCCCCAACCTGCGCGGCAAGACACAGGTCAAGGAATTCGATGAATTCCCGACGCTCGAGCAGCTGCCGCTTTGGGGTTTTGATGGCTCGTCCACGCAGCAGGCCGAAGGCCACTCTTCGGATTGCGTGCTGAAGCCCGTCGCGATCTACCCCGATCCGGCCCGCACCAACGGCGTACTGGTCATGTGCGAAGTCATGATGCCTGACGGCGTCACCCCGCATGCATCGAACAGCCGCGCGACCATCCTCGACGACGAGGACGCATGGTTCGGCTTCGAACAGGAATATTTCTTCTACCAGGACGGCCGCCCGCTCGGCTTCCCCGAGCAGGGTTACCCGGCTCCGCAGGGTCCGTATTACACCGGCGTCGGCTTCAAGAACGTCGGCTCGGTTGCCCGCGAAATCGTTGAAGAACATCTCGACCTCTGCCTCGAAGCCGGCATCAACCACGAAGGCATCAATGCCGAAGTGGCCAAGGGCCAGTGGGAATTCCAGGTATTCGGCAAGGGCTCCAAGCGCGCCGCCGACCAGATCTGGATCGCCCGTTACCTGCTGCTGCGTCTTTGCGAACAGTACGGCATCGACGTCGAATTCCATTGCAAGCCGCTCGGCGATACCGACTGGAACGGTTCGGGCATGCATTGCAACTTCTCCACCAAGTTCATGCGTGAAGTTGGCGGCAAGGAGTATTTCGAAGCCCTCATGGCCGCTTTCGCCAAGAACTGGCAGGAGCACATCGACGTTTACGGTCCGGACAACCACCTGCGCCTGACCGGCAAGCACGAAACCGCTCCGTGGAACAAGTTCTCCTACGGCGTTGCCGACCGTGGCGCCTCGATCCGCGTTCCGCACTCCTTCGTCAACAACGGTTACCGTGGTTACCTCGAAGACCGTCGTCCGAACTCGCAGGGCTGCCCTTACCAGATCGCTTCCGTCGTTCTGAAGACGATTGCAGAAGTGCCGCTCGCAAAGTCGGCTGCTGCCTGATAACCCAAGACATGGCGTCGCCCGCAACCGGGCGACGCCATTTTTATGTCCACCGAACGGCCGGACCGGACAGGCGACCTTTCGCCCTCTGCCCTGCGTGGAATATTCTTGCCTATGCGCAAACTCGAAGACGTTGCGTGGCTTTGACCAACCGCATCGGCTTTTCCGAAACCGCGACACGGTTTTCGGTCCGATGCTCTAAAGCAAGAAGGTGAGCGATGGGCATTCTCAAAAAATTCTCTCTCGAAAACCGCATCGCCATCATCACAGGCAGCGGCCGCGGCCTCGGTTTCGAAATCGCCAGGGGCTTTGCCGAGGCTGGCGCCCATGTGTGGCTGACCGGCCGTAACGCCGAGGCGCTGGAACAGGCAGCAGGCACACTTCGGCAAGCCGGCGGAAAAGCCGATTATGCCGCTTTCGACATTGCCGATACCGCCGCCGGAACTGCCCTCGTCCACCGCATCATGGACGAATTCGGCCATCTCGATATCCTCGTCAACAATGTCGGCGCACGCGACCGCCGCCCGCTTTCCGAATTCAGCGACGAGGACGTGCTGGAGCTTATCCGCACCGACCTCACCTCCTCCGTCTCGCTGTCGCGAGATGCCGCGCAAGCCATGAATACCAACGGTTACGGCCGCATCATCACCATCACCTCCATTCTCGGCCACATCGTCAGGCCGGGCGATGCGATCTATCCCGTTGCCAAGCAGGGGCTAACCGGGCTGATGCGCGCAATAGCTGTCGAATATGGTGCGCGCGGCATCACCAGCAACGCCATTGCACCCGGCATGTTCGCCACGGAAACCAATGCGGCCCTTGCCGAAAACCCTGACATGGTCGCCTTTGCCAAGCTGCGCGTGCCGCTTGAACGCTGGGGCAGGCCGGATGAAATCGCCGGTGCAGCCCTGTTTCTGGCCAGCGACGCCTCCTCCTTCGTCAACGGCCATGTGCTGACGGTGGATGGCGGCATGTCGGTGCGGCTGTGAGAATGGCAAAACACCTTTTGCGGAAAGGGGCTGGATCCTAGGCATGGCCGCACGGCAACGCATCATCCCCGTCAGGCGCGAATATAACCGCTGGGTCGCCAACCAGACGCTGGAAGATTATGCGCTGCGCTTCACCGCCAAAAGCGCCCGGCAATTTTCGTCCAACCGCATCTCCCACACCGCCATCGGCGCTATTTCCTTTCTGGCGCTGGAAGCGATCGGCGGCGCGATCACGCTGTCATACGGCACCACCAACGCCTTTTACGCCATCATCGTCGCGGCCATTGCCATGCTTGCCGTCGGCCTGCCGATCAGCCGTTACGCCATCCGTCACGGCGTCGATATCGATCTCCTGACACGCGGCGCGAGCTTCGGTTACATCGGCTCCACCATCACCTCGCTGATCTACGCCGCCTTCACCTTCATGCTCTTCGCCATCGAGGCGTCGATCATGTCCGGCGCGCTGGAGCTGGCGCTCGGCATTCCGCTGTGGATCGGCTACATCATCTCCGCCGTCATGGTCATTCCGCTCGTCACCCACGGCGTGCGCCTCATCAGCCGTTTCCAGATCATCACCCAGCCCTTCTGGATCGTGCTGAACGTATTGCCCTTCATCTTCATCGCTTTGATGGACTGGGAAAAATACGACCTGTGGCGGGCGTTTTCCGGCATTCATCACGCCTCCGGTCCGCCGGGCACCGTGGCCCATTTCAATCTGGTGGAATTCGGCGCGGCGTCTGCCGTCATCCTCGCGCTGATGTCGCAGATCGGCGAACAGGTGGATTTCCTGCGCTTCCTGCCCGCCGAGGGACAGAGCCGCCTGCGCCATCGCATCGCGGTCTTTCTGGCCGGTGCTGGCTGGGTCGTCGTCGGCGTGCCGAAGCTGCTGGCCGGTTCCTTCCTCGTGGTCTTGACCTTCAGTTCCGGCGTCTCGGTGGACCGCGCCGCCGATCCGGCCCAGATGTACCTGACCGCCTTCGGCTACATGATCCCCAACCATACGGCAGCCATGCTGCTGATGGTCGCCTTCGTGGTGGTCTCGCAGCTGAAAATCAACGTCATGAACGCCTATGCGGGCTCGCTCGCCTGGTCCAACTTCTTCTCCCGCCTCACCCACAGCCATCCCGGCCGCGTGGTCTGGCTGGTCTTCAACGTGGTGATCGCGCTGCTGTTGATGGAACTCGGCATCTATCGCCTGCTGGAAGAAACGCTCGGCATTTTTTCCATCGTCGCCATGGCCTGGCTCTGCACCATCTCGGCCGATCTGTTCATCAACAAGCCGCTTGGCCTTGCCCCACCGGGCATCGAGTTCAAGCGCGCCCATCTCTACGATATCAATCCCGTCGGCGTTGGCTCCATGGCGCTTTCGGCCACCATTGCGCTGATGGCGCATTTCGGCACCTTCGGCGCACTCGCTGCCTCGCTTGCGCCCTATCTCACCCTCATCGTCGCCTTCATCGCCTCGCCGCTGATCGCCTGGGGCACGAAGGGCAAATTCTATCTGGCCCGCAAGCCGCGCCAGAAATGGCGCGAGCTGAGCGCCATCACCTGCTCCATCTGCGAACACCCGTTCGAGCCGGAAGACATGGCATGGTGTCCGGCCTATGCGGCGCCGATCTGTTCGCTCTGCTGCTCGCTGGACAGCCGCTGCCATGACATGTGCAAGCCGAAGGCCAAGCTCAACTATCAGGTCGCGACGGTCGCAAAATCTTTCCTGCCCCACCAACTGGTTGCAAAACTCGCCACAAGGCTCGGACGTTATGGCATGGCGGCGGCCATCGCCGTCACCGCCATTGGCGGCATATTGGCGCTCATCGCCCATCAGGTCGGCACCGCCTCGCCGGCAACGGCTGACGTGGTCAACCGCACCATCCTCATCGTATTTTTCGTCTTTGCCGTCATTGCCGGCATCGTCTGCTGGTTTCTGGTTCTTGCCCATGACAGCCGGGTGGTCGCGGAAGAGGAATCCTCACGCCAGAACACGCTGCTGTTGAAGGAAATCGCCGCACACAAGAAGACTGACGCCGCCCTTCAGGACGCCAAGGAAACGGCTGAGGCCGCCAACCGCGCCAAGAGCCGCTACGTGGTCGGCCTCAGCCACGAATTGCGCACGCCGCTCAACGCTGTTTTGGGCTACGCCCAGATCCTCGAACGCGATGAGACCATTCCCGCGCCGCGGCAATCGGCCATCAAGGTCATTCGCCGTTCCGCCGACCATCTCTCCGGCCTGATCGACGGGCTTCTGGATATTTCCAAGATCGAGGCTGGCCGCCTGCAGGTCTATTCCAACGAGATCAATATTCAGGATTTCCTCGACCAGATCGTCGATATGTTTCGCCCGCAGGCGCAGGCCAAGGGTCTGGAATTCCGGCATGAACGCGCCCATTCCCTGCCGCAATATGTCCGCACGGATGAAAAGCGTCTGCGCCAGATCCTCGTCAACCTGCTCTCCAACGCCATCAAGTTCACCGACGAGGGCAGCGTCACCTTCGATGTCGCCTATCGCAGCCAGGTGGCGAGCTTCACGGTGTCGGATACCGGGCGCGGCATTGCCGAAAAAGATCTTGCCCGCATCTACGAGCCTTTTCAGCGCGGCGAGGCCGAAAGCGTGCGCCCCATGCCGGGCCTTGGCCTCGGCCTCACCATCACGAGGCTTCTGACCAACACGCTGGGCGGCGAGATTTCCGTCTCCAGCGAAAAGGACAACGGCTCCACCTTCCGCGTCCGTCTCATGCTATCGGCCGTGCACCGGCCAAGTACCGCACCTGCGCCGGAAAAAACCATTCGCTCCTATTCCGGCCCACGCCGCACCATCGTGGTGGTTGATGATAACGAGGATCACCGCGAGCTGATGCGGCAGGTGCTTTCGCCGCTCGATTTCGTGGTGCTGACCGCCCAGAGCGGACCGGAATGCCTGACACTCATCGAAGGCGTGCAGCCCGACCTCTTTCTCATCGATATCTCCATGCCCGGAATGTCCGGCTGGCAGCTTGTGACGAAGTTGCGTGAAGCAGGCCAGACGGCTCCGCTCATCATGCTCTCGGCCAATATCGGTGACGGCACCGTAGCGGGTGCCGGAGAAGACAATCACAACGACGCCATCGCCAAGCCGGTCGACATCCGCCACCTGTGCGACAGGCTTGCGGTGCATCTCGGCCTGAAATGGATTTACGATACCGACCTTCCCCCGGCACCCATCCCCCAGCCGCCGGCGCAGATCGTTCATCCCGGCGCAATTCATATCAAGGATTTGCAGAGGCTCGGCGAAATAGGCTACATACGCGGCATAGAGGCGAAACTCGCCGATCTCGCCCGCAACACGGACAACCTGCCCTTCACGCAAGAGCTTGGCACCTATGTGCAGGCCTTCGATCTGGCCGGTTACGCCCATTTTCTAAAGCGGTTTGAAGAGAACGACAGGGGAGACGGCAAGGCATGAGCGGGCAAGGCGCAGCACTGCCGAGAGACATTGTATTGCTGGTGGATGACAGTCCCGAAGCGCTCGGGTTCCTCACCGATGCGCTGGAACAGTCAGGCTTTTCGGCGCTGATCGCCACATCCGGTCAGGCCGCGCTCAACATTGCCGAACGCATCACGCCCGATATCATCCTGCTCGATGCGGTCATGCCGGCCATGGACGGTTTCGAAACCTGCCGCCGCCTGAAGGCCAACGCCGCCGTGGCCCAGGTGCCTGTCATCTTCATGACCGGGCTGACGGAAACCGAACATGTAGTGCGGGCGCTCGAATCCGGCGGTGTCGACTATCTGACCAAGCCGATCAACATCGATGAGCTGCGCGCCCGTATCCGTGTGCATCTCTCCAATGCCCGCTCGGCGCAGAGCGCCCGCGTGGCGCTTGATGCCGCCGGACGCCACCTGCTTGCCGTGCGCGCCAACGGCGCGATCCACTGGTCCACACCACAGGCAACCCGGCTGGTCAACGCCGCCACCGGCCGTGATGATGGGCTGGAGATTGTCGTTGCCCATATTTCCGGCTGGCTGGCCGACAGGACAACGGTGGATTCCGCCCGCGATGCACCGCTGACGATCACCGAGGCCGGGCGGCCCGCTTTGCAGCTCTCCTTCCTCGGCGCAATGGGACCGGACGAATATCTCTTCCGTCTGACAGCCGCCAACGAGAAATCCGACGACCACCTGCTGAAGGACCACTTTGCCCTGACAACGCGGGAATCGGAAGTTCTGCTGTGGATTGCCAAAGGCAAATCCAACCGCGATATCGGCGATATTCTCGGCCTTTCCGCCAGAACCGTAAACAAACATCTGGAACAGATCTACGTCAAACTCGGTGTCGAAAACCGCGCCTCCGCCGCCGTCAAGGCCGCGCATATTTTGCATCAGGGGTGACGGCTGCATCTGATGTGACACGGTTGGAAAAACATATATTTTCCGCTTAAGCGTAGAGCATCGACTTTTTCGCCGAGCGAGTGCAGCATATTTCTTCTCCCTCGAGGAAAGAAACAAGCGGCAACGCCGCAATCCAAGTCCCCCCCAAGAAACATCACCTTCCATCCAACCCAAACCCCGCGCAGGGAGGTTCCCATGGACCATTTCATTATTCTTTCCGGCTGCTCCGGCGGCGGTAAATCAACCCTGCTTGCCGAGCTTGCTCACCGTGGTTTCGCGACCGTCGAGGAACCGGGGCGGCGCATCGTGACTGAGGAAACGAGAAATAACGGCACCGCCCTCCCCTGGATCGACCTGGAAGCCTTTGCCCGCCGGGCGATCGCCATGGCGCTGGAGGACCGGCAAAAGGCGCCAACGGAAGGCTTCGTCTTCTTCGACCGCGGCCTGATCGACGCCGGCTCAGCACTTCATCATATTTGCGGCGATGGCTTCATCGAAACGCTGCGGCACGCGCACCGCTATAACCCGCTGGTTTTCCTCACCCCGCCCTGGCCGGAGATCTACCGAGGCGACAGCGAGCGCAAGCATGGTTTCGAGGTGGCAGTGGAGGAATATCAACGCCTGCTGCACGACTATGCCCGTCTGGATTATGAGACGATTGTACTGCCGAAAGCCCCCGTCACGGAACGTGCCGATATCGTGCTGGAGAGGCTGGCGGCTGAAGCTGGCTGAAGGTGCGATCGGAGCCAAGTGTTTCGAGCCTTTCCCATCACCGTCACTCCGTCTTTGAGACGGAATCCGTCTGACGTGCGGCTCGGAAAGTGTTTTAGCCCAAGGACTTGGGCTGGCTGGGTGCTGACGCCGGAAATGCCTCGCACCAGAAAACAGAAAGCCCGGTCTTGCGACCGGGCCTCCATATTGCAGTCCAGTAAGACTTACGTCCCCTGCTGGATGTAGGTGAACTTGCCGTCCGGGCCCTTCTTCCACTCGTACATGACGTAACCGGGAAGCTTCGGGTCGCCCTTCTCGTCGAATGAGATATCGCCGAGTGCGGTCGGGAAGGTGCCCTTCTTCAGAGCTTCAGCAACCTTTTCCGGCTCAACGGAACCGGCAGCCTTGGCAGCACCGGCAATCGCCTGCAGGGCGGCGTAGGAGTAGAGCGTGTAGGCTTCCGGGTTGAAGCCGGCGGCCTTGAACTTCTCTACCAGTTCCTTGTTTTCAGGACGCAGCGTCGGATCGGGACCGAAGGTGTTCAGCGTACCTTCGACGGCGTCGCCGGCGATGGAAGCAAGTTCGTTCGAGACGATACCGTCGCCCGAGATGAGCTTCGCCTTCAGACCCTGGTCAGCCGACTGGCGGATGATCAGACCGGCCTCGGTGTGCAGGCCACCCCAGTAGATAACGGAAACGCCGGCTTCCTTCATCTTGGAGATCAGTGCGGAGAAGTCCTTGTCGCCGACATTCACGCCTTCATACATGGCTTCCGTCAGGCCGGCCGCATTGGCTGCCTTCTTGGTTTCGTCGGCAAGGCCCTGACCATAGGGGGTCTTGTCGTGAATGATGGCGATCTTGGCGTCCTTGTAGTGGTCGGCCAGATATTTGCCGGCAATGCCACCCTGCTGGTCGTCACGACCGCAGGTGCGGAAGGTGTTCCACAGGCCACGCTCGGTGAAAACAGGGTTGGTCGCAGCAGGCGTTACTTCGAGAATGCCGTTTTCGGCATAAACTTCGGAAGCCGGAATGGAAACGCCGGAGTTGAAGTGACCGACGACGAACTTCACGCCATCAGCAACGAATTTGTTGGCGACCGAGATACCCTGCTTCGGGTCGGAAACGTCATCGCCGAGAACGATCTTGATCTGCTCGCCGTTGATGCCGCCTGCAGCATTGATATCCTTCGCAGCCTGTTCAGCACCCTTCTGAAGCTGAGCGCCAAATGCGGCGTTCGGGCCTGTCAGCGGGCCGCCGACAGCGATCACGATATCGGCCCAGGCCGAACCGCTGAAGGCGACCATGGCGGTCAGCGCAACGGCGGAAAGAAGAGACTTCTTCATTACTATACTCCCAGTTCCTTTGGATGGGTTGACTACCAGGACCTGTTCAGTACCCACCTTAACCGAACAGGAAACGTTCCACTCACGCGAGTATCGTGCAGCCGGAGGAATCCGGCTGTCAATCTTTCTTTTTATATGAAAATGCCGACGTCCGATCGTAGAGCCAATAGTAGTTATTGACCATCTGGCTCGTCCTGCGCATGCGGAAACCGATGCTGGAAAAAGCCAGAAGAAGAACGACGTCAAACACGTAGTAGAAGCCGTTGATGAACGGCCCGTTGAAAAGCGCGAAATGCAGAAACCGCATCACGAGCCCCAAAGCCAGCGTATAGATCACCACACGCGGGAAATCGCCCCAGCCATCGGCGACGGATCTGCCCGTGCGCCACGCCGTCCAGAAACCAAGAAGAACAACCAGTGCGCGCAGAATATAACGCACGCCGCTATCGGTCTCGAATAAAAGGCCCTGCATCTTCTTTCCCCATCAGCGCCGGGATGCAAATGTCCGGCCCTGCCTTGTTTGTCGTCCCGCCGTTTTTCCGGCAGGCATTTTATTGTTTGCCACCGGCCATTTCCCCTTCGAAAACGGCCGGCGGCGGTTCGTTATCTTGCGCCGCAAAATTTCCGGCGCAAGTAAAATCTTTCAGTGCCGGCCGCCTTCGAGATAGGCTGCGCGTACCTGCGGATCAGCCAGCAATTCCCTGCCCGAACCGCTCATCGTGACCTTGCCGTTGACCATCACATAGGCGCGGTCGGAAAGCTTCAGTGCCGCAAAGGCGTTCTGCTCCACGAGGAAGACGGTCAGGCCCTCTTCCTGGTTGAGCTTCTTGATGGCCTCGAAGATGCCCTTGACGATCAGCGGGGCAAGGCCCAGCGACGGCTCGTCGAGAAGCAGCAGTTTCGGCCGTGCCATCAGCGCGCGGCCGATGGAGAGCATCTGCTGCTCGCCGCCGGAAAGCGTACCGCCACGCTGGCTCTGACGTTCTTTCAGCCGCGGGAACATGACGAAAATCTTCTCGACGTCCTCTTTGAAATATTTGAGGTTGTCGAGATTGGCGCCCATCTGCAGGTTTTCCAGCACCGTCATGCGCGGGAAAATCCGGCGGCCCTCGGGTGACTGGGCAATACGCTTGCGGGCGATGAGGTGCGTCGGCAGGCGGGTAATGTCTTCGCCGTCGAACGTCACCTGGCCAGTGCGCGCCTGCGGACTGCCGCAGATGGTCATCATCAGTGTCGATTTGCCGGCGCCGTTGGCGCCGATAAGGCTGACGATCTCGCCCTTGTTGACCTCGACATCGACACCGGCCAAGGCCCGGATGTTACCGTAGTAGGTTTCGACACCCTGTACTTTGAGAAGCGGTTCACCGGACATCAGGCCACTCCTCCGTCGAGTTCTTCCGCAATCACGTCTTCCACTTCATCATCCTCGACACCCAGATAGGCGGCGATGACCTTCGGGTCGTTCTTCACATGGTCCGGCGAACCGTCGGAAATCTTCTGGCCGTATTCGAGAACCACGACGTGATCGGAAATCTGCATCACCACCGACATGTCGTGCTCGATCAGAAGCAGCGACGTGCCTTCGTCGCGGATACCGCGCAGTAGCGCATTGAGCGCCAGCGATTCCTTCGGGTTGAGACCGGCCGCCGGTTCATCGAGGCACAGAAGTTCCGGCCCCGTGCACATGGCGCGGGCGATTTCCAGGCGGCGCTGCGCGCCATAGGGCAGATCGCCGGCCGGGTCGTCGGCGCGGTCGGTCAGATCGGCCTTGTCCAGCCAGTATTTGGCCTTATCGATCGAACTGTTGACCGCCCTCTTGTAGGCGGGCAGGCCGAGAAGACCGAGAATGGTGTAGCCCGATGCCTTCATAAGCGCATTGTGCTGCGCCACCAGCAGGTTTTCCAGAACCGTCAGACCCGAAAACAGGCGGATGTTCTGGAAGGTACGCGCCACCTTCGCCTTCTTGGTGATCTCGAAATCCGGCAGGCGCTCCAGAAGATGCGCCTCGCCGTTTTGCTGACGCATGGTGATCATTCCCATCGTCGGCTTGTAGAAGCCGGTGATGCAGTTGAAAACCGTGGTCTTTCCAGCACCGTTCGGACCGATCAGCGCCGTGATCTCGCCGCGCTTCGCCTCAAAGGAGAAGTCATTGATGGCCATCAGGCCGCCAAACCGCATCGAGAGATGTTCGACCTTGAGGATCGTGTCGCCAGTTAGATTGGGTGTCATGTTTGTCGTTCCGGAAGCCATCAACCGTGACCTTCCTTGGTAAAGCTGCCGGAGACGGCCTTGCGTTCCCTGAGGAAGGCCGTCGGTTCTCGTGAGCCGACAAAGCCGCGCGGCTTGAACAGCATGACAATGACCATGGCGAGACCGAACAGGAGCATGCGGTAGAGTTCCGGCGTGAAATCAGGCCCGAAGACATGCTTCAGGAATTCCATTTCGCGCAGCAGCTCCGTGCCGCCGACCATGACGAGGGCGGCAATGGCGATGCCCGTGAGCGAACCCATGCCGCCGAGAACGACAATGGCGAGGATGACGGCCGATTCCAGGAAGACGAAGCTTTCCGGCGATACGAAACCCTGACGGGCGGCGAAGAACGAGCCAGCGAAACCGCCAAACATCGCGCCTGTCGCAAAAGCGGTAAGCTTGGTGATGACGGTATCGATGCCGAGCGAGCGGCAGGCGATTTCGTCTTCACGCAAAGCTTCCCACGCCCGGCCGATCGGCATGCGGCGCAGCTTGATGGTGACGTAAGCCGTCAGCATGCACAGAAGCAGGATCACGTAGAACAGGAAGATCTTGTAATAGGCCGACGACATCGTCAGGCCGAAGGCCTTGGCGAAATTGTTCGGCGCGCCGACATCGAAGGACCAGATGCCGAAGATAGACGCCTTGGCGATGCCGGAAATGCCGAAGGTGCCCTTGGTCACATCCGTCCAGTTCAACAGCACGAGACGGATGATTTCACCGAAGGCGAGCGTGACGATGGCAAGATAGTCGCCACGAAGTCTGAGCACCGGGAAGCCGAGAATGATGCCCCAGAAGCCCGCGAGAATGCCGGCCACCGGCAGAAGCACCCAGAAGGAAAGGCCGAGATGGCTTGACAGCAGCGCGTAGGAATAGGCGCCCACCGCATAGAATGCCACATAACCGAGATCGAGCAGGCCCGCGAGGCCAACGACGATGTTGAGGCCCCACGCCAGCATCACATAGATCAGGATCTGGATGCCGAAATTGTCGACGAATTTCAGCGAGCCCTGAAAACCGAACAGCTGCACGGCGACGACGGGATAAAGCAGCAGCAGGACAAGCGCGAGCTTCAGGAAGTGTTTGTGGAAAAAGCCTTTTTCCTCGGAGATTTCCAGAATGCCGCTTTTGGCCTTGGCAAGCTTGCGGCGATCCATCGACGGCCGGATGAAGCCGACCATCAGGAAACGGCCGATGGCGGCGACGCCGACGAAGATCGACAGAAGCCCCCAGCGGGTGCCCCAGATAAGCTGGTTGTTGATGTCCTGATAGGTGACGATACCGACGTAAAGAATGAACATGCCGAGCGAGACGATGCCCGCAAAGATGCCTTCCTTCACCGCCGTTGCCATCAGGCTCGGGCTGGAAGTGTCGTTTTCGGAAGCGATATTGGTCATGGGATCACACCTTCTCGACTTCCGGACGACCGAGAATACCGGTCGGCTTGAAGATCAGCACGAAAGCCAGGATGCCGAATGCCGCGACGTCCTTGTATGCAATGGAGAAATAGGCGGACCAGAGAGATTCGATGAGGCCGATCAGGAGACCGCCGAGAACGGCGCCCGGAAGCGAACCGATACCGCCGAGAACCGCTGCGGTGAACGCCTTGACGCCCGGAATGAAGCCATCGTTGAAGGATGCGACACCGTAATACATCAGATACATCGTACCGGCGACCGCCGCGAGTGCGGCACCCATGATGAAGGTGATCGAGATCGTCTTGTCGACATCCACACCCAGAAGGGCCGCCATCTTGCGGTCCTGTTCCGTGGCGCGCTGCGCCCGGCCGAGCGGAGTCTTGTTGACGATGTACCAGAAGGCGAACAGCAGCACCGACGTCACCGCCATGATGATGAACTGCTTCAGCGAGACGGTGATGGAGCCGAAATGGTAGCTGTCCGTCACCATTGACGGGATCGGCTTGTTACGCGGACCCTGTGTCACCTGGATGAAGTTGGACAGTGCGATCGACATGCCGATGGCGGTGATCAGCGGCGCAAGGCGGAACGAGCCCCTGAGCGGACGGTAGGCCACGCGCTCGATCACCCAGTTCCACAGGCCGGTCATCAGCATGGCGACGACCATCATCAAAATCAGAAGAAGCGCCACCGGAATACCGGCAAAAAACGATGTTGCGATCAGAAAAACGATCAGCGCGGCGAAACCGCCAAGCATGAAAATATCGCCATGGGCGAAGTTGATCATGCCGATGATGCCGTAGACCATCGTATAGCCAATTGCGATGAGGCCGTAGATCGATCCAAGAGTCAGCCCGTTGATGAGCTGCTGGATAAAATACTCCATGTCTTTCCCCTGGGCATGACCTCTAATGAGCCACGCCTCGTTTATGTTAATTATAGGGAGAACCTTTTCGATTAGCCCCCACCTGCAAAATGCATATCGTGTTCGCTAAAAATGTGAAGTCAAAAACGGGCGATCCTGCACAAAATTTGGAATTTCCACATTCGTTGCCGTTTTCCCGATCAGAATAGCCAGGATTTCGGCAGTAAGTGCTAAAAAATTGGCGTTCGAATGCTTATTTCAGTGTTGCCTGACGCATTGTTTGACGGGTGGCGGGCAAAAGAGTAGCGAAATAGAGGGGTAAAGGATCCCCGGCACGAAATGGCAACGGCAACAAGATGATCGACATATTGACGAAAGCGGCGCTGGACGCCGGGCAGGCAATCATGGCGGTCCATCGCGCCGGGCCACACGTATCGTACAAGGACGATTGCTCACCCGTGACCGAGGCAGACCAGCGGGCGGAGGTGATCATTCTGCAGGCACTGGCTGCGCATTTTCCCGAAATCCCGGTCATTGCCGAAGAAGCGGTCTCGAACGGCATTCTGCCGGAGACAGGCACGGAATTTTTTCTGGTCGATCCCCTGGATGGGACCAAGGAATTCATTTCCGGCAAGGATGATTTCACCGTCAATATCGCCCTGATCAGAAACGGCGTGCCGGTTGTAGGCGTGGTTTACGCCCCCTGCCGCGGCCAGGTCTGGACCGGCAAGGACAACAGCGCCGAAAAGCTCGCAATATCAGGCGAAGGCGCGATCCTCGCGCGCCACCCCATCCGCGCACGCCAGCGCGGCGCCTCCCCCGTGGCGCTGATCAGCCGCTCGCACTGTACCGCGAAAACGGAAGCCTTCGTGGCCGAACACGGCCTGAAAGACTGCATTTCCGTCGGTTCCTCACTGAAATTCTGCATGCTGGCGGAAGGTGCTGCCGATATCTATCCCCGCTTCAGCCGCACCATGATGTGGGATACGGCGGCAGGCGACGCCGTACTGCGCGCCGCCGGCGGCAGAACGCTGGATTGCGAGGGGCGGCTGCTTGCCTATGAGGTGAGAGGCGATGGTGAAGATGCACTCGCCAACCCGGATTTCATTGCCGAGGGCGCAATGGCAGCGACGGTGGAAATTGCGACATAAGCCTGCGAGGAGACCGCTAGACCTCCTTCGGTGATCAGGCGTTTTTAGGCGTTCGCTTCGGTGTCTGCGGCTTACCCCCCTCTGCCCTGCCGGGCATCTCCCCCACAGGTGGGGAGATCGAATCGTGGCAAGGTCTCGCAGATCTCAATGTTTGAGAATGAAGCGACGGTAAAGCCGCTTGCCGATCTCCACCCTTGTGGGGGAGATGCCCGGCAGGGCAGAGGGGGGTAAGCCGCATACGCCGAGCCCCAAAATCAGTTCCTCCATATCGATCATACCGGCGTTGAACCGGTATCTCGGAAAATAATTTCATCCCCGCTCATCCCCGCCCCGCCGCGCCGCATCACAATCGCCGGCGAACAGCCACGGAGCGCGGAAGAGACATCATGACTGAACAGACGGCGAGACTTAGGCTTCCTTATATCCTGCCCTCGCAGGCACAGAAACACGTCACCCACAACGAAGCGCTGCAG
Source organism: Agrobacterium sp. CG160-95 (assembly GCF_053521725.1). Lineage (NCBI taxonomy): Bacteria > Pseudomonadati > Pseudomonadota > Alphaproteobacteria > Hyphomicrobiales > Rhizobiaceae > Agrobacterium > Agrobacterium sp. CG160-95. The sequence continues at coordinate 148,439 of NZ_JBNWDU010000004.1, read as the reverse complement.
CGGCTGGACGCGATCGTCCAGCTGGTCGTCAAGGACGTGGTCGCCGCCCCGCCCGACAATGCGCCGGAGGGAGACTGCTTCCTGCTCTCGCTTGACTCCGCTGGCGACTGGGCGGGAAAGGGCGGGAAGCTTGCCTTCAGGCAGGACGGTGCATGGCTGCTGATAGCGCCGCAACCCGGCTGGACGGCATGGTTTGCCAGCGAGGGTAAACATCGCGTCCTACGGGAAAGCGCATGGCGGGACGTGCCGCTGCCTGCCGCGGCGACCCTCGAAAGGCTTGGCATTGGCACACAGGCCGATGTCACCAACCGTCTGGCGCTTGCCGCCCCCGCCAGCCTCTTCACCCACACAGAAGAGAACGGCAACCACCGCATGGCGATCAACAAGGCGGCAAAGGCCGATACCGCCTCGCTGCTGTTCCAGTCCGGCTGGAGCGGCCGGGCGGAAATGGGCCTTGCAGGCAATGACGGTTTTTCGATCAAGACCAGCGCCGACGGCATTTCCTGGCAAACGGCCCTTTTGTGCAGCGGCGACGGCAGGGTCACGATGCCGAACCGGCCCGTGGTTCTGGCAAGCCTGCCTTCGGGCACGACGAGGCCGGCCAACGGCTCGGCTTCGGGGTTTTCAATGCTCTTCATCGATGAGGGTGGTTTCGTTCTCGGCGACGCGGTCGGCACAGGCGGCGGAAGGGAACTCGTCGTTCCCGTGAAAGGTCTCTATCTGGCCACCCTGTCGCTTGCCGTGGTGTCCTCATCCGGGCACCGGGTTTCGCTTGCCGTCAACGGCGCGGCTGGCGGCCTCACTGTAGCGGGCAACGCCTCCAATGCCGACGCCTCGCAGTCGACGACCCTTATCCTGCCCCTCAATGCCGGCGATCGCCTGCGGCTGGTGCATGAGGGAACCGCGGAATTCGCCCACGGCAGCGGGAAAACGTGCCTTTCGCTTGCGGCGCTGTGAGGAAAACAACCGATGGACGATAAAAAACACGATTTTTGGAAAAATTTTTTCCCGACAAAATAAGGCGACTCGAACAGATCGGGCGAAACCGTTCAAATTCTTAATAAATTGTCACGAACTGCTTAGGCAATTTTTAAAGGTACGGGGCTAAAGTTCCCGTCATATGGTCTTGAGTTTGTATAGAGTGTCCAATGACCGAAATGATACGCCCACGAGTTAAATATGTCATCGGCCCCGATGGCAGCCCTCTGACGATTGCGGATCTTCCGCCGTCAAATACCCGTCGATGGGTTATTCGCAGAAAGGCAGAGGTCGTCGCCGCCGTGCGCGGAGGACTTCTGAGCCTTGAGGAAGCCTGCGAGCGTTATACGCTCACCGTCGAAGAATTCCTGTCCTGGCAGTCGTCGATTGCCGATCATGGCCTTGCCGGCCTGCGCACGACGCGCATTCAGCAATATCGCCACTAAACCAGTGCGCCGGCGCGGCAACGCGCCCAAACCGGACTTCCAAAACGCCCCGTCGTATCGACGGGGCTTTCGGTTTGATTTTGGATTTCCCCTGAAAATTGCCAGACACAGCCGGTGACTGTCACCGGTTTGTGTCCACTGCGTTCGCTATCCCGCTGTTTCAATTCAGGCGCAGGCCGTTACAGTGGAAAAAACGAAAAGCAATGCGAAGGCAGAGATCATGGATATCAAGACAACCGAAACCGGATCGCGCGGCGAATATTCGGCAACCATCGACGGCCACAAGGCCGAGATGACCTATTCGCGCACCTCCCCTTCCCTCATCATCATCGACCATACCGGCGTGCCCGATGCACTGCGGGGCAAGGGTGTCGGCCAGGCGCTCGCGGCCCATGCCATCGATGAAGCGCGCAAGGGCGGCTGGAAAATCATTCCGCTCTGCCCCTTCTTCAAGGCCCAGACGCTACGCCACCCTGACTGGGCAGATGTCATTCAGGGGTAACTAGCCAGACGGGCTGAGGCTCGGGACAAAACCTCAAGTTTGTTTTTTAGCGAAAGCGGAGCCCACACGCTCCGTCACCCCGGCCAAGAGCCGGGGTCCAGCCAGCTCAAATCCTTGAGCTTAAGGGAATCTTCCGCCGCGCAGACGCGCGTCGGCTGGATGCCGGATCAGGCCCGGCATGTCGACGGATAATTTTCAGGCTGCCAGCAATCACGCCACCTTCAGCGGCGGTGTTCCTGCATGTATGCTCCTTCGAACTTCGGCCCGAAATTCCGGCGTATCCTCGGCGCCATGCACTGCCACGGCATGTTGAACCGCCGCTTCCATGAGCTCCTCCGGCGTATCGGCTGAGATGGCGATCGAGCATTTGCTGTCGCTCGGGAATTCGCGGCAATCGATATATTGGCGGGCCATTTGTTTCCTCCCCGCTTCTGGCCCACCCGCGTCCGCGCTGGGCGCGCGTGGGACAAGCCTCCGGCTCTTGGTCGGAACTTCACCAAATTACGCCTTTCCCCGGCCCCGGACAATCGAAAACGCAGGGATCCCCTGCATCCCTGCCCCGCAAGAAACCAGCAGGGCAAGACGCTGCGATGCGCCAAAGCAAAAGGCCGCCAACGAGGGGCGGCCTTCCAGAAAAAAGCATGGGCATCCTGTCATTGAAAGCCGCCTCCTGATCCACCGGCAGCCGTCAATGAGGACGATCCTTATATGATCTTGCGCCAATACCTAGGCGCGGGCGCGGATCGCTCCGTCGCGGTTTTCCAGTGCCGCCGCCTTTTCATATTCGGCCTGCACCTCTTCCAGAGAAGCCTCTGCGGCTTCCTGCTGGGTCTTCAGCTCCCGGATCGAGACCTGAAGATTGTCCGCACGCTGACGCGCGGCCTTGGCGAAGGTCGGATATGCGAAGTGGGTCGGATCGGTAATGCCAGACTTGCTCTCTTCCAGCGATATCTGATGCACCAGTTCCTTTGCCATCCGCTCAAACTCGGACATCATCTGCTGCAACTGGTTAAGTTGCCGGCGTTTTTCATTAACCTGAAATTCTTTCAGGCGAACCAGGCTGTCACGCGACTTCATACGCAATACTCCATGGATAGCGAGACCCGGATCAAAAAGGCACTATGCCCCCTCGATCGGCCCGTTTAACCCGCCCGCTCAACCGGCCCGGTTAACCCGTTGTGCCGGAATGATTCCCAAAAGTTACCCGGCGTTAATAAAAAAACGCCGCCGTTAACCTTTCGTTTACGGGCATCGTTAATGATAAACACGATCATTTAAGGGTCGGTAAATGCCAGGTCCAAAAAAACGGGCCCGACGATGTAAGAGTCGATTGAATCACTTAGCGAGATATCCTCACGTTAAGCTTCAATTTTGGCGATGGTGGATTCACGTGCAAAAACAGCGAAATGCCAACTTTGCTTAATAAATTCGATACACCTTGCCAAAGGCAATTAGAATTTGTTAACCATTTGGTGGCAGCCTGCAAATCAGGCAACGTCTGGATCCGCATCGCGCGAGGCAATGATTTACCAATCTGCGGGCGGCAAAGGGGATAATTATGCGGGTTCTACTTATTGAAGACGACAGCGCAACAGCGCAGAGCATCGAACTGATGCTCAAGTCGGAAAGTTTTAACGTCTACACGACCGACCTCGGCGAGGAAGGCGTGGACCTCGGTAAACTCTACGATTACGACATTATTCTTCTCGATCTCAACCTGCCCGATATGTCGGGTTACGAGGTCTTGAGAACCTTGCGCCTTTCCAAGGTCAAGACACCCATCCTCATCCTCTCCGGCATGGCCGGCATCGAGGACAAGGTTCGTGGTCTCGGCTTCGGCGCAGACGACTACATGACGAAGCCGTTCCACAAGGACGAGCTTGTTGCCCGTATTCACGCAATCGTCCGCCGTTCCAAGGGCCATGCGCAATCGGTCATCTCCACCGGCGAGCTGATCGTCAATCTCGATGCCAAGACGGTTGAAGTGGGCGGCCAGCGCGTTCACCTGACCGGCAAGGAATATCAGATGCTTGAGCTGCTTTCGCTGCGCAAGGGCACGACGCTGACCAAGGAAATGTTCCTGAACCACCTTTATGGCGGCATGGACGAACCGGAACTGAAGATCATCGACGTCTTCATCTGCAAGCTGCGCAAGAAGCTCGCAAATGCTGCAGGCGGCGCAAACTACATCGAAACCGTCTGGGGCCGCGGTTATGTCCTGCGCGAGCCTGATGGAGCCACGGAATTTCTCGAAACCGCCTGATCCCCTTCAGGATATGGCAGTTTTTAAAAGACCCGCTGGCGACAGCGGGTTTTTTGTTGCGATTTCATGATTGGATAGTGCCATGGACCATTCTATCCCCACCCTCAGAACGGAACGCCTGATTTTGCGCCCGCAGATCATGGCGGATTTCCCCGCCTATAGAGACTTTATGGCGTCAACCCGCTCCATCGGCGTCGGCGGACCATATGACCTGCCGTCAACCTGGGGCGTTTTTTGTCACGATCTCGCCAACTGGCATTTTTTCGGCCACGGGGCGCTGATGATCGAACTTGGCGAAACCGGGCAATGTATCGGCCAGGTCGGCATCAATCACGGCCCGCTATTTCCCGAAAAGGAACTGGGCTGGCTGCTTTATGGCGGCCAGGAAGGCCACGGTTATGCTGCGGAAGCGGCCTCTGCACTGCGCGACTGGGCATTCGAGACCCTGAAATTGCAGACGCTGGTCAGCTATGTCTCGCCGCGCAACAGCAAATCAGCAGCAGTTGCACAGCGCCTCGGCGGTGTTATCGACCCATCGGCACCACGGTCTGATCCCGAAGACCTTGCCTATCGGTATCATCCGCAAAAAGTGGCCTGAAGGGTCGGGACGTCGCGCAACGGTTCATCGAGACGTCCCGAACACCTGTCTTAATGCATTTCCACGTTCAGGAAGCCGACAATCGCCTCCGCGATCTGCCGGTGGATTGCCAGGCGGTTCCTGCCACCGCCGTCACGGCAGACGAAACCTTCCCCCGGTGAAAGCTCCTCGACGATTTTTTCGCCGTTTGGCTTGCATGTCTGCATGAAGCTGAAATGGCTGGCATCCGGTATTTCGCGATAAACCGTGGTCGCCTTTGGCAGATTGCGGGCGATATATTCCGAATCAGCCTTGATAGCGGCAATCTCGGGCGTTTCCACACCGGCGGCCAGAACCAGAACCGGTACATCGACACGTTTCAGCGTTTCCGGCAGGAAACCGGCAGCCGGGCCAGCGTCGAGCGCAATCACCGCGCGGATGCGAGCATCGCGCAAATCCATCGAAAGGCGTGGATCGGCCTTGCCACCGTTAACGATTCCGACCTTGGCCAGCAACCGTGGTGCCTTGCATTGCGGCAGAACCTTCTCCGCATTGCAGTCTTTTAGCGCGCGATCGGCGCTGTAGCGGGCGCCAGTCAGCTCCATGGCGGTCCAGCCTCCGAGAGAATGGCCGATGACCGCGATGCGTGCCCTGTCGATTTTTCCAGCGAGTTGATCGTTATCGAGCAACGCCGTCAACGTTCGGCTGATGTCGCGCGGGCGTTCCCATAACGGCACGATCTCCATCGCATTCTCTTCAGTGAATGATTCGCCCGCGTGATCCGGCGCGGCCACGATATAACCCTGCTGAACAAGCTCACCGGCGATCCAGTTCAGATTGCGCCAGCTTCCGCCAAATCCGTGTGACAGCAACACCAGAGGACGGGAACCGGCCAGAAACGACGCATCAGGTTGAACCTCGAGACCATAAAAGGCAGCGTTTTCGCCCACTGTCTCAGTTTTTCCCGATGGTGCGGACGGATACCACAATGACAGGTTCAGCATTCGCGTGCCCGAATCATCGGGCAATTTTAGCTGTCTGAAACCAATAGCGTTCTCCGCCATCACGGGCGCAGCGGTGGAGAGGATGGCGATGGCGACCACAAGAAAATAGCGCATGTGAAGCTCCAAAAATTGATCTTGGATCAACCCTTGGTTCAAACCGCCACCGTCCGAGACCTCGAACAGGTTTCAGGACGCCCTGAAACGCGATTGAGACGGCACGGTGGGAATGCGCAGTACTAAACCCCCACCACCCGCTCGAAAAGCCGGATGGGATTGCCCCGGAATGTCGAATCGCGAAACAGGCGGAAGCCGAAACGGGCGGCGATGACGAGCGAGGGGGTGTTGAGCGGGTCGATCATGCAGACGGTCCGCTGCGAAATTCCGCTGCGATCAAACCACCCTGTTGCCGCCGCCACCGCCTCGGTCGCGACGCCCTTGCCGTTCAGATCAGCATCGATTTTCCACATCGCTTCTGGCACGCCATCGAAATCGGTGCCGTTTCCACGGCGCATATGGGCAAAGCCCACCTCGCCGACGATACGCCCGGAGCTTGCCTCCTCCACGACAAAGGGACCGAAGCCGAAGACCGACCAATGGCCGATGAAGCGCAAAAGACGGGCAAAGGCGATTTCGGGGTCCAGCGACGTAATCGATGTGACCCCTTCGATGGGCCGGACATCCGCGCTCCAGAACGCACAATAAAGCGCTTCATCCGCGATGGCGTGCGGCCGCAGGACGAGGCGCGCGGTTGTCAGACGTGTCATGAACCTCTTCCCCAAAAGCAAAAAAGGCCGGCGCGTCGGAAAACGCTACCCGGCCCTTTCGCAAAACTACCTCTGCAACTGAACGATCACGCGGCAACCGTCTTTGCGGTAAACACGATGCGATCCTCATGCACCTTGTATTCCACGGCCATATCGGCCTCCTCCGCCAGAAGCAGCGTGTAATAGGGCTGCACGGAATGGGCGTCGACCGCCTCTTCCAGCCTGCCTTCGTAGATCTCGGCGAATTTGGCCGGAATGCGCATCATCTTGCCCTTGACGGTGATTTCGAATTTGGCGTCACCCTCCGGATCTTCCAGCACCACATCCACATTACCCCCGCGCGGGATCGCGCTGTAGGACACGAGAAAGAGGTTGAGCAAAAGTTTGACACGATTTTTCGCGACGATGGCGCGCGGGCCGTTCCAGGTCACTTCGGCCTTCTTTTCGGCGGCAGCGAAATCCTTGGCGGCTTTTTCAGCCTCGCCGGTATCGATCGAAGCGCCAGCGGAGCCGGACGCGCCGAAAGCAAGGCGGGCGAACTTCAGCCGCACGGATGCGTTAAGAGCGGATGTGCGGATGAGATCCAGCGCATCGTCATCGGTGCCGCCCTCGTCCAGCAACTCGAGGCCGTTATTGATGGCGCCGACAGGAGAGATCACGTCATGGCACACACGACTGCACAGAAGAGCTGCCAGATCGGGACCGGACAGCGTGATATTGAGTTTGCTCGTCATAAAATTCTCTCCTGCGCAAGGGAGGCGCGGACGGTGTGGAAATTGTTAAGCCATAATGACACCATATTTGGTAAACCGATTGTTAATAGGATGGTTTCAAAATGCCAAATGCCTTAACAGGCCACCCTGGAGCGCCCTGCGTCCGTTCGGACGTATAAAGGATGCTCTGGAACTTTGAATCTTCGCATGGGCCCTGCCGAAAATCGATTCGGATTTTCGGGCTGATGCACCAACGAACAGACGGACGGACATGACGATGCGCCTTACGAAAACCCGCACCATTGCACGCCTCGGACTGGGAAAGATTTTTGCGCTCCTTGCCAGCCTTTTGATGTGGGCCGCACCGGCCTCGGCCCAGAACAGCGATCAATATTCTTTTCAGGAAGTCGTGGATGCAGGCCACGGATTCTTCGGTGAAACCACCGGCGGCCTCGCCAAGGTGGTGGAACGCGCCTTCCAGCAATACGGTCTTCCGAACGGTTATATTCTGGGGCAGGAAGGTTCCGGCGCTTTCGTCGCGGGCCTCACCTATGGCGAAGGCACGCTTTATACCAAGAATGCCGGCCAGCATCCCGTCTTCTGGCAAGGCCCGTCGCTCGGCCTCGATTACGGCGGCCAGGGCACCCGCGCCATGATGCTGGTCTACAACCTGCCTTCGGTCGATTCGCTTTATCGCCGTTACGGCGGCGTCAGCGGCTCGGCCTTCATCGTCGCCGGCGTCGGCATGACCTATCTGAAAAGCAGCGATGTCACGCTGGCACCCATTCGCACCGGCATCGGCGCGCGCCTCGGCATCAATGTCGGCTACCTGAAGCTCACCCAGGAACCGACCTGGAACCCCTTCTGACGCTGAGATGGGGAGGCACTCTTGCGGCTCCCCGCGCAATTGCCTTGGCGATACCCCTCCCAACGGTTGCAATAATAGCGTAACGTGCTCTCGCGCTCCTCTTTCCGAATGCGCGCGTATCTGAGTTTCGGAGACTGTCTCGCGTGATTGAATATGCCATTCTTTTCGGATTGGGTTTTCTCACCGCAACCCTGCTGGCCTTGCTGATCGCGCCCGCGATCCATCGCCGCATCGTTGCCTATACGGAAAACCGGCTGCGCGCGACAATGCCCATCAGCCCCCAGGAAGTTCGCGCCCAGAAGGACATGGCACGCGCGCTCTATGCCGCCGAAAACGCCAAGGTTCGTCAGGAACTGGACACCGAACGGGAAAAGAACACCTCGCTCCGCCTCGCCAACGAGGCAGCATCCAGCGACGCCTATCGCCTCGGCGAGCAGAACCGCGGCCTTTTGCTGAAAATCGAGGAATTGACGCTGGAAATCGGCGAATTGCGAGGCGCACTCGACGCCAGCGAGGAACGCGCGAGCGCAATACAGGCAAACCTTCTGGAGCAGGAACAGGCCGCAAATGCGCGTGCCGGCCAGATGTCTGAGATCACCGCTCGCCTCACCAATCTGACCCGCGAGCTGGATGATTCGAAAATCCTCGCCGCCACCCGCGATCTGGAGGCCGAGCAGGCAAAACAGACCGCCTCGCGTTTCCGCAAGGAGGGCGAAACGGCGACCCGCGAATTGCAGGATGTCGCTGCCCGCAACAAGGAGGCCATGACGGCGGTTGCGCGCGAAAGCCGCAAGGTCACCCGGCTGGAAGAACAGATCGCCAGTGTCATGGCAAAAAATGCCGATCTCGACACCATGCTGACCCTGCGCAATCAGGAGGTTGCCCGCCTGAAGGAACAGCTTGCCGCAACCGGCGGCCGCGCCGACGACATGATCATTCGTCTGCCCAACCCCGCCGTACTGAACGGGGAAACCGCAAACCAGCCGCAGAAGGCGCCCGTCCCGCCCGAAATCGCGCCCGTTGTCGTGGCAGACATTCCACCGGTCTCAACCGCCATGGAACCGGCAGCGACCCCGCCGGAAGGTCTGGAGCAGGAGATCGAGGATATCCGCAATCAGGGAACGGCACTCACCGAACGCCTGCTAAATGTGCGCGGCACCGGCAACGACGAACCGATCCGTCGCGAAATCGCCCGCATCGCCGCCCAGATGATCGCGCTCACCGCAGCACAGGAGGGCGAGAAATCGCCGATCCCGGGGCTGCTTGCGAAAGCCACCGCCTCGACCGGCCGCGAGAGCCTTGCGAAGCGGGCGAGTGTGTTGATGGAGAAGCGGAAGGGTTGATACCTCTAGGCCTTTACGTGTGCGGCTTACCCCCCTCTGCCCTGCCGGGCAGAGGGGGGTAAGCCCCACGCGCAAAGGGTAAACCTAAACCCGCCCTATCGCCCCCGCCATCTGATAAAGCGCCAGCCCCGAAGCCGTCCCCGCATTCAAACTGTCCAATTGCGGCGACTGCGCAATCCCGGCGGTATGGAACCGAGACAGTACCGATTGCGGCAACCCCTCGCCTTCCGTGCCGATGACCAGCGCCATGCGCTCCGAACGTGGAATATCGCGAATCTCGGTCTCGCCATTCGGCGAAAGGCTCCAGATCGCAAAACCGGCCTGCGAAAGCCGCTCCAGCATCTGCACCGCACCACCGCCGCGATGATAGGGAACCGAGAGAACGGAACCGACGGACACCCGGAGCGCCTTGCGATAGAGCGGATCGCATGAAGTCTCGTCCAGAAACACCGCATCGGCATAAAAGGCCGCGGCGTTGCGGAACATCGCACCCAAATTGTCGTGGTTGGAAATGCCGCAGCCCACCAGCACCAGCGACGAGGCGGGAAGCGCGTCCGTCAACCCGTCCAGCGTAATGTCACGCACCCGGCGGCCGAGCGCCAGAATGCCGCGATGCAGGTGAAAACCGACAATGCCATCCAGCACCGGCGCTTCCGCCACATAGACCGGCACATCGGGCGGAAAATCGGCAAGGATATCCGCGACGCCGGAAAGCCGGTTCTTGAGGATGAGAATGCTTTCCGCCGCAAAGGCACCATCCGCCTTGTGGGCGGCGGCCAGCATGCGCAACACAACCGTGCCTTCCGCGATGAAACGGCCCTGGCGACCGGTGAGATCACGCTCGCGAATATCGCGAAAGGCGGCAATGCGCGGATCGGCCGGGTCTTCGACCGGGATCAGAGCCCGACCGTCCAGGAGCGCATGCACGCCCGCCGGATCAATATCCTCACTGGGCATCGACCGTCACATCGGCGAGAAACCGGCCGGCCGCGACGTTGAAGACCAGCGCCTTGCGGGTGCCGTTGGCAAGCTTGCCGTAAAACAGCATGTCACCGCCGGAATAGCTGACATTGTCGATTGTAAAGCCCTGCGGCAGGCTGGCGGTCACGGCAAGCGGTCCGTTGCCGGTGGGAACCGCCAGATTTTGCGGTACGCTCTGCGTTACAACGGTTTTCGATGGTCCTACCGCCTTGTAGACAACCGCGCCGAACACAGCCATAAGGCTGATGAACATCACGGAGCCCGACACGATCTGCAAACGGATCATCTTGCGGCGAACTTTATCCATGGCCGGATCAAGCGGCTTGTCTTCCTGTTCGTCTTGCTCGATGTGCGTCATCGGGTTCCCTAGAATGCTGATTGATCGGAAAAATAAGAATGAACGACCCCTTTAAACAAGGCGGAGACGCAAGGAAAGTCCTGATTGCCGGCGAAGACGCCGAAGGCCGCATCGATGTGTGGCTGGCGGGCGAAGTTGGCGGCGATCTGTCGCGCAGCCGCCTGAAAGCCCTGATCGAGCAGGGTGCCGTTTTATTGAACGGCACGCCGGTGACCGAGCCGAAAAAGAAGGTGCACCCGCACGACCGCGTCGAGATCGTCATGCCGGAGCCGGAAGACCCCGAACCCAAGGGCGAGGATATCCCGCTCGATGTGGAATATGAGGACGACGACCTGATCGTGCTCGTCAAACCCGCCGGTCTCGTCGTGCATCCCGGCGCCGGAAACTGGACCGGAACGCTGGTCAACGCCCTCATCTATCATTGCGGCGACAGCCTCTCCGGCATTGGCGGCGTGAAGCGCCCCGGCATCGTGCATCGGCTGGACAAGGAAACCTCCGGCGTCATGGTCGTGGCGAAAAACGACAATGCACACCGCCATCTCGCCGCGCAATTTGCCGATCACGGCCGCACCGGCCCGCTGGAACGCGCCTACAAGGCCGTCGTCTGGGGCCGACCGCGCACGCTGCGCGGCACCATTGACGCCGCACTCGGCCGCGGCGCCGACCGCACCAAACGCGCCGTCAAGCGCGAGGACACGGACGATGCCCGCGAGGCGATAACCCATTACGAGGTTATGGAACGTTTTCATGAAAAGGCGGATGCGTCCTGCCTCGCCTCGATGGTGGAGTGCCGCCTGGAAACCGGCCGCACCCATCAGATCCGCGTGCACATGGCCCATATCGGCCATCCGCTGATCGGCGACCCCGAATATGGCGCGGCCTTTCGCACCAAGGCGAACCTGCTTGAGGAACCGGCAAGAAGCACCGTCAACCGCTTTCCGCGACAGGCGCTGCATGCCTATCTCCTGGCCTTCGAACACCCCCGCACCGGCGAGGTGATGGAATTCGAAACAGACATGCCTGATGATATGGAAGAACTGCTCGTCGCCCTGCGGAGCTGAAAATGCCGCACGGCGAGGTCAAAAAAACCACGCCGTGCATCTTGCCGGAAGCCACGGAAAATAAAAAGAGATTAGCGGATAGCGATATTCCCCACATGGTCTTTCTTGTAGACCGCCCCAATTCCGCTTCAATCGTCGCACCTCTTCGAACCCCGGAAAGCTTGAAATCGTCACCGCGAATGCCGTGGCCGGACCTCTGGCTTGCCGAAAGACAGACGTTGCAAGGAACGCCGTTTTATCCGCAGAGCTGAACGGAACCGGCATGACGACGGGATCTATCGCGCATGAACACCGATGAACGCCAGTTTATCTTTCAGGAATTACGAAGCGTCGAAGGCTATATCGACCCACCCGACGCGCTTGTCTTCAAGGCGCTGCTGCAGGCGCAGACAAGGGACGGCCTGAAGGGCGGCATGGCGGAGATCGGCGTCTATTATGGCCGCTCCTATTTTCTGCTGCGCAAATTTGCGCAGCCGCAGGAAAAGGTTCTGGGCGTCGACCTGTTCGAACTCGACCCACCCTCGGACGGAAGCCTCGACCAATATGACCGCCTCATGGAAAACGGCAGGCGGTTGGGTTTTGCGATGGATGAGGACTTGATCATCAAGGGCGACAGCACCCGGCTCGCACCCACCGATATTACGTCGCGGACCGGTCCCGTCAGGTTCTTCAGCATCGACGGCGGGCACCACCTGCACCATGTGCTGGCGGACGCGAAACTGGCGCTGGAGGTGATCGCCCCGTACGGCGTCATCGTCTTCGACGATACCTTCAACCCCGCATGGCCGGAAGTGACCGTTGGCGTCGCCGATTTTCTGCGCACCCACGGCCACAGCCTCGCCTGCTTCGCCATGACGAAATACAAGACCTATGTCTGCCGCCGGGAATTTCACGCTGTCTACGCGGACGCGATTGCCTCTGGCCCCGACTTGCAGACACTCGATCATGTCGAAACGGAGTTTCTCGGCTCCCGGGTCGTTCGCCTGCACAACCCCACCCGCCGGCGGGTCATGTATGAGTTGATGGTGCGCTCCGGTCTCGGTGGTTTTTCGGAACGAATTTACCGTTCGAAAGTTAAACAGGTCAAAGAAGGTGTCGCCGGGACATAACGCATGTGTGAACGCTGTGTTCGCTTGAAACGCGGCGGGTGCATACATATTTGTTACGTGGGTTCGTGCGGGGTCGGTAACGACCCGCCACTAGCGGTGTGCCTTGGGCGAGTAATCGCCAATCGATGAGGGTGCCGTTCCAGACCATAGATAAGGGGGTGCTTTATGGCCCGCAATAGTTTGCCTACAATTACGGCCGGCGAAGCCGGTCTCAATAGATATCTCGACGAAATCCGTAAATTCCCGATGCTGGAGCCGCAGGAAGAGTACATGCTTGGCAAGCGTTACGCCGAGCATGGCGACCGCGACGCCGCTCACAAGCTCGTCACCAGCCACCTGCGCCTTGTTGCCAAGATTGCCATGGGTTACCGCGGTTACGGCCTGCCGATTGGCGAAGTCGTGTCCGAAGGCAATGTCGGCCTGATGCAGGCGGTGAAGAAGTTTGATCCGGAACGCGGTTTCCGTCTGGCCACCTACGCCATGTGGTGGATCAAGGCTTCGATCCAGGAATATATCCTGCGTTCGTGGTCGCTGGTGAAGATGGGTACGACTGCCAACCAGAAACGCCTGTTCTTCAACCTGCGCCGGCTGAAAGGCCGTATCCAGGCGATCGACGATGGCGACCTGAAGCCGGAACACGTCAAGGAAATCGCCACCAAGCTGCAGGTTTCCGAGGAAGAAGTGATCTCGATGAACCGCCGCCTGCATGGCGACGCATCGCTGAATGCGCCCATCAAGGCATCCGAAGGCGAATCCGGCCAATGGCAGGACTGGCTGGTGGACGACCATGAAAGCCAGGAAGCCGTGCTGATCGAGCAGGACGAGCTGGAAACCCGCCGCCGCATGCTGGCCAAGGCCATGGGCGTGCTGAACGATCGTGAACGCCGCATCTTCGAGGCCCGCCGCCTTGCCGAAGACCCGGTAACGCTGGAAGAACTCTCATCCGAGTTCGATATCAGCCGCGAACGCGTGCGCCAGATCGAGGTTCGCGCCTTCGAGAAGGTTCAGGAAGCGGTCCAGAAGGAAGCCCTCGAAGCCGCCCGCGCGCTGCGCGTGGTGGATGCGTAAGGCTCGGTCTTTTTAAGAGAGTGGGGCTGAACTTATCGGCTACGTCATCCTCGGGCCTGTCCCGAGGATGACTGCGGAGTAATTGGCTCGACTGCCATCCCATCTCACTCCCCTTGGTGTCCGGCGTGACGAGAGAGTGAGATTCGTTGCCAGTAAATTTCTAAGCCCGCAGATCGCGAGATCTGCGGGCTTTTCATTTGCAGGACATAAGGAAGAAATGAGGGGACCGGCTTTAGCCGATCCCCAAGATCATCACTGACCGGTAGCGGGCTTTGCAGCCGCCCATTCGCGCAGCGCCGTGTCGAAGGCGGCGATGCCGTCATTGCCCTTTTGCAAGGTCAGAAGCGCACGGCGGCCGTTGCGGTAGGAAACCGGGATGTCGATCCAGTTGCGGCTCTTCAACAGCTCCAGATTGGTCTTCATCGCATCCGGGAAGTCGTTGAGCGCGATCATGTGGAAATCGTCGGTGATCTTGGCCGGAACCGCGATCAGGGCGTTACCACGATCCTGCTCCGTGCTCTTCATCGCGATACGCTGGACGCTGTCGATCGCGCCGCCTTCGAAGCCGGGCGAAACCGAGAAGACGATCTCGATCAGATGGCTTGCTGGAAGCGAAGGATCGGTGTTGCGCTTGAAGGTGATGAGCGCGCTGAGGCCACGGCCAGGAACCGTGATCTGGCCCTGCACCGTTGCGGACGGACGACCCTCATTGTCGTTTTCCTGCTGCAAGGACCAGGAAACGCTGCCCTGAATGGCGGTCGGAACCGTCTGGCCCAGCACTTCCTCGTAGAGGAACATGCGGTCGCCCGTGGCGGCAGCGGCCGCAGCAGGCGGCTGTGCCGGCGGCGTACCAGCCGGAGTACCCGCAGCCGTATTGGCCGGAGCCTCGCCTGCAGGCGGCGGCGCGACATTCTGCTCATAGACCGACTGGCCTTCCGCCGTGACGGGCTGGCCATTGGCGCCCGGCGCCGGCCCCTCGTCGCGCTCGGTCCCGTCGGCCAGAAGCCGCTGGGTGAACTTCGTGCCGGTGACGGACCCGTCATCGGCATGCGGCTGCGCCTGATGGTTGGTAGGGTTTGTCGTCGGCTGCTGCCCGCTGGCAGGCGGCTGCTGGGCAGCTGGCGGTGTGGATGTCGGCGTCTGCGCCGTATTGGCTGGAGGCGTCTGGGTGCCGCCATCCTTCTGTGCCGATTGCACCAGGCCACCGACCATGTCGTTCAGCGCATCACGGTTCAACCAGAGCGCATAACCACCACCGGCAAGAAGCCCGGCGCCCACAAGCGCAAGTACCAGCGAGGCATAATTCCGGCGCGGCTTCTTCTTGACCATGTAAGCGGGCGTCGCGGTACCAGCACCGAGAGCGGGCATTTCGTTCGTCGTTGCCCGGTTGGAAGATGACGCGCCGTCATAACCGATCAGCTCGTCCAGATCGTCCCAGGGCGTGCGCTCCTTGTTGTCCTTGGAGGCACGGTCATCGAAGGGATCGTTATCGGCGCGCGGCAACGCAGGCGTGGCCTTCGGCGGGATCGCGAGATCCGTATCCTCGAAATAGGACGAGAAGTCCTCGACGACAGCAGCCTTTTTCGGGGCCGTGTCTTCAGTCTGCCGGGGTTCGGAAAAATCGTCGTGCCCGCCAAAAATCGGATCGTGATCGGCAGCAGCGCGGTAACCGGCATGCTCGTCACCGTCGCGCCGCTCAGGCTCGAAGCTGACATCCGGGGCCTGATACTGCTGCGCGGAATAACCGGCGACGACGGAATGGTCGTCCCTCTCGTGGTGCACTTCGGTCTCGGCAGCCGGGCGAACATCCTCGCCCTGCGCTTCTTCGAGCTTGCGCCAGTCATCCTCGTCAACCGGCTGCGCCCAATGGGGCGGCACGGAATCATCGGCATGGGGGGCCGCCGCTTCAGGCGCGATATCGTCAACGCGCTCGTCCTCCGGCTGATAGGCCGGCTCTTCATGCGCGCGGGTGAAATAGGTACCGGCTTCCTCATGAGGACCGGCTTCATGAACCGGCGCGACACGGGCCGGTTCGGGTGCGTCGTAAAGCTCCTCCGGCTCACGCGCGCCGTAATGCTGCTCCTCATGCGGGATTAAAGCGGCGACGGGTTCCTCGGGGAGAGGCTCCTCTTCGCGGGCCGGTTCTTCATAAACCGGCTCTGGCTGGACAGGATAAACCGGCTCCGAATGTGCGGGCACAACCGGAGCAGGCTCTTCCTCCACCGGCTCGTACCGCTCGGCGGCATGAACGGCAGGCTCTTCGGCAACGTCCTGCGGATGATAGACAGCATCCACCTCTTCCGCCACGGGGGAGAAAGCATCATCCTCCTCCAGTGCCGGCAAGGCCTCGGCATATTCACTGTCCACCTCGGCTATGGCGGCGTCCAGCTTGGCGATCTGCCGGCGCAACAATTCTTCCGGCGGACGTGGCTTCATATTCTCGAGCTGGCGCACAACCGCACTGCGCGCCTTGTCGTAAACCTTCGCCCGGTTTTCGGGAGTATTGTTCGCCAAGCCATCCACGGCCTTGCGAATGACTGCTACAAAATCCGCCATAAGCACTTTCTCGTCGTGACCGGCGACGTACCGGCCCGATATGGTTTATGAATCTAGATCGCCGAGGACATTAGTCCTCAAACGGATCAGTCACAAGTATGGTGTCGTCACGCTCCGGACTTGTCGACAGAAGCGCGACAGGCGCCCCGATCAGTTCTTCCACCTGACGGACATATTTAATTGCCTGAGCAGGCAAATCCGCCCATTTTCGGGCGCCGACGGTAGATTCTTTCCAGCCTTCCAGCGTGACATAGATCGGCTCGACACGAGCCTGCGCACCCTGGCTTGCGGGAAGATGATCGATTTCCTGCCCGTCGAGCTTGTAGCCGACGCAGATTTTCAGCTCGTCCAGACCGTCGAGAACGTCAAGCTTGGTAAGCGCGATGCCGGTGATGCCGTTGGTGGCGACCGACTGGCGCACCAGCGCTGCGTCAAACCAGCCACAACGGCGCTTGCGGCCGGTGACGGTGCCGAACTCATGGCCCTTTTCGCCCAGGAACTGGCCGATTTCGTCATGCAGCTCGGTCGGGAAAGGACCTTCGCCAACGCGGGTCGTATAGGCCTTGGTGATGCCGAGAATATAACCCAGCGAACCCGGACCCATGCCCGAACCGGCAGCGGCCTGACCGGCAACCGTGTTGGAAGAGGTGACATAGGGGTATGTGCCGTGGTCGATATCGAGCAGCGAGCCCTGCGCGCCTTCGAACAGGATGCGCGCACCGGCGCGGCGCTTCTTGTCGAGCAGCAGCCATACGGTTTCGCTGAACGGCAGGATGCGTTCTGCAACCGAGCTCAACTCTTCCATGATGGTTTCGTGCGAAACTTCAGCAGCGCCGAAGCCGCGACGCAGCGCATTGTGATGCGTCAGGATGCGATCGACCTTGGCGGACAGCGCCTCCATGTCGGCCAGATCCATGACGCGGATGGCGCGGCGGCCGACCTTGTCTTCGTAGGCCGGGCCGATGCCGCGGCGCGTGGTGCCGATCTTGGTGCCGCTGTTGGAGGCGGCGTCTTCGCGCATGCCATCAAGTTCGCGGTGCAGGGAAAGAATGAGCGTGGCATTGTCTGCAATGCGCAGGTTTTCCGGCGTGACCTTTACGCCCTGCACTTCCAGACGGCCGATTTCAGCGATCAGCGCATGCGGATCGACCACGACGCCGTTGCCGATGACGGCGAGCTTGCCCGGACGCACGACGCCGGAAGGAAGAAGCGAAAGCTTGTAGCTGATGCCATCGATGACAAGAGTATGGCCGGCATTGTGGCCGCCCTGATACCGCACGACGACATCTGCCCGCTCGGACAGCCAGTCGACAATCTTGCCTTTGCCTTCGTCGCCCCACTGCGAGCCGACCACCACAACATTCGTCATTTCTTGCTTTCCTGCTCATGGCGCTTGCGCGCCCGATAACCCGATGGGAAACCCAAACCCGCGAATGTATACTGCGTTGTTTTACGGAAAGCGACCCTGTTTCTTATGGTGAATTTTGCTTTTTCCGTGACAAAACGTCGAATTCCGCATTATCTCGCCCCGTGGGGGGACAAGCGCGGACACAAGGCCGCTATTCACCCCTTAGCCTTTTCCCGCCCCTTGAAGAAGCGAAACATCAGCGTGCCTTCGAAAGCCTATCTCGCCCTCATCATCGCCACGCTCTGCTGGGGTGGCAATACCGTTGCCGGAAAGCTCGCCGTCGGCCACATCAGCCCCATGGCGTTTACCTTCCTGCGCTGGGTTTTGGCCGTCGCCATCATCTTCGCCATTTCCGTACCGCAGCTCATCAAGGACTGGCCGGTGGTAAAAAAACGCCTGCCTTACTTCTTCGTGCTCGGCAGTGTCGGTTACACCGCCTTCAACGTCTTTCTTTATACCGCGCTTCAGCACACCTCCGCCATCAATGCCGCCGTCATCCAGGCGGGCATTCCCATGGTCATATTCGTGCTGAACTTCATCCTGTTCCGCACTCGCGTGCTGTTCGGCCAGATCGCCGGTTTCTGTCTCACCATTGCCGGCGTGGCGCTTCTCGCCTCGCATGGTGATCCGGTCTCGCTGCTGCAACTGGAGATGAATGCTGGCGACGCCATCATGCTGCTGGCGGTGCTGGTTTATGCCATCTACACCGTCATCCTGCGCTGGAAACCAATCGTGGACTGGCGCACGCTGATGGCGATCCCAGCCTTTTTCGCCCTCCTAACCTCAGTCCCGCTGGTCTTTTGGGAAATCTCACGCGACAACGTTGTCTGGCCCGATCAGAAGGGTTGGGTGCTGGTGGTCTATGCCGCCATCTTCGCGTCGCTCATCGCCCAGATCCTGTACATCAAGGGCGTGGAGCAGATTGGCGCCAATCGCGCCGGCCTTTTCATCAACCTCGTCCCCGTCTTCGGCACGCTTCTCTCCGTCATCGTCCTCAGCGAAACCCTGCATCCCTACCAGATCGCGGCGCTGGTGATGGCGCTGGCCGGCATTGCCGTGGCGGAACGAAAAAAATCGCCGGCTTCCTGATCCCGTAAGGGTCTGGAAAACCGGCGCAGTCTGGCAGGCATGAAAAGTTCGGGTTAGAGCGCGGTTTCGCGCTCAACCGGAGAGAAAGCGGCGTTGCCGAGCACGATATCGCCCTTGTCTGTGGTGACAACAAGCACCTTTTCGAGCGATCCGTCATCATCAAGCAAAAAGGCAAGGCGCAGTGCTGCGGAAGACCAGCCGGCACCGGCCAGTGCCGTGCGCTTGATCGCGGCACAATCGCCACAATCATTGGCGCTTACCGAAGGCGTTGCCGGAACATCGGCTGAAAAGTCGGAGAAATAATCATCGAGTGCGCCCATGGTGGCGTTCACATCGCGGTTGACGCGCAGCAGTTCATCGCGGCGCTCGCCGGTCAGCGGCGCGGCAATCGTCGAAACGCACTGGCCGGCGGACAGAACGCAGCCATCGAAACCGCCGGGCGCCGAAATACCGATCTGTGTTACGGCGCTCTTTTCGGCTGCGGCAAAGCTGCGGGCAAAACCGGCGGCACCAGCCGCATCGGCATGAGTGGACATGGAAGCAATGGCAATTCCGCAGATGGCGGCAGCAATAATCTTCTTCAGCATTTTCATACCCCGTTTGACGATCCGCCGGCTTGTGCCGGTCTCGATTTCTGTTTTCCGCAGCGGCCCCGTCCTTGCAGGTTGTCCGCTCCTTGTCTGTGATCCCACAATGGCACAGCACTGTTTTCAGCCGCTTTAAGCCGATTGCTACAATTTTATCGGTTTTCATTTTTGTACAGGGGGCAGGCTCTCCGGAAACATAGCCCGCGCCCGTCGCCCCGAAACCGAGGCAACGCTTAGAAGCGATAAAGGGGCCGCATCGCTGCGGGAGTATCAAATGGTGTAGTAGGGTTTTGCAGACGATGCGGCCCCGGCTTCAACATGTGACCCGCCCGCCAAACCGGTTCTTGTTTGGAGGATGAGCACATGCCGGCCGCCTCAACCGTGACATCGGGAAACTCCCCGGTTTTGGCCGCCTGCCCCGCCCACCTTGCGCCGCGCGCACGCTGGATGACCGGGATGGGATAAGCATAAGCGGCTTTGTGAGACCGGGGATGTGCGGGGATGCCGGCAATGCCATTTCCGGAAAAAAACGCCACTCACCCCATGGTTTTGCCGCATCCCGGACACAGGAATTTTCAGCGGGTTAACAAGCGCTTGATCGGCGGCATTTGAATTAACCTTGTCTTAAAACCCGACGTTAATGGTTAGCAATTTAAGAATAGCGGAACGAAAGGGTTCCGCGATGCGTGGCGTGTTTGCCGTTGTTTTACTGATGACTGTTCTGGCCGGTTGCGCAACCGCACCGTCGCAGGTCACCAATGCCTGTGCGATTTTCGAGCAGCGGAACGGCCTCTTCAACAATTGGCGACGTGACGCGAGGGCAGCCGAACGGGAGTTCGGCGTGCCGGTGCCGGTGATGATGGCAACGATCTACACCGAATCCGCCTTCCGCCCCTATGCCCGCCCGCCGCGCACCAAACTCTTCGGCTTCATTCCCTGGACGCGCCAGTCCACCGCTTACGGTTATGCCCAGGCGCTGGACGGTACATGGGAAGTCTACAAGCGCGAAACCGGCCGCTGGTCGGCAAGCCGCACGGATTTCACCGACGCGATCCATTTCGTCGGCTGGTATCACGCCAAGAGCCGCCGCGAAAACGGCATTGCGCTGAACGATCCCTATAACCTCTACCTCGCTTATTATTCCGGCCATGCCGGTTACGCCAAGGGAAGCTGGCGCAACAATTCCGCCGTCCAGAAAGCCGCGCGCCGCTCCGCCAACATGGCGCTGCGTTACGAGGCGCAGTTGCAGCAATGCGGATATCGTTGAGGCGGGTGTAGCAGGATCGTTCTGCATGGATGCGATGCGGAAAGGCGGATCACCTACCCTCACCGTCACCCCGGACTAGATCCGGCATGCCGGTGAGGAAGGAGGCCGGGCAGAAAGCTACTCTCCATAAGGCGCTAGAAACTCCCGCACCGCCTCGATCTCGTTCGAACGGATTTCATGCCCGCCCGGATGCCACACCGTTTTCACCGTGCCGCCCTGCGCTTCAAGGCTCTTTTCCAGCGCCTTCGTCAGCGGCACCGGGCAGATGGGATCGCGTTCTCCGGCCGTGATCAGCACCCGGCGCGAGGATTTGGCCGCAGCCGCCTGCGGCTCGAACGGGATGAGCGGATGCATCAGCACGGCGGCATCAAAAAGCTCCGGCTGTTCGATCAGCACATTTGCGAGAATATTCGCGCCGTTGGAGAAACCGAGACCGATAACCGGACCAGCCTGATAGTGCTCCCGGTTGGCTTTGACGAAATCCGCCAGCTTGGCTGTTGCCCGCTCTAGATCGGCCATGTCGTAAACGCCCTCACCCGTGCGCCGGAAAAACCGCGCAGCGCCATGTTCGGCGACATCGCCGAGCGGCGAGACAATCGTGGCATTCGGCAACAGGCCCGAGCCAAAATCGAAGAACTGATTTTCATCACCGCCGGTGCCGTGCAGCACGACGAAAAGCGGTGCACCCGCAACGCCGGCACGGGATTTATGGAAATATGCATCTTTGGTCATTGGATAATCCTTTCTGAAAGGAGAAATTCAGCGATACCGAACTCACTCTGCCGCAAGGCATTGGGCATCACATGTCGAGCGAGAGGTTTCAGCGTGTCGTCTTCTCCCCGGACGGGGAGAAGAAAAGAGTGGCAAACGTCCTGCCAAAGGATGGCCAGGTCCGATAGGGTTAAACCGCCTTCTCGTCACCCAGCGGCTCCAGCTGCTTTTCCAGCTGGGCGCGCAGATGCGCGTGCTGGGTCGGCAGCTTCAGCGCCTCGCCGAGATGCGCCGTATCCTCATCGCGGTCGAAACCGGGCTCGTTGGTGGCCACTTCGAACAGCACGCCGCCGGGCGTGCGGAAATAGATCGCCCAGAAATAATCGCGGTCGATCACCGGGGTCACCTGATAGCCGGTATCCATCAGCGCCTTGCGGACTTCGAGCTGTTTTTCGCGGTTTTCGACCGCAAATGCGATGTGGTGCACCGAACCCGCGCCGAGGCGCGCGCCGGAGATGTTCGGCATGGTTTCGATGTCGATGACATCAGCACCGTTGCCGCCGGGCATGCCGAGACGCAGCACGCCATCCTGGCGGTCCACTTCCTCATACCCCATGAACTTCAAAAGCTCGGCGGTTGCCCCTTCGTCACGAAGGCGCAAGGAGGCGCCCTGAAAACCGTGGATCGCCTGATCCGCACTGACCCCATTGCCGGTCCACTGCGCACGGGCATCATCCTTGATCTCGACCAGTGCGAAACCATCACCATCGGGACCTGCAAAATGCAGGCGCTTATTGCCGAATGCCTCGTCAGCCTTCAGACCGTCCACGCCGGCCTTGGAAAGACGATCCTGCCAGTAGCCGAGCGAGCCTTCCGGGGCGGAAAACAGCGTTGTGCCCACTTCGCCGGTGCCGGGACGACCACGGGCAATGTGCGGGAACGGAAAATAGGTCATGACGGAGCCGGGCGTGCCGACCTCATCGCCATAATAGAGATGGTAGACATCCGGCGCATCGAAATTGACCGTCTTCTTCACCCGGCGCAGGCCGAGCGTATCGGTGAAAAAGCCGTTGTTCTGGCGCGCACTACCGGCCATGGAGGTGACGTGGTGCAGGCCCTTGATCTGGTTCAACATGATAAACCCCTTTTCGCCCTGGCGGCCCGTTAATCGGGCCAGCCGTGTTCATGGCGTGAAGATGGGGTAAGAAGTGCTGCGGGCATAGACCGGCAACAGGAACGGATTGTTCCCGATTGGTGAACGATAAAACCGACTGTTCAGCCCAGTCGATAGAGGCATGCCTCAATGATCGTCGGCGAGGCCCATGCTCCAGTAACCGACGGCGCGCAGCGATGCCTTGGGGAAGGCGATCTCATCAGTGAGGAAGGATTTCGCCGCCCTCGCCTCGGCCTTCTCGCAGGCAACGAAAACATGCAGGCCGTCATGCTCGCCCGTCCAGGCATGGCCGCGCAACGCCTGTTCGATAAGGCCCGATGTGCCGGCGGGCTTGCCGCGCCGATAAAGCCATGTCCATTCGACATTGGCTGCGCAGACGATCTCCTGCCGTTCCGCCTCGTTGTCGATCTCGGCATAGACGCTGAGCGTCTTGCCAACAGGCATTTCCGCCGCCATGCGCAGCATCACCGGCAGCGCGGTCTCGTCGCCGGCAAAGACGTAACGCTCCGCTTCCGGGCAAGTGCCGCTCGGACCGATGATGCCGAGAACGTCGCCCGGCTTTGCCGTCGCACCGAAATTTGCGCCCGGCATGTCATCGCCCTCATGCATGACGAAATCGATATCCACCTCACCGCGGCCGACATCGCCGGAGCGGATGGTATAGACGCGCCGCGTCAGAAGATCGTCGCCCGCCGGCCAGACGATCGCGCCGGTGGGCGCGAGGTAAGGCCAGACCGCAGCGCGCGCCTGATCGGGAACGAGCAGCAGACGAACATGCATGCCGCCGGTGACAAGCCTTTCAATACCGCTTTCGACGGACACCACGAGACGGCGCATATGCGGCGTCAGATTATAGGCGCGGGCAACCTTGCCGACGAAGAGATTGGGTAGCTCGCGCTGATAGGCGCCGTGTCCGCTCCAACGGAAATCGAGTCCCGTCTTGCCGGAAAACTCAACGATATGCTCAGCCACCATGGCCTTGACCGACGTCAATATATGTTCCGAAACGCAGCTTACCCGGGCGGCGAACCGGCCACCTTCGGCGCTGAAGCTGCCATGGCCATATTCCGCCTTGAAACGCACCGTCGTCCCTTCCCGCTCCATCTCCATATGCTCCGAAAAATGATCCTCGAAAGCATCGACGATCGATGCGGGATCGGGCAGCGAGACAGAGGTTTCTGCAGACAGGAGAGACACGGGCACAAATCCTTCACTTTGTAGTCGAGTATTCTTAAACCGGACCCGACTGCGCTGTAAAGATGTTTGCTGCACTCCCCGTCATGCCCGTCTTGAGCCGGCATGACGGAGGAGGCTGGAAGGTTGCTTAAGCAGTTTCCGGCAATTGCCAGTCGATAGGCTCGCGGCCATGGGATACCAGGAAGGCGTTTGCCTTGGAAAAATGGCCATTGCCGAAAAAGCCGTTATGGGCCGAAAGCGGCGAAGGGTGCGGCGAGCGCAGCACGAGATGTTTTTTCTGGTCCACGAAAGCCGCCTTCTTCTGGGCATAGGAACCCCAGAGCAGGAACACCACATGCTCGCATTCGTCATTGACGGCGCGGATGACGGCATCGGTGAACTTTTCCCAGCCCTGCCCCTGATGCGAGGCAGCGCGCGATTCTTCCACCGTCAGCACGCTGTTGAGCAAAAGCACGCCCTGTTTCGCCCAGCTTTCCAGAAAACCGTGACTGACGGGGCGGATGCCCAGATCGCTCTGCAATTCCTTGTAGATATTGACGAGCGAGGGCGGAATGCGCACACCGGGCTGCACCGAAAAGCAAAGCCCATGTGCCTGGCCAACCCCATGATAGGGGTCCTGCCCCAGAATGACGACCTTGACCCTGTCGAGCGGGGTCAGATCCAGCGCCCGGAAATATTCGGCACCCTTGGGAAAGATGTGCTTGCCAGCAGTTTTCTCGGCAAGCAGGAAATCTTTGAGCTTCTGCATGTAGGGGCTGGCGAATTCGGTGGAAAGAACACGTTTCCAGCTGTCTTCGAGTTTGACGCCTGCCTCTGCCATGTTGTGCCTCTTTGTTACTTGAACCGGTTGCCGCGCTGCAGCACTTCGATCTTGTAGCCATCCGGATCGCAAATGAAGAAATATTTCGCGAAAGGCTGACCTCTATGGTCGGCTTCGATGATCTTGCCCGGAGACAGGCCAAGCTCGATGAAACGCTGATGTTCGGCATCCACATCGGCAACGCTGACCGCGAGATGGCCGTAGCCGTCACCCAGCGCATAGGGCACTTCGCGACCCCGGTTGACAGTCAGCTCCAGCTCGAAATCGCCTTCGGCATTGCTGAGATAGATCAGCGTGAAATTTTCGAACTCGGCACGTTCCGCAATCTCAAGCCCGAAAGCCTGCTTGTAAAACTCCACCGAACGCTTTTCTTCCAGCACCCGGACCATCGAGTGGATCAGCTTGGCCATGGTGTTTTCCTTCTGCTTCTTATCTCGTCGTCGTCCGGTTGTGCTCCGGACATTGCGGACCAAGGGGATAAAGACAGAGTGCCGTGCTTTCAACCCTAAAGACGGATTAAGGAGCAGGGGAAACCGCCCGATCACGGCAAATGTGATGGCGAAACAGTTGGCGCATGACCTGGACATGCGGGCTTTCCGGTCAAAATGGCCCTTACATTTCGCCCCGCCGCTCTATCCTGAGTAGAGAACTCATGATACCGGCATATCCATGCGCCTTCTGTACCTCTGTCTTGGCTGGCTTATGGTCGCGACCGGCATCGTCGGCGCGTTTCTTCCCGTTTTGCCCACCACGCCATTTCTGCTGCTGGCGCTTTGGTGCTTTTCCCGCTCCTCACCGAAACTCGAGGCGTGGCTTCTGACCCACCCCCGATTCGGCCCGTCGCTTCGGCAATGGCGCGAACGCGGCGCAATTGCCCGCAAGGCAAAGATTGCGGCCCTGTCGGCCATGTGTGCGAGTTATGCCGCCTTCTGGTTCCTGAGCGACCCGCCGGCTCTGCGCGCGGCAATCGTTGCCGCCGTCATGCTCGGCTCTGCACTATTCATCGTCACCCGGCCGGAAAGCTGAGGCGACATCACCTTTAGAGCCTTGTCGCATTTCCTGACGGAAAACCGGGTTCCACTTTTCCTGGAAATACTCTAGCGATGCCTCGACTGCGGCAGCACATAAGGAATATGCCGCGCCGGCAGACGTCCGACGACGCCGCCAATGCCATAGACCCTTGCAATCGTCTCGTCGCTGATCGTGTCCAGCGATGGACCGCTCGCCGTTACCCGGCCGCCATGCATGACGATAAGTTGATCGGCAAATTCTGCCGCAAGGTTGAGGTCGTGCAGGATGGCAAGCACGAGACCGCCGCCAATAGCGAAATCCCGCGCCGTTTCCAGCACCGCGATCTGGTGGCCGATATCGAGACTGGCCGTCGGCTCATCGAGAAAGAGAGCCCGCACCTCGCCGTTTTCCACGGGATAGGGCACCTGGGCGAGAGCGCGGGCAAATTGCACGCGCTGCTGCTCGCCGCCAGACAGCATGTTGTAGGAGCGCTGCTCGAACCCGCGAAGCCCGGCCCTGGCGAGCGCCCGGCGGGCCTGCTCTTCCGGCGCGCGCGACCCTTGCGCGACAGCGCCCATGCGCACGATTTCGAGCGCGGTGAAAGGAAAGGCAAGCTGGGTATTCTGCGGCAGCACGGCACGGATGCGCGCAAGCTGAACCGGCGTAAACAACGGCAGGGCAACATCGTTATAGGTCACTGAACCGGCCTCGGCACGCATCTCGCCGGACAGAACCTTCATCAGCGTCGATTTGCCGGCACCGTTCGGACCGATAATGACATTGACCTTGCCGGGCTTCAGATCGACGCAGACCTCGTCGAGCAGACGGCGGCCGGAGCGGATGAGGGTGAGGTTTTCGGCCTGGATCATGACATGTTCCGCATGGAAAATCCGCCGCGGCCAAGCAGCAGGAACAGGAAGACCGGCGCGCCGATCAGCGCGGTGACCACGCCGATGGGCAGTTCCGCCGGTGCCGCAACCGTGCGGGCAAAACTGTCGGCGAGAAGCAGAAGTGCGGCCCCGCCAAGTGCAGAGGCCGGCAGCAGGAAGCGGTGAGATGGGCCAATGGCAAGCCGCAGCAGATGCGGCACGACGATACCGACAAAACCGATGGAGCCGGCAGCCGCCACGCTTGCCCCGCAGGCAGCGGCAACGGCCAGAATGACGACTCGCTTCAGCCGCTGCACGGGAATGCCCATGTGAAAGGCCGCCGCATCGCCAAGGATCAGCGCATCCAGCCCCCTTGCGACAAATGGAATGATGGCAAGCACGACGATGATGAAGGGCAAGGTGGCGAGAACCTTGGCAGGGGTGGCCCCACCAAGCGAACCGAGAGACCAGAAGGTGATGTCGCGAAGCGCCCGGTCATCGGCAACAAAAATCATCAGGCCGGTCAGCGCACCGCTGATCGCCGCAACCGCAATGCCGGCCAGAATAAGCGTCGTCGTGGAGGTGGCGCCATCCCTTGTGGCAATGACGTAAAGCAGCCAGGTGTTCAAAAGCCCGCCGAAAAACGCCATCAGCGGCAGAAAATGCGGGCCGAAAAATACGGCGACGGTTGCAAGCGCACCTTCCCCAAGAGAAATGGCCGCAACCGCAAAAAGTGCTGCACCCGAGGTGACACCGACAATGCCGGGATCGGCCAGCGGATTGCGGAAAAGACCCTGCATCATGGCGCCCGAGACGCCAAGCCCAGCACCGATCAACATGCCGAGCGCCGTGCGCGGCAGTCGCACCGCCTCGAGAATGACTTTATCACGCGCATCGAGTTGATCCGCGCTGCCAGTCAGATAGGCCCAGAGTTCGGAAATGCCCACACCCGTGGGCCCGCTGACGAGCGACACGCCGCAGGCAAACAGCAGGATGCCAACGAGCACGGCAAGGGTAACGACCCCCTGACGGGATCTGTCACCGGCAACCCTGCCCTCCGTGGAACTCAAGGCAGCAAGGCTCACGGCTTCACCACATCAGGGTAGAGCTTGTGCGCCAGTTCACGACCGGCGGCGGGCGTGCGCGGGCCAAAACCGATGAGGTAAAGCCCGTCCATGCTGATCAGCGCCTTCTCCGCAGCAGCCGGCGTGGACTGGAACGCGGGCAGCGCGAAAATCTCATCCGCCTTGCCGGCATGGTCGCCGCGCGCCATGGTCAGAACCACATCGGGCGCGGAGGCGATGACCGCCTCATCCGTCAACGGCTTGTACCCGCTGATTTCCTGCGCGGCATTGATGCCGCCGGCCATTTCGATGATCGCCGCCGCTTCGGTGCCCTTGCCCGCCGCCATGATGCGACCGCCGGCGCTGGAGAGCACGAAGAGCACACGCTTCCTGTTCTTTTCCGGCACGGCTGAGACGTCCTTGGCGAGCACATCAAGCCCGGCTTTGGTTTCCGCGGCCAATGCCTTTGCCTTGTCGGCAAGACCAACTGCCGCACCGACATCTTCGATCTTCCTGGGGATGGCGTCGCCGCTCGGCGGGGTATCGACGGTGATGAAAGGCACCGCACTGGCCTTGAGGATGGCAACGACATCCGCCGGGCCGGACCCGTCTTCAGACAGGATGAGATCGGGCTTCTGCGACAGAATGCCCTCCGACGAGAGCGCCCGCATATAGCCGATATCGGGCTTGGACAGCACGTCCGCCGGATAGCTGCTGGTGCTGTCACGCGCAACGATGCGGTCGCTCGCGCCAAGCGCATAAAGGATTTCCGTTACCGTGCCGCCGACTGCAACGATGCGTTTCGCCTCCGGATTGCCCTTGTCCGAAGCTCTAGCTCCGGGCGCGGCAACGGCGATGACGGCGGGCACGAGGGCGGCGAAAACGAACGAGCGAAGGCTTAAATTCAACATGACGCTATCCTGAAACACAAGCTGGCACGGGCGGATACGGGATTGCCCATCTTATTTAACTTGAGTTATTTGCACATGTTTATAGAAGGCGCAATCGATAAGTGGAGTAAAATTGTTCGCTTTATCGTCAGCCTCTTTCCATCCACGCTTCGGCTGGATATCCTGACTGCAACTGTAAACTTAAAGGGAGACTTCCATGTTTATCGCAATGAACCGTTTTCGCGTCGTACCGGGCTATGAGGATACTTTTGAATCCATCTGGCGCGAGCGTAAATCGCACCTGAGCGAGCTGCCGGGCTATATCGAATTTCACATGCTGAAAGGCCCGAAGGCGGATGACCACACGCTTTATGCCTCGCACACCGTCTGGGCCACCAAGGACGATTTCCTGAGCTGGACCAAATCCGAACAGTTCCGTGCCGCCCATGCCAAGGCCGGTGAGAACCGTGGCAAGGTCGAATATCTTTCCGGCCCGCATTTCGAAGGTTTTGACGTCATCATCCACGAAGACAAGAATGGCGAACGCCGTTCGATTGCCGCCTGAGGCTCGCCGATGAGCATTGCAGCCCAAAAGACCGATGACCGGCAGGCCCGCGCTGCCGCAGCACTTGCCGAAAAGCCTGACGGCATCGTGGAAGCCATTGCCGCCAAGGCAGAGGTGACATCAGCCGAAATTCTGGCGATCCTGCCGCAAGGTGCGGCCGTTTCGGCTGGTTCCGATCAGTTCGACGCGATCTGGAACGAGATGCGCGGCTGGGGCGAAGTCCTGATGATCGTCCAGACCGGCGATATCGTGCTGGAAGTGCCGGGCGACCTGCCGGAGGGCAGCGAAAGCCACGGCTGGTTCAACATCCACGGGGACAGCCCCATCGGCGGCCACATCAAGAAGGACAATTGCACTGGCATCACCTTCGTCGATCGCGGCTTTCATGGCCGACGCTCCTGTTCCGTCTGGTTCATGAATGCCGCCGGCGGCGCCATGTTCAAGATTTTCGTCCGTCGCGACGAAAACAAGGAACTGCGTGGCGATCAGCTGGCCAAGTTCGAAGCGCTGCGGGACAGTTTCCGTGGCTAAGTGAATGGGAGGCTGCTGGTGTGGCCTCCCTCCTTCCTCATCAATCCGCGATGGCTCAGCCCCACTCGTGAGGAAACATTCACCGGTTCATCGCCCGTTCAGTGCCGTTTTTTATCATCCGCTGAAATTCGATCAGCAGCACGGGGCAAGCACCATGAACGACCGCCAGCCACTTCTTTCGCGCCGGAATTTCGCAGGGCTCCTCGCGCTTGCACCGCTTTTTGCAGCGGGCGGTGCGGCTGCCGCACCCGCAAGCCTGCGCGGCAGCGTTTCCTATCGCGAGCGGATCGCCCTGCCGCCGGGCGCGACTGTTACGGTGCGCCTCATCGATGTCTCGCTGGCGGACGCGCCCTCGCAGACGATCGCCGAAACCACCATACGCCCGCGTGGGCAGGTGCCGGTACCCTTCGTTTTGCGTTATGACGACCGCGACATCCGTGGCCGCCGCTCCTATGCGCTCAGCGCCGAAATCCGCGAGGGCGACCGGCTGCTCTTCACCACAACGCGCCGTTACTCGGTTCTGGCCGGTGGGCGTGACGACACCGATCTCGTTCTGGAACGGGTGGCGGCGGCTCCAGGCAGGCCGGAGCCGCAGGCTGGCATTGAGGGGCGCTGGCTGGTGCAGGAAATCCGAGGCGAAAGGGTTCGCGGCCGCCGCGAGGCAACGCTGGAAATTTCCCGCGAGGGCCGCGTTTCCGGCAATGCCGGCTGCAACGGCATCGGCGGCGAGGTGAAGATAAGCCGCAACCGCGTCGATTTCGGCCGGATGATTTCCACCCAGATGGCCTGCGCTCCTGACATCATGCGCCAGGAAAGGCAGTTCATCGAAGCGCTTGAAGGCGCCCGCTCCTTCCGGCTCGAACCGCGCCGCGGCTCGCTGGAGCTGATCGACGGTCGCGGCCGCCCGGCCATGCGCCTGCGCCGCGCCTGAGAGCGGTAACGGCAGGCGGCAACGCCTGCCGCCGCCGTGCTGGCCGTGGAACATTCCATGTCGCTTCCGGCACGGCGCGGCCCCTTTTCCCGTCTTATGACTTTGCTGCACTCGTCTTGGCGCTTTGCTCCGCCACAGAGCTGCGCTATGGAACGCGCCAACTGCGCCGGTTCAAAGTCTTTGAGGGAAAACGAATGACAACCTATGTTCTGACAGTAGCCTGCAAATCGACCCGCGGCATCGTCGCCGCGATTTCCGGTTATCTGGCGGAAAAGGGCTGCAACATCGTCGACAGTTCGCAGTTTGACGACCTCGAGACCGGCAAGTTCTTCATGCGCGTTTCCTTCATTTCCGAAGAGGGCGCGACGATGCAGGCCATCACCGAGGGCTTTCAGCCGGTGGCGGAAAAATTCGGCATGGAAGCCCGCATCTATAGCGACGGCCAGCGCATGAAAACACTTCTGATGGTGTCCCGCTTCGGCCATTGCCTCAACGATCTGCTCTACCGCTGGAAGATCGGCGCGCTGCCGATCGATA
Organism: Agrobacterium sp. CG160-95; assembly: GCF_053521725.1. Lineage (NCBI taxonomy): Bacteria > Pseudomonadati > Pseudomonadota > Alphaproteobacteria > Hyphomicrobiales > Rhizobiaceae > Agrobacterium > Agrobacterium sp. CG160-95. The sequence continues at coordinate 117,197 of NZ_JBNWDU010000004.1, read as the reverse complement.
TCGTCGGCGTCGTCTCCAACCATTTCGAATATCAGAAAGTGGTGGTCAACCACGATATTCCCTTCCACCACATCAAGGTAACGAAGGAAAACAAGCCGCAGGCCGAAGCGCAGCTGATGGACCTGATCGAGACCAGCGGCACCGAACTGGTGGTGCTGGCGCGTTACATGCAGGTGCTGTCCGATAACATGTGCCGCAAGATGTCGGGCCGTATCATCAACATCCACCACTCCTTCCTGCCATCCTTCAAGGGTGCCAACCCCTACAAGCAGGCGTATGACCGCGGCGTAAAGCTGATCGGCGCGACAGCCCATTACGTCACCGCCGATCTGGACGAAGGCCCGATCATCGAGCAGGACACGGTGCGCGTCACCCATGCCCAATCTGCCGAAGACTACGTCTCTCTTGGCCGTGATGTGGAAAGCCAGGTACTGGCCCGCGCCATCCATGCCCACATCCACCACCGCACCTTCATCAACGGCAACCGCACCGTAGTCTTCCCGCCAAGCCCGGGCAGCTACGCTTCGGAACGGATGGGCTAATACGCCACGAAAACAACGTGGAATTATTTTTACCGACCGGCAACCGAGCATCCCATGTGACCGTTTCTTCACTGTAGCCCAACAGCGAGGTCTCTCACATGAAAAAACTCGTCATTGCCGGCGCCGCGTTTCTCATCGCGGCGGGGTCCAGCTTCGCCCAGCAGCCGCCACCACCGCCGGGACCAGCGGACGCTGGTTCAAGGGCGGATGCGCCGCCGCCACCTCCTCCGCCCGGCCCTGGTGGTCCGAGGGAAGCAGGCTGGCGGGACGGCCCGCATGGCAAGAGAATGCCACCCCCGCCCTCCAAGGCAGCGCATTTCAGGATTGAAGACGGCGAGCGCAAAATCGACGTCAAATGTGCCGATGACGAGCCGATGAAGGCCTGCGCTGACATCATGATGCAGATTATCGACAAGATGAACGAATAGGACTGCGAGTCTCATCCAAGGGGACGGCGCAGCAGTGCAGCTTCAGGAAAACTCTACCCGGGCCCTTAAGCCCCGCCCTCCCGCGCCGTCCTCCAGCGTCAGTCGCCCGCCGAACAGCCCGGCGATCTCCTCGATGATCGCAAGGCCGAGGCCGGCGCCGGGGGCGGCGTTGGCTTCGCCGCGGGCGAAGCGCTGGCGCACCATGGCGCGTTTTTCCGTGGGTATGCCGGGGCCGTTATCTTCCACTTCCAGCCAGACGGCACCCGCTTGCCTGCCGACGCGCACGGTGACTTCCGCACCACGCCCCGCGTAGTTGATGGCATTGGAAACGAGATTGCCGATCAGTTCACCGATAAGGAGCGGCTCGGCGAGAATTGTCGCTTCGCCCTCGCCTTCGAAACCGAGATCGATGCCGGCGTCGGCCGCGCGTGGCACGAAATCTGCCGTCACGTTTTGCGCCACCGCCACGAGGTCGATCTCGGAAAAATCGTGTTTTTCGCTCGAACCGGCGGCATCGATATTGGCCATGCGTAGCAGTTGGGCGAGGATGTGTTCGGCATGGGCCACCGAAGCGCCGCCCTTGCGGGCCGCCGCCTGGGCGTCTTCGAGACTTGCGGCGCGGGCGGAAAGCGCAAGCTGGGTGCTGATGATGGCAAGGGGCGTGCGCAATTGATGGCTGGCATTACCGGTGAAATGCCTGAGCGCATCGAGCGCCGATTGCAGCCGCACCATGAAGGAATTGACCGTTTCCACCAGATTTTCCACCTCCACCGGCACGGATTGCCGGATTGGATGCAGGTCGTTGGGGCTGCGCTCGGCAATCGCTTCGCTGAGCCGGTAAAGCGGCCGGAGCGAAATCGTCACCGCGATCCAGACAATGATCGCCGCGCCCACGATCATGAACAGCAGGCGCAAGGCCGAGCGCAGGATGATGGCTTGCGCAAGCTGGCTGCGGGCGATCGTCGTTTCAGCCACCGTCACGGAAAAGGGCACGGAATTGATGCCGGTGGAGGCAAAACGGCGGATCGCGGCGATGCGGATCGGCTCGTCACGAAACACTGCATCGCGATAGGCAGGCGTTTCTCCGGCCGGATTCTCCACCGTCGGCAGGTTCTGGTAACCGGTGAGAAATTGCCCGTTTGGCCCGTCGACACGGTAAAACACCCGGTCCTGCGCCGCTGATGTCAGCATTTCCAGCGCGACATAGGGAATATCGACCTCCAGCGAGCCGTCTTCGGCCACCACCACCCGCTCGGCAATCGCAAGCGCGGAACCTGACAGCACCCGGTCGGAGACGACATTGGCCGTATTGACCGCCTCGCGCCAGGTATCAGTGAGCGCAACGCAGCCGATGATGGCGGTGGAGATGAGAAGCCAGCCTAAAAGACGCCGCCTGAGCGAATAGGCGGCCTGTCTCATTCAGCCATCTCCGGCAGCTTTTCCAGATAATAGCCGATGCCACGCGCCGTCTTCACCGTCAGCCCGTGGGGGGCAAGCCGCTTGCGCAGCCGGCTGACATATTGCTCGATGGCGTTGCCTGATATCTCGTCGTCGAAACCGGTCAGCGATTGCACGATCGCCTCCTTGGCAACCACCTTGCCCGCCCGCATGAACAGCACCTCGAGCAGCGCCACTTCACGCGCCGGAATATCGAGCGGGCGCCCATCGGCTGAAAAGGTGCGGGATGTGAGGTCGAACAGGACTTTGCCGAAGCCGAGCGTAGAAGAGCGCAGGCCGGCATTGCGACGCAGCAGCACCCGCACCCTCGCCTCAAATTCGGTGATGTCGAAGGGCTTGATCATGTAGTCGTCGGCGCCGAGATCGAGCCCCTTGACCTTCTCCTCCGGCGTGCCACGCGCCGTCAGGATCAGCACCGCCGCCTTGTCCTGGCGCGAGCGCATGGAGCGCAGCACCTCGATGCCGTCCATTTCCGGCAGGTTGAGGTCGAGAATGACGAGATCGAAATTTTCCGCCGCAATCGCCGCGTCGGCGGAAGCGCCGTCTGAAACGACATCCACCGCATAACCGCTGCCGCGCAGAAGCGCACACAGCCCTTCCGACAGCACCTGATTGTCCTCGACCAGCAAAATACGCAATTCTTCCTCCCGCAACATTGCCGAGCTTATCCAAGCCCTTGGCGCTTGTGAATGGCAAGCGCGTGCGGCATGATCTTTTCCATGCGTATCGCCGTTTTTCTCTGTCTCTGTCTTTGCATGGCCTCACCGGCGCTTGCACAAGTCGCCGTTTTCCCTGCACCATCAGGCAAGGCGGATGCGGAAACGCTGGTGGTTTATTCCTCGCTGGACGAACCGCTGGCCACGCCGATGATAGAGGGTTTCCAGAAGGCCAACCCCGATATCGCCGTCCATTACGAGGACATGCTGACCGGCGAAATCTATGATCGCATCGTGAAAGAAACCGATGCGGGCAAAAAGACCGCCGATTTCGCCTTTTCATCCGCCATGGATTTGCAGGTGAAGTTGAGCAATGACGGTTACGCCCAGCGCTCCGACCTTGCCATGAGCGCGCGCTGGCCCACCTGGGCCAACTGGCGCAACACCGCCTATGCGCTGACCTTCGAGCCGGCGGTGTTCGTGTATCACAAGCCGAGCTTCACCACCGAAAAGCCGCCCGCCACCCGTGCCGAATTCGTCGATTATCTTGAGCGCCACGCCAAGGAAGTGCATGGCCGCATCGCTACCTACGACATTGAGCGCTCCGGCGTCGGCTTCCTGTTCATGTCGCGCGATCAGGAGCAGTTCGGCGATATATGGAGCGTCATCAAGGCTATGGGCGCGGCCGGCGTGAAGGTCTATTCCACGTCATCCGCCATTCTGGAGCGTGTCTCCGACGGGCGCTTCGTGCTGGGCTACAATATTCTCGGTTCCTACGCGGCCGACTGGGCCTCGCGCCATCCCGATGTCGGCATCGTTCTGCCCAAGGACTATACCGTGGTCATGTCGCGCATCGGGCTGGTGCCGGAAGCCGCCGCCAACCCGGCGCTCGGCCGCCGCTATCTCGAATTCTTCATGTCCAAGGAGGGCCAGACGATCATGGCCCGGCAATTGCAGATCCCCGCCGTCAGCCCTGACGTGGCGGGCGAAAATACCGCCAACACCATGCAGGCGATCCACGGCGCACAATTGCGCCCCGTGCCCGTCAGCCCGGGCCTGATGGTCTATCTGGATCAGGTCAAGCGCAGCCGCCTGATCGAGCGGTGGAACGAGGCGCTACGCTCGCAATAGTAGACGGCAAGCACAAATTAATAGAGAGTAAATGCGCAAGGACTTGCGGTGCGTCAGTTAGATGACAGCTTTTTATGATGCTCTGCAATCCTTCTTCATTCCGTGGAGGCGGAAGAAGATGCGGGAGGAAATCTTGAGGACCGTAGAGCTCCGCGCTGCCCTGGCAGCGTCAGGATAAGCACGGCCTGAAACTCCCTTCCGCATAAACGAAAAACGACGCCCAAAAAGGGCATCCTGAGGAGGGTTTTCTAAGTGAAACATTTTCTTATCGGCACATTTCTGGCAGGCGTGATCGCGCTTCCGGCGGTCGCAGCGGACTACACCATCATCGCGCCGGCCAATCCCGGCGGCGGCTGGGACCAGACCGCGCGTTCCCTGCAGACCGTGCTGCAGGAAGAAGGCATTTCCAAGAGCGTTCAGGTGCAGAACGTGCCAGGTGCCGGCGGCACCATCGGTCTTGCACAGTTCGCCAGCCAGCAGAAGGGTAACCCGAACGCCCTCATCGTCGGCGGTTACGTGATGGTCGGCGCGATCCTCACCAACAAGGCGCCCGTCACCCTCAAGGAAGTGACGCCAATCGCCCGCCTGACCGGTGAATATGAAGCAATCGTCGTTCCGGCATCTTCGCCGCTGAAAACCATCGGCGACCTCGTCGACCAGCTCAAAAAAGATCCGGGCAGCGTGTCCTGGGGCGGCGGCTCGGCCGGCGGCACCGATCATATCGCTGTTGGCCTGATCGCCAAGGCGGCCGGCGTCGATCCGACCAAGATCAACTACATCGCCTATTCCGGCGGCGGCGAAGCGCTTGCCTCGATCCTCGGCTCGCAGGTAACAGCCGGCATTTCGAGCTACGGCGAATTCGAAAGCCAGGTCAAGGCGGGCACGCTGCGCCTGCTGGCCGTTTCCAGCGAAGAGAAGCTGGAAGGCGTTGACGCGCCGACGCTCAAGGAAAGCGGCCTCGACGTCGTCGTGCAGAACTGGCGCATGGTCGCTGCTCCTCCCGGCCTGACGCCGGAACAGGAAAAGGCAGTCAGCGCCGATATCGAGAAGCTGGCGAAATCCGCAAAGTGGCAGGAAACGCTGAAGACCAAGAGCTGGATGGATACCTATCTTTCCGGTGACGAGTTCAAGGCGCAGCTTGCCAAGGACACCGACGCCACCGCCGCCATCCTCAAAGAAATCGGACTGGTAAAATGAGCCAGGGTTCCAACCCTTCACAACATCAAGAGCGCCGCCCTGACTGGGCGGCGCTGGCGATCGCCGTAGCCCTCGTCCTTATCGCCTGCGTGATCTTCTGGGACAGTGCGCGTCTCGCCAGCGTCACCGGCTACTCGCCGGTCGGTCCGGCAACGGTCCCCTACGCCATCGCCTTCTGTCTTGTCGGCCTTGCGCTCTGGACGGCCATCGAAGCCTGGCGCGGTGATTTTCCTGAACGGGACAAACAGGAAGTCGCCCCGGTCATATGGGTCGTCGCCGGCCTTGCCGCGCAGATGCTGTTGCTGAACGTCGCCGGTTTCTCCATCGCCACCGGTCTCCTGTTTGCGTTTACGGCGCGCGCCTTCGGCAAACGCAAGCTCTGGTATTCGATCCCCATCGGCATCGCTCTGAGCTTCGTCATCTGGATCATCTTTGCGCGGCTGCTGCAACTTTCTCTGCCTGCCGGGCCTCTGGAGCGGCTGTTGTTCTAACAGCCATTCCGACCAAAATTCGAGATCACAGGAAACCGCCGGCGCGCGATGACGCAAACGCCAGCCGTTCCGCCCGCCCATCTGCTCGACTTGGGGGACATCTGTCCATGAGTACGTTTGAATTCCTGCTGCACGGTCTTGAGGTTGCTGCCCAACCCATGAACCTGCTCTATGCGCTGATCGGCGTGACACTCGGCACTGCCGTCGGCGTTCTGCCCGGCATCGGGCCGGCGCTGACGGTCGCTCTGCTTCTGCCCGTTACATACCGGCTTGATCCCGCCGGTTCGCTCATCATGTTCGCCGGCATCTATTATGGCGGCATGTATGGCGGATCGACCACCTCGATCCTGCTCAACACGCCGGGCGAAAGCGCATCGATCGTTACTGCGCTCGAAGGCAACAAGATGGCCCGTGCGGGCCGCGGCGGTCCGGCACTTGCCACCGCCGCCATCGGCTCCTTCGTCGCTGGTCTCATCGCCACCGTCGCTCTCGCCTTTGTTGCACCCTATATCGTCAAGCTGGCGCTGGTTTTCGGCCCGCGCGAATATTTCGCGCTGATGGTGCTCGCTTTTGTCACCGTCTCCTCGGCTTTCGGAGATTCGGCACTGCGCGGCCTTACCTCGCTGTTCATCGGCTTCGCGCTCGCCATCGTCGGTATCGACCAGTTGACCGGCCAGACCCGCATGAGCTTCGGCATTCCCGACCTTCTCGACGGCGTGGAAGTGACGACGCTTGCGGTGGCCATGTTCGCCATCGGCGAGACGCTGTTCATCGTTGCGCAGGGCCAGAGTGGCGACGAGAAGGTCGAAGCGGTCAAGGGTTCGGTCTGGATGAGTGCGCAGGACTGGGCGCGTTCCTGGAAACCCTGGTTGCGCGGCACATTGATCGGTTTCCCGATTGGCGCCATGCCTGCCGGTGGTGCTGAAATCGGCACCTTCCTTTCCTATGCCACCGAAAAGCGGCTCAGCAAACATCCGGAAGAATTCGGCCACGGCGCTATCGAAGGGGTTGCCGGTCCGGAAGCCGCCAACAACGCGTCCGCTGCCGGTACGCTCGTGCCCCTCCTGACGCTCGGCCTGCCGACGACGGCAACCGCTGCCATCATGCTTGCCGGTTTCCAGCAGTTCGGTCTTCAGCCTGGCCCGCTGCTGTTTGCCACCAATCCGCAGCTGGTCTGGGGCCTTATCGCCAGCCTGTTCATCGCCAACCTGATGCTGCTGGTGCTCAATCTGCCGCTCATCGGCCTGTGGGTGAAGCTGCTGACCATCCCGAAACCCTGGCTCTATGCCGGCATCCTGCTGTTTGCGACGCTCGGCACCATCGGCGCCAACCCGTCCGTGTTCGAACTCGGCATGCTGCTCGCCTTCGGTATCCTTGGTTACATCATGCGCATCTTCGGTTATCCGATCGCGCCTGCCGTGGTCGGCCTCATCCTCGGGCCGCTTGCCGAACAGCAGCTTCGCCGTGCACTCGCCATCGGCCAGGGCGACCCGACCGTGCTGCTCACCTCACCGATTGCCGTCGGCCTGTTCCTTGTCGCAGCCGCCGCCTTCATCGTCCCGCTCATCATGCGCATCCGCGGCCGCGGCGAGGTGCTGACGCAGCTTGCCGCCAACGAGGACTGATAACAAACAGCCTCCCAAGGCAACTGGCCCCGTCTCCTTCCGGATGCGGGGCCCTTTTTATTCACGGCAACGGGATGTGTGACTCAGGCACGGCCGTGGTAGTATTCCTGTCCAACGCAGGAGAAAAACATGCGCAAGATCGCGATCATGCTGGTTCTGGGCCTTGCCGGCTGCGCCACCGCGGCACCCGACGTGCAACCCATTCCGGGCAGCATCACCTATGGCGGACAACCCCACACCAAATTGACCAAGTCACCCATCGGCAGCACGCTCAGCCACGAATTCGTCATGGGCGACGGCCGGCTGGCGATTGAAACCTACCGCATCCAGCCTGACCGGTCGCTGAAACTGGAAAGACGCGAGATCGTCGGCGACTGGCCGCCGAATTGAAAGAAGATACGGCCCCTGATGTGGCTCCGGGGTCTGCTTCCGGTACCACACACATTTCCCGCTCACGGCAATTCAGAACCATTCTAAAACATATTTTTGATTTCCGCATACCTTGCCAATAAAGCTGACAGCGAACATCAAGTTACGCCTGCGGGATCCGCTTCCGCAGGGTCAAGAACCATATTGCAAGGGACATATCCGTGGCCATCAACTTCACCTTCCCCGTTCGGCTGCTGGCAGCAGCGGCCTTCAGCCTTGGCGCGATGACCGCAGGCGCTGAGGAAATGACGATCAAGCACGCGCAGGGCGAGACCGTTCTGAAAGCCGCGCCGAAAAAGGTTCTGGTTCTGGATATCCCCTCGCTCGACAATCTCGATGCGATGGGCGTCGAGCCAGCTGGTGTCCTTGGTTCCAACCTGCCGACCTATCTCCAGAAATATGCCGATGGCAAATATCTGAAGGTCGGCACGCTGTTCGAACCCGATTACGAGGCGATCAATGCGGCAGAAGCCGATCTCGTCATCGTCGGCGGCCGTTCGCGTGCGAAATATCCCGATGTTGCGAAGATCACGCCCGCCATCGACATGTCGATCGATTCCAAGGAATTCATCGCGAGCGTCAAAGCCAATATCACCAAGCTCGGCGATATCTTCGGCAAGCAGGAAGAAGCAAAGAAGCTCGACGCCTCCATTGACGAGAAGGTCGCAAAACTGAAGGCCATCGCGCCGAATTCCGGCACGGCGATGATCCTCGTCACCAATGCCGGCAAGGTCGGTGTTTACGGCCCAAGCTCGCGCACCGGCTGGCTGCACACGGAAATCGGCTTCAAGCCGGTCGCTCCTGATATCGATGACCGCTTCGACCGGGGCGATGTCGTGTCCTTCGAATATCTGGCAGAGGTCAATCCCGAATGGCTGTTCGTGATAGACCGCGATGCCGGCATCGGCCGCGCAACGGACCCAGGCAAGGCCGCCGCCCAGGTGCTGGACAACGAACTGATCCACCAGACCAACGCCTGGAAGAAAAAGCAGATCGTCTATCTCGACCCGCAGGCGGCCTATATCGTCAGCAGCGGTTATACGGCGCTCACCACCTTGCTTGATCAGGTCTACGAGGCCGTGTCCGAGAAGAAGTCGTAAAAACTGCCTTCGCGACGTCATCCCCGGGCTTCTCCCGAGGATGACGAAGGAGAGGTTCAGTCCTCCGGGCAATCTGCGAGGTCGAAGCGAGTCATCACCATTTTCGAAAAACCACTGACGTGAAATCCCTGTCCCTCATCCTCGCCCTCCTTCTGGCGCTGACACTCGCCATCGTCAGCCTGTTCGTCGGCGTGAGCAACGTCTCGCTGGCGACGCTTTTTGCGCCGGATACGAGCGCGGATGCACTGCGGGTGCTCCTCGTCAGCCGCATTCCGCGCACGCTGGCGCTCATACTGGCCGGAAGCTCGATGGCGATTGCCGGTCTCATCATGCAGATGCTGGTGCGCAACCGCTTCGTGGAGCCTTCGACGGCTGGCACCACCGAATCCGCCGGCCTTGGCCTGCTCACCGTCACCCTGCTTGCCCCGGAAACGCCGATCTTCGGCAAGATGTTGGTGGCCGCCGCTTTCGCGCTGGCGGGAACCGCACTTTTTCTGCGTATTCTACGGCAGGTGCCGCTGCGCGATGTGCTGCTGGTGCCGCTGATTGGCATCATGCTGGGCGGCGTCATTTCTGCCGTCACCACTTTCTTCGCCTATCGTTTCGATCTGCTGCAATCGCTCGGCGCGTGGATGACCGGGGATTTTTCCGGCGTGCTGCGTGGCCGCTATGAATTGCTGTGGATTGGCTTCGTTTTCGCCATCGCCGCCTATCTCGCCGCCGACCGTTTCACGGTGGCAGGCATGGGGCGCGACTTCACCACCAATCTCGGACTGAACTATCGCCGGGTGATGGCGCTCGGCCTCACCATCGTCTCGCTGGTCAGTGCCGTCGTCGTCGTCACGGTGGGCATGATCCCCTTTCTTGGCCTGATCGTGCCGAATGTGGTCAGCCTGATTATCGGCGACAATATGCGCCGTTCCGTGCCCTGGGTGGCGACACTTGGCGCGGTCTTCGTTCTTGCCTGCGACATCATCGGCAGAACGGTGCGCGCGCCCTATGAGATACCGATCGGAACCGTGGTCGGCGTCATCGGCAGCGCGTTGTTCCTCTATCTCCTGCTCCGGAAACGCCACCATGCATGAGAGACATCCCGACCGGCGCGCGAAACTCGTGCTGCTGATGCTTCTCGCACTGGCGCTCATCTCCATGGCTGCCTTCATGACGCTCGGTGCAAAGGGCAGTTGGAGCTTCATCCTGCCGTTTCGCGGCATCAAGCTTCTGTCGCTTTTGCTGGTGGCCTATGCCATCGCCGTTTCGACGGTATTGTTCCAGACGGTCACCAACAACCGCATTCTCACCCCTTCGGTGATGGGTTTCGATTCGCTCTATGTGCTGGTGCAGACGGCGCTGATCTTCGTGTTTGGCTCGGCAACCGTGGTGATGATCGATCCGCAACTGAAGTTTCTTGCCGAAACCGCGCTGCTCGTCACCTTCTCCGCCCTGCTCTACCGCTGGCTTTTCGTCGGCGCGGAACGCAGCCTGCATCTTCTGGTGCTGGTCGGCATCGTCTTCGGCGTGTTCTTCCGCAGCCTCTCGGGCTTCATGCAGCGCGTACTGGACCCCAATGAGTATGCGGTGCTGCAGGATGTGCTGTTCGCCAGCTTCAATTCCATCGATCCCACCCTTCTTGCGGTATCAGCCATCATCGTCGGCGTGGTGACGATTATCGGGTTGCGGCTCCTGCACACGCTCGACGTTCTTTCGCTCGGCCGCGCAACGGCTATCAGCCTTGGCGTGGACTACAAGCGAACGGTGACGATCATCCTCGTGCTGGTCTCCGTTCTCGTTGCTGTTTCCACCGCACTCGTCGGCCCTGTGATGTTCTTCGGGCTGCTGGTTGCGGCGCTGGCCCATTATCTCACAGGCAACGGCAAACATGCCTATGTGCTGCCGGCTGCAATCCTCATCGCCATCATCTGCCTTGTTGGCGGTCAGGTGGTGCTGGAGCGGATCTTCGCCTTCAACACGGCGCTTTCCATCATCATCGAATTTCTGGGCGGCATCGTCTTTATCGGTCTTATTCTCAAGCGGGGTGCGCGATGATCATCGCCAGTCAGATCAGCAAATCCTATGGCGAAACGGTTGTTGTCGATGGCGTCTCCGTCGCCATTCCGGCAGGCGGCGTCACCTCCATCATCGGGCCGAACGGGGCGGGAAAATCCACGCTGCTCTCCATCGTGGCACGGCTGATGTCCATGGATGCGGGAACCGTGACTGTGGACGGGCTGGATGTGACCAAGACCCCTTCCGACACGCTGGCAAAACGGCTCTCGATCCTCAGGCAAGACAACCACATCTCGTCACGCCTGACGGTGCGCGATCTCGTCGGTTTTGGACGTTATCCCTATTCCAAGGGCCGTCCCACCATCGAGGACAAGGTCCATATCGACCGGGCGCTGGAATATCTCCATCTCGAAAACCTTTCCGGCCGCTTTCTCGACGAGCTTTCCGGCGGCCAGCGTCAGCGCGCCTTCGTGGCAATGGTTCTGTGTCAGGACACGGACTATGTGCTCCTGGACGAGCCGCTCAACAATCTCGACATGAAACACGCCTCAAGCATGATGAAGATCATGCGTCGCGCCGCCGACGAGCTGAAGAAGACCGTGGTTCTGGTGCTGCACGACATCAACTTCGCCTCCTGGTACTCCGACACCATCATCGCCATGCGTGATGGCCGAATCTGCCGCCAGGGACCGGCGGAACAGATTATCCGTCCGGAGGTTCTGCGGGAAATCTACGACATGACCATCAGTGTCAACGACATAGACGGTCGACGCATCTGTCTGTTTTATGAGTGAGATACGACGATTGCAGAGGTTTTTTGCCTTTGCCGTCCGAGCGACGGAACAGGGCGACCGGCCAGGGCGTTAATCGGGGGAGATTTTGCCAAACGGCATTCCGTCCGCAACGTCAGGAGACATCGATGAAGACGCACAAGACGAAGAACGACCTGCCTTCCAACGCCAAATCAACGGTGATGGGTATTCTGAACGAATCGCTCGCTTCGGTTATCGACCTTGCACTGGTGACCAAGCAGGCGCACTGGAACCTGAAAGGTCCGCAATTCATCGCCGTGCACGAACTTCTCGACACCTTCCGCGCCCAGCTCGACAATCACGGCGATACCATTGCCGAACGTGTGGTGCAGCTTGGCGGCACGGCGCTCGGTAGCCTGCAATCCGTCTCTTCGACGACCAAGCTCAAGGCCTATCCGACCGATATCTACAAGATCCACGATCATTTGGACGAACTGATCGCCCGTTATGGCGACGTGGCCAACATGATCCGCAAGGCTATCGATGATTCCGACGAGGCCGGCGACCCGACGACAGCGGATATCTTCACCGCCGCCTCGCGCGATCTCGACAAGGCGCTGTGGTTCCTCGAGGCGCACGTTCAGGAAAAGAGCTGAGCCGTAACGCGGCTACTGACACCACACACACGAAAGCGCCCGAGATGCCCGGGCGCTTTTTTAATGAAATGGCGCAATCAGTGCCGACGTAAAACCGCAAGACCGATGTCGCGCAACATCTCATGATCGAGAATGCCGCGCTGGGCGCTACGGATCAAAACCGCCGCGCACTCGTTGGCGACGTGGCTACAGCGATCTTGAAGGCACTCGAAACATACGCCGTCGAAAATATTCTGCAGATCGGTGATCTGCTGGGGCGACAATTGTGCGCCGACTCTTTCAAAAGCTGCATACGACAAGGCTCATCCTCCCGATGATGACATGCCAAGTATCGTTTCTTTTTTTGTGGACATGAAATTTGTACACCCGAACGAATCACTTGTCGAATCAGATTTTAACCAAATGTAAACAGGTTATTTTTTGGCCATCCGGCCGGTTGTGTGCTTTTACAACCCAAATAAAGGCCAGCCGAAACAATACCTTCGCCCCCAACACACTTTTTTACGACGCATCGGCCCGGCCGTTTTGAATAAACCCACAGGCCAGACGGATTTCCACCGAAACCGCAAAAGAAACTGTTGCATTCCAAAAACGATTGAGCGATATAGCACCCGTCGCCACGCTTTGGCGGCCCGCGGTCCAGCGAACTACCCCGGACCAGCGGTTTTTGAGCGGGTGTAGCTCAGGGGTAGAGCACAACCTTGCCAAGGTTGGGGTCGAGGGTTCAAATCCCTTCGCCCGCTCCAGTTTTCCCTGGAAAACGTTGGGTTTGTCAAAGCGCTTACGGGCACCGCCCTGATTTTGCCGCCGGTCCCAGATAGCTCCTCTTCAACCGAAGCCTACCCGCATGTTCTGGGCCGATCTGACGCCCAACCATAGTCCCGTGCCCTAGACACCGAACTTATTCGCTTCAGGAAGGCGTTTGCGGACGTGCAAGACATGATAGCCGATTTGGATTCTCATTAGAATTATTTAGTATTAAATATTATTCTTATTTAATATAAGAGTACAGTATATTATTATAAGATACGCAATTACTAATAATACATAATTGTTTCTTAAATTTGTAAGTATAATCATCACCGGAAAAGCGCATGATGCCGAAATATGACCCATGAAGGGCTCGATTTTCTTGTGGGAGCCATAACGATGAGAAATATTCCCGTTGTCGGAAAGTTTTTGACGGTATTTGCGCTATTCGGCGTATGTGTAATCCTGATTGCGGCCTACTCCGCCATACAGATCAAATCGATCGATGGAAGTTATAGTGACCTTATTGCGCGTGACAGCGCAGCGGCCTTGAATTTGGCACTCGCGAACCAAGAACTGCTGAACGGGCGTGCGGCTTTGGCCGATATGATGATCGCCTTTACGGAACAGGGTAATGCCGCTGCCGAAGCTGAGGTGAAGGCCACACGCGACAAGTTCATGGTATCGATGGATGGAGCCATCGCCAATATCCCCGAAGACAACCGCCTGCGCGTACTCAAGGACGACGTGACGACGCTCTATAACGTGACGTGCAAGAACGCCTGGCACCTGGGCCGAACCGCATCAACCGTGGATGAGGCACTTGCGTCGCAAAAAGCGTTTGGCACCGAGTGCCAGCCAGTCTTTGCCAAGATCGGCGCGAAACTTACACAGATAGCCACTGATATTTCGAACCGTAGCGCCCAGCAGAGCGATGATCTGAGCGACATAAGCCAACGGACTGCACTAATTACCGTCGCGGCGGTCGTCCTCGGCTTCATCACCGTCGTCGTCATCGGATATTTCGCGATCAGCAGCTGGCTTGTCACGCCGATCCGGGGTCTTGTCGGCACGATGCAAACGCTTGCGGAGGGTAACCTGTCCGTCAAGGTCGAGGGAACGGACCGGCGCGACGAGGTCGGCACGATGGCAAAGGCCGTTGAGGTCTTCAAGGATAACGAATTGAAGGCCCGCCGGCTGGAAGCGGATGCGGCGCAGGTGCGTAACCAGTCCGAGGCAGAGCGTCAAAGAACCGCCGAAATTGATCGCAGGCGCGCCGCCGAAATGGCGGAAGCGACCAGCGGCCTTGCCGAAGGTCTGAAGCATATGGCCAATGGCGACCTGTCCTACCAGCTGAAAACGCCTTTCTCCGCAGAATTCGAAAGCCTGCGTGCGGACTTCAATATCGCCGTAAACCAGCTTAGCAAAACACTGCTGTCCGTTGCCGATGTAACGGCCACGATCGACAACGGCTCTCGCGAGTTGAGTTCGAGTGCGAGCGACCTGTCGCAACGCACGGAAACCCAAGCCGCATCGCTGGAAGAAACAGCCGCAGCGCTCGACCAGATAACCAGCAACGTCAGCAATTCGACCAAACGGACTGAGGAGGCCCGGATCGTGGCGGTCGAGGCCAACAGATCCGCCCAGACATCCGGTCAAGTCGTGGCAACTGCGGTCGATGCCATGAAGCGCATAGAAAGCTCTTCAAGCCAGATTTCCAACATCATAGGCGTCATCGACGAGATTGCCTTCCAGACCAATCTTCTGGCACTCAACGCCGGCGTCGAGGCGGCCCGTGCGGGCGAGGCAGGCAAGGGCTTTGCGGTTGTGGCACAGGAAGTGCGTGAACTGGCCCAACGCTCGGCGCAAGCGGCCAAGGAAATCAAGGAGCTTATCCGCAACTCCGCCGACGAAGTGCAGAACGGCGTGAAACTCGTGACCGCAACCGGCGACGCCCTGAAGATCATTGAAAGTCACGTCATCGCCATCAATACACAACTCGACGCCATCGCGACATCCGCAAGGGAACAGTCGGTCGGGTTGGCCGAGGTCAACAGCGCGGTGAACCAGATGGACCAGGTCACGCAGCACAATGCCGCGATGGTCGAAAGGGCTACGGCCTCCAGCGCATCGCTTGCCGGTGATGCCGAAAAACTCCGCCAGATCGTCGGCCAGTTCAAGCTGGATGGCGCAATGGCCAGCACCAGCACGGCTAGAACCGCATATATGCCTTCAGCGCCGGTGCGCGTTGCGGACAACGCACAGCCGAGACCATCCCCGGCGCGTCGCATGATCGGCCAGGTGGCCGCAGCGCTCGGCGTATCCACGGCCTCGAAAGATCAGACATGGGGCGAATTCTGATCCACTTTCTCAGAAGACACCCGGATAGCTTATCCGGGTGTCTTAAGGTTATCTATATCAGTGAAAACCGCTCCCCCGTCATGCCGGGCTAGACCCGGGTGACGGCACCAGGAGGAATTCCACCCATACCCGTTGGCAACGGTCAGGCAGCCGCGTCCCATACCGGCGCAAGCCCGTCCGGCGAGACGATACGGCCATCCGGTCGAGCAAGAGCGCGGATCGCATCCGTCTCAGCGACCGACAGCGTGAAATCGAAGATCGCAAGGTTTTCATCAACACGGGCTTCGCTCACCGTCTTCGAAAGCGCAATCACACCCTGCTGCTGCACGAGCCAGCGCAGCACCACCTGCGCCACCGACTTGCCCCGGCTTGCGGCGATGTCCTTTAGAACCGGATCGGCAAAAACCTTGCCGTCGGCCATACCGTAATAACCCGTCACCGACATGCCGGCAGCCTTGGCCGCCGCGATCACCATATCCTGATCGATATAGGGATGGTATTCGATCTGATTGGTGACGATCGGTGCCTTTGACAAACTGACCGCCTCAGCCATCAGCGCCGTATTGAAATTGGACACGCCGATATGGCGAACCTTGCCGGCGTCGCGAACAGCGTTCAGCGCGCCGATCTGCTCGGCCAGCGTTACCGCCTCGTTCGGCCAGTGCAGAAGCAGGAGATCGACATAATCGGTCTTCAGTTTTTTCAGGCTCTCATCGACGGAGGCAAGAAAGGCATCGTGCCTGTAGTTCTCCACCCAGACCTTGGTGGTCAGGAAGATATCGCTGCGTGCCACGCCGGAACCGGCAATGGCTTCGCCGACTTCGGCCTCATTACCGTAAATCTGCGCGGTATCGATATGGCGAAAGCCGGCCTTCAGGGCATGCGGAACGATCCGAAGAACATCGGGGCCGGGAATACGGAAGGTACCGAAGCCAAGCGCCGGGATCGATGCGCCGTTGGCGGTGACATCAAACATATATTTTCTCCTTTCAGGGTGCGCCCGGCCAGCCCTGCGGCAGTGGCCGGGATTTATATGAAAACTCAGGCAGTCTTCAGCGAGAGCGAGGCGCGACGGTCGAGTGCACTGCTCCAGAGGGTCAGAATGAGGGCAATAGCGACAAGGATGGCGCCGACCCATGGGGTTGCGGCAAGGCCCATCGGCGATTCCACCACCAGACCGCCAAGCCACGCACCAATCGCGATGCCGAGATTGAAGGCGGCGATATTGAGCGCCGAGGCGACATCGACAGCGCCGGGGCGATGTTCCTTGGCCAGCTGCACCACATAAAGCTGCAGGCCGGGAACGTTGGCAAAGGACAGGAAGCCGAGCGCCACCAGCGTGATCAGGGTCAGAACCGGCGAAACGGCGGTGAAGGAAAAGACCAGAAGCACGATGGCTTGTGCCAGAAAGAGTCCGATCAACGCCTTGACCGGATTGTGGTTGGCGATTTTGCCGCCACCGATATTACCGGCGGCAATGGCGATGCCGTAGAGCACAAGGATCAGGCCGACGCTCTTTTCGGAGAAGCCTGTGACATCCTGAAGGATCGGCGCCAGAAAGGTGAAGGCGACGAAGGTGCCGCCGTAACCAAGTGCGGTCATGGCGAAAACGATGAGCAGTCGGCCGGAACCCAGCACCCGCACCTGATCGAGAAGGCTGGCGGACGGCGCTTTCTTCAGCGTGCCCGGCAACAGGGCCGCGATACCGGCAAAGGCGATGACACCAAGACCTGCAACCGCCCAGAAGGTGGCGCGCCAGCCGAAAATCTGCCCGATATAGGTACCGATCGGCACGCCGGTGACGATGGCGACGGTCAAACCCATGAACATCATGGCAATCGCCGAGCCACGGCGGTTTTCCGGCACGAGATCGGCGGCGATGGTGGCGCCAACGGAGAAGAACACGCCATGGGCGAAGGCGGAAAGCACCCGCGCGACCAGAAGCGTCTCATAGCTTGGCGACACGGCGGCTGCGACATTACCGACGACGAACAGCGCCATCAGACCCAGCAGCAGCGGCTTTCTTTCGATCTTGCCGGTCAGCGCAGTCAGGATCGGCGCACCGAAAGTGACACCCAGCGCGTAAACGCTGACGATAAGGCCGGCAAGCGGCAGGGTAATGTGGAGATCTGCGGCGACCGTCGGCAAAAGACCGACGATGACAAACTCCGTGGTTCCGATCGCGTAAGCCGCGATCGTCAAGGCAAATATGGCCAATGGCATGACGAGTACCTCTTCGCCCGGAGCGGGATCGCGGGCGTTATGGACAGCGGGTGCTGTCCGGTTGGATCAAATATGTGATTGCAATATGGGCGAAGGGGACTTGCATGATAATCAGCAAGATTGGATAAAGGCCTTTGAATTAATTTCACAAGTGGTGCAGCGATGGACAACAGGGCCGGAGAAATGGAAGTCTTCGTGGCGGCAGCCGAGCTGGGGAGTTTTTCCGCAGCCGGGCGCAGGCTCAAGCTTTCACCCTCGGCGGTGAGCAAACTTGTCACCCGCATTGAAGACCGCCTCGGCACCCGCCTTCTCGCTCGCTCCACCCGCGTGGTGACGCTGACGCCGGAGGGGGAAATCTATCTTTCCCGGGCAAGGCGCATTCTGGCCGACATCGCCGATACGGAGCAGATCGTAGCAGGCGGCGGCAAGGTGGTGCCGCGGGGGCTACTGCGTGTCAACGCCACGCTGGGCTTCGGCGAAAGGTATCTTCTGCCGCTCGCACCGGAGTTTTTATCTCTTTATCCGGAAATCGAGCTGGATATCTCGCTGACCGACGGCGTCATCAGCCTGATCGAGGAGCGCACCGACATAGCGATACGATCCGGCGGGATGGCGGATTCGTCCCTCAAGGCAAGAAAGCTGAAAGAGGTCCGACGGATCATCGTCGCCTCCCCTGCCTATATCGAAAAACATGGCATGCCGGAAAAGCCGCAGGATCTGGCCCAACACAATTGCATCAGCTTCAATTTCAGTCGCAGCCTCAACGAATGGCCTTTCCGTGATCCCGGCACGACTGAAGTCTACCGCCTTCCCGTGACCGGCAACGCCTCGGTCAACAGCGGCATGGCAATGCGTAGGCTGTGCCTGACGGGCCTTGGGCTGGGAAGGGTCGGAGAGTTTCATGTCGAGCCGGATATCGAGGCCGGTCTGCTCGTGCCGGTGCTGGAGGATTACAATCCGGGCGACATGGAGGTGATCCACGCCGTTTATGCCGGACATGATCACCTGGCCGCCCGCGTACGCGCCTTTATCGATTTTGTCGCGGCAAAGGTCGGGCGGTGACTAGCCGCCTCAGACGAGGCTGTGAACCATCTTCGCCAGCCAGTCCACGAAAACACGGACCTTGTTGGTGACGTGCCTCGTCTGTGGGTAGACCACATAGATCGGCATCGGTTCGCGCCGCCATTCCGGCAGAACCGGCACAAGCTCGCCACGCGCAAGCGCGTCCTTGACCATGAAAACGGGCAGCTGCACCATGCCCATGCCCGCCAGCGCGGCGTTGAGATAGGTGCGGCTGTCATTCACCGACACGACATAGTTGGGCGTAATCTCGACGCTGCGAAGCCCGTTGTCGAATGAGATCGGCATGATCTGGCCCGTGGTGGCATTGAAATATCCCACGGAATGATGTCCGTTTTCGAGATCTTCCGGCTGTTGCGGCATGCCGAAACTCTCGATGTACAGGGGAGAGGCGAAGGTTTCGAATTTCAGCTCGCCGACCTTGCGCGCTATAAGGGATTGATCCCGCAAGGTGCCGACCCGCAGCGCGCAATCGACATTCTCCGCGATATAATCGACCAGACGGTCGCCGACGCCGAGATCGAGCCGGATTTGCGGATAGCGCTGGTAAAATTCGCAAAGATGTGGAATAACCACGAGGTCCGCGAAGACACCGGCCATTTCCACCCGCAACCGGCCAGACGGCTGCACCTGCGCGCTGGACATGCTGCCATCAAGCTCTTCGATTTCCGACAGAATCTGCGAGGCCCGCTCATAATAGAGAGCGCCGTCCGTCGTCAGCATCACCCGCCGCGTTGTGCGGTTGAGAAGCGTGGTATGTAAATGCGCCTCCAGCGCCTGGACCATGTTGGTGACGGTGGTTTTGGGCATGTTAAGCGCGGTCGCGGCGCGGCTGAAATTGCCGGTTTCGACGACGCGAGTGAATACCCGCATGGCGGAAAGCTGATCCATGTCGCTATTATCCGTTTTTTTGGAATAGTGTTTTCATTTTGACGTACTTGATCGTTTTCTCCCGAACAATAATATGAATTTCAGATTTTGCAAATATGGTGAGCTGCTGATGGCGGCGCACGGGACCGGATCAGATGAAAGCGCACTGGGAAAATATAGAAGGCTGTGGGGGCTCGGCGTCCCAGCTTTCCGTGCGCCGATATGAAAGTGCCGGCCTGTGCACCAACCCGCCTGTGGTCCTTTATTTGCGCGGCGGCTCGTTTCTTGAAAAGGGCGGCAATTGCCCGGAGCTTCCGGTGGCACGCGCGCTCGCCGAAAGCGGCGCGATCGTCGTCGAGGCCGACTATAGCAAGTCGTCCGGCAACGAGTTTCCGATGGTGATCGATTGTGCCTTCGAAGCGCTGGATCACCTGAGCCGGGACCGCAAGCATTATGGCGGCGCGAAATCGCTGCTGTTTGTGGCCGGCGAAGAGGCTGGTGGCAATGTGGCGGCTGGGCTTGCGCTGAAGGCGCGGGACCGCATGCCGGGCAAGCTTGCCGGTCAAATACTTCTGTCGCCCATGATCGACCCGATGATGACGACGGAATCCTTCCGCGATGCGGACAGGATCGGCATGCGCCAGCGCTGGGCGGATGGCTGGAGCCATTACCTTGCCAAGGCCTGCGGGTTTTTTCACCCCTATGCCGCGCCCTGCCAGTGTACGCGACTGAACCGGGTGGCGCCGGCGCTGATCTTTACCGCCGAGGACGACCCTCTGCGCGACGAAACGGTCGGTTATGCCGACAGGCTCATCGCCTCGGGTGTCAGCGTCCGGCAGCATGTTTTCCCCGCCGGTATTGGCTGGACGGGGCTTTATCAAGGAAAGGGCGGCGGATGGGTTCCATCCGTCTGTTCGGAGTTCAAGACCTTCGTTGACCACATAAAACACTGAAATCGCATTTTGAGCATGTCCAGTAAAAGTGCGTAGCGGTTTTACGCCCGGACCATGCGACAAAACACACAGATAGAGAAACTGACCGGCTCCTGATCCGAGCCAAGGAGAAACCCATGACGCTGACCACAAAGCGCCGGGCCCTGACGGGCGCCGGTATCGGGCTTGCTATGTCCGTTGCAGCCGCAGCACTCATTTTCGACCTGCCCACCAGCCGTGATGCGACGGCAGCTTCCACCCCGGCTGAAACGCCGGCTATCCCAGTCACCGTCGCCAAGGTGGAAAGCCGCGATGTGATGCGCTGGGAAGAATTTTCCGGCCGTCTCGAAGCCGTCGACCGCGTGCAGATCCGCTCCCGCGTCGCTGGCCAGATCAAGGCCGTGCATTTCCGCGAAGGCGCGCTGGTGAAGGAAGGCGACCCCCTCTTCACCATCGATCCGGCCCCCTATCAGGCAGCCGTTGCAGGTGCTGAAGCCCAGGTCGCCTCCGCCGAAGCCAAGGTCAGCCTTGCCAAGACGGAACTCGACCGTGGCCGCAGGCTTTCCGACAATCGCACGATCTCCCAGAGCGACCTCGACCAGCGGCAAAGCTCGTTTGCGGATGCCGAAGCCCAGCTTCGCGCCGCCCGCTCGACGCTGACGACGGCTCAGCTCGATCTTGGTTACACCGAAATCGTTGCACCGGTTTCCGGCAGGGTCGGCCGCATCGAAATCACCGCCGGCAACCTCGTTGCCGCCGGCTCGACATCGCCTGCCCTGACGACGCTGGTTTCGGTCAACCCGATCTATGCCAGCTTCAACGCCAGCGAAGGAACGGTAGCGAAAGCGCTTTCCGAGCTGCCGAAGACAACCGACGCCCTGCCCGCGCTCGAACAGATCCCGGTGGAAATCGGCACGCTTTCGGATGAAGGCACGCCGATCAAGGGCACCCTGCACCTCATCGACAACCAGGTCGATTCCGCCAGCGGCACCATTGGTGTGCGTGCGGTCTTCGAAAATCCTGATGGCAGGCTCATTCCCGGCCAGTTCGTGCGGGTGCGCATGGGTGAACCGAAGCCGGAAAACCGGATAGTCATCAGCGACCGCGCCATCGGCACGGATCAGGACAAGCGGTTCGTCTTTGTCGTCGATGCCGAAAACAAGGTGAGCTACCGCCAGATCAAGCCCGGCGCACCGGCTGACGGCCAGCGCATCATCGACAGCGGCCTTGCCGCCGGCGATACGATCGTTGTCAACGGCCTGCAGCGCATTCGCCCCGGTGCAACCATCGCACCGCAGGCGGAAGACAAGGTCGCCGCCTCGCAATAACGCCGTCCCGCCTCCGGCGAGACGCATTTCACAAAGAACCGGCCCTCACCGGCGGCCATGATGCCGCCGGAACGGTCCTTGCATTTCCAAATCTACCCGGAGAGGGGACTGGATATGAATATTTCCAGATTTTTTGTCGACAGGCCGGTCTTCGCCGGCGTGCTGTCGATCCTGATCGTGGTCGCAGGCCTTCTCGGCATGCGCGCCCTGCCGATTTCCGAATATCCGGAAGTCGTGCCGCCATCCGTCGTCGTCCGCGCCACCTATCCCGGTGCGAACCCTGCCGTCATCGCTGAAACAGTCGCCACGCCGCTTGAAGAACAGATCAACGGCGTCGAGGACATGCTCTATATGGGCAGCCAGGCGACATCGGACGGCGTGCTGACACTCACCGTCACGTTCAAGCTGGGCACCGACCCGGACAAGGCGCAGCAGCTGGTGCAGAACCGCGTGTCGCAGGCCGAACCGCGCCTGCCCGCGGAAGTGCGCGCACTCGGCATCACCACCGTCAAAAGCTCGCCCGACTTCATCATGGTCGTCAATCTCGTGTCGAAGACCGATGCCTATGACATCACCTATCTGCGCAACTATGCGACGCTGAACGTCAAGGATCGCCTCGCCCGTATCGAAGGCGTGGGTCAGGTGCAGGTCTTCGGCGCGGGTGACTATTCCATGCGCGTCTGGCTGGATCCGCAAAAGGTGGCCGAACACGATCTCGCCGCCAGCGACGTATCCGACGCCATCCGTCAGCAGAACGTCCAGGCCGCAGCCGGCGTCATCGGCGCATCGCCAAGCCCCAATGGCGTCGACCTGCAGCTCAACGTCAATGCCCAGGGCCGTCTGACGACTCCGGAGGAATTCGGCAACATCATCGTCAAGAGCGGCGCGAACGGCCAGATCACCCGTCTTCGCGACGTCGCCCGCATCGAACTCGGCGCTGCCGACTATACGCTGCGCTCGCTGCTCGACGGCGAACCGGCCGTGGCGATTGCCGTATTGCAGGCTCCCGGCTCCAACTCCATCGAAATCGCCGATAATGTCCGCGCGACAATGGACAATCTGCAACTGGCGATGCCTGATGGCGTGAAATATGAAATCGTCTACGACACGACGAAGTTCGTTCGCTCGTCCATCGAAAAGGTCGTTGATACGCTCCTCGAGGCCGTTGGCCTCGTGGTACTGGTGGTCATCCTGTTCCTCCAGACCTGGCGCGCCTCGATCATTCCGCTGATCGCCGTTCCGGTGTCGATCATCGGCACCTTCGCCGTCATGTATGCCTTCGGTTTCTCCATTAACGCGTTGACCCTGTTCGGCCTCGTGCTGGCCATCGGCATCGTGGTGGATGACGCCATCGTGGTGGTGGAAAACGTCGAGCGAAACATCGAAAACGGGCTTTCTCCGCGTGATGCCACCTACAAGGCGATGCGCGAAGTCTCCGGGCCGATCATAGCAATCGCGCTTGTGCTGGTCGCCGTTTTCGTCCCACTGGCTTTTATCTCCGGCCTTTCCGGCCAGTTCTACCGGCAGTTCGCGCTGACGATCGCGATTTCCACCGTCATTTCGGCGATCAATTCTCTGACGCTGTCACCCGCTCTTGCGGCCCTGCTGCTGAAAGAGCACGACGCACCGAAAGACTGGCTGACCCGATTCATGGACCGGATTTTCGGCTGGTTCTTCCGTGGATTCAACCGCGCCTTCGGGGCCGCCTCCAACGGTTACGGCAAAACCGTAGGCGGGCTGGTAACGCGCAAAAGCCTCGTCATGATCGTCTATATGGCGCTGGTGGCTGCCACCTACGGCATGTTCAGCGCGGTCCCAAGCGGGTTCGTACCGGCGCAGGACAAGCAATATCTCATCGGCTTCGCCCAGCTTCCGGACGGCGCAACGCTTGACCGCACGGAAAGTGTCATCAAGCGGATGAGCGATATCGCCATGCAACAGCCGGGCGTCAGCCACGCCATCGCTTTCCCCGGCCTGTCGATCAACGGCTTCACCATCGGCTCCAATTCCGGCATCGTCTTTGCAGTTCTCGACGACTTCGAAAACCGCAAGACGCCGGAACTGTCAGGCGGTGCCATCGCAATGCAGCTGAACCAGAAGTTTGCCGGCATTCAGGATGCCTTCATCGCCATGTTCCCGCCGCCGCCGGTTAACGGTCTCGGCCAGACGGGCGGCTTCAAGCTGCAGATCGAGGACCGTGCCGGTTACGGCTACCAGACGCTTGACGAAGCGGCCAAGGCGGTCATCGCCAAGGCATACCAGACACCGGAACTGGCAGGCATCTTCTCCAGCTTCCAGATCAACGTGCCGCAGCTCTTCGCCGATCTCGACCGCGCCAAGGCCGAGCAGCTGGGTGTTTCGGTCAGCGACGTCTTCCAGACGCTGCAGATCTATCTGGGCTCGCTTTATGTCAACGACTTCAACGCCTTCGGGCGGACATACAGCGTGCGTGTGCAGGCAGATGCGCAATTCCGCGCCCATGCCGAAGATATCGGCCGCCTGAAGGTCCGCTCGTCCACCGGTCAGATGATCCCGCTTTCCACGCTGTTGAAGGTAGATGCAACGACAGGACCGGAGCGCACAAACCGTTATAACGGCTTCCTTGCAGCCGATATCAACGGCGGTCCGGCACCGGGCTTCTCCTCTGGACAGGCGCAGGCGGCGATCGAGAAAATCCTTGCCGAAAACCTGCCGGCCGGGATCGAATACGAATGGACGGACCTGACTTACCAGCAAATCCTTGCCGGTAATTCCAGCCTCGTGGTCTTCCCGCTGGCGCTGCTGCTCGTCTATCTCGTATTGGCTGCGCAATATGAAAGCCTGACCCTGCCGATCGCGATCATTCTGATCGTTCCGCTCGGCGTTCTCGCCGCATTGACAGGCGTCTGGCTGACGGGAGGGGACAACAACATCTTTACGCAGATCGGCCTTGTCGTCCTTGTCGGGCTATCGGCGAAGAACGCGATCCTGATCGTGGAATTCGCCCGCGAGCTGGAATTCGAAGGACGAACGCCGCTTCAGGCCGCAGTCGAGGCAAGTCGCCTGCGCCTCCGCCCGATCCTGATGACCTCACTCGCCTTCATCATGGGCGTGGTGCCTCTGGTCATCTCCACCGGTGCGGGTGCGGAAATGCGCGCGGCCATGGGTGTCGCAGTGTTCTCCGGCATGATCGGGGTGACGTTCTTCGGCATCTTCATGACACCGGTATTCTACGTGCTGGTTCGCAAGCTGTCGGGTAACCGTCCTCTCATCCAGCACAAACAGGAAGAACCTGCCAATTCGGACTACAAGCTCGAAAAGGCTGGCTGAGACCTGATCCAATCCACCGCAAACTTCGACGAAAGCCCGCCGCGCATCTAACGATGCGCGGCGTTTTTGTTGGTGGGAACGTCCATGTGCATCGCCTGAAACAGAATCTGTTTCAATGACTTAAGCAGCAAGCACATACATGTTGCGCCGCAATAAAGAAATAACGAATACACTATATCCGCATAAGGCAGCAGATACGTAAAGGAACAATGCTATTTTATGCTTTCCATTTTGTGGTAATTTCAAGAACAGGGTGATTCGGGCTAAATGATTTAGTTCAGGGGTGACATGATGGAGCAGGAATACGAGAACTGGGCGACAACCATTGCCTATTCGATAGTAATGCATGAAGGTCTGGATCTAGCGCTTGCCGCGCAGAATCTGGACAGAGGCAAGACCAGAAACAACCGTGAACGGCTGATGGAAGCCATCCGCAAATCTCTGCTGGAGGCCCGTTCGCGCAGCCATCTGACGGTAGCGCAGCGGCTCTGAAGTCTGTCGCCGTATCCGATGCTGCCACAGGATCAGGTTGGAAGCAGATCGGTCCTTATCGCGGCTTTCAGCGGCAGGTGGTCCGAGGCAATGCGCGCCAGCGCACTGTCATGCGCTTCCACCTGCTCGATCAGCCCTTCGCGGTTGGCGATGATCCTGTCGAGCGCAAGCACCGGCAGGTTGGATGGAAAACTGGGCACTGCGGGCGGCAGGGCGCCGAATGCATCTCTCAGAGTATTGAGCGACGAGCCATTGCCGAGACGCCATTCGTTCAGGTCTCCCATGAGGATGGTCGCGCATTCGTTTCGCGCTTCCAGAAGACCGATAAGCGCCTTTGCCTGCTGGGCACGGGAATGCCTCAAAAGACCGAAATGCGCGGCGATTATTCGCAGTGCGCCACCGCTTTTCAAATCCAGTTCCACCACCAGCGCGCCGCGCGGCTCCAGCCCCGGCAATTTCAGCGTATGAACATCCCGCACCGCACCTTCCTTGAACAACAGGACATTACCGTGCCATCCATGCGCCTTCACACCCGCCAGAACAGGCACGGGGACAAGCCCGCTTTCCCGCTCCAGCCGGGCAAGATCGAGCAGGCCCGTGCGCTCGCCGAAACGGCTGTCCGCCTCCTGTAGCGCGATGATATCCGCGCCAATTTCCTGAATGACGCGGCTGGTGCGATCAGGATCGAACCTGCGGTCGCGTCCGACGCATTTATGGACGTTGTAGGACGCGATGACCGGGAAGGAGTGATCTCTCTCCACCTGCCCGGCATTCTTCCGTTGGTGGCGGTCGCGCAGCGACTGCATGACGAAGGCGGGCAGGCTGCTGTTTTTCGCCAGTGCCGTTTTTCCACGCTCCAGCAAACTGTTTTTCTTCACGCTGCGACGCCTCCGATGCGCAAATTAAAAGTTTTAGAGCGTTTCCGACGCATGGCGCTCTAAAGATACGGCGAAGCGAGCCACAGGACGCGCTCCACAAAACGGACAACGAATGGCCGCGCATTCAGTTCGCTCAGTCGCACGGGTAAAGCGGTTGCCCGTGCTTCCCGGATGCGGTTTCCGATGGTCGCGGCGAATTCCTCATCCATAACTTCCAGATCGACTTCGAAGTTCAGCCGCAATGAACGAGGGTCCAGGTTGGAAGAACCGATGTAGCTCCAGCGCTCGTCGATCACCAGAAGCTTGGAATGATTGAAGGGCCCTGTCGCCCGCCAGATGCGGCAGTAATTCTTCAACATCTGGTCGAATTGCGCCGTCATCGCCCTGTCCACAAGCACCAGATTGTTGCTTTGCGGCACGATGATATCCACCACGACTCCCCGCCTCGCTGCGGTAATGAGCGCTGAAATAAGCTCCCGATCGGGGAGAAAATAGGGCGACATGACGAGAATGGAGGAGCGGGCGACGGAAAACGCCCCCATCAGCATCTTGTGATTGGTCTCTATGCTCTTATCCGGCCCCGAGGAGGAAACGCGGGCGACGATCTGTGAACCCGGCACACCATCGGGAATGGCGATATCCCAGACCGGCGTGTGCAGAAGCTCCCCCGTCGTGAACCGCCAGTCCTCCGCCGCAATGGAGAAAAAATCAGAGACAACCGGCCCGCTGATCTTGAAATGAGTGTCGTGCGCCTGTTTTTCACCGCCGAATTCAAGGGTGAAGCCCTCGCGGATATTCATGCCGCCGCTAAAGGCGAGGCGCCCGTCCACCACGAGGATCTTGCGGTGGGTGCGCAAATTCGCATAGGGCAGCCGCAGCCCCATGATGACATTGCCGTTGAACACATCGGCAACGATGCCTTTTTCCCGGAGCGTCGGCAGGATGCTCGGCACGGAATAGCGCGCGCCCACGGCATCCACCAGCACCCGCACCTCCACGCCCCGGAACTTCGCCCTTTCCAGCGCGGCGACAAAACGGGCGCCGATCCTGTCATTGTCGAAAATATATGTTTCGAGGATGATCGACCGCTTCGCCTCGCCTATCGCCTCCAGCATGGCGGCATAGGCCGCGTCGCCGGTGACAAGCGGCTCGATGCGGTTACCGGTCGTCAGTGCGTGGCGCGTCACCCGGTCGCCGAGCGTCTTCATCGCCTCGAAACGGCGTCCGAACCGCGCGGCAATCACCTCGCCGCTCGCATCCAGGCGCGCCACGCGATCCATGATCTCGTCCTGCATGAAAGACCGCTGCTGCCTGATGCTGGACCGGCGAATCCGGTTGATGCCGGCAATCGCATAAATGACTGCACCGACGATCGGCGACAGAACGATGACGCCCACCCAGCCAAGCGCGGAGCGGACCTCTTCCTTCGTCATCGTGGCATGTACGGCCGCCACGGTTCCCATCAAAATGGAAAGAGCGGCAAGGATATGAGGCCAATAGGCGATGACGAGATCGAGCATGATGCAACTATAGGGCATCGTGCCGAAAAGTGTACCGCGGTTTTGGGAAAACCCGATGCGTAAACAAAAAGGTAGGGCAGTTCGCCGATCCCGCAATAACGGACCGGCACCGGAAAGGCTAAGAAGACCGGACGCCCATCGTTTTACGGGATAGACCCTTGCGGGATTAACGGTGGAAAGTGACGATGCGATATGTCATGAGAGCGCATCTTGATCTGTGAGCAGGGGCACTTGCGGGCTTCTGTGGCGTTTGAAAGCAAGAAGGCCGTGATGCAGGAAAATACCCAGGGCGCCGTCATCGTCATTTCCAGCCACGTCATGCGTGGATCGGTCGGCAACCGTGCCGCAGTC
Organism: Agrobacterium sp. CG160-95; assembly: GCF_053521725.1. Lineage (NCBI taxonomy): Bacteria > Pseudomonadati > Pseudomonadota > Alphaproteobacteria > Hyphomicrobiales > Rhizobiaceae > Agrobacterium > Agrobacterium sp. CG160-95. The sequence goes on along the minus strand of NZ_JBNWDU010000004.1, from coordinate 88,631 downwards.
TTCGCGCTGGAGACCCTTGGCTATCCGGTATGGGCGGTGCCCACAATCGTTTTGCCCTGGCACCCCGGCCATGGCCCGTCCACCCGGATGCGCTTTCAGGACGACGACTTCGACAAGGCCATGACCGACCTCGAAAACGCCAAATGGATCGGCGAGGTCAAGGCTGTCCTGACCGGTTATTTCGGCAGCGCGGCGCAGGTGCGCTCCGTCGCAAGGCTGATCCGCAATCTCAAGGAAAAGAACCCGTCGCTGATTTATGCCTGTGACCCGGTCATGGGCGATCTGGGCGGACTATACATTCCCCTTGAGACTGCCGAAGCCATCCGCGATCACCTCATTCCGCTTGCCACCGTCGCCACGCCAAACCGTTATGAACTGGCCTGGATGAGCGGTGCCGAGCTTGAGACCAACAATGCCATCATGGATGCCGCGCTCGCACTCGGCCCGCCGAAAATGCTGGTCACCTCAGCCGTGTCGATGATGGCGGGCGGCACGGGAAATCTCTATTTGAGCGGCCGGCACGCGCTGATGGCGGAACACCGCGCCATAGAAGACGCACCGAACGGTCTCGGAGACCTGATGGCGGCGCTGTTCCTTGCCCGGCTGCTGGAAGGCATGGACGACGAGAAGGCGCTGCAACTGGCCACCGCCAGCGTGTTCGAAATTCTGGCGCGAACCAAAAAACGCGACATGAACGAATTGACGCTGGAGACGGATTCTTCAAGTCTCTCCACACCCATGGCGATGGTGCAGATGCGCCATCTCTTGCATCCTTCGCGCAGCAAGCGCAAATAGCGGCTAAAGGATTGGTCTTCAACGCACCGAGTTCTTCTCTTGATCTTGGTCCAAGCACAACGGTACTGCGATAGATGAAAGATTTTCCGGAAAACCTTCTCAACGGCTACAAGAACTTCATGAGCGGCCGCTATGCCGACGAGCGCGAAAGATACCGCGTTCTGGCTGATACCGGACAGAAACCGCAGACCCTGTTCATTGCCTGTTGTGACTCCCGTTCGGCGCCGGAAACGATTTTCGACTGCGGACCGGGAGAACTTTTCGTCGTGCGGAACGTCGCCAACATGGTGCCGCCCTTTGAGCCTGACGGTCAGTACCACGCCACATCAGCCGCCATCGAATATGCCGTGCAGGTTCTGAAGGTGAAGGACATCGTCGTCATGGGCCATGGCCGCTGCGGCGGCATTCAGGCCGCACTCGACCCCAATCTTGAACCTCTGTCACCCGGCGACTTCATCGGCAAATGGATGAACATGGTGAAATCCGCCGCCGAGCAGATCCAGAGCAACGACGTCATGACCGCTTCCGAGCGCCAGACGGCGCTGGAGCGCGTTTCCATTCGCAACTCCATCGCCAACCTGCGCGGCTTCCCCTTCGTCAAGGCGCAGGAAACCGCCGGCAAGGTGAAGCTGCATGGCGCCTGGTTCGATATCTCGACCGGCGAATTGTGGGTGATGGACGGCAAAACGGGCGACTTTCGCCGCCCGGACCTGTGATTGTCGAAACCTTCTCAAAGCTTCGTCACCCCGGACGTGATCCGGGGCCAAGCGCGATCAAGTCTTTGATTGCTTAGGGTTTTTTCACGGCGCAGACGCGCTGTGACTGGATGCCAGAACTAGTCCGGCATCACGGAAGTGGACCTTCCAATTGGGATAAAGCGGCCTTATTGGCCGTCAATCGCCTTGCCGATAAACGCAATCGCCTGCTGATAAACGCTTGCAGCGTTCCAGCCCTGAATGGCCGCGTAATTCGTCTGCCCCTGCTGATAACCCGCACCGCGCTGCCAGCCGTGGCCGACAAGGAAGTTGGCCGTGGAGGCCAGCGCATCGGCGCGCGAACCGACGAGATCAATGCGTCCGTCGCGGTCGAAATCCACGCCGTAGCGCACAACGTTCAACGGCAGGAACTGCGTCTGGCCGATTTCGCCATGGGCAGCACCCTTGGCGTTAACGTTCAGCGAACCGCTGCCGACGAGCTTCAGGGCCGCATAAAGCTGCTCGGTAAAATAATCCGAACGGCGGCAGTCGAAAGAAAGCGTCGCCACGGCGGACAGCGTGTGCTGGTTGCCCATGAAGCCGCCAAATCCGGTTTCCATGCCCCAGATGGCGAGCAGCGGGCCGGCCGGCACACCATAGGCCTTTTCAATCGAGGCGAAGAGAGCCGCATTGTTCTTCTTCATGGTCTTGCCGCGCGAGATGATCGTCTGGCCGCCACGCTTCTGCATGAACTGGTCGAAGGACAGCTTGAAGCTGTGCTGGCCGCGATCGGCGCGGATGGTCGCCTGATTGTAGGAGACGCCGGAGAAGGCACGATCAAGCACCGAGGCGCTGACACCGCGGCTCGCCGCTTCCTGCTTGAAGGCACCGACCCAGGCGTCGAACCCTGCCGAAGTGTTGCCGCATTGCGCAGCCACAACCGGCGTCGCCGCCAAAACCGAGACCATGGCCACACCAGCCAGAATTGCCTTCATTGCCCGCATCAAAATCTGCCTTCGATATCCTTTGGGGAATTTATCCCGAGAACCAAAACGTCGCTGCTGTATGGGCTCGGGTGCCAAATTGCTTTTTGGCCGCCTAAATTGCCTTTTGGCAGCAAGGCCTGCAAATAAACTGGCCGTGATGATAGCCAATTGGAAAACCCGCCTGCCCCACACAGAACAGACGGGTTATACTTAACGAACCTTAAAAAATCGTATCAAGCCGCTGCCTTGCGGGGCTTGATGAGACCACGATTGACCAGGAGTTCGGCGATCTGGATGGCATTGAGGGCAGCGCCCTTGCGCAGATTGTCCGAAACAACCCAGATGTTGAGGCCGTTTTCAACCGTCGCATCCTCACGGATACGCGAAATATAGGTCGCATCCTCACCGGCGGATTCAACCGGGGTGATGTAGCCGCCATCTTCATGCTTGTCGATCACGAGGCAACCCGGCGCTTCGCGCAGGATATCACGCGCCTGATCGGCGGTGATCTCGTTTTCGAACTCGATGTTGACCGATTCCGAATGACCGATGAAAACAGGAACGCGCACGGCCGTGCAGGTTACCTTGATCTTCGGATCGAGCATCTTCTTGGTTTCGGCCAGAACCTTCCATTCTTCCTTGGTATAGCCGTCTTCCATGAAGACGTCGATATGCGGGATGACGTTGAAGGCGATGCGCTTGGTGAACTTCTTCGTTTCGACCGGATCGGCCACGAAGACGGCGCGTGTCTGCTGGAACAGTTCGTCCATGCCTTCCTTGCCAGCGCCGGAAACGGACTGGTAGGTGGAGACAACGACGCGCTTGATCTTGGCAAAGTCATGCAGCGGCTTCAGCGCGACAACGAGCTGGGCCGTGGAGCAATTCGGATTGGCGATGATGTTCTTGCGGGTGAAGCCCGAGATCGCGTCGGCATTGACTTCCGGAACGATCAGCGGAACGTCCTGGTCGTAGCGCCATGCAGACGAGTTATCGATGACGACGCAACCCTGCTGGCCGATCTTCGGCGACCACTTCTTGGAAATCTCGCCGCCGGCCGACATCAGGCAAATATCCGTGTCGGAAAAATCGTAGTTTTCGAGGTTGGAAACCTTCAGCGTGCGGTCGCCATAGGAGACTTCCGTGCCCTGCGAGCGGGAGGAAGCGAGCGGCACGACTTCATCTGCCGGAAAACCACGTTCGGCCAGGATGTTGAGCATTTCGCGACCGACATTGCCGGTGGCGCCTACAATTGCAACTTTGAAACCCATGATCAAGCTCTCTTTCTGTCTCTCCTCTTTTGGGTGAGGTGGGGAACCCGCATCGCATTGCGGCTTCCTCGATCCCCAGCCAAACCGGGGAGAGAGCGGTGGCCAGAGACGTCAGACGGTTTTAATCGTCGTTTTGGCCGTAATTCGGATAGAATAAGAAAGACGCGGATCATCGCCGGCGGATTGTGCCGGTCCTTCCATGACAATCATGTCTGCAACATGCCTGCGCAAGGTGATGCTCCTTCTTCGCGAGAAGCTATTAGAAGGTTTGGTGTTCGTGTCAAGAAAAAAGGCACGTTGCGAGCGACCCGGCGCATAGGCGCAAATGCCACCTCGCGACATTTTTGCACGTTATGCATTAGACTAAAGTCATAATCCGAAAGCATCGCTCTCATTGGGGTTAATTTTCTGTCACTCTAACATTACGCGCATTGCACCCTTACGGGGGAGTCCGGAGGAGAGACAGGGCTCTGCAATGCGCTCATTTGACATCTGTGGAGGACAGACAATGGCAAACGTAGCAGCCGTGAGCGGCGCCGCCCGTCCCATGACGGGTGAGGAGAAGAAGGTGATTTTCGCCTCTTCTCTCGGAACAGTCTTCGAATGGTACGATTTTTATCTGTACGGCTCGCTCGCGATCTATATCGGCGCGAACTTCTTCAGCCAATATCCGGAAACGACACGTAACATCTTCGCGCTTCTGGCATTTGCCGCCGGCTTCCTCGTGCGCCCCTTCGGCGCCCTGGTGTTCGGGCGTCTCGGCGACATTGTCGGCCGTAAATACACCTTCCTTATCACCATTCTCATCATGGGCGTTTCGACATTCCTCGTCGGCGTCCTGCCCGGTGCATCGCAGATCGGCATCGCAGCCCCGATCATCCTGATCATCCTGCGCATGCTTCAGGGTCTGGCGCTTGGCGGCGAATATGGCGGTGCTGCAACTTATGTGGCCGAACACGCGCCCAACGGTCGCAGAGGCTATTACACCTCATGGATCCAGACGACGGCGACGCTCGGCCTCTTCCTGTCGCTGATGGTCATTCTCGGCGTGCAGTTCGCACTCGGCAAGGAAGCCTTCGCCGCCTGGGGCTGGCGCATTCCCTTCCTCGTTTCGGTTCTGCTGCTTGGCGTATCGGTCTGGATTCGTCTGAAAATGAACGAATCTCCTGCCTTCAAGAAGATGAAGGAAGAAGGCAAGACCTCCAAGGCACCGCTCAGCGAAGCCTTCGGCCAGTGGAAAAACGCAAAGATCGCCCTGCTTGCCCTCGTCGGCGCCGTCATCGGTCAGGCCGTCGTCTGGTATACGGGCCAGTTCTATGCGCTGTTCTTCCTGCAGAGCATTCTTAAGGTGGACGGCCAGTCGGCCAACATCATGGTCGCGGCGGCCCTCATCCTCGGCACGGGCTTCTTCGTGCTCTTCGGCTGGCTTTCCGACAAGATCGGCCGCAAGCCGATCATCATGGCGGGTCTCGTTCTCGCTATGCTGACCTACTTCCCGCTGTTCAAGGCGCTCACATGGGCGGGCAACCCGGCACTGGCGCAAGCGCAGGCCAGCGTTCGCGCCACCGTGACCGCTGCTCCGGGCGACTGCAAATTCCAGTTCAACCCGACAGGTACGGCGAAATTCACCACATCCTGCGATATCGCCACCTCGTTCCTGACACGCAACTCCGTTCCCTATGACGTCGTTGCTGGAGCGGCCGGAACGCCGGCAAGCGTCAAGATCGGCGACGCCACCATTGCGAGCTACGACGCCATCGCAGCCGGCGCGGATGCTGCCGCAAAAGACAGGGCCTTCCAGAAACAGGTCAACATCGCGCTGCATGACGGCGGCTACCCGCTGGTGCGTGGCGTAGCACAGGTGCCGGACGCAAAACTGGATGCCTTCATTGCCGCCAACCCGGAACTCAACCTCAATGCGGAAGCCGTTCGCGCAGCCGACAAGAAGATGGTGGCGACCGACAAGCTGGTGGCCGACAAGTTGCTGACGCCGGCCGAGATCGCCGGAGCGGCGGAAATGGCCGTCTACAGCATTGCCGGTGGTGGTACCTTCGCCATGGTCGCCGATCCGGCTGCCGTGAACTGGGTCGTCATCATCGCGGTCCTGACCGTCCTCGTGATCTACGTGACGATGGTCTACGGCCCGATTGCGGCCCTGCTGGTCGAACTGTTCCCGACCCGCATCCGCTACTCCGGCATGTCGCTGCCCTACCATATCGGCAACGGCTGGTTCGGCGGCCTGCTGCCCGCCACCGCTTTTGCGATGAGCGCGGCGAAGGGCGATATCTATTACGGCCTCTGGTACCCGATCGTTTTCGCAGGCATCACGCTGGTCATCGGCCTGCTGTTCCTGCCGGAAACCAAGGATCGCGACATCCACACCATGGAGTGAGCGGTTTCGCTCCCGACGATAGAGACCCGGCGCTGACGCGCCGGGTTTTTTATTGCCGCAGTACCGCCAGTGCCCGAACTGGCCTTTCGCAGGCTGTCAATCCGCCGCAGGTAGAAACCGCCAAAAACAAGACAAAAACGCTCGAAATAGGCTATGACGCCCTATCGTGCGGAAAAGGGAGAGCCATTTTGAAAATCGGGACGCCTAAGGAATTATATGATGGCGAGGCGCGCGTCGGCATGACGCCCGACAGCGCGCAAGGCCTGCAGAAACTCGGATATGATTGCATCCTCGAAACAGGCGCGGGCAAGGCGGCGGGATTTTCCGACGACGCCTATCGCGCAGCCGGTGTCACCATCGTCGATAGCGCCGATGCGCTTTATACCGGTGCCGACATCATCGCCAAGGTTCGTCCGCCGGAAACGTCGGAGATTGATCGCCTGTCTTCGGACAAGACGCTGATCTCGTTCTTCTATCCCGCACAGAACAAGGACCTTCTGGAGCAGGCGAAGGAAAAGGGCGCAAATGTCATCGCCATGGACATGGTGCCGCGCATTTCCCGCGCCCAGAAAATGGACGCGCTGTCCTCCATGGCCAACATCGCGGGTTATCGCGCCGTCATTGAGGCCGGCAATAATTTCGGCCGCTTCTTCACCGGTCAGGTAACTGCCGCCGGCAAGGTGCCGCCCGCCAAGGTGCTGGTCATCGGTGCCGGCGTTGCCGGTCTTGCCGCCATCGGCACGGCAACCTCGCTTGGCGCCATTACCTATGCCTTCGACGTGCGCCCGGAAGTGGCCGAACAGATCGAATCCATGGGCGCCGAATTCGTCTATCTCGATTTCGCCGACCAGAGCCAGGATGGCGCAGCGACCGGCGGTTACGCCGCCCCCTCCTCGCCGGAATTCCGCGAAAAGCAGCTTGAGAAATTCCGCGAGCTGGCGCCGCAGATCGATATCGTCATCACCACGGCGCTGATCCCCGGCCGTGACGCCCCGAAACTGTGGCTGGCCGACATGGTGGCGGCAATGAAGCCGGGTTCGGTCATCATCGATCTCGCCGCCGAGCGCGGCGGCAATTGCGATCTCACGGTGCCCGACCAGCGCGTCGTCTCGGACAATGGCGTCATCGTCATCGGCTATACGGATTTCCCGAGCCGCATGGCCACGCAGGCCTCAACGCTCTATTCCACCAACATCCGTCACATGATGACCGACCTGACGCCCGCAAAGGACGGTAAGGTCGTTCACAACATGGAAGACGACGTCATCCGCGGTGCGACCGTCACCTATCAGGGCGACATCACCTTTCCGCCACCGCCACCGAAGATCCAGGCCATCGCCGCGCAGAAACCCAAGGAACGAGCAAAAGAGCTTACGCCTGAGGAAAAGCACGCCAAGGAACGGGCCGAGTTCAAGGCGCAGACGAAAAGCCAGGTCGGTCTGCTCGTCATCGGTACGGCGGCCCTGCTTCTCGTCGGCCTTTACGCGCCGGCAAGCTTCATGAGCCATTTCATCGTCTTCGTGCTCGCTTGCTTTATCGGCTTCTCCGTCATCTGGAATGTCAGCCACTCGCTGCACACGCCGCTGATGGCGGTGACGAACGCGATTTCCGGCATCGTCATTATCGGCGCGCTGCTGCAGATCGGTTCCGGCAACTGGCTGGTGGTGATCCTTGCCTCACTTTCCGTCCTGATCGCGACGATCAACATCGTCGGCGGTTTCCTCGTGACACGGCGCATGCTCGCCATGTTCCAGAAGTCCTGAGCCGTGTAGGGGACACATAATGACCATTGGTATCGTTTCCGCGGCCTATGTTGCCGCAGCCGTTCTATTCATCCTCTCTCTCGGTGGTCTTTCCGGGCAGGAAAGCGCCAAGCGCGCCGTCTGGTACGGCATAACAGGCATGGGTCTTGCCATTGTCGCCACGGTCTTCGGACCTGATGTCGGCAACTGGTTCATCGTACTTCTGATGCTGGCGGGTGGCGCCGTTCTCGGCTACTTCGTCGCAAACCGCGTGCAGATGACCGAGATGCCGCAGCTTGTTGCAGCACTTCACTCCTTTGTCGGTCTGGCCGCCGTCTTCATCGGCTTCAACGCCCATATCGAGGAAGCGCATGTCGCCTCGCTCGATGAGACGGCGCGCTCCCTGTTGACAGGCTTTTCCGCCCTCCTCGCCCACAAGACGCCGGTAGAACTGGCAATCATGAAGGTCGAGGTCTTCCTCGGCGTCTTCATCGGCGCCGTCACCTTCACCGGTTCCGTCGTCGCCTTCGGCAAGCTTGCCGGCAAGGTGGACGGCAAGGCGAAGAAGCTTCCGGGCGGACACGTCCTCAATGCCGGTGCCGCGATCCTGTCGCTCGTCCTGCTCATCATGTATTGCAACGGTGCTGGCGCATGGACGCTGGTGCTGATGACGCTTGCCGCCTTCTTCATCGGCTATCACCTGATCATGGGTATCGGCGGCGCAGACATGCCTGTCGTCGTCTCGATGCTGAACAGCTATTCCGGCTGGGCGGCGGCGGCCATCGGCTTCACGCTCGGCAACGATCTCCTGATCGTTACCGGTGCGCTTGTCGGCTCCTCGGGTGCGATCCTGTCCTACATCATGTGCAAGGCCATGAACCGCTCCTTCATCTCGGTCATCCTCGGCGGCTTCGGCGGCACGACGGGTCCGGCGATGGAAATCGAGGGCGAGCAGGTGGCAATCGATGCCGAAGGCGTGGCATCAGCGCTGAACGACGCTGACAGCGTCATCATCGTGCCCGGTTACGGCATGGCGGTGGCACAGGCACAACAGGCCGTTTCCGAACTGACCCGCAAGCTGCGCGCCGACGGCAAGACCGTGCGTTTCGCCATCCACCCGGTTGCGGGTCGTCTTCCCGGTCACATGAACGTGCTGCTCGCCGAAGCAAAGGTGCCCTACGACATCGTGCTGGAAATGGACGAGATCAACGACGATTTCCCCAATACCGACGTCGTCATCGTCATCGGCTCCAACGACATCGTCAACCCGGCGGCACAGGACGATCCCAACTCGCCCATCGCCGGCATGCCGGTTCTGGAAGTATGGAAATCCAAACTGGTCATCGTTTCCAAGCGCGGCCAGGGCACGGGTTACTCCGGCATCGAGAACCCGCTGTTCTACAAGGACAACACCCGCATGTTCTACGGCGATGCGAAGAAGTCGATCAACGATCTTTTGCCGCTGATCAAGTGATGAAAAAGGGCGTTTCCGGGAGACCGGAAACGCCCTTCTTACAGATGGGAACGCGAACGTTTCTTCCGTCATGCCGGACTTGATCCGGCATCCAGCCACGGCGCGTCCGCGCCGTAAAAGAGTCTCTCGCGATCAAAGACTTGATCGCACTGGACCCCGGATCAGGTCCGGGGTGACGCTGTGCGGATGCTACGGCCCCGCCACACGAAACTTTATCGATAGACCGCTCTCAAAGCACCCGGTAACGCCGGTTGAAATACATCAGTGCTTCGTCGCCCTCATTGATCTTCATATCGACGACATCGCAGATCAGGATATCGTGCGTGCCGCCATCATGTGCCTCGCGAATGCGGCAATCGAAGGAGACCAGTGCGTCTTCCAGAACAGGCGAGCCGGTTTCGAGCACGCCCCAGCTTCCGGCAGCGAAACGTTCTTCCGCCGGTGTCTTGCCGCCGAACAGGGTGCTTAGTACCTCGTGCTTGGAAGCAAGCGTGTTGACGCAGATGACGCCATTGCCCTTCACCACATTATAAGCGGAAGAGCCGCGGTTGAGGCAGACGAGAAGCGTGGGCGGATTGTCGGAAACGCTGCAAACGGCCGTCGCTGCAAATCCCGCACGGCCTGCCGCACCGTCCGTGGTGACGATGTTGACTGCCGCACCGAGCCGCGCCATGGCATTTCTATAATCGAGGCTGCGTTCCTGTGCAGTCTTCGTCTCCATTTCCGCTTCCTTTTCAAGAGACATCATCCGCATCTAAACCATCCTTCCTTAACAGGCCCTCAAGCCAGAACACAGGCGTCTTCGAACGCAAGTCGCGGCAGGCGGCCGAACAGCTTCGACGGATCGCCGTAACCAAGATTGATGAGGAAATTGGATTTCCACGTCGTACCCGCAAAAAATGCCGCATCCACCTTGCCCTTGTCGAAACCGGACATGGCTCCGGTATCAAGCCCGAGCGCGCGGGCGGCAAGAATGAGATAACCGGCTTGCAGCGTGGCATTGCGGAATGCCGTTTCCTCGGCCATCGCCGCACTGGAGGTGAACCAGGAACGCGCATCGGCATGGGGAAACAGCACCGGCAGCTTTTCGTAAAATTCGCTGTCGATGGCAGCGATGACCGTGACGGGTGCTGCCATGGTCTTTTCCAGATTGCCCGAAGAAAGCGCCGGCCTCAATTTTTCCTTGGCTTCCGGGCTGCGTACGAACACGAAACGCGCCGGCGAGCAATTGGCCGAAGTCGGCCCCATCTTCGTCAGGTCATAAAGCGCTGTCAGCGTCTCATCCCCGATCGGCTTGTCCATCCAGCCATTGTGGGTGCGTGCCTCGGTGAAAAGTGTTGCCAATGCAGCGTCGTCCAATGCTCTCGTCATTTTACTCTCAAATCCCGTCAGAATGTTTGTGTTGCCGGTAGCAGAAACTGCAAAAGCCGCGCGTTGAAAAGGTCAGAATCGGTGATATTGACCGCATGCGCTCCGAAATCGAGAAGGCAAAGCTCGCTTTGCGGCAAACCCTCCACAAGACGCAGCGACCGGGTATAGGGCACCAGAAGATCGTCCTTGGTCGCCACTACCAGAACCGGATTGCCGATCTCGCCGAGGCGCGCGTCGATATCAAATGCCCGGAGCGCCGCGATGCGCCGAAGCACATTCGCCCTGCCCTGAAAATGCGCGACGCCATGCGCATCGTCACGTGCCAGCCGCTCCTGATGCTCTGACATCCAGGCCGCCGGATAAAGAAACAGCGGCTGGGCTTTCACGAAAGCCTCGACACCGGATTTTTCCAGAAGCTCGATCCGCACATCGAAGCAGCGCCCGGAATGCGGATCGGCCTTGCTCCAGGCATTGATAAGAACAAGCCTGTCGATGAGGCCGGGCTTGCGAAGCGCGATATCAAGTCCGATCAGACCGCCAAGCGCATGGCCCATGAAGTGAAATTTTTCGAGGTTCAGGGCCGAGACGATCTCCAGCACATCATCGGCCATCGCCGATATGCCGCCATCTGCCGGCACCTCGCCGCCGGTCCGGCCAGTTCCGTGATGGTCATAGGTAACGATCCGGAAATGGCTGGAAAGGGCCTCGATCTGCGGCGCCCAATAGGCGCCCGATCCACCCAGCCCCGATGACAGCAGGATAGTGGGCGCCTCAGGCTCGGCCCGGCCATGAACCTCGAAATGCATCATTTTGCCGTTTCGCCTTACTTGCCGATATGTGCGACGGTGGCGATTTCCACCAGTGCATCAGGCTTTACGAGGCCGCACTGGATGCAATAACGCGCGGGCTTGTCGCCGGGGAAATATTCGGCATAGACCGTGTTCACGGCCTGGTAATTCGCCCAGTCGGTGATGAAGATGTGGTTCATCGTCACGTCCTCCATCGTGCCGCCGGCGGTCTCAATAACGGATTTGATGGTTTCCAGAACATGGCGTGTCTGGGCGCTGGCATCGCCCACATGCACGACATTATTGTCCTTGTCGAACGGCAGCGTACCGGAAACGTAAACCACGCCATCGGCAAGGGTTCCCGGCGAAAAAGGGGCGATGGGTTTGCTTGTACCGGCAGGCACGACGATCTTCTTCGGCATTTCATTCTCCTCTTTGTGTTTGGGGATCAATCCCTGACGGGTGCGGCCTGCGAGATGACGCCGCAGAAATCATTGACGGTCGCCACCCAGCCGAAAAATTTCTCGACATTATAGACCGTCGCCTGCTGGATGTAGTCCGGGCCCAGATGATGCGTGGCATCCTCCAGCATCACCCCGAAATATTCGAGATGGAAAGCGTCGCGCAGCGAGCTTTCGACGCAGACATTGGTGGCGATGCCGACGAACACCAGATTGCGGATGCCGCGGGCACGCAGGACGCTGTCCATATTGGTGTTAAAGAAACCGCTGTAACGCGTCTTCGGCACCAGAATGTCGCCGGGCTGCGGCTGCAGCTCGTCGACAATGGCGTAATCCCATGTGCCCTTGGCCAACAGCTGGCCCTGCAATTCAGGCCTTTTGCGCATTGTTTTCAGCGCGTTGGACTTGTGCCAGTTGGGCGAACCCGGCCCACCGGCCTCGACATAATCCTTGTCCCAGCCATTCTGAAAATAAATGACCTGAACACCTGCCGCCCGCGCTGCATCCAGCGTCTTCTTGATGTTGGCGATGGTGCCCTTGGCGCCGGAAATATCGAACCCGGCAAGATCGACGTAACCGCCCTCGGTCGAATAGGCGTTCTGCATGTCGACCACGACAACGGCGGTCTCGCTGGGCTTGAGGGTAATCGGCTCCGGCCTTGCGGGAAGCGTCACACTTTCCGAACGGCTTTCCGGCCCCTTGTAACCCGCCACGACGGCTTCACTCATTCCGCTGCCTCCAGTTCGGCCAGCACATGCTGGCGGCTCTTCATCAGCGGCTGTACATATTTGCCGAATTTTTCGACGCCTTCGAGAAAATCGTCAAAGGTCAGCATCACGCCACCCGTTCCCGGCACTTCGCTCATTTCATCCAGCATCGCCGCTACTTCCTCATAGGAGCCAATTAGCGTTCCCATGTTGATGTTGACGGCCGAGACGGGATTGGACATGTGCCGGACATTGGTATCAGAGCCGGACTTGGTGTCGACAGAACTCTGCAGGCCGAGCCACTTGATCGCGTCCTCATCCGCGCCCGCCTTGTAATGCTCCCACTTCGCCCAGGCATCCTCGGATTTTTCTTCCGCGAGGATCATGGTCAGCACGACGGATTTAACCTCGCGACCAGACTTTTCCGTTGCCGCCAGAAGTCGCTCGTTGGTGGGTGCAAAAGCCTTTGGCGTATTGACGCCGACGCCGAAGCAGAAGCTGTAATCGGCGAATTTGGCAGAGAACGCCATGCCGGAATTGGAGGAACCAGCGCAGATGAGCTTCACATCCCCCTGCGGCACCGGCTTCATGCGGCAATCATCCATCTGGAAGAACTTGCCCTTGAAGTCCGACTGCCCTTCCGTCAGTAGTTCCTTCAGCACGGAGGTATATTCGCCGAGATATTCATAGCGATCACCGAAATAATCGTCGCCCGGCCATAGCCCCATCTGGCTGTATTCAGGACGCTGCCAGCCGGTAATAAGGTTGATGCCGAAACGCCCGCCGGAAATGGAATCGATCGTCGTCGCCATGCGCGCAACGATGGCCGGCGGCATGACAAGCGTGGCGGCGGTGCCGAACAGCTTGATCTTGGAGGTCACGGCGGCGAGGCCCGCCATTAGGGTGAAGGATTCCAGATTATAATCCCAGAACTCGGTCTTGCCGCCAAAGCCGCGCAGCTTGATCATCGACAGCGCGAAATCGAAGCCGTACTTTTCCGCCTTCAGCGTGATTTCCTTGTTCAGGTCGAAGCTTGGCTTGTATTGCGGCGCGTTCTCGGAAAGGAGCCACCCATTATTCCCGATCGGTATAAAAACACCAACTTCCATCTTGCTGTTCCCTTTTTTGGCATCAGGCGTTTTCCTGATTTGAAGAAAGAGTAGCAGGTTCCGTGCCAGACGAAAAAAAATAATTTTATCAATTGGATAATTTTTTGGAGGCGAATTTCTTTTTACCAAAAGATAAAAATTTTATCATTTGGTAAATTAATATGCCTGTTTATTCGGCAAATATCGAACGCAATGTGCGGGAAATGAGCGGCTCTCACAATGGTTCTGAAGCGTTGCACGACAGCCGAAAACCACTCCTCCGTCACGCCGGACTTGATCCTGTATCCAGCCGCGGCCCGTCCGCGCCGCCAATAGAGCTCCACGCGATCAAGCACTTGATCGCACTAGACCCCGGACCAAGCCCGGGGTGACGGCGTGAGGATGCTAAGACGAGGTCAGTACGAATGTGCAACGAGGCATTTCAAGCGCTGTGAAGACAACCAGCGACAAGCTATGCCAAAACTTCAACCGAGGCGTTGCTGCGCGTAGGCATGCACGGCCCTGAAGGCGGCTTCGGCGCCAGCGACGACCCGCTCCTCTTCTTCGATGGTCAGCGAAATTTCATCGAGCGCGGCCGTAAAGGTACGCCAATGCAGGCCGCGCCCTTCCGGAGCGCCGGCCAGATGGCGCGCGCCGAATTCTTCGGTGAGGCCAAGCTTGGCTGCGTCTTTCAGAAGGAAAGCCGCGCCGAGATTCGAGCCTTCGACTACATAAAGCCAGCCCATGGCCTCAGGTAGATCGAACGGCGTTTCGCTGGTAAAGCGCGGCTCGTTTGTTTCAGGAATGGCGTGTCCCAGATCGGCAAGGTCCTGCTCTATCATGGAGAGACGGCGACGACCCTTAAGATCAGGCAGCAGGCCATCAAGCGTTTCATTGGAGAAAAACGCATCGAGGTCGCGATGGAAAAGATATTGCGTTTCCACGAATTTGCCGAAGTTCTCCCGGCTCTCGAACGGCTTCGCTGCCATGATGAAGGTATCGAGACCACCATGCGCGCCACGCGTGGCAGCCCTCAGGCGCTTCACGCGGCTCTGCTCGATCTCTTCCACAGGCGCTGATGGCTCCACAATGGTCATGACGCTTCCCTTTATCCCATATTCAGATTGCCTGATAAAAATCTTTACTTAAACAGTCAAATTTATTTTAGCATTTTTCCTGTGCATCGCTAAAAAATGGCATTCTCGTAAACCGGTGTAGACATTCCATGCCCCCACCGGGCGCAACACAGATCCTGAGGCAGCTTTAGAAGCCAATCCCCCCCATTCCAGCCTCCCGAACAATCATTCTGTAATTACCGCTTTACAACTAACATGTCAGTGTGCCATCAATCTGCAGCCATCTTGGAGGAGCATCTTAATTGACCCAGAAATTCGGCCTTTCGGCAGCACTGACGACCCCTTTCAAAACTGACGGAACCGTCGATACAGACGCCATGATCGCGCATGCCCGCCGTTGCCTTGCAAATGGTTGCGACAGCGTGACACTCTTCGGCACCACCGGCGAGGGATGCTCCGTCGGCAGCCGCGAACGGCAGGTCATTCTCTCCCGCTTCATCGAGGCGGGCATTGCGCCTTCCCGTCTGGTCACCGGCGTTCTCGTGGATTCCATCGAGGATGCAGCCGACCAGTCCGCCGAGGCCCTGAACGCAGGTGCCCGCAATATTCTTCTCGCCCCACCATCCTATTTCAAGAATGTCAGCGATGACGGCTTGTTTGCCTGGTTCTCGGCGGTTTTCGAAAAGATCGGCAAGGGCGCGCGCGACATTCTCGTCTATAACATCCCTTCCGTGACCATGGTAACACTGTCGGTCGAACTGGTGGGGCGGCTGAGACAAGCGTTTCCGGGCATCGTCACCGGCGTGAAGGACTCCTCAGGCAACTGGAGCCACACAGAGCGCCTGCTGAAAGAACACGGCGATCTCGCCATTCTGATCGGCGATGAGCGTGATCTGGCCAAGGGCGTTCGCCTGGGCGGTCAGGGAGCCATCTCCGGCGTTGCCAATTTCCTGACGCAGGAAGTCCGCGCCATGGCCGTTGACGGCAAGGACGATGCGCGCATCGTCGATCTTGTTGTGGAACTTCTGAAATTTCCGGTTACGCCCGCCGTCAAGGTGCTGGTATCACACACGACAGGGGAAAATATCTGGTCTGACGTGCGCGCGCCGCTCGTTGCCATTTCACCGGAGGGCCGGCGGCAGATCGAAGGCGCTTTCGACGCGCTGTTTCGCAAACAGGCCGCCTGAACAGACCTTGAAAGGTTGAGCATGGACGATACCGGCGAACAGACATTGCGGGAACGGGCGTATGAAAGCTTTACGCATCACCTTCTCTCGCGCGACGTTCGCCCTGGGCAATTCATCTCGCAACGCCGCCTCGTGGAATTGACGGGTCTGCCGCTGGGCGCGATCCGGGAAGCAATTCCACGGCTGGAGGCGGAAGGTCTGATCAAGACCGTGCCGCAGCGGGGATTGCAGGTCGCCCATATCGACATCAACCTCATCCGCGAGGCGTTCCAGTTCCGCATCTTTCTCGAGAAGGAGGCCGTGGCGCTCTTTACGCGTTCGGCCTCGGACGAGACTATCGCCAAGCTGTTGAAACAGCACCGCGATATCGTCGAGGCGACGGAAAACGGTGGGGAATCGCCGGAGCTGGACCAGCACGCGCAGCAGGTGGACTGGGGCATGCACGACGCCTTCATCGATAGTCTCGGCAATTCGATCATCTCGAACGCCTACAGGGTCAATTCCATCAAGATGCGCCTCATCAATCAGGAGCGCTTTCGCATCGCAGGCCATGTCAAATCGGTGATGAAAGAACACCTCGCCATTCTCGAAGCCATTGAGAAGCGATCTGTCGAAGACGCCGTGGAGCGGCTGACCGCCCATATCCGCAACGCAAGGGACAGGGCGCTGGCAGTATAGGGCAGTTCCGGTAGGGCAGAAAAAAGGTCCTGCCGGAATTGCATGAAAATAAGCAACAAGCCGGAGGTGAGGAGAATTTCCGGCTAACTGGAGGAGAACTGATATGACGCATTCATTGCTCAACCCCACGCGTCGCGCCTTTCTGGCAGGCACGGCAGCGATCGGTGGCAGCGCGGTGCTCGGCATCCGCCCCGCATCGGCGGCGGTGAACTGGAAAAAACACGCCGGCACCACGCTTGAAGTCAACCTGGTCAAAAGCCCGCGCAGCGAAACGCTGATCAAATATCTGGGCGAATTCGAGGAACTGACCGGCATCAAGGTCAATGCCGAAGCAACGCCTGAACAGCAGCAGCGCCAGAAGGTGGTAATCGAGCTTTCCTCCGGCAAGCCAAGCTTCGACGTTGTGCATCTGAGCTACCACGTGCAGAAGCGACAGTTCGAAAAGGGCAAGTGGCTGGCCGATATAAGCGGCTTCCTGAAGGACCCGTCGCTGACCGATCCGTCCCTTGTCGAAAAGGATTTCGCCGAAGCCGGCATGCTGTTTGCCAAGGATAGCGACGGCGTGCTGCGCTCGCTGCCATTCTCGGTGGATTACTGGATCGTCTACTGGAACAAGGAACTCTTCGAAGCCAAGGGCCTGAAATACCCTGAGACCTTCGAGGAACTGGTGACGGCAGCGGAAAAGATCACCGATCCCGCAACCAACACCTACGGTTTCGTCGCCCGCGGCCTGAAAAATGCCAACACCCCGGTCTGGACTTCGTTGATGCTGGGTTACGGCGCAAAGCCGATCGGCGCGGACGGAAAGGTCGACACCGAATCCAAGGAAGCGGTCGAGGCAGCGAAACTCTATCAACGCTTGATGACCAAAGCCGCCCCTCCCGGCGTTTCCGGCTTCAACTGGGCCGAAGCGCAGTCTGCCTTCCTTCAGGGCAAGATCGGCATGTGGTTCGATGGCGTCGGTTTTGCACCGCCGATCGAAAACCCGGAAAAATCCCGCGTTGTCGGCAAGGTCGGTTACGGTGTCATGCCGAAGGGCCCGGCAGTACAGGCGGCCGGCACCTTCGGCGATGGCCTCGGTGTCGTCGAAGCCAGCAGCAAGAAGGAAGCGGCCTACCTCTTCTGCCAATGGGCGATTTCGCACGACATGGGCGCGCGCCTGTTGCAGGCGGGTGCAGGCGTTCCGTTCCGCCAGTCCATCCTCGAAGACCAGAAGGTGCGTGAGGGCGTGAAGATGCCGGCCGCCTGGCTGGATGCGGTCGTCGGTTCCGGCAAGGTCTCGCAGCTTGCCCTGCCGGTCATCATTCCGGTCACGGAATTCCGCGACATCTACGGCGTCGGCCTCACCAACATGATCGGCGGCGCCGACCCGGCAGCTGAGCTGAAAAAAGCGACGGAACAGTTCGCACCCGTTCTGGCGCGTAGCGAGGGATAATGGCCTCCGTGAGCATCGAAAACACCAAAACAAGCGTCAGCCGGAAAGAAAGGAGCAGGCCCGCAAGGCTTGCTCCCAACTACTGGCCTTTCGTCATACCGGCACTTGTCGTCATCTCGGCGGTGATCGTTTTTCCGTGGGTCTTCACCCTGTGGATGAGCGTGCATCGCTGGACGCTCGGACAGGAGCAGAGCTTTATCGGTTTCGATAACTATATAAGGCTCGCAAGCGACGTGAGGTTCTGGGAATCGCTCTGGCACACCCTCATCTATACCGTGCTGTCGGTCGTCGCTCCGCTGTTTCTGGGAACATTGGCGGCGCTGGTTTTCGATGCGCAGTTTCCGCTGCGCGGTTTTCTGCGCGGCGTGTTCGTGATGCCGATGATGGCGACCCCGGTCGCCATCGCGCTCGTCTGGACCATGATGTTCCACCCGCAGCTCGGCGTTCTGAACTATCTCTTGTCCTTCATCCATATCGGACCGCTGGAATGGATCTACAACCAGTCCACCGTCATCCCCTCGCTGGTGCTGGTGGAAACCTGGCAGTGGACGCCGCTCGTCATGCTGATCGTGCTCGGCGGACTGGCTGCAGTACCCCGCGAACCCTATGAGAGCGCCGAAATCGACGGTGCCAACGCTTGGCAGAAGTTTCGTTACCTGACCATGCCGATGATCGCGCCGTTCCTGATGATCGCCGTCATCATCCGTTCCATCGATGCCGTCAAAAGCTTCGACATCATCTACGCGATGACGCAGGGCGGCCCTGGCACGGCCTCGGAAACCATCAACATCTACCTCTACAACACGGCGTTTTCCTACTACGACATCGGTTACGGCTCGGCCATGGCCGTCGTCTTCTTCATCATCATCGTAGCGCTGTCCTTTGTACTTTTGATGGTGCGCCAGCGTGCGCAATGGAACGAGATGGAGGATCGCTGATGGCTCGCCAATTGCTCAAACGTAAAAACCTCGACCGCATCGGCCTGTTTTTCGTGGCGCTGGTGATGATTTCGCCTGTCATCCTGTTCTTCATCTGGATGATTTCGCTATCGCTGAAATATGAAATCGACAACGGCGCCTATCCGCCGATCCTCATCCCCGAGCGTTTCGCATGGTCGAACTATGTGAAGGTGTTCGAGGAGAATAATTTCTTCCTCTATTTCTGGAATTCGGTGCTCGTCACCGGTGCGGCCACCATTCTGGCGCTGGTGATCGGCGTGCCTGCCGGTTACGGCATCGCCCGGCTGAAGGCGGAAAAGTCGGCTGTCGTCATCATGATCGCCCGCATGACGCCCGGCCTCTCCTTCCTCATTCCGCTATTCCTGCTGTTCCAATGGCTGAACCTGCTCGGCACGCTCTGGCCGCAGATCATCATCCATCTCGTGGTGACGGTTCCGATCGTGGTCTGGATCATGATCGGTTATTTCGAAACCACGCCGAAGGAACTGGAAGAAGCGGCAAGCATCGATGGCGCATCCTCCTGGCAGGTGTTCCGGCTGGTGGCGTTGCCGATTGCCAAGCCCGGCATCGTCGTCTCCTTCATTCTGGCGGTCATCTTCTCGTGGAATAACTTCGTCTTCGGCATCGTGCTGGCCAGCCGTGAAACGCGCACCCTGCCGGTGGCGGTCTACAACATGCTGTCCTTCGAACAGGTGAGCTGGGGACCGCTTGCCGCAGCCGCGCTGATCGTGACGCTGCCGGTGCTGCTGCTCACCATGTTCGCGCAGAAACAGATCGTGGCGGGCCTGACCGCCGGCGCCGTCAAGGGCGGCTGAATCAACCAATTAAAAATACGGGAACCAAAAACATGGCACCGGTCAATATTCTAAACGTCCAGAAGCGCTTCGGCGCGGTCAACATCATCCATGGCATCGATATCGATATCAAGGATGGCGAATTCGTCGTGCTGGTCGGCCCTTCCGGCTGCGGCAAATCCACCCTGCTGCGCATGATTGCGGGGCTTGAGGAAGTCAGCGACGGCGAAATCCACATCGGCGCGCGTGAGGTGAGCAACCTGCCCGCCCGTGACCGCGACATCGCCATGGTCTTCCAGAACTACGCCCTTTATCCGCACATGACGGTGAAGGATAATATGGGCTTCGCGCTGAAGCTGAAGAAGGTGAGCGCCGACGAAACCAAGGCCAAGGTCGACAAGGCCGCCGCCATTCTGGGGCTGGACAAGCTGCTGGACCGTTATCCGCGCCAGCTTTCCGGCGGCCAGCGCCAGCGTGTGGCCATGGGACGCGCGCTGGTGCGCGATCCGCAGGTCTTCCTGTTTGACGAACCACTGTCTAACCTCGACGCCAAGCTGCGCGTGCAGATGCGCGGCGAGATCAAGGCCATGCATCAGCGCATCGGCACCACCACCATCTACGTCACCCACGACCAGGTGGAAGCCATGACCATGGCCGACAAGATCGTGGTGCTGCATGACGGCGTGATCGAGCAGATCGGCGCGCCGCTCGAGCTTTACGACCGCCCGGCCAACCTCTTCGTTGCCGGTTTCATCGGTTCGCCTGCGATGAACTTCATTCGTGGACGCGTCGAAGAAGGCGTGTTCCGCACCGTGAAGGGCTTAAGCCTTCCCCTGCCCGCCAACAGCGACATTGCCGCACTGGGCGGTCGCGACCTCGTCTACGGCGTGCGCCCGGAACATATCCGTGCAGCAAGCGGCGGTATCGAAGGCCGGGTCGAACTGGTCGAAGGCACCGGTTCGGAAATCTATGCCAAGCTGAACTGCAAGGGCGACGAGATCGCCTGCCTGTTCCGCGAGCGGCTGGACGTGAGGTTCGGCGATACGATCCATATCGCCATCGACCCGGAAATGGTTCACCTTTTCGACAAGGCAACCGGCAAGCGCATCTAAGGCGCATGCCGAGTAAAATTGCGTAAGACAAAGACATAGGGTGACGGGCATGGACAGCCAACACGAGAGCCGCAAACATGTGCTGTGCGTGGGTGCAGCCGTGCTCGACACCCTGTTTCGCGTCCATGACATGCCAAAGGGCGAAGGCAAGGTCCTGCCCTACGAAATGTTGCAGATCGCCGAGGGCATGGCATCCAGCGCAGCCTATGCGGTGCACCGCATGGGCGGGCGCGCCAGCCTTTGGGGTGCGGTGGGCGACGACGAGACCGGCACCCGTATCCTGCGCGATCTCGCCGAAAGCGGTATCGACACCACAGGTATGACAGTCGCCGCCGGCGCACGCTCCGCACTCTCCACGATCATTATCGATGATCGCGGCGAGCGGCTGATCGTGCCTTTTTATGATCACAGGCTGCATGAGAAAAAGCGCTCCTGCACACCAGCGGACCTCGCCGCTTACGACGCCGTGCTGGTGGATGTGCGCTGGCCGGAACTGGCGCGCGATGTTCTTGATGTGGCACGCACGCTCGGCAAACACGCCATTCTCGACGGCGACGTCGCGCCGGTCGAAACCCTCGAAAAGCTCGCACCCGCCGCAACCCACATCGTTTTTTCCGAACCCGCCGCCGCCCGGCTGACGGGGCTTGAGACGGTAGAGGACATGCTGCCGGTGCTGCACGCCCGCTACACGCAAACCTTCATCGCCGTCACCGCCGGACCGGCAGGCTGCTGGTGGACGGAAGCTGGCGATCCCACTGTCCATTTTCAGGAAACGATGCAGGTCAAGGCGGTGGATACGCTGGCGGCAGGCGACATTTTCCACGGCACCTTTGCGCTGGCGATAGCCGAAGGCATGGAAAGCCGCGCGGCCATCCGGCTCTCCTCCGTTGCGGCTGCACTGAAATGCACCGTCTTCGGTGGTCGCATCGGGGCGCCCACACGCGAAGAGACCGAGGAAGCCATGCGGCAATGGCTGGAGCGGGAGCGTGAACGGGGACCGGCGCTACGCGCCTTCTGAGCGCATCCATTGCCCGCATAAAACTATTCCATTTTTGCGATGCCGTTTCCCGGCGAACTAGGCTAACGTCAAGTCAGAGCAAAGCTTTTCGCAAGCCGCGCTTGTTCCACCTTGAGCCTGCATTCCGCAAAAGTGATCGCCCGATGCATCAGACGACCCGCCCGAGACTGCGCGATATCGGCTTGCCGCCCGGCCATTTCGAGACCGGCCCGCTCAATGCCATCACCGATGTCGAAGGCGTGACGATCGGCCATTCGACCGTCATCGAAGGCGACACGATCCGCACCGGCGCAACCGCGATCCTGCCGCATGGCGGCAATCTTTTTCAGGACAAGGTGCCTGCGGGTTTTGCGGTCTATAACGGCTTTGGCAAATTTGCCGGCTCGACCCAGATCGAGGAACTGGGCGAACTCGAAACCCCTGTTATCCTTACCAATACGCTCGCAACCGGCCGGGCAATCGAGACGATCAACCGCCACACACTGGCGCAGCCGGGTAACGAAAAAGTGGTGTCGATCAATGCGGTCGTCGGAGAGACCAACGATTCCCGCCTCAACGACATCCGCGCCGGTCGCCCGACCATCGAGGAAATCTCCACCGCGCTGAAAAACGCTGCCACAGGCCCGGTGGCCGAGGGCGGCGTTGGAGCCGGAACCGGCACGGTGGCTTTCGGCATGAAGGGCGGCATCGGAACCGCATCCCGCATCGTCACCGTCGCGGGGGAGGCCTATACGCTCGGCGTTCTCGTGCAGTCCAATTATGGCGGCCATCTTCTCGTCTGCGGCAAACCCTATGTGAGCCCGGAGCACAAGGACAAGGACGGCTCGATTGTCATCATCATCGCAACCGATGCGCCGCTGTCGTCGCGCAATTTGAAGCGCTTGGCCGCTAGGAGCTTCGGCGGCCTCTCGCGCACCGGTGCGGCACTGAGCAATGGTTCCGGCGATTACGCGCTGGCATTTTCGACCAACGAGCGGCTTCGCAAAACACCCGCACGCCGTAAGGCAGTTACAGACTATCCTGAGCTCTCCAACGATGCGATCTCGCCGCTCTTCGAAGCCGCAATAGAGGCAACCGAGGAGGCGATCCTCAATTCGCTCTGCGCGGCAACAACAACATCAGGCTTCAACGCTGGAACCGGCAAGGCCGCAACGGTTGAGGCCATTTGCATCGATACCCTTAAAACCCTTCTTTCAGCCTGACTTTTCCAGACGGAGTTTTCATGACTAGCCAACCCGGTCGCATCGTTTACCTCAACGGCGAATTCCTGCCCGAGGCGGAAGCCCGCCTTTCCATCTTCGACCGCGGCTTCCTGTTCGGCGACGGCATTTATGAAGTCACCTCCGTTCTCGAAGGCAAGCTGATCGACAGCGACCTGCACATGGCGCGGCTGGAACGCAGCGCCCGCGAAATCGACGTACCGCTGCCGGTCACAACAAAGGAAATCGTCGAGGCCGAACGTCGCCTGATTGCCGACAACAACCTTGTCGAAGGCATGATCTACCTGCAACTGACGCGCGGCGCGGAAGACCGCAACTTCCTGTTTTCCGCCGATTTGAAGCCGACGCTGGTGATGTTCACGCAGGCCAAAAAACTCGTCGGCACCGCCGTGGAAGAGACCGGTATTGCGGTCAAATCCGTTCCCGACCAGCGCTGGGCGCGCCGTGATATCAAGACCGTCTGCCTGCTGCCGCAGGTCATGGCAAAACGCATCGCCAAGGCTGAAGGCTGCGATGAGGCGTGGATGATCGAGGATGGTTTCGTCACCGAAGGCGCATCCTCCACCGCCTATATCATCACCGGCGACAGGAAGATCATCACCCGCGGCAACAGCAACAAGACCCTGCCCGGCTGCACCCGCCTTGCCGCCCTGCAACTGGCCAAGGAGGCCGGTTTCACGCTGGAAGAACGGCCTTTCACGCTGGAAGAAGCGATGAACGCAGACGAAGCCTGCCTGACCAGCGCCTCCAACTTCGTGGTTTCGGTGACGAAGATCGACGGCAAGCCGGTGGGTGATGGCAAACCAGGCGCGATGGTGAAACGCCTGCGCGCGCTCTATCTCGAAAACGCCCACCGCACCGCGATCTGACCAGGATCAATCTTCGAGAACCGCCCATATGCGCTCGACAACGGGACGGCGGTTCTCCTTGGAACGATAAAGCCGGATATCCACGGCAATATCGAAACAGTGATCGGCGGCACGCACCAGCGCGCCGCTATCCAGCTCGTGCCGCATCAGGCTTTCCGGCACCCAGGCAACACCCCATCCCGCCATCGCCATGGCTTTCAGCCCCACCGACATGCTGCCCTCATGCACCCGCTCGAATTTCGGCAGGCGCGCACTCAGGAGATCGCGCAACAGCGGCCCGAAGAACGATGCTTTTTCGTAATCCAGATAGGCAAAGGGTTTTTTCGCGCTTTCCGTCAGGCTGTGCAGCGGTGCGCCGTCCTCTGCGGGGGCGGAAACGGGAATGATGTTTTCCGCGCCAAGCACGCGGAATTCGAAGGTCTGCGCATCGAGCAGCATCGGCACTTCGGGGTGGGCGTAGGTCAGAAGGAAATCGCTCTGCCCGTCCACCAGCGAATTGAGGTTCTCCTCCATGCTGCCGGAATCAGGCCGCAGAACCGAAAACAGCGGTCCCGCCTTCTCGTTCACCTGTTTCAGCCAGTCCGGGAAGAAGGTGAAAGACAGCGTGTGCAGCGCCGTCAGCCGCACTGTTCTGGCATCCTCGCCGTCTTCCTGCAACAGGGTGCGACGGGCGTGGTAAAGCTGCTTCAGGGTTTCCTGCGCCACCGGAACGAACTTCACCCCGGCCTCGGTCAGCCGTGAGGGATAGGAAGCGCGATCGACCAGCGTCGCGCCCACCCAGGCTTCCAGCTGCTTGATCCTTCGGCTGAAAGCGGATTGCGTCACATGCCGCTCTTCCGCCGCCTTCGAAAAATTGAGCGTTCCGGCCAGCGCCAGGAAATCCTCGAGCCATTTGACTTCCAAGGGCCTGTTCTCCCACAAAGATGTTGAACCGGCCTTTAGCTGGAACAAGGGTCTTTATTAGGAGCAATAGCAGCTGATTGAAACCCTCTTAAAGGCTTCTTGAATATTCGATCATTCGCGCCCGGCTCGCCACAAGCTCTATCCGGCTGTCGCTCAATTGATTTAGGCAGATGCGCTTCGTCCACGGCCCGTCCGAGAGCGTGAAGAGGAAGCGACCATTGCCGAGCGCCGTCAAAGGCATGGAGCGGCGCGTGGGACCGATGCCCATGGTCAGCGACGAACCGGAAATCGTAAATTCCGCCCCTTCGGTAGAGCGCCAAGTTCCGGAAAGCTCATCGGGCACCGCATGGTCGCCAACCGGCAGGAACCGACGAGCGGCGTGACCTGCCTCGCCGACGATCGCGTCGCCCTCGAGCCTCAGAAGCATCGGAGAGGATGCGGAGCGCGATGACACCCAGCCATCGGCATCTTCATAAAGCGTGTCGTCGCCATCGATGAAGGTCGAGGTACTGCCCTTGATCTCCAGCCACCACGGTCCGCTTTCGGTGACATAGAGGCCTTCCGGCAGGCTGTCGGCGGGTTTGGGTAAAGGCAGACCGGTCAGGGCCGCCATGCTTTCCAGCGCAATCTTGAAGCCGTTGGTATCCTCGCGGTTCGATACCACGACGAAACCCGTGCCGTTTTCCGGATCGAGAAGGAAATACGTCTTGTAGCCGGGATGCGAACCGCCATGACCGACGAAACGTCTGTCGCCGAGATGTGACCAGCGCAGGCCGAGACCATATTCGCTCATCCGTCCATCGGCGAGCCGCCGCTCGGTGGAAAGCCCGTCCAGAACGCTGGCAAAGCTGCCCTCTCCCCGCATCAGCCCCTGCAGCCAGCGGGTCAGCGCTTCGGCACTGCCGGCAAGACTGCCGGAAGCAGAAATATGCAGGCCCGCCGCCGAAAGTTGCCAGTTGCTCTCAGCCTTCCAGTAACCCGGCACCAATCCGTCCACCGGATCGTTCCAGACGTCCGGCGCCTTCAGGAAAACACCGAACGGACCGGCAATTTGCGTCTGCACGAAATCGTCAAAACGGAAGCCATGGCGCTCCAGCGCCGCCTCGACCAGACGATAACCGGTATTCGAATAGGAAACCTCGCTGCCGGCCGGAAAGTTCAGCCGGGTCAGCCGCGACAGATAGTCTAGAAGCGGGCCGGCCTTCGTTTCGGTGTAGACGGAAAGACCAAGCAGCGAGAGGCATTCGCGCGTGTCCGGCAACCCGCCGCTCATATCCAGCGCCTGCCCGACAGTGACGTCGCGGAGTGGCGATTGCAGCTCCGGCAGATGCTTTCCGAGCGGATCGTCAAGCCCGATCAGATCGGAATGGGCAAGCACCATGGCACAGAAGGCATGTTTGGTGACGGAAGCGTAACGCACCACGCTTTTTGGCGTGAACGGCGCAAAGGTCGAAAGGCTTTCGACACCGCCGGAATGGGCAAAACGGATGCCATCTAGATCAAAACCGATCACCGCTCCGCCTGGCTCGTTGCCGGCCCATTGCGAGACGAAACTCTCGGCAAGCGTCGAAGCGGCGTTCCAGTCGAATTGCTGTGACATTGTTCGGTCTCGTGTCTTCGTGGGTCTTGTGGGAAGCCTCATACCGCTGCCGCGACCTTCTCCCCGGTGGGAAGAAGAAGCGAGCAGCAACCGCTCGATCTATGTGCGACGGGGGCTCAAGCCGGCTCTTCCAGCCGGATACTCAGGCTGCGCAACTCTTCTGTATGCGGGTGTTTTGTGCGGCCTTCGCGTAGATCGCCTGCATTCAGCTGCTCGACCATTTCACCATTCAGCATCACGCCCACCTGTGGGCACAGATGCGCGATAACAGCCAGATTGTGGCTGACGAGGATATAGGTGAGGTTGCGCGCCGCCCGCAGATCCTGCAACAGGTTCAGGATTTCCGCCTGCACTGAAACATCGAGCGCCGAAGTCGGCTCATCGAGCAGCAGAACCTGCGGATCGGCAATCAACGCACGCGCAATCGCCACGCGCTGACGCTGACCGCCGGAGAGCTGGTGCGGGTAACGGAAGCGCACTGCCTGCGGCAGGGCCACATCCGATAGCGCCTGCTGGATGCGTTTTTCGATATTGTCCATGCCGTGCACCAACGGCAATTCGCTGAGAATGCGGTCGATGGTCTGGCGCGGATGCAGCGAACCATAGGGGTCCTGAAACACCATCTGCACCTGCCGGAAGAATTCCGGCGTGCGCTTCAGCGGCGCATCCTTGCCGGCAAAGGCGATGCGGCCTTCCCAGCTTTCATTAAGGCCGGCCATGGCGCGCAGGATGGTGGACTTGCCCGAGCCGCTTTCGCCAACGATGCCGAAGCTGCCGCCCTTTTCGACCGAAAAGGACACGCCCTTCACCACTTCACGGTCGCCGAACTTGATACGGAGATTTTCGACGTCGATCATAGGCTGGACCACGCTGCATCACGGTTGAGAACGGGAAGACGCTCGCGCGGATGCGTCAGCGAGGGAATGCAGTTCAAGAGACCCTGCGTGTAAGGATGCTGGGCTTTCAGGAGTTCGGAAGCCTTCAGTTCCTCCATCACCCGGCCGGAATACATGACAGCCACGCGGTCGCAGAAATGCGAGACAAGCGGTAGGTCGTGGCTGATGAGGATGAGACCCATGCCGCGTTCCGATACCAGCTCCTCGATCAGCCGCAGGATTTCCGCCTGCACCGTGGCATCGAGAGCACTCGTCGGTTCGTCGGCGATCAGAAGCTCTGGATCAGGCGCCAGCATCATGGCGATCATGACACGCTGGCCCATGCCGCCGGAAACCTCGTGAGCATAGGACGAAGCGACCTGGCGCGGATTGCGGATCTTCACCTGATCGAGCAGAGCGATTGCCGCCTCCATGGCCGCACGCTTGCTGCCGCCCTTGTGGGCGCGCCAGGCTTCCGCGATCTGTGCACCCATGGTCTTGACCGGGTTCAGCGAATATTTCGGATCCTGAAGGATGAAACCTGCCCGTTTTCCCCGGATCTGGCGCATCTGCTTTTCACTGGCGGAAAGCACGTCGATACCGTCAAAGGAGAGCTTGTCGGCCCTGATATCGGCATTGGAGGGCAGAAGCTTCATCAGCGCGCGCGCCGTGAGGCTCTTGCCCGAACCGGATTCACCGACGATGCCGAGCTTTTCTGTCCCGAGCTTCATGGAAACACCGCGCACCGCCTCGAAGCGGCTGGTGCGGGTCTGGAACGCGATCTTCAGATTTTCGATTTCGACCAGCATGGCTCAATGTCCCTTCGGGTCGAGCACGTCGCGCAGACCATCGCCAAGGAAGTTGAAGGCGAGCGAGACGAGGAAGATGGCGATGCCCGGAATGGTGGCGACCCACCATTGTTCGAAGATGAAGCGCTTGGCCGTCGCAATCATCGCACCCCATTCCGGCGAAGGCGGCTGCGCGCCCATGCCGAGGAAGCCGAGGCTTGCGGCGGTGATGATGATCGAGCTCATGTCGAGCGTGATGCGCACGATGAGGCTCGGCACGCAGAGCGGCGCGATGTGACGGGCGATGATGCGCCAGGCGGAAGCGCCTGTCAGCCGGTAGGCCGCAACGAAATCGCTGCCGCGAACCGTCATTGTTTCGGCGCGAGCGAGACGCGCATAGGGCGGCCAGGCGGTGAGCGCGATGGCGAGAATGGCGCTTTCGACGCCAGGCTTCAGCGCCGCGACGAAGGCAAGCGCCAGGATGAGGCGCGGGAAGGCCAGGAACACATCGGTCACCCGCATCAACACCGTATCGACGATACCGCCGAAATAACCGGCAATGCAGCCGATGGCGAGACCGATCGGCGCAACGAGAACGACGACGGCGATGACCATGCCGAGCGTGACGCGACCGCCATAAAGAATGCGGGAAAGAATGTCGCGACCCAGCTCATCCGTGCCGAACCAGTGCTCGGCACTCGGGAAGGCAAGGCGGTTGCCGAGGTTCTGCGCGGCCGGATCGTAAGGCGCGATGAACGGCGCCAGCAGCGACAGCGCAATGAAGACGATGATGATCGTGAGACCGACCACCGCCAGCGGATTGGACTTGAGGTTCAGCCAGATGCGGTACCGGTTTCCCCAGGCAGCCTGCCTGCGGGAATGCGGCGTCTCATCCAGAGCCCAGTTTCTGAAAGTTGCTAACATCATCGAACGCGGGGATCCATTACTCGGTAAAGTACGTCTGCGAGCAGGTTGAGGCCGACATAGATCAGGCCGATCAACAGGGTCGCTCCGACGACAGGGTTCATGTCCGCGTTCATGAGCGAGACGGTGAGATATTGGCCAAGGCCCGGCCAGCTGAAGACGGTTTCCGTCACCACGGCACCTTCCAGAAGGCCGGCATAGGTGAGTGCGAGAACCGTGACGAGCTGTACGGCAACCGTCGGGAAGGCGTGCCCCCAGATAACGGTCATTGCCGAAAGCCCCTTGGCACGGGCGGTAATGACATATTCGCCCTTCAGCGCATCGATCATGAAGGCGCGTGTCATGCGGGTGATATAGGCCATGCTGAAATAGGCAAGGATGCAGACGGGCTGCACCATATGGGCGATGGCGTCGTAAAACGCGTCCCAGTCGCCGGCAAGCAGCGTATCGACCGTCATCAGGCCCGTGACCGGCGAGATCATGCCGTCATAGATGATGTCCTGCCTGCCCGGTCCGGGTGCGACGCCAAGCGTGGCGTAAAATACCAGCAGCGAAATCAGCGCCAGCATGAAGACAGGCACGGAATGGCCGGCAAGGCAGACGACGCGGATGATCTGGTCCGTCAACTTACCCTGCTTCACGGCGGCCCATACGCCGAGCGGAATGCCGATCAGCGCAGCGAGAATGAGTGCTGCCGTAGCAAGCTCGAAGGTGGCGGGGAAAACGCGCTTGATATCGATCCAAACCGGGTTGCGGGTCAGGATGGAATTGCCGAAATCACCGTGCAGCACCTGCGACACATAGTGGAAAAACTGAACGACCAGTGGCTGGTCCAAGCCCATTTCGGCCCGAACCCGCACAATGACGTCTTCAGGCGCGTTGTCGCCAACTGCCGCGATGACAGGATCGACAGGCATGACGCGCCCGATCAGGAAGGTGATGACCATCAACCCGAACAGCGTCAGAATGACGCTGCTCAGTGTCGACGATATGCTTTTAACGCGCTTGTTCAATGTTACGCTTTCTTAGCATCGTGGTAGGAATTGCCCTCGGAGAGAACGCCGAGTTCAAAGCCGGAAACGCCCTTGCGGAACGCGGCCGTCTTCGTCGTCTGGAACATGAAGACGAAGGGGCTGTTTTCCATGTGCTCGCGCTGCAGCGCTTCATAAAGCTCGATGCGCTTTGCCGGGTCCTTCTCGTCACGGGCGGCTTCTGCCTTCGCGGCAAAGTCGTCGTTCTTGAAGCGCGAACGCCACAGGAAGGGCTTGGACTTGGCGTCGTCGCCATTGTCCTTGTTGATGTTGAAGACATCGGCATTGGAATGCGGATCGAAGTAATCCGTGCCCCAGGCGGAAAGCGCCATCTGGTGTTCGCGGCCACGCATCTTGGTCAGAACCTGACGGTTCTCGGCAGATTGCAGACGCACCTTGATGCCGATATCGGCAAGATTTGCCTGGATAGCCTGCGCCAGATCCGGGTAAGGCTGGGCGGAATAGTGATCCATGGTGATTTCGAAACCGTCGGCAAGACCGGCTTCCGCCATCAGCGCCTTGGCCTTTTCGACATCGCGCTGGTACGGCGTGTCGTTAACGGCGCCGGGGAAACCTTCCGGCTCGAAGCTCTGGTGAACCTTGTGCGTCAGCGGCACGATGTTTTCCTGCATGCCCTTGTAGTCCAGCGCCCATTTGATGGCCTGCCAGACCTGTGGCTTGGCAAGGTTCTCATTGCCCTGATTGAGCGAGATCAGCACCAGCGAGGCGATACTCTTGCGCTGCAACTCGATGTTGGCGTCGTTCTGGACGGTACGCAGCTGTTCCGAGGTCAGGTCGCGGGCAATGTCGATATCGCCCTTCTGCAACATCAGAAGCTGGGAAGACGGATCGGTGACATGGCGCAGGATGACGCGCTTGATGTTACCCTTGTAGGGGCCATTCGGGTTGACGGTGAGCGCTACGCTCTCGCTCGGCTTCCAGGCCTGCAACATGAAATCGCCGGAACCGGCGCTGTTTTTCTGCAGCCAGCCATTGCCGAGGTCTTCGCCCGAGGCATTTGCCAGCACGGCCTTCTTTTCAACGATCGCGCCGATATTGGCGGAGAGGCAATAGAGCAGGAACGAGATTGCGGTCGGCTTTGCCGTCGTCAGCTTCACCGTCTTTTCGTCGGCGGCAACGATGGTCGTTTCGGCATTGTCAGGCGTGAAGCCGAAC
Organism: Agrobacterium sp. CG160-95; assembly: GCF_053521725.1. Classification (NCBI taxonomy): domain Bacteria; kingdom Pseudomonadati; phylum Pseudomonadota; class Alphaproteobacteria; order Hyphomicrobiales; family Rhizobiaceae; genus Agrobacterium; species Agrobacterium sp. CG160-95. Next base: position 57,219 of record NZ_JBNWDU010000004.1, on the reverse strand, counting down.
TGGCCGATGATGAAGGCCGGGCTCTTGTTCATCTTGATGGCACGCTGCAGAGAAAAGGCCACGTCTTCCGCGGTCACTTTCGCACCGCTCGAGAAGGTCGCATCGTCACCGATCACAAAGGTGAAAACCTTGCTTTCCGCATCGGCTTCCCAGGACTTCGCGATGACCGGATCGACCTTGGTGGAATCTTCACGGTTCGCCCGCACCAGCTTCTGGTACATGTTGGACATGATTTCACCGCCGACGGCTTCGAAACCCTCATGCGGATCAAGGCTCGTCATGTTGTCCAGCTGCTGCGCGACCACCAGAATATCCTTGGGCGTCGCAGCAAATGCCGGAATGTGCGCATAGGACAGGAACGGTACGGCAGCGCCGGCAATCAGCAGGTTGCGTCTTGAAATCATCGAAAATCCCCTTTCGGACCTTATTTTTCGGAAACGGTATGGGTTCGCCCCAATCCAGTCATTTTTTTTATGTTTTCCCGCGATTACCACGAGCAAACGAGGCGCGACCAATTCCAAATTTGGCAGAGCCTATGCACGGATTGCATTTGCTCCGACCTTGACCTTTCCTCTACCAATTCTCAAAAGTCTGACGACCGCGCGACCGCGCCCCGCCCGTATCCAAAGGTGAATGACCATGACCGATGAAAAAACCGTACCCGTCTTCGACGGCCACAACGACGTGCTTCTGCGGTTATGGCGATCGGGCAATACCTCTCCCGAAACGCTTCTCATCGAGGGTGATACGGTCGGCCACATCGACCTGCCGCGCGCCAGGAAGGGCGGGTTGGCCGGTGGCCTCTGCGCCATCTACGTCCCCTCGCCCAGCATGGAGAAGGACGCGAACGGCGACTTCACGACACCGGCTGAAGCGGACGCGCTGAAGGCGACGCTTGGCATGGCGGCCCTGCTGTTCCGCGCCGAGAAACAATCAGGCGGTGCGCTGAAAGTCTGCCGCACGGCCGCCGAGATCCGCAGCGCGATGGCAGAGGGCGCCTTTGCCTCCGTCTTCCATATCGAGGGCGCAGAAGCGATCGGCGCCGATCTGGATGCGCTGCATGTTCTCCACGAGGCTGGCCTTCGCACGCTCGGCCCGGTCTGGAGCCGCCCGAACATCTTCGCCTACGGCGTTCCCTTCCGCTTCCCGTCGACACCGGATATCGGCCCCGGCCTCACCGATGCCGGAAAACGGCTGGTAAAGACCTGCAACGAACTGAAGATCATGGTCGACCTGTCGCACATGAACGAGCAGGGTTTCTGGGACATCGCGAAGATTTCGGACGCACCACTGGTGGCGTCCCATTCCAACACCTATGCGCTGTGCAACCACAGCCGCAACCTGACGGACCGCCAGCTGGACGCTATCCGCGACACAGGCGGTCTTGCCGGCATCAATTTCGGCGTTCTGTTCCTGCGCCAGGACGGCGTGAAGAACCCGGCTACCGACCTTGGCGAACTGGTCCGCCATGTCGACTATATCGTCAACCGCATCGGCATCGATCACGTCGCACTCGGCTCGGATTTCGACGGCACCACCATTCCAGCAGCCATGAAGGATGCGGCCGATCTGCAATTGCTGGTCACAGCCCTGCGCAACGGCGGTTATGACGACGACGCACTCGCCAAGATCTGCCATGGCAACTGGGTACGCGTGCTGGAGAAAACGTGGGGCGCGTAACGCGCCCCGACTTTGGCATTCTCCCCGGACTTCCGTGCCGGAGACATGAAGCGGCAGGCCTCAGGCCTTTGCCGCTTTCTTTTTGCCCGTGGACCGAAACGCCAGCAGGCCTGCGACCAGACCAGCAATGGCCCATTTGATCGGCAGTACATCCGCCGTCTCGCTACGGATCGGCAAAACGGTCACTGTTCCCGGACGCGATTCATATCCGGCCTGCCCGCCGGCCTTCGCATCAGCGATCTGCTGCGGCGAGACAACCCATTCGGCGCCACGCATCTTGTCATAAGCCATGTAGCCGCCGCCCACCAAAAGGGCTGCGATCAGCGAAATTACTATTCTTGTAGGCATGTTCATTTTGCATTTCCTTCAATTGAAAGAAGCGTTTAATCACATCAAACATCGCCTCCAAGCAATCGGAACGTTTAATTCACGGAGTTTTTGATCTAAAATTTGAACATCGCTCTTTTTGGTTGCATTTTTCATTTTAACGGCGAAAATCTCGTTGGTTTGTCGCCAAACTTCACATCGACACGTCACGCATTTCTGCTAAGCAAATTTCCTCAACCGAAACGAATTAGCGACACAATCCTGTGGTTCGCCAACCAAGGGACTGGCGCTGGAAAAAGCAAATGGCAGACAAGAGCGAAATTATACAGACCGATATTACCGAATCCCCGGTTGAAAGCTTCTTTGCCAGAAACCGGCCCTATCTGACGGCCATCGCCATTACGCTCATCTTCGTGATGATGACGTTTGCGATTTACCGCCTCACATCCGAAGTGCGGTACGATGATGTGATCGCAGCCCTTCTGGACACTTCGCTTCCGGCCATTCTTCTTGCAATGGTCTTTACGGCGCTGAGCTTCCTGTCGCTGATTTTCTATGACGCCAACGCGATCGAATATGTCGGCAAAAAGGTGCGCTTCCCGTCCATGGCGGCCACCGCTTTTGCCGCTTACGCCATCGGCAACACTGCTGGATTTGGCCCCTTGAGCGGCGGCGCAATACGCTTTCGCGCCTATTCCAGGCTGGGACTTTCGCCGGGTGACATCGCCCGTGTCATCGCCTTCGTCACGCTGTCCTTCGGGCTGGGGCTTTTGTCTGTCAGCGCCCTTTCGACCTTCATCGTCGCACCACGCATCGCCGCCATCATCGGTCTCGACCCGACTGTTCTAAGGGGCGGAGCGCTCGCCGTCATTGCCGTTCTCGTTACCACCGCCTATATCGGCCGCAACGGCAAGGCGATCCGGCTCGGCAAATGGCGACTGCGCCTTCCCGACAGCCGCACCTCCTCGCGCCAGTTCCTCGTCTCCGCCTTTGATATCGCCGCCTCCGCCTCCGTGCTTTACGTGCTCCTGCCCGAGACGCATCTCGGCTGGCCGACATTCTTCGCGATCTATGCCACCGCCGTTGGCCTTGGCGTTCTCAGCCACGTTCCCGCCGGTCTCGGTGTGTTCGAAACGGTCATGGTAGCCGGGCTCGGCAACGCGATCAGCGTCGATCAGCTGCTCGGAAGCCTCGTTCTTTATCGCGTCATCTATCACGTCCTGCCGCTGGTTGTTGCCATTCTGGTGATGATCGTTTCCGAAATGAAGCAGTTCGCGGCCAAGCCGGTGGTCTCCGATATCAGCCAGCTTGCCGTGCGGCTGGCGCCACCGCTGCTCTCCACCTTCGCGATCATTCTCGGCACCATGCTGATCTTTTCGAGCGTGACGCCGACGCCCGGCAGCAATCTGGATTTCCTGTCGAATTTCGTGCCACTGCCGATCATCGAGGCGGCGCACTTTCTGACGAGCATTCTCGGCCTTGGCCTCGTTGTCGCCTCCCGCGGCCTCGGGCAGCGGCTGGATGGGGCGTGGTGGATTGCCCTTGTCGCCGCATCGCTGGCGCTCATCCTGTCGCTAGTGAAGGCGATCGCCGTTTTCGAGGCAATCTTCCTCGGCATCTTCATCGCGGCGCTCGCCCTCAATATGCGCAGCTTCAACCGTCATGCCTCGCTGGTCAAACAGGCGCTGGGACCAAGCTGGCTCGCCGCTATGGCCGTCATTATCGCCGGCGCGGCAACGATCCTTCTGTTCGTCTACCGCGACACCGATTACAGCCACACATTGTGGTGGGAATTCGAGTTCTCCGAGGAAGCACCGCGCGGTCTGCGCGCCCTTCTCGGCCTGGTGCTCGCTTCCTCGACCATTGCAATTTTCAGCCTGATGCGGCCGGTCACCTTCAAGCCGGACTCCATCCAGCCGGAAGACGTTGAACGTGCAACCGACATCGTCATGCAGCAGGATTCGGCCGATGCCAATCTGGTGCGCATGGGCGACAAGCATGTGATGTTCTCGGAAAGCGGCAGCGCCTTCATCATGTACGGCATTCAGGGCCGATCATGGATAGCCTTCGCCGACCCCGTCGGCAACGAGGAGGATTTTCCCGATCTGGTCTGGCAATTCGTGGAATCCGCCCGTTCGGCGGGTGCGCGCGCCGCCTTCTACCAGATTTCGCCCTTCCTCCTGTCCCATTGCGCCGATGCGGGCCTGCGTGCCTTCAAGCTTGGCGAACTGGCGCTGGTCGATCTTACCGCATTCGAATTGAAGGGCGGCAAGCTCGCGACTCTTCGCCAGTCACTGAGCCGCGGCGCCCGCGACGGGCTGACCTTCGAAGTTGTCGAGCAATCGCATGTTGCCGATATTCTGGATGATCTCAAGCAGGTCTCGGATGGCTGGCTCACCCACCACAATACAAGGGAAAAGCGATTTTCTCTCGGTGCGTTCGAGCCCAACTACATTCTCTCCCAGCCCGTCGCCGTGCTGCGCAAGGATGGCAAGATCACCGCCTTCGCCAATCTGATGGTGACGGACACCAAAAAGGAAGCCACCGTCGATCTCATGCGCTTTTCACCGGATGCACCGCGCGGCTCGATGGATTTCCTCTTCGTCAGCATCATGCAGCACCTGCGCGAGGCGGGATATGAAAGCTTCAATCTCGGCATGGCACCCATGTCCGGCATGTCGAAGCGCGATGCGGCACCGGTCTGGGACCGCATTGGCAGCACGCTTTTCGAACATGGCGAACGTTTCTACAACTTTAAGGGCCTTCGTGCGTTCAAGACGAAGTTCCACCCGAAATGGGAACCGCGTTACCTCGCCGTACAAAATGGCGCAGACGCCGCTCTGGCGCTGATGGACGCGACGGTTCTGATCAGTGGCGGTGTCAGAGGAGTGATCGGAAAATGAGAAAATACAGCATGCTGAAGGCAGCCCTTGCCGCTTCCGCCCTGTTCCTCTCCCCGTTGTTTGCTTCCAGCGCCGCCTTTTCGCAGGACAAGCCAGCCTATGACACCGGTATGATTCCCGCCGAGCACATCATGGTGCCGGATGGTGAAATTCTCGCCAGCGTCTTCCTGATTTCCGATGCGGACGGATGGACCAGCACCGACGAAGAACGCGCCAAAGCACTAGTGGAAAAGGGTGCCGCGGTGGTCGGCATCGATTTCAAGGAATATCTGAAGGCACTCGAGGCCGATGATGACGAGTGTATCTATATGATCTCGGACATCGAGTCGCTGTCGCAGCAGATCCAGCGCACCGCCGGGACGGCCAGCTATCGCCAGCCTATCCTCACCGGCATCGGCAAGGGCGGAACGCTGGCGCTCGCCATGATCGCGCAAAGCCCGGTCTCCACCGTTCAGGAAGCCATCGCGGTTGACCCCAAGGCTGGCCTGCCGCTTGAGAAGATACTCTGCACCCCCGCCACCAAGGACAAGGTGGACGGTGAAACGGTTTATGGCCTGACCGATGGCCCGCTGCCAGCTCCTGTCAGCGTTCTGTTCACGCCCGATGCGGATCAGAAGGGCCGCGACCACGTTAACGCCCTGGTGAAGCTTCATCCCGATATCGAAGTGACTGATGTGACAGGCAAGGCGGATGAGATTTTGTCTCAGACCCTGTCCGACAAGGTCGATGCGGCGGGCGATACCAGCAGCCCGCTAGGCCTGCCGATCACGGTTCTCGAAACAAGCCCGGCGATGGACACCATGGCGGTGATCTATTCCGGTGACGGCGGCTGGCGCGATCTGGACGAGGAAGTCGGCGGCGCGCTGCAAAAGCAGGGGATACCTGTGATCGGCGTCGATGCCCTGCGTTACTTCTGGAAAGAAAAACAACCGCAGGAAGTGGCCAATGACCTTGCACGCATCATCGACACCTACCGCAAGGAATGGAAGGTTCGGAACGTCGTGCTGATCGGCTATTCCTTTGGCGCCGATATCATTCCCGCCACCTATAATCTCCTGCCCGAACGCGCGAAATCGCATGTCGTGCAGCTGACGCTGCTTGGACTTTCGACCGAAGTCGATTTCGAGATTTCCGTCCAGGGCTGGCTCGGCGTTGCCGGCGAAGGCAAGGGCGGCAAGACCATCGATGACATCGTCAAGATCGATCCGAAGCTGGTGCAATGCGTCTATGGCACGGAGGAAGAGGATGAAGACCCCTGCCCCGGCCTGAAGGCAAAGGGCGTGGAGACGGTCGGCATCGAAGGTGGCCACCATTTCGATGAGGACTATGAGGGGCTTGCCAAGCGCATCGTGACCTCCCTGAAAACCCGGCTACCGAAATAGGCTGTCGCAACCTCTGCGGCTTCGGGAGAATTCCCGAAGCCCATACTTCCATCAGAATTCAATCACCCGAAGCGCCGCCGGCAGGATGCCGGCTCCCCGACTTGCCGATCTCGGCTCGCAAACCTTCCTTGAAGGTTCCACGCATCACGGCCATACTTGCGGAATCGATTAAACTATTATTCAAAAGAAATTTGCTGGCGGCGGATATCCATGGCATTTCCGCAACCATGCTTCTGTTGATTACCAATCATAGATTTTATATTTCCCGACCGGTTCAGGGGCCGCCGCATGCTCGCACGAAAGACCAAAACTCCAGTTCTCGTGGAACGCATCGACCAGTTCGTCGGTCGGGTCAGGGAGGCGATGAAAAGCAGCGAGACGTTGCGAAACAAAAAAATCCGCGATCTTTGGGACGCAGAGGTCCGCTACCATTTCGACAATGGCCGCACGGAAAAGACGCTCGAACTTTACATCATGAAATATCGCTATGCCCTGAAGGCCGAATTTGGAGCTAAGAGCACCCCGCTTGCCATCTGCAACATGAAAAAGCTGCGGGAGCGGCTGAAGACCTATATAGAGCGGGCCGACTATCCGAAAACCGGCGTGGCGACCTCCATTGTCGAAAAGATCGAACGGGCGGAGTTCAACACCGCCGGCCGCAAGCCGACAGTGCTTTTGCGGATCGCGGATTTTATTGCAGCGATGAACGGCCTGGGCTCGAAAGAAGAGATGCAGGCCTTGTGGGACGCCGAAATCGCCGTCATGAAGGGCCGCGCCCAGACGACGATCATTTCCTACATCACCAAATATCGTAACGCCATCCGCGAAGCCTTCGGTGACGACCATCCGATGCTGAAGATCGCCACCGGCGATGCAGCGATGTACGACGATGCGCGCCGGGTCAAGATGGAGAAGATCGCCAATAAGCATGGTGCGCTGATCACGTTCGAAAATTACCGGCAGGTTCTGAAGATTTGCACCGATTGCCTCCAGTCCAACGATCCGCTGATGATCGGCATCGGCCTGATCGGCATGACGGGGCGACGCCCCTACGAGGTCTTTACGCAGGCCGAGTTTTCACCCGCTCCCTATGGCAAGGGCGTTTCCAAATGGAGCATCCTGTTTAACGGCCAGGCCAAGACGAAGCAGGGCGAAGGAACGAAATTCGGGATTACCTACGAGATCCCGGTCCTTGCACGCTCCGCAACCATCCTGTCCGCCTACCAGCGCCTGCGCGAAAGCGGGCAGGGAAAACTGTGGCACGGCATGTCGATCGACGATTTTTCATCGGAAACCCGCCTGCTGCTTCGGGACACGGTTTTTAATCTGTTCGAGGATCTCTGGCCGAAGGAAGAACTGCCCAAGCCCTATGGCTTGCGGCACCTTTATGCGGAGGTGGCGTATCACAATTTCGCGCCGCCCCATGTCACCAAGAACAGCTATTTCGCGGCCATCCTCGGACACAACAATAACGACCTCGAAACCTCGCTGTCCTACATGACCTACACGCTGCCGGAAGACCGCGACGATGCATTGGCGCGAGCCAAACGCACGAATGAGCGCACATTGTTGCAGATGGCGACCATCGCCCCCGTCTCCCGCAAGAACCCGTAGCGGTACCCGGAACTGCCCTAGAAAAAGCCTCTAATCCGGCCTTGCCTCAGGATAGCGCTGAACACGCTGCCAGCGGTATTTTCGCATGTCTGTCCCAACAGCCCGGACAAATGTGCCGCCCTCAGCTTTTGCCAAGTCTTTCCCCTTTGTCTGCCGGCGTGGTGTTGGCGTTGGCGCTTGGGGCCGCTTCTGCCTGCACGCGATCTGAACGCAGCCACGCACCAAACAATCAATATAAATCTCAACTAATTTAATAATACAAAATATTTACTCTAAATATTACTTTTAATTATACAGCTACACGCAAGATTATACTGCAATTATCCACTTCATAACTGGTTCACGCACAGATTTTGCCATAGTTTTTTCGGAGACACATGGTGCTGCCCGCATATACGACTTACGCTCTTTACAATCGTGATATGGAATTGTCGCTGAAACGCGTCGCGAACGACCCCGTCGTATCGCGCGACGCCAAATATTATGCGGATAATATCGGCAAGGTCAAAAACCTCGACGCGTTCCTGAAGGACTTCCGGCTCTATTCCTACGCCATGAAGGCACATGGACTGGAGGAAATGATCTATGCCACCGCCTTCATGAAGAAGGTGCTGGAAAGCAATCTCAACGATCCGAACAGCTTTGCCAACAAACTGAAGGATACGCGATACCGCGACTTCGCTGCCTCTTTCGATTTCGGCACGATCAAAGCGGAAAAATCGGTTCAGACAAAATCCCAGCAGGACCGGTTGATTGCCACCTATCACGCTACGATCGAACAGGAAGGCGCCGAATTAAAGGAAGAGACCCGTTTTTACAACATTGCCATCGAGAAGGTCGGGCATGTCGACGATATCTTCAAGAACACGCGGCTTCGGGATTATATCTTCAAATCCTTCGGCATCGACCCCAAGACCGTCAGCTACAAGCACGTCAAAAACGTTCTGACGAGCGATATCAGCAATGCCGATAGCTACATCAACAAGACCTACAAGTCATTGATCCCGGAGTGGAAGGCAAAGGCGGCCGATCTGCGCATAGAACGTGCAGGCGTCGCGTCCACCGACAAACCGGCGCTCGCAAAGATCGACTACCTGATCAGCCAATATAACAAGCGTATCAACGATGCCAACAAACTGTTCGAGATGGCGGCCGCGTTTAATTTCCGGGACGACGGCCGCGTAGATGACGGCATGCCGGCGCAGACGGCTGCGCAGAGGCGACTGATTAACGAAACCTACGTTCTTTCAAATCCCCGCCTGACGCAGGCCGGAGCTGTTCTCAACCGCGAGTATTTCGCGGACAAGATGAAAACCATCACCGAGGCCAGCCAGATGACGCAGTTTGCGCGCCTGAGAACGATGCTCATCGTCAGCTTCAATCTGACGGACAATGATGAGACGGACAAGAAAATCGGCTGGGCCGTCTTGCAGGATCCGAATGATCCGCAAGGCCCTATCCACAAGGAGAAGGACAAAGGTCTTGTCGATCTGGCACGCGCCTTCAATTTCGGTGCGGATGGCAAGATCAAGACCGGCAAGGTCGCGCAGACCGCCGAACAGCTCAACACCATGATGAACCTCTACTTCAGCCGTTACGATGACAAGGACGAAGCAGCGGACGAAAAGGCAATCAAGAACTACCAGCGCTATATCGGCCTGACGAAAAATCTCGAGGATTTTCTGTCGAACGCGCAGGGCGCGGTCATCATTCGAAACTTCGCCCTGAAGGCCTTCGATATTACCGCTGAAGAAGCCTCGTCCTTCACGCTGAAACGGGTATTTACCAGCGATCTGTCAGACCCGAAAAGTTACGTTTACACTTTGAAAGACGAGCGTTTCGTGCGGCTGGCCAAGGCTTTCAACTTTGATGCCGAGGGCAAGATCGGCTCACCCCGGCTCGCCCAGTCGGAAAACGAGATCACCCGAATATCACGAAATTATCTGAAGGAAGTTACCCGTTGGGACAAGGACAAAAAGGTCAGGGAGAAAGGCGAAAAGGAGGTCACCTACTATCGCCAGAAAATGGAAACGATTGAAACCGTCGATCAATTGCTCTCCGACCGCCGCCTTCTCGATTTCATGCTGATTGCGCAGCGTATCGACCCCAAAACGGTCACCACCGACTACCTCAAGAAAATCTTCAAGTCCGACCTCAAGGACCCCAAAAGTTTCGCCAATACCGAAAAGGATGCCCGCTTCCGCGCACTTGCCGGCTCCTTCAATTTCGACGCCAAGGGGAATATCGTCGCGAAAGCCGGCCAGAGCGTGCAGAACACCCGCAGCCTCATGGAAACACGCGACAAATATGTTCGGCAGACGCTGGAACAGCGGGTCGGCGAAGAAAATTCCGGCGTTCGCCTTGCGCTCTATTTCAAGCGCATGGCTGCCAGCATTTCCAATCCCTATGACATACTCGCCGATAATGCGCTTGCGGAGTTCACCCGCACCGCCCTTGGAATTCCCGCAGAAACCGCAAACTCCAAGGTGGATGCGCAGGCAAAGATGATCGAGAAGAAGTTGAAGATAAAGGACCTGCAGGACCCCAAGAAGGTCGAAAAACTGGTCAATCGCTTTTTGCTGACATTCGAAGCGAACAACGCAACGTCGGATCCGCGTCTCGCTCTATTCGGCAGCGGCAGCACGTCCATCAGCGGCAATACACTCGCGACGTTGGGGCAACTCCGCAGCCGCCGCAGAGGTTAGACCATCCATAAGTGCTGGCCGCAGGTTTTGCCCTGCGGCCAACATCATCTTAGTCAAACCCGCCCGTCGCCTGAAGTGCGGTAGAGCAGGGTCAATACGGTCAAAGCCAGCCCGACCAGCGCGACCGAGCCGAAAATGTAGAAGTTCCACTCCGGAGCCAGGCCCCGTTGCAGCACGAGACCGCCGATCATCGGACCGGCGATGCCGCCCAGCCGCCCGACGGCCAGGGAAAAGCCAAGACCCGTACCGCGAATATGGACAGGATAAAGCCGCCCGACCAGAACGTTGGCAAGAATCTGGGTTCCAATCGTTCCCGCACCCGCAAGGGCAACGAAGAGATAGAGCAACGGCCCCTTGTTTACCGTCAACGCCCAGATCGAGGCCGCACCAATGGCAAAAAGGACGGCCACAACCACTTTAACGTTACCCTTGTCGGCGAAACGCCCGCCGATGAGAATGCCAATTGCGGCTCCGACATTGAGCATGATGGAAAAGCTGAGCGCCGAACTGATGTCGTAGCCCATCTTGTTCATGATGGTGGGCAGCCAGTTGACCATGCCGAAGGTCAGCAGAAGCGAGCAAAAGTGAATGCCCCAGGCATTCAGCGTCGAAAGCAGCCGGCCTTCCGAGAAGAGGGCGCCCACGCCGCCCTTTTGGATCTTGGCATGCGGCGTAATGCGTTGCAGGCCGTAAGTGTCGCAAATCCCGTCTGCCTCTGCCTGCCGGCCCTTGCTTGCCAGCCATTCCGGCGATTCCGGCAGGAACCGCATGAAGATCGGCAGAAGAATAAGCGGCAGGCCGCCGATCAGCATCAATGGCCGCCAGCCATAGCTCTCCAGAAGCAAAATACCCATGAGGCCGGAAATGATGCCGCCGATAAGATAACCGAGGAAGGAAAGGGAATTTGCCTGCGCCCTGCGCTTGGGCGGCGAGAACTCCAGCACCAGCGCCGTCACCGTCGGCAAGAGCGCGCCAAGGCCGAGACCGGCGAAGAAGCGCGTGATTTCGAAAGCAAGAAAGTTCGGCGTCATGGCCGAGGCAATCATCATCGCTGAAAATCCGGCAAGGCTGATGAGAACGACCTTCCGGCGGCCGATACGGTCCGCCATGGTGCCGGCAAACAGCGCGCCGAGCAGCATGCCCACCAGCGTCAAGGCGGCAGCGCGCCCGACCATGGCCGGATTGAGCGCCCATGCGCCTTCTTTCAGCAACGCCGGTGCAACCGCGCCGTAAACGACAAGATCGTAACCGTCGAACATGATCATCAGGCCGCATGTCGCGATGACGCCAGCCGGGTTCTTCGTCCGCACCGAGGCGGCGCTCATATAATTCGTGGACATATTCCTCCCTTTCACGCATGAACGCGCCACCCGGAATGGATCGACGTCTTCCCGTTCCTGCGATTGCTCCCTGGGTGCCCGGCTTGCTCCACCCTGATGTGCGTCTCGCTCCTGTCAAGACACATATCGCCGGTATCACCCGCCTTCGATTAAATGTTGCGTTTGCAAAAATTGCAATTGAAATATTAACAATTGCCAACAGCCATTGGAGGCGTGGATTTCAGTCGCCTTCCAGCCCCGAAATCCTCGACAAAGTCGGCGTCCAGCTCAAAATACGAATGCGGTTATAGACGCCGTGAATGACAAAAGGGTCGGCGTCGCTAAAAGCCATGACGTCCTCGATACAGCGGGCTTCAGCAATGATGAGGGCCGCGGCAGACCCTCCGCTTTCCGCCTGCATCGGGCCGGATGCGAGAATTCTGAATCCTTCCGGAACGCCATCTTCGTTGCGTAAATGAGCCTTGTGGGCACTCATCTGCGCCAACCTTTGCTCAGCGGCAGCGGGATCACTTTCCGCAAAACGCACATAGAGCCGGGGACGGTCGCTACCGGCGGTCATCGGGCGAGCACGAAATCGTGGTCCACCGACCAGAACCAGCCGTTGGCGAACCCAAGCTCCTGCGCCCTCTGCGCATCCTCCACGCGCTGAAAATCGGCCAGCAGGCTTTCCTTCACACCGAAAACCGCATCCGAACGAATGTAAGGATCATCAGGGTCGAAAATATGCGTGACGAGCGTGGTGAAGCCTTCTGCCGAAACGATGTAGTGCAGATGCGCTGGTCGGTAGGGATGACGCCCCATGGCCCGCAGAAGCTGCCCGACAGGGCCATCATCCGGTATCGGGTAATATTTCGGCTTCGCCGCCCGGAACCAGTAGCGTCCGTCCTCACCGGTGACGAATACGCCACGCAGGTTGAAATCGGGCTGAATGCCCTTCTGCTGCACGTCGTAGAAACCTTCGTCATTGGCCTGCCAGACGTCAATGCGGGCGCCTGCGACCGGCATTCCGTCGGTGTCGAGAATGCGGCCGGTTACCAGCATGTCCTCGCCCTTGCCGTCGAGGCAGATATTGGCGCCCATCGGCATCTCAGGCGCATCGGCCACATGAAAAGGCCCGAGAACGGTGGATTCCGACGCGCCGCTCGGCTTGCGGTGGTTGATCGCATCGACCAGCATGGAAACGCCGAGAATATCGGAGAACAGGATCCACTCCTGCCGCCATTCATTGCAGATCTGGCCGACCTCGGTCAGAAAATGGATCGCCTTCATCCATTCCTCTTCAGTCGGCTCAATCTCTTTTACCGCCTCGTGAAGCTTGCGGGTGACGACCGCCATGATCTCCTTGAGACGCGGATCGTCACAATCGCGCATACGGGCAATCACGGTTTCGGCCGAACGTTCCTCGACGAAATAGCCGTCGTCACCGGTTGTTTTCATGTCCATAATGTCCTCCTCCCATCATTGCCGCTCCCCGCTTGCCGGATCACTCCGGCCTTGCGCCCTCGAAGGCGCGTTGCAACAGGGCGCGGATCGCGGTTTTTTCAACTGGCCGCGGGCACCAGTAAGGATTGGCGGTCGCAAGCTCGGCCATAGCGTCGAGATGTTCCTCGCCAACACCGAGTGCTGCAAGGCTTGCCGGCGCGCCGAGCCGGGCGGCAAAATCGTAAAGACCCGTCCCTGCCCTGCCACCGACAAGTGCGGCCAGCGGCGCAAGCTGATCCGGCACCGCCTGTTCCACATAAGCGATGGTATGCGGCAGAAGCACCGCATGGGTTTCCGCATGCGGCAAATCCAGACTGCCGCCCAGCGTATGACAAAGCTTGTGATGCAGCGACATGCCAACAGCGCCAAGCACCGTGCCACACAGCCACGCGCCGTAAAGTGCCGTTTCGCGCGCCTTGGTATCTTGCGGCGCCATCCTCACACCGGGAAGCGCCTCGATCATCGCACGCAACCCTTCCACCGCCATCATACTGGCGATGGGATTGCGATCCCGAGCATAAAGCACCTCTGCCGCATGGGCCATGGCGTTTAGCCCGCTGGTCATGCTGATGCCAACAGGTAATCCAAGTGTCAGCTCGGCATCGTAAATCACCACTTCCGGCAGGATTTCCGGACCGCGCAGGGTGGTCTTCACGCCATTTTCCGTCTGGCCAAGAATGGGCGTCACCTCAGAGCCGGCATAGGTCGTTGGAATGACGATCTGGGGCGCATCGGTGCGCAAGGCAATGGCCTTGCCAAGACCGGTGGTAGAGCCGCCGCCGAGCGATACGACGCAATCGGCACCGGCAGCGCGATAGGCCTCGACCGCCCTTTTCGTCACCTCGACCGGCGTGTGCATGGCCGCATCGGCAAAAACACCGGCAGCCAATTGGCCAAGCCGGGCGGCCAAAGCCTCCGCATCGCCCTTCTGATGGGGTGTGGAAAGCACCAACGCCCGTGACAGCCCGAGGCGACGGATTTCCTCCGCCACCCCCACGGAGCTACCCGTGCCAAAGACGATGCGGGCCGGGGCCGTCGTGTAGACGAACGGCTGCATGGCTCAGGCTCCGTCGAGCTTGAACAGGCGGCGCGCATTGGTACGGCCGATCTTTACCCGGTCGGCCTCGGCAATGCTCGTCGCATTGAACCAGTCGGAGGCATGATCGATGTTCTCGAAGGGCCAGTCGGTGGAGAACAGGATGCGGTCGGCACCGATTTCCAGAATGGCATCGATCAGGGTCTGGGTGCGGAAATTGCCAGAGGTGGTGATGTGGAAATTCTCGTTGAAATAATCCATGAAACGGCGCTTGGCCGGATAGCGCGGCGGCAGCTTCACCCAGGCATTGCGGTGGTCGATGCGCCACATCATGTAGGGCAGGCCCTCGCCCATATGGCCAAGAATGATGTTGAGGCGCGGATGCTCGTCGAACAGGCCTGATGCCATGAGGCGCAGCGCGTGAACCGCCGTTTCCTGCGCAAACGCCCAGGTGGGGCCAAGCAGCCAGGGGTGGCCGTCATAGATGCGGGAATCCTGCGGCAGCGGATTGCGCGGATGCAGATAGAAAGGCACATCAAGCTTTTCCACCTCGCCCCAGAATGGACGATATTGCGGCAGGTCGTAATATAGCGGTGTCTGGCCATCGCCCTCCTGGCTGAAGCCGTTGACGAGCGCGCCGACGAAACCGAGATCGTTGACGCAACGCTGAAGCTCCTCGGTCGCCGCATCCGGGTCCTGCAACGGCAGGGCTGCGAAGGCAAGGAAGCGGTCCGGCCGCTTTGCGCATTCTTCAGCCAGGACGTCATTGGCGCGGCGCGCAATCTCGATCGCCTTCCTCCTGTCGGGAATAGCCTGCACCGCCGGCGCATTCAGCGACAGGATCATGGTTTCGATGCCATGCGCATCCATCAGCTTCAGGCGCGTATCCTGAATGTCGAGCAGGCGATGCTGCAGTTCCTTCCAGTAATCACCGGGCACGAACCCGGCCGAATCCTGAAGTGTTTCCGGGATTGCGAAATGCTCTTCGAGAGCGACCTTGCCTTGCATGTTATTTCCTCCGAAAATCGCTGTTCACTTGCCGCCAAGTGTGCGGTCAATATTGGCCCTTGGGTTCCAGGCCGAGCATGCTCTGGCCGATCATGGTGCCCACGGCATCCCAGTTCATGCTGATATGGCGGCCCACCGCATTCGCATCCCGCCAGGCCCGCTGGACCGGATTGGAAAGATCAAGCCCGACACCGCCGGTGGAATCGTTGAGTGCCTGCACGGCGCGCAGCGCCAGAGAGACCGAAAAGGACTGGCCGCGACGGCTCAATAGCCGGTCGTCCACCGAAAATTCCGCCCGCCCTTCAAGCCTTGCCTGTGAGAGTGCCTGAGCCCGGGCAACGTCGCGCAACAGGATTTCACAAGCGGCATCCACGCTCGCAGCGGCTTCCGCGACACGCAGCTGGATGGTTGGAAATTCCGCCATGCGGTTATTGCCGCCCGCCACCGCACCGCGGGTCACCCGGCCACCGACATGATCGACATAGGCTGCCAGGGCACCCTTGGCTGCGCCGACGCCAGCCGAGGCGAGACAGGAAGGAATGCCGGTAAGAAGCGGCATGTTGAAGAGACCTTCCTGCGCATAAAACCGCCCGCCCGGCGTGTGGCCGCTGGTCGCGTCCGGAAAGGTCAGAACCCGATGTTTGGGAACAAAGACATCATCGAGAACCAGCGTCTTGGAACCCGTGCCGGCCAGCCCGACCACATGCCACGTGTCTTCAATGGCATATTGGCTTGCAGGCACGAGAAGGAAGGCCGGAACCGGCCTGCCTTCGCCCTGCGGCGGCAGGATGGCGGCGCAGAGAGACCATTGGGCATTCTCGCAGCCCGAGGCAAAGGCCCATTTGCCGCTCAGGCGGTAACCGCCGTCAGCGGCCTCCGCCATCTTTACCGGCGCATAGGAACCACACAGAAGCGCGTCAGGGTTTTCGTCCCAGACATCCGCCTGCGCCTCCTCTGGAAACATCGCCAGCAGCCATTGATGGGCGGAAAGCAGGCCGGCAACCCAGCCAGTCGACGCGCAGGCCGCCGAAAGCTCGATATTGGCTTCGACAAGCTCAGCAAATTCACCGCCCTGCCCACCGAAAGCCCGCGGTTTGACGACATCGAAATAGCCGATGCCGCGCAGCGCCGCGATATGACTGGCGGGAACGCGGCGCGCCTCCTCTGTTTGTCGGGCGCTGGACCGGAAAAGATCCGCTACACCGGCAACGCGACCGACGAGGCGGACATGCGGGTTCGTTTGCGCCGGCTGCGGCGCATGGCTCATATCGTTCATGATTGTCTCCTCCGAGAATAGTCTAGCCGGGAAATATCAGGCGGACAGGCCTGCCGGGCTTGCGGCGCAATATTGGGCATTTTCGTAAAGCAGCGGTCGTGTCGTCTCGCTTACATCGGCCGACACCACCTGTCCGATAAACACCGTATGCGTTCCATATGGCATTGCCGCGACACGGCGGCAGGCGATGGCGGCATGGGCCGTGGGCAGATAAAGAACACCGTTGTCATGACGCTGCCACTCGCCGTTGCGGAAACGCTCCTCCGGTGAAACCTTGCCGCTGAAAGCATCAGACAAGGCAATCTGGTCCTGCGTCAGCACATTCACGATGAAATCGGGCCGGCAGAGCAGCAATTCGTGCAGAAACGTGCGGTTGTTCAGGCAAACCAGAAGAGAGGGCGGCTCCATCGAAACCGAGGTGACGGCGGTAACCGTCATGCCGTGATCGCGCTGATCACCCGTGGCACAGGCAGTGATGACCGTCACGGTCGCCGGAAAACGGCGCATCGTCGTGCGGAAATTCTGGCCGACGCCTTCAGGCGCAAGATTGTTCAGGCCAAACAGTGCTGATGTCATGAGATCCTCCCAAATCCTGCATTTTTAAATATTTTCATTTGCAACATTTGTCAATGCAAATGTTTTATGGCGGGGGAGGCTGCGATATGGCCTCGCCGTCCCCGGTCTTCTGGAGCGAAACTATTGAAACTGATAGATTATGCCGGTACAGCCGATGGGTGCGCCACGTCATCCGCGCACGTGTTTCTCAAAACGGGGTTTTGCTTGTGTCTTATCAGTTCACTGACTCGGTACCCTACCTGCTCAACTGGGTAGGTGTTCGGCTTGGAGAGCGCTTCTCCCTGAGGCTGGCATCCTATGACATCACCCTGCCGATGTATCGTGTGCTGGCAACGCTGAGACAACAGGAAAGCAAAACGCTGACCGAGCTTTCAGACCTCGTGTCGGTGGAGATTTCCACGCTCTCCCGGCTTGTTGGCCTGCTCGTCAGACGCAACCTCGTCAGCCGCGAGCGACCTGTCGACAATGCGCGGATCGTGCGCATCACGCTGACGCCAAAGGGTGAAGAACTTGCCGAGGAACTGATGCCCATCGCCGCCATGTTCGAAAAGACCGCGATCGAAGGCCTTGACCCGGCCGAAGTGAAACTTTTCAAAAGCATCCTGCGCCACATCGGACGCAATATTGCCGGTCTCTGATCCCCCAAGGATCCGCTGACCCGTCACGACCTTCGCGTGCAATGTACTTGCAATGGCTGGTTCCTATCCCTGTGGCAACTCACCACAGCGGAGGGAAATTGCCCATGTCCGAGAGATTGTCACCCGCCTACCTGACAACGCTCGCCCTTGTCACAGCATCGATCCTGGTTTCGGCCTGCGCCTCGACAGTCATGAAAAACTACATCGGCGCGCCCATCACCAGCGTGATGCTGGACTATGGGCCGCCGGACAATATCTATAGCCTTGGTGGTGGACAGCAGGTCTACCAGTGGCGGAAGAACAAGACACAGGCTGTCGCCGGATCATCGAGTGGCGAAGTGCGGACAACACGGCGCGGAGAGCGTTACGAAGTGTCCGAGACGCCGGGTTATGTCGAGCGCATAGACTGCTTCTATACTTTCTACACACGCAATTCCGGCGGCGAATGGTATGTCACGAGCTTCCGGCAACCGGCGCTCGAATGCGAGTGATCGTTTCCGGATTTCAAACTCCGCCCTCCCAGATTTTTGACCGCCGCTTTGATGCTCGAAGCGGCGGTTTTCGTTGGAACGTTCTCCCTGGGATTTCTCATCGGATGGGCCGGTCAGAAGCGGCAGTTCAGGCCGGCCTTGATGACGTGATCATTTAGATCGGTCTTCGACCTGCCGCTCGCCAAACTTGGCCGACAGGCCGCCGCCGAAGCTCTGTTCGACGCCGGCGCCAACCCGATAGCCCTGTTTCCAGCCGTCGGCACCCGTGAAGCCGTTTCCATCCTTGAGCTTGGTGGTGGTAAGGCCGGGGAAACGTGCCTGATCGCTTAAAATCCCGTCAGCTAGACAGTGTCAGCCGCAGCACCTTTCGAAGCCACCGAGCGAATTTCCAGTCGGACGCAAAAACCGGGATTGAGGTCGAGGAAGACAACGCGTCCGCAATGGATCTCTGCCGCCTTCTGGACTAGGTTCAACCCGAGGCCTGCTCCTGGCGAGTTCGTATTGACGCGGTGAAACGGCTCGAATACCTGCTCGCGCTCCGAGACGGGGATGCCCGGCCCTTCATCGCAAACGTCAATGAAGCCCGCAGCACCGACCCGGATCGTGATAGCACCCTTGCCGCCGCCATGATCGATTGCGTTGCGAACGAGATTGACGACCGCCATCTCGATGATCGAAGTCTGGACCGTGAACACGGCCTCTCCTTCACTTGGCTCGAAATCGAACTCGTAACCGGCATCCATCGCAATCGGCGCGAGATCGGTCGCGATGCGCTCGACAAGGATGTTCAGGTCCTGCCGCTCGGCGGGTAATTCCACCACGCCGACCGCCTGCATCTCCAGCAACTGGTGCGCAACGCGTGTGAGGCGATCGATATCGGCCCGGAGTTGTCGGCTCAGCGCGTCATCGGGCAAAAGATCAGCCCTGATCCGCGCGATTGCAATCGGCGTTCTCAACTCATGCGCGGCATCGGCAAGGAAGCGGTTACGCCGATTATATCCCTCATCCAGCTTGGAGAGCGCGACGTTGAAGGCATTTACCAGGGGAATGATTTCGCTGGGCACCTTGGAACGATTGATACGGGCAGACCGGTTCTCGAAATCGATGGATTGCGCCTGGCTGACCGTTTCCATGAGGCCGCCAAGTGAACGGCCGACCGCCCTCGGGGTCACGATCAATGTCGCGATACCAGTCAGGATCAGCATGGGCACGACGGCGATAAGAATGACGAAGCCCACACCCGGCAAGACAGTAAGCCAGCGGATCTCGCCGTTGGCATCTTTTTCCAGATCTAACTGCATACTGATCCATAGGCTGAGGCCGTCATTCGGGATGCCTTTTTCCGTCCCGGCAATGAATTGCAGCCGCCCGGCAGGTGTATCGCGGTTTTCCATGGTGGCCCGGACTGTTTCCCCCGCTTCCAGACGCGCCCTTTCGATGCTTGACGGAAAAACTGCCGCCAAAGCCGGTACTGGGATTTCTCCATATCGCAGGACGATTTCATCGGCGTCCCGCACCAAGAACCAAAGATTCGGATAGCGCTGTTTCAGCTCGACCAATCCGGGCGTGGGCAAAACTTGCGCCCGGCCCTGCCCATCCTTTGTCACGCTTTCCGCAACGATGCGGACAGCCTCTTCATTGGCGCCCTCCAGCCGTGGATCGATGATCCAGATCCAGCCGACGAGGAGGATGACAAACAGAACGAGCAAGAACGCCTGCAAGGCGAAAAGACGCTTCATCAGCGCCCACCGCAGGGATCGGTTGCGCTCCTGCTTCATGTATTCGCCCGGATGAGATAGCCGATGTTTCGCACGGCTCTTATCTCGACCGTTGCTTCGGCCTGCGCGAGCTTCTTCCTGATGCGGGAGATATGGGCGTCGAGAGCGTTGGATTCGATCTCATCATCCAGATTGTAAACCGCTTCGACCAGATTGGAACGCGTCACGATGCGGTTCGGACGTCGCATCAGAGCCTCGAGCGCCAGATATTCCCGCCGTCGAAACTCGATGATGGCACCGGCAACCGTGACTTCATTGCTCTTCGGATCAATGCTCAGATTTCCGAAGCTCACATATTGACTGGAGAGCGAAGGGCCGCGCCTGTGCAGCGCCCGAAGGCGGGCAAGCAATTCCTCGATCGCAAAGGGCTTGGCGAGGTAATCATCCGCGCCGGCGTCAAGACCGTCAACGCGGTGATCGACACTTCCGAGCGCCGTCAGAACGAGGATCGGCACCGAATGCCTGGCTTTGCGAAGCGAAGACACAAGGTTCAACCCTTCACCATCCGGAAGACGGCGATCAAGAACCAGCACATCGTAAGAGCCGTCACGCGCCAGCGCGTCGGCATCGGCAATCGTCCTGACATGATCCGCAAGCACATCACACCGTCGCAGGGCTTCGAGCAGGGCCCGCGCCATTTCCGGTTCATCCTCGAGAAGCAGGATTCGCAATGACTTTTCCCCAAAGGTGAACTCTTGCCGTCCTCACCACTGGTCGGTGAATGTTACAGCTACATTGCAGGCAAGGAGCCGGACTATCCTTCTCTCACCGTCCTGCCAGACGCAAATCGACCGTCACACCTTGGATGCCTTATCCCGGCCTGTACCCATGTCTTGCATAAAACCGGTCAAGCTCGCGCTGCTGCGGCACCTCACCAGTGTAGATCGCAATATAGTCCGGGATCCTTTTCATGCGCACGGCCATATCTTCCTCCGACTGCATGGAGATATAGCCGATCTGCACGAGATAGGTGGTGCGGGCACGCACATCCGCCATATTTTCGGAATGGCCAAACCGCATGAACATGCGCGAAAGCGCATCCATTCTCGTCTGATCGGCCTTACGCACCTCGGCAAGAATATCATCGGACTGAAGAGCCCAACTGCGAACCGCAAATTCGAACCTGTTGTCGAAGAGGCCGGCATCCAGCCAGCAATCGAAGACATTCAGCATCGCTTCGGCCAGGGTCTCCGCATAGGCCTCCGACTGCCTGACGATGCTGCCGGTATTCTTTTCGCGCCAGCGGGAGACGAGTGCGGCCAGCAACTCCTCCCGATCCCGGAAGAACCAGTAGAAACTCGTGCGCGACAGACCGAGTTTTTTCGCCAACGGCAGGATTTTCACGGAATCCACGCCGGATTCGAGAAGTGCCTGGTAGGCGGCCTCAAGCCAGCCCTCCTGCGATCCGCGCCAACCGGTCTCGTTCAATGTCGCTTCCATGATGATTTCCTAGCAAATCGGTCTGGTCGCGACAAGGCGAATGTCCACTCATGTCGAATGCATAAACACAAGTGTTTTATTAATTGACACTTATGTACATTCCCGCTTAGCCTTCTCCCATAAACGTTCTCGGAGCACGGTCGCCATGTCGAATGACCCCCTTCTTCAGCCCTACCAGCTAAAGCATCTCACCCTGCGAAACCGCATCATCGTTACCTCGCATGAACCCGCCTATCCGGAGGACGGCATGCCGAAAGGACGCTACCGCGCCTATACGCTCGAGCGGGCAAAGGGCGGCGTCGCCATGACAATGACGGCAGGCTCCGCAGCCGTCTCGAAAGACAGCCCGCCCGTCTTCAACAACCTCTTGGCCTACAAGGATGAAATCGTTCCGTGGATCAGGGAAATGACCGACGCCGTGCATGAAGAGGGTGCAGCGATCATGATCCAGCTGACGCATCTCGGCCGCCGCACGCGCTGGGACAAGGGCGACTGGCTGCCGGTGCTGGCACCATCCCACCAGCGGGAAGCCGCGCATCGCGCTTTCCCGAAGAAGATCGAGGATTGGGATATCGAGCGCATCATCAAGGACTTCGCCGACGCTGCGGAACGCATGAAGGCGGGCGGCATGGACGGGGTGGAGCTTGAAGCCTATGGCCATCTCATCGACCAGTTCGTCTCGCCGCTGACCAACGAGCTGGATGGCCCCTATGGCGGCTCGCTGGACAACCGCATGCGTTTCTGTTTCGACGTCTTCAGGGCGATGCGCGAACGTGTCGGCGACGATTTCATCCTCGGGGTTCGCTATACCGCCGACGAATGTCTTGAAGGCGGCACCGGAAAGGCGGAAGGCCTCGAAATCTCGCGCCGGTTGCGGGATAGCGGCCTGATCGACTATCTCAACGTTATCAGGGGCCATATCGACACCGATCCCGGCCTGACCGACGTCATTCCCATTCAAGGCATGGCGAACGCGCCGCATCTGGACTTCGCGGGCGAAATCCGCGCGGCAACCAGTTTCCCCACCTTCCACGCCGCCAAGATCCAGGATGTCGCCACCGCCAGATACGCCGTCGCTTCCGGCAAGGTCGATATGGTCGGCATGACCCGCGCCCACATGACGGACCCGCATATCGTGCGCAAGATCATGGAAAAGCGGGAGGACGATATCAGGCCTTGCGTTGGCGCCAACTACTGTCTCGACCGCATCTATCAGGGCGGCCTCGCATTCTGCATTCACAATCCGGCGACAGGCCGCGAAGAAACGATGCCGCACGAAATTACCAAGGCGACGGAACGCCTGAAGGTCGTGATCGTCGGCGCCGGTCCGGCCGGGCTGGAGGCTGCGCGTGTCTGTGCCGAACGCGGCCATGAGGTCGTCGTCTTCGAGGCCGCAAACGATCCGGGCGGCCAGATCCGCCTGACCGCGCAAAGCGAACGCCGCCGCGAAATGATCAGCATTATCGACTGGCGCATGAGCCAGTGCGAAAGGCTCGGCGTTACCTTTCACTTCAACAGCTGGGCGGAAGCGGACACGGTGCTCTCGGAAAGCCCTGATGTCGTCATCATCGCCACCGGCGGATTGCCGCATACCGATGTGCTTTCAAACGGCAATGATTTGGTCGTTTCCTCGTGGGATATCATTTCCGGCGACGTCAAGCCGGGAACGAATGTGCTGGTTTTCGACGATGCCGGCGACCATGCGGGCTTGCAGGCAGCAGAATTTCTCGCAAAGGCGGGCGCAAAAGTGGAGATCATGACCCCGGATCGCGCCTTCGCGCCCGAAGTCATGGCGATGAACCTGGTTCCTTACATGCGCTCACTGCAAAAACTCGACGTCACCTTCACCGTCACCTATCGGCTGGAAGCGGCGGAAAGAAACGGCAACCAGCTCGTCGCCCACGTCGGCAGCGATTATGGCGGCGTGACGAAATCAAAGACCGTGGACCAGATTGTCGTCAATCACGGCACGGTGCCGCTGGACGATCTCTATTTCGACCTCAAGCCCGGCTCCAGGAACCTCGGCGAAATATCCTACGACGCCTTGCTGGAGGGCTCCGCCCAAACCGTCGAGCGCAACCCTGGCGGTGCCTACCGGCTGTTCCGCATCGGCGATGCGGTCGCCGCACGCAATACACATGCGGCGATCTACGATGCGCTGCGTCTCGCAAAGGACATTTGAGAGGGCCGCCGCGATACGCTTTGAAACTCAGGCCTGGATCAAGGCAATGCCACGGTTCTTGAACCCGAGTGTGACATCGCTTTCGGGCGGCAGGCTGGTCTCGACCGCATGGTCGATGATGAAGAGCGTGCCGATATCGGTCTCGACTTCATATTCGACGTGACCGCCGAGATAGGCACTGTGCAGCACCCGCCCGGCAAGTCCCTGCCCGCCCGATTGGGCGATGGAAATCGAACCCGGACGAACCGCGAGCTTTGCCGGGCCGGGTTTAGCGTTGCGTGCCGCAACACGATGATCGATCCCCCCAACGCGGATCAACGCATCGGCGCCCTCAAGGCTGACCACCTCGCAGCCGACGACATTCGCCTCGCCCATGAAGTCGGCGATGAAGGAAGAAGCCGGCGCCTCGTAGAGTTCCCGCGGCGCGCCTGACTGGGCGATCTCGCCCTCCTTCATCACGATGATCCGGTCGGAAACGGCCAGCGCCTCGTCCTGATCATGCGTCACATAAACGGCGGTAAAACCAAGCCGCTGCTGCAATTCCCGGATTTCGGTACGAACCCGGCGGCGAAGACGCGCATCGAGGTTGGAAAGGGGTTCATCGAGCAGCAGCACCTGCGGCTCCAGCACCAGAGCGCGGGCAACCGCCACGCGCTGCTGCTGACCACCGGAAAGCTCGGCAGGCAGACGATGTCCCATGCCGGCCAGCCCCACGAGCTTCAGACCTTCCTCGGCCTTCTCCCGTGCTTCCGCCTTGCGCAGTCCGGAGGATTGCAGGCCATAAGCGACATTGTCGAGCGCCGTCATGTGGGGGAATAGGGCATAGGACTGGAAAACCATCGAGACATCGCGCTCATTGGCCGGCAGCATGGTCACATCCTTGTCGCCGATCAGAATTCGACCGGCCGTCGGATGTTCGAGCCCCGCCAGCATGCGCAGCGTCGTCGTCTTGCCGCAACCGGAGGGACCGAGCAGTGTCACCAGCGTGCCGGGTTCGATGGTGAGCGAAAGGTCGGGGATGGCGGTGAAGGCGCCGAATGTCTTGCGGACATTCTGAAAGGTGACCGAGCCGGGCTTTACGGAAATCATGCGGTTTTCTCCTGAGCGAGAGGAACGGAGGACGCGGACGGCAGTCCCGCGACGCGGTTTTCGCGGCGCAGGCGACGCTCGCCTACAATGAGCTGGAAGCCGGTGATAACAGTGATCATCACCACGATCAGCATGGAGGAATAGGCAATGGCCACACCGTATTCACCGTTTTCGACGAGACCGACGATGTAGGAGGTCGCCATGTTGTACTGGGCGCTGACGAGGAAGATGACGGCGCTGATCGAGGTAATCGCTCGGACGAAGGAGTAGACCAGAGCCGCCGTGATCGCCGGGCGCAGCAGTGGCAGGATCACTTTCCTGATCGTGCGGAAACTGTCGGCGCGCAGCGTCAGCGAGGCCTCATCGAGGCTTTTGTCGAGTTGGCTCATTGCCGCAATGCCGCCGCGCACGCCGACCGGCATGTTGCGGAAGACGAAGCAGGCGATCAGGATCAGCGCCGATCCCGTCATTTCCACCGGCGGAAGGTTGAAGGCCATGATGTAGCTGACGCCGATGACCGTTCCGGGAATGGCAAAGCTCATCATCAGGGCAAATTCGAAGATGTTCCGACCGGCAAACTTCTGCCGCACGATGATATAGGCCGTCAGCAGACCGACGGCAGCGGTCAGCGGCGCCGACACCAGCGCGATCTCCATGGTGGTCCAGAACGAGTTCCAGGCAACACCGGTCCAGGCGATCGAGCCGTTGGAGAAGCTGACGGAGAACGCGCGGATGTAGTGGTCGAGCGTCAGCGAATTGTCCAGACCCCAGGTCTTCACGAAACCGCCGACGAGGATCATGCCGTACACGACGATGGTGAAGACCATCCACGGCACGACGACGGCATGGACACCAATGGACAGGCCGCGTGGCAGCGCGATATGCGCGCCGCTGTCGCCCTTGCCGGTAACCGTGGCGAAGTTCTTGCCGGCCAGCCAGAAACGCTGGGCGAGGAAGGCCGAAAGCGTGAAGCACAGGAGGATAATGGCGAGAACAGCGGCGCGTGAAGGGTCGTTCTGCGAACCGACGACGGCAAAGAAGATTTCCGTCGACAGCACCCCATGCGTGCCACCAAGCACCAGCGGATTGCCGAAATCCGCCATGCTTTCGATGAAGCCGATGAGAAACGCATTGGCGAGACCCGGCTTCATCAGCGGCAGCGACACGCGCCAGAAGGTGCGCCAGCGGTCGGCGCGAAGCGTTTGCGACGCCTCCTCCATCGACGGGCTGACACCTTCGACGACACCGATCAGCACCAGGAAGGATATCGGCGTGAAGGAGAGAACCTGCGCGATCCATATGCCGGTCATGCCGTAAAGCCAGCGGCCGGGTTCGATGCCGAAGAGATAGGAAAGCCATTCAGTGACGACACCGGCGCGGCCAAAGAGCAGCGTCAGGGCAAGACCGATGACGAAAGGCGGCGTTATGATCGGCAGAACCGTCAGAAGGCGCAGGCCCTTCTTGAACGGAAAACGGGTGCGGGTGGCGACCAGCGCGAAACCCAACCCAAGCACTGTGGAGCCGAAGGCGGTCATCAAGGCGAGGAAGAGCGTTCGCCAGGCAACGCCGCAGCGTTCTTCACCCGTGACACAGCCAAGGCTCCAGATGCCGGGATCCTGAATATTGCGGATGAAGCCATCGGCGTTGAAGGAGCCATCGAAATCCTGAACGGATGCGATCAGCATGCTGCCGATCGGATAGAACACGAAAACGGTAACGAGGAAGGCCAGAATGGAAATCGAGCCGACGACAAAGGCATCGCCCTTCATCACGCCGCGTTCGGCAAGCCCGAAGGCAAAGAAAAGCACAAATACCAGCGACATGACGACGGCACCGGCGCCCATGGCGGGCTGGCCATCGGAAAGCACGCCGAACAGGTTTTCACTGAGGCTCCATGTCCAGCCGGTAAAGCCGATCGCCAATCCCTGCAAAATCAGAACCACGAGACCGGCAGCACCAATCCACGCAAGCAGCTTGCCCCGCAGCATCGGATCGCCGATCGGGCGGACAAGGCATCCGGCAACGAAAAACAGGCAGGCACCGGCAAGCCAGGGTTTTCCGTAAACCAATATTTGCAGCACACCGGGCGCATTGCTGGGGGAAGAGAGAAACTCAGACAGCCAGCGGAAGCTGAAGAAGCCGCCTTCAATGCGATACCAGGGAAGAAAAACCAGGGCAAAAGCCCCGAGCGCCAGGACAATGTTCAGCCTGCGATTGCCACGTGTCATGGCCGACCTCGCTTATTTCATGCCGATGAAAGAACGGCGGACATCCCGGCTTTCAAAAGCCGGGATGCCGATCGCCGGAGTTCAGATCAGTTTGCGACTGCACCGACCTCGCGGTCCCAGCGTTCCAGCAGCGCCTTGCGCTTGGCCGGGTCGCCATAGGTCTTGAAGTCGTAGTCGATGAGCTTGATGTTCTCGAACTTCGGCGCTTCCTTCGGCACTTCCGCGGTCTTGTTGGATGGAAGCTGGAAAGACTTGGCGTCCTTCATGCGTGACTGGACCTCTGGCTTTAGCGCCCAGTCGTACCAGGTCTTGGCATTTTCGAGGTTGCGGGCACCCTTGATGATCGACATGGAGCCAATTTCGTAGCCGGTACCTTCGCAGGGCGCGATGGACTTGACGGGGAAACCTTCCGCTGTCTGCGCCACGGCATCATGCATGAAGACGATGCCGAGTGCCGTCTCGCCACGCGCTGCCGCCTTCACCGGCGCGGAGCCGGACTTGGTATATTGCGAGATGTTGGCGTTGAGCTTCTTCAGATAATCGATCGCCTGGTCTTCGCCCATGATCTGCACGAGCGAGGCAAGCGCCGTATAGGCTGTGCCAGAAGAGTTGGGATTGGCGATCTGGATTTCGCCCTTCAGTTCCGGTGCCAGCAGATCGGCCCAGCACTTCGGCTCCTTGTAACCCTTGGATTTGAAGATTTCGGTGTTGTAACCCCAGCCCAGCGCGCCGGCATAAACGCCGACGGTTCTGTAACCGGTGCTTTCCGCCTGTTTGACGGCCCAGTCCTGCAGCTGATCCAGCATCGGCGACTTGTATTCAAGCGTCAGGTTTTCGGAGGCCGCCTGCATGTGCGGATCGCCGGTGCCGGCCCACCAGATATCGGTCTTCGGGTTGCGGGCTTCCGCACGCACCTTGGCATAAGTTTCGCCGGAAGACAGGCGAACCATATTGACCTTGATGTCATGCGACTTTTCGAAATCGCCCTTCATCTGTTCGCAGATGACGACATCGGCAGAGCATATCAGGTTAAGCTCGCCTGCCGCCTGCACCGATGTGGTGCCGAGTGCCGTACCGGCAAAAAGCAATGTGGAAAGTATCGTCAGTCGCATGGTTATCCTCCTGTAGCTTGCGTCTGAATGGTTCGGCAGTCCACAAACATGGCGCTGCCGGTCGCGGCATCTTGTGCTGCCACGCTGTCTGTCTTTTCGGTCTTGGATTGCTGACCCTACTGGGTCGGGTGAATTTCGTTGTCGAAGCGGCTTAACAATCGACTTCGCTCTTCGGGTTGGCCAAAGGTGGCGAAGTCGTAATCCACCATCTTGATCATCGATATATCGGGCGCCGTCAGCGGCAATGTCGCCCGGGCGTTGGATGGCACCTGGTTCTGCCCCGCCTTTGCCCCGGTCGCCTGTCCTTCCGGGGTCAGCGCGAATTCAACGAAGGCCTGCGCCAGCGCATCGTTGTGGTTGCCCTTGACGATGCTGACCGCACCGATCTCGTAACCGGTTCCCTCGCAAGGGGCGACGATCACCAGCGGAAAGCCTTCGATCTTCTGTGTCACGGCGTCATGCATGAAGGAAATCCCGATCAGAACCTCCCCCCGCGCCGCCGCCTTTACGGGCGCCGAGCCGACCTTGGTGTAACTCACCACATTCTGGTTAAGCCTGCCCATGAAACTGAAAGCCTCCTCCTCGCCAAAGAGCTGGACAAGCGTGGCAAGCATGGTGAAGGCCGTGCCCGAATAGTTCGGGTTGCCGGTCTGGATATGGCCGCGATAAATCTCCTTCGCCAGATCCTTCCAGCATGTCGGGGCCGGCAGACTGTTCTTGGCGAGCAGTTCCGAATTATAGGCAAAACCGAGCGCACCGGCATAGATTCCGGCCGATTTCGATCCCGACATCGCATTGAAATTCTGCGCCCATGGCAGCAGATCCTGCTGATGCGCGGGCTGATACTCTTCCAGAAGGCCTTCCGAACCCGCCTGCAAATGAGTGTCGCCTGTACCGCCCCACCAGACGTCGACAGTCGGATGGGCGCGTTCGGCACGAATCTGATCGAGGATTTCGCCGGTGCTCTTGCGAACCATCGAAATCTCGACCCCCATCCGCGCTTCGAAAGCCCGCTGCATGGTCACGCACCAAGCCTCGTCGACGCCGCACAGGACGTTTAACTTCGTCGCGGCCATGCCATGCCCTGCGCCGCACAGCCATAAGGCCATGCTCGCCGCAAGTGCGGTCAATGCTCTCAACTGAGCCTCCCTGCTTGGAACCTCCCCGTTCCAATCTCCGCCATTAGCATGTCACATCCTGACCGCACCGCAATCGAAGAATGGTTACCAATCTTTCCGAACAAGATTACAGATATTACAAATATGACAGGGCGGATAACCACCTAGGCTTTGAAGATCGCGTCTGCCGCGCCTATGATGATGGCGGGAGGAATACGCAGTGCTTAATCAGAAGGTTCGCATTCTGATCGTCGAGGACGATCCGGATATGGCAGAGCTTATATCGGACCTCGTCGAGGCCGAGGGCTGGCTGCCCACCTGCGCGCGCTCCGCCGAGGAAGCGGACGAGATATTGGCGAAGGACGTGATGCAGCTGGTGCTCGTAGACCACAACTTGCCCGGCACCTCCGGCCGCACCTTTGCCCAGAGACTACGCAGCAAGGTTGATATCGGCATCGTCATGGTAACGGCTGCCGGCAGCGCCGCCGACCGGGTTCTCGGCCTGGAAACAGCGGCCGACGATTATGTCGTCAAACCCTTCGAACCGATCGAACTCACGGCACGGATCAAGGCCGTTCTGCGCCGGACGATCCCCTCCTTAAAGCAGGAAAAGGACAGTGAGCGCGACCACGGCCGGGCGGCATTGCTCCTCAGCGACTGGGCGATTGATCTCAATGCCCGACAGGCCGTCTGCCTGACCGATCGCAGCAGAACGCTGACAAGTGCCGAATTCGCACTTCTGGAAATTCTGGCCGAAACGCCCAACCAGCCCGTCAGCCGCTCCCAGATCCTCGACAGGCTTGGCTCGGAAAGCGACCGCTATATCGATAGAAACGTCGATGTGCTGGTGCTGCGGCTGAGGCGCAAGATCGAGCGAAACCCCGATCTGCCGCGTCACATCAAGACGCGGCGCGGCAGGGGTTATGTGCTCCACACCGACGAGGGCGAGCTTTCTCCGTGATCAGCCGCTCCTTCCTTTCCTCGATCGCCTTTCGCCTGCCCTTTGCGATCGTCTTCATCTGCATCCTCGTCTTCAGCCTATCCGCCATCGCCATCTACGGCCTGCAACGCGCTCGCGATGAAATGGCCGCCTACGGCCTGCAGGCCTTTTCCAGCCTTGCCAAGGCATCGCTGGTTTCGCGGCAGGTCTCCGACCTCGTCTCGAGCGCACCTTTCCTGATGAATGCCGCCTCACCCTATCGCGTCTCCAGCGAAAGCCGGTCCGTGGTCCAGCAGGTCGATATCCTGCTAGAGATGACAGGGCCAGGCAACGGTGATCGGGTCGCCCGCGGCTTTGCCAACGAGCGGATCGTCGAACTCCTTGAATTGATCAGAACACAGACGCTGGATCTGGCAAAGGATGCCGATGCGGCGCAGGGCCACAAGGCGGATGCGGCAGCCGCGCTTGGCGAAATTGCCACGGGTCGCGGCATCACCGATCCCGAACTGCGCAGGCGGATGAACGGCATCGTGCAGGCCGCATCCGCATCCGACAGCCTCTTCCAGCTTGGTGAACTGCGCCGCCGCTATGTTGCCGAAACCACCGCGCGCCAGGAAGGTTATCCCGGAGAGCGGCTCCCCGTGGCCGAGCTGCGACCCTATGAGCGGGTCTTTGAAGCGCAGAGCCGTTACCTCTTGGAAATGTTTGCGATCCGCGCCTCGGTGTCGCGGCTTCACATTGTTTCGCGCGATCTGTCCCATGTCACCGAAACGCAGAGCGATGCGGTTGCCCGCAGCCTCAACGAGGATCTGATCTCGACCTCGGACGCTCTGAGCCGCCTATTGGTCATCGTCGCAGTCGCTTCGCTTCTGGTTCTGGTCATGGCAACATTCTCGATTCGATCAGTGATGCGTGTCTCACGCGGGATCGCGACGCTTTCCAACGGCATGAACGCGCTCGCCAAGGGTGAAAAGGATGTCGGCCCGCCATCCTACACCGGATCGGAGACGGAACTGATCCGCCTGCTCGATGCTTTCCGGGCTTTCCATGACAGCGTCGATCGTGTCTCCCGCCTGCGGCGCACGGCGGAAGCGGCGGCCCGAACCATCCGCTCGACCTTCCGCAACATGAATGAGGGAATAGCGCTGTTCGATCCGACCGGTCGGCCAATCACCATGAACCGCCGGATCATAGAACTTGTCGGTCGTTCCGGCTCGTCGCGTAAGCTGCCGCTTCGCCGTTTTGTCGAACCGATACCGGAGATCGATCCCGCACTGTTCCCTTTCGAGAGCGGCCGAGGCGAGTTGATGGACCGGGCAGTCGTGCGCCATCGCACTGGAGATCAACGAGTGATCGAAGTATCGATGTCACGCCAGCCGGATGGCGGTATCGTGCTGCTGGCGCGGGATGTAACTTCTCTCGATCGTCAGGAGGCGGAGGCCGCAAAAGCCCAGAGGCTTGATGGCATCATGCGCATGACCCATCAGGTCAGTCATGAAGTGGGCAACATGATCGGCATCATCACCGGCAGCCTCGGTCTGCTGGAGCGCGAAACTGGTTTCAACGATCGCCAGAAACGCCACATCGCCCGCATCCGCAAGGCGGCGGATCGCGGCCGTTCTCTGGCCAGCAGCATGCTGACCATCGGCAGCCAGCAGCCCATTCATCCGAGCTGCATCAACGTCGCAAACCTGCTGCGCGGCATGGCCGATATCCTTGAGATTGCAGTCGGCCCGAAATGCCGGATTGCGCTGGAGATTGACGAGGATCTTCCCTCGATTGCGCTAGACCCTGCCCTCCTCGAGCAGTCCATCCTCAACCTTTGCCTGAATGCGGCAGCGGCCATGCCCGATGGTGGCCTGATCTCGATCAGCGCCGCTTCCGAGAAGGATGCACTTGTGATCGCCGTCACCGACGAGGGGGTGGGCATGACGCCCGAGGCGGTGGACAAGGCCTTCGAGCCCTATTTCACCACCCGGCAGGAACACGGCGGGGCAGGCCTCGGCCTTGCAATGGTCTACGGCTTCGTCCGGCAGAGCGGCGGCGAGGCGCATATCAGCTCGATGCCGGGCGATGGCGCAAGGGTACAACTGACTTTTCCGGTAGGCACCGACCACGTCCAGATTCGATAAGCCCCGAGAAGGCCTTCCAGGGGGAGAGGAATTCGTCAACCAATTGAGTTGTTAACTCCCGATCAACTCAGAATATTCACTGTCCGTTTCTTCCTGCTCTCTAGGATCACGCCATCCGAGTATGGGAAACAGTACCGTCGTGAAAAATCAACCAAAAGCTGAAGCCAGTGATCCGCAAGCGTACCTGACCGCGCGCCTTGCAACCGCACAGTCTCGTATCGAGAAGACCTTTCTCGAAGGCGGCTCCGTGCTCGTTTCAGTCATGGACATCCTGAACCAGCTCATCACCATATTGGACCGCATGACGGGTTCGATGGACGGCGATACCGCGGATGCGGCAATGGCCAACATGCAAAAGACCATTGAGGACATGGTCCGCCTGCCGGAAACCGAACAGTTGCGACAGGCCGCCTTCGTTGAAATGAGTTCCCTTTGCAAGTCTGCAAACGGCCATGTCGATGATATCCGCGAGACGATCCGTTACCTGAAAACCTTTGCGGTCACGGTAAAGATCACCGGCGCAGGCATCGCCGAATTTTCCTCCTTTGCCGAGGAAATCCGCGAGCGCATCCATTTCGGCGGTACTGAAGTCGGCAAATTCGCGCAATATCTCGATCTCATGCACAAGCAGCTTGCCAGAGCGCGCGACGTCTCATCCGTCATCGGCGCCGATTTCGAAGCAACGATCCCCGGCATCGTCGGAGGTTTGAAGACAAATTCCGGTCGCATCGGCGAACAGCATCGCGCCATGACGGCCATGGCGGCCAAGGTGAAATCCGTCGCGCAGGGCGTGCAGGGCAAGATAGCGGCAACGCTGTCCTCCCTCCAGATCGGCGACATCACCCGCCAACGTGTCGAACATGTGCAGACGACACTCGCCCTGTTCAGCGATTATCTGAATTCCGAAGAGGCGCAGGCGTTAAATTCCGCCGAAATGGACGCTCTTTACGACACCGTTTTCGAGATGGTCAGCGCCCAGATCGACGAGATGGCAACCACCTTCCAGCAGGATTGCCGCAAGATTTTTGCAGGCATCTCAAGTTTCGCCGACGATGCCGCAACCATTCTTTCACTGCGCGACACCCTGGTGGAAGATGCTGCCAATGATGGCGGCAGCGCGTTGCAGCTGCTTGAGAAGGACATAGCAAAGGCGTGCGATCTGGCCGGGCGCGTTCAGGAAGGCATGGCGGATGCCAATGCGGTCGTCGCTTCCGTTACCGGTACCGCACAGGACCTGTTGCACGGCATTGAAGTGCTGCGCTCGATCAAGACTGAAATCCATTATATGGCGCTGAACTCAAACCTGCGCTGCTCGAAACTGGGCGACGAAGGCCGGTCGGTCAATGTCGTCAGCGGCGAGCTGCGGGTCTTTGCCGACAAGCTGGAAAGCCCGGCGGATTCGATCGTTGCCGATCTCCACCGGATCGAAAGCGTCATTACAAATCTGAAGACGGCTGAGAACCGGAGCGCCGGTGACCTGCGGGAACCATTGAGCGAAGCACTGGAAGCCATAAGCCACGCCAAGGGTCAGATGGAAACCGGTCTTCAGGATCTCGCCACGGAAGGTCAGGCCGTTTTCAGCCGCATCAGTGCCGCCGTGATCAAGCTCGATTTCGAAAGCGAACTCGGCGATGTCCTGAAAGAATGCCATCACGTGGCAAGCGGGCTGGCCGCCGGCGGCGCCGGAGACATTTCCGGCTTTGCGGAGAAAATCCAGCCGTTTTCGACATGCATCTACAAGATCTACACGATGGCGCAGGAGCGCGACGTGCATCTTCGCTACTTGCCGGTCGATCTTGCGCCCGGGCAGAAAGCACCCGCCACCGTCGAAGATGACGACGATCTCTTTGCCGACGCGCTTTTCTAGAGCGTATTCGATCTAAACGGGATCGATGGGGCGCTTTTACTGCGCCGGGTTCCCGGCGTCAGGCCGCCTGCATCAGTTTGCCAGGGCTTTTCTTGCTGGAGGCCTCAAGGAGACGGAGAACCTCGGCGGCAAAAGCTTCGGCATTCTGCAGAGCCTTGTCGAGATTGCTGACATGGCCAGCTTTCATCATATGCAGGCATCCATCGAATTCGAACATATCGCGAAACGCAGAACGTTCGAAAATCGGCGTATCGAGAACACGTACATTCCTTTGCGCCAGCAGTTCCCGTGCGGCCAGAAGCGCGCGGGTCGTGACCAGCGGATTAACGCGGGTCAGCACGACGGAATGGTCGATCCGGATATTCGCCTTTTCATCGAGATAACGCAGCAGCTCCAGCACCTGCGCCCCGCCCTGCGCATCCATGGTGCTGCCCTGAACGGGTATCAGCACATGGTTGGAGAGACCGATCGCAGTCGCGAGCAGGGGCGATTGCGCACCGGGCAGGTCGATGATCACATGATCGAACGCACGGCGGCTGTCGATGACATGCTGCTGTAACGTCGCCGCCGTCACATAGGTGATGACTGAAAAATCGACACGCGCATCGGCCTTTTCACGCCAGCGGGAAATCCAGCGCTGTGGATCTGTATCGATGACGCAAACCCGCGATCCGCGCCGCGCCAGTTCGGACGCCAGGAGAAGAACCGCCGTGGTTTTCCCGGCACCGCCCTTGGTGTTCGCGAAGGTGATAACTGGCATGGCATGATCCGGAAAACTGGGCGGAGACGGTCATGCCTCGCAGAACGCACCTGTCGCATGGTGTTGCCGCCATCATTGGCGAGTTTGGTTAATGCCGGGTAAAAAAGGGTCGCGCCATCAGCGGCGGCGGTCTTCGGCCTGAATTTCCAGCGCGATCCTGTCGAGTGGCAGAACCTTGTCGACACCGCCATGGGCGATCGCTTCCTTCGGCATGCCGAAGACAACAGAGGATGCTTCGTCCTGTGCCACCGTGAAGGCGCCGGCCTGATGCATTTCCAGCATGCCGCGTGCGCCATCATCACCCATGCCTGTCATGATGATGCCCATGGCGTTGGCACCGGCGGCACGCGCGGAAGAACGAAACAGAACGTCCACCGAAGGCCGGTGTCGCGAAACCAGTGGCCCGGTGCGGACCGAAACGCGATAACGTGCACCCTGCCGCTCCAGCAGCATATGTCTGTCGCCCGGCGCAATCAGCACATGGCCGCGCAGCACCGGATCGCCGTCCTCGGCCTCCTTGATCTCGACATCGCAGAGACTGTTCAGGCGTTTTGCAAATGCGGCGGTAAATTTTTCCGGCATATGCTGAACGATCACGATGCCGGGTGAATTGGCCGGCAGCTTCATCAGCATTGCGCGCAACGCTTCCGTGCCGCCGGTGGATGCACCGACACAGACCACCATTTCAGTGGTGCGTGCCATGGCCTTGCCCGAAGGCGGCGGCAACACGGCATCGGCGGTCAGCTTGGCCTGCGGACCACTTGCGGCAGCCGAACGCAGCGCCGCCCGCGCATTGCCGACGCGGGCGTGCGCCGCACTTTTGACGACCTCGCAGATGCGCGTGGCCTGCTCCGCCAGATGATCCGCAGCGCCTATCCTCGGCTTCAGGATGATGTCGACCGCCCCCGCCTCCAGTGCCTGAAGCAGGGTTTCCGATCCGGCCTCGGTCAGCGACGAGCACATGACTACAGGGATCGGTTTCTGCGACATGATCTTGCGCAGGAAGGTGATGCCGTCCATGCGCGGCATTTCCACATCAAGCGTGATGACATCGGGAATTTCTTCCTGAATGCGCTTGGCCGCAACAAACGGATCGGCAGCGGCCCCGATCACCTCAATGCCGGGATCGCTTTCGAGAACCTCGGTCAGGGTCTGCCGGACGCTGGCGGAATCGTCGACGATGAGAACGCGGATTTTTTTCGACATGGCTCTCTGCCGCTATTGCTTCTTGAAAACGGTATTGGCGACCTGCCGCAGGGGCAGGTCGATACCGGTTATCGTTTCGGAATGACCGATGAAAAGGTAACCGCCCGGCACCAGGCGCTTGCACAATTGGGTCAGGACGTGCACCTGCGTTTTTTTATCAAAGTAGATGAGAACGTTACGGCAGAAGAGAAGGTGCACCGCATCGCCGATCTGGTAGGTCGGGTCCATGAGGTTGAGGCGGGCAAAACCGATCTTGGAACGCAGCCGCGGCACGATCCGAACCTCCCGTCGTCCGGCATCGACCGACCGCATGACATATTTGCGCATCATGTCGGCCGGAACCGGTTCGAGCAGTTCACGGGCATAGATACCGCTATGGGCTTTCCTGAGCACATCAGTGGAAAGGTCGGTCGCAAGGATGCTGAAATTGTTGATGACCTGTTTCTCGGCCGCTTCGGCCAGCACCATCGCCATAGTATAGGGTTCCGCACCCGTCGAACAGGCGGAACTCCAGGCACGGATACGCCCATGGCCTTCACCCGCAAGTGCAGGCAAAGCGAATTTCTCCATGTAGTCGAAATGGTTCGGCTCACGGAAAAAATCCGTCTTGTTGGTCGTCACCACGTCAATCAGGTAGATCGCTTCCTCTTCCAGCCCGTCTTCGCGGAAGAGGAAATTGCAATATTGAGCGAAGGTGGCATGCCCCGTGGCGCGAAGGCGCTTGCGCAGACGCCCTTCCAGCATGGTGCGCTTGCTGTCCGGCATCTTTATGCCGCTGTAATTGTAGATGTATTCGGCGAGCAGCCGGAAATCCCGCTGACTCAGGCCATCATGCGCGGAGCTGGCAGCAATGGAGGCATCCACGGAAAGGGCTCTCCTCATGCCGCCTGAACCGGTGTGCCGCCCTGCCGGGCAATGGCGTTTTCTTCGTTCGAGAAAAGCTTTGCAAGATCGATGATGACGACGAAATCACCTTCGCGGCGAACCACACCTGCAATGTAGTCGGAGTTCCAGTGAACGCCGATATCGGGTGCCGTTTCCATCTGGTCGCGACGGAACGGCGTCACCTCGAATACCTTGTCCGCCACGAGACCTATCGCCAGCGTGCGGGATGGAAACGGAATATCCAGCACCAGCACGCGGGTATGGGGTGTCCGCACGCTGCGGCTCATTCCGAGCCGCAGCCGCAGATCGATGATGGGCACACCTTGCCCGCGGACATCTCTCAGACCCAGCAGATATTCAGGACTATGCGGAATCTTGAACGTGTCCTCATAGTCGAGGATTTCACGGACGACCGCGACGGATACCGCAAAGACCTCCTCACCGAGGCTGAATGTCACGAACTGGCCTTCTGAAGATGTGCTGGTCATGGTCAGGCGCTTTCGCGGAAATCCGCGTCGTCAGCATCGGGACCGCCCATGGACATATCCAGTGCGAAACCTTTGACGCGGGCTTGCTGGGCACTGACGGTATTACCCGTCTGCGGTTTGCGAACGGGGGCCGGCTTCATCGCCGGACGCGTGGCAGCAGGCTTTGCGGCAGGCCGATGTGCAGCCTGTGCGGGGCGCGACGAGACGCTTGAGGCATCCACCTTGAAGAAGGCGATACTGCTCTGCAACTCTTCGGCCTGTGCGGCCAGCTCTTCCGAAGTCGCCGACATTTCTTCCGAAGCGCCGGAGTTCTGCTGCGTCACCTTGTCCAGCTGCTGGATTGCCTCGTTGATCTGGGAGGCGCCGATATCCTGCTCACGGCAGGCGGCGGAGATTTCGGCGACCAGCTCGGCGGTCTTGCGAATGTCCGGCACCAGACGGTTCAGCATGTCGCCCGCTTCGGTTGCCACCTGCACGGTCTCGCCAGAAAGCGAGCTGATCTCGCTGGCAGCAGCCTGGCTGCGTTCGGCGAGCTTGCGCACTTCCGATGCCACAACAGCAAAACCCTTGCCGTGTTCCCCAGCGCGCGCCGCCTCAACGGCGGCGTTCAGCGCCAGAAGATCGGTCTGGCGTGCAATTTCCTGCACGATGGAAATCTTCTCGGCGATGGTGCGCATGGCGACCACAGCGCGGTTGACGGCTTCACCGCTGGCTTCGGCGTCCTTGGACGACTGACGCGCGATCTTTTCCGTCTGCGCGGCATTGTCGGCATTCTGCTTGATGTTGGCAGCCATCTCTTCCATCGAGGCCGAAGCCTCTTCGGCAGACGATGCCTGCTCGGTCGCGCCCTGGCTCAGCTGTTCGGAGCTGGCCGACAGTTCCTGGCTGCCGGAGGACACATTGTCGGAAGCGGAAAGCGCATCGGCGACAATGCCACGCAGGCGCTCAACCATCCGCTCCAGCGCAAGGCCGAGAGTATCCCTGTCGGACAGGGGTTTCGGCATGACGGTAAGATCGCCATCGGCAATTCGGTCGGCAATGCCTGCCGTATTGCGCAGATTGCCCGTCATCGTGTTGATGCGCGCAACGAGATCCTTGATCTCGTCATTGGTCTTGATCTCGACATTCTGATCGAGATCGCCGATCGCAACCGCCTCAGCCACGGTCATGATCTTGCGCAATCCGCTGCTGATGCCGAGCGCGATCCAGAATGCTGTCGCGATGGCGATGAGTACGGCAACGACCGAGGCACTGACCAGCAGGGTGCGGGTCTGCTCATAGTCATCAGCCGCCAATTGCTTCGATTCTTCAAGACGGTCGCGGTTCATCTTGACGCCCTCGCCCAGTTTCCCGGTCAGGGCAT
Source organism: Agrobacterium sp. CG160-95 (assembly GCF_053521725.1). Classification (NCBI taxonomy): domain Bacteria; kingdom Pseudomonadati; phylum Pseudomonadota; class Alphaproteobacteria; order Hyphomicrobiales; family Rhizobiaceae; genus Agrobacterium; species Agrobacterium sp. CG160-95. The sequence goes on along the minus strand of NZ_JBNWDU010000004.1, from coordinate 18,173 downwards.
TGGCAGCGTCACGGCCCTTGCCGGACGAGTACGACGCGGCGAGCGACGTATTGCCCTGCGCAACCAGTTCCCGGACGTGATCATCACTGGCCTCGAAAGCCTTGGTGATGGCCTGCAGATCCGTCCAGAACGCACGCGTCTCGGCGCTGGCGGTGGCTGCCATATCATTCAGCATGGCCGTCAACTGGTCGCGACTTTCGTTACCGGCCGCCTTGAAAAGCTGGGTTTCCTCCGGCGAAGCAGCAAGGATGATATTCTTCTGCGACCGGACAGTTGCCAGCGCCAGTGCGTTCATCTGGTGAACCTTGTCGAGGCGCACGACAGTGCCGTCGACCACATCGTCCATGGCATTCTTGGCGATACCGAGGCTGTAGATGCCGTAGCCGGCCGTTCCGGCAAGCATCAGGATCAGAAAGCCGAAGGCAACCGCCAGCTTCATCTTGATTGTAAATCGCATCTCAATGCTCCTTGGAAAGTTCGATGACGTTGCCACGCGCGCTGGACGAAACCGGTCCGGACTCGCGATGCCCCGTGAAAATTGCTGTCAGATTTGGAAGAATGACGAACTCGCTGCCGCGTTTGATGAGGCAATGGATGTAATCCGCCCGCCACCGCATGCCGACGCTCGGCGGCGGTTCGCTGGCTGCCCGGCTGAACGTGGTCACCTCGTTGACCTTATCGGTCCTGATGCCGATCAATGCCGGCTCGCCATCGAACGGCAGTTCTATGACGACGATACGGCTATCAATGGTTCGCTCGGTGGCTTCCATGCCAAAGGCAAGACGGATATCGGCCAGAGGGATGACCTTGCCCCGGAAGTTGATAACACTCGCCACGAAGGCTTTAGCACCGGGAACGGCGGTTTCGGGCAGAAGATCCAGAATTTCCCGAACCTTCACCGCCTCTATGGCGAAGGTCTCGCCCGCGATGTTGAAGGTCAGAACTTCCACGGCGTCGGACACGCCCCAAAATTCGTCCGTCTGCTTCAAGAGAGACTGGTTCATCCCGCGGCCCGCAATCGCGCCTCCTGCTGTTGCCCCGCCATCACCAAATGTGCGACATCGAGGATAAGGGCGACATTGCCGTCACCGAGGATGGTCGCGCCTGAGAATGTCGCGACGTCATGGTGCAGTTTCGACATGGCCTTGATGACCGTCTGGTGGTCACCGATGATCTGGTCGACCACAAGCCCGACCCGCTCGGAGCCGGTGGAAATGACGACGATCTTCTGGAACTGATCCGGCTTGGTTCCGGTGTTGAACAATTCGCGCAGGCGAATGAAGGGAACGAGGCTCTCGCGCAGTGAAATGAAGGACCGGCCCCGCGAACGAATATCGTCGTCAGGCGACAGTTCCAGGCATTCCTCCACCGCCGGCAGCGGAATGACGTAGCAACCATTGCCGACCCGCACCAGCAGGCCGTCGATGATGGCCAGAGTCAACGGGATCGCCAGCGAAACTTCCGAACCCGCGCCCGGCATGCTGGTAACGCTGATCGTGCCGCGAAGGGCCTCGACACTCTTCTTCACTACATCCATGCCGACACCACGGCCGGAAAGACTGGTAACTTCAGAGGCTGTCGAAAAGCCCGGCTGGAAGATCATCTGCAGCAGTTCCTGATCGCTGACCTGCGCGTTCGGAGCCAAAAGGCCGGAAGCCTCAGCTTTTGCCCGGACGCGCTGGCGATCGATGCCACGGCCATCGTCACGGATGGTGATGGTCACATCACCGCCCGACTGGCGGGCAATGAGGGTGATCCGCCCCGTCGCCGGTTTGCCGGCCGCCACACGCTCATCGCTTTTTTCGAGTCCATGGTCGCAGGAGTTGCGGACAAGGTGCACGAGTGGATCAGCCAGGCGTTCGATCACCGCCTTGTCGACCTCTGTGCCTTCGCCCTCGGTCTCCAGCTCGATCTGTTTGCCCGTTTCCCGCGCCAGGTCATGGATCAGACGGCGGAACCGACCAAAAAGCTGGGCGATCGGCACCATTCGCAAGACCATCATCGTATCGCGAAGTTCTCCGGAAAGACGTTCGACATCCTCCGAAACAGAGCGCAAAAGAATATCGACGCTGCTACCCGCCAGCTGCGAAAGGCGGGACTGGGCAATGACGAGTTCACCGACCCGATCCATCAACTCGTCAAGTCTTTCAGCAGGCACCCGCACGTTTTCGGCCGCCTTGCCGCCCTTCGGATCGGCGGCGACCTTTCTGGCTTCCGGCAGGATTTCGGAAACGGGGAGCGCTTCTTCGACAACCGCTTCGATTGCGCGGATATCGATCTCCATGTCATCCATCACGAAGATGAAAACGTCGTCGATTGCCGATTGCGGCTGCTCGGTCGTCAGCCGGACTGTCCAGCCCAGATGAAGATCGCTCGGATTGAGGGCGTCGAGAGACGGCACCGTCGAGGTGTCGGCAACGATTTCACAATCGCCGAGTTCGGCCAGCTCATCGAGAAGACCAAGGGGATTGGTTCCGTTTGCCATGGCATTGACGGGCAACCGGAACCGGATTTCCCAGGTGGCGGCTTTTGCCTTTGCCTGCTTCCTGGCGAGATTCTGCGCCGGAACATGTGTCAGGACACCGCCATCGCCACGAGTGCCGACTGCCGCACGAAGCTTGGCTAGCAGCTGCTCTCCAACATCACCCTGCACACCGTGCGGATTGTCGACCAGCGCCTGCATATGATCCTGCGCTTCGAGAACGGCTGCGACCAGTTCGCTGGTTGCCGGAACCTCGCCCTTGCGCACCCGGTCAAAGGCGGTTTCGCAATGGTGGGTGAAGGCGGCAAGCGCCTCGAACCCGAACATTGCCCCGGACCCCTTCAATGTATGCAGTCCGCGGAAAACGGCGTCGATCTGATCCTGATCGGTCAAATCGTGAAGCAGATCGAGAAGGCCACCCTCGATTTGCTCGAAAAGCTCCGCAGCCTCCGTTCTGAAAACCTGAATAGGGTCCAGCGTCGTCATTTTCCGAGGACCTTTCTGACGATCTTGACCAGATGTTCGGCATCGAAGGGCTTGGTCAGCCAGCCGGTGGCACCGGCGGCCTTGGCGCGCGCCTTCATGTCCGCATCGGATTCCGTCGTCAAAAAGATGATCGGAATGCCGGTATGAGCCGGAGATTGCCGAAGCGCTTCGATCATCTCGAGACCATTCATGTTCGGCATGTTGAGATCAGTGACGATGAGGTCGAAATTCGCGGCCTTCGCCTTGGCAAGACCGTCCTGCCCATCAACGGCCTCGGTAATCTTGTAGCCCGCGCCTGTGAGGGCGATCTTCGTCGTCATGCGAATGCTGGCGGAATCGTCGACCGTTAAAATATGTGCGCTCATGATATGTCCTTTCCATGCAACCAGAACTGTCGGGAGGCTTCATCCATCCGCGACAGGAAACCGCCCCGCCGCAATGTCTGCAAAACCTGACCGTCAGCCGGCTCTTTCAATGTTATCGTCTTGTTGTTCTGCGCCGCGAAATTGCGCGAGGCTTCCATCAGCTGCACGAAGCTCAAATCCGCATCCGCATCCTTGGGCACCTCGACCACCAGCCTGTCGGTGTCTTTGAGACGGTCGAGAAGAAGACCATGTGCCGACGCAATCGACCGTATGGAAAGCGCTTGCGGCATCTTCAGTGTGTCGTTCGTGGTTTCATCAAAAAACATGGGGAGTCTCCCGAACGGCTGCGGCTTGCATGCCGCCATCCGCCCTGATCGGTTGTTCTTCCGGTGTTTCGAGGCTCGGCACTTCGATCTCCAGAACGTCGTGACCCGTCATGAGCCTCTCAATCAGCGTCCATTGGCGCTGGAACGCCGCGACGCAGGCGGGATCGAAATGGCTGCCGCTCTGCGCGACAACATGCGCATAGGCCTCTTCGGTCGACCACGCCTTCTTGTAAGGACGCTCGGAGCAGAGAGCCTCAAAGACGTCCGCAATGGCGACGATACGGGCTTCCAGCGGAATGCCGTCGCCCGACAAGCCGTGCGGATATCCCGTTCCATCCCATTTTTCGTGATGGCCACCTGCAATCGCCTCGGCTATGCGCAGCAGGTCGGATGAACCGTTTTCGAGAATCTGCACGCCGATACCGACATGTTTTCGCATTTCGGTGATCTCATCAGGCGTCAGGCGACCCGGCTTCAGCAGCACGCTGTCGGAAATTCCGATCTTGCCGACATCGTGCAAGGGTGCCGCGAGATAGATCATGCGGCAATGCTCGTCATCGAGGCCGAGATCCTTTGCCATCAGCGTGCTGATTTGCGCGACGCGGGAAATATGGTCGCCGGTGTGGCCGTCGCGGAATTCGATGGCCCGCGCCAGGCGCCAGATGATTTCCTCTTCGCGGGCCGCGAGTTGCCGGGTGGCCTTGCGCACCTCATCCACAAGGCTGCGCGCCTGTCCGGCAAGATCGCGCTGCGCCTTGCGCAAGGCGAGAAGGTTGCGCACCCGCGCCTTCAGCTCCACCGGGTCAAAGGGCTTGTGGATGAATTCCGTGACACCGCTCTCTATCGCTTCGATAAGGACAGGCCGGCCTCTTTCGGATGTGATCATGATGACAGGCACATGAGCAAAATGCTCATACGTATTCAGTGCCTTGAGGAGCTGTATGCCGTTATATTTCGGCATCGTATAATCCACCACAAGCAGATCGACCGCATTGTTGCGGCAGAATTCCAACGCCTCCGTGGGATCGGTGAAGCCCACGATGGTGCCGACATCCGGAAGCCCGCGGACCGTCGCTTTCAGGGCAACAAGAATCGACTTGCTGTCATCGACCAATACGATTTGCACTTGTCCTCGCTATCATTGGATTGCGGGCGAATAGACGCGCGAACTCCTCGGCTTTCACCGAACGAATTCAACGGATCTGGAAACATTTTTTTGGGAAAAGACGACCGCGTCATGTGGTCATAAAAATGAAGCGCCTGCGCGAAATTCGCCTGCGAAGACAACTTCTTATATGAATAAATTGACCAGATGTTGGTTAACAGCGACTTAAGTGTGACTTATGAATACTTATAGTGAAGCGCCATCATCAGGCCTCCCAACGGGAATGTGATCCCGTGGCGTGGCGCCGCAGCCTCTCGGGCTGATGCGCAGACGCGCCACTAATCCTTGTTAGTATTTCTAATCTACGGAGAAGATTTCGGCCGATTGTTGCAGCGTTGATCCTCGAATAGCCTGAGACCAGAATTGGTATCAGGCAAAAGAGGGAACGATGTTGAAACGGCAGGACAAGATCAAGCTCGGAACCTTTGTTTACACGTTCGGCTTCCATGCAGCCGCATGGCGGCACCCGGCAAGCAAGGTAACGGCAGCAACCGACTTCAGCCACATGTTGAATGTGGCCAGAATTTCTGAAGCTGCCAAATTCGATTTCATGTTCCTCGCCGATTCCGCTGCGGCTGCCGTTGGTGACCCCGACGCCCTGGCGCGCAGCCCGACCAAGCAGAACCGGTTCGAACCGCTTTCTCTCATCTCGGCACTTTCGGTGATGACGGAAAGACTGGGTTTGGTCTCGACGGTATCGACGAGCTATTATGAACCCTTCAATGTCGCCCGGATTTTCGCGTCTATCGATCAGCTGAGCCGGGGACGCGCCTGCTGGAATGTCGTCACCTCCGATCATGACGAGACCGGCTACAACTTCAATCGTCAGGGTCTCGATCCTCACGCCGTCCGTTACGAGCGCGCGCAAGAATTCATCGACGTAGTGTTCGGCCTATGGGACAGCTTTGAACGCGACGCCCTGCTGCTTGATCGCGAAAGCGGCGTTTATTATGACAAGGCCAAGCACCATACCCTCAATCATGTCGGCAAGCATTTTCAGGTGCGCGGCCCCCTCAACATTGCGCCTTCCGAGCAGGGGCGGCCTGTTATTGCTCAGGCCGGCGGCTCCGAGGCCGGAATGAACCTTGCTGCACGGACGTCTGAAATCGTCTTCAGCCTGGCATCCAACATCGAGAGCAACAGGGCTTTCTACCAGAACGTCAAAGGACGTATGCCGGCATTCGGTCGCGATCCCGAAGATCTCAAGGTCATGCCGGGCATTGTCGTCAATGTCGGGGAGACCGAGGCCGAGGCGAAGGCAAAAGTCGATTTTCTCATCGACAGCCTGCATCCGGACGTGGGTCGCTTGATGCTTTCGGAGTTCCTCGAAGCCGACCTTCGTGGCGTTCCCCTCGATCAACCATTTCCGATGGACCGGCTGCCCGCCGAGCCGAAAGGCTCGCGCAAGATGTTTGACCAGCTCGTCGAGTTCGTCAAACAAGGACAGACAGTGGGACAATTGATCCGGCACTACGCAGAACGCCACACCGGAAACGGAATAACCGGGACACCAAAACAGATCGCAGACTACATGGAAGAGTGGTTCGAAACCCGTGCCGCCGACGGTTTTATTCTTATGTTCCCGACACTTCCCGCAAGCCTGGAAGATTTCGTCCGCCTTGTCTTGCCGGAGTTGCGGCGGCGCGGACTGTTTCGTGAGGAATATGAAGGATCGACGCTGCGCGAGAACCTGGGGCTTTCGATGCCTGACAACCGTTACACGGCCGCCAAAGGCGATAAAGAGCGCATCTGAAGGAGCCAATCATGGTGGACCAGATGAAAATGCAGGTGCCGTCTCCGGGCGCTGACGTCTTCAAATCCTCCATGCGGAATCTGGCGGGTGCCGTTTGCGTCATCACGACAGGCACGGGTGAAACGCGAACCGGCTTCACCGCAACATCCGTCACAGCACTTTCTGCGGATGGCCCGACGGTGATGGTCGCACTCAATCGTGGATCCTCGTCCTGGGAAATCGTCGAGAAAGCCAGACGGTTTTGCGTCAACGTCGTCGCTGAAGGTCAGGAAAACGTCGCCCACTCATTCTCGGCTTTTAATGGCCTTAAGGGTGCCAGCCGCTACGATGGCGCCGTCTGGCACACGATGGCGTCAGGCGGCCTTGCGCTGGATGGCGCTCTGGCAAGTCTGGACTGCGAACTCGAAGACGCGATCATCCATCGATCCCATGTGATCCTGATCGGCCTCGTCCGGTCGATAAGGACGCATGACGATGCCCGGCCACTTCTGTACTGGCGCGGAGAATATCAACACATCAGAAGGTGATATCCCGAGCGGTAGGCCCTTAGTCACGCACTGCGGTTCGGGGACGATGCGACAGACTGCTTTTTCGCGATCCCCATCACCCACATGTGAAATTCTCTTCCGTAGGGCTTATCGAAAACGGAACGATCCCATGCCAGATAGTAGCTCTCGGGAAGCGGAAGGCGGATGTCGAAAGGAACAACAAGAGTACCGGCCTGCAACTCGTCCTCGATCATCGAGACCTGAGCCAGCACGAATCCGTGTCCGTTGACCGCCGCGTCGATTGCGTTGCTCGACAGCGCGAAAAACAGGCTCGAGAGTTTTTCATTCACGGTCGCGCCAACGAGCTGCGCCCACTCGCTCCATTGTGGCGGACGGCTGTAATGGGCTTCCCACTCGATATTGAGCAAAGGGAATTTGAGAAGGTCGGCGGGCGCCGATAATGTCCGTCCCCCGAGCAAACGCGGCGAACATGCGGGAACCACCCAATCCGTATAAAGCGGCACGAAATGCGCGTGCACCTCTGCCCGCTTTCCATAGGTTATGCGAAAATCGCTCTGGCCGCCCGACAGGCTGGGTTCGTCATCCTTGCCGATGATACGGACATTGGCTTCCGGATAGAGAGCCTGCCACTCGAAGATCTTGCGGCCGATCCACTTGTTCACCACCGAGCTGAGCGCAGTCAGCACGATGCCGGTCTGGCTCCGCGCCCGTTCGAGAACATCGACGGAATGATTGAGCTGGCTGAAGCCTTTGGCGACTTCCTTGTGAAGAAGAACACCCCACGACGTCAGTTCCACACGGCGTCCGATACGTTCGAGGAGCGTAACGCCGAGATGGTTCTCAAGCTTGCGCACCTGTTGGCTGATGGCACTGGGTGTTACGCCCAGTTCTTTGGCGGCCGTGCTCATCGTGCCGCACCTTCCTACGGCTTCGAAAGCTTGCAGGGCATGGAGTGGGGGCATAGCCAATAGAGTATCTCCAGTTCTGCTTTTTGTTAAGTTTTTCTAAACAAAAACGCAACGAAAATCCGCTTGTTCCGCATCGCAACAAGGAAAATACTGATCCGATTAAAGCGAGAACGGGGGAAGAAAATGTTTCTCAAGAATGCTTGGTACGTCGCCACCTGGGATCACGAAATCGGACGAGACCTGACACCCGTAACGATGCTCGGCGAAAATATCGTTCTTTATCGTCTTCAGAATGGCAAGCTTGCAGCGCTCGAAGATGCCTGTCCCCATCGCAAGCTCCCCTTGTCCATGGGGCGTATCAAGGGCGACGACGTCGAATGCGGCTATCACGGACTGACCTTCGACTGTTCCGGCGCCTGCACCCGCGTGCCGGGTGCAGAGCGTATTCCGCATGTGGCCTGCGTCCGCTCCTACCCGGTGGAGGAACGTTACGGGCTCGTCTGGGTCTGGATGGGTGAGGCCGCGAAAGCCGATCCCGCAGAGATTTTCCATGTCGAACATTTCGGTGATCCGTCCTGGGGCGTCAATCGCGGCGAGTCGATGACGATCAACTGCAATTACCTCTACATGACGGACAATCTGCTGGACCCATCCCACGTCGCATGGGTACATCAGAGCTCGTTCGCCAGTTCCGCCTGCGAAGAAACACCATTGGAAACAACGGTGAAAAGCGATGGCGTCGTCGTCTGGCGCTGGATGCTGGATTCAGATCCAGCCCCCTTCTACGCACCGTTCCTGCAATTTGAGGGGAAATGCGATCGAAAACAGCATTACGAGGTTCGCTATCCCAGCAATGCCATCATCAAGGCCATCTTTGCACCATCAGGCTCCGGTGGCGAAGGCCGCGAATTGCCAGCCAATACGTTCTTGATGGACAGCTACAATTTCATGACGCCAGTCGATGAGAACCGCACGAAGTATTACTGGTTTCAGATGCGAAATTTCGCGCCCGACGACCCGGACGTTTCAGCGCGCTTCGCAACATCCGTACGCGGCGCATTCGAGGAAGACCGTGTCGTGCTAGAGGCGGTCCACCACGGGATCGCGAACAAGAAGACTCCAAACCTCGATCTGAAGATCGATGTCGGACCGCTGCGGTTCAGACGCAAGCTTTCACAGATGATCGATAGCGAGACCATGAATGTCGTCGCTGCCGCGGAGTAAGCGCCTGCGCCGGAATGACTAACGATATGGTCTTCGCCTGCTCAAATGGTCAGGCGGAGATGGCAAAAAAATAATAACCGGGAACATAGCTGGTGATCGGCAAAAGCCGACGCCCGCCACAAATCGGGAGTATCCTTGATGCGCCACATCAGGCAGCCTGAGCTCTATTCAGTGGACTATAATGTGCTGCGGCAACGTTTTCTTTCCGCCGCGCGCCGGTCGAATGCTGCGTTGTTCGAATATAAGCATCCATTGCATGGCCCAGGTGGAGAGCACCTTTTCACGGATGTTGCATATCTGGGCGAACGCAACGCGTCAAAAAAACTCGTCATCCTGTCCGGCACGCACGGAGTTGAGGGGCAATTCGGATCGGCTTGCCAGGCTGAATGGCTTGCCGCAAATAACCCGTTACCGCTTCCTCCCGATACGGCTGTGGTGATGATCCATCTGATAAACCCGTGGGGAACAGCATGGAGCCGACGGGTCAACGAGGACAATGTCGATCTCAACCGAAACTTCGTTGACTGGAAGAGAGCCGTTCCACGAAACGAACGATACGCCCCACTCCATAATGCATTTGTCTGCGCCGAGTGGGATGGACCCGATCGTGACCGTGCCGATCAACTGCTGAGAGATGCTAAGGCCGCTTTAAATGGTCACGCCGGTATCGCCGCGATTATCGAAGCAGGCCAATACGACTTTCCAGACGGACTGTTTTATGGCGGCAACGGCCCGACATGGTCGAACCGCACCCTCAACGATATCTTGAGCACTTTCGTCAGTGGCGCGTCGGATGTCGTCGTCTTCGATCTTCACACCGGTGCAGGCCCTTACGGATATCCCGCACTGCTATCCGTGGCGGAAGAGGACCATGCCGGTCTGGAATGGGGCAGGAAAACCTATGGGCACGCACTCGCGGTCGTGATGACCGGCAAGGGCGCAACGACCGATACCCGCATTGCGGCAACGGCTACGGGCTACGTTTCAGCAGCGGTCTGCAAATCCTTGCCGGAGAGCCGCGTATTGCCGCTGGTTATCGAATGCGGAACCCTTGAAGGCCCGGTGGTGATGGACGCCGTGCAGGCGGATAACTGGCTGCATCTTTTCGGGAATATCGAATCTCCGCTTGGGCAGAAAATCAAGAAGACGCTGAGAACGGCGTTCATTCCTGACGATCCCGAATGGCAGCAGAACTGTCTTGGGACAAGCTTGCGATATTTCGACCGCGCGCTGACCGCACTTGCCTCGGTTACTCCCCCGGCTTCAAAGGGCGCAACCGCTCCGGCTTTGGTGAGCGACTGGCCACCGGCCGTGCCTGTGAACACCAAACGCCATGAACGGCCAGCCGTTGAAGTTCATGATCTCCACAAAAGCTTCGGCACGCACGAAGTCCTGTCGGGCGTGGGGCTGAGTGCCGATCCCGGTGAAGTCGTTTCCATGATCGGCTCGTCAGGTTCCGGCAAGAGCACGTTTTTGCGCTGTATAAACCTGCTCGAACAGCCCAGCAGTGGAACGATCGTCGTTGATGGCGAGGAAATACGAATGAAGGGCGGAGCGAATGGCCGTTCGCAGCCAGCAGACATGCGCCAGGTCGAAAGAATTCGCGCCCGCGTGGGAATGGTATTCCAGAACTTCAACCTCTGGCCCCACATGTCCGTGCTTGAGAACATCATCGAGGCTCCCGTCCATGTTCTTGGCGAGCGTCGCCAGGATGCAATCGACCATGCCCATCAGTTGTTGAAGAAAGTGGGACTGTCGGAAAAGCATGCCCAATATCCCGGGCAGCTCTCCGGCGGCCAGCAGCAACGTGCGGCCATCGCAAGAACACTGGCCATGCGGCCAAAAGTCATCCTCTGTGACGAACCGACATCCGCTCTCGACCCCGAACTTGTGGGAGAGGTCCTGCGCGTGATCCGTCAGCTGGCAGAAGAGGGCAATACCATGATCCTCGTGACGCATGAAATGCAGTTTGCGCGCGAGGTATCTCACAAGATTCTCTTCTTACACAAAGGAAAGGTGGAGGAAGAGAGTACCCCGGCGGAATTGTTCACCAATCCGCGATCGGAACGCCTGCGTCAGTTTCTGTCGCGAACGTTATGACGTGATCCGCTGTGCCGGCGCTGTGTCCGGCAAATCAAACCTAACAAATAACCAAATAGGGGAATTCGCATATGAATCTGAAAGTCCTGTCACTCGCCCTGCTTCTTGCAGGCGTCAGCACGGCGCACGCTGCCGAAGGCGAATTGTCGATCGGCACCGAAGGTGCCTATCCACCATGGAGCATGGCCGATGCTGCCGGCAATGTAACCGGCTTCGACGCCGATGTCGGCAACCTGCTCTGCACGAAGCTCGCCGTGAAGTGCCGGTTTGTCGTGCAGGCCTTTGATGGCCTGATCCCTGCCCTCAAGGCGAAGCGCTTCGACGTCATCATCTCCGGGATGTCGATTACCCAGGATCGAAAAAAGGAAATCAATTTTTCGGTCGGATATGCTGAGCTGGCAAACATGTTCCTCGTTCCCAAGACGTCCGATCTCGCCGGCATCAAGGATATCGACACTTTGTTGAAAGGCTTGGACGGCAAGACGATCGGCGTTCAAACCGGCACGACGCACGCCCATTTCATCGAAAAGCGGGTGCCGAATGCCAATCTCAAGACCTACGACACGCTCGACAATATGCAGATCGATCTCGCAAGCGGCCGCGTTGAGGCAGCATTTGCAGACGCCTCTGCACTTCAGGATTTTCTCGCCAAGCCCGAAGGCAAGGACTTTCAGTTTGTCGACGTGAAAGTTCAGAGCAAATTCGATTCCACCCTCGGCGAAGGGATCGGCGTCGGAATTGCCAAGGAGAACACCGAACTGAAGACGAAGATCGACAAGGCACTGTGCGAGCTCGTTGCGGATGGTTCGATCGGCAAAGCGAGCCAGAAGTGGTTCAAGATGGATATCTCCAGACCCTGCAACTAAGACGCCTGCCCCGCTCTTCCCAAAAGTGCGGGGCAACCACTCAATCGCAACCTGACAGGGTGCGCACGGTCGAAGACGCTGACGATGCCTGCTGCCAAAAAGGCAAGGGAGTGCGCAGCAAAACCAAGGCAAATCCCATGGAGTCTAGTCTGATCCTAGTTTGGCAGGGTGGTTGGATAAGAGCCATTCTGCAGGGGGCTGCAATAACGATTGCCGTCGGTACGGTCAGCATGCTTGTCGGTGCGTTGATCGGAACCTTGTGCGGGGTCATCAAGTGGGCGCGGATATTCCCGCTGACACTTGTGGTAGACGCCTATACCTCTCTCGTGCGGGGGGTGCCGGAACTGCTTATCATCTATCTGCTGTTCTTTTCTTCCGTGCAATTCGTGACACAGGTTGCCACAGCTTTCGGATATGCTGCCCTTGCGGACAGCGGATATGCCTTCATCATTGCCATCATTGCCATCGGTGCGATTTCAGGCGCCTACTCGACCGAGGTTATCAGGGGAGCATTGGCTTCCATCCCGACGGGACACATAGAAGCTGCGCGCGCACTGGGGATTCCCGGGCGCCGCATCTTCAGGCGCATCATCATCCCGCAAATGCTACGCATTGCCATCCCCGGTATGAACAATGTCTGGCAGACAACCATCAAGGACACGGCACTGGTATCGGTTGTCGGGCTGCAGGAACTGATGCGCGCCGCCTCGGTTGGCGCCGGTAGCACCCGCAATCCCCTGATTTTCTTTCTTATCGCAGCCGTCGTGTATTTCGCGATCACCATCATAAGCCAGGCTGGATTCGACAGGGTCGAACGCCTGGTGAGACTAAGGGCGAGGAAGTAACGCGATGGATATCGAATTCGTGAAAACATCGATGCCTTTCCTCTTGAAAGGGCTTTCCACAACGGCGACCATAACCGCGATATCTGTCGCGATCGGTTTCAATCTCGGCCTTGGTCTTGCGCTCATGCGGCTGTCCGAAAACCGTTTCCTTGCCGGGTTTGCAAAATATTACAGCATGGTCTTTCGCGGTACACCGCTGCTTGTACAGCTGTTCCTGTTTTACTACGGGCTTGGCCAAATTGGCTTTATCAAAGGCAATGCCATAATGTGGTGGGTGATTAGTGATGGTGTGCGCTGCGCGGTCATGGCGATGGCGCTCAACACAGCCGCCTATACATCGGAGATTCTGCGAGGCGGATTATTATCGGTTCCCGCGGGTCTCAAGGAAGCGGCCAAAGCCACGGGAATGTCACCATTTATGCGTTTCCGCCGGATCGAATTCCCGCTCGCCATTCGCCAGGCTCTGCCGGCTTACGGCAATGAGCTGATCCTCGTCGTCAAGGGTACGAGCCTTGCCTCGACAATCACGGTTCTCGAGATCACGGGATATGCAAAGCGCCTGATGAGCCAGACATTCGCGATTTTCGAGGTTTTCGCCCTCGCGGGTGCCATCTACCTCATCATCAACCTCACCCTCGTCATGCTCATCCGCATGCTTGAGGCACATCTGATGCGTCACGAAGCGCGCTGAAGGCCAGTAGTCTCGAACCTTACGACTGCCTGTCACGCGCATTGATGGACTATATCGCCGCCTGGACAGCCAAAAAAATGGCGTTCTGAAACGTAGTCGCCTATATCGTGTCCGCGCCGCGCGCCTAAAGAGCGCGGCGTTGTCATGTCAGCCGGTGACTTTGCCGGGGTTAAGAGTGTATCCGCCATCGATTGCGGCCTTGATCTGCGTCATCAGGGCAAATTTTACCGGGTTCGCTGTCTCCCGCAACGCATGAATGCGTTTGGAGCCGATCCCATGTTCCGCCGAGAACGAACCACCCGATTGCGTCAGGTCGCGGTAGAGAACGGATTCGATGGCAGCAATCTTGGCGGGCGTCAGAGCTGTCCCGGCTGCATTGAGAACAATGTGAAGATTGCCATCGGCAATGTGGCCGAAGAGGTAGGGATCGAGGAGAGGATCGATTGACCGAAGCTCCGGTACGCAGCGAGCCACATATTCTCCGATCTGCGACAAGGGGACGGAGACGTCAAAGGACGGCGCAGCCGGATATCTGCGATAGATAAGGTCCGTGTCCTCCCTCAGACGCCACAACTCTGCTTCCTGTGCCTTCGATGTTGCGACGACAGCGGACACGTTCGGATAGGTTTCATACAGCTCCTCGTAAATCCGGCCGAGCTCCATCTGAAGCTGTTCCTCGTCACCGCCGCCCAGAGACATGATGAGGTTGAGAGGATAGTCAGGGGCATAATCTGGCGCCGACCAAAGGTGCTCGCCCGCCGTCAGGGAGAAAAACGAATTCCAGATCGCTTCCGCCGCACGCATGTGGCCATACCTCACGGTCAACCCCAACCTGGTTGCCTCGAGAGCCGCTTCAACGGAGGGAAGCCCAAAAAGTGCGGTTGCGGTTGCTGCGGGAACCGGCTCTAGCTTGATGGCAACCCTGGTCACAATACCAAGCGTACCCTCGGCCCCGATGAAGAGATGCTTGAGATCGTATCCTGCGGCGTTCTTCACCACGCGTGTCAGGTCGGAATATATCGAGCCATCAGGCAATACGACTTCCAGTCCGAGCACGCGATGTCGCATCACCCCATATCGAAAGGCAGAAATCCCGCCGGCATTGGTCGAGACCATTCCGCCAATCGTGGCAGAACCACGCGATGGCAAGTCGATGCCTGGCTCGAGACGATGCTCCGATGCGGCCGCCTGCAACGCTTGAAGCGTAACGCCCGCCTCCACAACGGCAACCCGCTCATCTGGATAGATTTCCACGATCCGGTTCAGCCGGGCGGTGGACACCACGATTTGACCGGGGACGGACACACCCCCGCCAACAAGCCCGGTTCGGCCACCCTGTGGTACAACCGATATACCATGGGCAACCGCAGTTTTTATGATCGACGCAACCTCGTGCGGAGATGAAGGGAAAGCAACCGCATCCGCACCGAAATTCGCAGGCGTTACGCCATAATCGAGATTGGCAACGGCATCACCGCGTTTCAGGTTCGACAGGCCGATAATCTGGTCGATTTCATTGAGAAACGCGGCGGACAAATCCCGTGTTAAGGCGGTATTGTGTTCGATCATGACGCGACTTTTGCCTCAGGAAGCTTATCTTTGAGTGAGCGTAACGCTTCGAGAAAACGGTCGTTTTCCGCAGGGAGCCCGACGGTCACACGAATGAAGCTGGCGAACTCCGGTTCTTTCCAGGGTTTGACGATGACGCCATGGGACAGGAAATGATCGAAAGCGATCGAACTGTCGCAACCAACATCGATGAAGAGAAAATTCGTCTGAGAGTCCGGAACGAAAAGATCAAGCGAGGCGATTGCCGCAGCCATGCGCCTGCGCTCCTTGATGACGCTTTCGACTGAAACCCGCATCCAGTTTTCGTCATCGAGCGCGGCAACTGCGGCCAATTGCGCGGCTGCATTGACGTTGAACGGTGTTTTTGCAGATGACATGGCCTGTGCCAGCCGCTCATCGGAAGCCACGGCATATCCGACGCGCAACCCAGCCAGCCCATAGGCCTTCGAGAAGGTTCTGAGCACGACCCAGGAGATAGCGCTGTCAGCCAGTGTCTTAAGCCCATCTGGCGTATTCCCGTCGCAGAATTCGAAATAGGCTTCGTCGAAAACAAGCAACGTCTCTTTCGAGACAGCTGCAATGAGGCTTGAGAGCTGATCCTGTCGCAACGCCGGGCCCACGGGATTGGAAGGCGAGGAGATGAAGAATATCGATGGCTTTTCGCGCAATGCGGTCGTCATCGCCTCAAGATCGAACCGAAGATCCTTCGTCATCGGTATCTTGATGATTTTCGCACCATTTGCTTTGGGTTCGATTTCGTGAAGGCCGAAACCAGGTATCATCGCGACCACGGTAGCATCCGGGCGCAGGACCGCGCGACAAACGGCAGCGATCATCTCTTCGGAGCCGTTTCCAATGACAATCCGGTTTCCGGCAACGCCGATCTTTCGACTAAGCGCATCACGCAAGATCACACAGGCAGGATCCGCATAGCGTGAAGGGTCAAGACTGGCCAGCGCAGCGGTTACCTTCGGAGAGCAACCATATGGATTCTCATTGCTGGCAAGGGCCGCAATATCGGTCAAACCCGTCTTGCTTCGCGCAACGGCGATATTCATTCCAGCATTATATGGCGGGAGTTCAGCAACGTGCGGGTTGAGTCTAAGTATATCGGCCATGTGTTGATCTCGCTGATTTGGACAAACGCTGGAATCTGGTTTCAGAGGTCGAGTACGACTGAACTCACGGGCTTGGAACAACAGAGGAGAATCTGCCCGGACGGCACGTCATCCAGCGGCTCATCCACATATTCAACGTCGCCGGACACAAGGTCCTGGACACAGCTGCCGCAGACACCCGCGCGACAGGAGAATGCTGGCTCAATACCCCGGCTCTCCAGAAAGCTCAGGATGGATTCCGAGGCTGAATCCCACTCGAATCTGGCATTTGACTTCCCAAGAACAATCTCGATGCCGGAGTACTCAGACTCTGACGCCACCGGAGCAACAGTGAGGCTGAGGTTTGCTTCCTTCTTCGGCTGCGATGGCGAAAGCAGGGAGGCAGGCCCGAAAAATTCGTAGGCAATCTTGCTTTTCTCCAAGCCGAGGGAGAGGAGCAGGTCATACATCGCCTGCATGAACGGCGGTGGTCCGCACATATAGACTTCGTAATCGTCCAGCGGCAAAAAGGACTGCAAGGTCTCCCGAGTGATGAAACCGGCGGAATGGAATAGCCCGGCCTTGGCATCCTCGTCGGTCGGAAAACGATAACAGTAATGAATATGGACGTTGCTGCGCTGTTCAGCGAGCACCCGTACTTCTTCACGCAGCGCATGGGTAGCAGCCCCGTCGCAGGCATGGACGAACCAGACGGGCCGATCGCTTTCCGCAACCAAGACCTTCAACATGGATATCGTAGGTGTCAGCCCGACGCCACCGGACAAGAGAATAACCGGTCGCTGACTGGCCTTGTCGAGTTTGAAGGCACCACGCGGCCTGTCAATATGGATGACCGCACCCTCTTCTACGGCGTCATGGAGCCAGCACGAAACAAGACCATCGGCCATATCGGGCGCTAAAGCGGCCTCCCGTTTCACGGTAATACGATAGACCCCGATCTCATTTGGTCCTGACGAAACCGTGTAATTCCGGACAAGCGGTTCTTTGCCTTCGGGATGCGGTATCTGGATCGTCAGAAACTGGCCCGCCTCAAAAGTACACCAATCCGCAGGATCGACAGGCGTGAGGTAAAATGACGTGATCGTGGCACTCTCGCGCACCTTGCGCTTTACCTCGAACGGGCGAAAACGTGGATCCAGGCGGGTCGTCATGATTTGCTTGTCCTGATGATTGCAATATCCGGAAATCCGCAGATCGCCTCGAGAGTTCTCCCCGTGAGATCGCTCAAGGCTTGCGTCAACCTGCAGACGATCAAAGGGTTTCGCGGGAGGCAGAACTTCCTCAAAAACTCGCTGGCAATTTGGTCTTCACCAATTTGCAGCCCCAAGGCCCCACCTCAATTTATCCCTCTGACAAATCTCATTATTTGCGCGTCAACAAAGAGAGACAATCCCGCCACAGATGCGTTTTTGTTTAGAAAAGCTAAACTAAGGGGGTTTGAATTGGCGCGAGCAACTCTGGATTTGCGCCCTCGTTTTTCACTGGGATACGCCAAAACAGAACGTGATCTTCAGAACCAATCGTTAGATAGTTGCAGAGTGCTCCGGGAGCAGGATACAGGCCTAGCTGCACGCTATCAGAGCCCCACGTGGCTATACCGCCAGCAATTCATTTGCGGTATCCAAGGCTCTAAACGCAAAGTGCCCTCCGGGATGGGAGGGCTTTGTTGTTGATAGTCTTGAAGATATTGGTTGCGGGGGCAGGATTTGAACCTGCGGCCTTCAGGTTATGAGCCTGACGAGCTACCGGGCTGCTCCACCCCGCGT
>NZ_JBNWDU010000003.1:264334-662636 GCF_053521725.1 Agrobacterium sp. CG160-95 | reverse complement strand
GGGCCGCTCAAAGCGGCCTTTTTGCATTGCGGAACATGAAAACATAAGGAAAACGCAACGTGCGTCCCTTAAAGGAGACAAATCGCCTTCGGCAATTTGGTCCGGAACTATACATCACAGCGTCCCTGTGATGCAGTCGCGATAAATCCAATACGGATTTACGCTGGTCGCGATAAATCCCATAGGGATTTACGCTGGTAACGCGGGGTGGAGCAGCCCGGTAGCTCGTCAGGCTCATAACCTGAAGGCCGCAGGTTCAAATCCTGCCCCCGCAACCAATATCTTCAAGACTATCAACATCAAAGCCCTCCCATCCCAGAGGGCACTTTGCGTTTAGGGCCTTGGATACCGCAAATGAATTGCTGGCGGTATAGCCACGTGGGGCTCTGATAGCGTGCACCTAGGCCTTTGTAAAACACGAGCCGGAACAAGCACTTCAAGCGCTCAGAGCGGCATTCACTTTGTGATCAGGGTTTCCGCGTCACCGACGTGGCGTTGTTTCGGCAGATTTGGGCAAGGTCGCAGGCAGGCGTTTTCTATCTAGCGCCTCCGTAGCTGCCTCGAGCCGAGCCACGCGCTCTTCCAAGGAGAGGAGATAGTCCCCCTGCAAATCATCGATACCGAGGAATGCTTCTTCCCATAGACGCCATTTTTCTAAGAAGTGCTTCAGCATGTGCTGTTTTCTCTCGATCGATTTCACTGGAATTTTCTATGTCGCCCTATCTTGGGCCGGGCGGTAGCAGACACGCAGGCACTCTCAAGTCTTCAAGGACATGCTCGCTCGAGGGTGCAAAGGAGCAGGCTCACCCCGTGCGCTCCGCAAGAAAGATCACCTCTGCCGGTTGCCGCAATCCGCTCGCGACAACGGACACTTTCAGTCGACCCGCAAGCGCATCGTCGAACGTCGCGCCGATCACGACATAGGCGTTAGCGTCGACCTCTTCGCGCACGCGCGTGGCTGCTTCGTCCACATCGAACAGCGTCATGTCCGGTCCACCGGAAATCGAGACGAGGAGCCCTTTGGCACCTTTGACCGATGTGTCGTCAAAAAGCGGATTAGCAATCGCTGCTTCGGCGGCAGCTCTTGCACGGCCTTCGCCTGCCGCTTCTCCCGTGCCCATCACAGCTCGGCCCATACCGCGCATCACTGACCTTAGGTCGGCGAAATCGAGATTGATAAGCCCTTCCCTGACAATCAGATCGACGACGGAGCTGACGCCTGCATAAAGAACCCGATCCGCCATTTCGAAAGCCTCAGCAAACGTCGTTGTGGCATCTGCCACCCGGAAAAGGTTCTGATTTGGGATCACGATCACGGCATCCGCGCTTTCGGCTAGACACTCTACCCCGTGTTGGGCCATTCGCATTCGATGTATGCCCTCAAATGCGAATGGCATGGTTACCACGCCGACCGTCAGTATTCCGGCCTTCCGCGCAGCTCGAGCTATAACAGGCGCGGCGCCCGTTCCAGTGCCGCCCCCCATGCCCGCGGTCACGAAACACATATGCATCCCGGTCAGATGGTCCATGATTTCGTCGATCGTTTCTTCGGCCGCCGCTTGTCCGATCTCGGCGAGTGATCCGGCCCCAAGCCCGCCAGTCGCGATCAGGCCGAGTTGAACAACTCGTGGGGCTTTAGACATGGAGAGAGCTTGCGCATCGGTGTTTGCTGCAATGAATTCTACCCCTTGCAGCTTCTGCGCCATCATGTTGTTGACCGCATTACCACCACCGCCGCCGACGCCTATAACGGCAATCCTCGGTTTGAGGTGCAGTATGTCCGGTGTCGTGCCCAAGGTCTGGTTCATTGACGTTCAAGTCCCAAGCGAAACAGTTTCAGAGTGTGGTGGCGCGACGGTGATCCTCAGCCAGCGCCGTTTGCCTTCGGCCACCGCCGGAACACTGCGCTCGCATTGACACCGCCAAAACCGAAACCATTGGATATTGCGAATTCAGCGTCTAATTGGCGCGCGTGGTTCGCCACAAAATCGATGCCTTCGGCTTCCGGATCCGGAGCATTCAGGTTGAGAGTTGGCGGCGCAATCTGGTGCTGGAGTGCTAGAATGGTGAAGATTGCTTCCAATCCTCCAGCCGCGCCAAGTAGGTGTCCTGTCGCTGACTTCGTCCCGCTGACAGCGACAGTCTTCTCGGAACCAAAGATACTTTTGATGGCCCTGATTTCGCCGAGGTCTCCGACCGGGGTCGAGGTGGCGTGGGCATTCAGATGACCTATTTCGCGGGGGGAAATGCCTGCCTGCGCAATGGCGATCTCCATGGCTCTTTTGGCACCGTTCCCGTCTTCTGGTCCTGACGTGATGTGATGAGCGTCGGCTGTCGTGCCGTATCCGACGAGTTCGGCAATTGGTGTAGCGCCGCGAGCAAGCGCATGGCTCAGGGATTCAATGACAAGCATGCCCGCTCCTTCGCCCATGACGAAGCCATCGCGTGATGTGTCGAAGGGGCGCGATGCCTTGTCTGGTGTTTCGTTGAAAGCAGTCGACAGAGATCTGGCGGCTGCAAAACCCCCGAGGCTGACGATGTTCATGCAGGCTTCTGTTCCGCCGCATATCGCAATTTCGGCTTCATTTGATCGAATAAGCCTCGCCGCATCGCCAATTGCCTGAACGCCGGCGGCGCACGCGGTTACCGGTGCACCGAGAGGGCCTTTGAAGCCATGACGGATTGAGACATGCCCGGCTGCGAGATTGACCAGGAACGACGGTATGGTGAAGGGCGAAAGGCGACGGACACCGCGTTGATCGACGGTGCGGACCGCTTCGGTTATCGCAGGAAAGCCGCCTATACCGGACGCGATAATCGTCGCGGTCCTCAGCCGTTCCTCATTCGAGGTCGGCTTCCAGTTTGCTTGTGCAAGCGCTTCTTCCGCGGCTGCCAGTGCAAATATGATAAAACGGTCGACCTTGCGTTGGTCCTTCGGAGCCACAATGGTGTCGGGATCGAAGCCGCCCTCGGGATCTTCCATCAATGAGGGGACAATGCCCCCGATTTTCGATGGAAGGTCCGCCACCACGTCGTCACCCAGCCGTCGAATGCCACTTCGACCCGCGAGCAGGCGCGACCAGGAGATACCGACATTCGCTCCAAGGGGACTGACAGCTCCCATTCCTGTGACAACGATACGACGCATGTTTTACACCTGTTCTTCGTTTAAATTGGCATGCCTTCGGCATCCCGACCGACGGTGCGGTCAGGGCCTGTTCTCCGGATATGCAGTGCCTAAATCGCATCCGCCCGAACCCGACGCGGCGACTGCGTTTGGCTTTTGTTTTCCCTAGCTACCGAGCGCGATCCTCAGGCCGCATGATCAGCGCCTGCGATGCGCCTGATTTCCTCCGCCGCTGCGTCGAGGATTCCTTGAGACGTATTCTCGTCTTCCATGATCCGCGACAGGGTAACGGCGCCGACCATGAGAGACAGGATCGCCATCGCTTTGCCGCTGGGATTGGAGCTTCTGGTGTCATCAAGCAGTTCATTGAGCACCTCGAAGTGAGCGCGTATCCCATCCTCGAATGGACGCCTGACTTCTTCACTCTGCCGAGTAGCGTCCGACCCCAGTGCCACCAGGGGGCAGCCTTCTGCCTTTTCTCCACGGTGGTCCTTGGACAGATAGAACGCCATCACTGCTTCGAGAGGATCGGAACTGTCCGCAGCCGCTTCAGACCATCTGCGTGTAGCGCTTTCCATCGCGCGCCTCGAAGCCTGGGCTGCAAGATCGTCCTTCGATGCAAATTGCTTGTAGAACCCGCCTTGGGTGAGTCCTGCACCCTTCATCAAATCTTTCAGGCCAATGCCATCGAATCCGTGCTCGCGAAACAGACGGCTGGCAACGTTGATCACCGTCTCCCGATTTTCCTCGGCTTGTGCCCGGCTCACTCTCATATCGACCTCCGGTTAGATTTCGTTTGACATTTATAGCGCACATAGATTTAGATCGCAATCTAAATCATTTGCACCGCTGGTCAAGAAGAGAACTTACAATGAAACGCAAACATGTCCTGACTGTCGTGGGTCTTGTCGCAGCGGCTGGGGCCGCCGCCTTTTTCCTCGTTTCTGAAACCCCAAAACGGGAAGCCGAGGTCGCAGACCCAAGGACGGCTTCACCACTGGTAAGGATTGCGGAGGCGAAAAGGACCGGCAGGGCCGATCGGTCATTCACCGGGACGGTCGCATCGCGCGTTCAAAGCAATCTCGGATTTCGCGTTCCCGGTAAAATCGTGGAGCGGCTGGTCGATGTCGGTCAGCAGGTCAAACAGGGCCAACCGCTGATGCGCATTGATGAGACCGATCTTCAGCTTGCACTGACAGCAAAGCGGAATTCGGTCATATCAGCGCGTGCTATTCTGCTTCAGGCGGAAGCCGATGAGAAGCGCTATGCGGCACTGGTCAAGAATGGCCTGGCGGCCACGCCCCAGCGTTATGAACAGGCAAAGGCGGCTCTCGATACAGCGACGGCACAGCTTGCGGCGGCCGAGGCCGAAGCGGAGGTTGCCGAGAATGCGGCAACCTACACCACTCTTGTTGCTGACTCGGATGGAACGGTCGTCGAAACTCTCGGTGATCCGGGACAAGTGGTCGCCGCCGGCCAGACGGTTGTTCAACTCGCAAAGGCCGGCCCTCGCGAGGCGGTCGTCTGGCTGCCTGAGACACTGCGACCTAAGGTGGGATCGGAAGCACAGGCCAGTGTTTATGGAAGCGACGGGCTTAGTGGAAACGCCAGACTGCGACAAATCTCCGATTCGGCTGATCCTCAAACGAGAACCTATGAAGCGCGTTACATTCTTGAGGGTGATGCGGCCTCAGCACCGCTTGGCGCCACTGTAACAATCAGAACACCGGATGCCGAACGCCAGTCGGAAGTCACCGTGCCCGTCGGCGCCATTCTGGACGACGGTAATCGCACAGGCGTGTGGGTCGTCGACGGCGCCACGTCAAAGGTGAAGTTCACCCCGATTAAAGTTCAGCAGATTGGCGAGGAGACGGCATTTGTCACGGGGATCGGGACCGGGGAGCAGGTCGTTGCCCTCGGCGCGCATCTTCTCGACGATGGTGCGACCGTCAGGATTGCCTCGAGCCAAGAGGTGAAAAACTAATGCGCTTCAACCTGTCAGCCATCGCGGTTCGCGAACGTGCTATCACCTTGTTCTTTATCGTGCTGCTGGCCGCAGCCGGCGTCTACGCTTTCGTCAAGCTGGGGCGCGCCGAGGATCCGTCCTTCACCATCAAGACATTGACGGTCACGTCAGTCTGGCCGGGTGCAACGGCGCGAGAAATGCAGGACCTCGTCGCCGAGCCGCTTGAGAAACGTATTCAGGAACTGACCTGGTACGACCGCGTCGAGACCACAACGAGGCCAGGTTACGCTTTCCTGACCGTCACCCTCAAGGATAACACGCCGGCAAGTGCGGTTGCAGAAGAGTTCTATCAGGCGCGCAAGAAGCTTGGCGACGAAGCCCGCAATCTCCCGCCGGGCGTCATGGGCCCATTCGTCAACGACGAATATTCTGACGTGAGTTTCGGCCTCTATGCACTGAAGGCAAAGGGAATGCCGATGCGCGATCTCGTTCGGCAAGCGGAAGTCATCCGCCAGGACCTCCTGCACGTGCCTGGCGTCAAGAAAATCAACATCGTCGGTGAGCGCCCCGAGCAGATTTTCGTCGAGTTCTCCTATGCGAAGCTCGCGACACTCGGCATATCCGCGCAGGATATCGCTTCTGCGTTGCAGCGACAGAACACGGTCACGCCTGCGGGTTCAATCGACACACGAGGCCCACAGGTCTTTATCCGCTTCGACGGAGCTTACAACAGTGTGCAGGCGATTGCCGACACGCCGATCGTTGCTGCTGGACGAACCCTGAAGCTCTCCGATCTTGCAGAGGTGCGACGCGGTTATCAGGATCCCGCCACGTATATCATCCGCCACGAAGGTGAACCGACAATCATGCTGGGTGCGGTGATGCAGGCGGGATGGAACGGTCTTGATCTCGGCAAGGCGCTTGAGGCTCGCTCTGCCGCCATTGCGCAAACGTTGCCGCTGGGGATGACGCTTACCAAAGTCAGCGACCAGGCCGTCAACATCGATGAAGCCGTCGGCGAGTTCATGCTCAAGTTCGCGATGGCGCTTGGCGTGGTTCTGTTTGTCAGTCTGGTGGCACTTGGCTGGCGCGTTGGTATTGTTGTCGCTCTTGCTGTGCCACTCACCCTTGCGGTGGTCTTTCTCATCATGCTGGAGACCGGGCGCTTCTTCGACCGCATCACGCTTGGCGCTTTGATCCTCGCGCTTGGCCTTCTAGTTGACGATGCCATCATTGCCATCGAAGTGATGGTGGTGAAGATGGAGGAGGGCATGGACCGCATCAAGGCGGCCGCCTATGCCTGGAGCCATACGGCAGCGCCGATGCTGTCCGGCACGCTGGTCACGATCATCGGGCTGATGCCCGTGGGTTTTGCCAAGTCGACCGCAGGCGAATATGCCGGTAACATCTTCTGGGTCGTGGGCTTTGCGCTCATCGTATCCTGGATCGTCGCCGTCACCTTCACGCCCTATCTCGGTGTGAAGATGTTGCCCAACATCAAGCCGGTCGAGGGCGGTCATCACGCCATCTATGACACGCCGAATTATCGCCGTCTGCGCTCCGTCATCGAGTTCGCTGTCCGCCATAAGTTCATGGTCTGCGCCGTGGTCGGCATTTCCATGGCCGTTTCGGTCGTTGGAATGGGCGGCGTGAAACAACAGTTTTTCCCGACATCGGATCGGCCTGAGGTGCTGGTTGAGGTGCGCATGCCCGAGGGCACAAGCATCGAGGCGACGGCATCTGCGGTGAAGAAAGTCGAGGACTGGCTGCAAACTCAGCCTGAGACCAATATCGTCACGTCGTACGTAGGGCAGGGCGCACCCCGGTTCTTCTTTGCCATGGCACCGGAACTACCTGACCCTGCCTTCGCCAAGGTCGTCGTGCTCACACCCGATGCCCACGCACGTGAAGAACTGAAGCATCGCCTTCGTGCAGCTATTTCGGAGGGTCTTGTTCCTGAAGCGTCCGTCCGCGTCACCCAGCTTGTGTTTGGTCCTTACACGCCGTTCCCGGTCGAGTTCCGGATCATGGGTCCCGATCAGGATGAACTCTACAGGATTTCTGAGCAGGCTCTGGCGATCATGAAGACTATCCCCGATGTTCGCCAAGCCAACCGTGACTGGGGCAACCGAACACCCGTTCTGCGATTTGTGCCCGACCAGGAGCGGCTCAATCTGATTGGTCTTTCTCCATCGGAGGCAGCCCAGCAATTGCAGATGCTGCTCTCCGGCATCCCCGTTACGCAGGTGCGCGACAATATCCGCAACGTGCCCGTCGTCGCTCGCAGTGCTGGCGAAAACCGCCTCGATCCGTCACGTCTTGCCGATTTCTCTCTGATGAGCAGGGATGGCCGTCAGGTTCCGCTGGATCAACTCGGGCACTCCGAAATCCGGTTTGAAGAACCTATCCTGAAGCGTCGTGACCGCACGCCTGTCATCACGATCAGGTCTGATATCAACGAGGCGACGCAGCCTCCGGAGGTTTCCCAACAGGTTATGAAAGCTCTGCAGCCACTCATCGCGTCGCTTCCCGTTGGATATCGTATCGAGATGGGCGGCAACATCGAGGAGTCTCTCAAGGCGAATACGGCACTCGCTCAGGTTTTCCCGGTGATGATTGCTGCCATGCTGATCGTCATCATTCTGCAGGTTCGCAGTCTCTCGACAATGACAATGGTGATGCTGACAGCGCCGCTTGGTCTTGCCGGGGTGGTTCCGACCCTGCTCCTGTTCAATCAGCCTTTCGGCTTCAACGCCATTCTCGGCTTGATCGGACTGGCGGGTATCCTGATGCGCAACACGCTTATCCTGACAGAGCAAATCAAGGAGAACCAGGCGGCGGGGCTTGATGACTATCATGCCGTTATCGAAGCGACAGTGCAGCGGACACGACCCGTGATCCTGACGGCTCTCGCGGCGATCCTGGCGTTCATACCTCTGACCCACTCAGTATTTTGGGGGTCGATGGCCTATACCCTGATCGGTGGAACGGCAGCAGGCACGGTGATGATCCTGCTCTTCCTTCCGGCTCTCTATGCTGTCTGGTTCCGGATCAAGCCACCCAAGGCGGGTGCCGAAAAAGAGACGGTCGAGCACGTAGGGCAGCCACTGGCGCTCGCGGCAGAGTAGGGGCGTCCATGCGTGCCGGCTCAAACCTGAAGCGTGATGTGACGGCGGCATTTAAGGGCAGCAGGAGCCGAACAATGCGTGGCCTCACACCATCTGGCCGAGCACCGTTGAAAGGCTGGGATTTTCCATCTTATCCACATCCGGACCGATCTTCCGCCCGGACTAGTAGCACGGATACCAGACCCCGGCAGCCTATGCCGGGATCATCACTGCGCCCGGCTCCAATGCTGCGGGAGATCAAAGCTTCGCTTTCCCACCGATTTGCCACACCGCGCCAAATGGAATGTTGAAAAACGCAGAACCTCCAATCGCATTTGGATGAAGGTTCCGTGGGAGGGTCATGCCGGTACGCTTCGTCGTTTTTTGCGGACTAACTGATGCTGTTATCGATCCATGCGTGCGTCTGTTCCAGAATCTCGTCCGATAGTTCCGGATCGTCGATTGCCCGGGCGAGTATGACCGCCCCAACCATGGCCGCCCAGCTTCCTATCGCTGTGCGCCGGCGATCTGCCGGGTCCAGTTGCGGGAGTGCCCTTTCGATCCGGCTGATCTGCGCACGAAGGCCTTCTGTCATGGCGGAGCGCGCCGGCGGCGTCTGGTGGCGAATTGCTGCAGCGAGACCGGCGGTTGGGCAGCCACCGGCAGCGTTGTCGCGATGGCGAGGCGCAAGATAGGATTTGACGAAATCGCTGAAATTGCCTCCTCCGACGCTATCTGAAGCAAGGGCGTGGGCAAGGGTCTCCGCGACCAGATCGTCTTTTGAACTGAAATGTCCATAAAAGCCGCCGTGAGTAAGACCGGCTGCCTTCATCACCTCCGCAACGCTGACGGCATCGAACCCCTTGTCGCGAAACAGCCGGCTGGCGACATCCAGAATCCGGCGACGGTTTTCCGCCATCTGTTCTCGGCTGACCTTCATTTTCACAATTCTCCCAACATGGTCGTTGACATTTACATGATGGCTATCATATTTAAATCCAATCATGACGATTGTCATGAATATAGGTTCCATCACAGAAAAGAGCAATCCTATGAGCACAAATCCTGCAGTCCTCATCACCGGCGCCTCCACCGGTATTGGTGCAACCTATGCCGATCGGTTTGCGCGGCGCGGCCACGATCTCGTGCTGGTCGCCCGTGACGTGGCGCGAATGGAGGCCGTTGCAAGCCGTCTGCGACAGGAAACCGGCGTGGCCATAGACATCGTCCAGGCGGATCTCACGCAACTCGCCGATGTTGGGAAAGTAGAGACGAGACTGCGCGACGATGACAGCATCGGCATCCTCGTCAATAATGCCGGAACGGCCATCGGTGGAACGTTCATCGATCAGAGCACCGACGACATGGCCCGGCTTGTTGCACTCAACTCGACTGCACTCGTTCGCCTTGCCAGCGCAATTGCCCCTCGACTCGTCAAGAAAGGTGAGGGTGCAATCGTCAACATCGGCTCCGTGGTTGGTCTGGCGCCGGAGTTCGGCATGACGGTCTACGGCGCAACCAAGGCCTTTGTCCTCTTCCTGTCTCAGGGGCTTAGCCTCGAGCTTGGACCGAAGGGCGTCTACGTTCAGGCTGTTCTTCCCGCCACGACACGAACCGAAATCTGGGACCATGTCGGCGCCGACGTCAACGCACTGAACAACGTCATGGAAGTGGGCGACCTTGTGGATGCGGCGCTGGTCGGCTTCGACCGTCGCGAGCCGGTGACCATCCCGCCGCTTCCCGATGCCGGTCAGTGGGAAGCCTTTGAAGCTGCGCGCAAGACCATGCTGGCCAACTTCGGCAATGCGCTGCCAGCCGAACGGTACCGCACCGTCGCTTGAGCAGACCGCGCAACCCATACCGCTGCGGCGGCAACACATAGGTAAATCATGACTAAAAAGACGCTTTTCGAACCCTATACGCTCGGCTCCTTGACGCTTTCCAACCGGATCGTCATGGCGCCCCTGACGCGCAATCGCGCCGGTTCGGGCTTTGTCGCAGGTGACCTGACGGCTGAATATTACGGCCAGCGTGCTTCTGCCGGGCTCATCATTTCCGAGGCCACGCAAATATCACAGCAGGGGCAGGGATACCAGGACACGCCCGGTATCTATACCCAGGCGCAGATCGAAGGCTGGCGCAAGGTCACCAGTGCGGTGCACGAGAAGGGTGGCCATATATTCCTCCAGCTCTGGCACGTCGGTCGCATCAGCCATGTTGATCTCCAGCCGAACGGCGCAGCGCCAGTTGCCCCTTCAGCCATCCGCGCCGAGACAAAGACGTTCGTCAACAATGCCTTCGTGGACGTTTCGCAACCCCGTGCCCTTGAACTGGAAGAGCTTCCTGGGATCGTCGACGATTTCCGTCAGGCAGCAGCCAACGCCATCGAGGCTGGTTTCGATGGTGTCGAGATCCACGGGGCCAACGGCTATCTGCTTGATCAGTTCGCCAAGGACGGTGCCAATGTTCGCACAGACGCCTATGGCGGCTCTGTCGAAAACCGTGCGCGCCTCATGCTGGAAGTCACGGCCGCGGTTGTCCAGGAAATCGGCGCTGCACGCACCGGCATCCGCATCTCGCCGGTCTCGCCCGCCAATGGCATTTCGAGTACTGATCCGCAGGCGCAGTTCGATTACATCGTCGATCAGCTCGAAGCCCTTGGCATCGTGTACATTCATGTCGTCGAGGGTGCCACAGGTGGGCGGCGCGATGTCGCGCCATTCGACTTCGGATCATTGCGCCGTCGCTTCAGCAAGACCTATATCGCCAACAACGGCTATGACCTCGAACTGGCGACTTCGCATCTTACCGAGGGCCTGGCGGATCTGATCGCCTTCGGCCGGCCGTTCATTGCCAATCCCGATTTGGTTGAACGATTGAAAAGCGATGCGCCGTTGGCAGAGATAAACCCGGCTACGCTCTACGGTGGCGGTGCTGCGGGTTATATCGATTACCCCTCTTTGGCGGCAGCTGCCGGGCGTTGACTACTTTTGGGGTCGCTCGCTGGTGCGGCCCCATCAAATCAGTGTGCTGTGCCTGATCCGTTGCGGATTGGTGCCGGGTCCCGACACTGAAGGGTTACCCTTTCCCTCGCCGTCTGAAAGTCACGCTTGACTTTAATGATGATATATATCATTAAAAATCATCAATGATGACGGAAATCATCATAAAATTAGTGTCGTAAAACCATATGCCTTGGCGGCAATCCATGGTGATACCGAAAAGAGAGAAAGACGCTATGGCGACGTTTGCTACTAAAAGACAGAAGACTGCCTTTGTGACCGGGGCTTCCAGTGGGATTGGCAAGGCGGCCGCCACGGCTCTGGCCCGGGCAGGCTACCGGGTGATTGGCACGAGTCGTAAGGCCGCACCTGGCGAGATACGTGATGGCATTCGGATGATTGCTTGTGACGTGACTTCCGATTTGTCTGTCTCGGATGCCGTGGCGCTGGCACATCAGGAACTTGGCCGTATCGACCTTCTGGTCAACAATGCCGGTTACGCCCTGTCCGGGGCGGCCGAAGAAAGCTCGGTGGATCAGGTTCGTTCGCTGTTTGAAACCAATTTTCTGGGTGTCGTTCGGGTGACCAATGCCGTGTTGCCGATGATGCGCCAACAGGGCTATGGCAGGATATTGAACATCGGCTCTGTCCTGGGCTTAATACCCGGTCCTTTTGGAGCCTATTACTCGGCCAGCAAGCACGCCATTGAGGGCTATTCGGAATCGCTGGACCATGAGGTTCGCCAGTTCGGCATCCGTGTCGCCGTGATCGAGCCTTGGGCAACGAAAACCTCGATCGAGGCCAATTCTCCGCAAGGCGACCGTCCGGTTGCAGCCTATGGCCAGACATTGGCCAGATACCGCACGGCGTTTGACTTGGCCATGGCGACCGGCGACACGGCGGATGATGTTGCGGCCACCATCCTGATGGCGGCGCAGGACAAGGCGCCGCGGTTGCGCTACCCCTCCGGCAAGGCGGCCCGGCAGACCTCGTTTGCCCGGCGTTTCCTGCCGCGCGCGCTGTTTGATCGAACCTTGCGCAAGCAATTCAACATCGCGTGAGCGAGAATGACGGCCACGGCAGGGCCTTCCAACAACATGCTCAGTTCGCGCTGAAAGCCTTGGCTTTTTTAGCCATCTGAGCCGATAATATTTTTACACTGGAGAACGTCCGTGAAAGCCTTCGTCGTCGACAAATACAAAAAGAAGGGCGCCTTGCGTCTGGCAGACATGCCCGAGCCCCGGATGGGCGCGAATGATGTTCTGGTTCGCATTCAGGCCACGGCGATCAACCTTCTGGATTCCAAGGTGAGGGACGGCGAGTTCAAGCTGTTCCTGCCCTATCGCCCGCCCTTTATTCTGGGTCACGATCTAGCCGGAACGGTTGTAAGCGTGGGCGCGAATGTGCGGCAATTCAAGGCTGGGGACGAGGTTTACGCCCGTCCGAGGGATCACCGGGCCGGTACCTTTGCAGAGTTCATCGCAATTGACGCCGCCGACGTAGCGCTGAAGCCCGCCAGCCTTTCGATGGAGCAGGCCGCATCGATACCGCTGGTTGGACTGACCGCCTGGCAGGCGCTGGTGGAGGTCGGCAAGGTCAAGCCCGGCCAGAAAGTGTTCATTCAGGCTGGTTCCGGTGGGGTTGGGACCTTTGCCATCCAGCTTGCCAAGCATCTCGGCGCCACGGTGGCCACCACGACTAGTGCCAAGAATATTGACCTGGTCAAAAGCCTCGGCGCCGATGTGGTGATCGACTACAGGACGCAGGATTTCGAACAGGTGCTATCCGGTTATGATCTGGTGCTGAACAGTCAGGATGCCAAGACGCTGGCCAAGTCGCTGAATGTTCTGAAACCGGGTGGTCGGTTGATATCGATCTCGGGGCCGCCGGATGTTCCCTTTGCCAGATCTCTGGGGCTGAACCTGTTCCTGCGCTTGGTGGTACGGATGCTGAGCCGGGGCGTGCTGAAGAAGGCGAAAAGCCGGGGCGTCTTGTATTCCTTCCTGTTTATGCGCGCGGAAGGGCAACAACTTGCCCAGATCGCCAAGCTGATCGACGCCGGCGTGATCCGTCCGGTCGTGGACAAGGTATTTCCCTTTGCTCAGACGGCGGAGGCCTTGGCCCATGTAGAGACCGGGCGCGCCAGGGGCAAGGTCGTTGTGAAGGTCGCAGACTGAGTTCGTATTTTGCAGGAGATGGGGCCGCATGGCTGCGGCCCTATTGCTCCCGCCCGCCATTTTCGACAGAGGCCCGGCAATCGGCGCGGCAAATATCGAGAATTTCATCCGCCAGGGCCGATGCGTCCGGGCAGGCCCGCGATAGCACGATGGCCCCGACAGCTTGCGCCATAATGCTGATGGCTTGCGTGCGGGCATTTGAGCCGGCGGGCTGGTTCGCCGCAAGATTGCTCTCCAGTGCGTCAACAAGGCGCTCGATGCCTTCGCCGAAAACAGCTCTGGTTTCGTTTGGCAGCCGCGCTGCTTCCCCGCTCAGTGCAGCGGCCGTGCAGCCTTGGCCACGCGCATCACGATGCGTGCGCGAGATGTAGGCGTCGATCATCTCGCCCAAATCATACCCGGCATAGCGTGCCAACGTTTCGGAAAACCCTTTGGCGGAGGTTTCTGCTATGAGCGCCTCCTTCGAGACGAAGTGGTTGTAAAATCCACCATGGGTCAGGCCCGCACCCTCCATCAGGTCAGCCACGCCAACGCCATCGAACCCTCGTTCGCGAAACATCCCGGATGCAATCGCAACAATCCGGTCATGATTTTCCTGCTTCTTTTCCTTGGTGATCCGCATGTCAGAACCCTTTCGACGGCGCCGTCTCCATGATGTTGGATATTATCATGGATTGAGAGTATTGCTGACGCTTATCATTAATAATGCGCTCAACACAAGGAACACGTCGTATCGGCTACCTAATTTTCCGTCCTTCGCCGCCGACATCTTGTCGCTGGCTGCAACGAAGCTTCTGTTTCTGGGAAGCTGGCCCGGATTGTTTGGTAAAATAAAGCTCGGTTACGTGGATCGGCGTATCCTCACTGGAACGCCCTTATATGCTGGGGTCCCGGATTTCCTGTCGTAGTCTGCGAGGGCAATGACCTGGTTCATTTCGGGGTAATAACCTGCTACCGAGCCGGGCGGAATATTGTAGGCAACGGCGGTAAATCCGGTAGCGGTTTTGGCGCCACTCCCGCAAATTGCTTCGACATCGATGAGGTCTCCGTCTCTTAGTCCCCGCGTTTCAAGGTCCCGCTGGTTCATGAAGATGACGTCGCGGCGGCCGTAGACACCACGGTAGCGGTCGTCGAGGCTGTATATGGTGGTGTTGTACTGGTCATGACTGCGCAAGGTGGTCAGCAAAAGGGCTTCGGGGTCGTGCAAGCGTGTGTCCTCATCAAGGCCCGGTGCGACGAGAAATTCGGCCTTGCCGGACGGCGTATTCCACACACGATCAGAAGCCGCGACAGTGAGCCGGAAGCCTCCGGGCGTTTTCACGCGCGTATTGAAATCATGAAAATCGGGAAATACGATTTCGATCTTGTCGCGGATCTGCTCATAGTCGCCGGCCATGCCGTCCCAGTCGATGTCGTGCCGGTTACCTAGCGTCGCCTTGGCCATGCCGGCAACGATCCAGGGTTCCGAGCGCAACTCATCGCTTGGCGGTTTGAGGAAACCGCGCGACGCGTGCACCATCGACATGGAATCCTCTACCGTGACGGATTGGCGCCCTGTCGCCTGAATATCCAGATCCGTTCGGCCCAGAAC
Organism: Agrobacterium sp. CG160-95; assembly: GCF_053521725.1. NCBI lineage: Bacteria > Pseudomonadati > Pseudomonadota > Alphaproteobacteria > Hyphomicrobiales > Rhizobiaceae > Agrobacterium > Agrobacterium sp. CG160-95. The sequence continues at coordinate 647,666 of NZ_JBNWDU010000003.1, read as the reverse complement.
CGGCAGGAGGATCGATGTCTTTGCCAGCAGCAGATGCGAGCGATTGAGCTTTGTCGCAAGATGAACGGCCATATCGAGTTTCCGCATGCCCGCGAACGTCGCTTCAGGATCGGACATGGCGACAGCAAGATTGCCACCAAGACACACCAACGCTTTCGACCTGCCCTCAATGATGGCCTCGATTGCCTCCACGGCATTATGGCCCTTTTCACCAGACGGGCGGAAACCGAAGGCTTTCTCCATGCCAGCAAGAAGAGCCTCATTGGGAATTTCAGTGATGCCGACGGTTCGGTCGCCCTGAACGTTGGAATGGCCGCGCAGGGGACAGATACCGGCGCCTGGCCGGCCTATATTGCCGCGCAGCATCAGGAAATTGGCGAGTTGCTGCACATTGGCCGTGCCATGGGCATGCTGTGTGATGCCCATGCCATAACAGAGAATGACGTTTTTCGCCTTGAGGTAGACATCCACGGCGCTATCGAGTGCTTCCAGTGAGAGGCCGGATTTCTCGATAATCTCCGGCCATTGCGTCTGATCTACATCGGCTTGCAGGGCTTCGAGGCCAATCGTATGCGCCGCGATGAAATCGCGGTCGATGACGCCGGGTCCGCCAGCTTCGATATCGGCCGCGTCGCGCTCGAAGATGCGCTTCATCATGCCCTTGAGTGCGGCAAGATCGCCGCCGGTACGAACCTGATGATAGGCAGATGCGATCGGCGTGGATGACATCGTCGCCATTTCGATCGGATCCTGGGGGGCTGCAAACCGCTCCAGCGCCCGCTCCTTGAGTGGATTAAAGACGACGATCGGCACACCCCTGCGGGAGGCCTCATGTAATGTCGTCATCATGCGCGGATGGTTGGTGCCGGGATTGTGCCCGAACGAAAAGATCGCGTCGGCATGATCGAAATCCTCCAGCGTTACAGTGCCCTTGCCGACACCGATCGACAGGGGCAGACCGACGCTGGTGGCTTCGTGGCACATGTTGGAACAGTCGGGGAAATTGTTGGTGCCATAGGCGCGAACGAAGAGCTGAAAGAGAAACGCCGCTTCGTTGGAGGCACGACCGGACGTGTAGAACTCGGCCATATGAGGGCTGGGAAGGGCGTTCAACTCCGAGGCAATACGCGCGAATGCGGCATCCCATTCGATCGGCACGTAGCGGTCACTGGCATGATCATAGATCAGCGGATGCGTCAGGCGCCCCTGATCTTCAAGCTTGTGGTCGGTCCATTGCCAGAGATCAGTCACCGAATGAGCGGCAAAGAAATCGGGGCCAACCCGCTTGGCCGTCGATTCCCAGGTGATCGCTTTTGCTCCGTTCTCGCAGAACTCAAACGAACTTGTGTGCTTCGGATCGGGCCAGGCGCAGCCGGGACAATCGAAGCCTTCGGGCTGGTTTGCCTTTAACAATGTCGCCGCGCCCTCGGCGATGATCTGCTGGTGAGCAAGGGTTTTGGCAACGGCTTTTAGTGCGCCCCAGCCACCTGCTGGCGCTGTATAATGCTCTATCCCATCCGGCCGCTTCTCGCTCATCACAGTCTCCCTTCAGCGTGTTTCAATAAATCTAGCATCGAACGCATCAGTACGAACCTAGACCGATGTATAGGTCCAGGTAGACGTCTATCGAATGTGCGGCCAACGAGATTGAGCATATTTTGCCCAGATCAAGATTGGCGGTGGAACAGTATCATGGAAAAGACAGGACAGATGCAAGCCGGGGCGGCAAGCGCCACCCACAATGATGCGATCGGACAAGTGGCGCTTCTGGCCATGGCCGTCGCGGGCGGTATTGCCGTCGCAAACATCTACTACAATCAGCCGATGCTCGGGCTCATCGAGGCGGATTTCAGTCGGCAGCCAGTTACCGGCATGGTGCCCACCGCAACGCAACTCGGTTACGCACTGGGGTTGTTCCTTTTACTGCCGCTCGGCGACCTCGTTAATCGCCGCCGGATGATCATTGGGCAATTCGTGGTGCTTGCCGCCGCGCTCGCGCTGGCTGCACTGGCGCCGACGGCCTGGATGCTGGTTGCAGCATCGGTCATGGTTGGAGCATGCTCGACAGTCGCCCAGCAGATCGTGCCCTTTGCGGCATCGCTGGCCGCGCCCGAAAAGCGCGGCGCCACAATCGGCACCGTCATGGCAGGCGTATTGTCGGGCATATTGTTCAGCCGCACCCTCTCGGGCTTTGTGGGCGAACACGCCGGCTGGCGGGAAATGTTCTGGATCGGCGTACCGCTTGCCCTGCTCGCCGCGGGCCTCATGTTTGCGGTCCTGCCGCATCATCGGCCAACCTCGACTTTGCGATATCATCAGGCGCTCCGGTCGCTCGGCCAGCTATGGAAACGCCACCCGGCCTTGAGGGCAGCGACCATCATCCAGGCGTTTCTGTTCGCGTCGTTCACGGCCTTCTGGACCATCCTCGCTCTCTATCTGGCGGGGCCAGAATTTCAGCTCGGTGCGGATGTCGCGGGTCTGTTTGGGATCGTCGGTGCGGTCGGCATATTTGCAGCGCCTCTGGCAGGAGTTGTTGCCGACAGACGGGGACCGCATTTCGTGGTCTGGATGGGCGCCGGATTGACGATCGCCGCCTGGCTTATCTTCGGCCTCTGGGCATCGATCGCTTCCTTGGTTGTGGGCGTCATCGTGCTTGATTTCGGCATACAGAGCGCGCTGATTTCTAACCAGCACATCATTTATGCCCTGGATGCCGATGCGCGTAGCCGTCTCAACACGGTCTTCATGACTGGAATGTTTCTGGGGGGTGCCACAGGTTCGGCGATGGCGACACTGGCCTGGGGGCAGGGCGACTGGCTCGTCGTCAGCCTTCTCGGCGCGGCGTTTGGCCTCGCAGCCTTCGCGGTTAAAATATTTCATCATCGCCGGCATTCGCTGACGGTTGTCGGAAACTGAGGGCGGAACGATGGAAAAACTACGCATAGGAATCGTCGGCGGTTCGCTTGCCGGCCTCTTCGCTGGCATCATGTTACAACAGGCTGGCCACGATGTCCGCATCTACGAGCGATCGAAGAGCGGTCTTGCAGGTCGGGGAGCGGGCCTCGTCGGTCAGAGGGACCTGCTGCACATTCTCCGGCTGATTGGCTGCGAGCATGTCGCCCGTATCGGCGTGGTGGCTAAGGAACGCATCTATCTCGATCAGGATGGCGTTATCGCCCAGACCGTTAAGGCGCCCCAGACCCAGATCTCCTGGGACTACCTGTTCGAAACTGTCGCTTCTCGCATCGCTTCAGGAAGCTATGTGCTGGGTCGGGATGTCGTCAAAGTGCTGGATGGCGAGAGTGGCGCGGAGCTGATTTTTGGTGACGGCACGCGGGTGAATGTCGATCTGGTTATCGGTGCCGATGGCCTTGGTTCGGTGGTGCGCGCAGCGGTCAATCTCGGAGACACGCAAAACCGCTATTCCGGCTATGTCGCATGGCGTGGATTGATCCCGGAAACGAGGCTTCCAACGGCAGCTAATCTGCTTCTCGACCGGTTTGCCTTTCATGTCAGGCCCGGCGTACATGCGCTCGGTTATCTTGTCCCGGGCTCGAAGGGCGAAATGGACATCGGCAATCGCCGATATAACTGGGTCTGGTATCGCAAAGTGCCAGCAAGCGAACTTGCCCACACGTTCACCGATCTAGATGGGCGAACGCATGCATTTTCGCTGCCGCGTGGTGGCTTGTCGAGCGACCATCTGGAGGCGTTGCGCGTCGATGCGCTGCAGATGCTTCCGCCGCAATTCGCCCAGGCGGTCGAGGCGGAGCCAAGCCCCTCTATCCAGGGCATTTTCGACTACGAGTCGCCCCGCATGACGGGCCGTTCGGTCGTCCTCATCGGCGACGCCGCCTTTGTCGCGCGTCCGCACACCGCGATGGGCGTGTCGAAGGCAGCGGGCGATGTCATGGCGTTGAGCGACAGCCTGGAGTCCGAGGTTGACCTTCCCAGTGCCTTGCAGCGGTTCGAGGATGAGCGCATCGCGGTTGGCCGAGAAATCGTTGCTTATGGCCGGCAACTCGGTGCGTCGGCTATCTGAGTATCGACCGGCTGTCTGTCACGGTACTCAAGAACGATATTTTTAACCCGCTGGCTTCTGCCAGCGGGTTTTTGATTTTGAGAAAGGTCGGATGCTTCAGTTTGGGGGCTTTATCAGGCTTAGTGCGGCGTGGATTTGCGAGACGACGGCGGCACCTTCCCCCACTGCTGCCGCGACCCGCTTGGTCGATCCGGCACGGACATCCCCGATGGCAAAGACATTCGGCAGGCTGGTTTCGAGGGGCAATGGCTTGCGGGAAAAACGACAATGCTCATCGAAGGATTGCCCAGTGACGATGAAGCCCTTGTCATCGGTTTGCACCCGGCTGCTGATCCAGCCAGCGTTCGGATCCGCGCCGATAAAAAGGAAGAGATGATGAAGCGGCAAGGTGTTCACGCTTCCATCCAGGCGGTTGCGCAGTCTTGCGGAGGAGATGCCAGTGGCGTTATCGCCATTGATCGCGTCCACTTCGCAATGCATGTGCAGTTGGACGTTCGGCAGGGCCTTGATACGGTCGATCAGATATTGCGACATCGTATCTTCGAGTGCGCGCCGCACGACCAGATGAAGTGTCTTGACCTGAGGCGCCAGAAAAACGATGGCCTGGCCTGCCGAATTGCCGCCGCCAACCAGGACGATCTCTTCGCCGGCGCAAAGTTTTGCCTCGATCGGCGAGGCCCAATAGGAAACGCCGTTGCCCTCGAAACCGTCAATGTTGGTGATGTCCGGTCGCCTGTAGCGAGCGCCGGATGCGATGACGACACTGCGGGCCGTCACCGATTTTCCACCGTCGAGTTCGAGCGCCAGCACACCTGCGTCATCTTTCGGAGGGATCAGATTTTTGACAGCGACGGGAAGAACCATTTCCGCCCCGAACTTGAGAGCCTGATTGTAGGCACGTCCCGCCAACGCCTGTCCGGATATGCCCGTCGGGAAGCCGAGATAGTTTTCGATCCGAGACGAAGCGCCGGCCTGCCCCCCAATCGAGTGTTCATCGATGACAAGGACGTCGAGCCCTTCCGAAGCGGCATAGACGGCGGTGGCAAGGCCCGCCGGTCCAGCGCCGACAACAGCTACGTCATAGAGCTTTCCGGGCTTGAGGTCCGGCGTCATGCCGAGACATGCTGCGGCCTCCGCATCTGTCGGTTTCTTGAGCACGGTGCCGTTGGGGCAGACCATTAGCGGAAGGTCGGAGGCGAGAATACCCAGGCGTTCGATCAGCGCCTTACCTTCACCCTCCATGGCAGCATCAAGTACGATGTGGGGAAAGGCATTGCGGGCTAGAAATCCTTGCAGACGCGAGAGCGCGGCATTGCCAGCGGTTCCAATCAGAACAGAACCTGCGCCTGCATCGATCAGACCGACGCGGCGCAGGATGAAGGCACGCATGATGATTTCGCCGACATCGGCCGATCCGATCACCAAGGCCCGCAAATGGGCGGCATCAAAGGGAATGGCCGTGCAGCCCTCGGACCCGGCGCGGGCCCCGGCAAGTGTCGGTCGACCCGACAGCTGGTTGACTTCGCCAGACAACTGGCCTGCTCCATGCGTCGTGATCGGCGCCTCGCCGGAAAGACCTTCGTGGCGAAACACGTCCATCGATCCCTTCAGCACCAGCCAGGCGGGCGCTGCGTGGTCTCCTACCTTGTAGACGAAGTCACCACGAGCGAAATATTTTGGCTCGCCGCTGGCAAAACGCTTGGCCGTCTCGACCTGATGGGGGTTGAGCACCGGAAACATCTGGTCCAGGCGCGCGCTGAGATCTGCCATCTGTTACCTCCAGCTGGAAATGTCGTCCGCAGGTCACCGCCGATTTTTCGGCGAAGTTTCAGTAATATCGCGGTATCGGCCCGCGTTGCGGTGTCTGATCAGGCAGGTCCACCATGGTTTCGTCCACATAACACCAGCCCCAGCCTTCCGGCGGGTCATAGCCCTCGATGATGGGGTGGCGGGTGGTGTGGAAATGCGCGGTCGCGTGGCGGCCGGGGGACTGATCGCAGCAGCCGACATGACCACATTCGCGGCAGAGCCTCAAATGAAGCCATATCTGGCCAGTTTCGAGACATTCCTCGCAGCCAAGCGTCATGGGCTTGACCGATCGGATCGTCGGCAGGTGCGAGCATTGATCAGACATGGTTCCACTCCTGAACGTGTTGGAAATTTCAGTGCTTCAGTGCTTCTTCAAGACACAGTATAAGCTGGTTGAAATCGACTGGCTTCCCAAGGAATGCGAATGCACCGCCATCCATTGCCGCTGCTCTCGTTCGCTCGTCGCAATAGGATGTCATGAAGATCATCGGCGGCTTTTGATCACCACGCGAGTTTAACACGTCCTGCATCTGGATGCCGCTTAAGCCTGGCATTTTAACGTCGACCAGCATGCAGTCGATCGCGACGCGATCACCGCGGGCCAGAAAGTCTTCCGCAGACGAAAACAGCCGGCTCTCGTAACCGCAGGACAAAACGAGATCGTCAAGGGCTTCGCGGATCGACCGATCGTCGTCAACGATGGCTATGACAGGTGTTTTGGACAATTTGATTGGGCCTTGCCTCTTAAAATCAACTGGCTTCTATATGCGCCATCGAGACACAACATTGCACCATACAAGGGTCTAGGTTTTGGCCTCAAAGGCCCAGCAGTTCCGCCTTGCGCACCAGTTCGGCTACGGAGCGCGCCTCCATTTTGCGCATGACATTGCCGCGATGCAGCTTGACCGTGATCTCGCTGATCCCGAGGTTGAACGCAATCTGCTTGTTCATCAGGCCTTGCACGACAGCCGTCATGACCTCATGCTCGCGGCGGGTCAATGTCTTGGCCAGTTCCACGACGGCGCCATTTGCAGCAGATTGCTGGCGCATTTCCCGATCTTTCTGAAAAGCAACCGAGACGGCGTCGAGGATGTCCTGGTCCCGAAAAGGTTTGGTCAGGAAGTCGATGGCGCCTGCTTTCATGGCACGGACTGTCATTGGTATATCACCGTGACCCGTCATGAAGATGATCGGCATTCGGTTGCCGAGTTTTTCCAGGTGGAGCTGAAAATCAAGGCCGTTCGCACCGGGCAGGCGAACGTCGAGAAGAATGCAGCCAGGTCGGTCCAGATCGGCATTTTCGAGCAGGTCCTGGGCGCTTTCAAAGGATTTTGCTTCTGTTCGAATTGACAGGAAGAGATCGACCAAAGCCTCGCGTATCGCAGTATCGTCATCGACGACGTAGACAACCGGCGTATCGCCGTTCGGCGGTTTGGCGGACTTTCTCGCATCATTCATGGGTTGCCTCCATCGGGACGATCATTTCGAACAATGCGCCACCATTGATGTGATTGCCGGCAGACAGCGTGCCGCCGCGGGCTTCGAGCATGCTGCGGCAGATGGCAAGGCCCATGCCAAGCCCGGTTGGTTTGGTCGTGCAGAATGGTTTGAACAGGTTTTTGAGAACGTCCGGACTGAGTCCGGGACCTGTGTCGAGAACCTTGATGACCACGCTTTGACCATCCCCAGGCTCGATCGTTACCGATATCCGCCGCATCGCTTCCGGGGTTTCGGCCATGGCGTGAAGGGAATTGGTGATCAGGTTGATCAAGACTTGCTGCAGCTCTATCCGCACAGCGTTGACGGTGGGCACATCGCTTGCTTCAGCTATTTCAACAATGACCCCATTTCTGACCAGCTCGCTCTCCATCAGCGCGCGTGTCTCCGTGACGAGATCGGCCAGCGAAACCGACTCGATATCGGGCGGGCGGTTACCAAGCATTGATCTTGCGCTCTGAATGATGTCGCTGGCACGCTGGCTGTCACGAGCGATGCGCTCAGCTGAGCGGGAAACGGCTGCCAGATCCGGCGGGTCGCGATCCAGCCAGCGCTGCAGGGTCTGGGCGTTGACCACCAAGGCGCCGAGCGGCTGATTGAGTTCGTGCGCGAGCGAGGCAGATAACGCACCGACGGTTGCCGCGCGCGACGCCAATGCCAATTCCGCCTGGGCCTCGAACAGTGCTTTCTGGGCGAGTTCCCGTTCCGTAATGTCGAACATACCGACAATGACACGGTTGAAATTGGCAGGATCTTCAGGAAAGCCAACGGTCAGCAGCACAAATTTGCTGGTGCCATCGCTGGTGATGATGCTGCCCTTGCCTTCGAAATGCGTCTCGTTGTTGAAAATTGCCGCGATGAGATCGAGAAAGGTGGCGTCGTCCTGGGCAATATAGCGGCGCATGGCGCCGGGATTGTTGTTGCCCACATGACCCAGCAATTCAAGTGCCGCCGCGTTGGCGGCAACGGTAGGGACGCTGACGATGCATTGCTCCAGAAAATCCGGGTTCTCCCGAGCGTGAGCACTAAGGTCTTTGACACCATCTGCTTTCAACGCCATCAGCATGGCGCGGACCTGCGAATAGTCGCGCTCCCAAAGTGCAACGCGGCTTTGCTCGAAAATCGTCCGGTAGCGCTCTTCGCTGCTCTGCAGGGCGGCATTGAATTTCACAAGATTGAGGCGCGCGCGCTGATTGCGGATGATCAAGGCGCAGGTGATCAACATTGCAGCAACCGCGACCGCCAGGCGTAGGGTTGCGGCGAGGTCGGTTTGCAGCCCATGAGCTGCAAGATACGAGACTGCCGCCAGACTGATACAGATACCGGTCACCAGCATCGTTCCTTTTTCTGTCAGGGTTTCTGCCGACAGAAGCAAGGTGATGACATAGAGCGTGGCAAGCGCGCTGTGAATGTCGGTATAGGTATCGAGATAGAAGATCAGCGCTGCGAGCAAAAATGCGCAGACGAGCACGCAAAGTTCAAAGCGCGCCGGCAGCCGTCTTTCCGGGTTTACCAGGACCAGCGAATGCAAGGAGATTTCCCACGTTGAGATCGACCGCATTATCAAGCCATCCCTGCTGCCAAAACGCAAATGGCAATTCCAATATTCCTATGCAAACTCAATCTCATAACCGCGCAAAAAAGAAAGGCCATTCCAGGACTGGGATGGCCTCAGATGGATCGCGACATCCATGTGAAAGGGCGCGCTTGAAAATTCAGGGTGCATTGGCATCCAGCATCTCTTCAGTGGAGGGCCTGAATTTGTAGCCTCGGTTCGGCAGGCGAGCCACTATACTTAGGTGTCAGTCCGACTAACCAAGCATTGGATACCGCGCGACCAGATCCTCGCCTACAACCATCTCGTCAAACAAACGATGTGGGCAGGAGCTGAAGATGCAGATTTCAAAACATGTTCTTTCTCTCAAGGACCGGCCTGCAGCCTTCGAAAGCCCGGCGGGATCGATCATGCGCCTTGGTCGCGATCAACTGCCAATCCTCAAAGGCCTTTCAATACGCAGGCTGGTGCTCACGGCACACACGATCAGGGAGCCTCACTGGCATGCGAATGCCAATGAACTAGGCTACTGTGTCCGCGGCCAGGCACTGGTGACTGTCGTCGGCAATCATGGCAGCCGCGATGTCTTTCTTATCGGCATTGGCGAAATGTTCTTCGTTCCGTCAGGCATGGTTCACGCAATTGAAAATACCGGTGAGACGGAGGCGGAGTTCATCCTTGCCTTTTCGAACGAGGATCCGGAAGATTTCAGCCTGTCTGGCGCCTTCGACGTGATGTCCGACGCCGTGCTGCTGAGCACATTCGAGTGGCAACCGCAAAAGCCGCCGAGTTTTGGCAGGCTGAACGCAAACACAGAGATATTCGACCTGCAGGCCCAGCCAGCCATTGAAAAGCAGGCGCTTCATCCAAACAGGCTCAAATTCCGTGTCGAGGAGTCAGCGCCGCACGTATCGTCGCCGGCGGGCTCTGCAAGGACCGCGCAGGCTCCGGCTTGGTCTGCTCTCGATGGTCTTTCGATGTTTTCTGTCCGCATCAGCGAGATTGGCCTGCGCGAACCGCACTGGCACCCCGAGACCGCCGAAATGGGCTATGTGCTCGAAGGGACCGGTCAGATGACAGTCCTTGATCCCGATGGAAGCGCTGACACTTATTCGATCCATCCGGGTGACGCCTATTTCGTGCCGCCGGCTTACCCGCATCACATCGAAAACGCCGGCAGTGGCACACTGCATATCCTGATTTTCTTCAGTCACAGCGCGCCACAAGATATCGGTTACCGAGCAGCGGCGGCCGGTTATTCACGCAATGTGATCGCTAGCCAGTTGGGCCTTTCCGAGCAAGCCCTCCTGCCTCTTCCTGTCGATATCGACGATCCGCTGATCGTTGCACAGCTCTGAAACCCTGAAATCCAAATCCAAACCCAAACCCAATGGAGATTACCATGAACCGCACCCTCGCTGAAAAACATCGCAAGTCGCCTCTTGCAACACCGACTGCCCTTGGCACGAACGCAACCGCCGATATTTCCGGCGCGTTGACGGCGCTGCTGGCCGATGTCTTCGCGCTTTATCTCAAGACGAAGAATTTTCACTGGCATATGAGCGGTCCGCATTTCCGTGATTACCACCTGATGCTGGACGAGCAGGGCGAGCAGATCTTCGCCATGACGGATGACATTGCCGAGCGAGCCCGCAAGATCGGCGGCACCACACTTCGTTCGATCAGCCATATTTCCAGGTTGCAGCGGCTTCTCGACAACGACGCCGATTTCGTGACCCCGGCGGATATGCTGGCCGAGCTTCGCGACGATAACCTCACACTCGTCTCGCTGATGAAGGCGACACACAATCTTTGTGAAGACCATGGCGACATCGCAACCGCCAGCCTGATCGAAAACTGGGTGGATGAGGCAGAGCGCCGTGCCTGGTTCCTGTTCGAAAGCACCCGCGGCGCCGAATGAGCGCGCGAAATTTCGGAGAGGCCCATGATCAACGAACTTTCACTGTCCCGTCGGCAGGTCCTGTTGGCCGGCACCACGGTTTCTCTGGCCTTGGCCATGCCGGCGATGGCTTCCGAAAAGAAAATTTCCCGTAACCCAGAAGGAATTGCATCGATGACCACGAATTTCGTCACCACCAAAGACGGCGTAGAGATCTTCTTCAAGGACTGGGGTCCGAAGGATGCACAGCCGATCGTCTTCCACCATGGCTGGCCGCTGTCGTCAGACGACTGGGATGCCCAGATGCTGTTCTTCCTCAGCAAGGGATATCGTGTTGTGGCCCATGACCGCCGCGGCCATGGACGCTCCAGCCAGGTGAGCAATGGTCACGACATGGATCATTACGCTGCCGATGCCTCCGCCGTCGCCGAATATCTTGACCTGCGCAATGCCGTTCATATCGGTCACTCCACAGGCGGCGGCGAAGTCGCTCGGTACGTCGCACGGCATGGTCAGCCACAGGGACGCGTGGCAAAGGCAATCCTCGTCAGCGCCGTTCCGCCGCTGATGCTGAAAACCGCAGGCAATCCTGATGGCACGCCGATGGAAGTCTTCGATGGGTTCCGTAGCGCCCTGGCAGCCAATCGCGCGCAGTTCTTCCTCGATGTTGCGTCGGGCCCATTTTATGGTTTCAACCGGCCGGATGCGAAAGTTTCGCAGGGTGTGATCGACAATTGGTGGCGCCAGGGGATGATGGGCAGCGCCGTGGCGCACTATGAAGGTATCAAGGCGTTTTCGGAGACAGATCAGACCGAAGACTTGAAGGCGATTACCGTTCCCACGCTGGTGACCCAGGGTGATGACGACCAGGTCGTTCCCTACAAGGCCGCCGTGGAGCTTCAGGCCAAACTGATCAAGAACAGCACGATGAAGATCTACAAGGGCTTCCCGCACGGGATGCTGACCACGCATGCCGACGTGATCAATCCAGACCTGTTGGCCTTCATCAAGGCTTGATTGTTTCCCCATCCCAAGACGTATGTGGCGGCTCCCCAAAGGGCCGCCACTACAAATGCGGGGTCAGCGGGTTAGTCAGCAGCTCGTCGCGAAAGCTCGCGGGCCAGATCAAGAAACGCTTTCACTCCAGCCGACAGATTGCGGCGCCCGGGATAATACAGGCAGAGCCCCGGATACGGTGGTGTCCAGTCCTCCAGCACCCGGACAAGGCGCCCCGCTTTGATGTCGGGGAGCACTTCCTCTTCCATGGTATAGCCCAGGCCGGTACCTTCCAGCACCGAAGTCCTCACAAGGCCCGCTTCATCAAGTGTGATCGGGCCTCGCACATCGATTTGCACCGGCTCGTCGTCTTTTTCAAACCGCCATCGAAACAGTGAGCCGTCCGGCAAGCGAACGCGAATGCATCTGTGATTGAGAAGATCCGGAGGAACCACGGGTTTAGGATGTTGTGCGAAATAGTCCGGAGAACCAACAACAGCGTGTCGCTGGGGCCGGCCGAGCGAAACGGCAATCATGTCGCTGGGAACGAGACCTGCCACCCTGACGCCCAGATCAAAACCGTCATTGACGATATCAACCATTTTTCCTTCCGTGACCAGATCGACATTCATCTCGGGATAGCGACGCAGGAACTCAAGCACGAGCGGTGAGATGATGGCGCGTGCTGCAAACGGTGCCGCATTGATGCGTATCGTTCCAGACGGTGTCTCGCGTTGTGAGCGAACCGTTTCCAGAGCGGCATGAAGGTCCTGAAGCGAAGGCGCAACCTGCTGTACAAAGAGCCTGCCGGCATCTGTCAGCGAGACGCTGCGCGTGGTGCGATTGAACAATCGTACGCCGAGCCCCGCCTCAAGCCTGCCGATGGTGTGGCTGAGCGCAGTTGTGGACATACCGAGATCGATAGCCGCTGCGCGAAACGTCCCGCGCCTGGCGATCGCGATGACTGCTTCGAGTTCCCTAAGGTTTAACTGTTCCATTATCCCGATCTGTTCAACATCACGTGCATATTTATCCCACTTATCCATGCAATGGTAGAGCACTAACTTAGGGGCACCTCACAAGGAGAAATAAGATGGATATGCCCCAAGTTGTGAATATGTATTTTGACGCCGACACCCGCAACGATGCCGACGGGCTGTTGCAAACGCTTGATGTCGATGCGGTGGTCGAGGACGAGAATGCCCGCTATCAGGGCACTGCCGCCATCCGTCAATGGTGGGTGGCCGCCAAGAGTTCGGCTCAATACGTTGCCGAACCTGTGGAAACCACGGTTGACGGTGACAAGGTACTCGTGCGGGCGAGGGTGAGTGGCAAGTTTCCCGGTAGTCCGGTGATGCTAATCCATGCCTTCACGATCAAGGACGACAGGATCGTCAGGCTGGAGATCCGGTCATGATCGACTTTCTCAATCTGAAAGGCAAACGCGCACTCATTACGGCTGGAACCAAGGGTGCTGGCGCTGCGACCGTCAGCCTGTTTCGCGAACTAGGCGCAAAGGTGCTGACGACAGCGCGTGCCCGTCCGGAAAACATGCCGGAAGAATTGTTCGTCGATGCGGACCTGAGCACCGAAGAGGGATGTGAAATCGTCGCAGAGGCCACGCGGCGGCGCCTTGGCGGCGTCGATGTCATCGTCCATATGCTGGGTGGCTCCTCAGCATCGGGGGGCGGCTTTTCTGCCCTGTCGGAGGATGACTGGCACAAGGAAATGTCGCTTAACCTTTATCCGGCTGTCCGGCTGGATCGGCAACTGGTCCCGGATATGGTCGCCCGGGGAAGCGGCGTCGTCGTGCATGTGACATCCATCCAGAGAGTCCTGCCACTTCCGGAATCGACAACAGCCTATGCCGCAGCAAAAGCGGCACTTTCGACCTATAGCAAGGCGATGTCGAAGGAAGTGTCGCCCAAAGGTGTGCGTGTCGTTCGGGTTTCGCCGGGCTGGATCGAAACGGAAGCCTCCGTCCACCTTGCAGAGCGCCTGGCGAAGCAGGCCGGAACTGACCTTGAGGGTGGCAAGAAGATCATCATGGATGGACTGGGCGGCATTCCGCTCGGCCGCCCGGCAAAACCGGAAGAGGTCGCAAACCTGATCGCCTTCCTCGCTTCCGACCGTGCGGCTTCGATTACTGGTACCGAATACACAATTGATGGGGGGACGGTGCCGACAGCGTAGGTTCCGAGATGCGCCTGCAGATCAGGCGGGCGCGTCCCACCCGCCGATCTGTGAATAGATCGCGTCGCGGAGATGGCGGACGTCGTGGTTCAGATCGGCCAGCTCCTTTGGAGTTTGCATTGAAGCTGCAAGCAAGGTGTCGCTGAGGCAGCCCGCCCTGTGCTGCAATGCGCGGCCTTCCTCGGTCAAAGCGATGACCACCTGCCGCTCATTGCTGAGGTTTCTGGTCCTGCGCAACAAGCCGGCTGTCTCAAGGCGCTTCAAGAGCGGCGTCAGTGTGCTCGATTCCAATGCGAGGGCGTTTGCAATGGCGCCAACGGTTTGCTCATCTCCGCTCCAAAGCACGTTTAGCACGAGATATTGCGGGTACGTCAGCCCCAGCTCATCCAGAAGGGGCTTGTAAGCGCGCTGGATGGCAATGCCGGCAGTATAAATTGCGTAGCACAGCTGGTCGTGCAAAGGCGGTGGATTGTTGTGACGTATGGTCATTCTAGGCTCCTTCACACATACATATAGCCAATCATATGGCAAAAATAAATATCGCGATAAGAATTATCTTGACGGAAGGGTCAGCATCTGTCAGCTTATGTGTATCGCGATAACAGTTATCGCAAAACAAAAAGGAAGAAGCCATGACACGCAAGTCCGCAACCGCCCTTTCTGCAATTGCCACCGCCGCATTGTCTGCCGCACTGCCGGCAAACGCTGCCGACACCATTTCCCAGAACCAGTCCGTAAAAAACGTCGTGCTTGTCCATGGCGCTTTTGCTGACGGCTCTGGCTGGAAGGGTGTCTACGACAATCTCACAAAGCGTGGTTACCGCGTGACCATCGTCCAGAATCCCCTGACCTCTCTGGCGGACGACGTTGCCGCCACAAAGCGTGCTCTCGAGCGGCAGGACGGTCCGGTCATTCTGGTCGGACATTCCTGGGGCGGCACGGTCATTACAGAAGCGGGCGTTGATGAAAAGGTTGCTGGCCTCGTCTATGTCTCTGCGCTCTCACCAGATGCCGGCGAAACGACAGCCCAGCAATATCAGGGGTTTGCTCCCGCATCGGAATTCGTCATCGAAACCACGAAGGATGGTTTTGGATATGTCAGCCCGGCAAAGTTCAAGGCTGGTTTTGCTCATGACGTTAGCGATGCCGATGTTGCGTTCATGAGGGACGCTCAGGTCCCGATCAACATGTCGGCGTTCGGCACGAAGCTCGAACATGCTGCCTGGCGCACCAAGCCCAGCTGGGCTGTGATCGCTACCGAGGACAAGGCATTCGACCAGGCAATGCTGATCCATATGGCCGAACGCATCAAAGCCAAGATCACCAAGGTCTCAGCAAGCCACGCCCTGTTCATGACGCAGCCGACGGTCGTCGCTGATACCATCGATGCTGCCGCCAAGGCCGTCTCGGCAAAGCAGAAATGATAGATTCCGCGTTATCGGGACAATCCGCACTGTCCCGATAACGACCGGAACGTATTATTTCGAATTTCACAACAAACTATGAATTATTAGTTCAATTGTTGTGCCCGCGACTTGGTAGCAATATCCACGCATCAGACGAGCAACGGCGTCGCCTGAAACACGAAACCATACATTTGCAGGACGTGAGATGACCCAGAACGACTTTTCCATAACGCGCCGTGGCGCACTGCTTTCAGTTGGTGCAGCCGCAGCGGCGATGGCCATTTCACCCGTATTCACCTTCGCAGCAAACGCTGCCCCCACCAACACATCAATCGAAGGAAACAAGACCATGGGTACTATCACCACCAAGGACGGCGTCGAAATATTCTACAAGGATTGGGGCTCCAAGGATGCTCAGCCCATCGTATTTCATCACGGCTGGCCGTTATCGTCTGACGACTGGGATGCCCAGATGCTGTTCTTCCTCGCCAACGGTTACCGGGTCGTTGCCCATGATCGCCGTGGCCACGGACGCTCTGCCCAGGTCTCCGAAGGGCATGATATGGACCACTATGCCGCCGACGCTTTCGCTGTCGTCGAAGCGCTGGACCTGAAAAATGCCGTGCATATCGGCCATTCCACCGGCGGTGGCGAAGTGGCGCGCTATGTGGCGAAGTTTGGTCAGCCGGCCGGTCGTGTCGCCAAGGCCGTTCTGGTATCGGCAGTCCCGCCACTGATGCTGAAGACCGCAGCCAATCCAGAAGGCCTGCCGATCGAAGTGTTCGACGGCTTCCGTTCGGCGCTGGCGGCCAATCGGGCGCAATTCTTCCGCGACGTCCCGGCCGGCCCGTTCTACGGTTTTAACCGCGATGGCGCCAAGGTTCAGGAAGGCGTAATCCAGAATTGGTGGCGCCAGGGCATGATGGGCGGTGCAAAGGCGCACTATGATGGCATCAAGGCCTTCTCCGAAACCGACCAGACGGAAGATCTGAAGGCAATCACGGTGCCGACGCTCGTTCTCCACGGCGAAGACGATCAGATCGTTCCAATCGCGGATTCTGCACTGAAGTCCGCCAAGCTGCTGAAGAATGGTTCGCTGAAGACCTATCCCGGCTTCTCGCATGGCATGCTGACCGTGAATGCCGATGTGCTGAACGCCGATCTTCTGGCATTCATTCGATCCTGACGATAAGAGGTGGCCGTGGCGGAACCTGCCACGGCCACTGATGCAATCCTTGCCGTACTACCGATCGAGACGACGATGCAGTTGACGCCCGAGCTTGTAGCCCTGACCATCAGAGACGTCCGTGACGACGGCCCGGAGCCGGGCTGGACGCCGTTATCTGAAGCAGAACTTGACGCTCTGGTTGCCGCTATCGAGCGTGAAGCCGATAGCGATCCGATCTGGGTGTTTGCATACGGTTCCCTCATCTGGAATCCTGAGTTCAAGCCAGCCGGCAGGCGACGTGCCACCGCCCATGGCTGGCATCGTTCGTTTTCCCTGAAAATCGAGCGCTGGCGGGCAACGAGCGCGCAGCCAGGTCTGATGATGGCGCTTGAGCGTGGTGGACAGTGCGACGGCGTCATCCTGCAACTCTCGTCCGAGCGGCGGCGTGACGACCTTCGAGCTCTCGTCGCCCGCGAAATCAGGTATCGGGAAGTCATCGACATGGTGCGCTGGGTAAAGGTCAAAACGCCTGACGGCATCCAGAAGGCTCTGACATTCTGGGCGAGCACAAAGCGCGCGGGTCTGACGGCGCCGCTACCGGTGGAAACGACCGCAAAACTGATCGCCAGCGCCTGCGGAGAGGGCGGTTCCTGCGCCCAGTATCTGCACAACACGATCGTCGATCTTCAGGCAGAGGGCATTCGCGATCGAAACCTCTGGCAGTTACAGGCGCGGGTCGCGGCCGAGATCTCCGCACAGCAAGGACGCTGTGGCGGGACAGTCCGGGATATCAATCAAGCATGACCATCTGCGCCGCAACCTGCTCCTCGAAGAATTTGGAGAAGGATGCAATGCGGGGAGGCAGAGCCTGATAGGGCGGGTAGTAGAGGGTCAACCACAGATCGGGTGGAGCCCAGCCCTTGAAGACGTGCACGAGGCGCCCACTCTTGAGGTGTTCCGAGACATGAAAGTTCGGCAGCATGGCAACGCCTGCTCCATCTGCGGCCATGTCGGCCAGAACCTCACCATTATTGGCGCTGAAGGCGCGCCCTGCCGATATCGTCATGCTCGAGCCGCCGTCCGAGAGCACCCAGTTCTCTCGCCGGCTTTCGCCGCTATAGGCGAGGCAATCGTCTGGCGTCAGCTCGTTCGGATGCTGCATCTCGACAAACCGGCTTCCCGGTGCCGCAACCAGAATGC
This sequence comes from Agrobacterium sp. CG160-95, assembly GCF_053521725.1. NCBI lineage: Bacteria > Pseudomonadati > Pseudomonadota > Alphaproteobacteria > Hyphomicrobiales > Rhizobiaceae > Agrobacterium > Agrobacterium sp. CG160-95. Next base: position 629,900 of record NZ_JBNWDU010000003.1, on the reverse strand, counting down.
GCGGCACGACGCGGATTTTCCTCCATATCGTGAACTTGTCCGATGGCTGAGACGAGATGCGGATCGCCAGATCGTAGTCATCATCAACGATATTCACCAGTCCGTCGGACAGTGATATCTCGAAGCCCATCTTCGGGTACCGCTCTTTGAAGCCGGAGAGGATCGGTGGGAGCACCGCCTTGCCAAACCACGTCGGCGCACTGATCCTGAGACGCCCTTCGTCGGCTTTGTGAGCGTTCATCACGTCGCGGCGCGCTTCTTCAAGCGTCTTCACCGCCGGCTGAATCTGGGCGGCGAAGATCGCACCGTCTGTTGTCAGCGACACTTGCCGGGTCGTACGGACAAACAGCTGAACGCCGAGTTCGGCTTCAAGTGCCGCAATAGCCCTTGTGACTGCAGCCGGCGTCATGTCGAGTTCGCGGGCAACCTGGGCGAAATTTCGCTTTTCGGCCGCAAGGAGGAAGGTTCGCAGAGCTTTGTAATCGTTCATTGGGATTGTTTCAAAAAGAGCAACGCAGTCGAAATTAATATTGCAATTCTCTGGTGTGATCAATCGGTCTAGATATTCGTCAACAGCCAAACACTAACGGCGACATTGAAAGGCAAGGACATGATCAAGGATATCAAGGGACTGCATCACGTAACCTCAATGGCTTCGGATGCGCGTCAGAACAATCGCTTCTTCACCGACACACTGGGCCTGCGTCGCGTCAAGCAGACCGTTAACTTCGACGACCCGAACGTCTACCACCTTTATTATGGTGACGAGAACGGCTCTGCCGGCACTGTCATGACCTACTTCCCTTTCCCGAACATGATGCTGGGTCGTCCCGGTGTTGGTGAGGTCGGGGAAACCCAGTTCTCCGTGCCAAAGGGCGCATTGAAATTCTGGCAGGATCGGTTTACCGCACACGGTGTCGATGGCTTGAAAACTGACACCGTCTTTGGCGCCAACAGACTTCAATTCATGGGTCCGGACGGCGACAGTCTGGCGCTGATTGAATCTGCCGATGACAACCGCGCGCCGTGGCTGGCGGACGGCATTCCGGGCGATGCAGCTATCCGCGGTTTTGCCGGCGCCCGGTTCAGCCTGCACGATACTGCCGCGACAGAAGAGCTTCTGGGTTTCATGGGGTATCAACGCGCCGAGAAGGAAGGTGACGTGACCCGCTTTATCATTCCCAATGGAAACGGCGCCGATACGATTGATGTCGCAGCACTGCCGAAAACGTCGTTTGCCCGTCAGGGCGCCGGCTCGGTTCACCATATCGCCTTTGCCGTCGAAAACCGCGAAAAGCAACTCGAAGTTCGCAAGGCACTGATGGACACCGGTTATCAGGTTACGCCCGTCATTGACCGCGATTATTTCTGGGCAATCTACTTCCGCACACCAGGCGGCGTGTTGTTCGAGATTGCCACGAACGAGCCGGGGTTTGACCGGGACGAGGACACGGCACATCTGGGCGAGGCGCTTAAGTTGCCGAGCCGGTATGAAGCGTTCCGTGACCAGATCCAGGCAAATCTCGAGCCGCTGACTGCCTAACAACCCCCGCTCACTGGTGTCTGTGGCAACTGATCGGGCTTCTATGGAGAAATGCCAATGGATCAATTGGGAGCAATCAGAGCCTTTGTTCGCGTCGTCGAGGCCGGATCCTTTGCAAAGGCTGCCAGCACGATGGGTGCGCCACGGTCCACCGTGAGCAAGCTTGTTCAGGATCTTGAGGCCAGCTTGAGCCTCAAATTGTTGGAACGAACGACACGTTCACTCACGGTGACACCCGAGGGCGTTGCTTATTACGAGCGCGCCCTCCGGCTGATCGCCGATTTCGATGAAATGAACAACGAGGCGACCCGCGGGCGCCTTGCCACCAGGGGAAAACTTCGTGTTGACGTAGGAGGGACCTTCGCCAATACGATTCTGATCCCTCGGTTGCCAGAGTTTTACGCGCTCTATCCAGAGATCGAGTTGCACCTTGGTGTGACAGAACGTCAGGCCGACATCGTTGAAGAGGGAATAGATTGCGTCATTCGTGCCGGAGATCTGCCCAGCGCATCTCTTGTTGCGAAGAAACTATGCAGCGTCGAGATAGTAACCTGCGCCACCCCGGCGTACCTCGAAAAATACGGCGTGCCAGCTTCGCCATCGGATCTGCAGCGTGATCATGTTTTCGTTCAGTACTTTTTCGCGCGCAGCCTGAAGGCCGCACCAGTGCGATTGATGAATGGTGACGAGAAAATAGAAATCTACAGCCCGATCAAGCTCTCCACCAGTGATGCGACTGCGCATTTGCATGGAATATTGGCGGGGCTGGGTATTGGACAGACATTTGAATTCTTGGCACGCGCCCATATCGCTCGCGGCGCACTGGTCCCCATCCTGCAAGATTGGGCGCCACCACGTTATCCTGTTCACATAGTTAGGCCAGCGGGCCGGTTTCCGAGCGTGAAGTATCGGGTATTTGCAGACTGGGTTGCGGGCGTGTTTTCTGCCTACGATGAGGGCATCGCCACGTCCTGATAGCTTTATCCATATCCATGGATAGTTACTCCACAACGGCGGGCTTCTCCACGTTCTCCTTTGACGATATCCCACGGCTGATGTGAGCCCGTGGCTCTATCCCGAATGGGAGTATGCTTTGACAGGCTTGGCTCCTTGGTCGCACGAACCCACCTGCAATTTGGAATAACGGTTGTTCAGATCAAGTATAAGGCGACGTGATCGCGATATGGGGCGTCAATGCCAACGGTGACCCGCCATCTTGTCGCGTCAATACTCAACGGCAGACTGCCAAGGATTACGCGGCTCACACACCGCGCAACCGTTGTTCACTGGCAGTGCCGCGCAGAGCAAATTCAGCCAAATCGCTTTCCACCGAGCAGCGAAACCAAGGACGCTGCAGAGGTCTTCAAGGCCGACTCTGCGCATCAAATTTCCTTCAGAAGTTTTCGGAACGCGTGGCCGCGTATCGCTGCCCCGTGCGAAGTCCGCAGCTCAGCCGAATCGAGAGATTATTATTGCGATAAAAGCAATTCATTCCCAATTAATATTGCAATTCTACGGGGTCGCAAGTCGCGCTACCTTTTCTTTCAGCAGCCGAGGCAGCAAGCGAAAGAAAGCATCGGTTTCAACCTCCCGACGGTCTTGGAAGCTGTGTCCCAGGGCACGGCATCCGTCCGAAAGGTCCTGCTCATTTCATCACCGGCCGCATTCGCGGTCCAAAACAACCGAAGAGGAATTGACATGTCCAAGCTTGAAGTTCTTACCCCCGCCAACAGCCAGCTCATTTTCATCGATCAGCAGCCGCAGATGGCATTCGGCGTTCAGTCTATCGACCGCCAGACCCTGAAGAACAACGTCGTTGGCTTGGCCAAGGCTGCTAAGATTTTCAACGTGCCAACCACGATTACCACGGTTGAGACCGAGAGCTTCTCCGGCAACACCTTCCCCGAACTTTTGGCCATCTATCCGCAGAATGACATCCTTGAACGCACCTCGATGAACTCCTGGGATGATCAGAACGTACGCGATGCGCTGGCAAAGAATGCTGCAAACGGCCGCAAGAAGATTGTCGTCTCCGGTCTGTGGACCGAAGTCTGCAACACGACCTTTGCACTCTCTGCTTTGCATGACGTTCCGGAGTACGAAATCTACATGGTCGCCGACGCTTCCGGCGGCACCTCTTCCGATGCGCACAAATATGCAATGGACCGCATGGTGCAGGCTGGCGTCATACCCGTCACCTGGCAGCAGGTCTTGCTCGAATGGCAGCGCGACTGGGCTCGCAAGGAAACCTACGATGCGGTCACCACACTGGTGAAGGAGCATTCCGGCGCTTACGGCATGGGCATCGATTACGCGGTCACTCACGTCCACGGCGGTGCCGAACGCGTCAGCCATGGCAAGCGCATCGGCCCGAACCCCGCGAAGTAAGCCAGATCAACCGCTCCGGTGACGCATCGGAGCGGTTGTCCGTTTTAACGAGGATGACTCTCATGAAAATCTATCTTCTGTCTCTTGGCGCGGGTCTGCTGGTCGGCATCGTCTACAGCCTGCTCAACGTGCGTTCGCCTGCTCCGCCGGTTATCGCGCTTGTCGGCCTGCTCGGCATTCTCGTCGGTGAGCAGATCATCCCGCTCGCCAAATCGCTCTGGAGCAAGGAGCCGGCAGCGGTTTCCTGGCTCCAGCAGGTGAAGCCGCACATGTTCGGTCACATGCCGAAGGGCGGAAATTCTCCGGAGATTGCCCATCGTTCGCAAACCAATTTGGAGGAGCGGAGCTGATGACGACGCGCCGAACCTTCCTTGGAGCGGCCTCGAGCCTGGCGTTTTCGAACCTCTTCTCAAAGGCCAATGCCGCCGATCCCAACCAGACCGGAATAGATACCATGCACCCAGACTTGATCCTCCATAACGGTCGTTTCACGACCCTTGACCGCACCAATCCAAACGCGACCGCGGTCGCCATCAAGGATGGACTGTTTCTTGAAGTCGGTTCAGACAGCGAGGTCATGTCCCTTGCTGGTTCCAACACCAGGATCGTCGATCTCAAGGGCAAGCGCGTTCTGCCCGGCCTCATCGATAACCACACCCACGTTGTGCGTGGCGGGTTAAACTACAATATGGAATTGCGCTGGGACGGCGTGCGCTCGCTGGCAGATGCAATGGACATGCTCAAGCGCCAGGTGGCGATAACGCCAGCCCCGCAATGGGTGCGTGTTGTCGGCGGGTTCACCGAACACCAGTTTGCGGAGAAGCGTCTGCCGACGATCGAGGAGATCAACGCGGTCGCGCCAGATACCCCAGTATTTCTGCTGCACCTCTATGACCGCGCGCTCTTGAACGGTGCTGCACTGCGCGCCGTCGGTTACACCCGCGATACGCCCAATCCACCCGGTGGCGAAATCACCCGTGATGCCAACGGCAATCCGACTGGTCTGTTGCTGGCCAAGCCTAATGCCGGCATTCTCTATTCCACCCTTGCCAAGGGACCCAAACTGCCTCTCGACTATCAGGTCAACTCCACCCGCCATTTCATGCGTGAGCTCAATCGTCTTGGCGTAACGGGTGTGATTGATGCAGGCGGTGGCTTCCAGAACTACCCTGATGACTACGAGGTCATTCAAAAACTCTCTGACGAGAACCAGATGACGGTGCGTCTGGCCTATAATCTCTTTACCCAGAAGCCCAAGGAAGAAAAGCAAGACTTTCTCAACTGGACGTCTTCGGTCAAATACAAGCAGGGCAACGACTATTTCCGTCACAACGGTGCCGGCGAAATGCTGGTCTTCTCCGCGGCGGACTTCGAGGACTTTCGCCAGCCACGTCCGGAAATGGCGCCGGAAATGGAAGGCGAACTCGAAGAAGTGGTGCGCGTTCTGGCCGAGAACCGTTGGCCATGGCGCATGCACGCCACGTATGACGAGACAATCTCCCGTTCGCTTGATGTCTTCGAGAAGGTCAACAAGGACATTCCGCTTGAAGGTTTGAACTGGTTCTTCGACCATGCCGAAACCATCTCGGACCGGTCCATCGACCGCATTGCGGCCCTTGGTGGCGGCATCGCAACCCAGCATCGCATGGCCTATCAGGGCGAATATTTTGTCGAGCGATATGGCCAAGGCGTTGCCGAAGCGACCCCACCGATCCGAAAGATGCTCGACAAGGGCGTCAACGTTTCTGCCGGCACGGATGCGACCCGCGTCGCCTCCTACAATCCCTGGGTCTCGCTGTCCTGGATGGTGACCGGCAAGACGGTTGGTGGCATGCAACTCTATCCGCGCGCCAACTGCCTTGATCGCGAGACGGCTCTGCGGATGTGGACTGAAAAAGTCACATGGTTTTCGAATGAAGAAGGAAAGAAAGGCCGTATCGAGAAAGGCCAGTTCGCCGACCTTGTCGTTCCCGACAAGGACTTCTTCTCCTGCGCCGAAGACGAGATCTCGTTCCTGGTATCGGAGCTGACCATGGTTGGCGGCAAAATCGTCTATGGAGCGGGTGACTTCAAAACGCTCGACGAGAACGACGTGCCGCCTGCAATGCCCGACTGGTCTCCAGTCCGCAAGTTCGGCGGATATGCGGCATGGGGCGAGCCGGAAGGTGCTGGCGCGCGGTCTCTAAGGCGCACGGCTATCTCGACCTGTGGCTGCGCCAGCGATTGCGGCGTGCATGGTCACGACCATGCGGGAGCCTGGACCTCGAAACTTCCGATCGCCGACCTCAAGGGTTTCTTCGGCGCTCTTGGCTGCTCTTGCTGGGCAGTCTGATCGTGCCCTCGCTTGGGCGACTTCTGTTCGCCCAAGCGATCCGACCCTATAATTGCAATATTGGCAATTAAATCGAAACTATTGCTGCAATTGTTGGCAGAGCGATCACCGGCCAATATCGCTCCATCAAACGCGGCCGCTCGATCACGTCAGCGACCAAAAAGGAGCAGGATATGACCTACCAATCCCCTATATCGAATTCGGCCTTGAGCGGACTTGCACGCGTCGTCGGCTCTCCCATTACGAGAACTGTATCGCTGCTTGCTCTCTGCGCTGCCTACATACAGGGTCCACTCACCAAGATTTTCGATTTCAATGGCGCGCTTGCTGAGATGAATCATTTCGGTCTGCGCCCTGCTGCTCTCTTTGCCGTCGTCGTCATCGTGTTCGAGCTTACGGCCTCCGCGATGGTGGTCTCGGGCTTCCTGCGCTGGGCAGGCGCGCTCGCACTTGCAGGCTTTACGCTTCTCGCAACGTTCATTGCTCTTCGCTTCTGGGAAATGGCGCCCGGCATGGACCGCATGATGGCAACGAACGCCTTCTTCGAACACGTCGGTCTGGCCGGTGCATTCATCTTCGTTGCAGCGGCCGACCTTGCAAAGGGAGCGGGTAAATGAGCGCCGCGAAAACATCCGGGGGCACTTTTGCTCCTCTCGCACAGCCCGTCTTCGCGGTCCTGTGGATTGCAACGGTTCTCGGCAATACCGGAAGCTTCATGCGCGATGTCGCAAGCTCATGGCTGATGACGGACCTCTCGGCATCGCCTGCTGCAGTCGCCATGGTTCAGGCGGCCGGAACATTGCCGATCTTCCTGCTTGCCATTCCGGCAGGCGTTCTCACCGACATTCTGGATCGCCGCAAGTTCCTGATTGCGGTCCAGCTCCTGCTGGCCTCCGTAAGTATCTCGCTGATGGTCCTCTCGCAGACAGGCATGCTTTCCGTGAGCGCACTGATCGGCCTGACCTTCCTCGGCGGCGTTGGTGCCGCATTGATGGGCCCGACCTGGCAGGCGATTGTTCCTGAACTGGTGAAACGCGAGGACGTGAAGAGCGCTGTCGCTCTCAACTCCCTCGGCATCAATATCGCTCGTTCCATCGGCCCAGCTGCTGGCGGTTTGCTTCTGGCAGCGTTCGGGGCGGGGATCACCTATGGCGCAGACGTTGCAAGCTACATCTTCGTTATCGCGGCTCTGGTGTGGTGGCCACGTGCCAAAAACGCCAACGACGCTCTACAAGAGAACTTCTTCGGCGCGTTCAGGGCTGGCCTACGTTACACTCGCTCAAGCCGCCCCCTGCATGTCGTCCTTCTTCGTGCCGCCATCTTCTTCGCATTCGCCAGTGCCGTCTGGGCACTTCTTCCGCTGGTTGCCCGTCAACTGCTGGGTGGTGATGCCAGCTTCTACGGTATTCTGCTTGGTGCGGTCGGCGCCGGTGCGATCGGTGGAGCATTGGTCATGCCGAGGCTACGCGAACGCCTGAGCTCGGATGGTCTGCTTCTTGGCGCAGCGGTGATCACCGCAGTTGTCATGGGTGTCCTTTCGCTCGCCCCGCCGAAGATCGTCGCCATTATCGCTCTTCTGTTCCTCGGTGGTGCTTGGATCACCGCCCTTGCGACCCTGAACGGCGCAGCCCAGGCTGTTCTGCCCAATTGGGTGCGTGGGCGTGGCCTCGCTGTCTATCTGACCGTATTCAACGGAGCCATGACGGCGGGCAGCCTCGGCTGGGGTGCTGTGGGCGAAGCCGTTGGAATTCAGACGACATTGCTTATCGGTGCAGCTGGCTTGCTCGTTGCAGGGTTCATCATGCACCGCGTAAAGCTCCCGGCTGGTGACGCCGACATGGTGCCGTCCAACCACTGGCCGGAACCGCTGGTCGCCGAGCCTGTTGCTCATGACCGTGGTCCTGTCCTGATCCTCATCGAGTACAAGGTCGAGAAACAGCATCGTTCAGCCTTCCTGCGTGCTCTCGACCACCTGTCTCAAGAACGCCGCCGCGATGGTGCCTATGGGTGGGGTGTGACGGAAGATTCCGCCGATCCGGAAAAGATCGTCGAGTGGTTCATGGTGGAATCCTGGGCTGAGCACCTCCGCCAGCACAAGCGGGTTTCCAACGCCGATGCAGACGTGCAGGGAAAGGTTCTGACCTACCATGTTGGTCCGGACAAACCCGTCGTTCGTCACTTCCTGACGATCAATCGGCCAGGGGCGGCGTAAATATTCCATAAAAAGGGCGGCTCTGGCCGCCCTTTTTTTATGCCATTTGACGCAGGAAACTTGGAGCCGACTAAACTTTTCTCATTCATCCGTTGTCGTGATAAGGTACCAGATGGATGTCGGCCATCATGCAAGCGGCATCTCAAAACACGAGCGCTATCGCGCCAATCGATTTGGTTTTCTCGCCCATCCTCCCCGCCAGAAAAGCCTGACCAAACGGCGCATATACGGATCGATTAACCGGCTCCTGCTGCATTCGAAGCGAAAAAGCCGCAATCCAGCTTTACAACTGTCTGAAAGACGTGGAGGAGCGTGGCACCGTGAAACATCCTATCCCAGCGCTGTTTGTATGTATGGCGTCGCTCGTCGCCTCAACCGCCCCCGTTTTCGCAAATTGCTTTTCTCTGGTTGGGCGGCCTGAATGGCCGCTCATTGCAGGGGCAGTTTCCTCAGCACAGGTTTGTGAGCAGCTCCCAGCCGGGCCCAACCAAACTCGCAGTTTCCGCGTGCAATCCGCAGAACTTTGCCGTGGCGTGGATAAAAACTCCACTCTCAGAGCTACGGCCATAGTTACTTGCGAAAGCCCTCCCGACGCGCTTTTCGAGATGCCACCGATGCAGTCGGAGATTGCGGTGATCGTTTCAGTCAACGAAAGAGCATGCAAAATCACCGATGCTCAAATTCAGATCGGCGGTGAGCTGGGAAGCCTGCTGCCCGGCACGGTGGATGCCAGCGAACTCGCGAGGCGCTGGACGGGGTCGCAATTGTCGCAACTCTGCCAGATGCGTTAGTTTTATGAGCGCGTGGTCTACTCCATCTCTCGAAAGACGGCCTGGGTGACAGTGGGCGGCTGACGGTGGCTGCCCCATGGATCGCGTATGCCGATTTATGAGCCTCGCTAATAAGTGTTAGCGAAAAGGCGCATCTAATCATCTTCTTTTGCTTCCCTATGTTGAGATATGGCGTTTCTCCGAGTGCGCCAGGCCATCAACAACGAATGGAGCTGGAGATGAGAGATCACTCACATTTGGAACTTTCGCGGCGGGACTTACTTGTTTCCTCGGCGGCGGCAATTGCTGTCACGGGAGTTGCGGCAAAAGGAGCCGCAGCACAGTCCTCGGGGGAAGAAATGAATTTCAAGACAAGTGTTTCCTTCAAAGTGAACGGCGAGATGCATGATCTCGAACTCGACAATCGCACGAGCTTGCTCGACGCCTTGCGCGAGCACCTTCATCTAACCGGCACAAAGAAAGGCTGCGATCACGGACAGTGCGGCGCTTGTACCGTGATGGTGGATGGACGCCGGATCAATTCGTGCCTGACGTTGGCTGTGATGCACGACGGTGACGAGGTCACCACCATCGAGGGCCTCGGACAGCCTGGAAACCTGCATCCCATGCAAGCCGCATTCATCAAACACGACGGTTTTCAGTGTGGTTACTGTACTCCCGGACAAATCTGTTCCTCCGTGGCGGTCTTGGAGGAAATCAAGTCGAACATCCCAAGCCACGCCACTGCAGACATTTCCGCAAAGGTGGAAGTCACCGCGGCAGAAGTTCGGGAACGAATGAGCGGAAACATCTGTCGATGCGGCGCCTACTCGAACATTCTCGATGCAATTACCGAAGTCGGGGGGATCGAAGCATGAGAGCCTTCACATACGAGCGAGCCACAACGGCTCAGGCGGCAGCGAAAGCGGCAGCAGCCAATCCGGAAGCCAAATTCATCGCCGGCGGGACAAATATCCTGGACTTGATGAAGCTGGAGATCGAGCACCCGGCGCATCTCATCGACATCAACGGAGTTGGTCTCGACAAGATCGAAACCACCTCTGATGGCGGTCTGCGCATAGGGGCTCTGGTCCGCAATACCGATCTGGCAAGCGACGAGACTGTCCGTCGCGACTATGGTTTGCTTACCCGCGCCCTGGTCGCCGGGGCGTCTGGTCAACTGCGAAACAAGGCCACCACCGCGGGCAATCTCCTCCAGCGCACGCGCTGTCCGTATTTCTATGACACCAACCAACCGTGCAACAAGCGGCAGCCGGGAAGCGGATGTTCGGCCCTTGGCGGTTTTTCGCGACAGCATGCAGTCGTCGGAAGCAGCGAGTCCTGTATCGCCACCCATCCCAGTGACATGGCTGTTGCGATGAGGGCGCTCGACGCAACCGTCGAAACGGTCAATGGCGACGGCCGTAGCCGCGCAATCCCGATCGCAGACTTTCACAGGCTTCCCGGCGATACCCCACACATCGAGACGGTCCTGGAGCCGGGCGAGTTCATAACTGCGGTCACGCTGCCGAAGCCAATTGGGGGCAAGCATATCTATCGCAAGGTGCGCGATCGGGCCTCCTACGCGTTTGCGCTCGTATCCGTCGCTGCGGTGATCCAGCCGGATGGCACCGGCCGCGTGGCTGTAGGTGGCGTCGCTCACAAGCCCTGGCGAACAGGCTCAGGTGACCAGGAGCTAAAGAGCGGTGCAAAAGCCGCAAGTGCGGCACTTCTCGGCGACGCTCGCCCGACGGAGCAAAATCGCTTCAAGATAACCCTCGTGGAACGAACGATCGGTGCGGTGATCGCAGAGGCAAGGGGATAACGACCATGAAATTCGACACACCTGCAATCAACAATCCCATCGACCAGATGAAAGTCGTCGGTCAGCCTATCCCCCGCATTGACGGCCAAGAGAAAACGACGGGCCGAGCAATGTATGCCTACGAATGGCATGATCCGAATATTCCTTACGCCTACGGGTATCCGGTCGGTGCCGCGATTGCGAAGGGCCGTATCCTGTCGATATCGACCGACGCCGCAAAGCTGTCCCCCGGCGTTTTGACTGTTGTCACCACCTTGGACGTGGGCAATCGCGAGAAGGGTAAATTCAACACAGCCAATCTTTTTGGTGGCGATGAAGTCCAGCACTATCACCAGGCGGTGGCAGTGGTCGTCGCGGAAACCTTCGAGCAGGCGCGCGCCGCAGCTTCGCTTGTGACAGTAGAATATGAAACTGCGCCCGGGAGCTTCGATCTCAAGAAGGCCAAGGACAGTGCGGTCAAGCCCGACGAGAAGCAGCAGCCAGACACGGCAGTCGGTGACTTCGAGGGAGCCTTCAAGAGCGCACCGGTCACTCTCGACGAAAGTTATACCACTCCAGATCAGTCACATTCCATGATGGAGCCCCATGCGTCCATCGCTGCGTGGCATGGCGATAAACTGACCGTTTGGACGTCCAGCCAGATGATTGATTGGTGGCGATCCGATCTGGCGACTACACTTGGTATCGACAAGGACAATATCCATTTGATGTCGCCATTTATAGGCGGGGGGTTCGGGGGGAAGCTTTTCTTGCGAGCCGACGCGGTGCTTGCTGCCTTTGCAGCAAAGGCTACTGGACGTCCGGTCAAGGTCGCGCTTCCCCGTCCGTTCATAGCCAACAACACGACGCATCGGCCGGCGACGATCCAGCGTATTCGCATTGGAGCGACACAGGACGGCAAAATCACCGCGATTGCTCACGAAAGCTGGTCGGGTGACCAGCCTGGAGGCCAGCTGGAAACGGCTGTCAATCAGACACGACTGCTCTACGCGGGTGAGAACCGGATGACTGCCATGAGACTGGCCACGCTTCACTTGCCAGAAGGCAATGCGATGCGGGCGCCCGGCGAAGCGCCGGGGTTGATGGCCCTCGAGATCGCCATAGACGAGATAGCCGAAAAGGTGGGCGTCGATCCGGTCGAGTTTCGGATACTCAACGACACTCAGGTCGACCCTGAGAAGCCCGAGCGCGCTTTTACCCAAAGGAACCTGGTCGGCTGTCTCAAGCTCGGCGCGGAACGGTTTGGCTGGAACCAGCGCGGCAAGCCGGGTTCCCGACGCGAAGGAAACTGGCTTATCGGATCGGGTGTTGCAGCCGCTTTGCGCAACAATCTTCTCCTCCCATCCGCAGCAAGGGTTCGGCTCGGCGCTGACGGCATTGCAACGGTTGAAACCGATATGACCGATATCGGGACCGGCAGCTATACCATCATCGCACAAACAGCAGCTGAGATGCTGGGCCTGCCGGTCGATCGAGTAGCCGTCCAGCTGGGCGATTCCCGCTTTCCGGTTTCGGCGGGGTCGGGCGGGCAGTTCGGCGCGAACTGTTCTACCTCCGGCGTCTACGCAGCCTGCGTGAAGCTTCGTGAGGCGGTGGCGCAGAAACTCGGCTTTAACACTGATGACGTCGTGTTCGAGAACGGACAGGTTCGATCAGGAAACCGTTCGGTAGCGCTTACGGAGGCGGCTGCGCCAAACGGCCTTGTTGGCGAGGATGGAATGGAATGGGGCGATCTTTCCGAAGCCCATCAACAGTCAACGTTCGGTGCCCACTTCGTGGAAGTCGGCGTTGACGTGGCCACGGGTGAAACGCGCATTCGACGCATGCTGGCCGTCTGTGCGGCCGGACGGATCCTGAACCCGATAACAGCGCGCAGCCAGGTGATTGGTGCCATGACAATGGGTGTGGGTGGAGCCCTGTCCGAGGAGTTGGCGGTCGATACGAAGCAAGGCTTCTTCGTCAACCACGATCTGGCTGGCTACGAAGTTCCGGTGCATGCCGACATTCCTCATCAGGAAGTGATTTTCATGGACGAAGCAGACCCCATGTCGTCGCCGATGAAGGCCAAGGGCGTTGGCGAGCTTGGTCTCTGCGGGGTTTCTGCAGCCGTCGCCAACGCAATCTATAATGCCACCGGGGTGAGGGTGCGTCACTATCCTGTGACGCTCGACAAGATTATAGGCGGGCTGCCGGATGTTGCATGACGACATCGCCGCCCTCACGGATATCTGTCCTCAGGAGGATATCCATGCTGCGACAAAGCCGACGCCGGTCAGGTCGTTGCTCACCGATGATACGGAAGAAATATTTGGCTTTGCGATAAGGGAGCTTGCAAAGGGCAGGGTGGCACTTGCCACCCTTGTCGAAATTCGCGGGGGAGCGGCTCGTGCGCTTGGCTCCCATGTCGCCATTGCGGCCGATGGTCGTTTTTGTGGCTATGTGTCGGGGGGCTGCATCGAGGCAGCGGTCGCTTCCGAGGCGCTCGACGCAATGGGCGAGAACAGAGATAGGGAGGTGAAGTTCGGATTAGGCTCCCCCTTTTTCGACATTGCCCTGCCGTGCGGTGGTGGAATTACCGTGTCGATCCACGTGCTGCAAAATACCGAGATGTTGAGCGGCGTTCTTGAGCAGCTTTATCAGCGCCGGACCACGGGCCTGTGCTACACGAGGCAGACCCAACAGCTCGAGATCGTCGAGCCGCCATCGCGGGCCGGTTACGCCGACGACCGCTTTTTCACGGTCTATCGGCCGCGCACGCGTGTCGTGATTTCCGGTCAAAGTATAGAGGCCGAGAGGGTCGCTGATATAGCCCAATCCTCCGGCTACGAGGTGGTGGCCTGCACAGCGAACGAAAAAGTTGTGCCCGATATCGATCAGTACACCGCTGTTGTTCTTCTCCATCACGACCTTGATGCGGAGCAGGCCGTTCTGCAAGCCGCGTTACGGTCACCCGCATTCTACATCGGCGCCTTGGGGAGCACCCGTACACACCGTAGACGGGTCGATTTCCTTGTCAGCTCCGGTTTCTCCCGGGCAGATACTGATCGGATAAGGGCACCGATCGGACTTTTCGGGCCAACCCGCGATGCGAACTCCCTTGCCCTGTCCATCCTTGCCGACATCGCGGCGAGCCGCTTGTCCCTTTATGCGTGAGGTTCGGTGTGGAAGCGGCAGGAGATAGACGAGTGTCAGTTGCCGTGGTTGTCCTGGCCGCTGGACGATCGAGCAGGATGGCGGGTGCCGGGCACAAGCTTCTTGCGCGTTTTCGGGAAACCAGCCTCGTTCGTCGGGCCGCATTGGCAGCTATTGGGGCCGGCAGTCGTTCTGTGGTTGTTGTGACCGGATACCGAAGCTCGGACGTCGAGGCCGAAATTGCAGGGCTCGACGTGATCATCGCGAGAAATTCCAACTTCAGTGACGGAATGGCAAGCTCGATCGTGCTCGGCGTCCAGCGCGCCGCGTTGCAAGCTCCCGACGGGATTATGATCATGCTTGCGGATATGCCGTTGCTTGAACCTGCGGATATTGACGCACTCATCGGCGCTTTTGCGGAGAGAAACGGAAAGGCGATTATTCGCGCGGTGTGCGAAGGAAATCCGGGAAACCCGGTTGTCTTTCCTCGCGCCGCATTCCCGCAGCTCATGGCGCTTATAGGCGACAGCGGCGCGCGCAAGATAATCACCCAATCTGGTCTCGACGTCATCGACATAGAGATTGGCGAAAGCGCCAAGGTGGACATAGACAACACAGAGCAGCTCGTTGCTTTAGGTGGCCATCCAGAAATCGACTGATCATCGAAACCTCATGTGTGCAGAGGCGTGGATCGCATTTTTACATCGACACCCCTTTTTATTGTCCATCACCGAACATTTGTCGTGCTTAACGCGTTCCTTCAGTTGCGGCACAATGATGTGCCCATGGAGGTGGTCATGACCAAATTCGCGCTTTACGTTCCGCTCGAGGCAATGCCCGGCAAAGAACAGGAGGTCGCCGAGTTTCTGCGATCAGCCTTACCGCTGGTCAATGCAGAGCCCGGCACGATTTCCTGGTATGCGATACAGGGAGGCCCAACTTCGTTTGCAATCTTCGATACGTTCGACGATGAGGACGGTAGGGATGCGCACTTAAATGGCCAAGTCGCTGCAGCCTTGATGGCGAAGGCAGAGGCAGGGGACCTGTTCGCCAAGCCGCCGCAGATACACATGCTGTCTATCCTCGCCGAAAAGCGTTCATAGCCCAGACTATTCGGACCTCATAATGTCGAACAGATGGGCTCAGATCGGCAACAAAATGAGATAATATCTCGTTCACCAATGGCTGGCGGCTGGGATTGCGGTAGCAATCATAAAAGCATCCATTAGTGGTCGGCAGTTCGAACAAAGTCAGCGCGTGCAGAGTTCTTCCGTCGCTTCGAGCTAATACCTTTGACTTTAACGGACCTTCAGCATTGTGCAACCGTCGCCACATAGACCGGCGTCGGCGCGTAGATCCTCGTCGAGAGCTTTGAGTCCTTTGTGCAGGGAAAGATACTCTCATGCGGATCGTGATCTTCGTTCCAAAGGACGTGCATTCTCTGGAGCTTGCAGGGCTAATGGACGTGTTTGCCGAAGCAAATGCCCGTGTTGAAAAGTTATTCTACGAAGTTGCTGTCTTGGCAGGGCACGAGGGGACGATCCGCTGTGCATCGGGGCTAAAAATCCTGACCGACTGCGCTTTCGATGCGTACCTTGGTAGCCCCGATACATTGCTTGTAGCCGGCAGCGTCGGAGTTCCGCAAAGTCCGGGCGGGCGTGTTGTCGACTGGATTGTTAAAATCGCGGCTCAGGCGCGGCGCTATGGCTCCGTCTGCACAGGGGCATTCGTGCTTGGCGAGGCAGGTCTACTGAAAGACCGGCGTGTTACGACGCACTGGCAGTTCGCGTCACTGTTGGCCGAGCGCTTCCCCGAGACGCGGGTGGAAAGCGACCGGGTTTTTGTCCGTGATGGCGCGATGATCACGTCGGCCGGTTCCAGCGCGGCTATAGATCTCGGCCTTTCCCTCGTCGAGGAGGACTTGGGCCGGGAGATTGCGCTCTACGTTGCTCGCCGACTCGTCGTGTTTCTGAAGCGACCAGGCGATCAGTCGCAGTTCAGCGTGCATCTGGCGGCACAGGCTATCGACCGCAGCCGTCTACACAACGTCCAGCAATATGTTCTGAACCATCCGGCGGCTGACCTCTCTGTCAGCGCCTTGGCGAAGATCGCGGCCATGAGTGTGCGGAACTTTACGCGTGTTTTTTCGCAGGAGGTCGGTATATCGCCATCAGACTATGTCGACCGGACCCGTATCGACGTTGCGCGCTTCCTTTTGGAGGGGAGCCGCCTGCCAATCGCTTTGGTGGCAGCGAGAAGTGGTTTTGGATCGACACGCGCGATGCGCCGTGCCTTTGTTTCGCACGCTGGAGTGACGCCGTCCGACTACCGTGATCGCTTTCGGACGTCCGGCGATGGCGCGAGAATCAGTTTGTCCGAAAACGGCTGACGCTTGTCTTGGAACCGCCTCGGCTGCGGGTTGCCCCGCCCGTGTTCGCCGTCCATGGTTCTTGTCATGGAAGAATTCGAAAAACGCATGCAGTCGCACCTCATGCAGCCCGCGCCGGTCATTTCGGACAATGCGCTTCTCAGCTCCGACGCTATCAGGCCAATTCTTGCGACGCTGGTCGAAGAACTAACCGATGGGATCGCGATCGCACAGCGTTTGGGCGCCAATTCGCCTTTGCTCTATGTCAATCAGGCCTTCGAGCATCTGACTGGCTACGCTCGGAACGAGGTCGTCGGGAAAGATTGCCGCTATTTGCAGGGCAACGAGCGCGACCAACAAGAGGTCGTCCACATTCGCGCTGCGATCGATGCGGCGGAGCCTCTGGACTCAACGCTGCGTAACTATCGAAAGGACGGGTCGGCGTTCTGGAACAGTCTCAGTCTCCGGCCTGCCTGGGTGGGCGAAGAACTATTCTACGTCGGCATACTGCGCGACGTCTCGGCGATTCGCCAGGCGCACACCGCGCTGGATCGTGTCGCGAACCTCGACGCGACCACGGGTTGCCTGAACCGTCAAGCATTTATCCTGGCTACCGAGGAGCGTTTCGCAACCAATGCCAAAGCGACGCCCTTGGTCGTGAAGCTGGATGTGATCGGTTTTCACGATTTCAACACGGGATACGGTTTCGAAGTCGGGGATGCCCTGCTTTATGAAACAGGGCGGCGGCTGCGGGACGTGGGCGCTGCCCAGGTGGGACGCATGGGCGCCAATGAGTTCGCTTTGGCTTTTGAGCTCACGGATGGATCAAGTGCGGATACTATCGTGGCAGCGGTATTCGCTTCGCTTGCCGCTGACTTCGTCGTGCCAGGTGCAAGTGTCTCACTGCGTTTCGCCATCGGCTATGCGGTGGGCCAGCCTCGGGCGAGACCCATTTCGCTGATCCGCAATGCCGGCATCGCCCTGTGGGCCGCCAAGTCCGCCCCTCTGGGTGGTCCGCGACGGTTTCGAGACTCGGATCACGAACAGGCAAGCCGACGCGTGCGAATGACTCGCGAATTGAAGGTCGCGGTCGCGAATGACGAATTTGTGTATCACTTCCAACCCCAGGTAGACCTTGCAACCGGCGAGTGGGTGGGTGCGGAAGCTCTGATACGCTGGAATCATCCTCTGTTTGGCAGCCAGCTCCCCGGAAGTTTCGTCGAGACTGCCGAGCGATCAGGTCTGCTGCTTGATCTGACCGAACGAAGTCTGACGACCGTCGCAGCTTATGCACGGCGCATTAACGCGCATCGCGGCAAGGCTTTGCGCTTTGCGGTGAATGTATCCGCCGGGGAGTTCCTGCAGCATGACATGGCCGAAATGCTGGATCGGGTCCTGTGCCTGACCAAGGCCGACCCGGCATGGTTGACGCTTGAGATCACCGAAAGCATGTTTCTCAGCGATACACCCGGCGTGATGGACGCATTTCAGCGGCTGCGACAGAGCGGCGTCGGCCTTTCCGTCGATGACTTCGGCACGGGCTATTCAAACCTGCGATCGCTCGAAACCTTTCCGGTTACCGAGATCAAGATAGACCGCACCTTTATCAGCGAACTCGCAACGAGGCCGTCCAGAAGGGTGATTGTCCAGGCCGTTATCGATCTTGGACGCGCCCTTGGGTTAACTGTGGTTGCAGAAGGCGTGGAGACCGAGGCCCAGCGCAAAATGCTTCGCGAAATGGGCTGTCCGGTCGGCCAAGGCTACCTTTTCAGCCGTCCCATCGACGCCGAAGTTTTTGCATCCGGCTTGGCACGGATCGGGAGCGACGGGATGGAAACAGCCTAAGGTCAGCGGGAGTCAGGACCGATTTGGCCCCGCGAGTAATCGCGGAGCCAAGAGACGCTGATCAGATGAGGCTGACGTTCTCGGCCTTGGACTTTCCAGTCTTGCGGTCCTGTCCCACATCGTAGCTGACCTTCTGGCCATCCTGAAGAGAACCACCAAACCCTACGGCGGAGATGTGGACGAAGACGTCCGGGCCGCCGTTGTCCGGAGTGATGAAGCCGAAGCCTTTGTCCTGTGCGAAAAATTTGACGGTACCTGTTGCCATGTTATCCTCGTTAATTGAATACGACGCGGTAATACTATTGTTCGATGGCGGTGGCCACAAGGCTTTATGGCCTTCTCGAGCCAAGTCGCCGTGGATGAGTGGTTTTCAAAAACGCCTGTTTTGCGGTCTCAGTCACGATCAGCACGCGATCTGTTGAATTTCAGCACGAATTAATTCGTATTTCCATTCTGCTCCCGCGCACAAAAATTGAAGCAACGAGTTGCTTATGAACAAATTTGTCTCGTTGAGCGGGCCTGATCTTGATCGGCAAAGCAGCGCAGTTTGAAGGCGTAGAGAGTTGCGGCCGCCGAGATCGCTTGCTCTATGTGCATACAGCGCCTCTATAGCGGTCAAAATGCTTAAAGTTTAGTCATTTGCAGGGTTGCGGATATTTTCATCGATCTATCTTGCGGATACGCTATTTGCGTGCTTGTATAGACAACCTAGGCAGTCATCACAGTTGCCGAGCCTGAAGGCGCAGACAGAGCGCAGGAGAGATTTGCATGATCGTCTTCGACAACGTCACCAAGCAATATGCGGGCGCGGCTACTGCCGTAAACGGTTTGTCCCTGACGGCGCCAAACGGCAAGCTGACCGTGTTCGTCGGCCCTTCGGGTTGCGGCAAAACCACATCCTTGCGGATGATCAACAGGTTGATCGTACAATCGTCCGGTTCGATCCTTCTTGACGGCGAACCGACAGATGGCATGGACGTGGCACTGCTGCGTCGTCGTATCGGTTATGTCATCCAGCATGCCGGGCTTTTCCCCCATCGCACCGTTGTTCAGAACATTGCGACCACTGCGCGGCTAAACGGATCGCCGAAGGAAAAAGCACTGCGCACGGCGCATGAGTTGCTTGAGCGTGTAGGGCTAACCGCCGCCTTTGCCGATCGCTATCCGTGGCAGCTTTCGGGTGGCCAGCAGCAACGCGTCGGTGTTGCGCGTGCACTCGCTTCCGATCCCAAATTCATGCTGATGGACGAACCCTTCAGTGCTGTCGATCCCGTCGTTCGCACACAGTTGCAGGACGAATTTCTTCGCTTGCAGCGTGAGATTGGCAAGACCATCATCATGGTGACCCATGATATAGACGAGGCGTTGAAGCTTGGCGATCAGGTTGCTGTTTTGCGTGCCGGCGGAACGCTTGCGCAGATCGCCACTCCAGAGGAATTGCTGGCGCGCCCGGCAGATGCCTTCGTGGCGGACTTTATCGGCCGGGACAGAGGGTATCGCTTCCTGAGTTTTGCAGAATTTGACGGAGCAGTCCCTCTCGGTGCGGAGCCGACAGCCTTGCTCGGCGCAACACCGGACAGCCTTCGTGGCGTTGCAACGGATCGCTGGGTTCTGGTGACTGACGCCGAACATCGTCCCATTGGATGGGCCGATGCGCAAGGTCTCAGGCAGCCACTGCGTGAGGGAGATCTCAATCTCAGTGGCACGCTGGCGCCGGAAGGCAGCAGTTTGCGCCATGTGCTCGATGCAGCGTTGAGTTCGCCCTCCGGCCGCGGGGTCATCGTAGGGTCAACGGGCCAGCTTGTCGGCACCGTCACACTCTCTGATGTCGCCAAAGCCATCGAAGCCGCGCGGGTCGGTCGCTTCGGAGGTCAGCCATGAGGTTTGATTGGCTCTACCGGGAATCCGGGCGGATTTTCGAGCTTTTCATCTGGCATCTAGGCCTTTCGGTCATCCCGGTGGTGATCGGCCTGCTTCTTGCCCTGCCGCTCGGTTGGATTGCGCAGCGGGCCGGTTTATTCCGGTCGACCCTGCTGGGGGTTGCCGGACTTCTTTACACAATTCCGTCGCTTGCGCTGTTCGTCCTGCTGCCGCTGGTGCTCGGCACCCGTATACTCGATCCGCTAAACGTCGTCGTCGCGCTGACGATCTACGCGTTGGCGCTTCTGGTGCGAACAGTGAACGATGGTTTGGAATCGGTTTCGCCAGACGTCCTCCAGGCGGCCAATTCCATGGGCTACAGACAGGTTGCGCGTCTGGTGGTGGTGGAGCTACCGCTCGCGGTCCCTGTGATTGCCGCCGGATTGCGTGTGGCCGTGGTTTCCAATGTCAGCATCGTTTCCGTAGCGGCACTGGTTGGAACGCCGCAACTTGGTCTGCTCTTCACGCAGGGGCTTCAGCTGCGGTTCCTGACGCCGATTATAGCAGGCATCGTACTCTGCGTGCTTCTCGCAGCCTTGCTGGACGGGCTTGTTCTGCTCATTTCACGCCGCCTGACGCCGTGGCAGCCTGGGAGTGCGGCGCGATGATAGAATGGTTTAGCGATCCAGCTCACTGGACAGGGAGTGATGGTGTCATCGTTCTCGTCGGTCAGCATCTGGCTTATAGCTTTGCGGCCCTTTTCCTCGCCTGTCTGATTGGCTTGCCGGTTGGGCTTTATGTGGGACACACGGGACGCGGTGTCGTCTTCATCGCGGGTCTTGCAAATGCGCTGCGCTCCCTTCCAAGCCTCGGCCTGATCGCACTTCTTGTGATTGTTTTTGGCCCCGTTTTCGCATCCGATATGGCTTTTATCGTACCCAGCCTTATCGTGCTCGTGCTTCTGGCCGTGCCGCCGATCATGACTGGCAGTTACGCCGGTATCGCGGCGGTGGATCCCGCTGCGGTGGACGCTGCAAGAGGCATGGGGAAACGTCCGCTCGATATTCTGTTCGATGTGGAACTGCCCTGCGCTCTGCCATTGATCTTTTCCGGTCTGCGCAGCGCCACGCTTCAGATCATCTCGACCGCAACCATCGCCGCTTATGTTTCTCTTGGTGGTCTCGGTCGCCTGATCATCGATGGGCGGGCGCAGAACGATTATTATCAGATGGCCGCAGGTGCAGTTCTCGTCGGTGCGTTGGCCCTGACCGTGGATCTGATCATCGGCGTCATATCGAGGGTCACCGTATCACCAGGGCTGACGCGTCGAGCGAAGCGTTAGAGGTTCTAAAATAACGCGGTTTTCTATTCCACGACTGTTTCAACATAAAGGAGAAGCTCGCATGGCATTCAGGATCATCACTGCCGCCAGCGCATTTGCGCTCATGGCACTTTCCGCTGCTTCGGCATTGGCGCAAAGCAATCCGCTGGCCGCGCCAGCCACTCCGCGAACCGATACGACCACTATCATCGTCGGTTCCGCCGACTTCCCCGAAAGCCAGCTTCTGGCGACGATCTACGCCAAGGCCCTTGCCGCCAAAGGTGTTGCGGTCGAAACGAAGTTGAGCATCGGTAGCCGCGAAGTCTATATCCCTGCGTTGCTCGACGGATCAATCGATCTGTTGCCGGAGTATGCTGGTGCGACGCTGAGCTATCTCGACAAGAACGCGACGGCCCATTCGCCAAGCGATGTGGCCGCAGCGCTCAAGGCGGCTCTGCCGAAAGGCGTCTCTATGTTGACACCCTCCGCAGCACAGGATTCCGATAGCGTGGCTGTGACGCGCGCGACCGCTGACAAATACAAGCTGAAGACGATTGCCGATCTCGCACCCGTAGCCTCGCAGCTCGTGCTTGGCGGTCCACCGGAATGGAAAACGCGCAAGGAAGGCATTATCGGTCTGAAGGAACTTTATGGCCTCGAGTTCCAGTCGTTCAAATCGCTTGACGTCGGTGGCCCGCTGACCCTTTCGGCACTCATCAACGGTCAGGTCCATGCTGCAAACCTGTTCTCGACCGATCCGGCCATCGCTGCAAACGATCTCATCGTGCTTGAAGACGTCAAGAACCTCTTTCCCGCCCAGAACATCGTACCAGTGATTGCCACACCGAAAGTTAGCGACGTTGTGACAAGCACTCTCGATGCTGTTTCTGCCGCCCTGACGACGAAAGATCTCGTCGTTATGAACGGTCGTCTGGCCAATCACGACAGTTTCGATGTCGTGGCGGGCGACTGGCTGGCCGAACACAAATTGAACTGAATCCATCGGCAAAGGGCGTGGCATTGCCCCTCCCTTTGCCGACAACCCTGCGTATTGGTGACGTCATAGCTATGGATCACGACAGAAAGATTTTCCGGGAAGTGATGTCACCGATATCTGAGAACGCTCATGACGCGCAGGGCACCGAAGACCAGAGTTCACCACTCTATGTAAAGCTGAAGGACTATGTCCGCAGTCGCGTCGAGGCGGGTGAGTGGAAGATCGGTCAACGTGTTCCATCGGAAAACGAACTGGTCGATATTCTCGGTGTCAGCCGTATGACGGCCAACCGCGCTTTGCGTGAGCTGGCCGACGAAGGGCTTGTGGTGCGTGTACGCGGCAAAGGTTCGTTCGTTGCGTCCAAGAAGCGCACATCGCAGTTCCAGAGCGTACCCAACATTGCCGAAGAAATAACACGCAACGGCGGTGTTCACAGCGCGCGGGTCATACTTCTTCAAATCGAAACCTGCGATCCAGATCTTGCCGAAGCGCTCGCTGTTCCGGCTGGCAGCCTTGCTGCGCACTCGATCATTGTGCATGCGGAAGACGGCGTGCCGATGCAAATCGAGGATCGTTTCGTCAATTCGGACTGCGCGCCCGATTACATCAAACAGGATTTCAACCTCGTAACACCCAACGGTTATCTCACGCGAGTGGCACCGATCGTGAAAGCCGAGCAGCATATCGAGGCGGTCAGCGCACAGCCCTGGGAATGCAAGCTGCTGGCGATTTCCAAGACGGAACCATGCCTGCTCGTGCGTCGTCGCACATGGTCGACAAAGGGGATCGTGTCTTCTGTCCGCCTCCTTTATCCCGGCAGCCGCTATCGTCTTTACAGCAGTAATTGAGACACGGGCCAACGCCGGCAGTATTCAAGATGGAAAATTCCCGCTCCTCGCAGCCGTTTCTGCATCATAGGAAAACGTCATGACTGTTCTACTGGATGATGGATTGAGTTGGCGCGATGTGGCCCATATCGGCAAGGGCGAGGCACTGCGTGTGTCAGACGCGGCCTATCTGCGGATTGACCGGGCGAGCCAGATCGTTGACAGCATCGTCGAAAGCGGTGTGCGTGCCTATGGCATCAATACCGGGGTCGGTGCACTGTCGGACACTGTGGTGGATCGCACCGCGCAGGGTCGGCTGTCGCGCTCCATTATTCTCAGCCATGCCTGCGGTGTCGGCCCGTTGTTGGATCCTCGCGAAGTTCGGGCAATCATGGCGGCGCAGATCGCCAATTTCGCCCATGGGCACTCCGGTGTCCGACGCGAGATCGTCTCGCATCTGTCGACGTTTCTGGAACAGGATTGTATTCCCGACGTGCCGTCCCGCGGATCGGCGGGCTATCTGGTGCACAACGCGCATGTTGCGCTTGTTCTGATCGGAGAGGGCCAGGCCCGGCTCGGCGGGCGCGTTATGAGTGGACGAGATGCCCTGGCGGCAATGGGACTTCAACCCATCGTGCTGGGTGCCAAGGAAGGGCTGAGCCTCGTCAATGGTACAGCCTGTGCGACCGGTCTTTCCTGCATGGCACTCGCGCGGGCCAATCACCTGCTAGATTGGGCCGATGCCATAGCGGCGCTGACGCTTGAAGCAGCAGGCTGCCAGATCGACGCTTTTGACGAGACGGTTCTCGCGCTGCGTCCCTCGACGGGAATCGCGGCCGTCGGGGCCGCTCTGCGATCCCGGCTTGAAGGCAGTGGGCTGGTTGCCGCCGCTCATGGCAGGCGGACACAGGACGCGCTAAGCCTGCGTGCCGTGCCGCATGCGCATGGTGCTGCACGCGACATCTTCGATGCCTGCGCCTCCATCGTTGACCGAGAGCTCGCCTCCGTCACCGACAATCCCGCGATCCTTGGCACGCCCGAGCAGCCCGTCGTCTCGTCGGAGGCCCATGCCGTTGCCCCGGCATTGGGGCAGGCGGCAGACAGTCTCGCCATCGCCATTGCACAGATTGCGTCCATGAGCGAGCGCCGTATCGACAGGCTGGTCAATCCTCTGGTGAGTGGTCTGCCGCCATTTCTGGCGACCGATGCCGGAAGCCATTCAGGTTTCATGATCGCGCAATATACGGCCGTAGCCCTTGTCGGCGATAGCAGACGTCTTTCCGCGCCTGCCTCCACAGATGGAGGGCTGACATCGGGATTACAGGAGGATTTCCTCTCTCATCCCACGGCAGCCGCCAACAAGCTGCTCGCGGTTCTCGACAATGCAGAATATATTCTGGCCATCGAATGGATGGCCGGGGTGCAGGCCCATGATTTCCTGGAAAATGTTGCCGGGCGGGCAGCCGGAACAAATGCGGTCTACAATCTGCTTCGCGAGCACCTCCAGCCCTATTCGGATGACCGGCCCCTGTCTGCGGACATGGAAAAGGCAAGGCTGCTCCTGCGTGATTTCTCGCCACCGGATATGTGATTGAAAGCCGTAAGGCTCGTGCCTTACATGGTGAAAGGCAGATCGATACCCTTGGCGCGGATGAAGGGCAGGCCTTTGCGCCGTGCAGTCCAGCCGATAACGTGAAGGCTCCGGGCGGCCGGTTCATGCCGTTGCGCAAGCATCCAGGATTTGCAGTCGATCGCGGCAATGTCCGCCCGGCCCTCGGCCACTGCGATGACGGAAGCGCGGTGCGCACCGGTTTCGAGACAATTTTCAAACAGATCGAGGCCCGCGCCTTCTGCTTCCAGATCGCGTTTCAAGCTGAGATAGCCGGATAATGACTTGTGCTCGTTGAATGCCAGTATTTTCCCGCTAAGAAATCCTTTCGGCAAAGCGGCCTCACCGGTTTTCGAAGGTTCAGCACCCTCTCCACCGTCTGCTATGCGGGCAATGATGGCGCTGGAATAGAACTCGCCTGCACCACCCTTGATGCCATTATAATCGCTCTGTCCAATCACCTGCACATGATCCTGCAGGCCAAACTCCATTGGGCCCCAGCAGGTGCCGGATATCAGCAGAGCCGGATGCCGCCAGAGCACCGCAAGATCCAATGCATCGGGATCGAGCGTGGCAGGGTCTGCGGCAATGATGGCGCCGTCCTTTCCACGAATACCTCCCGGAACCGCCGGCATATCGCCGTTGCGTCTGGTGAGGCCTTTGGGAGCGTCGATACCCTCTGCTAAAAAACGGGTGCGCATATCGGCCCACAGCCTGTCCGTCTCATTGCGCAGTTCGGGCCAGTCATACATTGGCAGTGCCGCGATCCATGTCACGATGGAATTTCCAGTCTCACGTCTTGTTCCTGCATCGCATTGTCAGAAAAAATCAGAGCGGCAGGCACGACGGGTGACGCGATTAAAACTTGCTCGTCCCGTCGCAAGACAGGATGCGCTACCGGTTCCTTGGCCTTGAAGGCGAAAGCGCGGAACACCTCGAAATAATTGCTGAACACATATCCGTCATTCATCTTCTGCCACTCCGCCCGCCTCTCGCTGTAGAGGGAGGGCAATTTATACCAGGCGGCTGTCGGCATTTTGTGATGCACGAAATGCAGGTTGTTATAGAGAAACAGTGGAGCCAGGATGGAGTTTTCAACAATGATCGTTCTCCCATCCGGCTGTTCGGACCATTGATGTTCGCAATAGGAGCGAATGGCAATGATGGATATGCCCAGATAGGCCGCCACACTAACATAGAGCCAGATTGGAACGCCGAAAATCAGGGATATGACCAGCAGTGTCGGAACAAGTCCGGCCAGATGCAGGGTCCAGGCATAGATCACCCTCCGATCACCCTGCGCGATCTTGCGCCATTCGGATATCGTGAAACCAACAACCATCAGCGGAGGGCCGATGACCAGACGCCCGATGAACGTATTGTTCCATCCCAGCAGGACCTTGAGGAACGACGGCATCTTTTGCCAGTCGCCCATAGCCCGGTAATAGCTTTCCGGATCGTCGAATGGGTCGGTCAGACGCTCGTCTGCATGGTGTTGCAGATGCGTGCGCTTGTAACTGCGATAGGGGTAGAAAATCCCGAGCGGCAGAAAGACCATAGCTTCGTTCAGTCGTGCATTGCGCGTGGGGTGCCCATGTAGAACCTCGTGCTGGAGCGAGGAGTGCAGGGCAACTGCAATGCCCATGAGCACCAGAGAAACGATTGGAAACATCGGATACAGAAAATATCCCGCGAAAATCCAGAGACCGTAACAGACCGCCAACAGCGAGACTGTTGGCCATTCAATTCGGTCACGCGTTCTTCTGCGGCGCACGCCAGTCAGCCGCGTCGTCTTCTTTGCCAATATGTCTGTCATTTCATACTCTTGATGCCCCTGTCACCGTAGGGTCGCATCAGTCTCAGCCAGCCACAACGGGTTTATGGTGACCAACTGTTGATTTTGATAACAGTTTAAGCATTATGGTGATAATTATAAACAAACGGGTGAATTATGGACAAACGCGCGCTCGCAGAATTGTTTCGTGCCCGCCTGATCCAGCTGGTGAACAGGTCAGAAGACAACCAGGCGTCTTTTGCCGCCGCTATTGGCATTGATCGATCAGCACTTTCGCAATTGCTTTCCGGTGATTCGGCGCGGCTTCCGCGTGTGGAGACGCTGCTGAATATCGCCGAGCGACATTCCGTCTCGCTCGACTGGCTACTCGGTCTTTCCCATGATCAGGGGTTGATGGGGGAATTGCGGCCAAGTTTCGAGATCGAGGAGGGCGGTGCTGATTATACGGATACGCTGTTGATGAAGTGGCATGCGGAAGCTGCAGGCACCAAAATCCGTTATGTTCCGGCACGCATTCCCGATCTGCTTCGCACACCCGAGATCATCGCTTTCGAGGCCATGGGCGCGCATCAGAGTGTGATGGCGCAGGCCAGCGAAACGGCGTTTCGACTCGATTATAATCGCCAGCCTGGTACCGACATGGAAGTTTGCATGCCGCTCGAAACGCTGGAAGCTTTTGCGCAGGGGCGCGGTATGTGGAGCGGTTTGGACCGCGAGACACGTGCCGAACAACTCAAACATATGTCGGGACTTATCAGCGAGCTATACCCATCATTCCGGCTGTTTCTGTTCAATGAAAAAGAACGCTTTTCCGTGCCCTATACGATCTTCGGTTCGCAACGGGCAGCACTTTTCGTCGGCGCCATGTATCTTGTGCTCAACAACGCTGAAGCCATCCGTAAGATGCAACGTCACTTCGACGAGCTGATACGTTTTACCCGCATTCATGCCCATGAAACCGCGGATTTCGTTATGAATTTGGAAGTCGCTTAGTCCTGTGACGGGTACCAGCTTTCGCACATCATCGAACCTGCTTGCTACGTGGCGATATGGTCGGGATTGAACAGGAGAGGAAGGCCGCCATGGCCTCTAAATAACGACCTCCTCCACAAACCGGATCTTTTGTAACGGCGCCAGAAAAAGCCCGGCAGTGCCGGGCTGTAATCTATGATGTTACTTCGGCCGAAAACGCGGATTTGATCAGTGTTTTGGTATATTCAGCCGCCGGCCGCTCGAATATCGCGTCCGTTTCTCCCTCTTCGACAATCTTCCCGTTTCTCATCACGATGACATAATCCGAAATGGCCTTGATGACAGAGAGGTCGTGGCTGATGAAGATGTAGGAAAGGTTGTGCGTTTTCTGCAAATTACGCAAGAGGTCGATAACTTGTCCTTGAATGGATCGGTCCAGCGCCGATGTAGGTTCATCGAGAATGACGACATCTGGTTTGAGGATGATCGCGCGGGCAATTGCGATACGCTGACGTTGCCCGCCTGAAAACTCGTGCGGGTAGCGGTTGCGGGCGGCGGGATCGAGGCCGACTTCTTTCAGCGCTTCTATTGCTCGCTCGTCGCGCTGCGCGCGGCTGAGCTGTGGGTCGTGCACAAAGAGACCCTCAGTGATGATCTCTCCAACAGTCTGCCTTGGCGAAAGAGATCCATACGGATCCTGGAACACAAGCTGCAGCTGCCGCCGCAATGGCCTCATTGCCGTTCGGCCAAGTCCGGTGATTTCCGTCTTGCCGAAGAAAATGCGGCCCTCTGCAGTGACAAGGCGCAGAAGCGCGCGACCGAGCGTGGACTTGCCTGATCCGGATTCACCGACGATGCCGATGGTCTGCCCTTGATGAAGGCTGACATTAACGCCGTCCACGGCCCTGAAAGCCCGTGACTTCGACAGGAAGGCGCCCGGGATCACATAATCGATCGTGACGTTCTGGCCAGCGAGAACGACCGGCGCTTCTTTGCCGACCGGCGGCTTGTGGCCGCTGGGTTCGGCATCGAGAAGCATCCTCGTATAGTCCGCCTGCGGGCGCTCGAAGATCTCTTCCGTCGGACCGGTTTCAACGATCTCGCCTCGGCGCATAACCGCAACACGATCGGCAAAATGCCTGACGACACCGAGATCGTGCGTTATCAGCACCACGGCCATGCCGAAGCGCTGCTGCAACGACTTCAGAAGATCGAGGATCTGCGCCTGGATTGTCACGTCGAGCGCGGTGGTTGGCTCATCCGCGATCAGAATATCCGGCTCGTTTGCCAGCGCCATGGCGATCATGACGCGTTGGCGCTGGCCGCCTGAAAGCTCATGCGGGTAGCTGTCGATGCGCCGCTCCGGGTCCGGAATACCGACAAGTTTCAGGAGTTCGAGAACGCGTGCCCTCGCTTCCTTCTTGCTGCCGCCCCGGTGATGGACGATTGGCTCGGCGATCTGCGCGCCGATCCTGTAAAGCGGATCGAGCGAGGTCATCGGCTCCTGGAAAATCATGGTGATTTTCGCGCCACGGATTTTGTTCAGCTCGTTGACCGGCAAGCCTACCAACTCGCGTCCACGATATTGCGCCGAGCCTTGAATGACGCCGTTGGAAGACAAGAGGCCCATGATGCCCATCATGGTCTGGCTTTTGCCAGAGCCGGATTCCCCGACGACAGCGAGCGTTTCACCCTGCTTTACGTGGAGATCGACACCTTTGACGGCGTTGACGGTGCCGTCTGGCGTAGTGAAATCGACCTTGAGATTGCGGACGGTGAGAATGTTTTCAGATGTCGTATTCATGTCAACGATCCTTGGGATCGAGTGCATCACGCAATCCGTCGCCTACGAAGTTCAGCGAAAAAAGCGTCAGCACGAAGAAGATTGCCGGGAATATCAGCAGCCACGGGGCCGACTGAATATTGTTGGCGCCTTCGGAAATGAGCGCACCCCAACTCGTGAGTGGTGCCTGAACACCAAGCCCCAGGAAGGAGAGAAAGCTTTCAAGAAGTATGACCTTCGGGACAACGACCGTCACGAACACGACCACGGGACCGATGGTGTTGGGGATGATGTGACGGCGGATGATCTGCCAGTCGCTCAAACCCAAGGCCTGAGCTGCCGCCACAAATTCCCGCCGTTTCAAGGCAAGCGTCTGGCCACGCACGATACGCGCCATATCCAGCCACTCCACTGCGCCAATGACAAGGAAGATCAGGATGAAGCTACGCCCGAAGAAAACCACGAGAACCACGACCAGGAAGACGAAGGGCAGCGAATAGAGGATCTCGACGAAACGCATCATTACATTGTCGACCCGCCCGCCGATGTAACCCGCCGTAGCGCCGTAAAGCACGCCGATGCCGAGCGAAACGAGGCTGGCGAGAACGCCGACGGCAATGGAGATCTGGCCGCCCAGCATTACGCGAGCCAGCATGTCGCGACCGTTTGAATCTGTACCGAAGAAGAAGTATTCGCGATTGACATCGCCTTCCAACTTCAGCGTTCGACCATCATCTTCCGTAGCAACGACTTTCGTGTTTTCGAATTCGTTGGCGCGGTCGAAATAACGTGTCGTGCGCGGGTCAATCGGGCTGCTGGAGGTAACCGTTGCCGTGAAGGTCTGCCCTTCGACGGCAAACTCCTTCAGTTCGACGCGCGCACGGCCTGCCACACCTTCCATGACGCTCTGGAGGTTGTTCACGTCCGGGCGCGGCTCGAGGCTTGGCGCGACGGAGACGTAGGACGAAAACACCTGATCATAGGTGTGTGAAAGGAAATGCGGGCCGATAAACGAGAAAAGTGTGATCAGCACAAGCATGATGGAGCCAGCCATGGCGGCCTTGTTTCGTCTGAAACGCAGGGCTGCAAGCTGGAACAGGCTTCGGCTTTTCACCGATGGCTGAGGGGCGATATTGCCGGAGATATCAGTCATGTCTGACCCTCGGATCGAGCAGGCCGTAGAGAATATCGACCACGAGATTGAACAGGATGACGAAAATGGCGATGAGAACGACCGTTCCCATGACCAGCGTGTAGTCACGATTGATGGCGCCAAGAACGAAGTAGCGGCCGACACCGGGAATGGTGAAGATCGTCTCGATGACCGCCGAGCCCGTCAGCAGCGCTGCGGCGCAAGGCGCAAGATATGAAACGACCGGCAGCATCGCCGCGCGCATGGCGTGAATCACCACGACGCTGCGAGCCGGGAGGCCATAGGCTCTGGCGGTGCGGATATGGTCCATGCGCAGAGCCTCGATCATTGCACCGCGCGTCAGACGCGCGATGACCGCGAGCTGCGGCAAGGCGAGCGCGATCATCGGAAGAATGAGATAGCGTAGCGACCCATCACCCCAGCTACCTGCGGGCAGAAGCCCCAGCAAGACGGCGAAGATAAGCGTGAGGACAGGTGCGACGACGAAATTCGGCACGGTGATGCCGATGGTCGAGATGGACATGATGGAGAAATCGAAAGTGCTATTCTGCCTGAGTGCGGCAAAGGTGCCGGCAAGAATGCCGCCGACCAACGCCAGCAAAAGAGCATAGCAACCGAGCTCCAGCGAATAGGGCAGGCCTTTGCCGATCAACTGGGCGACGGTGTTGTCCTTGTAGATGTAGCTCGGACCGAAATCGCCGGTGGCGGCGTTGCCGAGATAGATGAGATACTGGCGCCACAATGGCTCATCCAGATGATAGGTTCTCATCAGGTTTTCCATTGTTTGCGGGGGCAGGGGCCGCTCGAGGTTGAACGGACCGCCCGGTGCGAAACGCATCAGGAAAAACGAAATCGTGACGACGATGAACAATGTCGGCACGGCGCTCGCCAAACGGCGCAGGATAAATGAAATCATGATTTTCAGGCTCCGGCATGGCACGGTGGTTTCGGCCACCGTGCCAGCACTGCTTATTCGGAAACGCTCAGGAAGCGGCTGAGGTGTTCGTTAGCAGCATTGTCTTCCCAACCCTTCACGCGGTTGGAAACCAGCCAAAGGTCCGCCTGTGTGAGAAGCGGAGCAACCGGCTGTTCCTTCATGAGGATGGTTTCTGCCTCGTGCAACAGTTTGGAGCGAGCAGCAGGATCCTTTTCGTCATAGGACTTCTGCATCAGCGCATCATATTCGGCATTATTGAACTTCGAGTAGTTGAAGGTCTTGTTGGAGGATACCGAAAGGGCGAGGAAGTTTTCCGCATCCGCATAGTCGGCAACCCAGCCTGCACGCGCTACGTTGTACTTGCCGCCTTCCTGCAGGTAGCCGTAATGCGAGGCGACGTCGAGGTTCACCAGTGACACTTTGGCGCCAAAGGTATTTTTCCACATATCCGCAATAGCGGTGGCAACGCGCTCATGGTTCGGGTTTGTGTTGTAGCGAATTTCGACGGAAAGCGGCTTGCCGCCCTCGCCGTAACCGGCTTCCTTCATGAGTTTGACGGCTTCGTCTTCCCGATCGAGTTGCGACAGCGTCGCAAACTCTGCTTTCGCAGGCTCACCGTAGGAGTCCATGCCCGGAGGAACCATGGAGTAGGCGGGAACCTGCGAACCGCTGTAGATTTCCTTGGCGAGGAAATCGCGGTCGACTGCCATGGACAGGGCTTGACGGACGCGGACATCGTTATACGGCGCTTCACGCGTGTCGAAGGTATAGTAATAGGTCGCAAGCGTCGGCGAAACGTGAACCTGTTCGCCATAGGCCTTGCGCAGACGGTCGATCTGGTCCGCGGAAAAGTTGTAGGCGAGGTCCATTTCCTTGGCTTCGAAACGACGAACGGATGCGGCCTGGTCGTCGATCGGGTAGAAGATGACCTTATCGATCTTGGTGTTCGATGCGTCCCAGAAGTTGGTGTTCTTGACCACCGTCAAGCTGTCATTGGGAACATGCGCTTCAAGCTTGTAAGCACCGTTCGAGACCATGACGCCCGGCTTTACGAAGTTGGTTCCGTTCTTGTCAAAGCTTGCCTTCGAGATCGGCAGAGCTGTCTGGTGGGCAAGGAGTTCAAGGAAGAACGGTGTTGAGCGCTCGAGTGTGATCTCAAGGGTCTTGTCATCCACGGCCTTGACGCCAAGCTGGTCAACCGAAGTTTCGCCCTTGTTTATCTTCTCGGCGTTCTTGATCGGATAGAGAATATTCGCATATTTTGCTGCGGTCTTCGGGTCTTCGACGCGCTGATAGGAGAAAACAAAATCTCCAGCCGTTACCGGAGTGCCATCCGACCACTTCGCATCTGCACGCAGTTTGAACGTGTAGACGGTACCATCCTCAGACAGCGTCCAGCTTTCCGCCGTACCGGGAACGATCTTGCCGGCAGCATCGTAAATGGTGAGACCTTCATAAAGGTCTTTGAGGATAAAGGCTTCGATATTGATCGAGGTCTGTGCCTGATCTAGCGTCTGAGGCTCCCCGGAATTGCCGCGGTGAAGAACTGTTTCTGCAAGTGCGGAACTTGCGCCAATCAGAAGCGATCCTACCAGCAGCGTGGCGCGAGTTGTTGTTTTTATCGACATAATTTCCCTCCCGTGAAGAGTGTGAGTCTACAAACAAGGCCAAATTGCTCCGAAGGGCAACCACAATAAATTGTGAGTTTATGCATACACCGTGACTGCTGATCGAACAGAATAAGGGCAAAGCCATGGCCCGCACGCTGGACATTGCCTCGCGTGACGCGACCTCCGGGACGGTTAAATCGATGCGGGAAGCCGCCGGCCCTATCGATATCCTCGTGAAAATACCGATGCCGCCAGCATCAAGCAGTGCTGAAACGGCGAGGATAATCTTCTCTTTCGAGTCCGGCTCGCGAAAGCGCGCAGCCCGTCGAAAAGCAAAGCCCGAGTAAGTTTACGGCATCATACATGTCATCGTTTGCATATGCCGGGTAACACTTCATTTAGTAATTTTGTGAAATCTAAAATACGCAGGTTCCAAAGTTTCATCGGCGGGGCTGGTAGAACGAGTGGATCCAACGCGCCCAGCCTTTGGCGGCCCGGAGCGGATATCCGCTTGTCGCCCTATGAGGAGGGGCACAGCTACCCGCGATGTTCCATTGTTTGTTTCCCTGGCTTCCTGCGCGGACAGCTGGAGGAGCGCTTGCCCTGAGGCTATTCATGTCTTTCCTGAAGAATACCAAAATAAAAACAAAGGTCTTATTCGTCATATCAGTGATGAGTTTGATGTCGCTTTCCGGAATCAGCTACGTCAGCTTGCAGTATAAAAATACCGACAATGTTTACAGCGATTTCATCGCCAATGAGGCGCTTGCTGCGGTGCTGAACGCCCGAACCAGCGGCAATCTCAATGCACTCGGCATGCAGATGCTTCGCGCCAGCCTCAATGACTCGACCAGCAGTGATTTCGAGGCCGCTGTCAAAACATTCAAGGCCGACCGGAAGCAACTGGAAGAACGGCAGAATAAAATCATGCAGCTGGTGCCGGCCCGGACGGATGCCGCTCGTGATATCCTCAAGGGCGTTGCCGAGGTTGAGGAAATCGGCAATCAGGTCATCGCTCTCATGGAGGCGGGAAAAAATGCTGAAGCTCAGCAGATGGCGCTTAACGTCCTTCGAAAAATAACCGAAGTCTCACCGAAAATCAGTGCGGGGAACGAGCAACTGATCCAGGTGATGAACGATGGGAGAGAGCGCCTCACGGCCAGCACCAACACGACAATCTGGACCGCTCTGGTCAGCATAGCACTCGTTTCCCTGGCACTGATCGCGCTCGGCCTGCTTATTTCCTCGCGTGGCATTACCACCCCGATTGCGCGGCTTCGTGAGCGGATGGGGTCGTTGGCGGCAGGCGATACAGCCAGCGAAATCGAAGGTATGGACCGCAAGGATGAAGTCGGCCAGATGGCCGCTGCTGTTCAGGCATTTCGCGAGAACGCCATCGAGCGCCTCCGGCTTGAGAATGAAACGGAAAACCATCGGTCGTCTTCAGAGCAGGACCGGATAGAGCGCGAGAAACAGAAGGCGAAAGAAGCTGCCGACGTGCAATTCGCCGTCGACAACCTTGCTGCTGCCCTTTCGAAGATCGCTCAGGGCGACGTTACTTACCGGATCGCTCAGCCGTTCGTGTCCAGCCTTGACGGTATTCGCGGCGACTTCAACAGGGCAGCGGAACAGCTGCAATCGACTCTGAACCAGGTGGCGCAGAACGCGCGCGGCATCGACTCCGGCGCGAACGAGATCAGGGCCGCAGCCGACGATCTGGCCAAGCGTACGGAACAGCAGGCAGCGGCCGTCGAGGAGACAGCTGCTGCACTGGAAGAGATCACCACGACGGTGAAAGACTCGACCAAACGGGCGCAAGAAGCGGGCCACTTTGTCAGTCGCGCAAAAGTGGGCGCGGAACAGTCGGGAGAAGTGGTGCAAAAAGCTGTCACGGCAATGGAGCAAATTGCTTCATCCGCTGATGAGATTTCCAACATTATCGGCGTGATCGACGAGATTGCTTTCCAGACCAACCTTCTGGCGCTGAATGCAGGCGTGGAAGCTGCCCGTGCCGGTGAGGCGGGCAAGGGATTTGCGGTTGTTGCCCAAGAGGTTCGCGAACTGGCACAGCGTTCCGCCGGTGCCGCCAAGGAGATCAAGAATCTCATTACGACATCGAACAGTCAGGTTCAGCAGGGTGTGCAACTGGTTGGCGAAACGGGCAAGGCACTCGAACTGATCGTCACGGAAGTACAGGAAATCAACCGTCACGTGATGGCGATCGCGGAATCGGCACAGGAGCAATCCTCTGGTCTCCAGCAGATCAATACGGCTGTGAACCAGATGGACCAGGACACCCAGAAGAACGCTGCCATGGTGGAAGAAAGCACGGCGGCAAGCCACGGGCTTGCACGCGAGGCTTCGTCGCTCAACCAATTGCTCGCTCGGTTCAAGTTGTCAGAAGGTGGTTACAGCGACATCTCCGCACCGGTTCGCGCAGCCTCGTCCGCCGACAGGCCTGCAGTTTCTCCTGCGCGTGCACTCGGCGGAAAGATTAAAGCTGCGTTCTCCGGCAATGCTGCGCTGAACACATCGCCGGATAACTGGGAAGAGTTTTGATAAATGCGCGTCTTTCACGCCTGACGTCTGATGAGAGACTGAAAGCATTGTTTTAAAAAACTTGCACCGGCGATTGGACTCTGATCGCCGGTGTCTTGCCGATCGCACATCGAATCCGTGACGATTTTTGATCGTATCTCCCCTAAAAAGCGTCCGCTCTGGGGAGAAGTGCCAGTTGATCATTCCGGTACTATTGGCGATTGCCCGCATCACCGACAACTTGCAACCGCATTGGTGGTTATAGCGGTTGTTCTGCGCAGGCGGATCGATATATCTAGGGCCTGGTTCGTCAATTTAATCTGCGGGTACATGGAAACTTCGCTTTATCTACCCGTCAAAAGTTTCCTCGAGGAAGCGGGCTACACTGTCAAAGGCGAGGTTGGCAGTTGCGACCTCGTGGGCTTGAGCGATAACGATCCGCCTGTTGTCGTCATCTGCGAGCTGAAACTGAGCTTCAATCTGGAGCTTATTTTGCAGGCGGTTGATCGCGCGGCTATGGCAGACGAGGTCTGGATTGCGGCACGGGTCTCAGCCAAGGGCAAGGGCCGCGAGGCTGACAAACGTTACCGCGACCTCTGCCGCAGGCTCGGGATCGGCATGCTCGGCATTTCCGATGTTGGCGACGTCAGCGTTATCGTCAGTTCCATATCACCGATGCCGCGAACCAATCCGAAACGGCGTTCGCGATTGATACGTGAACACAAGAGGCGACGCGGAGATCCGGCGGTGGGTGGAAGCACTCGCGCACCAATCATGACCGCGTACCGCCAACAGGCACTCGGCTGCGCTTTGGCGTTGGCATCAGGGCCGCTGCGCGTGCGTCAGGTCAGATCCAGCATACCGGATGCC
Organism: Agrobacterium sp. CG160-95; assembly: GCF_053521725.1. Classification (NCBI taxonomy): domain Bacteria; kingdom Pseudomonadati; phylum Pseudomonadota; class Alphaproteobacteria; order Hyphomicrobiales; family Rhizobiaceae; genus Agrobacterium; species Agrobacterium sp. CG160-95. The sequence continues at coordinate 593,213 of NZ_JBNWDU010000003.1, read as the reverse complement.
GGGAAGATTTTGCTTGCAAACGTCTATGGCTGGTTTGAACGTCTGGATAGAGGCGTCTATGGCTTGACCCCTGCCGGACAGGAGGCGCTGCAGCGATGGCCGCAACAAGAAACGCCGGCAACGATCGTCGTACTCAGCTGATTTCTATTCAGCAATAGAGCTTATTTGCCGCAGATTATGTAAAAACATGACTGCACACCTTGGAGTTGATTTCATTTCCTCTTGATTTACCTTGTGTATTTCCGATGATGTAACACGGACTTGATAAATAACCGACTCTGTACTCGATGAGTCGTGCAAATGAACATACTTGGCGCCAAACAGAAATTGCTGTATTTTATGTCTGTCCGGTCCGACAATCCGGACCTGCTGAAAGCGCAATATCGCGCTTTCACGCGGCAGATGCCGATGATGTATTTCATACTGATTTCAAGTACATGGGCGCTGGCTACTACACATCTGCAACTGGCGCCGTTTTGGCTCACCATTGGAATTCCCGCTTTTTTCACACTCGGCTGCACCGTCAGGGTTGCATTCTGGTGGAGAACCCGCGGTATCGATCCCCCGCCGAAGGTGGCCCATGCAGCGCTTCAGCGCACAAATCGCCTGGCAGCCGGTATCGCCATTATATTCACGCTCTGGTCTTTTTTGCTGGTGCCCTATGGGGACGCCTATACGCAGTCTCATGTCGCCTTCTACATGGCGATTACCGTTATCTCCTGCATCTTCTGTCTGATGTATGTGCGTTCGGCCGCCTTCATGGTCACGGCCATCGTCAACGGCGCCTTCATCATCTTCTTTTTGGCCTCAAGGCAACCGACATTCATCGCCATTGCCATCAATGTCCTTCTGGTCTGCGCTGGCATGATGTCCATCCTGTTGACCAACTACCGCAATTTCGAGCGCATGATTGTTTCGCAGCAGCGCACGGAAGCGCTGAACAATGAGAACCTGCTGCTTGCCAATATCGACAGCCTGACGGAACTGCCCAACCGCCGCGCCTTTTTCGCCCATCTCGAAGCCGAAATCGAAAAAGCAAGGGTGGCGGGAACGCGACTGGCGCTTGGCGTTATCGATCTTGATGGGTTCAAGCCCGTCAACGACCTTTACGGCCATTCCGTGGGCGACAGGCTGCTCGTCAACGTTAGCAAACGTCTCACCGAAACTCTGACGACCAGCAAGGCATTCCGCCTTGGGGGAGATGAGTTTGCGATCGTTGCACCAATCATACCCGATGATGCGCAACTCGTCGTAAATGCGAACTTGATCTCGGAACGGTTGAGGGCGCCCTATCATCTGCCCGAGGGAACGGTGCATGTCGCTGCTTCCATGGGGATAGCCGTATTTCCGTGCCTCGCTTTGACGCTTGAGCAACTTTTCGACCGCGCGGACTATGCGTTGTATCACGCCAAGAAAACCCGGCGCGGCGATGCCGTCCTCTTCGATGCGGAGCATGAAAAGCAGATCAATATCGAAGCCCGTATCGAACATCTGCTCAAGCAGAAAGAGATAGAAAACGAGCTTTCAGTCGTGTTCCAACCGATCGTCGACATACGCGATGGAAGAGCTGCGGGCTTTGAAGCACTGGCGCGCTGGCACAGCCCGGTCCTTGGGCATGTCCCGCCTGCCCAGTTCTTCGCCATTGCCGAGCGGGCCGGTATCGTCAGCTCGCTGACACGGCCTCTTCTTCGAGCCGCTCTCGTTTCCGCATCGGCATGGGAGCCATCCCTTAGACTGTCCTTCAACCTCTCCGCCCATGACCTCAATTCCTGCGAAGGCGTGCTGTCATTGATCGGCATCATCGAAAACAGCGGCTTCGACGCAACACGTATTGACCTAGAGATTACCGAAACGGCCTTTGCGCATGATTTCGAACAGGTCAGGCAGTCGGTCGAAATGCTGCGGCGGCTCGGTTGCGGCATTTCGCTTGACGATTTCGGCACCGGTTATTCCAGCCTGACACGGCTGCACGCTCTTCCCCTCACCAAGATCAAGATTGACCGCAGCTTCGTTACGGATCTGCACGAAAAGCCAGCCAGCTACAAAATCGTGAAATCGCTGCTCACGCTCAGCCGCGACATGGGGTTGGAATGCGTGGTGGAAGGGGTCGAAACACGGGAGGAACTCGCGGCGCTTGAAGGTCTCGGTGCTACGTTGGTGCAGGGTTATATCTATGCGGCACCGCTACGAGAACAGGATGTCCGTGAGTTTCTTTCCGGACAGGAAAAAAAGCGCATGATCCTGTCAGCCTAAAGTAGCCTGGGTTTTTCGGGCCCGATTTGCCGGCTGCGATGCCTGCCTGCTGATGTTGATCCGGGGAAGGACAGGAAAACAGGGCTCGGCTACCTCTATTATGGCGTAGAAATGCGTGCTTTGAATAGACGTGTTTGCTTTGTCTGCCCGGCAGGTTTTAGCGTCCGCCTTGTTTTCCGCGCAATCCAGGCGCAGTATAGGCTTCGTTGTGCTGGCAGCACGGCTCCCCGGTGTCAGAGAGGCACCGCCTCTTCTTCGTTGTCCTTTAGTGAATGTTTGCGCTGACGGTGCCGTATTTCTTTGCGGTAATCACCGAGATGTCACCTGTTGCGTCACGAGCATGCAGGTTGACGGGGGACTACGCTGCCATCAGTTGCACAACGCAAACCATCTGCATTTCTCCAGTGCCATTTCATGGCGTCTGGTCGTTTCGCTCCTGGATTTTCTTGGTACCGCCCGGACACGACGCCGCATCTGGTTCTTAGGGATGTCTGGCTCAAGCACCACTCCGATCGATAGGGACTTTCGACCGAGAGACAGGAACGCAGCAGTTGCAATGTAGAATAAAACCGGCTCCACGCGGATCAAAGCCGCGCTGAAGCCTCGGATAAAAGGCAAGACCATGAATAGTTATAACGACCAAAGACGCCAGGCGCTCAGGATCGAAGTTTGGGAGAACGAAGGCGGGACTTCCGTTGCCGATACGGTTGACTCCCAATATGGAAGAAGGATCGAGAGGGACCAAACCTGGACCATATATCATGTATTCACCGGTGTGCCGGTACGGGTGGGTGGCCGCAGGCTGACCGAACTCAGCATATCGGAAGCAACCGATGGCATGCTTTCACTCAATCGTCGCAACGTTTTGCGAAGGGAAGAACGCAGCAGGTGTGAAGCATGACACTGGCTTTCCCCAACTCGGCCCGCAGTTTTGACGACGTGCGTAAAGCTGTGCGGTTTTTCGGCCATGACGGCATGTTCGAAATCCGGTTTTTTGTCGAAGCTGCTGCACTCGCCAAGGGCGGCGTGCATGCAACAGGCATGTCGGAAGCCCAATGCCTTTCGTCTTTTGACGCAATGCGCACGCCGATCTACGAGGCTGCCAAGAAGGTGTATGCCAAGTACCGGCGCAATTTGAACGTCCTGACGACTTCCGACTTCGGCTAGAGCACATCCTGTTTAAACAAAATTGTCTGACGTGCTCTCGCTATTTGTTTTTACGCATTTTCCGGGCGTAAAACTGTTACGCACTTTAGGAAATGCGCGACCATTGCGGGATCATGGAATGGCGCGCGGGCCGACGTCTGCGGTTGCGACGTCGCGAGCCAATGCATCATCGATTTCAGTTGGTGACACCTGAAGGAACTGGCGGCGGTTCATGGCGACAGCGATCGCGGGAATCTCTAGATGGGTTCCCACGCGGCGATACGCCGTGAAGCTGAGGCCCTCTATCAATTCCTCGTCTATGACCAGGCGATAAGTGCCCGCTCCCAAGGGTTCCGAAAGGGCCTCCAGACGGAACGGATGCGTGAATGTGATTTCGGTCTCTGTGGTTCTTTCGATCATGTCCAACACCGCTTTCCGTTGCGTTAAAACCTGCACAGTTACAGCCGGTTATCGCAACTATGCGCCGATCAGGATGTAAACGATCAGCGCCACACTTGCCGCAGACAAGACGTAGCCAGCTAGCGTTGCGAGATTCTGTTTTGTCGGTTGGTGGAATATGGAAGACATGGCGTCCTCCTTTGTCGGGGCCAGGGTATTCAACCCTTAAACAGCAGCGCCCGTACTACAGCTGCTGGAACAAACACAGTGGACCCGTTTCACTCGTTTAGCAATGAAACAATCCTGATAATCAGAGGTGCTGATCGAAGACACCTCTATGTGAAGGCGAGGAGCGCCGTCACTCTTCCTGCGATGGCCTTTGTCCGTCGGAAGGCCGCAAAAGTCTCCGATATGCCAAAATTCGAATGCCTCACCAAATGATCTTGACAGGGGGCAAGTTTTGGATTTCCTTGTAAACCGGTTTAGTAAATCGCTTTACAAGCCTATCAAGAGGCCAAAGGCCCACGGGAACAGGAACGGGAAGAATGATGGCGCCAAATCGTGCGACCAGTCTGAAGGATGTTGCCCGCACCGCGGGTGTTTCCGTCGCCACGGTGTCGCGGCTGCTCAACGGCTCGCTGGAATTGCCTGCGGACACGAAGGCCCGCATCGAAGACGCAATTCGCCAGCTCAACTATGTTCCTAACCCGCATGCCCGGCGTCTGAGCCGTGGGCGCTCCGATACGATCGGTCTCGTCGTTCCCGATATCGGCAACCCGTTCTTCGGCATGCTGGTTGCAGCAGTGGAAGAGGAGGCAGACAGACGCGGTCTTGCCGTATCGCTTTTCGCAACGTTGAACCGGCCGGGACGCGAACTGTCCTATCTGCGGCTTCTTGCCCGCAACCATGTCGACGGGCTGGTCTTCGTTACCAACCACCCCGATACGGACGAGCTTGCCGAGCTTATCAGCGCCACCGGCAAAGTCGTTGTGGTCGATGAAGACGTCAGTGGGGCATCCGTGCCGAAGCTGTTCTGTGACAATGAACAGGGCGGCCGCCTGGCCGGCGAACACCTTGCTGGATATGGCCACGAACGCGTGCTTTATGTCGGCGGCCCGGCAGAGATGCTCAGCACGCAGCGGCGTTTCCTTGGGTTGGAGGCAGCGTTGCGGACACATTGCGGCTCCGAGCCGTCGATCATGCGTTATTGCGGCGACTATACTGCGGAGTTCGGTCGCGAGGCGGCCTTGCGTTTTCTTTCCGAAGGCCGTCCCGCCACGGCAATTTTCGCCAGCTCCGACGAAATCGCCATCGGGATGATTGAAGTCTTGCGGGCGCAGGGTGTGCGCATTCCGCAGGACGTATCGATGATCGGCTTCGACGATGTCGGCCCGCTGCATCTGTTCGATCCGCCGCTTACCGCCATTCGCCAGCCGGTCAGGGCCATTGGCCAGCGCGCCCTGTCGTTGCTCGCCGAAACCAATTGGGAACAGGAAACTCCGGCCCATCCGGAAGAGCTGCTTCCCGTAGAAATCGTCGTGCGGAGCTCCGTTGCGCCGCCGTCGAAACAATAATTGCGACGGACAAAACCAACAGAGGAAGAACGCAAATGACAATAATCAAACGCAGATATTTCTCCGCAGCCCTTGCCGCCACCGTTCTGGCCGGGGCGACGCTTTCCGCCGGCATTGCCGGTGCCGCGGAAAAGACGATAGCCCTCGTGCAGATCAACCAGCAGGCCATCTTTTTCAACGACATGAACAAGGGTGCGGAAAAGGCGGCAAAGGAAGCGGGCGTCAAGCTCGTCATCTTCAATGCCAATAACGATCCGGCAGCGCAAAACAGCGCCATCGAGACCTATATCCAGCAGAAGGTCGATGGGATTGCGGTCGTCGCCATCGATGTCAACGGCATCATGCCTGCGGTAAAGCAGGCCGCCGAAGCGAACATCCCAGTGGTCGCTATCGACGCAATATTGCCCGAAGGGCCTCAGAAGGCACAGATTGGCGTCGACAATGCCAAGGCTGGCGCCGACATGGGCAAGTTCTTCGTCGACTATGTGAAGTCAGACATGGGCGGCAAGGCCAAGATCGGCGTCGTCGGGGCCCTCAACTCTTTCATCCAGAATATCCGTCAGAAGGGCTTTGAGGACACGCTCAAGGATCAGCCCGGCATCACGGCGGCTGGCGTCGTTGACGGACAGAACGTGCAGGATACGGCTCTTTCCGCGGCGGAAAACCTCATAACTGGCAATCCGGATATGACCGCAATCTACGCAACGGGTGAACCGGCCCTTCTCGGCGCCGTCGCTGCCGTCGAAAGCCAGAGCAAGCAGAAGGACATCAAGGTCTTCGGCTGGGATCTGACCAAGCAGGCGATCGCTGGCATCGACGCCGGTTATGTCGCGGGTGTCATCCAGCAGGACCCGGCGGCCATGGGTGCTGCGGCCGTCAAGGCGCTGAAGACTGTTTCTGATGGTGGCAGTGTCGAAAAGACGATTGCCGTGCCCGTGACCATCGTTACCAAGGCCAATGTCGAGCCCTACCGGGCGGTCTTCAAATGATCGCCGGCGGACAGCACCCAACCGCTGTCACCGGCGCTGGGGGAGATATTCTCCCCCAGCATCTCTCCGGTGCGGCGCAAGAACCGCGCGTCTCGCTTCGCGGTATCGTAAAAACCTTCGGTTCACATCAGGCGCTGCGCGGCGTCGATCTCGACATCTATCCCGGTGAATGCCTGGGCCTTGTCGGTGACAACGCGGCTGGAAAATCGACGCTGACGAAGGTTATTTCCGGAACCTACATTCCAGATGAAGGATCCATTACGCTCGAAGGGGAAGAGGTCCGTTTCTCCGGTCCCGCCGATGCGCGCAATCGCAATATCGAGATGGTCTTTCAGGATTTGAGCCTCTGTGACCATATAGACGTGATCGGCAACCTGTTTCTTGGGCGCGAGATCACCAAGGGTCCGTTCCTCGACCGGCAGACGATGTTGGCCGAGGCCCGCAAGATGCTCGACGCGCTGGAAATCCGTATTCCAAGGTTGACGGCCAAGGTGGAAAAACTCTCCGGCGGACAGCGGCAGGCAATCGCAATCGCCCGTGCCGCGTCCTTCAATCCCAAGGTCCTGATCATGGACGAACCCACTTCGGCGCTTGCCGTGGCAGAGGTGGAGGCCGTTCTGGCGTTGATCAACCGGGTCAAGGCCAAGGGCGTGTCCGTCATCCTCATCACTCATCGTCTTCAGGATCTGTTCCGCGTGTGTGATCGCATCGCCGTCATGTACGAGGGAACGAAGGTCGCCGAACGGCAGATCAACGAAACCAGCCTCGAAGACCTCGTCAAACTGATCGTGGGAGGTCGCCATTGACCGTCTACACTGAACGCGCCAAGGGCTCACCCGTCGCCGATTTCATCGCCGAAAACGCGCAGGTCTTGTCCATAACGGCCTTTTTCATCGCCTGCATGCTGTTCTTTGCCGTAAGCACGGATACGTTCCTAACGGCAGGCAACCTGCTGAACGTCGTGCGTCAGGCCGCTCCCATCCTCATCGTTTCCGTCGCCATGACGCTTGTCATCATCACCGGCGGCATCGACCTGTCGGTCGGCTCCATGGTTGCGCTGATCAACGCCGTCGGTGCCATCCTCATGGCGGCGGGCTATCCCTGGCCTCTGGTGCTGGTCGCCATGCTCATGCTCGGAGCCGTGCTTGGTCTCTTGCAGGGCTGGTTCATTGCCTATCAGGGCATTCCGGCCTTCATCGTTACGCTCGCAGGCTTGTCCATCCTTCGAGGGGTCGCACTCTATATCACCCAAGGGTATTCGGTGCCTATTCCGGATGCGCCCGGCTTCTTTTTTCTCGGTCGCGGAGACCTGTTCGGTTTCCCGGTGCCGGCGCTGATCGGTATCCTCATCACTGTCGTGGCCTATGTGGTCATTTCGTCCACCCGCTACGGACGCCGGGTCGTGGCGGTAGGCTCCAATCTGGAGGCTGCGCGTCGTGTGGGTATGCCGGCAAAATGGATCCTTGCATCGGTCTATCTGGTGGCAGGCGTGGCATCCGCAATCGCTGGGCTGCTGATCGCGTCACGCCTCGGCTCGGGTTCCTCCAATGCTGCTGTCGGCTTTGAGCTGCAAGTCGTGGCAGCGGTTGTGCTTGGCGGTACATCGTTGATGGGCGGACGCGGAACCATTCTCGGCTCCGTGCTTGGCACCATGACCATTGCCGTGATCGGCAACGGGCTGATCCTGATGCATATTTCGCCCTTTTTCACACAGATTGTCACGGGCGCGATCATTCTTGCCGCTATCTGGCTCAACACACGCATCTTCACCACCAACTTCCGCTTGGGTTCCAGAAAAAAGGGTTGAGGCCATGGTGGATGAACTCTCGAAAGGCCATATTCGCTCCGGCAATTTCATGACGGTTGCCGGTCCCGTCCCGGTGGAAAAGCTCGGCGTGACGTTGATGCACGAGCATATTCTCAACGATTGCCGCTGCTGGTGGCACGCACCGAAAACGCCGGAGCGGCAATATCTGGCGGAGGGCTTGGTCTGCCAGGAAATCCTCGGCGAACTTCGCCAGGATCCCTTCGTCAACAAGCACAACATCACGCTGGATGATGAGCCGCTTGCGATTAAAGAACTGCATGAATTCGCCGCTCAGGGCGGCCATACAGTGGTGGAGCCGACCTGCCAGGGTATCGGCAGAAATCCGCTTGCCCTCAGGCGGATATCCGAGGCGACCGGGCTCAACATCGTGATGGGGGCGGGTTATTATCTGGCCTCCTCCCATCCTGAGAAAGTGGCAGCGCTCAGCATCGACGACATCGCCAATGAAATCGTTCACGAGGCGCTTCAGGGCGTCGACGGAACCGGCGTGAAAATCGGTCTGATCGGAGAGATCGGTGTGTCCTCGGACTTCACCCCCGAGGAGCAAAAATCGCTGCGGGGTGCGGCGAGGGCGCAGGCCCGTACAGGTTTGCCCCTCATGGTGCATCTTCCGGGCTGGTTAAGGCTGGGTCACAGGGTTCTCGATGTAGTCGAGCAGGAAGGCGCGGATGTCAGTCACACCGTTCTGTGTCACATGAACCCGTCGCATGATGACCTTGGCTATCAGGGAGAACTTGCCGGCCGCGGTGCCTTCATCGAATACGACATGATCGGCATGGATTTCTTCTATGCCGATCAGCAGGTCCAATGCCCGAGTGACGACGAAGCGGCCAAAGCCATCGTCCAGCTGGTGGAGCGCGGATATCTGGACCGCATCCTGCTTTCCCACGATGTTTTCCTGAAGATGATGCTGACGCGGTATGGCGGCAATGGTTACGCCTATATCCTCAAGCATTTCCTGCCGCGATTGAAGCGGCATGGTCTGGATGACCTCACCTTGCAAATCCTCATGCGGGATAACCCGCGCTCGGTCTTCCAGGCGAAGACGTGACGAACCTATAGAAATGGAACGAAACATGACAAAGAAAATACTTCTCGTGGGCGAAAGCTGGGTCAGCTCCGCCACTCACTACAAGGGCTTCGACCAATTCGGCAGCGTCACCTTTCACTTGGGCGCGGAACCTCTGGTAAAGGCGCTCGAAGGTAGTGAATACGAGCTGACCTACCTGACGGCGCATGATGCTGTCGAGAAACTTCCCTTCGATATGGCGGGGCTGGATGCGTATGACGCGATCATCCTCTCTGACATCGGTGCCAATTCGCTGCTTTTGCCGCCTGCGGTTTGGCTGCACTCGAAAACCGTTCCAAACCGTCTGAAGCTTCTCAAGGCATGGGTCGAAAAGGGTGGCGGCCTGCTGATGGTTGGCGGATATTTCTCGTTCCAGGGTATCGATGGCAAGGCCCGGTGGCGTCGCACCCCCGTGGAAGATACGCTTCCCGTGACCTGCCTGCCATGGGATGACCGCGTTGAAATTCCAGAAGGATCGACGGCCGACATTCTGATGCCGGATCATCCCACCGTTGCAGGTCTTTCCGGCGAATGGCCGCTTCTCCTCGGTGTCAATGAGGTAGAGGTGCGCGAGCGCGCGGATGTGGACGTGGTCGCCCGCCTGCCTGCCGAGCAGGGCGGTCATCCGCTTCTGGTCACCGGCGTTTTTGGCCAGGGTCGGACAGCGGCGTGGACATCCGACATTGGTCCGCACTGGCTCTCTCCCGCCTTCTGCGAATGGCAGGGCTACGGCCGTTTGTGGAAAAACATTCTGGGCTGGCTGACAGAAGCTCGCTGAGCGCGGCGGCATGTATCGGTGGAGAGGATCGTCAGTTGGACAAAATATCCGCGAGCTCAAGGATATCGGGAAAGGCTGAAAGCGTGCCCCGACGACTGACGGTCAGCGCAGATGCCTTTGCGCCATGCCTCAACGCCCGTTCATCCACACTGACGTTTCTCAACGCGGCGGAGGCCAGCGTGACGGCCATGAAGCAATCGCCAGCACCCGTCGTATCGACAACGCCAGTTTTTTCGGCGGGCACGGTCAGGCATTGGTTTGTCGTGCCCAGCATCGAACCCTCGCCGCCAAGGGTGAGGATGACCTGGCGGACACCGGCTGAAATGAGCAATTTTATCGCTGTCGAGCCGGTATCCCCGGTCAGGGCGGCCGCTTCGCCGCGGTTGAGGAAAGCGATGTCCGTGAGCGGCCAGAGACTTTCAAACCAGGGTTGGAGAGGTGAAGGATTGAATGCGGTGATCATTCCCGTTGCCTTTGCCTGCGACAGTGCGAGACGGGTGGTTGTTTCACCCAGATTGCCTTGCACGACGAGAAGGTCGCCGGGGCTGGCTGTACCAAGGGTTCCGGCCACGTCTTCCGGGGTCAGGGATTGTGCGCAGGCAGTGGTCGTTACGATGCTGTTTTCACCATCGGGCGTATTGAAGATGATGGAGAGATCGCTGGTCTGCCCATCCATGCCAATGAGGTCGGCGGTCAGAGGTTCGGTTGCAAGGCGGGCGCGGATGGTCGCAGACCTGTCATCTGTACCTACAGCAGCAGTCAATGTGGTATCGAGCCCGCATCGAGCCATGACAATGGCTTGATTGCAGCCTTTTCCGCCAAGATCGCGGAAGGCCTGCCGGCCGAAAATCGAAGCCCCGGCTTCCGGCAGGGCGGAAACGGAATAGGTTTCGTCGAGCGCGATATTGCCGATGACGAAGGCACGCATGAAAAACTTTCGAGAGGACAAGGCATGCAGATCATATCCGACAATAGGGCGAACGCCATCCAGGAAATCTTTGGTCGTGACAAGGCCTTGATCGGCATGGTGCATTGCCCACCGTTTCCCGGAGCACCGAGGTATCGTGGCGCGGCCATGGATGCCATCTACGACGTCTGCATGCGCGATGCCGAGGCTTTGATCGAAGGCGGTATGCATGGTCTTCTCGTTGAAAACCATGGCGATATTCCCTTTTCCAAGCCGGAGGATATCGGTCATGAGACAGCTGCCTTCATGAGCGTGGTGACTGACCGGGTCGCGCGGGCGACTGGCGTGCCGCTCGGTATCAACGTGCTTGCCAATGCGCCGATCCCGGCTTTCGCCATTGCCATGGCGGGCGGAGCGAAATTCATCCGCGTCAACCAGTGGGCCAATGCCTATGTCGCCAACGAGGGTTTCATGGAAGGGCGTGCGGCGGAAGCGATGCGTTATCGATCCCTGCTCAGGGCCGAGCACATAAAGGTTTTCGCCGACAGCCACGTTAAGCATGGCGCGCATGCGATCACGGGTGATCGTAGCATCGATGAGCTGACCCGCGACCTTGCTTTCTTTGATGCGGATGCGGTGATCGCTACTGGCCAGCGAACCGGTAACAGCGCAACGATGGCGGAAATCGAAGAGATCGGGCAGGCCACACATCTTCCGCTTCTGGTCGGTTCTGGTGTTGGGGAAGCCAATATCGTTGAAATCCTGAAGCGCACCAGCGGTGTCATCGTCGCTTCGTCGCTAAAACAGGGCGGTGTCTGGTGGAACCCTGTCGAGCCTGCCCGTGTGCGATCGTTTGTTGAGGCGGCGCAGCCAGGGCTTTCGGGTTGAGGGCAAACGGGGAAATGATGATGACGCAAACTCTTTCGATCAACGGGCAGCGACTTATCGATCGACTCGACCGGTTTGCGCAAATAGGCGCGACGGCAAAGGGTGGCGTAAACCGCCAGGCCTTGACCGGCCTCGACCGGCAGGCGCGGCAATTGCTGACGGAGCTAGCGCTGCAGCGCGGCTTCAAAGTCTTTCAGGACCCGATTGCCAATCTGTTCATTCGCCGCGAGGGGCGCAACCCGGATCTGTCGCCGCTGCTTATCGGAAGTCATCTCGACAGTCAGCCCACAGGCGGTCGTTTTGACGGTGCGCTCGGCACGCTCGCAGCTTTTGAGGTTCTGGAAACACTCGAGGATTGCGGGGTGGAAACCGAGCGGCCGGTGGAGGTCGTATCGTTCACGAATGAAGAGGGCTGCCGCTTCGCGCCGGGCTGCATGGGCTCCATGGCTTTTGCCGCCGGTTCAATTCCAAGCGCCTGGGAGACCATGCGCGCGACTGACGGTGCGCTTTTCGCAGATGAACTCTCCGCCACGCTGGAAAGTCTCCCGGTTGCCGCGATGCGGCCTCTGGGCACGCCGGTTTTCGCTTATCTCGAGGTCCATATCGAGCAAGGCCCTTCATTGGAAAAAGAGGGCTTACCGATCGGCATCGTCACCGGCATACAGGGAACGCGCTGGCTGGAGGTGATTATCGAAGGGCAGACCGCCCACGCTGGAACAACGGCGCTGCAATATCGGCATGACCCCATGCAAGCCACGGCCAACGCGCTTGCTGAACTCTATCGCGACATCATGCCGGCCGATCCGGCCGCGCGTTTCACGATTGGCCGAATGGCCCTTGAACCCGGCGCGGTGAACGCGATCCCGGCAACGGTGCGCTTCACGATCGATTTTAGACACCCTTCGCTGACAACAATCGGCGTCATGGAGCAGACAATCCGCATGGCGATCCAGCAGGCAGCGGCGGACACAGGCTGCTCGGCGACTATTTCCCAGATTTTCGACATGCCGCCGGCAAGTTTTCCGGATGAATTACTTGCCGTATTGGATCAGGCCGCACAAGAGCGGGGCTTTGCAACAAAGAGAATGCTCTCCGGCGCATTCCACGATGCGCTTTTTATGAACCGCGTCGCGCCATCGGCCATGATTTTCGTACCCTGCCGGGATGGTCTCAGTCACAATGAGGCTGAATATGTGGAGCAGGAGCATAGTATTGCGGGTGGCAACATGCTCTTGGCTTCGCTTCTCCAGCTGCTAGCGCCGACGGCAGCGTTGTAAATCGAATGTTTGCGGGGAGCTTTCGCCCCTTGTTAGGGTTGCTCCGTTTGCAGATCACTGCGCGCTGGCCGATCGCGAGTGTAATTCGGTTGACAAAAAGCCGAAATGAATCAGCGCTGTAGCAAGCGATCGTATGAAACTGCCTTTTGCTTGAAACTTTCCTCCTGTCGCTCTCGTCACTTGTGCTGTTCCCCGAGACGGGAACGATAGGCCTTCAGAGGCGCGCTTCCGCGCCGAGGCGATTAGGGAAGAGGAATATTCAATGTTCAAGTCCGCAATCCGTACGCTCGCCCTTGCGACGGCAATCTCGACTCTTGCTTCGGGTGCCTTTGCTGAAAATCCAAAGGTCGGCGGTGCAGCAATGTACGAAAACAAGAACATCATCGAGAATGCCGTCAACTCGAAGGATCACACCACGCTGGTCGCGGCCGTCAAGGCTGCCGGTCTCGTAGAAACCCTTCAGGGCAAGGGACCGTTCACGGTCTTTGCTCCGACCAATGAGGCCTTTGCCAAATTGCCGAAGGGTACAGTCGAAACTCTGCTGAAGCCGGAAAACAAGGCGCAGCTGACCAAGATCCTGACCTGTCATGTCGTGGCGGCCGATGCCATGTCCAGCGCCATCGAGAAGATGATCAAGGATGACAACGGCACCCATGATGTGAAGACGGTCGGCGGCTGCATCCTCAAGGCGAAGGAAAGCATGGGCAAGATTACCCTGACCGACGAAGCGGGTGGTGTTGCGCATGTGACGATCGCCGACGTCAAGCAGTCGAACGGCGTCATTCATGTCATCGACAAGGTTCTGCTTCCGAAGATGTGATTGCTCTTATCTTCTGCATGCCTGATCCGGCCACCTCCTCGGTGGCCGGATTTTTTTGTGCTCGACGTTGCTTCTATCGGTGACGCAATGGTTTGCCGGCATCGCGTACGGCAGGCCGCGGGGAGGAATGCCGGGCGCATCCCTGAGGGCACGACGGCAGACGGCATGCCTGCCCGCATGTTCTCCTGTCCCGTTATCGAAAACAGAAACAGAGTGCGCTATCTTGCCTTCCGGCCCTGGTTGACGTACTCGAAATCGATAGGACCCTGGGCCGATTAACAATAGTGTTTCGTGGCGCTGCGTTTCGGCGCCATACACCTCATGACGTTGGGATTGCGATGAACCTTTACTTGGATTACCTGGCTGAGATCGAAAGCAGAAAAACTCAAGGGCTCGCTCCCAAGCCGATCGACGATGGCGGATTAACCGGCGAAATCATTGCCTTGATCAGGGATACCGGTAGCGAATATCGCGCGGATGCCCTCAAATTCTTCATTTACAACACCTTGCCAGGCACCACGAGCGCTGCCGGCGTCAAGGCCGCCTTTCTGAAGCAGATCATTCTGGGCGAAACTGTCGTTCCGGAGATCACGCCCACTTTCGCCCTCGAACTGCTGTCGCATATGAAGGGTGGCCCCTCCATCGAAGCGCTGCTCGACATCGCCCTTGGTGATGATGCCGGGCTTGCCCAGCAGGCAGGCGAAGTGCTGAAGACGCAGGTCTTCCTCTATGACGCTGACATGTTCCGGCTACGTGATGCCTTCAAGGCGGGCAATACCGTCGCGAAGGGCGTTCTTGAGAGCTATGCCAAGGCTGAGTTCTTCACCAAGCTTCCCGATGTCGAGGATGAGATCAAGGTCGTGACCTTCATCGCCGCCGAAGGCGATATTTCGACCGATCTTCTGTCCCCGGGCAACCAGGCGCATTCGCGCTCCGACCGGCAGCTGCACGGCCAGTGTATGATCACGCCGGAAGCGCAGGCGGAAATCGTCGCGCTGCAGAAGCAGCATCCCGACAAGCGGGTGATGATGATCGCCGAAAAGGGCACGATGGGCGTCGGCTCGTCGCGCATGTCGGGCGTCAACAACGTGGCGCTGTGGACCGGCAAGCAGGCCAGCCCCTATGTGCCCTTCGTCAACTTCGCCCCGATCGTTGCTGGCACCAACGGCATTTCGCCGATCTTCGCCACCACTGTCGATGTGACGGGCGGCATCGGCATCAACCTGAAGAACTGGGTGAAGAAACTCGGCGAAGACGGCAAGCCTATCCTCAACAATGACGGCAATCCGGTTCTGGAGCAGAAATATTCGGTTGAGACCGGCACCGTTTTGAAGATCGACGCCAAGAACTACAAGCTTCGTGACGAGAACGGCACGGAACTGGTCGATCTCTCATCCTCCTTCACACCGCAGAAGATGGAATTCATGAAGGCAGGCAGCTCCTATGCCATCGTCTTCGGCAAGAAGCTCCAGACGTTTGCGGCTGAAACGCTTGGCGTCGAGGCCACCCCGGTCTTTGCGCCCAACAAGGAAATTTCAATCGAAGGCCAGGGCCTCACGGCCGTCGAGAAAATCTTCAACCGCAATGCCGTTGGCGTCACGCCCGGCAAGGTGCTGCATGCCGGCTCCGACGTGCGCGTGAAGGTCAACATCGTCGGCTCGCAGGACACGACCGGTCTGATGACGGCGCAGGAACTTGAGGCGATGGCGGCGACCGTCATTTCGCCGCTGGTGGATGGTGCGTACCAGTCGGGTTGCCACACGGCCTCCGTCTGGGACAAGAAGGCGCAGGCGAACATTCCGAAGCTCATGTCCTTCATGAACAACTTCGGCGTCATCACTGCCCGCGACCCCAAGGGCGTCTATCATTCGATGACGGACGTGATCCACAAGGTGCTGAACGACATCACCGTGGACGACTGGGCGATCATCATCGGCGGCGACAGCCACACCCGCATGTCCAAGGGCGTGGCCTTCGGTGCCGACTCTGGCACTGTGGCGCTGGCACTGGCGACGGGCGAGGCGACCATGCCGATCCCGCAATCCGTCAAGGTCACCTTTAAGGGCAAGATGCAGCCGCATATGGACTTCCGCGATGTTGTCCATGCGACGCAGGCGCAGATGCTGAAGCAGCATGGCGACAACGTTTTCCAGGGCCGCATCATCGAAGTCCATATCGGCACGCTGCTCGCTGACCAGGCCTTCACCTTTACCGACTGGACGGCCGAGATGAAGGCCAAGGCGTCGATCTGTATCTCTGAAGACGAGACGCTGATCGAGTCGCTGGAAATCGCCAAGTCGCGTATCCAGATCATGATCGACAAGGGCATGGATAATGCCGCCCAGACACTGAAGGGCCTGATCGCCAAGGCAGATCAGCGTATTGCCGAAATCCGCTCGGGCGAAAAGCCCGCTCTGGCCCCTGACGACAATGCGAAATATTTCGCTGAAGTCGTCGTGGATCTGGACGTGATCGACGAACCGATGATCGCCGACCCCGACGTCAACAACACCGATGTCTCCCGGCGCTACACCCATGACACGATCCGTCCGGTGTCCTATTACGGCGGCACCAAGAAGGTCGATCTGGGCTTCGTCGGTTCGTGCATGGTGCATAAGGGCGACATAAAGATCGTCGCCCAGATGCTGAAGAACATCGAGAAGGCCGAAGGCAAGGTCGAGTTCAAGGCGCCGCTCGTGGTCGCGGCACCGACCTATAACATCATCGACGAGCTGAAGGCGGAAGGGGATTGGGAAATCCTGCAGAAGTATTCCGGCTTCGAGTTCGATGATCTCAAGCCGAAGACTGCCAACCGGACGGAATACGAGAACATCCTCTATCTGGAGCGCCCGGGCTGCAACCTTTGCATGGGCAACCAGGAGAAGGCGGAGAAGGGTGATACTGTTCTGGCAACCTCGACCCGTCTCTTCCAGGGCCGCGTTGTTGAGGACACCGCCGAGAAGAAGGGTGAATCGCTGCTGGCCTCGACCCCTGTCGTGGTACTGTCGGCAATCCTTGGCCGCACACCGAGCGCTGAGGAATACAAGGCCGCCGTGGTAGGTATCGATCTGACCAAGTTCGCACCGCCGAAAGCTGCGCCAATCGATTCCCTGTCTGTCCAATACTAAAGTATTTCCGGACGTAGGACTTTTACGTCCGGAAAAACGTTTGAAACCAAAGATATAGAGCGCGTCCACCGAATTCAGTTGAAACCGGACGCGCTCTAGGGTTGAAATTACCCGTCAAATTCTTTGCAAAACGCCACAATCACGCGAAAAAACGCCGGCACATAACTTCTGATTAATACGCCTGCGGCAGAATAGGAATGATAATTACTTTCGATTAAATATCTATCCGGCAAGAAGCGGCGAGTATGTCTGAAATACGCTCATTTATTGCGGACGATCTCGTGTCCGTGGCTGACATGTTTCACCGTTTTTTGCGGAAGAAAGATGGGGCCGCGACAGATGATCTGACCTCATATTTGCGCGCCGTCTTTCTCGAAAATTCAAATATAAATCCGGATATTCACTCCAAGGTCTATGTGCGCGACGATGGCCGCGTGTCTGGATTTCTGGGCGTTTTGCCCGTGGCAATGGAACTTAATGGCCGGAACATACAGGCCGCTGTCTGCTCTTCCTTTGTCGCTGAAGACCGTGAGACCGATCCCTTTGCCGGAGCGCGTTTGCTGCGCGAAGTTTTGGGTGGACCTCAGGAGCTGACATTCGGGGAGACGATCAACGACGTTTCCGCCGATATGTGGAAGACGATGCGCGGCCAGCTGCTCGCCTCCTACAGTCTCGATTGGCTGCGGATTTTACGCCCGGCTTCATTCGGGCTGGAAATAGCCGCTGATCGTTTCTCCAGCACTTTCCGCGCGCTGACGCCGTTCAGCAAGATCATCGACCGCACCATTTCGGCGCGTGGCCATGGGCGAGCATTATCCTATTACGCATCACATCCGGACAAGGTGGACAGCTTTACCGACGACGACGCGAGCGATACCGAATTCGCGCGTCTGGCACGCGAACTCGTCGGCCACTTTCCGCTCCATCCCGTTTGGACCGAGGAAAGCCTGTTGCACATGCTCCAACACGCCAAACGCAAACGTCTGCACGGCGAACCAGTCCAGCGGATTGTGAGGGCCCGCGGCGGCAGGGCGGTGGGGCTTTTTCTTTACCACGGCAATCCAACGGGCATCGGCCGGACGCTGCAGATCATGGCCGTGCCCGGGCAGGAGCAGATCGTGATCGACCGGCTGATCCGCAATGCCTATGATCGTGGTCTCGCGGCCATCAGAGGTCGCACCCAGCCGGCACTGCTGCGGGCGATGCTCGGTAAGAAATGCACGTTTCTGCATGCGTCATCCACCATCGTGCATTCGCGCAATGCGGACCTCCTCAAGGCAGCGACGGATGGAACGGCATTTTTTAACGGCTTTTGCGGTGAAAGCTGGACGCGCCTCATCGGTGACAGCTTTGGTCAGGCGGTCGAGTAATGTGCGGAATTGCCGGATTTTATCGACACGACATGCCGGCCGAGCGCGCAAACGAGCGCCTTGCGCTGATGGCGTCGCGTCTTAAGCATCGTGGTCCAGATGCGCATGGAGCCCTGCTGCGCGGCGATGTCGGCCTTGCCCACGCACGGCTGGCGATTGTGGGAATTGCAGATGGCGCGCAGCCGATGCGCACCGTCGAAGACGATCTTGCCATTTCCTTCAACGGTGAAATCTTCAATCACGTCGAACTGCGCGAAACGCTGTCCGCGCGCGGCCACCATTTCCGCACCCACTCCGACACCGAAGTCATCCTGCATGACTATCGCGACAAGGGGCTGGATTGCCTCAACGAATTCAACGGCGATTTTGCCTTCGCCCTGCACGACGCCCGCAACGAAACGCTGGTGCTTGCGCGTGACCGGATGGGTGTCCGGCCGCTTTATTATACGTGGCATGAAGGTACGTTTTATTTCGCATCCGAGATCGGGGCCCTTCTGGCGTTGCCGGGAATGAAGGCCGAGATCGATCCGGTGGCGCTGGATCAGATATTCACCTTCTGGTTCCCGTTGCCGCCGCGCACCGCCTTTCGCGGCATTCACGAATTGCCGCCCGGTCATCTGATGATCCTGCGCGATGGCGCGTCCACGGTACGGCGCTGGTGGCAGCTTTCCTATCCTGACGGCAAGGACATGGCGCCGCCGGCAAGCCTTGGCGCGCAGGTGGAAGAGCTGACGGCGCTTCTGGCCGACGCAACGCGGATCAGGCTTCGCGCCGATGTGCCTGTCGGCTCCTATCTGTCCGGCGGGCTCGATTCCTCCCTCGTTTCTGCCCTGGCTGCGCAAAGCGTTAGCCGAGGCCTGCGCACATTTTCGCTGGCCTTCGAAAGTGCGGAGCACGACGAAAGTATCTGGCAGAAAACAATGAGCCAGCATCTTGGCGTCGCATCCGAAACCACGGAGTGCTCAACTGCGGACATAGCGCAATACATGCCTGAGGTCATGGAGCACGTGCAGACGCCCATTCTTCGCACAGCACCGGTGCCGCTTTACCTGCTTTCCCGGCATGTGCGCGAACGGGGAATGAAGGTGGTGCTGACCGGTGAAGGTGCTGATGAGCTGTTCGCTGGCTACGATATTTTCCGCGAAGCGCGGGTACGGCGCTTTTGCAGCCGCCAGCCGCAATCTGCTCGCCGGCCGAAACTGTTCCAGCGGCTTTATCCCTACCTTCCGGGACTGAAACAGCAGACGCCGGATTATCTGGCACGCTTCTTCTCCTTCGGCGCAGAAGCCACCGACGAACCGCTGTTTTCCCATCGGCCGCGCTTGCGCTCTACGGCGGCGGCGAAAATCTTCTTTTCAGCGGAATTGAAAGCGCAGCTTGGCGACTACGACGCTGCGGCCGATCTTGCCGCGCAGTTGCCGGAGGATTTCCGCCGCTGGCATCCGCTTCATCAGGCGCAGTACCTCGAGACAGCATTTCTCTTGCCCGGCTATATTCTGTCCAGTCAGGGAGACCGGGTCATGATGGCAAATGGAGTGGAAGGCCGGTTTCCGTTCCTCGATCCCCGTGTGGTGGACTTTGCCGCAGCGCTCCATCCCGAGGCGAAACTGCACGGTCTGAAGGAAAAATATATCCTTAAACAGGCTGCAGCCGAGCTGGTGCCCGATGCGATCTTAAACCGACCCAAGCAGCCCTATCGCGCGCCCGACGCTGAAGCCTTCGCGGATGCCGGCTATCTCGACACCGTACTTTCCACCGGTCAAGTGAGGACCACCGGCCTGTTCCATGCCCAGGCGGTGGAAAAGCTGACAACCAAGGTGCGGCAAAAACAGGCTACCGGCTTTCGCGACAACGCCGCCTTCGTCGGCATACTCTCGACCCAGCTTCTGCATGCTGCCACGACCCAGAATTCCACAATGTCATCGCAAAAAATCGAAGGAAGCTCCAAATGACCAATGAAAGCACCGGCATGAAAGCCGAAATTCGCGGTTTCATCATCGAAAACTTTCTGTTCGGTGACGAAAGCCGGCCGTTTGGCGACGATCTTTCGTTGATCGACAATGACATGGTCGATTCCACGGGAATTCTCGAATTGGTGAGCTTCATCGAGGAACGCTACGGCGTCCGCGTTGCCGACGGCGATATCGTACCGGCCAATCTCGATACGATCGACAACATCGCCGCCTTCATCGGTCGCAAGCAGACCGCCTGAAATTTCGGGAAGCGCCAATTGCGTATCGACCACTACCTGCATCGAAGTGCGGAGCGCCATGCCGGCAAGACGGCGCTGGTGGCCGGTGAGACGCGCCTGAGTTACGGCGAACTCAAGACGATGAGCGAGGCTTTCGCCACTGCTCTGATAGCGCGAGGCGCAAGCCCGGGAGACCGTGTCGTCCTTGTGCTGGACAATGGCTGGCGCAAGGCGGTTGCGGTTTTCGGTTGCTGGATGGCGGGCGCTGTTGCCTGCCCCATCAACCCATCGTCCAAGGCCGCACGCCTTTCGCAAATTCTGGACAGTTGTACGCCCTTTGCGGTGGTTGCCGAGGCCCGGCTGGAAAAGGTCGTTTCGGATGCGGCCGGTTCTTCTCCGTTGTTGCGCATCGTTTCCGGCGCGCCGAACCCGACGGCCGATGGTGTCGATTTTGACGCGATGCTCGAGGAACCGATAGGCGCGCTGCCGCAAAACCTGCTCGATACCGATCTGGCAGTAATCATCTATACATCTGGCTCCACCGGCGAGCCAAAGGGCGTGATGCTGGCGCATGATAACATGGATGCGGCCGTCCGTTCGATTACCTCGTATCTCGGCAATAGGCCGGAAGATATTCTGCTCGGAGTATTGCCGCTTTCGTTCGGATATGGCCTGAACCAGCTGCTTTCCAGCGTTTTCGTCGGCGGTACGCTGGTGATCGAGAAATCCTTCGCCTATCCGCATCTGATTTTCGAGCGTATCCGCGACGAGCGGATCACGGGCTTCGCGCTGGTGCCGACCATGCTGTCCATCATGATGCAGACGCGCGATCTGCCGCCGGCGCTGTTTGAAAGCCTGCGCTACGTCACCGCTGCCGCTGCACCCCTGTCGCCCACCCATAGCGACTGGCTGCGGACCTTTCTGCCGCATGTGCACCTGTTTTGCATGTATGGCCAGACGGAGTGTACCCGTATCAGCTTTCTGCCGCCGGAAGACCTCGACAGGAAACGCGGTTCTGTCGGCATCGCCATTCCGGGCACTGCCATCGCGGTGGTGAACAAGGACGGAGACAGCCTGTTGCCCGGAGAGGTCGGCGAACTCGTGGTCAGCGGGCCGCACGTCATGCGCGGTTATTGGCGCAACGAGGCTGCCACAGCGCGCGCGCTGCGCGTTGATGCCGCAACGGGCCGGACGCGTCTTCACACCGGCGACCTGTTTACCTGCGATGCCGAGGGTTATCTCACCTTCGTTGCCCGCAAGGACGATATCATCAAGTCGCGTGGCGAAAAGGTTGCGCCGCAGGCGGTCGAGGCCGTTCTGCAAGCCATGCCGGGCGTCTCGGACGCATTGGTCGTCGGCGTTGCGCATGAGGTTTTCGGTCAGGCGGTGAAGGCGATCGTGATCGCATCCGACGAGGCGATCACCGCAAAAGACGTCATGCGCTACTGCGCTCTGCACCTCGAAACCCACATGGTGCCAACACTGGTTGAATTTCGCGATTTCCTGCCGACGACGGATACCGGCAAGGTCAGTCGCCGCCTCGCTGCTCAAGATACGGAGAACAATCGATGACGAACAATGCACAGAGCCTGCCTTTCTCGCCGCTTGAACTTGATGCGGCGGCGGAGGTAGAGCGTATCGCGGAAAAAATCCGCCAGTCGCTTCGTTTCAACCTGCGCAAGCGCGGGCTGGTGCTCGGCATTTCCGGCGGTATCGATTCCAGCGTCTGCGCCGCACTTGCCGTTCACGCGCTCGGGGCAGCAAATGTTATTGGCCTGTTCATGCCGGAAAACGATTCCGACCCGGAAAGCCTGCGCTTGGGGCAGGCTTTGGCGACGAAGCTGGGTATGGACTGCGTGCTGGAAGATATCGGCCCTTCGCTTGCCGCCATGGGTTGTTATGAAAGGCGCGATGGCTTCATCCGCGAGGTTGTCCCTGAATACGGGCCGGGCTGGGCCTCCAAGATCGTCTTCGACAACGCCATGAGCACCGGTGCCTATAATATTTCCTCGCTGGTCGTCCGTTCGCCATCGGGCGAAACGCGCAAGGTTCGCCTCTCCGCAAAAGCCTATCTCGGCATCGTTGCGGCGACGAATATGAAGCAGCGCACGCGCAAGCAGTTCGAATATTATCACGCCGACCGCCTGAACTTCGCGGTGCTCGGAACCCCGAACCGGCTGGAGTACGACCAGGGCTTCTTCGTCAAGAACGGCGACGGCGCTGCCGACATCAAGCCGATCGCCCATCTTTACAAATCACAGGTCTATCAACTCGCGGCCCATCTCGGCGTCCCGCAGGAAATCCGCTCCCGCCCGCCGACAACGGATACCTATTCCATGCCGCAGACGCAGGAAGAGTTCTATTTCGCGCTTCCTTACGACAAGATGGATATCTGCCTCTACGGTCTGGAACACGGCATGCCTGCAACCGAGATCGCCACGGCGACCGGGTTGACGGAGGACAATGTCCGTTTCGTCTGGACCGATATCGCCGCCAAGCGAAAGGTTGCGCACTATCTGCACCACGCCCCTATCCATTTCCATGAGGGCGCTCAGGCGAAATCCTGAGATTGTTCCAAGCGGCGCCGGCCTGGGCGATCAGGCCGGCGTATGAAACAAACCTCGATATGAATATGTAGCCGCCCGCCAGCAGAAGAGCTGTGAAAGCGGTATGCGGGCGGCAATTACATTTGTTAGTCAAGGCGTTAGGATTGGCAGTGCTTCGCCACCATTCAGTCCGCTGCGAATTCGCACGCCAACAGGGTCTTGTCGCCAAGTGCCGCACCTTCGCGCGCCACAATGGAGACTTTTCCCGGTCCAGCCAGACCTTCAGGCGGCTGCTGGTCCTGCGGAAGCTGCCGGGCATAACCCTTGCTCGATGTACCCATCAGGTCTGAGGTTTCCGGTTTCAAATCATATTTCGCTGCCAGAGCATCGGCACGCTGGCCCTTGATCAAAACACCGACTGCGCCATTGGCGAAGAAGACTTCGTCACTCTCAAACCCATCGCGGCCGATCTGGTTCGGAAGCTTATAGATAGCCGCGCCCAAAGACGATGTGTCGGCCTTTGCAAGTTTTTCGGCGGCATCATAAATTTCGGTCGCCGATGTCATCGAATAGGGCGGATTGCACAGGGCCGCATCATAGAATGCGGGATCGATTTCGGCAGCCGAAGCGCTACCGGCATGAAGCGCCGTAATGGCTACGGACATTACGACGGTGCCGCGAAGGAAAGGTGTGAATGCAAACATTGGCGTCCCTTGGAATTTGCCTGTCGTCCGTTTGAAGAGATTGCGTCAGGCTTTGCCATTCCTTGGAGCACCATAATTCACGCCCTGTCGATATACGCGAAGCGTTTTCCCCAGCTCGCCAGAACAAAACTCGTCATCCGACCGCAAAGAAAGCGTGGCGAAAGACGGCATTTCCATAGTGGGGATGAAAATGCTCTGTTGTTGCTAGCCCGGCCGATTCAATACAGTTTGGCCGGCTTCGTGTTTGACAATCCGCAGCATGGGCTGCCCGCCCATCTCGGCGGATTCAAACCGGGCAAGAAGGTCGAATGAGGTTACGGCTTCGCCCGCGTTGAAGCATTTTCCGTGGACGGCGAGATGTCCAAGCCCAAATACGGCAAGAAGAGCCTCCGTTTGGTTATCCGACGACGTGTCGAAGAGCAAATTCGCTTGGCCGAAATGCTCGAGACCGGTAGTCCAGGCTCTGGTCGCGCCGTCGTCAAAATAGAGTGTTGCCGAAAAATATTGAACATTGTCGCTTGTCACTACGATAACCTCATATTTCCGCTGCACTAGTCCGGCCGTTTTCACAGGCGGCGATAGCCCATCTAGTCGATTTTTGCGACAATATGATTTGCGCCGTCGTCAGAGCGATTATTCACTGATGGCTCAGAACGGTAACCGTTCGAGATGATCCCGATGCGCCCATGTCAACACGACACAGTTCGCCCGTACACGTCGACGATTGGCAAAAAACGGTCTGGTGGCTTTGCAGTCCCGCTTTATGCGGCAGCGCCAAGAAGTTCCGCCTGACGACGGATCGCAGTCTCGATCACATGCCACAGTGTTTCCGCAGCGGAGCGCATGCCGAGGATGGCAAGGCGGTCCGGCGCGCGCCGGATGACGAAAACGCTCATATGTTCCATGCCTGTGCGCGTGGCGGCCCCTTGCCCGAATACCGAGGGATCGAGGTTCACCAGCTTCTGCATGAGCGCGACAATCGGCGCCTCGCCTGCGTCGCTCTCGATTTCGAAGGCGACGAAGCCATCGGTCTGTTCAGTCACGGAACAGGAAGGGCAAAGGCTCGCGAGTTCTGCGGCGAAATCCGTTTCGGCCCGGTCTGCGGCCTCAATCAGCCATTGGCCCGGCCCCGTCCAAAAAGCTGAAACCGTGCCTTGCTGGACCCATTTTCCGGGACCCGGCAAGGTGAGGTCAAAAG
Organism: Agrobacterium sp. CG160-95; assembly: GCF_053521725.1. Lineage (NCBI taxonomy): Bacteria > Pseudomonadati > Pseudomonadota > Alphaproteobacteria > Hyphomicrobiales > Rhizobiaceae > Agrobacterium > Agrobacterium sp. CG160-95. The sequence goes on along the minus strand of NZ_JBNWDU010000003.1, from coordinate 568,148 downwards.
GCACCGGTTCTTTGACGTTGCGGCGCAGGCTGAGCGATGCGAGGGCAAGCCCCGAATTTTCCTCAAGTCGCAGCGTGCCATGGTGGGCGCGCCGCGAAGTTTGCGCGCCGAGTGCGGTTGTCGGCTTCAAATCAGGCACGGAGTCTCTCTCCCTCAGGGTCGATGAAATGGGGCGAGACCACACGCAATTCGACCGACTGTCCCTGCAAGGGGTTGGCCGCGACGACGATCTCTCCGATACGGTTTGCACCATCGGCAAGGAAACCAAGACCGATGCTGAAACCGAGGTTGGGCGAATAGCAGGCGGATGTGATCCAGCCTTGATCGGTCTCGGTATTCTGGCTGGCGCCGCGGGTAAACAGATGTGAACCTGACACCACAGGGTCCGTTGCCGCAAGCGGCTGCAGGCCGACGAGCACCCGGCTTTCGCCGACAAGCCCTTCGCGGCGAGTCATGACGGTACCAATCGCGTCTTTCTTGGCCGAAACCACCCTGCCCATGCCCAGCATCTGCGCCGTCGTCTGGCCGTTCAACTCGTTTCCGGCAGCATGGCCTTTTTCGATACGCATGACACCAAGCGCTTCCGTCCCGTAGGCGGTGGCTCCAAGATCCGCACCGATCTCCATCAGCCGGGACATCAGGGCATTACCGTAACGGGCGGGGACTGCAATCTCGTAAGCAAGTTCCCCTGAAAACGAGATCCGGAACAGCCGTGCTCGCAATCCCGCGCAAACCGTCAGTTCGGCGCAGGCCATGAAGGGAAAGGCTGCGTTGGAAAGGTCGAAACCATCGACAATGCGTTCGATAAGGCGGCGGGCGTTCGGACCGGCGACTGCGAGCTGTGCCCAGGCATCCGTTGCCGAGATCAATTGCACATCCAATTCCGGCCACAGGCATTGGCGGGCGAATTCCATGTGACGATAGACCGGGCCGGCCTGGGCCGTGGTCGTGGTGACGATATAATGATCCTCACGCAGACGGGCACAGGTGCCGTCATCATAGGCGTGGCCGTCTTCCCGCAGCATCAGGCCGTAACGGACCATGCCGACCTTGAGGCTCTTCATTGCATTGCAGTAGAGACGGTCGAGAAATTCAGCCGCATCGGCGCCCTGAACATCCACCTTGCCAAGCGTCGTCACATCGCAGATGCCGACGCCCTTTCGGGTGGCCAGAACCTCGCGGTCGACGGATTGCCGCCAATGGGTCTCCCCGGCTTGAGGGAAATATTGGGCACGCATCCATTGACCGACTTCGACGAAAACGGCGCCATGCGCTTCAGCCCAGGCATGGCTGGGTGTCAGGCGGCGCGGACGGAAATGTGCGCCGGTGTCGCCGCCGCCGAGTACCGCCATCGAAACCGGCGTATAGGGAGGGCGAAAAATCGTCGTACCCGTACCCGGTATCGATTTGCCCGTCAGTTCGGACATGATTGCCAATGCGGTGGCATTCGATGTCTTGCCCTGGTCAGTTGCCATACCAAGCGTTGTCCAGCGCTTGAGATGCTCGATGGGCCGCATGTTTTCCTGATGGGCGAGCTTGATGTCCTTGACCGTGACGTCGTTCTGAAAATCGACCCAGGCGCGCCCTTTCCCCGGCACATGCCACAGGGGCTTGATGCCGATTTGCGTATCCTCGGCCTCCGGCAGGGCTGGCCTGGATGCGGCGATCCCCATTTGCTCCAGAGCCGTTATGGCAGCGGATGCACCGGAGATCAGCGCCGCCCCCGTGCTGCCTTTGCCGGCCGCGGCCCCTGAAACGAGCATATGCGAGGGTACGTCACCGGGCAGGAATGCCTGTAGCCCGTCATCCCATAACGGGCGACCGCGCTGGTGCGATGTAAGATGAACATTGGGGTTCCAGCCCCCGGAGATACCAAGCGCACCGCAATCGATGGTTTCGTCATAGCCATCCTTGCGGACATCGATGGAAACCAACCCCAGCCTGCCTTTGCTGCCGGTAACTGTCGCCCCCGCAATCAGGCGGTATTCCGCAAGCGCCCGCGCATCCGGGCGCGGATCGATGACTGCGGCGATCTCGACACCTTTCGCAGCCAGGTCGACAGCGGTCCGATGGCCGTCATCGTTATTGGTGAAGATTGCGACCCTGCCTGCCGGACTGACTGCCCAGCGATTGGCATAGGCACGCAGCGAACCGGCAAGCATGATCCCCGGCCGGTCGTTATTTTTAAACGGGATATGCCTCTCTGTCGCCCCGGCGGCAAGCACCGTGCGCTTTGCAGTGATGCGCCAGAGGGACTGGCGTACGCCCTTAGGTGCGGCAAGATGGTCGGAAACCCGCTCGACCGCACCGAATATGCCATGGTCGAATGAGCCGAAAACCGTGGTGCGGCGCATGACGCGCAGGTTCGGCAGGGTTGAAAACTCCGCCTCTAGCGTTCCGATCCAGTCGGTTGCAGGGGCGCCGTCGAGCAGGTGGCTCTCTGCAAGCAGGCGACCTCCGAGGCGATTGTCCTCGTCCGCCAGAATAACCTTGGCACCGGCACGCGCCGCGGTCAGGGCAGCAGCCAGACCGGCCGCTCCGGCGCCGATGACCAGCAGATCGCAGTGAAGGAACCCCTTGTCGTAACTGTCGGGGTCCGGTTTCATCGACAGGCTTCCAAGTCCCGCAGCCTTGCGAATGGCGGGCTCATAGAGCTTTTCCCAGAACGCCTTCGGCCACATGAACGTTTTGTAGTAAAAGCCTGCGGTCAGGAAATCGGCAAACAGATCATTGATCGCAAGGGCATCGAAAGACAGGGACGGCCAGCGGTTCTGGCTTTTCGCCTCCAACCCGTCGAACAGTTCGACCGTCGTGGCGCGGGTATTCGGCTCCAGCCGCGATCCCGTGCGCAATTCGACCAGCGCATTCGGCTCTTCTGAGCCGGCAGAGATCACGCCTCTGGGGCGATGATATTTGAAGCTGCGCCCCATCAGGCGGACATCGTTTGCCAGAAGTGCCGAGGCGAGCGTGTCGCCGGGATGCCCCTGATAATTCTTTCCATCGAAGGTGAAATGCAGCACCTTGCTGCGGTCGATCAAGCCGTCCTTCAGTCTCATGCTTCATCTGCCTTCTGACGGAGCGCCACCTCGTTTGCGAGTTCCGCTCCGAGGATTTCATGGGTGACGGTGTTTCGCGTGACCACGAGCCAGCTGCGATCACCCTGTTCGTGAAACCACAGTTCCCGATGCAGGCCGGCGGGATTGTCACGCAGATAGACATAATCGTTGAAGTCTTTCGCAGCGCTCTCGGCCATTCCGTCCGGTCGACGCAACAGGGCGGCATCGCCGAGATAGGTGAATTCCTGAGCGTCGCGCGGCCCGAGCAGTGGGTGAGGGATCAGCATTGTTCAAGCCTCAGTGAAGGTTCGGTTGGGCACCGGCGCCCTTTTCGTCGATGACATAGCCCTTTTCGAACCGGTCGAGCCGGTAGGCCTTGGCCGTATTATGCGGGGTATCCGTGGCCAGCAGGTGCGCGAATGCATAGCCGCTGGCCGGCGTCGCCTTGAAGCCGCCGTAACACCAGCCGGCATTGAGATAGAGGCCCTTCACAGGCGTGTGGTCGATGATCGGTGAACCGTCCATCGACATGTCCATGATGCCACCCCATATGCGCAGCAGGCGCGCCCGGCCGATCATCGGCATCAGCGCCATGCCGCCCTCGGCGACATCTTCGATGACGGGCAGATTGCCGCGCTGGGCATAGGAATTATAGCCGTCGATATCGCCACCGAAGACCAGGCCACCCTTGTCGGACTGGCTGACGTAGAAATGGCCTGCTCCGAAGGTTATGACGCCCGGTATGGTCGGCTTCAGCCCTTCCGAAACGAAGGCTTGCAGCACATGGCTTTCAATAGGCAGACGCATGCCCGCCATGGCCATGACGCGGCCGGTCGATCCCGCCACGGCGACGCCGACCTTTCCGGCACCGATGTAGCCACGGCTGGTTTCCACGCCCTTGATCGTTCCATCCTCGATGCGAAATCCCTGGACTTCGCAGTTCTGGATAAGATCGACCCCTGCCAGATCGGCGCCACGCGCGAAACCCCAGGCAACGCCATCGTGGCGGGCAGTTCCAGCGCGGCGCTGGTAAAGGCCGCCCTTGATCGGAAAGCGTGCATTGTCGAAATTGAGAAACGGGATCATAGCGCGGAGATCGTCTTGCGCCAGCAGTTGCGCGTCCGCACCGGCCAGCAGCATGGCGTTGCCGCGACGGCGGTAGGCATCGCGCTGCGCGTCGGTGTGGAACAGGTTCACAATGCCGCGCTGGCTTACCATCGCATTGAAATTGAATTCCTGTTCAAGCCCTTCCCAGAGTTTCATCGAAAACTCATAGAATGGCTCGTTTCCGGGCAGCAGATAGTTTGAGCGGATGATCGTGGTGTTGCGCCCGATGTTTCCTGATCCCAGCCAGCCTTTTTCCAGAACGGCGATCCGCGACTTGGAGAAGGTCTTGGCTAGATAATAGGCCGTTGCAAGTCCATGACCGCCACCGCCAACAATGATGAAATCGTAATGAGGTTGCGGATCGGGGTTCCGCCACAGTGGGCGCCAGCCCTTGTGGCCGGTCAGGGCCTGTTTGAAAACCTGGAGAGCCGAATAGCGCAAATCTGTGTTCCTCGAAAACAGGGCGGTTGTCCAAGTTTATAGCGCGATACCGCACGATTTTTTTATCCGTGACGGACGCATTATTGTCCATTTTGGCCAAGTCGGCTAAGCTTGCCCTGGGGATTGTCTTGGAGCAGGTCATGCACGCCGAAGGGTCGATGTCGATCGGGTTCATACTCATTGAGGGTTATGCGCTGATGTCGTTGGCTGCGGCGGTTGAGCCGCTGCGCGCGGCCAATCACCTTGCCGGCAAAACGCTCTACCATTGCCGGTTTTATTCGGCGAATGGCGGGTTTGGCGCATCCACGTCAGGCGGAGGTTTTGATACCGCGCCCGTTTCGCGGGCTTTGTCTGAGAAGCTGGATCTGGTCTTCATCGTCGCGGGCGGAAATCCCATGCTCTATGAAGATCCGGCACTTGTGCGCAACCTGCGCACGCTCAACCAGCGGGGTGTCAAGCTCGGAGGCATTTCCGGCGGCGCGGCGATCCTTGCTAAATCCGGTCTGATGACGGGCAGACGTTTTACCGTTCACTGGACCCACATCGATCCGCTTAGTGAATATGCCAGCGATCTCCTGATCGAGCGTGCGCTCTACGTCATCGATCGCGATCGCTACACTTGCGCGGGCGGCGTTGCCGCCATTGACATGATGGGGGCTTTTATTGCGAAAGACCATGGTTCTGCCTTCGCGCGCGATGTCAGCGAATGGTTCATACATCCGCGTTTGAGAACGGCCGATGAGCCTCAGTTGGGCCGCGCCGGCCAACGTTTCAACGTCCACCACCCGGTACTCGAAGCTGCAATTGAACTCATGACGACCCATGTTGCGGATCCCCTGTCGCCGGAGCAGCTGGGCCAATTGTGCGGCAGCAGTATTCGCCAGCTCCACCGTCTGTTTTCCAGCCATTTCGACCAGTCCATGATGTCTTTTTACCGTGGTCTTCGGCTGGCAAAGGCGGATGAGCTGCTGCAGCAGACCTCGCTTTCGATCGTTGACGTGGCCTTGCTGACGGGGTTCTCGACCGCTGCCCATTTCACCCGTTGCTACACCCAGAAATACGGCGTCCCGCCCAGCAGAAGGCGTCGTGCCGGGAGAGATTTCGAGCAGCCGTCCGATGGTACCTGACGCCCTACCGGAACAGCGTGCGGTTTTTGCGATGACACTTCGGCAAGGCCGTGCGTCATGCCTGACGTGAAAGGGCCGTTTCGCGCTCCGCATCATGGATCAAGCCCATGATACCCTCGCTCATATCGGCATAGACGCCATTGTTTTCGACCACGCCTTTAACCCGATAGCGGTCCATGACAACAATGCGGTCGGCCAGTGCCACCATCTCCGGCATGTCACTGGTAATGACGAGAATGGCGGTGCCGCCGTCTGCAAGCTCGCGCAGCAGATCGTGCAGATAGGCCTTGGTCTTGATGTCGATGCCAACAGAAGGTTCGTCTACGATCAGCAGCTTCACGTCGGCGGCAAGCCACTTGGCGACGCTGATCTTCTGCTGGTTGCCGCCGGAAAGATTACCCACGGTCTGGCTCAGGCTCGGCGTCTTCACCTCAAGTTTCTGCAGGAAAGGGGTGACCGCCGCACGGATGCGGCTGTCGGAAAGCACGCCGAATGCGTTTGAGAGCTTGCGCCAGATGGGAACGCCCGCATTGGCGAGAACGGAATGCTGGAGAATGAGGCCGTCACCCTTGCGGTCCTCGCTGACGTAACCGACGCCGTATTCGTGGATGGCTTCGGCAACGGAGCGGATGCGGGCCGGGCGATCTTCGATCCGGACTTCGCCCTCCGTGACGGCGAATTTACCCATGATCGATTTTGCCAATTCGGTGCGCCCAGCGCCCACCAGCCCGTAAAGGCCGACGATTTCACCCTTGCGCACGGAAAGACTGACATCGCGATGGCCGATTGCGGTAGAAACACCTTTGAGTTCAAGCACCAGCGGATTGTGCTCGACCGCGCGTTTGCGCCAGCCACCGCCGCCTTCGGCACGGCCAATCATCAGGCGCACCAGGTCCTGGCGTCCGAGACCTTCCATCGACCGGCTTTCGCAGGCGTTTTCGCCATCCCTCAGCACCGTCACCCGGTCGCAAATGTCGAGAACCTCCTCCAACTTGTGGCTGACGAAGACCAGGCTTGCGCCATCATCGCGCAGGCGGCGCAGAATGCGGAAGAGGTTGTCCGTTTCGCTCGGGGTCAGCGATGTCGTGGGTTCGTCGAGCAAAAGAACCCGGCTTTGCAGGGAAAGCGCCTTCGCAATTTCCACGAGCTGCATTTGCGCAACGGAAAGCTCGGATACCGGCATCGCCGGATCGACTTCCAGATTGAGAGCCTGCAGCCAGCGGCGTGCGTCGCGGTTCAGCGCGGCGTAGTCGATGGGTTTGAGATAGTGCGCCCCAAGCTTTTCCATGTGGATATTCTCGGCAATCGAGAAGCGCGGGATGAGGTTGCGTTCCTGATGGACGACACCGATGCCGCGGGCAATGGCCTCGCGCGGGTTGCCGAAGCGTACTTCCTGCCCATCGACAAGGATTTGGCCACTGCTCTGATGGTGGACGCCGGTAATGACCTTGATCAACGTCGATTTGCCGGCGCCGTTCTCACCTAGCAACGCGTGGATCGATCCCGGCTCCAGCGAAAGATTGACGCCCTTGAGCGCCCGGACGCCGGGAAACACTTTTTCGATGTTGCGCGCCTGAAAAACAGGTTGCTTGTCCATGATGTCAGGCCTTTCCTGTCTTTTTGCCGAGATGCGTTTCGCGCAGGCGGTTGATGCCAACGGCGGCGAGGATCATTGCGCCGAGCACCACCTGCACGAGGAACGGATCGATGGAGAACAGCACGAGTGCCTGCGTGATGATGGCGACGATGACGACGCCGAGCAGGGTCGCCCCGACGCTGACATGCCCGCCAGCCAGTACCGCACCGCCGATAACGGGTGCGGCAAAGGACAGGATGAGCCAGTCGTCACCAATGGAAGGCTGGCCGATCTGCAGGCGGGATACGAGCAGAATGCCGGCGACCGACGCCAGAAGGCCGGAAATGCCGTGCGCCACGATCATTGTCGTGCGGATCGAAATGCCGGAAAGCTCTGCCGCATGGCTGTTGCCGCCAATGGCAAGGATGAAGCGACCTATCGGCTGGCGGCGCAGCATGAACCACAGCGCGAATGCGATGATGAAGGTGGGTGCTGCGAGCCACGGAACCGGGCCAACGAGCAGTGCCGAGCCGAAGGCTTTCACCTGTCCCGGCACGCCGTAGAACGGCTCCGCCCGGGTGATGCCAAGGTTGATACCCTTGTAGATCGACAGGGTCGCCAGTGTGATGACGAAGGCGGAAATGCCGGTGATGGCAATCAGCAGACCGTTGAGCATGCCGCAGACAACACCGATCAGTACCGCAGCAATGGCGGCCATCGGTGCCGAAAGCCCCCAGACCTGCATCAGTCCCGCAAAGGAGATTGCGGCCAGTCCGCCGATTGCGCCCACGGACAGGTTCATCTGGCCAATGGCAATGATGATCATCTGGGAAAAGGCGATGAGCGCATTGACCGCGATTGCAAGAAGGAGAATCTGGATGTTGAAGGAAGAGAGGAAGTTGGGGCTGAAGCCGCGGATAAGCGCGATTGCCAGCACCGTGACCAATAGGGGGCCGAACCAGTCGGTTCTGGCAAGGCGTAGAAGGGTGTTGTCGGTCTTCATCGTCCAGTCCTTAAGCCAGGTTGCGTCGGGCGAGATAGCTTCGCCGCGCCTTGTCCATCAAAACCGCGAGCAACAGCAGCAGGCCGAGAAATGTCTGGACCCAGAATTCACCGAGCTGAAGCAGCAGCAGGCCGCTGGTGAGCATGGTGACCAAAAGCGCGCCAAGACAGGTGCCGAGCACCGAAACCTTGCCGCCCTGCAAAAGCGTGCCACCGAGAACCGGGCCGAGAAAAGCTGGCAGAAGCCAGTCCTGCCCAAGCTGGCCTGCCATGGAAGGAATGGCGGCCCCCGTGCGCGTCACCAGCATCAGGGCGGCAAGTGCCGCAAGCAGGCCCGACAGCATGTGACAGGCAATGAAGATACGGTCGACCCGAATGCCGGAAAGTTCCGCCGCTTCCGGGCGTGCGCCTGCCGCCAGCATTTCGCGGCCAAGAACGGTGCGTCGGTAGAGAAAGGACAGGGCAAGCGCCGTTGCGAGCGTGACGAGAAGCAGCGGCGAGAAATAGGTCGTGAGCTTCATTTTTCCGAAGGCTGCGAAGATCGGCGGTAGGCCACGGTAGGCCTCGGCGCGCGTCAGGAAGATCATCACGCCGAAAAAGATGCTCATGGTGGCAAGCGTGATGATGAAGCTGTGCAGCCCCGTGCGGATGACGGTCCAGCCATTGACGAAACCGAGCGCCGCGCCGGTGACGAGACCGCCAATGAGGGCGAGCGGCCACGGCACGCCAAGCACCTCGATCAGATAACCACAGGCCATGGCCGCCGAGACGCCGATCGCTCCAACGGCAAGATTGAGGCCGCCAGTCACGATCACCGCCATCATCGACAGGCCGATCATGATGTTGATCGCGGCACTGCGACCAAGCGTGAACAGATTGAAAGGCGAAAGGAAGCCGCTGGCCGCGACGCCGAAAATGACGGCGAAGACGACGATCAGCAGAATGAGGCCAAATTCATTGGTCAGAAAAAAGCGGCCTTGCGAAAGGCTGGACCCCATTCGTCTGTCGCCCTCCTGCGAGCCCTTTGTGAGCAAAGTATCGTTCACGGTCATGAAACTGTCCCGGTATTGGTTCGCCCGAAGCGCCTGCGCGGGTCGCCTGGTCATTGCGCTGCCGCCTGAAAGAATATTTTCTGGCGGGGCAGATTGCCGGGCGCGGTCGTTTGCCGCCCGGCAATTGCTCAAGGCATGATTAGTTGCAGCTCAGATAGGTCGTATCGAAGTTGGTGAGCAGCTTTTTGGTCTCGGCGCGCATGGCATCGATGTAGTTGTCCACCTTGGCGGCATCGACATAGGCGGTGCCGGAATCGATGAACTTGGTCGTCAGCGCATTGGATTTGAACGGCGCATCTTCCTTCACCTTGCAGCCGGCCTGAAGTTTGCTCAGTGCAAACGCGCCGATATAACCCTGGCCATAGGGGTTCTGAAGCATCGTGCCGTCGACGAAACCGTCCTTGATCGCTTTCAGCACGACTTCGTCGTGGTCGATGCCGACCATGTGGATGCGCTTGTCGCCGATCTTGCGCAGTGCGTTGGAGGCAACGACCGCAGGAACCCAGGCTGTGGTCACGATGCCGTCCACTTCGGAAGCGTGGGCGGCCAGGTAGGCGCTGATCTTTTCTTCCGCCGGTTCCGGCGCGTCGATATCGGCGATGACCTGAACGACCTCGGCGCCGGCTTCGTCAGCTGCCTTTTTCACGGCATCGATACGAAGCTGGGTGTTGGGGTCAACAAGGAAGCCGGTGAAATGGGCGATGCGTTTTTTGCCCGTTCCCATCGCCTTGATCAGCTCCTTGGTGCCGAGATAAGCGGAATTACCGGTGTCGGTACCAAGGCAGAAGGCGGCGGGCGAGGGGTCCTTGAAGCATCCGGCGCCAGCAATCACATTCGCGCCGTTGCCGGTCAGTTCCTCTGCTGTCGAGACCGCGCCGACGGGATCGCCTGGGAAAATCAGGAAGCCGTTATAACCCTGGCTCAGAAGGCTTTCGAGAAGCTGGTTCTGCTGTGCCAGTTCCCACTTTTGCGGCACCTTATAGTCGGCGCCAGCCAGGCCGAAGTCCTTGGCCGCGTCCTTGCCGGCCTGTTCCCAGGCGGCGAAATAAGGGTGCGGACCGCCCGGAACGAGGGCGATCTTGCTGGCGTCCGCCGCCTGCGCGACACCGCACGCTCCCGCGCCGATGATTGCGGCAGCGACGAGGCTGCGCATGAAATACGTCATGTTTTTCTCCTCCATGAAACGGCCTGCTCCTTAAAAAAAGCGACTGGAACCTCCCTTAATCGCTCTTTCTCCCAACAGCCGACTTGCGTAAGCACCATGGACACTAGTATACTTGTATCCAAGTAGCAATGAGATTTTCACGACCGCCTTTTGAAGGGGAGCGTTCATGACGAAAAACACCACTGCCGGTTTCACTGGGCGCGGCGCTCATCAAGAGGCCCCCGGCTCCGGAATCGAAAGCGTGGAGCTTGTGGTCAATCGTTATGGCTCGGTTGCCGATCAGGTTCATGCGGCGTTGCGTCAGGCGATCGTCGAGGTCCGCCTAGCGCCCGGTGCGCCGATCAGTGAAAACTCGATCTGCCGTCAGTTTTCGGTGTCGCGCACCCCGGTGCGTGCCGCGATCCAGCGCCTGTCGGAAGAGGGTCTTGTGGACGTCTATCCGCAACTCGGCAGCTTTGTTGCGCCGATCAGGCTTGGCGAAATTCAGGACAGCCATTTTATCCGCCGTTCACTCGAAGTGGCTTTGCTGCGCGAAGTCGCGCCGAAGTGGACGAAAGAAATGAGCCGTACGATGCGCGACGTCATCGCCGAGCAGGAAAGAGTGATTGCCGCCAACGACGCATCCGGCTTCTTCCATGCCGACGAGGCGTTTCATCGCCTGCTCGGCACGTTTTCCGGTCGCGAGGGTGTCTGGCAGGCGATCCTTGCCGCCAAGGTGACCCTGTCGCGGTTCCATCGTTATTGGGCAAAGCCGGAACGATTGCCCGCCGTCATCGAAGAGCATCTGGCAGTCGTGGATGCTCTCGATCGTGGCGATGCCGAAGGTGCGGAAAAGGCGCTGGTGACGCATCTGGATATGGTTTTCGTGATCTACGAACAGTTGCCTGAAGAAGAGCGGAAGCATTTGTCCATTTGATAGTGGACGTGGAGGAGACAGAATGGAACTGAAACACAAGACGGCGCTCGTGACAGGCGCTTGTGGCGGCATCGGCCGTGCCGTGGTTGCGGCGCTGGTCGCGCAAGGGGCGAGGGTAATCGCCTTCGATCGCGACATCGAAGCTGTTGCGGCGCTTGCGGAGGGGTTTGGCGGTGCTTGTGATCCCGTCGCCGTCGATCTCGGCGATGCGACGGCGCTGCAGGCCGTCATGAAAGATGTCGCCAACCGTTTCGAGGTCATAGACATTCTCGTCAACAATGCCGGTGTGCTGTCGCCGCACAAGCTGGGAGCGACCACGCTTGATGACTGGCACAGGCTGATGGCCGTCAATCTCGATGCCGCCCTGCTGCTGACGCAGGCCGTCGTTCCCGCCATGAAGGAAAACCGCTGGGGGCGGCTGATCAACATCTCGTCCTATGCCTGGAAGTCCGGTGGCCTAACGGCGGGCACGGCCTATTCGGTCTCGAAATCGGCGCTGGTGGGCCTCACTTACTCGTCCGCTCGCGAACTTGCCCCTTTTGGCGTCACCGCCAATGCAGTCGCGCCGGCCTATGTGGTTTCGCCGATGATCATGGAGCAACTGTCAGAGGAAGACCGCCAGCGCCAGCTTGCAGCCATTCCGGTCGGGCGGTTCTGCCAGCCGGAGGAGGTGGCCCATACCGTAGGTTTCCTCGCCTCGCCGCTGTCCGGCTTCATGACCGGCACTGTCGTTGACATGAATGGCGGCCTGCAATTCGGCTGAGATACGGAGATAAATGACCATGACAGAACGCCTCTCGTCCCTTGCGTTGCCGCATCTGCCAAACGACGTCCTTTTGCCCGCCTATGACCGCAAAGCGGTGACACCGGGTATCGTGCATCTCGGCGTTGGCGCTTTTCACCGCGCCCATCAGGCGGTCTTCATCGATGATTGCCTGGCGCGTGGCGAAACCGGCTGGGGCATTGTCGCTGCCTCGCTGCGCAGCCCCGATACTCGCGATGCCATCGCGCCGCAGGACAATCTCTATACATTCTGCCTGCGTGACGGTGAAAACGAAACGCTGCGGATTGTCGGTTCAATCCTCGAGACCATCGTCGCTCCTGAGGATCCGGAGCGGCTGCTGCAAGCCATGACCGATCCGCGGGTCAGAATCGTCACTTTGACGGTCACGGAAAAGGGTTACCTCGCCGATTTGTCGGCGGGCACGCTTCTTCGTGACCATCCCGATGTCGTTCATGATCTGGCGCATCCGCAAAAGCCGCGCTCCGCGCTCGGTTTTCTGCTGGAAGCGACAAGACGCCGGCGGGCCGCCGGGGCTGTGCCGCTGACTTTGCTCTCCTGCGACAATCTTCCGTCCAACGGTCGCATCCTGCACCGTCTTCTGGTGGAGATGGCTGGTCTCACCGATAATGATCTCGCTGCCTTCATCGCGGAAAATCTCTCCAGCCCCTGCGTCATGGTGGACCGCATCGTGCCCGCCACCACCGCAGCTGACCGCGAGCGTGTGACGGCGCGTCTCGGCTGCGAGGATGCCTGGCCGGTAATTGCGGAACCCTACTTCCGCTGGGTAATCGAGGATCGCTTTCCGCACGGTCGCCCCGGCATCGAGCTGTCAGGTGCCGAAATCGTTGATGAGGTCGAGCCGTATGAGCATATGAAGCTCAGGATGCTGAACGGCGCTCACACCGCCATGGCCGCAATCGGCCAATGCAGCGGGCTTGAGACGATCGCCGATATCTATGCCGATGCGCGTGTACGCGATTACGTCGACCGTTACTGGCGGGAGGTTAGTTCGACATTGAGCCCGGCCGTCAGCGGACCGGACTATGTTGCCGGTCTGCGCCAGCGTTTCGCCAACCCCGCCCTTCGTCATCGCGCCGCCCAGATCGCCTCTGACGCTTCACAGAAAGTGCCGCAACGCATTCTGGCGCCGCTTGCGGAGCTGCGTGCCGCAGGCGCGCCGAATACGGCCGCTCTTTTTGCGGTTGCGATGTGGATACGGTCCTGCGCAGCGCTGAACGAGCGGGGAGAGGCAATTGTCATGGCCGATCCGGCATTCTCCGAATGGAGTGCACCCACCGGCAACGGCGAGGAGCAGGACGCGGTCATCGACCGGTTTTTAACATTCCGTCGCGTCTTCGGGCCTGAATGGCAGGCGGATGAGGCATTCGTAACGGCGCTTCGGGCGGCCTATCGCGACATCGTCCAATACGGCGCGCTCGGCGCCATCGAACGGCATTTTTCGGAGGAGTAGAATATGAAGGAAACCTGGCGCTGGTTCGGTGAATCGGACCCCATCACCTTGCAGCATGTGCGGCAGACCGGCGCCAGCGGCGTTGTAACGGCGCTGCACCAGATCCCCGATGGGACGGCGTGGCCGGCCGAAGAGATCGCCAAACGCAAGGCGATGATCGAGGCAGCCGGCCTGGAATGGAGTGTCTGCGAATCCATTCCGATGGAACAGTCCATCAAGCGCGGCGATGCCGATGCCCCGAAGGCGATTGCGCGCTGGAAAGATACACTCTCCCGTCTCGGTCACGCGGGCGTTCCCGTCGTCTGCTACAATTTCATGCCGGTGGTGGACTGGACACGCACGAACCTGCGCTGGCAGGCACGCAATACCGGCTTGGCGCTGCGCTTCGAAATGGCGGATTTCGTCGCCTATGACGTCTTCATCCTGAAGCGTGTTCGTGCTGCTGAAAATTACGATCCTGCGCTCGTGGCGCGAGCCGAAAAGCGTTTTGCGCAAATGAGCGAAGATGACCAGTCGATTCTCGAGCGTAACATCATCGCCGGCCTGCCGGGCGGCGCCCTGGTGCAGACGCGCGAATCCATCGCCGCTCTGATTGCTTCGTTCGATGGCATCGACAGCGCGACCATGCAGGGCAATCTTCTGGCCTTTCTGAGAGAGGTCGTGCCGGTGGCGGAAGAGGTGGGCGTGCATCTCGGCATCCACCCTGATGATCCACCGTTCTGCCTGTTCGGCCTGCCGCGCGTTGTCTCGACACCTGCAGATATTCGCGCCATCCTCTCGGCCGTTGAAAGCCCGAACAATGGCATTACCCTTTGTACCGGCTCCTACGGCGCCCGCAGCGACAATGATCTTGTGGCGATGGCACGGGAGTTCGCGTCTCGCATCAATTTCGCCCATCTTCGGAATGTGACCGTTGAAGCGGATGGTTCCTTCTTTGAGGACGATCATCTGGATGGCGGAACGGACATGATTGGAGTCATCGAGGCATTGTTGCGCGAGGAGCGGGCCGCCGCCAAGGCTGGCCGCCGCACCAATATTCCAATGCGGCCTGACCACGGCCATCTGCTGGGTGATGACATCACCAAAAAGACCAATCCCGGATATTCCTACATTGGCCGCATGAAGGGGCTCGGCGAACTCCGCGGCGTCATCCGCACCATTGAGCGCCAGCTTCGCCGCGAGGAGGGTACCGCATGAAAACCCGCAAACTTGGTCGCACGGCGCTGTCGCTGAGCGAACTTTCCTTCGGTGCGGCCGGTATCGGTAATCTCTATCGCAGCGTCAGCCGCGAAGATGCGATGGAGACGCTACAAGCCGCCTGGGACGCCGGCATCCGCTACTTCGATACCGCACCCTATTACGGGCAGGGCCTTTCCGAACGCCGCCTCGGGGATTTTCTTCAGGGGAAACCACGCGACGAATTCGTGCTGTCCACCAAGGTCGGGCGGATCCTGAAACCGGCTGAAGCGGGCGTGACACCGGATTACGGTTTTGTCGATGCACTGCCTTTCGTGGTGGAATACGACTACAGCTATGATGGCATCATGCGCTCGCATGAACTGAGCCTCGCCCGGCTTGGTCTCGGTTCAGTGGATATTCTCTATGTTCACGATCTGGAGGAGACCACGCTTGGGGAAGAGGCCTATCGCCATCATTTCAGGATATTCACCGAAAGCGGCATCGAGGCCCTGCACGAGTTGAAGGCGACAGGCCGGATCGGCGCGTTCGGTCTTGGCGTGAATGAGGTTCCGGCTTGTCTAAACCTCATGGAGATAGACGAGATCGACTGCATTCTTCTGGCGGGTCGTTACACGCTGCTCGACCGGTCGGCTGCAGCAAAGCTGCTGGGGCGTTGTGCGGAAACCGGCACCTCGCTCGTCATCGGCGGCGTCTTCAACTCTGGCATTCTTGCGACGGGTGCAAGGCCGGGTGCGACTTTCAACTATAGTGAAGCAGCAGCAGATGTCATGGAGCGGGTGCGCGCCATGGAGCTCCACGCTGCCGGGCACGGGGTTGCACTTGCGGCCGCTGCCCTGCATTTTCCGCTGCAAAATGCCGATGTCGCAAGTGTCCTGATCGGCACCGCAAAACCGGACAGCCTTTTGCGCAACCTGTCTATTTTCGAAACGGCCGTGCCGGACGCCGCCTGGGCGGGTTTCGACGCGCTCGCCCTCGAAAACTGACCGCAACGACAGGGAGGAGGACGCCATGGATCTGATCGATACTCACCAGCATCTGATCTTGCGAGGCAAGCTCGGTTATGCCTGGACACAAGGGGAGCCCAGCCTTGCGGGAAGCTTCACCCAGGCTGATTACGCAGCGCTTGTCGAGGGATGTGGCGTAGTGGGTACGATCTTCATGGAAAGCGGGGTGGATGACGGCGACTATCAGGCCGAGGCTCGCCTCATCGCCAGCATGATCGGCGAGGGTGCCTTGCCGATGTTCGGCCAGATCGCCAGTTGCCGACCGGAAACGGATAATGGTTTCGAAGCCTGGCTGGAGGAGTGCCGCCACCTCAACGTGGTCGGTTTCCGGCGCATTCTCCACGTCATGCCCGACGACCTCAGCCGCGAGGAAAATTACCGACGAAACGTGCGCACGATTGGAAAGGCCGGATGGCCGGTCGATCTGTGTTTTCATTCCCGCCAGCTTGCCATTGCCGCCGAACTTGTCGGGGCCTGCCCCGATGTGCGCTTCATGCTCGACCATTGCGGCACGCCGGACATTGCCGGAAACGATTTTCGGGAGTGGAGCGGGCGTATGGCCGACTTGGCGACGCTGCCCAATCTCTTCGTCAAACTCTCCGGCATCACCGCCTATTGTGCACCGGGATGCGCGACGCTGGAAAGCGTGACACCCTATGTGGAAACCGTGCTCAACTTGTTCGGACCTGAGAGAATGGTCTGGGGCGGCGACTGGCCGGTGGTCGATCTCGGCTCGGGTCTACCGGAATGGATCGGTATGACGAGTGAGCTTCTTTCGACGCTCTCGCCCGACGAGCAGGCATTGATCGGCAACCGCAATGCCAGACTGTTTTATTTGGCGACATAGCGTGCAGCTTTTCATGCCGATTGTGCATTGCGTCGGCCGGATATGCCAAGAAGCGCGCCGGCGCGCGCTTCATACGTCTGTGCTTTACTCGGCTGGCTGCGCTGCGGCTGTCGTCGCAGAGCGGTTGGCCTCTCCAGAAAGGCTGCGCTGACCGAGGCTGATAATGGTGACTGTCGAAAGGGTGGCGACAATCGATACCCAGAAGCCGTTGCTCGGGCCGAAATTATCGATCACCCAGCCGGAAATGAAGGCGCCGAGCGCCATGCCGATACCGATGCCGGTCATCACCCAGGTCACGCCTTCCGTCAGCATCGATTCCGGTACGCGGCGCTCGATCAGGCCAAATGCCGTGATGAAGATGGGAGAGATTGCAACGCCGCTGAGGAATACGGCGAAGGCAAGCAGGGAAACTGTCGTGCTTGCAAAGAGGAGCGGCAGCGCGGTGAGCGCAAGGACGCTGACGGCGATCAGCAATTGCCGTTGCAGCGGCATTTTGGGGTTGATCGCGCCCAGAAGCAGGCCGACGACAAACGAACCGATGGCAT
This sequence comes from Agrobacterium sp. CG160-95, assembly GCF_053521725.1. Classification (NCBI taxonomy): domain Bacteria; kingdom Pseudomonadati; phylum Pseudomonadota; class Alphaproteobacteria; order Hyphomicrobiales; family Rhizobiaceae; genus Agrobacterium; species Agrobacterium sp. CG160-95. Next base: position 550,855 of record NZ_JBNWDU010000003.1, on the reverse strand, counting down.
AGACGCCGATGACGAGGCTGGCAGCTTCCGGTTGACCGAGTTCTTTGGTGATGGCAACGGCACTTACCTCGGCTGTGGCGAAAGTCGAGCCTACGAAGATCAGGGCGACCGTGATGATCTGGACCGAACGCAGCCGGATAGCCGAATGTTGCCTGCTGCCACTTTCAACCGCGCGTACCTTGGGTTCGGTCGATCGTTGCATCAGAAAGGCAAAGGTACCGAGTGCCAGCGAGGCGGTGCTGATCATCATACCTGCTTCCGGAAAGAGTGAGACCGCGAGACCGACGGAGAGCGAGGCGCCGGCGATGTAGACAAGTTCGTCGGCGGCGGATTCAAATGCAAACGCAGTGTTCAGCTCAGGCCGGTCACGGAAGATTTCCGTCCAGCGGGCGCGCATCATCGCGGGAATACTCGGCATGGCCGCGGCGAGGAAGGCCGAAAGAAAGAGCGTCCAGGCAGGCCATCTCTGGTTGGTCGCGATAATCAGGATAGCAAAGGCGATGACCGATATGATGGTGGCCGGGACAAGGACGCTGCTCTGGCCCTTGCGGTCCACCAATCGGGAAATCTGCGGCGCAACGGCGGCATTGGTCAGCGCGAAGGTTGCCGAGACCGCACCGGCAAGCCAATATTCGCCATGGGTCTGGGAAAGCATGGCGACGATGCCGATCGGTGCCATCGCAATCGGAAGACGGGCAAAGAAGCCTGCGGCGGAAAAGCCTTTGGCGCCCGGAGCCCGGAAAATTTCTCTATATGGATTAGACATCGGGATGCACCTTGTTTAGGGAGTATCCACCACAAACATACGTGGCGTATGCAAACGAAATAATTGCATACGTCGCGTATGTCAACTAGTATACGCGACGTATGTAGAATTCGGAGAAAAAATGCGCAAACCTCGCAGTGAAATGATTGCCGAGACGCGGGCGAAGCTTCTGGTCGTTGGCCGCAAGGCATTTGGCAGCATCGGCTATGCCGAAGCTTCGATGGACGACTTCACTGCCGAAGCAGGGCTGACCCGCGGCGCGCTCTATCACCATTTTGGCGACAAGAAAGGCCTGCTGCTGGCGGTTGTGGGTGAGATCGACGCCGAGATGACGAAAAGGCTCTGTGACATCTCGTCTAGGGCCGCGACGCGTTGGGAGGGTTTCGTTGAGGAAAATGTCGGTTACATTCTCATGGCTCTGGAGCCGGAAATCCAGCGGATCATGTTCCGTGATGGGCCAGCCGTTCTCGGCGACCCTTCACGTTGGCCAAATGCCAACGGTTGTATCTCGGCCGTTGCGCGAAGTCTCGATGCGCTGAAGCAGGAAGGGACGATCGTCGACATTGATCCGGAGGCCTGTGCGCGTTTCATCAATGCGGCGAGCAGCAGTGCAGCCCAGTGGATCGCGAATTCCGACGACCCCGAAACGACCTCGAAACGCGCCGTCGACAGTTTCCGCACCTTTCTGGAAGGGCTGAGGATCACACGCTGATCCGCTTGTCGCCGGTTCTGCTTACACATCAGGGTCAATCTCGTTCCGGCTGAGTGGGTAACCCTGAGCCGGCGATATTCCCTGAAGCGCGCTGAGCGAATCGTGCTGTCTCTCTCCCCCGTAGACTCGTTGGCGCGCCAGGGATGATAAGAAATTGCGGGCTCATCGATACAGTTTTTCCTCCTTGAAGAAAAACCGGCCGATCCGGCTGATTTCTGTTTACTTTTGTCGAAATTGCAACGCATCACGCTGTTTGAATTCGCTGTAAGGCCTTTCGCAAACTACGGAGGATGAGATGAAAGCACTGGTGCTGGAAGAAAAAGGAAAGCTCTCGCTCAGGGAGTTCGACATTCCCGGCAAGCTCGGACCCAAGGATGTGCGCATCCGTACCCATACCGTCGGGATTTGCGGCTCGGACGTCCATTATTATACCCATGGCAAAATCGGCCATTTCGTTGTGCATGCGCCGATGGTGCTGGGCCATGAAGCTTCCGGAACGGTAATCGAGACCGGTGCCGAGGTTGTGCATCTGAAGCCGGGTGATCGCGTCTGCATGGAGCCGGGCATTCCCGATCCGACCTCGCGCGCCTCCAAACTTGGCATTTACAATGTTGATCCGGCGGTCAGCTTCTGGGCAACGCCACCCGTTCACGGTTGCCTGACACCGGAAGTCATTCATCCCGCCGCCTTTACATACAAGTTGCCCGACAACGTTTCCTTTGCCGAAGGCGCCATGGTGGAACCCTTCGCCATCGGGATGCAGGCAGCGCTCAGGGCGCGTATTCAGCCCGGCGATGTTGCCATCGTGACGGGCGCCGGTCCGATCGGCATGATGGTTGCGCTGGCGGCGCTAGCCGGCGGTTGCGCAAAGGTGATCGTTGCCGATCTTGCCCAGCCGAAGCTGGATATCATCGCAGCCTATGACGGCATCGAGACCGTCAACATCCGCGAACGTGACCTGTCGCAGGCCGTGGCTGATGCGACGGATGGCTGGGGTTGCGATGTCGTTTTCGAATGCTCTGGCGCTGCACCCGCCGTGCTCGGTATGGCGAAACTCGCACGTCCCGGCGGCGCCATCGTCCTCGTCGGTATGCCGGTCGATCCGGTGCCGGTCGATATCGTCGGCTTGCAGGCAAAAGAGCTGAGGGTGGAGACGGTTTTCCGCTACGCCAATGTGTATGACCGTGCGGTCGCTCTCATCGCGTCCGGCAAGGTCGATCTGAAGCCGCTGATCTCCGCTACCATTCCCTTCGAAGACAGCATTGCCGGTTTTGACCGTGCGGTGGAGGCAAGGGAAACGGACGTGAAACTGCAAATTCTGATGCCGCAATAATCCCTTCCGGCAAGCCGCCTGCCGATGCAGGGGCGTCAAAAACCCTTCGGAAAAGTATAAGCTCGACCTGCCGGTGATCGGCGGGTCGAGCTTTAAAAAATCATCACATCGATCTTTAAGATGCGCATTTTCTGGGCGTATGGCGTGCAACTGCGCGAAAAAATGGGCGCAACCGCTGGCTTAGTTGTCGGCGGATGCGCGGCACTCTTCAATTTCTGACAAAAAACAGTCAAAAAAGTATCGGTAATTTCCCCGGTATGATGTGGAAGTAAATGTGCAGCAGGCCATATGCTCCCCATCAACGCCTGGGACGAGCCATAAAGAGGAATGGCTTTGCTCCGCGAATACGGCGGACGTGACCGATGGGAGGAAACATCGATGCAGCCCGATCTGGAACTGGTACATATCCGCAAGGGCGAATCCTTCGCCGCCTGGCGGCATGGCTATCCGTTCCGCACCGTGCGCTGGCATTACCATCCCGAATATGAAATTCATCTAGTCGTGGCGACGTCAGGCACGTTCTACATTGGCGATTTCGTCGGTCGCTTCGGCCCGGGCCAGCTAATCATGACTGGCCCAAATCTCCCTCAAAACTGGATCAGCGAGATCGAGCCGGACGAGATCGTTCCCACGCGCTCTCTCGTCATCCAGTTTCCGGAAGCTTTTATCGAGGATGCCTGCGCTTCCATGTCCGAGATGGAGGTAGTTCGCGCCCTTCTGGACCGCAGCCGCCGCGGCATTCTGTTCGACGATGAGACCAGCGATCGCGTTCGCCCGCTGATACTGCGTTTGATCGAGGCGCAGGGGTTGAAGCGTCTTGCGATTTTTTGGGAAATTCTCGATCTGCTGGTCAATGCGCCGGCGCCCGAGGTACTGGCGAGCCTTAGCTACGAGCTGGACCTGACGGGCATCGGCGATAGCGGCATCAACCGCGCCTTGTCGCATCTGCGCCAGCATCTGACCGAACAGGTCGAGGAAATCGATCTGGCCGACATGGTTGGCCAGAGCCAGAGTGCCTTTTCCCGTGCCTTCAAGCGACATACGGGAACGACTTTGGTGCGCTATCGCAATCAGCTGCGTATCGATCTGGCCTGCCAGATGCTTCTGGTGGATCAGGACGTGAAGGTGGCGGAAGTCTGCTACGACGTGGGCTTTTCAAACCTTTCGAATTTCAACAGGCATTTCCTGAAGCTGAAGGGAATGTCGCCATCGAGGTTTCGTACGGTATTCGCGGCCCAGAAGGCAGCGGTCATGGCGGATTAAACCAAGATACATCGCGGATTTTTCACCAATTCGGGCAGAGGACTGTCCGGAAACGGGCTCTTATTGCCCAGATTTTCCAAACGGGAGGAAGTTACTATGAGAATGAAATCCAAGTTCCTGATGGCATCGGCCGCACTTGCAATGATGGCCGCTCCGGCGCTAGCACAGGACAAGCTGAAAATCGGCATGACGTTCCAGGAACTGAACAACCCCTATTTCGTGTCCATGCAGGAAGCGCTGAAGGAAGCCGCGGCAAGCATCGGCGCTGATGTTGTCGTCACCGACGCCGGCCACGATGTGGCAAAGCAGATTTCCGACGTGGAAGACATGCTGCAGCAGAAGATCGACATCCTGCTTCTGAACCCGACCGACAGCGCCGGCATCGAAGCCGCCGTGCACGCTGCCAAAGCTGCCGGCGTGATTGTCGTTGCTGTCGACGCCAACGCAAACGGCCCGGTCGACACCTTCGTCGGTTCGAAGAACCGTGACGCAGGCTACAAGTCTTGCAAGCATCTCGGTGATGCGCTCGGCGGCAAGGGTGAAGTCGCAATCCTCGACGGTATCCCGGTCGTGCCGATCCTGCAGCGCGTCGAAGGCTGCAAGGCAGCGCTTGCCGAATTTGCCGATATCAAGCTTGTCGACACGCAGAATGGTCGTCAGGACCGCTCCGTTGCGCTCGGCGTCGTTGAAAACATGATCCAGTCCCGTCCGAACCTCGCCGGTATCTTCTCGGTGAATGATGGCGGCGCAATGGGTGCACTCGCTGCGATCCAGGGCTCCGGCAAGGACATCAAGCTGACCTCGGTTGATGGTGCTCCCGAAGCTGTGAAGGCAATTGCCGACGGCGGCCCTTTCATCGAAACGACCGCGCAGTTCCCGCGTGACCAGGTGCGCGTTGGCCTTGCCATGGCGCTTGCCCAGAAGTGGGGCGCCCGCGTCGTTCCGAAGGAAGTACCGATCGACGTCATGGTCGTTGACAGCAAGAACGCCGGCGACTTCAGCTGGTAAGAATTCCTCCCCAGGTCCCGTCCCCGCCTCGTGTGGGGGCGGGACATGTCCCGACCATCGAGGAGGGTAAAATGCTGGAACTGAATGGAATAAGAAAAAGCTTCGGCAAGATCGAGGTCCTGCGCGGCGTTGACCTGCAGGCGCGCGCCGGCGAGGTGCATGCGCTTCTGGGAGAGAACGGCGCTGGCAAGTCGACATTGATGAAAATCCTGTGCGGCATTTTGCAGCCCTCGGAGGGCACGATCCGCATTGACGGAAAGGACCGCCGCTTCGCCAATTACGACGAGGCGATTGCCGCCGGTATCGGCATCGTGTTTCAGGAGTTCAGCCTGATCCCCTATCTCGATGCGGTTGAAAACATGTTTCTGGCACGCGAAATCCGCGGACCGCTGCGCCTGCTGAACAAGCGCGCGATGCGTAAACGTGCCGCCGAAATCATGAGCCGCCTGGCCGTGGACGTTCCGCTCGATGTGCCGGTGCACCGCCTTTCCGTTGCCCAGCAGCAATTCGTGGAAATTGCCAAGGCGCTTTCACTCGATGCCCGTATTCTCGTTCTCGATGAGCCGACTGCGACGCTTACCCCGTCCGAGACCGAGCATCTCTTCAAGGTCATGCGCGAGCTGCGGCGTCAGGGTGTCGCTATCATCTTCATTTCCCATCATCTCGAGGAAATATTCGAGATCTGCGACCGCATCACCGTCCTGCGTGATGGCGAACTCATCGGCTCCTGCCTCACCTCTGACGTCGATAATGACCGTCTGGTGGAGATGATGGTCGGACGGCGCATCGAGGCCAATTTTCCGCCCAAACCGAAGATCGATACAGCTGCGCGCAACGTGATCGAGGTCGAAGAGCTTCAACTGAAAAAAGGCGGGCCGGTCTCGCGCTTTACCCTGCGGCAGGGTGAGATACTCGGTTTTGCCGGGCTTGTCGGTTCCGGGCGTACGGAAACGGTGCTGGCCATGCTTGGCGCGCATTCCGCTTCGCGCCGCAAGATCAAGGTCGATGGCGTCGAGACCCGCTTTTCCGGCCCGGATGAGGCACTGATGCGCGGCATTGGCCTGCTGCCGGAAAGCCGCAAGGAAGAGGGTCTGATCACCAGTTTCTCCATCCTGCAGAACATCTCCCTCAACAACTATCGCAAGTACCAGAAGGCTCACTGGTTTATCGACCTGAAAAAAGAGCTGGAGCACACGAAAAAGGCGATGGCGCAGGTTCAGGTCAAGGCACAGGGACCCTATGCCCGCGTGGACACGCTGTCCGGTGGAAACCAGCAGAAGATCGTTATCGCCCGCTGGCTGAACCATGACATGCGCGTCCTGATCTTCGACGAACCGACGCGCGGCATCGATGTCGGCGCGAAGGCGGAAATCTATGCGCTGATGCGCGAATTCGCAGCCAAGGGCTATTCGATCATCATGATCTCTTCGGAGCTGCCGGAAGTGATCGGCATGTCGGACCGCGTCTGCGTGTTCCGCTCCGGGGGCATCGTCGCCACCGTCGAGGGCGCAGACATCAATTCAGAAACAATAATGACAAACGCCACCACCGGGAGGGTTGAACATGTCGCTTGATGCAAATACCGGCATTGCCGAAAAGACGAGCGGTTTCGGCCTTGGCAGCATGCTGCGCTCGCCACTCGCCCTGCCTCTGGCGGGCCTGATTGTCGTATCGATCCTGATGGGTCTTGCGAGCGACAATTTCTTCAGCGTGAACAACATCATGAACGTGCTGCGACAGGTTTCAGTCGTCGGCATTCTGGCCGTGGGCATGACATTCGTCATCCTCACGGGCGGCATCGACCTGTCGGTCGGCGCGGTCATGGCGCTTGTCGGCACGCTGTCTGCCGGCTTGATGGTGAATACCGGCCTGCCTGCGTCGCTCGCCTTGCCGGCCGGGCTGTTCATCGGACTTGGCATCGGTATCTTCAACGGAGCACTTGTCGCCTGGGGCAAGATGCCGGCCATCATCGTCACGCTTGCGACGATGGGAATGGCGCGCGGTCTCGGCCTCATCTATTCCGGCGGTTATCCCGTCAGCGGCATTCCGAGCTGGATTTCCTGGTTTGGCGTCGGCCGCGTTGGCGTCGTGCCGGTGCCTGTTATCATCATGGTGGTGATTTACGCCGTGGCCTGGGTGCTTTTGCAGCGTACGGCTTTCGGTCGTCACGTCTATGCACTCGGCGGCAACGAGTTGGCCGCGCGCCTCTCCGGCGTCAAGACCCGGCGCGTCAAGCTTGCCGTCTATGGTATCTCAGGCGTGACGGCAGCGCTTGCAGCTCTCATTCTGACCGGCCGGCTTATGAGCGGACAGCCCAATGCGGGTGTCGGTTTCGAGCTGGATGCCATTGCGGCCGTGGTTCTCGGCGGCACGGCGATTGCCGGCGGACGCGGGCTCATTCTTGGTACCCTTATCGGCGCGGTGCTGCTCGGCATCCTGAATAACGGTCTCAATCTGATGGGCATCAACCCTTATCTGCAGGATGTCATCAAGGGCGGCATCATCCTGCTGGCCATCTATATCGGGCGCGAATGGCGCTGAGCCGGCCCGGAAACATCTTCATAAACGCAGGAGAATTAAATGTCTGAATTGCTGCAAGGCAAGATCGCGGTCATCACCGGCGCCGCGTCCGGTATTGGCCTCGCCACCACCGAGGCGCTGCTGGAAAACGGTGCAACCGTCGTCATGGTAGACTGGAACGAGAAAGCCCTGAATGAACTTGTCGGTAAACTCGGCAAGCGCGCCATCGCGCAGGTCACGAACCTTCTGGATGCAGACAGCTGCAATGCCATGATCCCGGAAATCCTTGAGAAGGTCGATCACATCGACATTCTCTACTGCAACGCAGGTACTTATATCGGTGGCGATCTCACCGAAACCACGCCGGAAGCCATCGACAAGATGTTGAACCTCAACGTCAATGCCGTGATGAAGAATGTACAGGCCGTCGTGCCGCACATGTCGGAGCGCAAGACCGGCGACATCATCGTCACCTGCTCGATCGCCGGACATTTCCCGACCTATTGGGAACCGGTCTATTCGGGTTCGAAATGGGCGATCACCAGCTTCGTGCAGGGCATGCGTCGCCAGATGATCCCGCATGGTGTGCGCATCGCGCAGGTCTCTCCCGGCCCGGTCGTCTCGGCCCTTCTGGCAGACTGGCCGGAAGAAAATCTTCGCAAGGCCAAGGAATCGGGTAGCCTCATCGACGCGAGTGAAGTGGCCGATGCGGTTGTTTACATGCTGACCCGCAAGCGCACCGTCACCATCCGCGACATGCTGGTGCTGCCCACCAACTTCGACCGCGTTTAAACTACACTCCCAAGGAGTATCGCAAATGGCTTCCTACCTGATTGGCGTCGATGTCGGTACCGGCTCTGCCCGTGCCGGTGTCTTTGATGTGGCGGGCAGGCTTCTGGCCACCGCCAAGCGCCCGATCACGATGCATCGTGAAGACGGCGGCATAGCCGAACAATCGAGTGGTGAGGTTTGGAAAGCCGTTTGCGACAGCGTGCGGGAAAGTGTCTCGCGCGCCGGCATAGATCCCGCGGCCGTGGTTGGCATCGGTTTCGATGCCACCTGCTCGCTCGTGGTGCGCGGGCCTGAGGATGAGACCCTTCCGGTCGGCGCGCCGGATCATCCAGAGCGCGATATCATCGTCTGGATGGATCACCGCGCCGTCGAACAGGCGGAGCGGATCAATGCGGGCGAACATGCCGTTCTGAAATATGTCGGTGGCCGGATTTCCCCGGAAATGCAGACGCCCAAGCTGCTCTGGCTTCGCGAAAACAGGCCGGATATCTATGCGCGCGCCGAGCACTTCTTTGACCTGACGGACTTCCTGACCTGGAAAGCCTCAGGCGCGCTCGATCGTTCCGCGTGCACGGTTACCTGCAAGTGGACTTATCTCGCCCATGAGGAACGTTGGGATGCGGAATATTTCACCCGCATCGGGCTTGGCGATCTGGCGGAGCAGGGATTCCGCCGTATCGGTGAAAGCGTCGTTCATCCAGGCACGGCGCTGGGTAATGGTTTGACCGATGAGGCCGCAACAGCCATGGGGCTGGTTACTGGAACTGCCGTTGCCGCCGGTCTGATCGATGCGCATGCCGGGGGTGTCGGCACGGTGGCTGCGGGCGGCGACGCTTCGCGGTGCCTCGGTTACGTCTTCGGTACCTCTTCCTGTACCATGACAACCACCTCGGAGCCGGCTTTCGTGCCGGGTGTTTGGGGTCCCTATTATTCCGCCATGGTTCCCGGCGCATGGCTCAATGAAGGCGGCCAATCCGCCGCCGGTGCGGCCATTGATTATCTGGTGCAATTGCACCCGGCATTTTCAGAGGCAAAGGCGCTTTCCGAAAAAGAAGGCAATTCATTACCTGCATGGCTTGCCGACCGTGCATTGGCTTTGGCCACGTCTGCTTCCGCTGCCGTAAAGATTGCCGAGAATTTTCACGTGGTGCCGGAGTTCCTCGGCAACCGCGCGCCCTTCGCCGATCCTCATGCCCGTGCCGTCATTGCCGGTTACGGCACCGAGACGGGGGTGGATTCGCTTGTCGCGCTTTACGTGGCGGGGCTTCTCGGCCTCGGTTACGGGCTTCGCCAGATCATCGAGACGCAGGCGCGTCATGGCGCTCCCGTGGAAACGATCAGTGTCAGCGGCGGCGCGGGCGCGCATCCGCTTGCCAGACAATTGCTGGCGGATGCGACGGGGCTTCCGGTTGAACTCACTGAATGCGAGGAGCCGGTGCTTCTGGGATCGGCAATGCTTGGTGCAGTTGCTGCCAAGGCCTATCCCGACCTGATTTCCGCAATGCCCGCCATGTCGCGTATTGCCAAATATTCGGCACCGGACGCTGCATTCAGCCAAGTGCACCAGTCACGCTACGACGCGTTTCTGGCACTGCAAAATGCGGCGCGCGCCATTCGTTCCGCAAACCATTCCTGAAGCGCCACACGCTTCCATCGTCCGGCCGTCTTGGCCGCAAAATAAAGAGGATTCCATGCAGTTTTCCGGAAAATCCGTCATCATCACCGGCGCAGGCAAGGGCATCGGCCGTGCCTGCGCTATCCTGATGGCCGCGCGCGGTGCTGAGGTCGTGGCAATCAGCCGGACCCAGTCTGATCTCGACAGCCTGAAAAGCGAAATCGGCGGACGCTCGATCCGTGTCGATCTCGCAGATGTGGCGTCGACGCGGGCCGCGATGGTCGAGGCGGGTCCATGCGATTTTCTCATCAACAGCGCCGGCATCAACGTGCTCGAAAGCGTGCTTGATATGAGCGACGAAGGTTATGAGGCTGTGCTGGGCATCAATCTGCGTGCCGCGCTCGTCACCTGCCAGGAATTCGCCCGTGCCCGCATCGCAAAGGGCGGCGGTGGCGCAATCGTCAACATCACGTCAATTGCCGGTCATCGCGGTTTTCAGGATCATCTCTGCTACGCGGCCTCGAAAGCGGGGCTTGAAGGCGCGACCCGCGTTCTTGCCAAGGAACTCGGGCCGCACGGCATCCGTGTCAACGCCGTGGCGCCGACCATCACGCTGACTGAACTGGCTGCCGAAGCATGGAACGATCCGGCCAAGAGCGCACCGATGATGGTTCGCCATCCGCTGCAGCGCTTTGCCGAGGCCGAAGACGTGGCACAGAGCATCGCACTGCTTCTGTCAGATGATAGCAGCATGATTTCCGGCGCGGTGTTGCCCATCGATGGCGGGTTCCTCGCCGTCTGACGTTTAAGGGATGCGCGGGCTGCAAATGCATCGCCGCGCATCCTATTCCAGGACTGGATATCCGCTCAGGTCAGATCCGGATGTCTGCCAACCAGCTGGTTGCGTTTTGCCTGAAGAATTTCCTTCTGTTCTTCAAGTTTGAGCAATTCGTCGTCTATCTCATCGACGCTTTTCTCGATGTGCAGATATTGCTCTGCAAGAAGCGACTTCGCTTCCTTTCGGCTAGATGCATTCGGCGTGTCGCCATAAAGCGGCCGGTTGGCGGTTTCCTTGAGGAAAAATGTCGTCACAATGCCGAAGATGGCCGCGACCATGAGATAGTAGGCCGGCATATAGATATTTTCCGTTACCTCCACCAACCATGCAGTGAGTGTCGGCGTGAGCCCGGCAACGATGATCGAAATATTAAACGCGATAGCCAGCGCGCTGTAGCGGATGCGGGCCGGGAAAAGGGCCGGGAGGGTGGATGCCATGATCCCAATCAGGCAGTTAAGTGCGACCGCCAGGATAAGCAGGCCGAAGAAAATCTGAACAACCTGTCCGCTGGCGATGAGATGAAATGCCGGCAGTGAAAGAAACAGGATCGCCGTGCTGCCAACCGCCAGAAACGGCCTGCGTCCGATCCGGTCGCTCAAAAGCCCGATGGCGGGCTGGACGAACAGCATGCCAACCATAACCGCGATGATGATGAGGACGCCATGGTCCTCGCTGTAATTCAGCGTCTTCGACAGATATGTCGGCATGTAGGTAAGCAGCATGTAATAGGTGATATTGGTCACGAGGACCATGCCTATGCATATTGCCAGCGAGCGGGAATGTTGGCTCACGATCTCGGCGATGGGAACCATGGGGCGCTCTTTCAGCGACTGCCGGTCTTCTTCTTCGGAGCGCTGCAGGCGTTCGGTGAAGGCTGGTGTTTCTTCTGCCGCGTGGCGCAGATAAAGCCCGATCAGCCCGAGGGGTGCCGCCAGAAAGAACGGAATGCGCCAGCCCCAGTCGAGGAACTTGGCTTCACCCATCGCGGTGCTGAGCAGCACGACGAGCCCCGCGCCAAGCACAAAGCCGGCGATGGAGCCGAAGTCGAGCCAGCTTCCAAGGTAACCGCGCTTCCGGTCAGGTGCGTATTCCGCCACGAAAATGGCCGCACCGGTATATTCGCCGCCAACGGAAAACCCCTGGGCAAGCTTGCATAACAGCAACAGAATGGGTGCCCATATGCCGATGGTGGCATAACCGGGGATGAGGCCGATACAGAAGGTGCTCGCGGCCATGATGATGATTGTCAGTGAGAGGACTTTTTGACGCCCGAATTTGTCGCCCATGGCGCCGAAAAATACGCCCCCCAATGGGCGGATGAGAAAGGGGACGGAGAAGGTTGCGAGCGCCGCCACCGTTTGAACGGCGGGTGACGCGTCAGGGAAGAAGACCTTGCCGACGGCATAGGCGACGAAGCCGTATACGCCGAAGTCGAACCACTCCATCGCGTTACCGAGAGCGGCTGCCGTAACTGCTTTTTTGACCTTCTCGTCATCGATGACGGTGACGTCGTCGATGCTCAGCGGAGTGGCCTGTATCTGGTTGTTCAATCACTGTCCCCCTGAACTGCATTGCGCCCGAATTTTTTGAGCGCCATGAAAATGCTCGATACGCTTAAGCGTTCCATCGGTCGGCAGAACAATCGGGCCTTAGCTCATCTTATGGGGAGTATGGGCGGGGTCGCCCGACAGGAGAAAAAAGAACGCCCGGCTGGTAGCCGGGCGTTTTTCAAAGATTAGTGGTGATGCTCAGGCATTTCCTTGAGCTGATCCTTGGTCCACGAGGTAATCGCGTGGACATCGCCGTCTTCATCGCGCATGAAATCGAGATCGCTGAGCGGTACGGCGACGGGCTTTGCGCCGATGCCGAGAAAGCCGCCGACGTCGATGATCGCGGTGCTTGCCGCGCCGACGCCATGGACATGATCGACCTTGCCGACCTTGTGGTCATCTGCGCCATAAACTGTTGCACCTTCCAGAACCGACGGGGTCAGTTCGGTTTCAACGAGGCGTACGTGATTGGCGTGATCCATTTTTCTTCCTCCTGCTTGGGTTGCGATATGGAAACTCCCGCAGTGCAAAACCGTTCCATCGCGTCTGGGGGATTTTGGGCTAAACCGGTTGTCTGAATGCTTAGGGGACTGGTATGAACTCCAGCGGACCGCCCGCCACAAAATCACGCTTGAAAAGATTGAACACGTGTGCAATATGAACGCGTGTTCAATCTTTTGAGGGATGGTTATTCCGCATGGACCTGATGCCTTATCCGGATACGTTGGCAGCCCGTGCCGAACTGTGCCGCAGCGTTATTCTTTCCGCCGGGGAACTGGTGCTGAAAGGCTTTCAGGGCGAGGCGACACGCAGCTTCTCGATGAAGGGCCCGCAGGACTTTCTGACGGTGACGGATGCAGCCTCCGAAGCGCATATTCGCGGCGCGATCTCTGCCTGCTTTCCTAAGGACAGTTTTTTCGGCGAGGAGGGCGGCGGTGTGATCGGTGATCGCGTCTGGGTCGTTGATCCCGTGGACGGCACCGCAAATTTCGCCCGCGGCATTCCGCACTTCTGCATCTCCATCGCCTATGTCGAAAACGGGCAAACCGAAATCGGCGCTATCTATAATCCGGCTCTGAATGAACTTTATTTCGCCCGACGCGGCGAGGGGGCAACGCGTAACGGGCAGCCGATCCAGGTTGCGCAGACGGAACGTTTCGATGCGGCCTCAATCGAAATGGGCTGGTCGACCCGTATCGAGAATGCCACCTATCTTGATGTCGTCAAGAACCTGCTCGATATGGGCACCAACGTGCGCCGCGCCGGTTCCGGTGCGCTGGCGCTTGCCTATGTGGCCGATGGCCGCTCCGATGCCTATCTCGAATTGCACATGAATTCATGGGATTGTCTTGCGGGACTGCTACTCGTCAGCGAAGCTGGCGGCGACGTCTGCCCTTTCCTGGAGATCGGTAGTCTTGAAAATGGCGGGCCGGTGCTGGCCGCAGCCAGCGGTGTTGCAAGCGGCGTCAGCCGGGCATCGAAGATACCTTTGGCAGAGCGGCAGCCTTCGGATCGGCAGCGGGCCGTATCGGCCTGAGTTTAGACGAGCGCCCGTCCGTGAAGGGTGCTTGGTGCATGTGGAGGAATGAGATGGATGGACCCGTTTATGCCCGGCCTGCGATCAGCCTGATTGCGGAAGGGCTCGGCCCGCGTAACGTTGCGCTCTATATCGGCGGCAGCGATGGTGCGAGCGACCTTGGGCTCCTTCACCGGCACGGCATTACCACCGTCGTCAACTGCGCCGTCAATCTGGATATCAATCTCGTGCAGGCGTTGGCGGAAGATGGCGACAGGTGCGCGGTGGGGTATGGCGACATCCGTTATTATAAGCTCGGTCTTATCGACGGCGAAGGCAGTCCGGACACGATGATGCTGGGGGCCTATTATATTCTCGACGGCGCATTGCGGCAGACCATGCCGAAGCGCGAAACCTATCCGTTCCCCGATGGCGGCAATGTGCTCGTCAATTGCCGCAGCGGCCGCAGCCGCTCGGTATCGCTGGTCGCGCTTTTCCTGCACAAGCAGCAGCCGCATCTTTACCCTAACCTCGACGATGCACTGGCTGTGATCCGCACGAAGCGGGAATTGCGGCCGGACGAATGGTTCGAGACACCGAAACCGATGCTTTATGCTGCTGCCCGCCGCGCTTCCGACTGGATCGATATGGTCGAAGGCAGAAAGACTGTCCAACCATGCTGAAACGCACGCTTCCTTCCGTCGCCGTCATTGCCGACGCCCATTTCCATGACACGGCGGCCGATTTCGGTTTTCCCGGAATAGAGGTCGATGGAGAACGCATCACCATGCGTAGCTGGTCGGATACACGCGAATCCACCCGTGTTTTCAACGAAAGCGCCGATGCGCTGCATGCTGCACTCGAAGAAGTGCGGCAGCGGGGCATTCGCCATGTGGTGCTGCTTGGCGACTATACCGACGACGGCCAGCGCGCGACATCCGAAACGCTGAAGGGTATTCTGGAGCGTCATCGTGATACCCATGGCACCGCCTTTTATGCGCTGCCCGGCAACCACGATATTTTCGGCCCGCGTGGCCGACATCATACCAAGGAGTTTCTGACGGAGAACGGCAAATGCCTTTCCGTTTCAAGCGATGCGCGGCGGGCCGGTGATCGGGTGGTGATCAGCGACCGGATGTATTGCGAAGGCTACCCCGTTGGCCTTGGCCCGATGGGGGCTTTCGGATATTTCCGCCAGCCGGACTATCTGCATTGGGAAACACCGTTCGGGCTTTCCGATGCGACGGAAGATCGTCTCTACGAGGTGCGTTCCCCCGATGGCACCAATATCTACTGGCTGATGGACGCATCTTATCTGGTTGAGCCGGAGCCGGGCCTCTGGCTGCTCATGATCGACGCCAATATTTTCGAACCGCTTGACGGCACTTTCGAGACGGGTGAGGAAGCGGCTTTCACCGACAGTACCTCTGGCGGCTGGAATGCGCTTTTGCGCTGCAAGCCCTTCATCATCGACTGGATTGCCGATGTGCGCAAAAGAGCGCAGGCGCTCGGCAAGACTTTGCTCGGCTTTTCGCACTATCCGGCGCTCGATCCCTTCGATGGCGCAAGCGGTGCCGAAAGTGCGCTGTTCGGCGAAACCAACGTGGTGCGTCGCACGCCGCGCAAGGCGGTTGAGGATGCGCTGGTTGAGGCCGGGTTCCAAGTCCATTTCAGCGGGCATCTGCATGTGGAAGGCGTAACCCGGCGTGGGGAAGGGGAAACCTCGCTCACCAATATCGCCGTGCCGTCTCTGGTTGCCTTTCCACCCGCCTTCAAGGTCGTCCATCCCCAGCAGCACGAGATTTCCATCGAGACGGTGGAAATGGCCGCGCTGCCGATTAACAGCCGCATTTGCCGGGGGTATGCGCAGGAAATGGCACTTGCGGGCGAGGATGAGGACCGCGCATTTGCGGCCGGCAATTATGGTGATTTCCTGCTTGGCCACAAACGCGCGCTTATCAGGCATCGTTATTTCACCAAGGAGTGGCCAGCCGGGATCGTGGCGGCGATTGCGGATAAAACCATATCCGAGGTTATCGGCCTACTTGGTGAAAAAAGCCTTGCCTCGCATGATGCCGGGCTTTCCTCCGATCTGCCGATGTTCGAGCTTATTGCTGACTGGTATTGCCTGCGTCAGGGCGCGGGGCTGGCGCTTGTCCATATCGCGCCTCAACGGCTTTCCCTTTACCGGATGCTGGCGGAGCGGTTCGGCCGTGAGCCCGATCACCACGACGGTTCGGTTAAGAGTTTTATCGAAATCTTCTTCGGTGCCCTTGGGCTGTTTCTCGACCGTGCCGAAGGCGGTTTGCGGCATCTGGAGCTCCGTCTCACACCGCAACTCCAATCCGTTGCGGTGTGATCCGTAGGTTTTTTCGACGCAATCCGCGATGTGAACGGGGCAGATCAACGTCCCCTCGGGGAAGAGTGGCGGCAAGCAGGACAGGCGAGGTGATCTAGTGGAATCGGTCGTTGTCAGCATCAATCTGTTCGGCGCGGTGGCGCTGCTGCTTTTCGGCCTTGGGCAGATCAAGGACGGAATGTCGCGTGCCTTCGGCGCCAAGCTTCGCATCGGGCTTGCCGCCGGTACACGGGGAGGGTTTCGCTCCTTCATCGCCGGTCTCGTGGCGACGATCGCCCTGCAGAGTTCGACAGCCACGGCGCTGATGGTTGCCTCCTTCGTTGAAAAAGACTTGATCGCACCGGCGATGGCGCAAATCGTGCTGCTCGGCGCGAATGTGGGTACTGCGACGACCGCGTGGATTGTCGCACTCGGTCTTGGCTGGCTGTCGCCGATGCTGATCCTTGCCGGTGTCATTCTATTGCGTGGAAAGTCGGTGCAGCGGCAGGGTGCGGGTGCTGCCCTTGCCGGTGTCGGCCTGATGCTGCTTTCCCTGCATCTTCTTTCCGCGGCGACGGATCCGATCCGGCAGTCGCCGGCGCTTAACCTCTTCATTTCCATGCTCGGCAATGCCTGGCCGGTCGCGTTGATCTTTTCCGCGGTGCTGGCCGTGCTGGCATCATCGAGCCTTGCCATCGTCGTCCTCATACTCTCGCTTGCGGCAAGCGGCGGCATTGAAACAAGCCTCGTTATCGTGCTGGTACTCGGCGCCAATCTCGGCGGCGCGGTTCCGCCGGTGCTGGCGACGTTGAAGGCGCCGGTCGCGGCGCGCCGGGTGGCGCTTGGCAACCTCATCGTCCGGACCACCGGCTGTGTCGCAGCCCTGCCTCTTGCCGGGTACGGCGCGGCACTGCTCGACATGTCGCCTTTCTCGCACGCCAATCTAGCGGTCGATGCGCATCTCCTTTTCAATCTTGCTGTTGCCGCGATCGCATGGCCGCTATCGCCGTTGTTGCTGCGGATGACGACCGCGCTGCTGCCGGAAAAAGAGGGAACCGAAAGCCGCCGCAGCTATCTCGACAGTCATGATCTGGGTCAACCGGTTGCGGCGCTTGCCGGTGCAAGCCGCGAGGTCATGCTGGTTGGTGACCTGATCGAGCGCATGCTGCGTCAGGCGAATGACGCCATGCGCGACAGCGATCTTTCCAAGCTCAATGATATCAGTACGCTGGAAGGCCGGGTCGACAGTATCCAGCATGCCATCAAGGTCTATGTCTCAAAGGTGGGCCAGGACGGTTTGTGCCAGAAGGATCAGCGACGTGCGATGGATATCGTTGAATATGCCATCAATCTCGAACATATCGGCGATATCATCGAGAAGGGCATCCGCCCGGAAATCGCCAAGAAGATCAATCTTGGTCTCAGGTTTTCCGATGATGGCAAAAGCGAGCTGGAACGTCTATTCTCCATCACACTCGACAATATCCGCATGGCGCAATCCGTTTTCGCCACCCGCAATGCCGACCTTGCCCGTCGGCTGGTGGAGGTGAAGGAAGACGTGCGCCGGCTGGAAAAACAGTCATCGGAGCGACATCTCCAGCGCCTGCGCGACGGCCTGACCGACAGCATCCAGACAAGCTCAGTGCATCTCGACATGCTGCGCGATCTGAAGCGCATCAACGCCCATATCGCCGCCGTCGCACATCCGATCCTCGATGAAAGCGGTCTCCTGATCGAAAGCCGGATCAAGCAGGCGGGTTGAAGCCATGCCAGTAAAACGGCGCTGTGGTTTTTGCCCAGGAGTGCTCTTCTAGCGCGCGGTGATCCTTTCGACCATCTCAACGGGCACGACCTGAAGCCGGGTCTCGGGCTCGTCGCTGTCGAGGGCGGTCAGGACCTTCTCGGTCAGCGCGTCAAAGGATTGGGCAACGGTCGTCAGCTGATAGCTTTTCCAGCCCGCCTGCGGAATATCGTCGAAACCGACAATCGACAGGTCTTCAGGAATTCGGCGGCCCATCTCTAGCCTTGCTGCATCCATGAAGCCAAGTGCCAGCAGATCAGTCACGCAGAAGGCGCCGTCTATTGTCTTGTCCGTCAGCAACTCGCAGCCTGCCTGATAGCCGCTGTCATAACTCGTCGGACCGCCCGACCATGGAACGACCTCGATACCCTCGATGCTCATGCGCTGGGTGAAAGCGCCGGCGCGGCGCAGCTGTGCCGGTGTCTGGCTGCCGCTGGAAACGACCGCGACCTTCCGGCATTTTGCCGCCACAAGCCGCATGGCGGCGAGATCGGCGCCGTGGGAATCGTCGCTCAGCACCATGTTCGTATCGGTCCGGTCGAGGCGCTGGTTGATGAGGATGAGGCGCACGCCATTGGCAATGCATTCGTCGACGATAGATGCTGGCGGCTCGCCGGAGAGTACGACGATGGCCTGGGCGCGAAACTCGAAAAGCAGTTCGATCAGCGGCGCGATATCCTTGCGTGCATCGGCCGCATTCAGCAGCAGGCATTGCAAGCCGCGACGCAGAAGGCCGATGCTGAGGAGGTCGAGCTGTTTTGAAATAAACGGCGAGCTGAGATTGGCACCGACCACCCCGATGAGATTGGATCGGTCATTATTGAGGCCCTGGGCCAGACGGTTGACGCGGTAGCCAAGCTCATGCGCGGCTTTCAGCACCTTGCGCCGGACGGCCTTCGATACGCTGCCGCCGGGGGTGAATGTGCGCGAGACGGCGGAGCGCGAGACACCAGCCTTTTTCGCCACCTCTTCGGCCGTCACGAACCCTCTCGCCATTCAACTTCCCCGTTGCAAAACCTCATGTCTGATATCACAGGCCATAAGGGTCGACTATTCCAATCGAAATATTTCAGGTGCGAAGCGCTTTTGCTGATGGAAGGCGGTTCTCGCTTTCGCCGGCAAATATATCGTCCTTTCCATTTTCATTCTGCGGGAAAAAATGACTGCTTGTGCGTCGATAAAAAAATTTGCAAAACACGTTCAATAAAACCGTTTAAAAACAATGGCATATATCAATGATCACGTGTGCATTTTTTCGTTGACAAAATGCCGTTTAGGATGGATCATGCATTCCAAGGTTAAGCGCTATATGGAATATTTATTCCACGTTTTGCTTGCCGGCGATGTTTCCGGGAGGAGCTGGATCATCGTTGCTCGCGGGCCTGATGTGCCCGCTGCTGAAGCATTGACGCATTGCTCATGTTCGACGCACGCGCCGCCTGTTCCGCAGGTTGCGCGCAGGCAGATGCTTGCCGGCGTGTCGGAGCAATGTTGCGGCCATATGGGGAGGAATAATGGCTCTTTTAAGCGAATCAACGAAGGCGGAGGCACTGGGGCGTCCCCCGGCGACCGCGCCTTCGGCATGGCAGGCCTGGCGATATCGCCTCAAGGTCGCGCTCAGGGAGCCGACGACGCTCATCGGCGTGCTAACGGCGTTACTTTTCACCTATCTGATCGTCGTTCCGATCATCTCTATCGTTCTGGATGCCGTCCGTGTCCAGTTCGGCCACGAACGGCGTCTTGGCAAGGATGTCGGTGACCTCACGCTCTATTATCTCGACAGGGCGTTCTTCTCGCCCGTCGCAACGGATCTTTTCTGGCATCCGCTCTTCAACACGCTCACCGTCGCTTTGGGGGCGATTACGCTTTCGCTTGTTATCGGCACGGTGCTTGCCTGGCTTATCAGCCGCACGGACATGTTCGGTCGCCGCTGGTTCGCGACCGCGCTGATCGTGCCCTACATGCTGCCCGCATGGACCTTCGCTCTCGCCTGGACGACGCTGTTCAAGAACCGCACCGTTGGCGGCCAACCCGGCTGGTTCGAGGCGATGGGCCTGACACCGCCGGACTGGGTGGCCTATGGGCGCTTCCCGATCACCATCATCCTTGCCCTGCATTACACACCTTTCGTTATCCTGCTGTTCGGCTCGGCGCTGCGCCGCTTCGACTCGCAGCTGGAGGATTCGGCCCGCATTCTCGGCGCTCATCGTTATCAGGTGGCTTTGCAGGTCATCCTGCCCTTGATGCGCCCGGCGCTGCTCTCTTCCATGGTGCTGATCTTTGCAAAGTGCCTTGGCGAATTCGGCGTACCCTATGTTCTCGGGCTTCCCGTGAAGTTCGAAGTCCTCTCGACATCGCTGTTCCGCAGCATCGCCTCGCGCCAGACCGGTGTTGCCGGCGTCGTTGCGGCCTCGATCATGCTCATCGGCATCATCACGCTGATGATCGATGCCCGCCTGGTTCGCGAAGCCCGCCGTTTCGTGACGATCGGCTCGAAGGGGTCGATGAACCGGCAAAGCCGCCTCGGCAAAATGCGTCTTCCGGCAACGGGCTTTGCGGCCGCTGTCTTCATTCTCAGCGTCGGCCTGCCTTTGCTCACCCTCGCTCTCTCGACCGTCATGAAGATGCCGGCCAAATTCACGTTCGACAATTTCACGCTCGATTACTGGATCGGCAGCAATCTCAACACGGTGGCCTTGCAGACCGGCGTTCTTTTAAGCCCCGATCTATGGGCAGCCGCGAAGAACACGATGATGATCGTTGGTCTTGCCTCGCTCGCATCTGGCGTCCTCGGCCTTCTGGTCGGGTATGTCGTCATCCGCACGCCGGTGCGCGCCCTGTCGGTCTATCTGCGTCAAGTCACGTTCCTGCCCTATCTTGTGCCCGGCATCGCCTTTGCCGCCGCCTATCTCTCGCTGTTTGCGGTTCCGCGAGGGCCGATGCCGGCGCTCTACGGCACGGTGACGATCCTTATCCTCGCACTGATTGCCGACCAGATGCCCTATGCCTCGCGCGCCGGTATCTCGGCCATGACACAGCTTGGAAAGGACCCGGAAGAGGCAGCACAGATCGCCGGTGCCGGTTGGTTCCGCCGCATAGTCTCGATCGTCATCCCCATCCAGAAGGGATCGCTGGTGACGGGGGTTCTCCTGCCCTTCATCTCGGGCATCAAGGGCTTGAGCCTGTTCGTGATCCTCGCGGTGCCGAGCACGGATGTTCTGACCACCTATTCGCTGCGGCTGGTCGACTACCACTATACGCAGGCCGCAAACGCCGTGGTGCTGATCATCGCTGGCATTGCCTATTTCGGTACCCTGTTGGCCCAGAAGCTGACCCGCACAAATCTTGCAGAAGGACTTGGAAGCTGATGCCTACCATCAACCTGCGCGGGGCGCAGAAGAACTACGGCGTGAATTCCGCAAATGCGGTTTCCGATCTCGATCTCGAAATCCGCGACGGCGAATTCATGTGCCTGCTTGGCCCTTCCGGCTGCGGCAAGACCACGACGCTGCGCATGATCGCGGGTCTTGAAAACCTCTCCGGCGGTGAAATCCGTGTCGGCGACAGGGTGATAGATTCCGTCAATGACGGCATATTCGTGCCGCCGGAAAAGCGCGAAATGGGGCTCGTCTTCCAGAGCTACGCGCTCTGGCCACATCTGACCATCGAGCGCAACACCGATTTCGGCCTGCGCCTACGCAAGCTGCCGAAAGCCGAGCGGGAGGCACGCGTCGAGCGCGTCATGCAGGCGCTCGACATTGCCAAGTACCGCGACCGTTATCCGTCACAGCTTTCCGGTGGGCAGCAGCAGCGTGTGGCGCTGGCCCGCATGCTTGCCGTCAATCCCGGCGTGCTGCTTCTGGATGAGCCGCTGTCCAACCTCGATGCCCGGCTGCGGCTGGAAATGCGCGCCGAGCTGAAGCGGCTGCACAAGGAGTTCAAGACCACCATCGTCTTCGTGACGCATGACCAGTGGGAGGCAATGACACTTGCAACGACAATCGCCGTCATGAACGAGGGCACGCTCCAGCAGATGGGTACGCCGAACGATATCTACGACCGTCCGGCCAACCGCTTCGTCGCCGAATTCGTCGGCAGTCCGCCGATCAATATCCTGACCTTCGGCCAGCCCGGCGTGTCTGATATCGCCGACAATGCGGAGGCTTATTTCGCAACGCGCTATCCGCAGTTGCGCGGCATCGCCTCGGTCGGCATGCGGCCAGAGGCGATGGGTTACACGGCAAGGTCTGAGGATGTACCGCAGGGCAGCCTCTTCGGTGAAATGACGGTGACCGGCGTGCTTCCGACGGGCGGCAGCTGGATTCTCGAATTGAGGAGCGAGAACCACACGCTGTTCCTGACCACCCATGCCCTGCCGCGCGTCGATAGTGGCGACCGTGTGTTTTTCCACGTGCCTCCCGACGCCCTGCATGTGTTCGACGCAAAAGGGCAACGGATTACCGAAGCGGACGCCGTGCTGAGGAGCAGTAGCTACAACTGACAACGACGAAAAGACTGACAATCGCTTGCTGAAGGAGGAGCAGTATGAAGCGGAAAATGACGGGCGGCCTTAGCCGTCTCCTGTGTGCAACGGCAATTCTGGCAACGTTTGGCGGCGTGGCGAAGGCGGGGGAGCCTTTCGACCTCAACGCCCTGATCGAGGCTGCCAAAAAGGAAAAGCCGATCACCGTCTATGACAGCACGGGCAAGATCGTGGAAATGGCGAAGAATTTCGCCAAGAAGTATGGCGTGGGCGCGGAGGGTGCGAAGGTAAAGGCAACAGCGCAGCTGGAGATGGTCATCCGCGAGGCGCGGGCCAACAATATTCAGGGTGACGTCTCGATCATCAGCGATGCCCCGGCGGCGATGGCACAGCTTATTCCAATGGGCTTTGTTGAAAGCTGGTTGCCGCCGGATCTCGCTGGCAATATTCCGCCGGAATATCAGGATCCGCTGACCGTCGTCACCAGCGCCAATGTCTGGGCCTACAATACCGAGCTTTTCGACAAATGCCCCGTTTCCAATATCTGGGAACTGACCGACCCGAAGTGGAAGGGCAAGGTGGCGATGCAGGATCCGCTCGGCAAGGCATCCTATGTCGACTGGTTCAACCAGATGGCTAAGCATGGCGATGGGGAGGTGAAGGCGGCCTATAAGGCGCTTTACGGCAAGGACCTCGAGACCGCAGAGTCAAGCGCGACAGCGGCCTGGGTCAAGGCACTTGCCGCCAACGCGCCGCTGCTGACCGATGCCGATGCAGCGGCGGCGGAAGCCGTTGGCACGCCTGGCCAGAAGCAGCCCTTCATGGGCCTCATCAGCTCGGCGAAGTTTCGCGATAATGCCGACAAGGGCATGAAACTCGGCCTCTGCAATGAGCTGAAGCCGTGGATCGGCTGGCTTTATCCAGGTGTCGGCCTGATCACCACGGGCACGGATAGCCCCAATGCTGCAAAGCTCTTCATTCACTACGTCATGACTGCTGAAGGCATCGCGCCGCAGGCGATCGACGGCAAGATGTCCACCAACAAAGACGTAAAACTGCCCGCCGACGAACCTTCGGGTATCGGCGCCGTGCTCGACCGCGTTCTGCCCTACAGCATGGCCACCAGCCTGGAAGACTGGGATGCGCGCGAAACCTGGCAGGACTTCTGGCGCGTGAATTACAAGAAATAATGGGGGGACCGACACAGTGAATATCATGACCAAGAACCGATGTGGTGGCGAGCGGCGGCGGCGGATGGCGGCTTCAGCCCTTTCCCTTATCTTCTCGCTGGCGCTTGGCGGTGCTGCCCACGCGCAGGACGCCTTTAATCTCGATGCGCTCATCGACGCCGCGAAGAAGGAAAAACCGATCACCGTTTATGCGGTGACCGGCAAGATCGTCGACACCGCACAGGCCTTCACCGCCAAATATGGCGTGCAGGCAAGCGGCAAGAAAGTGAACGAGGCAACTCAGGTCGAGTTGATGATCCGCGAACATCGCGCCGGCAATGTCGTCGGCGATGTCAGCGTCGCAACGGATGTCGCCTCCGCCATGGGGGAACTTCTGCCGGAAGGCATTGCCACCAGCTGGTCGCCACCGGATATGGAAAGCGATATTCCGCAAAAGCTGCGCGATCCGCTCGTGGTCGTTTCGGATCCGCATGTGTGGACCTACAATACCGAGAAATACGACAAATGCCCGGTCACCAACATCTGGCAGCTGACGGAGCCGCGTTGGAAGGGCAAGCTTGCCATGCTCGATCTCTTCGACAAGCCGCTTTATGCCGACTGGTTCAACCAGATCGAAACCCATCATGATGCCGATGTCGCCAAGGCCTATGAGGAGCTCTACGGCAAGAAGCTGGAAACGGGCGAAAAAAGCGCGACGGCTGCCTGGGTGAAGGCCTTTGCCGAGAACGCTCCCCTGCTGACGGACTCGAGCACGGTTGCCGATGCGGCGGGCGCTCCGGGACAGACCGATCCCTTTTTCGTCATCACCTCGGCGGCGAAATACCGCGATAATGAGGCCAAGGGGCTGAAGCTCGGTCTTTGCAGTGGCGTCAGACCGTTTTCCGGGTTCCTCTATCCCGGCTTCGGCCTGATTGCCGGGCAGACCAAAAGCCCGAATGCTGCAAAGCTCTTCCTTCACTATCTGATGACGGAAGAGGGCATCTCGCCGCAGACGGTCGATGGCAAAATCTCCGGCAACACGAAAATCGGTCTGCCGGCGGACGAACCATCGCGGGTAGCCGATCATCTCGACGAGTTGATGGCCTTTGATGCCGCAACGGCGGCCGACGACCTCGACAAGCGCGAAGGCTGGCAGGATTTCTGGCGTGTGAACTACAAAAAATAACGGCAGGGCAGGCGCGAGCCTGCCTTGCCTTTTCCTTGGGAGGGGAACGATGAGAAGAAGCAGATTTTTACCGATGACGGCGATAGCCATCGCCGTTGCAGGCTTATCCGCAATGGGGGCTGCAGCCGAAGAAACCTTCGATCTCGATGCGATCTTGGCGGCGGCGAAGCAGGAAAAGCCGATCAATATCTACGACAGCACCGGCAAGATCGTGGAGATGGCCGACAAGTTCAGCGCCAAATACGGGTTAAAGGCGACAGGCGTGAAGGTTTCCGCCAACAGCCAGCTGGAAATGATCATCCGCGAAAGCCAGTCCGGCAATGTGCAGGGCGACGTGGTGCTGATCACCGATGCGCCATCGGCGCTCGCGCAGCTTCTGCCAGCGGGTTTTGTCGAGAATTACCTGCCGGGCGACATGGTTGCGAAAATCCCGGCCCAGTTCCAGAACCCGCTGGCAATCTCCACCAACGCCAATGTCTGGGCTTACAATACGGAAGCCTATGATAAATGCCCGGTGACCAACATCTGGGAACTGACCGAGCCGAAATGGAAAGGCAAGGTCGCCATGGTCGATCCTTTGAGCAAGAGCACCTATACGGACTGGTTCAACCAGCTCGAAGCCCACGGCAACGAGAAGGTGGCGGCCGCCTACAAGGCCCATTTTGGCAGGGATATCGAAAAGGATGCGGCCGCAGCCTGGATCAAGGCGCTGGCGCAGAACGGCCCGCTTGCCACCGATGGCGATGACCCGGTGGCAGAGGCCGTCGGCGCACCCGGCCAGAAGCAGCCCTTCTTCGGCCTGCTCAGCTCTGCCAAGTTCCGCGACAATGCCGACAAGGGCTACAAGCTCGGCCTCTGCACTGGTCTCGATCCCTGGGTCGGCTGGACCTACATCAAGCTTGGGCTCATCGCCTCCAAGACCAAAAGTCCGAACATGGCGAAACTCTTCGTCCACTACATACTGACGGAAGAGGGCATCGCACCGCAGATGAAGGACGGCAAGCTGCCGACCAATATCGACATCAAGATGCCGGCTGACGAGCCGTCGGGGCTGATGAAGGTTGCCGACAGGCTGATGGGTTACGAGTCCGCCACCGGCCTCAACGATTTCGATCGTCGCGAGGAATGGCAGGATGTCTGGCGCGTCAACTACAGGAAATAATCCAGGCTGGCGCGGTCCTGCCGCGCCGGTCCCTCCTTTGCGAAAAAAATAGACTGGATATGCCGATGCAAAGCCCTTCTTCGACTGAAAACAAATCTGGAAATGAGGAGGCGCTTTCCCGCTCGGTGCGGCTGATGAAAATCGCCGAAGCGGCGGCGCGTGCCGTGCGCGATCCGCTGCTGGTGGCATTCCGCTCTGATATGGCGGTGGATTACAAGGTCGATCTCCACGACATCGTCACCATTCACGACAAACGCGCCGAAGCCGCGATCCGCGCCGTCATTCTCGAACGGGAGCCGAATTCGGCGATCATGGGCGAAGAGGGTGGCCAGATCGGCAACGGCGAGGTGCAATGGTATGTCGATCCGATTGACGGCACGGCGAATTTTGCCCGTGGCCTTGCCTTCTGGTGCGTATCGATTGCCGCCGTCATCGGTGGGGAAGCCGTTGCCGGCGTGGTGTACGACCCCGTGACTGACCAGATGTTTTCCGCCGACCTCGAGGCTTCTTATCTCAACGGCGACAGGCTGCGCTCCCGCAGCGTCGCAGATGAAACCCGGGCGACGCTTATCACGGGCTATCCGGTCTCGCGCGATTTCCGGCTGGATGGGCGGGATGCGGCGCTTTCCAATTTCGGTGCGCTTGTCGAGACCTTTTCGACGCTGCGCCGGCCCGGCAGCGCTGCACTCAGCATCGCGCATGTGGCGGCTGGCTGGACAGATGCTGCTGCGGGCTTCGGCGTCAACGCCTGGGATGTGGCAGCAGCCATCCTCATTCTCAAGAATGCCGGGGGAACATACGAGCCGCTGACCTTGGGGAAGGTGGCGGAGGGGTCGGCCGATTTTCTCTGCCCCGGCTATATCGCTACGGGCGAGGGGGCGAATTACCAGACATTGCAGCGGGTGGCGCGATCCATATCCGCAAGCCGCATAGCCAGGGCAGCGATCTCGCCAAGCCAGACGGCTGCAAACGCCTGAACAAGCAAGGACATGACGGCCGCCACATCGGCGCCGATGGAGACAAGACATGCCGCAACCGGAAAAGACCCTATCCCGCGAACAGGAAACCGGCGAATTGCCGAAGCTCAGCCGCATCTATGAGCGGCATCCTCTTTATGGCGTCGATCTCTTCATTTCAGGTAAGGAAGGCGCCAGCGATCTGAAGCTTCTGCGTGAAAACGGCATCACCACCGTCGTCAATTGCGCCGTCAATCTCGACTTCAACTTCGTGGAGCAGCCGCAGATCGTTTCCGATCATGAAGGCAGCGTCTATGGACCCGGCGAAATACGTTATTACAAGATCGGCCTGATCGACGGCGATGGAAATCCCGATACCCAGATGGTTGCGGCCCATTACATCCTGCGGGCGGCGCTCGAACAGATACTGCCCGACAAGCCGTCCTATCCCCGGCGCGAGCGCGGCAGCGTGCTGATCAATTGCCGCGGCGGCCGCTCGCGTTCCGTCGCCGTTGTTGCGCTCTTTCTGCATATGACGTTGCCGGTGGAATTCCCGACGCTCGACGATGCCATCAGCTTCGTACGCGTGAAGCGTGAGCTGCCTGAAAACGAATGGTACAAGGCGCCGAAACCGGTGCTTGCGGAAGCAGCCCGCCGCGCCGCCGGCTGGATTACCACGATCGATGCCGCCCACTAGAGCGGAGGACGGTTTTCACCGGTCGGCCGCTTGCTTGGTGACGCAAATGTGGAGACGGGCCGTGGCTTGCACGTCACGTCGCCATTTCGAAACGGGTTCGGGATTTTTCCAGCTCACGCCTCGGGAAGCGTGGTGTTCCAGACCCGGACCTTTTCAATGTTTCTGTCCGAGCAGGAAACGATCTCGAACTCGAACCCGTCGCCGGAAACACGTTCGCCGATCTCGGGAAGGCGATTGAGGCGCCAGAGGATGTAGCCGGCGACGGTGGAGTAACGATCGTCCTCGTCCACCAGATCGATATCCAGCAGATAGGATACCCGTCTCACGTCGACAGCGCCGTCCAGCAGCCAGGAACCGTCCTCTGCCCGTTCCGAAATCTGCGATTCCTCGCCCTCATCCGGAAATTCGCCGGCGATAGCCTCGAGAATGTCGGTAGGCGTCGTTATTCCCTGAAGCGTGCCGTATTCGTCGACGATGACGGCCATCTGGAGCGGGGATTTGCGCAGCTGCTCCATGACCTGCAACGCGGTGGCGCTTTCATGCACGACGAGGGGTTGGCGCAGCGAGCGCTCTAGGTTCAATTTGCCGTCATGCAGAAGATCGCGCAGCAAGTCCCTTGTTGCGGCGACACCGAGGAACGAATCCAGCTTGCCCTGCGCGAGCATCAGGCGGGAATGGTCGAGTTCCAGCAGGCGGTTCCTTAGCGTATCGTGGTCGGCGTCGACATCGAGCCAGTCGATTTCCGTCCGTGGCGTCATGATTGATACTACCGGGCGCTCGGCAAGCGTAAGGACACCGCGGATCATGTCCTTTTCCTCGGATTTGAACAGGTCGCTTCGTGCCGCCTGTGCCGCGATGACGTCGGCTGTCTCGCCAAGGGACTGTTCTTCGCCGACACGGCCGCCCAGAAGCCGCAGAATGGCATCGGACGTCCGCTCACGCATATCACCGGCGGTGATACGTCTTTCGCGATTGCGCCTGCCAATCTGGTTTGCCGCCTCGATGAGCACGGAAAAGCCGATTGCGGCATAGAGGTAACCCTTGGGAAGGTGGAAGCCGAAGCCTTCGACGATCAGGCTGAAGCCGATCATCAACAAGAAGCCGAGGCAGAGAATGACCACGGTGGGGTGTTTCGACACGAAGCTCATCAGCGGCTTCGATGCTGCCATCATCACGGCCATGGCCACGCAGACGGCGGTAATCATCACCCAGAGATTGTTGACCATGCCGACGGCGGTGATGACGCTGTCGAGCGAGAACACGGCATCAAGCACGACGATCTGCACGATCACCTGCCAGAAGACGGCATGGACGACCTTGCCCTGTTTTGGCTTATGCGCGCCCTCCAGCCGTTCGTGCAGTTCCATCGTTCCCTTGGCGAGCAGGAACGCACCACCGAGAATGAGGATGAGGTCGCGCCCGGAGAAGGAGAAGTCCGCGACCTGAAATAGCGGCCGCGTCAACGTCACGATCCATGAAATCGAAAACAGCAGCAGAATGCGCATGACAAGCGCCAGCGACAGACCGACGATCCGCGCCTTGTGGCGTTGATGCGGCGGCAGCTTGTCGGCGAGGATCGCGATGAAAACGAGGTTGTCGATACCGAGGACGACTTCGAGGACGATAAGGGTAACGAGGCCGATCCAGATATTTGGATCTGCGAGGAATTCCATGGTCAGGGGCCTTTATGGGAACGGGCGCGAACGCAAAAAGCCCCGGACTGAACATCCGAGGTTGAAACCCGTTTCGTTGAAGAAAACAAGAAAGGACGAGGCTGGCTTCGCTTTACGCAAGCCAGCCTCGTTCGGTGTCGACTATCGTCGGTACTGTCGCCTTCGTCAGGCATATCGCGGAATTATCCCACTATCAGTCAATTCATGTGCACGTGGCAGTAGCAGATTCCGGGCGGTCGGGGAAGCGTTTTGCGTGCATCATCCTTTGCGAGGCAGATTTGCAATCCTCCCTGCAAGGGCATTATCGCGTTTTTTCACCGATATCCGAGGTGGTTCGCTTGTCGATGGCCTTGCCATCGAGGATGCCTCTCAGAACGTCGAGGCGCTCGTTGATAAGCCATCCATAGTAGTTTTCAACCGGCAGCAGGTTCTTTGCGCCTGCATCCACGGCCGTCCGCAGGCGTTCGGCGCGACGCCGGGGTTGGCCGACATTGTAGAGAGTGGCGGTGATGCCGGGATTGCCGGAAATGTCGAAGCCTTTTTCCCTGTAGGCGTCGATGGAATCTCGAAGGATAGCGGCGATGTAGATGATGCTCCGGTCAGGATCCATGACGTCACGGTAGATCTCTTTCGGCCTGTCGGCGGAGAGTTTCGGCAGACCACTGGTTCTGTTTACGAGATCGGTAACCTGCAGCGCCGTCAACGGGCTGATCTGGCCAAGACCAAAGGTCTGTCCGGCATAGAAGGGCTGGAAGAAGGCCCGCTGGAACGAAATCGCTTCATAGCTCACGCCATCGACGACCTTGCCGCGGAAACTTGCATCCCAAACGATATCGCGGCAGCTCCATTGCTCGGATGTCGTGGCAAGCGTCGCGCAGGAGCGGAATTCCGGACGCTCGAGAAACGTCTTCAGGGCAACGCCCTGATAGCTGAATTTTATATCGAGTTCCGCATAGGAAACGGCCTTGACGTAATATGTCTGAAGGCGGTCCACGGCGGTGACGTTGAAAGTGTGTTCGCCAACGATGGCGCCGACGATGTGGATAGGATCGATGCCATAGGCCGCTCCCGCCTTCCTGATCTTGCCGAGTAGACCGGGTTCGCTGTTTAGAAGATCGACCGTCTTGCGGAATTTTTCCTCATAGGTCGTGGAAAACGCCCTGGTCCTGATCGCCGAGGCCTGAGGTATTTCCGGCTGTTGGGCGGAGCGGTTTCCGGGAGGTACGACGACCATCTGCTGCGCTGCGGCATTTGAGGGCAGGCAGGCCAGTGCCAGAATGACAGCGGCCGCGCGGGTGGTCTTCGCAAACAGGCTCATGCAGCGTTCTCTAATATATGGATTACTATTGCGTGACGGCCTCTTCATAGGCAGGCCGCCCCGGCGTGGCAAGTTCCCGCTGCTCACTTTACCGTTGCTGGCCGTTCAGATGCCGTGGCTACCCCGGCGTTATCCCAGTCAACGCCGCTCCTTGTCGGGACCATAGGGAGCGGAATTATCGGGTTCGTTAAAAGTCGAGCATTTTGTTTCATGTGAACTCAAATCGCCACCGGTAGGTCATGTCGTCAGGAGACGAACATGACCCATCTCATCAAATTGCTGCAAGCATGTTTCATTCTGGCCGTCGCGGGTTTCGCTGCGCCGGTGCAGGCGTCTCCTTCGATGCAGACTGGCAAGTTCACGTCGCAGCCCATCGGGCATTACGATTTCTGCAAGCGGCATACGGATGAATGTCAGCCGGTCAGGGAAATGCCGCCGCTCAGTCTTACGCCTGATGTCTGGGCTACCCTTGTTTCGATCAACAGCGCAGTCAATATCGAAATCGACCAGCGTTCCGACATGGAAGTGTGGGGTTACGAGGACTATTGGGAGTATCCCTATAACGGCGCGGGAGACTGCGAGGACCTCACGCTGGAGAAACGGAAACGGCTTATGGATGCCGGTTTCCCGGTTTCCGATCTGCTGATCACCGTTGTCCGGGACGAAAAAGGCGATGGCCATGCCATCCTCACGGTAAGAACGGACCGCGGAGATTTCATTCTCGACAATATGAAATCGAAGATCTTTCGCTGGGACGAAACGCCCTATACCTATCTCAAGCGTCAATCCACGGAACATGCCGGTCGGTGGGTGGATATTGAAGGCTCCGGTTCGCCCGCCATCGCCGCCCGCGAGGTTGGCCGGGCCACCGCCACCTCCGCAACCGCGCGCCGCAACATCCTCGACATCATCATGGGGCGCTGAAGCTTTCACCTCGTTGCGGATCGGAAAGCCCCGAAGGGCCGCCCGGTCCGGATATGCCCCATGGTTCGTTTCACCGGCCTCCGAGGCCGGCTCCGGTTTCTTCATCAAATAAATGCAGGTCGGTCGGGTTGATGTCGAGGCCGACGACTTCGCCGCTCCTGACCTCACTGCGTCCCTGTATAGCGATGACCACTTCGGTCGATGTGCCAAGGGTGAGGAAGGTGGCCGAACCTGTGGTTTCCACGGCCGAAACAGGTAACGTCAGCGCCGCGCCGGTTGCGGTTCGAGGTCGGATGTGTTCCGGCCTGATACCAACGATGACACGCTTGCCGGGCGATAAGGGAGCCGGGTTTTTGATGGACTGCTGCGGCTCGCCTTCACTGAAACGAAGCTGAAGCGCCGCGCCGTCCGGGCTGACCGTTGCCGGAATGAAATTCATTGCCGGTGAACCGATGAAGCCAGCAACAAAACGATTGACCGGGCGGTCGTATAATTCCAGTGGCGTGCCCTGCTGTTCGATCACGCCGTCGCGCATGACGACGACGTGATCCGCCATCGTCATAGCCTCTATCTGGTCATGGGTGACATAGACCGAGGTGGCGTGCAAGCGGTCGTGCAACGCTCGGATTTCCTTGCGCATGTGCACACGCAGGGCCGCGTCTAGATTGGAGAGCGGTTCGTCGAACAGGAATGCCTGCGGGTTGCGGATGATCGCGCGGCTCATCGCCACACGCTGGCGCTGCCCGCCGGAAAGTTCGCGCGGATAGCGCTTCATCAGCTTTGACAGGCCTGTGGTGGCTGCAACCTCCTCTGCCGCCTTGCGGGCTTCCGATTTTGCCACGCCGCGCATGCGCAGCGAGTAGGTCAGGTTCTCCTCCACCGTCATGTGCGGGTAGAGCGCATAGGACTGGAACACCATCGCCACATCGCGCTTGCGCGGCGGCACACCGTTCATCAAAGTGCCTGCAATACGCATGTCGCCGCTCGATATGGTTTCCAGCCCCGCCAGCGAACGCAGCAAGGTGGACTTTCCGCAACCGGACGGGCCGACGAGGGCGACGAAGGTGCCCTTCTTGATGGAAAGATGGATGTTCTTCAGCGCGTGGAAGGCGCCGTAATATTTGTTTACGCCGGAAAGTTCGATCTGAAGGGTCATTTTAACGCTCCCGATGTCAGGCCGGAAACGATGCGGCGCTGCAAGAGAATGAACAGGGCAAGAATGGGCGTCACATACATGGTCGCATAGGCCATGATGTTGTTCCATTCGCTGGTGTTGGGGCCCATGAAGGAATTGAGGCCGACACTGGCAGGCTGCAATTCAGCCGCCTGGATCATCGATTTCGAATAGACGAATTCCCCGAATGCCTGCATGAAAATGAGAATGGCGCTGACGAGAATGCCGTTTCTGGCAAGCGGCAGCACGATGTTGAAGAAGGCGCCGACGCGGGAATTGCCGTCCACAAGCGCTGCCTCTTCCAGCTCCTGCGGCACCGCCATGAAGGTTGCGCGCACCAGCACCACGAAGAAGGGCATGCTTTTCGCCGCAATGGCGAGAATGACCGACAGGCGGGGATAATCCAGCAGACCCACTTGCGAGAAGCCGACGAAGATCGGCGTAATCATAAGGGACGCCGGCAGAACCTGCAGCATGAGGATGAGGAAGAGGCCGATATCAACCCAGACGTTGCGATAGCGCGCCAGCACATAGGCGCAGCCAACGCCAAGCACGGTGATGAGCGCCACGGCACTTGAAGCGATGAGCACCGAATTCCACAGATAACGGCCCATATTGCGGCTTTCCCAGACATAGGCATAGGTCTGCCATTGCGGATCGGCCGGCCAGAAGCCCGGCGGGTTCGCAAACATCTCCGAGCCGCTTTTCAGCGAGGTCAGATACATCCAGTAGAGCGGAAAGAGATAGATGACGGCAAGCACGATGGCGATTGCCAGCATCAACCGGTTGCGGGTCGTGATACTCATCCGCGCACCTCATGCCGTGTCGAGCGCACATAAACGACGGAAGCCAGCATGACGAAAACGATCATGATGACGGAGATCGTCGCGCCCTTGCCGAAATCATATTGCCGGAACGAAAGATCCCAGGCCCAATATTGCGCCACGTTGGAACTGTTGTTGGGCCCGCCATCGGTGATGGCGGCGAAAAGATCGAACTGCTGAAGCGTGAAGATCAGGCCGAGCGAGATGATCGCGCCGATGGTGGAACGCATCATCGGCAGGGTGATGGTGTAAAAACGCTGCCAGGCGTTCGCGCCATCCAGCTCCGCCGCTTCGTAGAGATCGCCGGGGATGGAGGCGAGGCCGACAGAAAGAAGGATCATGTTGAACGAGGTGCCGAGCCAGATATTGGCGATGACCACGGCCCAGAGCGAAAAATTCGCGTCCGATCGCCAGAAGATATTGCCTGAGATCATGCCGCTTTCCCGCAGGAAGAAATTCAGCACGCCGAAATCGCCTGACAATATCCAGTTCCAGATCGCGCCGACGACGAGGCCGGGCATGACCCAGGAAACGAGGAACAGCCCGCGCAGCCAGGTGGCGCCGGGAAAGTTCACCCAGAAGAACAGCGCCAGACCGAAGCCGATGGCAAATTGCCCGGCAATCGAGGTGACGACAAAGGTGACGGTGTTGAAAAGGATCGGCAATGTTTCCGGTTGCCGGAACAGGTCGATATAATTCTTGAAGCCGACGAAGGGGCGCACGAAGGTGCCCAGGCTGAACATGTCGACTTCCTGAAAGCTCATGACGATGTTGTAGATGAGCGGCAGGCCCGCCATGACGAACAGGAAGCCCAAAGGAAATGCGACGAGGATGAGGTCGAAACCACGACCGTCGCTGACGCTGGAAAACAGTTTTTTCATGAAACATCCTCACAAGCTCCGATCGGGGCCGCCGCTGCATAAAGCAGCAGGCAGCCCCACCGGGAGGAACCCCTTGGATGGGGCCGGGTGAACCCGGCCGCCCGCCCAGACAGATCAGCCTTCGATCAGCTTTATCTTTTCAGCGGCCTGATCGAGCGCGGCCTTCGGCGTCATCTGACCCGACAGGGCGCCCTGGATAGCGTCCTGGATCGCCTTGGAAATCTTCGGCCATTCAGGCGAGGGACCACGCGGCTGCGCATATTTGAGTTGCTCGATAAAGGTCTTGAGCGCTTCGTCCTTCAGCGCGTTGCCGGTGGGCGGAACGGGAATATCGGAACGCGCCGGCAATTGCCCGAAGTTCTTGAACATGTCCTTGTCCTGCGAGGCGAAAAATTCGATGGCCTTGAAGGCTTCGGCGGGATGTTTGCTCTTGGAGAAGATCGCCCAGTTATAGTCGCCCATGGCCGAAGACCGCGGCGCGTCCGGCGTCGGAACCGGCAGTAGCGTCACGCCCCAGTCGAACTTGGCGTCCTTGAGCATGCGGTCGATTTCCCAAGGACCGGAGATCGCCATGGCCGCGTTGCCGGCGTTGAAGGTGGCGGTGGAATCCCACTGGCTGCGCGTCAGCGTATCCGGCGAGGCCAGCTTTTCACTGAGAAGGGTCTTCCATGTTTCAAGCGCCTTCACCGCGCCATCGGTATTGATGTTTTTGTAGGTGGCGCCGGCCATCTGCGCCCATGGCAGAAACTGGAAGGTGCCCTCCTCGTTGGCCTTGGCGCTGAAGCTGATGCCGTAAACATTCTTGGCGGGGTTGGTCAGCTTGCGGGCAGCTTCCACAAGCTCGTCCCAGGTCTGCGGCGGTTTTGCCGCATCGAGACCGGCTGCCTTGAACAGGTCCTTGTTGTAATAGAGTGCGATCGTATTCGTCGCCTTCGGAACGCCGAAATATTTGCCGTCCCATGTTACGGATTTCAGCGGACCCGGAAAATAGTTTGCCGTCTTGATGACGTCCGACTTCGCAATCATATCCGTCACGTCAAGAAACGCGCCACGTGCGGCGAACATGGCGTGGTTTGGGTTGTCGATGGCGATGATATCGGGCGCGTTGCCGGTCGAGTAGGCGCGCATGGATTCGCTCACCACATCATCGAACTGCAATTGCCGGTATTCGATCTTGATGCCGTTATTGAGCTTGTTGAACTCGTTCACGAGGTTGGGTGCCGGCTGGATGTCCCTGTCCAGCGACCACAGGGTCAAGGTCACATCTTCCGCATGCGCCACCATCGCACCGGCGGATACGCCTGCCAGAACAAGCGCACCGGCGATCATGCATTTCGCGATACCCATAATAATCTCCTCCTCTTGGTTATCGTCTCTGCAATTACTGGAAGCCTTCTCCCAAAGGCTTCCATTCCTCAGGTGGGATCGACGACAAAATCGCCGCCCCGGCAATGTTTCAGATAGTTCAGGCCGTGTACCTGTCCCGTCATTTCCAGCGTGTCGCGATAGACGGGGTCATGCCAGCCTTCGATGTCGATCGAGCCGGACCAGCCGGCCAGGCGCAGTTCCGAAATAATGTCCGTCCAGTTGCTGTCGCCGAAGCCCGGCGTGCGCATGAAGACGAATTTTTCCTTGCCGAAAATCCCATGCTCACGAATGACATCCCAACGAATGGTCGCATCCTTGCCGTGCACGTGGAAAATCTTGTCCGCCCATTTGCGGATCTGCGGCAGCGGATCGATGAGATAAACCATCTGGTGGCAGGGTTCCCATTCGATGCCGATATTCTCGTCCGGCGTTTCGTTGAACATCAGTTCCCACGCATCCGGATTATGGGCGATGTTCCAGTCGCCGGTTTGCCAGTTGCCATCCATGGCGCAATTTTCAAAGGCGATCTTCACGCCCTTGTCCCCTGCGCGTTTGGCAAGCTCGCTCCAGATTTCCTTGTAACGGGGCAGGCTCTCGGGCAGCGGCTTTCCGCGCAGGCGGCCGGTGAAACCGGCAACGCAGGTGGCACCGAAGTGATGAGCATTGTCGATGCAGTCTTTCCAGCCCTGCAAGGTCTGAAGGTCGATTTCCGTTTCCTCCAGCGGATTGCCGAACATGCCGAGCGTGCCGATGGTGATGTCGCGGTCACCGATCGCGTCAAGTGAACGCTTGCCAAGCTCGGCAAGGTCCTGGCCGTTGGTCGTCTGCCAGAAGAACGGTTCGAAGCTCTCGAAACCAAGATCGGCTATCTGCCCGATGCGTTCAGCTGCCTGTCCCTTGGTGGCGCTGACCATGGTGCCGATGCGGATGGATTTTGCCGGATTGCTCACGTCTGTCGGTCCTTATGCTGCGATGGAAACGCGCTGGCCGATGCGGGCGCTTTCAATCGCGCCGATCACCATTGCCAGGCTGTTGATGTTGTCGAAGGAGGCCGTTTCCGGCATCTGGCCGGTATGGATGGATTGAAGAAACGAGAGTATGACGCTGGCGTGGCCGTGCGTATCCTTCTCGGAAATACTGTCGGAAACGTTTACGGTCTTGAATCCGCGTAGAAGACCCGGCTCTTCGCCGGCGACGGATGCGGAGAAATTGTCTTCGCCGTCCCAGAGGATCATGCCCTTGGAGCCAATCAGCCGCCAGCGGGCTTCCCAACTGGTTCTTTCGCCTTCCGCGCACCAGGAGCCGCGATAGGTGAAGACCACATCGTTGGAGAATTCGAATATGGCATTGGCGCTTGCCCCGTGGGCGTACCAGGAGCCTGCCGGATTTTTCTCCACGCAAAACACGTAGAGCGGCTTTTCATCGGCGACGAAACGCGCCGCATCGAAAGTGTGGATCGCCATGTCGAGAAGAAGAACGTTCTTCATCTCCTCGCGGAAACCGCCGAAATGGGGTCCGAGGAAAAAGTCGCAGTGAATGGCCGTCAAATCACCGATAATGCCGTCTTCCACGGCCCGGCGCAGCCGCCGGATGCCGGAGATAAAGCGCCGGTTTTGCACTACAGCATGAATTTTTCCGGCCTTTTCCGCCAGTTCCACCAGCTTTTCGGCTTCTTCCATCGAGGCCGCAAGCGGCTTTTCGCTGAGCACATGACACCCGGCTGCAAGACCGGTTGCAACCACGGCATACCGTGCCTGCGGGATGACGACATCGAACAGGATGTCGGCTTTGGTCCGTGCGAGAACATCGCGGAGATCGACGCCGATGATGACGTCGGTGAGGGAGAATTCTTCGGCAAGCGCGCGTGCCGTGTCTTCGTTCAGATCGACGAACCCGACTATCTTGATCGCGCCGAGAATGTCCGGCGTCGATTGAATGGCGCGCAGCCAGCCTTTGGCCATAGCTCCGCACCCGCATAAAACGGCGTTATATGTCATCTTCTCTCCCCGGTCTCTGGGCAAACTCCTCTTTGCGCAGAGCGTCGTAAACGTTTACGACACTAGGATGATCATGTTAGATATGTCAATACCGTTATTGGGGACGCATATTTCGTACCCGGCTCAGGAGGGGGAGTGCATGAAAGGAATTCGTCAGCTTGCCGATTATCTGGAGATATCGATAGGCACCGTTTCCCGTGCCTTGAACGGCAAGCCCGACGTTAACGAGGAGACGCGGCGGCGTGTTCTGGAGGCGGCGGAAAAACTTGGCTATGTCGCAAACCAGTCAGGCCGCAGCCTCAGGCAGGGGACGACTAACGTCATCGGCCTGATGACCGGCAGCGACGCGCAGACGGTGGAGAACTCCGACAACTTCTTCATGGGAGTGACGGATGGTTTGCAAAGCGTGTTTTCCGCTCACAATCTCGATCTTATCGTTCTGCCGTGTCCCGGTGAGGAAGACCCGGACGAATATCTCAAGCGCATGGTGGCGCGCCGCATGGTGGATGCGATGATCATTTCCTCGACCCGCCGTGTCGATAAGCGTGTCGATTTTTTAAAGCAGACCCGCTTGCCTTTCGTAACGCTCGGCCGCACCTCTTCCAGCGCCGATCATGCGTGGATCGATCTCGATTTCGAGGAGGTTGCGCGCAGTGCCGTCAACCGGCTCGCCGCTGCCGGTCATCGCACCATTGCGGTTGCCGCACCCGATAGCGACGTCAATCTCGGTTACGTTTTCATGGACGGGTACCGGCGCGGACTGGAGGAGAACGGCATTGCTTACGATCCCTCTCTGGTCATCCGGGCGAAATCGAGCGAGCAGGGCGGATATCACGCCGCCAGCGAGTGGCTACAGATGCGGCCGCGGCCAACCGCGCTTGTGCTGATCTATGAGTTGATGGCCCTTGGCCTTTATCGCCGTCTGGCGGAAGTGGGTCTGAAACCGGGGCGGGATCTTGCGGTCATCGGTTT
The DNA here is from genome assembly GCF_053521725.1 of Agrobacterium sp. CG160-95. Taxonomy (NCBI): domain Bacteria; kingdom Pseudomonadati; phylum Pseudomonadota; class Alphaproteobacteria; order Hyphomicrobiales; family Rhizobiaceae; genus Agrobacterium; species Agrobacterium sp. CG160-95. Next base: position 512,019 of record NZ_JBNWDU010000003.1, on the reverse strand, counting down.
TCGTGATGGTCCACGCGGCCAGTTTCTCGAACCGCGATTGACCAGTTTCCGCATGTCCCTGCACGATCTCGGTGTAATGGTAGCCCAGACGCTTCTGTCTACAATGCCGGCTTATGCGCCGTTTTACCCAAATCAGGCGCGTTACTGCGTCTGGCCGATGCAGCTTGTCGCTGGAGAGAGCGACCCAGGCCCCCCATCATTATAGGCGTGGCGTCAAAGCTTGTGGTCTCGAATGGTCGCAACGCCGAACGGATTGAATTTATATTCGTCCTCCTCATACCGCGTGTCATCGGACAGGTCGGCACGACGATCCTTCACGGCCGCTTCAACGCCGTCGCGGGTCATTTGATCGGCAATATCGTCAATCAGCGCGGCGATCTTCAGTTGCTCGCTATTGGTTGAGGGCTGCTGCTGGTCTTTTCGGGTGAAGTGTATCTCCACGTCAGGCAATCCGACCAGATGAAAGCCGACGCTCCCCATTCCGTCGGCATCGCCGCCGATGGGCCGGCGCGCGAAGGCTAGACGGCAGGTTCTGGCGAATGCCAGGGCGTCGTTTGCGGCCGCGTTACGGCGCGACTGTTCAAAGAGTTCCTTCCACCGCTGCACGCCATGGGCAACGCCGGCGCTTTCACCCTTTACGGCAACTGCGCCACTATCGAGCATGTGGTGCACGAACATCAGGGCTTTACCGCAGGTCGCCACGGCTGTTTCTGCGGCCATTGACGGGCCAAGCACATAAAGAACCGAGCCGTGGCCTGCGACTGCCTCCTCGTCACTCTCCTGATAGGCGTCCGGCTCGACACGATCCCAGCAGACATTGAAGGAGCGTTCCATCCTGTCGTCCGGTTCATCCTGCGAATAATCCTCATCGAGACTGAAATCGCCGGCAAATTTATCGATAGCGGCGCGAGCGCTCTGCCGCAGCGCTGCCAGACCATTTTCCGGGCCAAGAAAACAAAGGACATGCCGGGGTTTGTATTCGGAGCGGGATTGGGCAACTGCCGGAAGGTTGCTCGCGGCCTTGCCGACAGACGGTCTTCCCAGCACAAGGCCACCTAAAAGCGCGAGAACGCCACGACGCTCTGAATTCATCCCATTCCCCCCACGGCTCCCCTAAACAGGATCGAGGACTTTTATACCGGTACGGGCAAGTCTGACCATATCAAATACGTTGATCTATTTTTTGCAGGGCCCGACTTTTCGCAGGCGAACAGCAAAGCCTCAAGGTTGCGGCAACAACACGCCGACTGCGAATTCTTCGTCCGTTGTCGTGTGGCTAATCTGCGTTTTGCGATATTCGCTGGGGCTGAAGCCGCGCTCGGCACGAAGTGTGCGGGAAAGGTGTGGGGCGTCGCAAAACCCGGTGGCGAGCGCAATCTGGGTGATCGGGTCACGCGTGGTGCGCAGGAGGGAAAGGGCGCGGTCGAGCCGCAGCTCAAGATAGACCTTGGAGGGCGTTGCTTTCAGGTCTCCAAGGAAACGCCGTTCGAGGCTGCGTCGGCCAAGGCCGAGATCGCGCGCAAGTTCGAGCACGGTTCTCGGAACCTCGATGTTCTGCTGCATGCGCAGGATCGCCTTTCTGACCAGGGGATCGGTTGCCGTTCTGGTGCTCTGCTGGCCGGGCTGGGGTTTTTCGCCGCTGAGCGCACTGTCGATCATCATGATATTGAGGCTTTTGATGGCGGCCGACTGGCCGACATGGCGCTCCACAAGGAACGCCGCCAGATGCGCAGCACCATGGCCGCCCGAACAGGTCAGGCGGTTACGATCTATGACGAAGAGCTGGTCGGAGACCATCTGCTCGGCGTCGAACCGGTCGAGAAAATCCTGATGATGGAACCAGCTCACGCAGCAGCGATAACCATCCAGCAGGCCGGCTTCATGTAGAATGAAAACGCCGGTGCAGAGCCCGATAAGGGGAGTGCCCGCTGCCGCACGGTCTTTCAGGAACCGCAATGCCTCCGGCGGCAGGGCGCTGTGGTCGCTGATCAATCCGCCGACAACAACGATATAGTCGTAATGCACCGCGTCGATGAGCCGCGTATCCGGTTGCACCTTCACACCACAGCTCGATTGCACATTGCCAAGGGTCGCCGACAGCACGGACCATTCGCACAGGATCGGCCGGGAACGGTCAGCCTCATCGGCAGCAAGACGCAGCACATCGACGAAATTGGCGAAGGCCGACAGCGTGAACCGGTCGGCGAGCAGGAAGGCGACGCTGAGGCGTTTCTTGGCGCGATGAGAGCTCATGGCGCAAATATTCACGCAAACAGACGCGATTGTCCAGCCCGGCCGCTGTAAATCTCCGTAGGCTTTTGAATACCGAGAGTTCCAACCAGCAGGCCCGCTCATGACGCGTTTTAATGCCTTCAATCTCCTGCGGAATGCCCTGACCGGCCACAAGAACTGGGACGAGCAATGGCCCGATAGCCAGCCAAAAGCCGAATATGACGTGGTCATCGTCGGCGCCGGGGGGCACGGTCTGGGTGCGGCCTATTATCTGGCCAGCCAGCACGGTATCACCAATGTCGCTGTCATCGACAAGGGCTGGCTCGGCGGCGGCAATACCGGCCGCAACACGACCATCATCCGCTCCAACTATCTCTACGACGAAAGCGCGCGTCTTTACGATCACGCCGTCGATTTGTGGGAGAACTTGAGCCAGGAACTGAACTACAACGTCATGTATTCGCGGCGCGGGGTGCTGATGCTCGCCCATAATGTCCACGATGTGCAGAGCTTCAAGCGCCACATCCATTCCAACCGTTTGAACGGTGTCGACAATCGCTGGCTTACCCCGGAAGAATGCAAGGAATATTGTCCGCCGCTGAGCATATCGCCAAACGCCCGCTACCCGGTGATGGGCGGTGCGCTTCAGGAACGTGCCGGCACGGCGCGCCACGATGCGGTTGCCTGGGGTTATGCGCGCGGTGCTGCCGCCCGTGGCGTCGATATCATCCAGAATTGCCCGGTCACCGCCATTCGCCGCAATGCCGACGGGTCCGTCGCGGGTGTCGAGACGGCGCGAGGTTTCATCAAGGCGAAGAAGGTGGCGGTTTCCGCCGCTGGCCATACGTCCGTTGTCATGGATACCGCAGGCGTGCGCCTGCCGCTCGAAAGCTATCCGCTGCAGGCTTTGGTATCCGAGCCGATCAAGCCGATCTTCCCCTGCGTGGTCATGTCGAATGCGGTTCACGCCTATATCAGCCAGTCCGACAAGGGTGAGCTGGTGATCGGTTCGGGTACGGACCAGTATACCTCTTATTCGCAGCGCGGCGGCCTGCCGCTGATCGAACATACGATCGCCGCCATCGTCGAAATCTTCCCGATCTTCAACCGCATGCGGATGCTGCGCAAATGGGGCGGCATTGTTGATGTCACGCCGGATCGCTCGGCCATTCTCGGCAAGACGCCGGTCGACGGGCTTTATGTCAATTGCGGCTGGGGCACGGGTGGTTTCAAGGCCACGCCGGGCGCTGCCCACACCTTCGCCTGGACCATCGCGAAAAACGAACCGCACCCGATCAACGCGCCTTTCACGCTGGAGCGTTTCCGCTCCGGCCGCCTGATCGACGAGGCCGCCGCCGCTGCCGTGGCGCACTGAGGAGCTAACCCATGCTGCTGATCCGTTGCCCCTATTGCCATGAAACGCTGCCCGAAGCGGAATTCACCTATGCCGGGCAGGCCCATGTCGTGCGCGCGGCCGACCCCTCGTCTCAGAGTGATGAACAGTGGGAAGAATTCCTGTTCATCCGCGAAAACGCCAGGGGTCCGCATTTCGAGCGCTGGCGGCACCTGCATGGCTGCGGTCGCTTCTTCAATGCGGTGCGCGACACGGTGAGCGACCGTTTCCTGACAACCTATCGCGCAGGCGAGCCGCGTCCTGATCTCTCCTCCCTATCCAGCGCACCAGCCAGCTCCGAGGTGTCGAAATGAACTCCTATCGCGTTTCCGGCCGTGGCCGGGTGGATGCCGCCCGCTCGGTAAGCTTCACCTTCGATGGGAAGACCTATCGCGGCGTAAAGGGGGATACGGTCGCCTCCGCGCTTCTCGCCAATGGCGTACATCTCATGGGCCGCTCGTTCAAATACCACCGCCCGCGCGGCCCTGTAGCGGCGGGTTCCGAGGAGCCGAATGCGCTGATCGGCACCCGCCGCGGCTCCGGCCGGTTCGAGCCAAATACCCGCGCCACGGTGCAGGAAATCTGGAGCGGGCTGGAAACCACCTCTCAGAACAAATATCCCAGCCTGAAATTCGATATCGGCGCAGTCAACGACATGGCCTATATGCTGTTTTCGGCGGGCTTTTACTACAAGACATTCATGTGGCCGAAGAGCTTCTGGAACAAGGTCTATGAGCCCTTCATCCGCGCGGCGGCCGGTCTCGGCGTCTCGCCCACGGAAGAAGACCCCGATACCTATGCCTCGCGCAACCTGCATTGCGACGTGCTGATCGTCGGCGCCGGTCCTGCGGGTCTGGCTGCGGCGCGCGCAGCGGCGGTCGATGGTCTCAAGGTCGTGCTAGTGGACGAAAATGCCGAAGCCGGCGGGACGCTGCTGTCCGAGCCGCAGGCGCAGATTGACGGCCAGCCAGCATGGAACTGGCTGGCGGACGAGTTGAAGGCGCTGAAGGAGCGCGGCGTCAGGGTCATGACCCGCACGACGGCGATTGCCTACTACCACCAGAACATGATCGGCCTTTGCGAAAAGCTGACCGACCATCTCGAAACCGTGACCAAGGACATGCCGCGTGAACGCCTGTGGCGGGTGCGGGCGCGCCATGTGGTGCTGGCGCAGGGGGCTCTCGAAAAACCGCTGGTCTTCCATGGCAATGATCGGCCGGGCGTGATGCTGGCGGGCTCCGCCCAGACCTATCTGAACCGCTATGGCGTCAAGGTAGGCAACAGGCCGGTGGTGGTGACGAGCCATGACAGCGCCTGGTATGCCGCCTTCGATCTTCATGGCGCAGGCGCGCGGATGCAGGCCATCGTCGATACCCGTTCGAAGGTGCGCGAGGAACTGGTGAACGAGGCGCGCGCGCTCGGCATTCCGGTGCGGCTGTCGCATACCGTGACGGCGACTTCGGGCCGGTTGCGTGTGAAATCAGTCCGCGTCAATCCGGTGAATGGCTCCGCGGTCGGCGCGGGGCAGGAAATCGCCTGTGATGCGTTGCTGATGTCTGGCGGCTGGACGCCGTCGCTGCATCTGTTTTCCCATACGCAGGGCAAGATTGCCTGGGACGATCAGCGGACCACCTTCCTGCCGGCCATGACCAATGAGGATTGTGCAATTGCCGGCGCCGGGCGCGGGCTTTGGGGCATTGAAGCGGTGCTGAAGGATGGCGCCGAGCAGGGCCGGAAGATCGCTGCAGCCCTGGGCAAGACGGGCGATACCCGCGACTATGCGGTGGAGCACGACCGCACCGGCAGCGGCGTATCGCTGACGGAATTGCCGAGCGATCGCGATGCCGGCAAGGCCAAGGCCTTCGTCGATTACCAGAACGACGTGACCGCAAAGGATCTGCGGCTGGCCGTGCGCGAGGGCATGCGCTCCATCGAGCACGTCAAGCGCTACACCACCAACGGCATGGCGACCGATCAGGGCAAGATGTCCAATATCAACGGCCTCAACATCGCGGCAGAAGCGCTCGGCAAACGCCAGCCGGAAGTAGGCCTGACGACCTTCCGCCCACCCTATACGCCGACGACCTTCGGCGCTTTCGCCGGTTATCATCGCGGCCAGCATTTCGAGGTGACGCGCAAGACGCAGATCGACAGCTGGGCTGAGGAGCATGGCGCGGTTTACGAACCGGTCGGCCAATGGCGGCGCGCCTGGTACTTCCCCAAACCAGGTGAAGACATGGATGCGGCAGTCGGCCGCGAATGCCGGGCGGTGCGGCAAAGCCTCGGCATGTTCGACGCCTCGACGCTCGGCAAGATCGAGGTCGTCGGGCCGGATGCGGTCGAGTTCATGAACCGCATGTACACCAACCCGTGGTCGAAGCTCGCGCCCGGCCGCTGCCGTTACGGCCTGCTTCTGGGTGATGACGGCTTCATTCGCGACGACGGCGTCATCGGCCGCATGACCGAGGATCGCTTCCACGTCACCACCACCACCGGCGGTGCGGCAAGGGTGATGAACATGATGGAGGATTACCTCCAGACCGAATGGCCGGATCTCAACGTCTGGCTGACTTCCACCACCGAGCAATGGTCTACCATTGCGCTGAACGGCCCGAATGCGGCAAAGCTGCTCGCTCCGCTGGTCGAGGGCGTCGAGCTGACGGAAGAGGCTTTCCCGCATATGTCCTGCGCGGAATGCACGGTGGCCGGCATGCCGGCGCGGCTGTTCCGGGTGTCGTTCACCGGCGAGATCGGCTTCGAAGTCAACGTGCCCGCGCCGCTTGGCCGCAAGCTCTGGGAAATCCTGTGGGAGGCCGGCCAGCAATACGGCATCACCGCCTATGGCACGGAAACCATGCATGTGCTGCGTGCCGAAAAGGGTTACATCATCGTCGGCCAGGATACCGACGGCACGGTCACGCCCTATGATGCCGCGATGGGCTGGGCCGTGGGCAAGACCAAACCGGATTTCGTCGGCAAGCGTGGCCTCGCGCGCCCCGATCTCGTCGCCAAGGGCCGTCGTCACCTCGTCGGTCTTCTGACCGAAGACCGCTCGAAGCTTGAAGAGGGCGCGCAGATTGTCTTCGATCCGAAGCAGCCTATCCCGATGAAAATGGTCGGTCATGTCACCTCGTCCTATCATTCGGATGCGGTTGGCCAGCCGATTGCGCTGGCGCTGATCGAGGGCGGCCATGAGCGGATGGGAGAGACCGTCTATATTCCGATGCCCGAACGCACGATTGCCGCAAAAATCACCGGCATGGTCTTTGTCGATCCCGAAAACACCCGCCTGAAGATCTGACCCGGAGATGACAATGAACATGCGCGTTTCCTCCCCCGTTCCCGGCACGCTGGCCGAGAGCAAAGCAGCCCGGGTCAGCATATTGGCCGCGCAGGGGCGGCTGTCGCTGCGCGCGCGCGGCGATCTGGTCCCGCTCAATAGAGCCCTTGGCCTGACCTTGCCCGACCGGATCGGCGCTCGCACTGCTGCAGGCGAAATCGAGGCCGTGCGCCTTGGTCCCGACGAATGGACGATCCTTGCTCCCGTTGGCGCGGTCGACAGGGTGATTGCGGCCTGCGCTGGCATTTATGCCGGCCATCCGCATAGTCTCGTCGATATTTCAGGAAGGGAAGTGACGCTCGCGATCAAGGGGCCGCTCGCCGCCGAGCTTTTGACACTCGGCTGTGCCCGCGACATCGACACCATTCCGGTTGGCGAGGCCCGCAGAACGATTTTCGATGGCGTGACCGTGGTGCTGTGGCGCGATGCGCCGGATGGTTTCCGTATGGATATCTGGAACAGTTTCGCGCCGCATCTCGGCCATTTGCTTGAAACCGGCTGCAAGGAACTTGCCGCCGAAATCGCCTGATCCTTGAGGAGGAAACAATGCTCAACCGTCTGTCCCATAATGCCGTTTCGGATACGGTGATTGCCGACGCCATCGCCGAGGAACTCGATCGCCAGAAAACCCAGATTGAACTGATCGCTTCGGAGAATATCGTGTCCGCCGACGTTCTGGCGGCGCAAGGCTCGGTGCTGACCAACAAATATGCCGAAGGTTATCCCGGCAAACGCTATTATGGCGGCTGCGAATTCGTCGACAAGGTCGAGCAGGTCGCCATCGACCGGCTGAAGCAACTTTTCGGCGCGGAGTTTGCGAACGTTCAGCCGCATTCCGGCGCGCAGGCCAATCAGGCGGTGTTTCTGGCACTTCTTCAGCCGGGCGACCGGATTATGGGGCTTTCGCTGGCCCATGGCGGCCACCTGACCCACGGTTCGCCGGTCACCATGTCGGGCAAGTGGTTCGATGTCGTCTCCTATGAGGTGGATGCAGAGACGCATCTGATCGATATGGAAAAGGTTCGGGCAAAGGCGCTGGAAACCAGGCCGAAGCTGATCGTCGCAGGCGCCTCGGCCTATCCGCGCCAGATCGATTTCGAAGGCTTCCGCAAGATCGCCGACGAGGTTGGCGCATGGCTGATGGTCGACATGGCCCATTATGCCGGCCTGATCGCCGGCGGCAAATATCCAAATCCGGTGCCGCACGCCCATGTCGTCACCTCCACCACCCACAAGACCCTGCGCGGCCCTCGCGGCGGCGTCATTTTGACCAACGATGCCGATCTGGCAAAGAAGCTGAATTCGGCCGTCTTCCCCGGCAATCAGGGCGGCCCGCTGATGCATGTCATCGCTGCCAAGGCCGTTGCCTTCGGCGAGGCGCTGCGGCCGGACTTTGCCGACTACGCCGGTCAGGTCATAGCCAATGCTCAGGCTCTGGCGCGAGTGCTGACGGATGGCGGTCTGGGGATCGTGTCTGGTGGAACCGACAGCCACATGGTTCTGGTCGATCTGCGTCCGAAGGGCGTTACCGGCAAGGTTGCCGAAATCGCTCTTGAGCGGGCAGGTCTCACCTGCAACAAGAACTCCATTCCCAACGACCCGGAAAAGCCCTTCGTCACCTCGGGCATCCGGCTCGGCAGCTCGGCCGGTACCACGCGCGGCTTCGGCGTGGCCGAATTCGAGCGGATCGGCGTGCTGATCCTGCGCGTCATCGACGCGCTGGCTGTCAGTGCCGAAGGCAATGCTGAGATTGAGGCGAACGTGCGGGCCGAGGTTGCAGCGCTGTGTGAGGACTTCCCGATCTACGGCGCGTAACACGCTATTATCGGTCTCGTTAGCCATGATCGGGCAGGGCGGCATCACCGCCAATGTGCCCGATCGCTGATCCATCAAGGGGAGCAGGATTTGACCAGCTATGTCATGAAAGTCTCGTGCCCGGCACGCAGCGGCATCGTTGCTGCCGTGTCCGGATATCTCGCGCGGTCCGGCTGCAACATCAACGACAGTTCGCAATTCACCGACCTGGAAACGGGCCGCTTTTTCATGCGGCTGAGCTTCGTTTCGGAGGAAGGGATGGAACCCGCTGCTCTCGTCGCAGGGTTCGCTTCCGTCGCCGCCGATTTCGACATGGAATACGATGTCCATGATCTCTCGCGGAAAACGAAAGTCGTGATCATGGTTTCACGCTTCGGCCATTGCCTGAACGATCTGCTCTACCGTTCCCACATTGGTGCATTGCCTGTGGAGATTGTCGCTGTCATCTCCAATCACCTCGAATACCAGAAGCAGGTGGTGAACGAGGATATTCCCTTTCACCACATTCGCGTCACGCCGGAGACGAAACCGGAAGCCGAGGCGGCCATACTGCAGGTGGTGCGCGATGCAGGCGCCGAACTCGTCGTGCTGGCGCGCTACATGCAGGTTCTGTCGGAACGGCTGTGCCAGGAAATGTCTGGCCGCATCATCAACATCCACCATTCCTTCCTGCCTTCCTTCAAGGGCGCAAACCCTTACAAGCAGGCCTATGAGCGCGGCGTGCGACTGATCGGCGCGACGGCCCATTACGTCACCGCTGATCTCGATGAAGGCCCGATCATCGAACAGGACACGATCCGCGTCACCCATGCCCAGAGCGGCATGGATTATGTGAGCCTCGGGAGGGACGTGGAAAGCCAGGTTCTGGCACGCGCCATTCATGCCCATATCCATCACCGTGTCTTCCTCAACGGCAACAAGACCGTGGTGTTTCCAGCTTCGCCGGGCGAATATATGTCCGAACGAATGGGATAAGGTTGGGGCGCGGTTGCCGGAGGCCTATTCTTCCACCGGCCCCGTCCCGTCGCTTGCTTCGGGCTCCTGTGGCCGCGCGCTTCGTGTAGATGTGGGATAGGCGCCCGCCATGCTGGCGAACTGGATGTCGTTTTGCGCAAAGGCATCCTTCAGCATCGAATAGGCCTTGCGGCGCACCATGGAGGATTGCCCGCCGGCGCGCAGCATCATGCCGAAACCAAGCGTCATGCCATATTCGCCGAATTGCTCGACACCCTTCAGCTTGACGGTTTCGATCAGGAACTGTCCGAATTCCGGGTCTTCCTTCAGCGCCTTGCCGATCTCCTTGGTAATGGCCCGGACCTTGGCAATGTCAGTATCGAAGGCGACCGTGACGAGGAATTTGTCGATCGACCAGTCGCGGCTCATATTTTCGACGGCGCCGAGCGATCCGAACGGCACGGTGAAAATCGGGCCGCGATGGTGCCGCAGTTTGACCGAGCGGATGCTGAAGGATTCCACCGTGCCGCGGTAGGAACCGCTCTGGATGTATTCGCCGACGCGGAAGGCGTCGTCGATCATGTAGAACACGCCGCTGATGATGTCCTTGACCAGCGTCTGCGAACCGAAACCGATGGCGATGCCGAAGATGCCGGCGCTCGCCAGCAGCGGCCCGATATTGACGCCGAGTTCCGAAAGTGCCGTCATGACCGCAACCGCGGCGATGATGATGCCGAGCATGTTGCGAAGGATCGGCAGAATGGTCAAAAGCCGGTCATCTTGCGGCTGGCCCACACCCGGTTGGCCGCTCATCGGGTTGCCGGCGGGTGTACTCAACTCCAGCCGCCGTGCGATCATCGACTTGATCGCGATCCAGACGAGATCGGCAAGAAGCAGGATCAGCGCCCCGTGCAGGACGCCGACGACGATCGACGTCAGCAATGCGCCATCGGGCAGGGAATTCGGATGCGCGCGCACGAGGAAGATCAGCCACAGGATGGCAGTCCCGACGATTGCAAGCCGCACGCCTCGCTCGACCAGTACCGGGCGAAGATCGCTTTCCCCATAGGTGCCGATGTCGGTTGCCAGCTTTCGCGCCGCGATGCCAAGCGTCGAGGCAAGGCCGGGCAGAACCAGCGCATAAAGCCCGATCCAGAACAGGACCCCGGCACCGGCAAGCCGCAGCCCGAAGAGGATGATGAGGCTGAAGATCAACGCGACGTCGATTGCCCTTGCCCGCTCCGAACCCGGATCGCCGACCGGGCGACGCCAGATCCAGATGCATGCGAGCAGGAACAGGAGCCCGACCATGGCGGAGGACAGAAGCCCGAGCGTTTCACGCGGGACATCGAGATTTTCGAGCGTCCTGAGCAGGGACCAGAAAATGCCGGCAAGTGTCAGGAGCCATGTCCAGCGGACGATCCAGAAATCGCGCCGGGCATAGGCCTCACGGCCAACGACCCGCCGCAGCAGGCGCGTGAAGGCAAAAAGCAGCGGCAACACGATGCTGGTTGCAAGCCAGGGCAGCAGAACGGCGCTCAGCAAAGGTGACCATTGGATGGCAAGGAACATGGCGGTGGCAGCAATGCCGTAGCCGAAGACGGGCAAAAGCCTCCGCGATACGACAGACGAGGCCTCCTTGCCGATATCCGCGCCGTTCCTGCGGGAGGCCTGCATCGCTATGATCCGGTTCGTGGCAACGCCGCCGGCAAGGCCCGCACCGAACAGGATGGATACGTGCAGCAAGAAGACGGCTGCACCGTAGTTTCTGATCTCGTCGCAAAGCCTTCCCAGCGCCGCGATGATCTGCGTGGACATGCCGGGCAGGTCCCTTGCGAGGCGGCCTAGGTGTTCGCGCCGCTTGCTTGCCCATTGGTCGAGATCGCTCAACTGGCTCTGCGGCGTCAGTTCTGGCGGCTGCTCTGTCCCGGCGGCCGCAAGCTTCTGTGTGAGAAGGGCACGAACATCGTCCTGTCCCAGAAGCTGTAGCAACTGGTCGACTTTCTGCTCTGTCGTCTGTTCCGTAGGGGCCGGTCTCGCTGGCGGCGGTAGTTCCTGCGCAGCTAGGCTCGCCGCGCCCAGTACGAAAACTGCGATGGCAGCCGCCATCACTCGGAAAAGGGAGGGAAGGGTTGTCATCGGTCCGCTCCACACCATCCAGGCAGATGCCGCGCATCGCGCGAGCGTGCCAGTTGCATCGCTTCCTCCACAGCGTCCTCGAAGGAATGTCGCAGCTTCTTGTCTCCCACCCGGCGGCGCAGGAAATCCGCCCAGAGGAATTCACTGAAGGGAGCGTCTATTTTGGCAAAACCGCCAGCGTCGCGAACCGCGCCGGCCAGCGCGCGGAAGGGATCGTCCTTGAGATCGACGATCCGTTTGGGAAGGTTTTCGATGGGATGGCGCACGCCATCCACGTCGAAAGGATAGACGAAGTTGCGATGGTCCATCACCGACCAGAATTCCTGCCGGCCGAGATGGGAAAGATCGGCAACGATACTGGTCAGGACATGTTTCACGCCTTCCTCATGCAAGGCCAAAGCGAGGTGGTGGTGGTCCACCAGATAAAGACGTTGTTTGTGACCAAGGACGACGGGTACCATGTGGTGTCCGAGGAAGTCGGCTCCCTTTTCCTCACGGATGGCGGCCCATTGCCGGCGCTTGTCCTCCACCTCGCGCAGACCGACTGTCATCTGCGTTGGTTTGAGTGAGGTGATTTCAACCGGGGTCAGATGCGGTTCAAGATTGTGTGGCAAGGCTGTCCTCCCGATGCATGGCCGCCGTCACGGCATCATCGACACTGAAATTGCTGCGCGCCACCATGTCGGATCCGCCGCCGACAAGCAGCAGATCCTTCACATGGTCGTGCATGCGCGCGTAATAGACCACGATGCTGCTGCGCTGCATCGCTGCATCGAACTCCAGCAACGCATCAAGCGCGGTGGAATCCAGTTCGAATGTTTCCTCAAGGCTGACAATCGCGATGTGCAGTTCCGGCCGCGCAACGATGTATTTGGTAACGGCGGCAAGGATCGGTTCCGCATTGCCGAAGAAAAGCGGCTGTGCGGGCCGGAGAATAATCATGCCTGACACATCCTTCGCATCCGGGTGGCGTTCCATGTCGACAAAGTCGTGGCTATCGCCCAGCCGGCCAAGATGCATGACATGCGGTAAGGAAAGCCGGCGAACGAAGACGGCGAAGGAAAGGGCGACGGCGACAAGCATGCCGTTCAGCACACCGAAGGCAAGTACGCCGGCTGCGGCGGCAAGTGCCAGATAGGCGTCGTTGCCGAGCCGCCATAAACGGATGATGGGCGCGGGGTCGAGCGCATGCAACAGCGCCACGGCGATCACGGCGGCAAGGACTGCTTCCGGGATGAAAGCGAACCATCTGGCGGCGAGCAGGCTGAAGACCGCCAGGCCGATTGCGGCGATGGCAGAGGCAAGCCGGCTTTGCGGCCCAACCGCCTCGCTTGCTGCGCCTGCGGAAAAACCCGCACCAACCGGCATACCCTGCATGGCGGCGCTGGCGATATTGGCAAGCCCGAATGCTCTGAGTTCGCGATTGGAATCGACAATTTCGCCATGGCGAAGCGAAAAGCTTCGGATGGTGCCCCATGATTCCGCAAAGAGGATGAGGACGAGTGGCGGCGCGAAGCGGGCAACATGCGCGACATCGTCGAGCGACACCGAAAACGGGCCCGCCCATATGCCGGCAAGATCGATCTGGCCGACGACGGCGACGCCCCGACTTTGAAGGTTGAGCAGGATCGAGATGGCAATTCCTGCCACGATGACGACGAGGCTACCGGGGATGGCGGGGCGCCTGCGCAGGAGAAGCAGCACGGCGAGTGCCACAACGCCGACGGCGATGCTTTCAAGGCTCCAGTCCTGCGGGCGGGAGAGGATTTGCAGGAGAATGGAAAGCGGCTCGCCCGACTGCGCCTTTATCCCGAAGAGGCTCGGCAATTGCTTTATGGTGATCAGAATGGCGAGGCCGAAGGCAAAACCGCGCAGCACGGGGCGTGAGATGACACTCGACAGGGCGCCGAGCCGCGTGGCAGCCGCAAGCAGAAACAGCAGGCCCACCAGAGCGACAGTAATGGCAACAAGCAGCATCTTTTGCGCTGGTGTGACCGAGAGCGTCGCAAGCATTGCCGCCAGGATTGCGGCGGAGGACGATGTGGGCGAGACGACCGCAAAACGGCTCTGGCCAAAAATGGCATAGACGATGCAGCCCATGATGGCGGCAAGGATGGCGTGCTGGGCTGGAACGCCGGCAATCCCCGAATAGGCGATCGCTTCCGGTAACATCAGGCCGGCAATCGACAACCCCGCCACCACATCGCGGCGGTTGAGTGTCATGGGCATGGAATTGCAACCGCATTGGCGGTGATAAGGGCAAGGACAATTCCACCGGTTAAGATCACGATTCTCCACCATGTTCCCGCGACGCGATGAAGGTTCACCCAATGCGCATACGAGTCAAAGTTAAAATCGCGCCCCCGAAATATTTCGGCTCTTCCGGATGTTGCTTAACGCTGGAGATCGTCCGGCAGGCAGGACGAGCGCCATTTCGGCCAGGCCACTTCAGCCACCATACTGATCGTCCGTGACGTGCTCCATCCAGTCCACGACCTTGCCGTCTTTCACTTCCTGAAGCGCGATATGCGTCATGGCGACATCGGGTGCCGCCCCGTGCCAGTGCCTTTCGCCCGGTGCGAACCACACGGTATCGCCGGGGCGGATTTCTTCCACGGGGCCACCCTCGCGCTGCACCCTTCCAAACCCTGAAACCACGATCAGGGTCTGTCCGAGCGGGTGCGTGTGCCATGCGGTTCGCGCGCCTGGTTCGAAGGTGACCTGAGCGCCCTGAACCCGCTCTGCATCGAACGGGTTGAACAGAGGATCGATACGGACCGTGCCGGTAAACCATGCCTCGGGGCCTTTGGTTGAGGCCCGTGTTCCCGCGCGCAATATTTCCATGGTCATTCTCCTGACTGGTATCGTGTGGGGAGATTTGAAGCGGTAATGCCTCTCTTGTCCACTGGCGAGTGAAAATTCAGTCAGGCCGCATCGACCCTTGGTCACGGGTGACAGGAACCGGATCTCCGCTATGCCGAGACCCGGTTCCGCCTAAGCCAAAGCGTCAGCCGATCTGCGCGTTGTCGTCACGCTTGATGGCGATAACGGTGGAGCGCGGCAGCTTGCCTTCGCCATCCGGGAAGGGGGCGTCGGGGTGCTGGATGCCGACGAAGTGGGTACGCTTGTCGCCGGACCATGTCTGGCCGGTAACTTCAGAACCCTTCGGCGCGGTCAGGAAACGTTCGATACGGCCGGTCGCCGGATCGCCTGCCAGCATCTGGTTATTGCCCTGGCCGGCGAAGTTGCCCTCGTTGCTGTCCTCTCCGTCGGTCTGGATCCAGAGAAGACCGGTCGAATCGAACATCATGCCATCGGGCGAGTTGAACATGTTGCCTTCGTTGATGTTCGAAGAGCCTGCATAGGCATCCTTGTGAACGGTGGGGTTGCCGGCCATGCAGAACAGGTCCCACTTGAATCTGCCGTCCGCGTGATCGTCGTTTTCCGGGTACCAGCGCACGATCTGGCCGTATTCGTTCTTTTCGCGCGGGTTGGCAGCATTGATCGCCATGGCGTCGCCGCCAGCATTGGCGCGCAACTTGCCGTCTTTCATTTCGCCGCGACGGCTGTTGTTGGTAAGGGCGCAATAGGCTTCGATGGCGACCGGGTTGATGGCGACCCATTCCGGGCGGTCCATCGTTGTCGCGCCCACTTTGGAAGCGGCCTGACGGGTGAAGACGCAGATTTCATCGATCTTCATGCCTGTCGTCTCAGGCGTGAGAGCCAACCATTCACCAGCGCCGTCGTCCGAGAACCTGGCGACGTAGAGCGTGCCTTCGTCTAGCAGTTTCGAGGTGTCGCCACCGGGCACGTAAATGCCGTTGGAGACGAATTTGTAGAGGAATTCGCCACGCTCGTCATCGCCCATGTAAACCACCACGCGGCCGTCACGGGCAATCACCACGGCGGCGTTTTCGTGCTTGATGCGGCCGAGGGCGGTGCGCTTGATCGGGGTGGAGGAGGCGTCCGAAGGATCGATCTCGACCACGTAACCGGCGCGGCGCGGCTCGTTGGGGTTCTTGGCGACATCGAAACGCGCATCGAACTTCTCATAGGCGTAACGGGTCTCGGCGACGATGCCGTAGCGCTTGTAGTCATCCGGCAGCTTGAAGGCGGCATCAGTGGTACCGAAATAGCCGTTGAAGTTTTCCTCGCAGGTGAGGTAGGTGCCCCAGGGCGTGCGGCCGGCGCCGCAATTGTTGAAGGTCCCCAGACAGTCGACACCCTTCGGATCTGCGGCGGTCTTGACGAGGTCCGAGCCTGCGGCCGGGCCGGAAAGCTTCATCGGGGTGTTGTGGTGAATACGGCGGTTGAACGGGCTGTCGAGAACGATTTCCCAGCCTCCGGTGCCTTCCGCAACTTCCATGACGGTGACGCCCTGCATGTTCTGCAGGATCTTGACGTCGTCGGCCGTTTTCGGGTTGCCCTTTTCGGCATGCGGCAGGTTGGTTTCGGGGTTTACATATTCATGGTTGACGGCGATCAGCTGGTGATTGCCAACCATGAACAGTTCCATGCCGTCAGTATTTTCGCCGAAGACCTTGTCGGAGTTTTCAACGCTGACACCCTTGGTAGGGTCGAGGTCGGGCACGTTGGAGAACAGCGGCTGGCCCCACTTGGCGACTGGCTTCCAGCTGTAGCCTTCCGGCACGTGAATGGTGTGGTCGGTCGCGGCAGCCACCGGCTTGAAGGGGAAACGGCCGGCTGCCGCTTCCTGCGCTTCCGCCGAGGTGCTGGTCATCAGGTTGCCGAGCGTGCCCATGGCTGCTGCGGCCGAACCGAAGGCAAGCACGCCACCGAGAAAGCCGCGGCGGGAAATCGCGGTCTCGACCACGCGGTCGAAATCGGTTTCGGCCGGCGGCGGGTTTTGCAGCTCGTCCCACGCATCCCAGGAAAGCTTGCTCGTATCGATGTCGGTCATATCGTGTCTCCACCGTTGCATGTTTGGAATCATTCCAACACGGTGCGTACCGTTTCAGTGTTTCACACAAATGACGGGAACAACGACTTTAAATATGATCTTCACAGAAAAGGATTCTGTATTTTTCCCTTAATGCGGGAGAAGGATACGGGTGAGCAAAAAGCCTTCGAAGCGGCAGAAGTGGAAAGCAATGTCCGTTCCCTTGCGCCACTCGCCGCTGATGTCGGTCGTCAGCCGAAGGGATGCTGAACCGCACTCTTCATAGCCGGATAACTCCGCCGCCTCGAAAAAGAACAAACGTCTGACGGTCGGATAAAGCGCTTTGAACAGGCTTTCCTTGGCCGAAAAGATCAGCCCGGTCATGAAGGGATCGATGTCGTTTCCAAGACTGAGGCGTTCGTTTGCGGTCAGTACCTGCGGGGCAATATCGCAAGCTTCCTCCTCGCTCAGAAGCCTTTCGATATCGATGCCAATGCCGCAGAACCGCTCGGAAGAGCCGGCAAGCGCAATTGCCCGCTCGTGGCTGTGGGAAATCGCGCCGACCACGCCTTCGGGCCAGATAGGGGCGCGATCCTCTCCCACGCCGGGAAAGGCGGCGCGGCCGGTCAGACGGCGTATGGCTTCGGCAGCACATCTGCGCCCGGCTATAAATTCCGCCTTGCGTCTGGGCGCAGCGCGCAAAAGCTGCGGCGGCAAGGGAGGGACCTTGCCGCCGCGCCCTTCTTCGGCGCTGTAATGAAGGGTGACGCAATGACAATCGCATCTGTCGTCCGGCCAAGGCCAGATGGCCTGGGGTGGATCGCCGGAAACAGCTTCGCCGTGAAACGCCGGCGCGTTGGCCATATCTGTCATCCTCATCACGCGGACCGATGCTCAGGCGGCAAGCGTGGCGCCGCCATCGACCACGATCTGCTGCATCGTCACATGGCCTGCCTGATCGGAGGCAAGGAACAGCACCGTGTCGGCGATGTCGTCCGGCCGCGCGATCTTGCCCAGCGGAATGCCGAGCTTGAACTGCTCGGGAAGACCGGCGACCAGTCGCTGTTTGCCGCTGGGATCGTTCAGCATGCCGGCCAGCATCGGCGTATCGGTGGAGCCGGGTGACACCACATTGCAGCGCACGCCATAGGGCGCGAGTTCAAGTGCTGCACAATGGCTGAGGCTGACGAGTGCGGCCTTGGAAGCACAATAGGCGAGCATGCCGATGCGCGGCACAACGGCGGCGTTGGAGGCGATGTTGACGATTGCCCCGCGCCGCTGCCGCTTGAAGACGCCGCTCCATTGCCGCAGCAGGTAGAACGGCCCCGCAGCATTGACATCCATGCAGGCGTTCCAATCCTGCGGCGTCAGGCTTTCGCTGTCGCCGAGCCGGAGGATGCCGGCGGCGTTGACGAGAATGTCCAGCCCGCCCCATTCCTTCTCGATCGCCTTGCTCGCCGCCTCCACTGCCGCCGCGTCCGTGATGTCGAGCGTGATCTGGCGGAAGGTTGCATCGGTTGCATCGGCAATGAGGTCAAGGCCGATGACCTCGGCCCCTTCCTCGGTGAAACGCTCGGCGATGCGGCGGCCGATGCCCTGCGCGGCACCCGTCACCAGCACGCGCCGCCCGTTAAATCTGTTCTGCATCATCTTGTCCGTCCGCTCAGGCCGCGAGCCGCTTTTCTTCGATCAGCGCCCACCAGGCAGAAAGCGTCGGTACGCGGGCAAGCTCTTCGAAGCCCACGATGACGCCGCGTTCCTTCAGTTCGCCGGCAAGCTTCATCACCTGCAGCGAATCCAGCCCATAGAAGATCAGGTTCTCATCCGGGTCGATGTCGCTCTCGTCCT
Organism: Agrobacterium sp. CG160-95; assembly: GCF_053521725.1. Taxonomy (NCBI): domain Bacteria; kingdom Pseudomonadati; phylum Pseudomonadota; class Alphaproteobacteria; order Hyphomicrobiales; family Rhizobiaceae; genus Agrobacterium; species Agrobacterium sp. CG160-95. Next base: position 493,398 of record NZ_JBNWDU010000003.1, on the reverse strand, counting down.
CCACCATTTGCAGGACGCGGGCCTTCAGCCATTCGCTGATATCGGTGGTCTCTCCCGCGCCGGCAAGGCTTTCAGTGTCGATCACCACGCCGCAGCGTGTTGCCACATATTGCAGCGCCATGCGGTGTTCGGCTTCGGAAAAATCGGCGACGGCATCACCCAGCATGAAGGGCTGAATATCCTTCATGAAGGCTTCAACAGCCGTCATCATGCAGCCGATATGGGCGTAGACGCCGCCGATGATGATCTGGTCGCGGCCCCACCCCTTCATGCGCTCGGCAAGGTCTGAACGCTGGAAGGCGCTGTAGCGCCATTTGGTCAGCACCACATCGTCGGGCGTCGGCGCAAGCTTGTCCACGACCTTCTGCAACTCCGGGTCGACCACGGTCAGGCCCGGTCCCCACATGTCGTTCAGAAGCGCGCGGTCGGCGGCAGGCTGGTCGTGCGGCTGGGCGGTGTATATGACCGGCACGCCGTTCTGAACCGCCCATGCCTTTACCTTTGCAAGATTGTCGATGAGGGTTGTCATCAACGTGCCGTCGGCCTCGTAGAACCGCAGGAAATAACGTTGCATGTCGTGGATGAGCAGCACGGCGCGCTTGGCGTCCGGCTGCCATTTGGTCTTGTTGGCCGGAAAGCTTGCTGCGACCGGCATCGGATAATCGGAAATGGTGGGGATCGTCATATTGACCTCGATGGTTTGGCGCATCGGCATGGGCGACACGCAATTTTCAAATGGTTGAGGCGTGCACGCTCAATTACGCCGGGATTGGCGCTGCGAGCATGTCGCGCAGACGTTTCTTGTCGATCTTGCCGACGGCAGTAAGCGGCATGGTGTCGATGAAACGCACCCGGTCCGGCAGCTTGTAATCCGCAACACCCAGAGCAGAGAGATGCTGGCGGATGGCCGGTGCCTTGAGAGCGGGATTGCGGGAAACGACGAAGACGCAGCTTTTTTCACCGAGGAGTTCGTCCTGCATCGCCACCAGTGCGGCATGCGTCACATCCGGATGCTGCAGGATCAGGTTTTCCACCTCTTCCGATGCGACCTTCTCGCCGCCGCGATTGATCTGGTCTTTCACCCGGCCAACCACCCGCAGGTAACCTTCGGGCGTGCGCTGAACGACATCGCCGGAATAATAAAAACCCTGGTTGTCGAAGACGCGCGCGCTGTGCTCGGCGGCGCGGTAATATCCGCGAAACGTATAGGGGCCGCGCGTCGCCAGCATGCCGGCTTCGCCTTCTGGGACGTCGTTGCCGTCCTCGTCAACGATGCGGATCTCGTCATCCGGGCTGATCGGCCGCCCTTGCGTGGTGAAGACAATATGGTCGGGATCACCGGCGCGGGTATAGTTCACCAGACCTTCCGCCATGCCGAAGACCTGCTGGAGGGTGCAACCCAGCACCTGCGGCACCTGACGGGCTAAAGCTTCAGCAAAGCTTGCGCCGCCGACCTGCAGCAGCTTGAGGGATTTCAGCCGTTCGCGATGGGCGGGCGCCACCTGTAACCACAGCGCCACGGCCGGCGGCACCAGAGGCACAATGTCGACGCCATGTTTTTCGATGAGGTCAAAGCAGGCAAGCGGCTCGGGATTGGCCGCCATTACCACGGTGCCGCCAGCGTGGAACACGCCAAGCGCACCCGGCGAACTCATGGGGTAATTATGCGCCACCGGAATGGCGCAGAGGAAACGGGTCTGCGGCGTCAGCTCGCAGATTTCCGCACTGGCCCGGGCGCTGTAGTCATAGTCGTTATGCGTGCGGGGGATCAGTTTCGGTGTTCCGGTGCTGCCGCCGGAAAGCTGGAACAACGCTACCTCATCGGCTGCCGAAGGGCCGTAATGCGGCGCATTTTCGGCGGGTGATGAGAGCCATTGTTCGAGGCTGCGCTGCGGTTCCGCCTCACCAAGCAGCAGCGTCACGGCAAGCTGCGGAGAGGTAAGCTTCAGCGCCTCCAGAAACGTGTCATTGGCAAAAAGCTCGTGGGAACGCGAGCCGATCACCAGATTTGGCGTAATCTGTTCCGCATAGGAGGTCATTTCCAGCCGGCGATGGCTGAAAAGCGCATTGACGGGTGCAGCGCCGATTTTCATCAGAGCGAAAAAGACGAGATAGAACTCCGCGATATTTGGTAATTGCACCAGTGCCGTATCGCCCCTGCCGATCCCGGCGGCAGCCAGATGCCCGGCAAGATTGGAAGATTGCCGGTCGAGATCGGCATAGGTGAAGCGGCGGTCGCCGCAGATCAGCGCGGTCGCGTCCGGCCGAAGTTCCACCTGCTGGGTGAGGATGTCGCTGAGCGGTCTGTCGATCCAGTAGCCGCGGTCGCGGTATCGGCGCGCCAGATCTTCGGGCCAGCGTTCAAATTCGATTGTCATGGTGTGTCCCTGGGAAAATTAGGCAGAAAGACCGCAGGCGTTCAGCATGGTCTTGAGCTTGGTCTGCACCTCGGCCCACTCGGATTCGGGTTCCGAGGCTTCAACGATGCCGGCGCCTGCGAACAGCCGCACGGTTTGCCGTTGCACGGTGCCGCAACGGATTGTCACCACCCATTCGCCGTTACCCTCGGCATCCGTCCAGCCGACCATGCCGGTGAACAGCCCACGCTCGAAAGGCTCGACGAAGCGAATAAGCCTGCGGGCACGCTCGGTGGGGAAACCGCAAACAGCAGGTGTGGGATGCAGCAGGCACGCGAGTTGCAGCGCATTGGTCTCGGGATCAGCAAGGCGACCCTCGATGCGCGTTGAAAGATGCCAGAGAGCGGCCGTGTTGATGAGGGAGGGCTTTTCGGGAACGTCGATTTCAGTGCAGCAAGGCGTAAGCAGCGAGCGTATATCCTCGATCACGAGGCTATGCTCGTAATGGTCTTTTTCCGAAGCCGAAAGCCGGTCTGCATTGGCCTTGTCCGCCACCGGGTCAGCCATGCGTTTTGCCGAGCCCGCGAGCGGGTTCGAGATGACTTTTTCACCCTGCTTGCGGATGAGGAGTTCGGGGCTCACGCCGATCAGATCGCCGCCATCGGGCAGCGGAATGCGAAACTGGTAACCCTCGCGGTTCTGTTTGGCGAGGCTGGCCAGCAATCTTTCGACATTGACCTCGGAGGCGAAGGTCAGTTCACGCATGACGGAAAGCACCGCCTTGCGGACATCGGAATGGCGGAAATTGACGATGGCATGCTCGACGGCGCGCTTGAAACCATTTTCATCGGGCAGGCTGTTCTGGCCGACAAGCGCTGGCATGGCCGAATCAGTCGAGATCGAAGCGGTATCCTTTGGATTCCACTCATGGTTGTTGGGGATGTATAAGCAGGATGGCTCGTTGACGTCGAAGGGGATGGCGCCAATGGCGATGGGATTGTCCTGTCCGGCCCTGCGCGCCCTCTCGAAAGCGGCCTTTATCGCCTTCTGCAAAGGGCTTCCCGCGTCTTCGGCGCCATGGGCAGGAATCGTTATCCTTTCGCGAATGCCTCTGGCACGCAGTTCGCCCGAGCCAGAAGTGAACAGAAATTCTCTATCAAAATCAGTAATTTCGTCGGAATCGACGTCATTCGTCCTGAGTGCTCCCGTTTTCATGGGATGCCTCCTGTGCGAGTGGTTGACGGTGGCTTATACTTGATTATGATAATCATGTTTTGTCAATCGGTGCAAATTCACATGCTAAATTTAACCCCCATGCAGGTTGCCTACTGGGTCGGCCGAGAGGCGGACGGGATACTCGGAAAAGTTACGCCGCATCTCTATCTCGAGTTCGAAGGCAGGGGGCTGGAGGCGGAAAGACTGGCCGTCGCGGTCGAAAGGCTTTGCCGGCGTCACCCCATGCTCAACCTCAGGATTGATGCGGAAGGGCGACAGACGGCGGACCCCGCCGGCCGGCCGCTCCGCCTCGACGTGGAGGACATGGCGGCTCTCAATGATGAGGCGCTTGCGCACCGTCTTGCCGCCAAACGTGAGGCGTGGAGCCATCGCCAGATCGATCTGCGTGTTGCCCCGCCGGCGGCAGTGTCGCTCAGCCTGCTGCCCGCAGGTCGCGCCAGGCTGCATTTGGATACCGACATGCTGGCCATCGATCCCGCCAGTATGCGTATCGTGCTGGAAGATCTCGCCCGCTTTTATGAAGCCGACGCGGACGAACTCGAGCCATTGGGGGATACACCACCATCGTTTTTCAGCTGGGCGGAACGTCTTGCATCCGATCCGGAACTCAAAGCCCAGCGTGAAAGGGACCGGCTGTGGTGGCGGCAACATATTGCCGATATTCCGGAGGCACCGCCATTGCCGTTTTTGCCCGAGGACCCGTCACGCGCCGTTCACACCGATCGCCTTGCAGCAAGACTTTCTCCGGCTGAACGCAGCAGTCTGGAACGGGTGGCGCGGCGCTGCGGCGTGACCACGTCGACCCTGTTGCTTGGTGTCTTTACAGTGGTGCTTTCGCAAGCGACGAATACGGAAAAGTTCCGGCTTTCCGTGCCGGCTTTCTGGCGCGCGCCGCTGGTGGAAGGGGTCGATGCCATCGTCGGCGAATTCTCCAATGTGCTCATGCTTGGCGTTGATATCCGGCCTGAGGAGAGCCTTGAGCGACTGCTTGGACGGCTGTTCGGAGAAATGAACGGGCTTCTGGCGCACCAGTCCTATCCCGGGGTCAGCGTCATGCGCGACCTTTCCCGCCTGCGCGGCGGTTTGCAGACCTCACCGGTTGTCTTTACCGCGGGTGTCGATTTGCCCGGGGGCGAGTTGTTTTCGGAAAATGTGGCGCGCGTGTTCGGCCCGATGATCCACACCGTTTCGCAGGGGCCTGGAGTTGCGCTGGATGCGCAGGTCGCAGCGCTCGATGGCGGGCTTTTGATCAACTGGGATGTGCGGCTCGATGCGCTGCCGGAAAGCTGGCTGCGAGCCCTGTTCGACGCCTATACCGCCCTTCTTCGCCACCTCGCCGCCAGCCCCGATCTCGTTTCCGAGACCGTGGAGCGATTAGGCTTGCAAGCGCCTGAAGCGATAGTGCAGACAAAAGGAAAATCCATGGAACGGCCACTCTCAGCCTTGCAAAAGGCCTATCTGCTCGGTCGCGGCACCCATCTGCCGCTGAGCGGCGTGGCGATGCAGGAGTTCCGCGAATATCGCGGCAATATCGATCCGGCATTGCTTCGCTCGCGCCTCACCGCAATGGTCGAGCGGCATGAAAGCCTGCGCACCCACATCGATGAGCGGCGTCTGGTGCAGGTGGTCTCGGATGAGCCGAAGCTAAACCTTGATATTGTTGATCTTTCGGACCTGTCCGCTGCCGAAGCCGAACAGCGGATCGGCACCGTGCGGCAGGATTTCTCCCATGCCCATTTCGAACTTGCCGCTCCTCCCTGGCAGGTCACGGTGTTTCGTCTGCCGGAGGTTGCGGTGGGGGACAGCGTGGCGGTCTTCCTGCGCTTCGACGCCCTTATTCTCGACGGACGGGGAATAGCCAGCCTTGCGGCGGAACTCTTCGATGATGTCGTGCCGCCCGCATCAGCCGTCGCAGCCACCGCCGCGCAGCAGGATATCGCAGCGGCCCGCGCCGAAGATGCCGCCTATTGGGCGGAGAAACTTGAGGGTGCGGAAGTGCCCTCGCAACTGCCGTGGAAAGCCCCGCTCGAAACCATTGCCGTTTCGCGTTACAGCCGCCGGAGCCTGACCGTGGAAAAACAACGCTTTACCGCCTTTTCACGGATCGGCGCGAAAGAGCGGCTGTTCAAGAATTCGGCGCTGACGGCGGTAATCCTCGATGTGCTGTCGCTTTGGCTGAACGAAGGTGCCCTCGTCGTCGGCATTCCCGTCGCCCCGCAGGTGGAAGGCGCCTTTGCCAATCGCTCGAGCTTCATCGCGGTCAAATGGGATGCGGCCAGGGGCGATTTTGCGGAGCGGGCCGCAGCTTTGCAAACCGATGTGCTTGAGGGCCTCAATCATCTGGCTTTTTCAGGGGTAGATCTCAATCGCATCCTTCTCAACGCCAATCCCGGCGGGCTCGCCCTGCCTGTCGTCATCACCAACGGCCTCTCATGGCCCACGCTTTCGCAAGCTTCCACGCTTCGTTGGACGGACGGGCTTACCCAGACGCCCCAAGTCGCGCTGGATTTCCGTTTTTCGCAAAACCCGGATGGCGATCTCGTCCTTGCTATCGACTATGCGGAGCAGGCGATCGATGCCGCAATGGTGGCGGACATTCTCGGCGCCATAGAGCGTGCGATTGCCGCGATCACCGCCAGCGGGACGTTCTCGATGAATTCCCGTGAGGTCGTCGACCTGTCGCACTACCGGCTGAATGGCGACGAGCGGAACTTCGTCTGCCCGCCATTACTGGAACGGATCGCCTCGCATCTTTTCGAAGGAGACGGATCGCGCACGGCCCTGATCAACGGCAAACGGCGCATCTCCTATCACGAACTTGGCGACGCGGTGGCGCGGGCGATGGCGGGCCTTAAGACGCGCGGCATTGGCCGGGGCGATGTCGTAGCGGTGTGCCTGCCGCGCAGCCCGGAGCACACGGCCGTCACGCTGGCCGCTGCACTTATCGGCGCCATTTGGGTGCCGATCGATGCGAGCTCGCCGGAAGATCGCCTGCACTATTTGCTGACCAATTGCCGCCCGGCCATGATCGTCGCCCGTTCCGTTCCGCAAGGATTCGACGCTGTCGGTCCCGAGGAGCTTCTCGCAGCGCCAGCCGCCTCCGGCGTGCCCGTTAACGCGGCGGAACTGGCGGTACTTTCAGCAAGCGAAGCACCCGCTTATTACCTCTACACTTCCGGCACGACAGGCAAACCGAAATGCGTCGTGCTCTCTAACAGGGCCACGGCCAATGTCATCGACAGTACGCTTTCGGAATGGACGGTGACGGAGAATGACGTCTTTATCTCCATTACGCCCTTGCACCACGACATGTCGGTCTTCGATGTATTCGGCGCGCTTGCCGCCGGTGCGACGCTGGTGCTGCCGGAACCCGGCGAGGAAAAGGATGCGGTCCGCTGGAACGAGTTGGTGGCCGAACACGGCGTTACGCTGTGGTGCTCGGTGCCGGCGATTCTTGAGATGCTATTGTCCTGCCATCGTGGCGACCAGCTCGGCTCGCTCCGGCTCGTCGCGCAGGGCGGTGATTACATCAAGCCCGTGGTCATCGAGGAGTTGCGCCGGCTGAAACCCGAGCTTCGGCTGATATCGCTGGGCGGGCCGACGGAAACGACCATCTGGAGCATCTGGCACGAGATCGTGACAGCCGATACCACGGCGATACCCTACGGGCATCCCTTGCCCGGCAATCGCTATTTCATCCTCAATGATCAGGGCGGCCATTGCCCGACGGGCGTTGTCGGGCGCATCCACACAGTGGGCGTGAATGTGGCGATCGGCTATCTGGAAGATGGCGCCATTACCCAGACGGATTTCGTGACGGTCAGCGATACGGATGGACATGCGGTGCGCGCTTTTCGCACCGGAGACAGGGGCCGTTACCGGCCGGATGGCAAGATCATGTTCGCAAGCCGGGTCAACGGTTACGTCAAGGTGCGCGGGGTGCGGGTCTCGCTGCCGGATGTGGAAAATGAACTCATCCGCCACCCCTCCATCCAGCGTGTACTGGTGGTGGATTACGGTGCCGAGCAAAAGGGGGAGGCCGCTATCGGCGTGCTTTATGTTCCGATGCCCGGCCTTGAGCTTTCCACCGCCGATCTGCGCAATTTCGCCCGCAGGCATCTGCCGGAATCGCATGTGCCCGGCCGCTTTCTCAATGTCGCCGATCTGCCGCTCTCGGCCAATGGCAAGCCGGATCGCCGCCGCGCCCGCGAATTGCTGACGGCAGCGGAACCGGCAAAGGCACCCGCGGCTGTAACAGTCGCCGATCAGGGTGATCGCCGGGTGCTGGATATCTATCTCGGCGTTCTGGGCAAAAACCCGGCAAATGTGGACACGAGCAGCGATCTGCTGGCGCTTGGCCTTTTGCCTTCGCATCTGAAAACCGTCTCGGCCGAAATTCGCAGCGCCTTCGGCGTGGAGCTTTCGCCGCAGCAACTCCTGCGTTGCCGAAACGCCAAACAGGTCAGTTCGCTTTTACCCGCTTCGGCGGCATGAGCCGCGTTATTGCGGCCCAAATCACGGAAATAATTCAAGGAAAAACAGATGGCGCATATCGATCCTGCCGGCGGCTGGCTTCCCCTGACCCAGCCGCAACTCGATTTTTGGGAGGAGTTTTCCTTCCATCCCGACGAGCCGGTCTCCACCGTCGCCCATTACATCGAGCTTTCCGGTGCCGTGAACGAGGGCGCTCTGCTTGAGGCAATCAGGCGCACCGTGCGCGAATCGGAAGTTCTGTCGATCCGTTTTCGCGTCGGTGAGGATGGCGAGACGCCACAGCAATGCTGCGATCCGCTCCACGCTCCGATGGTCGAGCTTGTCGATCTCCGTGCCCATACAGCGCCTTTCGAAGAAGCGCTGGGGCGCATGAACGCGGATGTCGAGGCAAGGCTTGATCTTCGAACCGACAAGCTCTCCGCCCAGGTGCTTTACCGCATCGCCGACGATCGCTACCTCTGGTATATCCGTGCCCATCATATCGTCGTCGACGGTTATGGTTTGACGCTGGTGGAGCAGCGCTGCGGGCAGCTTTACGGGCACTATTGCGGCAAGGGCGAGGCGGGTCCGGATTTCCATCCTTTCCCCAGTTTTCTTGCCGAAGAGGACGCCTACCGGCAAAGCCGCCGTTTCGAAAAGGACCGCGAGTTCTGGACGGCCTATCTCGCGCCGCCGGTGGATCTGCCCGTGCTGGACAAGGATTGCGAGGATTACGGTGGCGGCGGCCTGCATGCCGATGCGGGGTTGCCGGAAGGTTTCAGCACAAGACTGCAACAGATATCCAGCGCACTGGAGATAGGCTGGCCGGACCTGCTGGTGCTGCTTTCAGGCCTTTATCTTCACCGCGTATTGCCGCGCCCGGATCGCGATGTGCTGACGCTATGGCTGCCCTTCATGAGCCGCTGGGGCAGTGTCGGCGCGCATATGCCCGCCATGCTCGTCAATATCCTGCCTTTCCATCTGACGATAGAACCGCAGGAGAGCCTTGGTAGCTTCCTTGCGCGCAATGCCGCCAATCTGCGCCGGCAACGCCTGCATGGCCGCTACCGCATCGAACAGATCGCCGCCGATCGCAACATATCAAAGGGCCGGCGGTTTTTCTTCTCACCGCTTATCAACGTCCTGCCCTTCAGCGCGCCGGTATTTGCAGGGCTTGCCGTTATCAGGCACATTCTCGCCAATGGTCCGGGCGACGGGTTCAACCTGACCTTCCGTGGCGAGGATGACGGCAGTGATCTGAACCTGCATATCGACGCGGATTCCGCACTGACCGAAGCCGACGATTTCGCGCGTTACCGCGAGGAGTTGCCGCTGTTTCTGCATGCCGTGCTGCGCGACGAGGCGCTGGCGGCTCCGGCCGAAGAGGTTTCCGCGGCCTTCCGTCTGGCGGTTTGAGAAGCCGGGTACTCTGCAAGAAGGGGACGGAAATCTCTCTGCCGTCACTCTGCATTTGGTCGGGAGTGACTGGGTGCGGATGTGATAAACCCGGCTCCGTTATGCAAAACCCTGCCTGATGGGGTGACATGCACTCCTCCCACACACGTCATCCTTGGGTTTGTCCAAAGGATCCAATCACGCCCAATTAAATCCAGGCGTCGCAGATGCTCGGGACAGGCCCGAGCATGACGGAAGAGAGCTTTCCGGACATTTGTTAAAAAGCAAAACCCGGCGCCGCCATGCGGAGCCGGGTTTATTGGGAAGCCTGGCCAGCACTCAGGCTAGCGTGGTCAGCACACGGCCCGAAGCGCCTGCTTCGGCGAAACGGCTGAAGACGCCGCTGGTGGTCGTGCGCAGCCGGTCGACATCCTCGGGGCCGTAGCGGTCGGAGCGGTAGCTCATCAACACGCGGATGGAGCGTTCGCCGCCAATCGTTTCTTCCATTACCTCGAATTGCAGCCCCAGCATGGATTCGTGCTTGTCGGGATCGATCTGCCGGAACTCGACGGTTTTGCCGTCCGGCCCTGAAAGCGTGCCGTTCAGCTTGTTCTTGGCGTGGATCTGGATGAATACCTCGAACAGATGGTCGCGGCCGGGCGTCATGCCGAGCGCCTCTTCGACGAGATCGATTGGAATTTCGCTGTGTTCCAGAGAGCCATTGACCGTGTTCTTCACCGAGGAAATCAGTTCGCCGACCGTCATCTCCTCGCGGAAACGCACACGATGGGCAACGACCGTGGTGAAATAGCCGATCGTATCGAAATAGCCGCTGTCGGTGCGCCCGGACGCCGATGTGCCGACCACGAGATCGCTCAGCCCGCCCAGATGGCGCAGCGACGCGGCGATGGCGGCATAAACGACGTTGAACAGGGAGGCGCTGTTCTGCTTGGCGATGGCGTAAAGTCCGTCGCTGACGTGTTTTTCCAGCTTGAACTCGATCCAGCCGCCCGCCGGCGCCTCGTCGTGGGCAGCATCTGTCGGCGTGCTGTTCTGTCCGGTAAGGACCAGGCCCTTCGGTGCGTCCCGCAGCATATCGGTCCAGTAGGCAAGGTGGTCGCCGTTGACGCCGGATGCCACCTGTTTTCTGGCGAACTCATGGAAGGGTGCGGGCTTGTTCGCAAAGACGGGAGCCTTGCCGGTGGCTCTTGCCCTATAGGCCTCGGTCAACTCGTCCATCATCAGGTTTACCGACCATTCGTCCAGTACGATATGGTGGAAGAGGAAAGAGAGCACCTGGCCGCCGGTTTGCGGATTGCGCAGGAAACGCAGCCGCATCGGCAATTCGCGGGCAAGGTCGAACCGCCAGGAAGCCTCCGTATGCCGGTCTACGCCGTCGCTTTCTTCGCTGGTCCAGAACCATTTGTAGCCGGGCAGGTCGTGCATTGGCACGATCTTTTGCAGAACCGTGCCATCCTCGACATAGAAATGGGTTCGCAGGCCGGGATGACGCTCGATAATATCGAGGAATGCGCATTCGAAAGCGCTTTCATCCACCGGATCGAGGAAATCGAGCGCGAAGGGGATGTTGAAAATCTCGCCGAAACCGAAGGCGGCATAGGCTTTCCAGAGCGACATCTGCGCAAGAGAAAGCGGTGCCGTCAGCGAGCCGGTCGCGGTTGCTTCCGCCTGTGCAGGGGCGGCGGTTTCGAGACGCGTCGCCTGTTTTGCGAGCGATGCGGCGGTGGGATAGCTGAACAGGTCGTTGAAACGCAGCTCGATGCCGTGATTGCTCAAAAGGCGTCCGATGATGCGGGTCGCGATCAGCGAATGGCCGCCAAAATCGAAGAAATCGTCATCCGGTCCCATGTCTGGCGACGCAAGCGCTTCGCGGAATTCGGCAAGGATCGTTGCGGCAGTCTCGTCGTCGCTGGAGCGGGAGGCGGCGGGCAGGGATGCTGCAGCCTCCGGCCCTGCGGACGAGGTTTGATGCGTAACGCCGGAAAAATCCGCACCGCCTTCGAGATGGGCGATGAAACGCTCCAGCAGGAATGCCGTCGCATGCGGCGAGGCCTCCTTGCCGCCGGTCAGTTCCAGACGGATGTGGCCATCAACTGTGCTGCCGGCAGCGAGCGTCAGGCCAAGGCCGGACTGGAGAGAGGGGAGTGGCAGGCGCTCGAACCGGAGCCGCTCGACGGATGAGGTTTCAGCCGATGTTGGCAGCGTCTGAAGCGTGAAGGTGGCAACCTCGTCGTTGTGTTCGCCATGTCGGGCCAACCCAGCCAGCACGGCTTTTTCGGCCTCCTGCGGCGACTGGCCACGTGAGATCGAGACGCGGGCGACCGCATCTGCCGGAAGCGGCAGGCCGGCCTCGTTCCCGGGTTGCAGGGGCAGGCGCAGGGTAACAGTGTCGAGATCGCCACTGGCCGCCAGAAAAAGCGCGAAACGGGCACCGGTGCGTGCCAGAAGCGCGTCCGTTGCGGCCGAGCCGTTTGGGTCGAGAAGGGCAGCCGGAAGATCGACGCCGTGGCAGTGGCTCGCCGGCTTGGTCGCGTTATTACGCGGAGAGACGACGGGCGTGCTGGAGGCCGGTCCTTGCAGCCAGGGGAGCGGAACTGGATTGACGATGGCGTTTTCGGTGATGCGTGGCGAAAGCGGCTTTGGTGCCTCGCCAGCATTGGCTGCGGCAATGGCGCCCAGCAAAATCTGCGGCGAGAGGGATTCACCAAGCAGGCCATGCACCAGAAGCGCCAGCAGTACCTCTCCTTCGCTCAAGAGCACGATGGCCTGAAACGGCGGATCGATTTCCGCGTCGAACGGGCTTGCCTGAAGGTCGTGCAGAAGGGCTACCGCTTCGTCTTTCGATGGCGTCTGAAACAGCTGCACGAGAGATGCCGAAGGGGCCTCTACGCTCTTGGCAAGGGTGCCGTCTTCTCCAAAGGTAAACCGCACGCGCAGTTCGGGCCATGCCTCGCAAACCGTCTCCAGTGCCGATGTCAGGCGCAGAAGGTCGCTCTCGCCGCCGATGCGGTAGGTGAGAATATGCCGGAAGACCTGATCGGGGTCCTGAAACTGCTGGAACCAGACCCGCTCCTCATATTGGCTTGGCTGCGATCCGCTCCGTGGGGCTTCGTCCGCATTGTCGAAGGTTTGTTCGATGCGGCGCGCAAGCATGCGCGAATTATCTGCTGCCATGGTCCTCTCCTTGGAAGTATAATGTTGAGGTACGTCGCGCTTGGCGGGGAAAGTCCCCTCTTGCGGGGATCAGCAGCCCGCGCGCGACTGCTCGATCAGCGCCTGCCAGGCGGCAAGCGTGGGCTGACGGGCGAGATCGTCATAGTGAAGTCGCGTGCCGGCGAGCTGCGAAAGCGGCGGGATCAGGCGCATGAGAGCGAGGGAGTGAAGTCCGCAGCCGAACAGGTTGGCGTTCGGGCCGATATGCCCCACCTCATCGTCCAGAACCTTGGCGAGATGGGCTTTGAGTTCCGTCGTCATCATGTCCGCCTCCAGCTTGCCAGCCGCCGCGATTGCCGGTTCATTCATCGAAATGATCGTGAACGCCGCTTGCCCCGCGCCGCCAGTAGCCGGAAGCGCGCGTCCATTTGGGGTTCGCGCCGTACTCGCCGATCAGAATGGCGCGCAGGTCTTTCGCCGCTTTCGATTCGCAGGCGACCCAGTTGAAGAAATCGCCCTCAGGCAGTTCAAGCGTACGCAGCGCCTCCGTCAGGGCGTCGTGATCGGCGCCGCCCGCGGCCTCCTGCGTTACCCAGATGATCGACGCGTCAGCTTTCGTGGCGAGGTCCAGGCGATCAGCCTCCGTCTCAACTTCGATCAGGGCGACGACGCGGGTGCCCTCGGGCATTTCTTCCAGTCGCCGTGCAAGGGCGGGAAGGCCGGTATCGTCGGCAATCAGCAGATGCCAGTCGAAGGTGAAGGGAATGGTGAACGAGCCGCGCGGGCCTGCAATCCATGCCTTGTCGCCCACCCTGGCGGATTTTGCCCAGTTGCTGGCGGGGCCATCATGGTGCGTGGCGAAATCGATGGCGAGTTCGCCCTTCTCGGCATCGAAGCTGCGCGGCGTGTAATCGCGTGCGAGCGGGCGCGGCGCGCCTTCGGGAAATTCGAGGCCGTTCGGGCCGATCACCGGCAGGTTAGGTTCGGTTTCGCCGGGAAGCGGGAAGAACATCTTGACGTGGTCATCAAAACCGAGACTGGCAAAGCCTTCAAGCTCAGGCCCGGTCAATACGATGCGCACCATGGACCGGCTGAGTTTTTCCACGCGGGCCACGTCAAGGCAGCGTAGCTTGACGGCGTAACGATGGCGTTTGGGGGTCCGGTCCGGAACGCCGGTTTCGATGCTTTGTGCAATGCTCATGTTGCTGTCTTCCCTGGGATATCGCCGATGGGGATCGGCAGTTTCGCTGTCCCGGATCGGCATGCCGGACAATCGCGCACCGGAGTTTTCCGGCGGGAGATCCGACGTCGTTGTGTCAAGATGCGCGAACCATAACAGGCGGTTCCGGCGGTCGCAATATAAGTTTCTTCAAAAACTCAAGTTTATGTCCGGCGCATGGTTTGCGCCGGAATTGCGCTTGTCGAAAAGGCGTTTAACGGCGGCCTGCCCAGCTTTCCACCGCGTCCAGCGTGTGCAGCGCGCTTGGGATGGACGGCGTCGTGACCCGGCTGGAATCGAGAAAGATGATCCGGCCGTCACGCGCCGGTTTGACGAAGCGTTCCCAGCCGGGAATGATTTTTTCGAGTGCGGCGCGCGTTCCGGCTTCGCCTCGGGCGGGGCTGTTATAGCTGTTCATCACCACCAGCAGATCAGGGTTGAGCTTGCCAAAAGCCTCGGCACTGAGCGGCATCGTCAGGGTGGAACCCAGCCCACCCGACGAGGTGGCGTTGTCGATTTTCAGCCGTGCGTAACCCAGATCCTCGAGCGCCTGCACCGCACCGGACATATCGCCGACCGCGTTGATCTGGTCGGTCAGCAGAATTGCGAGATAGGTCTTGCCTTTTGCGTCTTCGCCGAGTGCTTTTTTGACGGTGGCGAGTTTCTCGTCATAGGTCTTCCGGCGCTCGGCAAAAGCGTCACTTCTGCCAACGAGACCCGAAAGATTCTCTTCGACGCTGAAGCCATAGGTGTGGCCAGTGCTTACCTTCTGCAGATAGACGGGCGCGACGGTGGAAAGCTGCTCGGCCTTGCCGCTGTCCATTTCCGTGGCGACGATCAGGTCAGGTTGCAGCGCTCTCAGCTTTTCCAGATCGATCTGACCCACCGCGCCGAAACCTTTCGGTTTCGTGCGGCCTTCACCGAGAACGGTGTCGATGAAATCAACGGCAGTGGCGAATTTGCCGTCGCTGTTGCGGCCATAGGCGCCTACCACGTTGGCGCCAAGATCCATCAGCGGCACGCCCAGCAGCGGTTCGTGCATGACGACAATGCGCTGCGGCTGCTCGGGGATGGAGACCGTGCGGCCGGCGGCATCGGTGACGGTTCGCTCTGCGGCAAGGCTGCTTCCGGCGGTCAGAAGTGCTGCTACGAGGATGGCAAATCGCATGGCATACCCTTTGTTCAATTTCTTCAGTGGCGGTTAGTTCTGCGCAGCGCCTGCAGGCGCAGCGTGAGGATGAAAAGCGGCACGCCGATCAGCGTCAGCGCAAGGCCTATCGGCATCGGCGTATCGGCCACCAGCCCACGCGAAAGCGTATCGGCGGTCACCACCAGAATGCCGCCCGTCAGCCCCGACAGGAAAAGCCTGGCGCGACCGACGGCGGGCGACAGGAAGGTGGCGAGATGCGGGGCGATGACGCCGAGAAAGGTCAAGGGGCCGACAGCGGTGACGGAAGCGGAGCTGAGGATGACCGCAAAAACGATGACGAGCGGGCGCGAACGTTTGACCGTTTCGCCGAGCGCCATGGCCATCTCGTTACCGAGATCAAATACTGCAAGCGCCCGGCCGATGAGGAAAATGCCCACAAGGCTGACCGCGAAAAGAGGCGCGAACACGAGGATGATCGGCCAGCTCGCCTGAAACAGCGAACCCGCCATCCAGTCTGCAAGCGACAGCGATGTTTCCGTTGGTGTGTAGAGCAAAAGCACTGATGAGACTGATGAAAGGGCGGATTCGATTGCGATGCCCATCAGCAGGATGGCGAGCCCGCTGGAACGTTCGCGCCCCACGAGCGCGATGAGCAGGAAAGCTACCGCAAGGCCGCCGCCGACGGCCGCAAGCGCCACCATGGTCTTGGGCGCCGCCGGCACCAGCACCAGAAGCAGCATTATGGTGGTCATTGATCCCTGGCTCAGACCGAACAGGCCGGGATCGGCAAGCGGATTGCGGGCGACCGATTGCAGCATGGCCCCGGCCAGCGCAACGCTCCATCCGGCCATGAAACCAAGCAGGATGCGCGGCAGCCGTACCGTCCACAGCGCATAGGCCTGATCGTCGCTCAAATGCCCGCCGGCAACGCCGTGCAGAAGGTCAATGAGACCGGTCTGTGTATTTCCGAGACTAATGGAAATGGCGGCCAGCACCAACGCCAGCAGGATCAGTGCAAGGCCGGCCTTTAGGTTGCCGATGCCGATCTGCATCCCGCTCGGCAGCCGCAGGACCGCTTTGCCATCGGTGGCCAATTGCCTTTTCATGACAGCCCTCTTCATGACAGTTTATTGGCCGAAGGTGAAAGATAGAAGCGCTTGACTATGACGATGAAGACGAGGCCGCCGAGCAGGTCCATGAACAGTCCGGTATTGACCACATACGGCCTGAACAGGGTTTGCGCGCCCAGATCGGCCAGCACGCACAGAATCGCCCCGACAAGGGCTGAAGCGGGCAAAGCGAGCGTGAAATTCACCCCGACCAGCGGCCGGACCATATGCGGAACGATGAGGCCGACGAAGCCGATGGGACCGCAGATGGCCACGGCCGAGCCGGACGCCAGCATTGTGGCGAAAAGTGCGATCCGGGAAACGCGCGTGACGTTGACGCCGGCGGAAGCGGCTTTTTCCGCACCCAGCAGTACCAGCGTCAGCGGGCGGGCAACCGACCAGAGCATCACCATCGCAATGGCGCCAATCCACCAGAAATCGGTGAGGCGCTCGGCATAGACGTGGTTGATATTGCCGCCGACCCAGCTCAGGAATTCGGCGCGACGTGTGGGGTTTGACAAAAGGAGGGCATTGGTGATGCCGATCAGCAGCATGGAGACAAGCGCACCGGACAGGATGAGCGACAGGCCGCGCGGATCGTTTGACCGCCCGGCCAGCCGGGCAACGAGGAAGCAGGCGCCAAAGCCGAAGCTGGCGCCGATAAGCGCGATGAGCCCCTGTATTTCGGGCGAGAAATCGAACACCAGCGCACCGGCGACCACAAAAAGCGTCGCACCGGCATTCAGGCCCAGGGTGGAGGGCGAGGCGAGAGGATTGCGGGCAAGCCCCTGCAGCACGCAGCCACTGACGGCCGTGGTGGCGCCGACATAGATCGCAATCAGTGAGCGCGGGATTTGCTGATAGAGGAGAACCGACTGTTCATAGGTTTCGGCCTCGCCGTGCACGAGCGTCGTCGCGATTTCGGCAAGTGGCAGGTCGCCAGTCATCAGCACGAAGTTGGTGACGAGAACAACGGCCAGCAAGATCGCGGCGGCAAAGATCAGCATTATTTTAGATGTCATGCCGGAATGGCCTGTTCCTGCCGCTCCAGCCGCGGCACGCAGATGAGCCGCCCCTGCCGGGAAAATATGTCGGCCTCGAGATCAAAGACGTCGGCCACATTGGCTGATGTGACGGTATTCGCAACAGGCCCGGAGGCGAGAACCCGTCCGGCTTTCAGCATGATGACGTCATCGGCGAAGGTTGAGGCGAGGTTGAGATCATGCAGCACGACGATAACAGTTTTGCCGTGCCTGTCCGTCAGTTCGCGCACGAGGCTGAGGACGGCATATTGATATTTCATGTCGAGATGGTTGACCGGCTCGTCCATCAGGATCACCTCCGTGTCCTGAGCGAGCACCATGGCGATGAAGGCGCGCTGGCGCTGGCCGCCGGACAGCGTGTTGACCTGCGCCCTGGCCTTGTCTTCCAGCCCGACGGTCTTCAGCGCTTCGGCAAAAAGCGCCCGGTCGCGTTCGGAGGGACCGCCGCCAAGCCCGTAACGTGCATAACCCGCAAGCTCGATCAATTCGCCAAGCGTCATATAGTCAGGGCAATGGCATTCCTGCGGCAGATAGGAGATGCGGCGGGCGAGTTCGCGGCGTCCGATCGCGCCGATCAGGCGGTCACCGAGGCTTATCCTGCCTGATGATAAAGGCACGAAGCCCATGATGGTCTTCAACAGCGTCGACTTGCCACAGCCGTTGGGTCCGACCAGCGCTGTGACGCGGCCGGTTTGAAAGCGGGCAGACAGGCCCTGCAATACGGCGATGTGTCCGTAACTCGCATGAAGGTCCGTGGCATCAAGCACCGGATTACAACTCCTGTTATTCATAGGGCCATGCGTCGACTCGACGCACGTCCTACCTAAGCTGTTGAATTCACATATCGAACTTGCGGAAATCGGGTTCTGTACCGGCAAGCGCGACAGGCTGGTCTTGAAGCGACACTAAACTATAGTAAAATTCTCCACAAATCGAAATTTGCCGATTCACATCGCGGATTTCGTGATGATTTTTTCATTCGAGGTGTTTCATGTCAGTCGCGCTCAAGCTTCACGTCGGCATGTCGCTGGCGCCAACCTGGCTCAGCGGCGAGGCATGGCGGCGTCAAGACAGCGGTATAGACGGGGTTTTCTCCAGCGATTATTTCGTCGATCTTGCAAAGCGCGCCGAGGCTGCGCATGTGGATTTTGTCTTCCGGCCCGACACGCTGTTTCTGCGCACTGAGGGGCTGGAGACCGGCGGCGGATTTGCGAGCATGGACCCGAACATGCTTCTGGCCGCCATCGCACGGGAGACCAGCCATGTCGGCCTGTTATCCACGGTTTCAACGACATTCCTGCCGCCTTATGTGATTGCCCGCCAACTGCAATCGCTGAACTGGCTGAGCAATGGCCGGGCGGGATGGAACATCGTCACGGCGCTGGACGGCCACGAAAATTTCGGCCTGAAAGAAATGCCATCGCCACAGGAGCGTTATGAACGCGCCGCCGAGTTCACGCAGGTAGTACAGCAGCTCTGGGCGAGCTTTCCCAACGAGGCGCTGAAGCTGGACAAAGAGAGCGGGCGTTTTGCAGATCCGTCGCTGGTCCAGCCAATCGCGCATGAAGGAAAGCACTTCAGCGTCAAAGGCCCGCTCAACCTGCCGGCCCATTCCAGCCGTATTCCACTGGTGCAGGCTGGAGCTTCCCCCGAAGGCCGCGATTTCGCAGCCTCCGTTGCGGATGCGGTCTTCGCCTCGACGCCGGATATGCAGGCGGCAATCGAGCTTCGGGCGGATTTACGGCAAAGAGCGGAGCGGCATGGGCGCTCACCGGATGTGGTGAAGCTGATGCCGGGTCTCAGTCTTTATCTGGCGGACACCAAGAAGGAGGCGCTGGAGCTATTTGCGGAGACCCACGCAAGGGCCAACCATGGCCGCATATTTGCATCCATTCAAAATCTGACGGGTCTTGACCTTTCCGACTGGTCGCTCACGCGGATCGTCACCCCTTCTGACTTGCCGCCGCCGCCCGAGACACCGAGAAGCCGCACCCATGCCAATCTGCTCCGCCGGTTGATCGAACGGGAAACGCTGAGCGTTGCCGAATTGTTGCGGCGACCGGAAGTGATGGGGTCGGGCCATTGGCAGATCATCGGCACGGTTGAGGATGCTTTTGAAAGCATCCGCGAATGGGTGGCGGCCGGCGCGATAGACGGCTTTGTCGCGGTGCCCGGCGGTTCGGTCGCGTCGATGCGGCTGGTGCTGGAGCGGCTGCTTCCGAGGCTCGGCGATGCCGGGCTGTTCCGCACCGCCTATTCCGGCAGCACCTTCGCCGACCACCTGGCCGGATAGGTTTACGAGCCGCCGGATTCTGCCGTCGCCTTTCCGGCCGCTTCAAGAAGCTGCGGAAAGTGCCGCTCGGTCTCGGCGGTCGCGAGGAAAGAAACGGTGGTGACGACGCAACAGATTTCGCCCTGTGCGTCGAAAACCGGGGCGGCCTTGCCGGTCAGGGCGGAGAACAGGTGTTCGTTGAGTTCCGCCCCGCCTGTCTCACGAATGGCGTGCAGGACTTTAGCGTCTGGGCGGGACCCGCGAAAGGCGGGCGGCTGCAGCTTGCGCACCGGCGCTGTCCTATCCGGTGGCAGATAAGCCTGAAAAAGCAGCCCGCAGGCGCTGTTATCCAGCGGTAGAACATCCCCCAGCGCCACGGTGCTGATGGAGAAGCTGGCACTCCTGTGCCACTGCACCACGGTCGGGCCGCGATCGGTCCAGATCGCCACGCCGCAACTGGCGCCGATCTGCGAGGCCAGTGCTTTCATCTGTCGACCGGCGGTTTCGACCGGATTGATTCGTCTGAGCGCGCTGACGCCTATCGAGAGCGCGGTTGGGCCGAGGTCGTAGCTGCCGGTTGCAGGGTCCTGTGCCACCAGTCCTTCCCGCACGAGGCTTTGCAGGTAACGATGAGCTGTGGAACGGCCTGTGCCGGCGCGTTTGGCGAGTTCGCCCAGTGCAAGCGCCCCGTCCGATTTTGCCAGAAGGTCGAGAAAACGGGCAGCAATAGAGACCGACTGAATGAGGGCAGAGCGCTTCTCTCCGTCGTTTTCAGGCAGATTGTCCGGCTCGTCATCCATGGCGTCCAAGTCGCTCCCCGATTTATGTCGTGAACATGCCTAGCGCATCCGACCGGAAATCGGAATCGATTTCTGAGTTATTTCAACGCCTTCCCCTTGAGGCGGGGAGTTACATGACAACGGCCAGTCGATAAACTTTGTTGTAAATATGGCACATCCCGTTACGGAACCCTATCCGTCCACAATACGGAACGCATTCTCTATTGCGAAACGGATAACGCTTCCGTTACTTGAATATGACTTTGATACTCATGTTTATTAGGGGTGTGTTATGGGGTTTCGTTCTAGCGGCCGTTTGATGGGCGGGGTCAGCGTTTTGACGCTGGCCGCCCTGTTTGTGACGCCGATTTTCGCCCAGGAGCAACAGGCCGAGGCCTCGGGAACGACCGTTCTCAAGCCGATTGTGGTGACCGGCGAAAAAGTCGCGCGCGACATGAAGAACACGGCGTCTTCCGTCTCGGTCAAATCCAGCGATGAACTGAAAAAGGAAAAGACCGGCGATCCAACCGTCTCAGACGCGATCAAGGACATTCCAAACGTTGTTTATACCGACAATGTCAGCGCCCCGATCATTCGCGGTCTCGACACGCAGGGACCGAACACCGGAGCAACGGCGTTCTTCGCCGGCACCGTGCCGCGCGCCACGATCAATGTCGATGGTCACTATCTCGGTTATAACGAGTTCATCTATGGCGCGACGTCCATCTGGGATGTCGAAAGCATCGAGGTCTTCCGTGGGCCGCAGACCACATCGCAGGGCGCTAACGCCATTGCCGGCGCCATTCTCGTCAATACCAAGGACCCGACGTTTACGCCGGAAGCAAGCTATCAGGCCGAAATCGGGAATTATCACCAGAAGCGGGCGTCCTTTGCGGTCTCAGGCCCGTTGATCGAAGACGAGCTGGCGGCGCGTCTGGCAATCGATTATTCGGGTCGCGATACCTTTATCGATTACATCAATTCCGGTTTTGCCCACGCAGGCACCAACCAGGATTTCAAGGAATTCAACGCGCGTTTCAAGCTTCTGTGGGAACCGCCGGAAATTCCGGGCCTGACGACCAAGCTGACTTATTCCTATAACGCCGCCAACCGGCCGAGTCAGGAAGCGGCGTCGCGTCCTTTCGAGGATCTCAACCACGTCACCACCACCATGCCGAGCTGGAGCCAGAATACCCACACCGGTATTCTCGACATCAATTACGACTTTGAAAACGGCGTAAAACTCTTCAACCAGACGCAATTTTCCGCCTCAGACGCGCGCCGCAGGGTGGGTGTGGTCAATAATGGCGACGCCAATATCGATCAGAAGAATGTGTCCCACGAGACCCGTGTGACCTTCGGTGACCAGGAAGACGTTCTGAGTGGCGTCGCGGGCATCTATTACGCCCATACGCAGGCCGATGAAATTCTCTATCTTCTGAACCCGGCAAACAGAAGAACCCTTTCGACATTTGACGATACCAAGGACAATCTCGGCATTTTCAGCGAGTTGAGCTACCGTCTGACCGACCAGTGGACGCTTACCGGCGGCCTGCGTTACCAGACCGATCGTATTCAGCGCGCGGGCCGCTCCGTCTATTCCAACGTCGCGGTTGATTTTGACGAGACCTTTTCCGAATTGCTTCCCAAGGCCTCGCTTGCCTATGCGATCAACGATGACTGGACCGTTGGCGGCATGATCAGCCGTGGTTACAATCCCGGCGGCATATCGCTGAACATCTCGTCGGGCCAATGGTTGCCCTTCGAGAAGGAAACCATCTGGAACTACGAACTCTACACCCGCGCGAAGTTGCTGGATGACAGGCTGACGCTCAACAGCAACCTGTTCTACATGGATTACAAGAACGCCCAGTACAATATTCCGGTCGTTATCTCGTCAGGCATTACTCAATCCTACACCATCAATGCGCAGAAAGCGCATGCCTATGGTCTGGAAGTCGGCGCCGACTATCAGGTTCTCGACAATGTGACGCTGAAGGCAAGTGCCGGCGTGCTGAAGACCGAAATCGACCAGATTTCCAGCAATGCCAGCTATGCAGGCAATGAATTCGCGAAATCGCCTGGTTACATGTTCAGCATCGGGGCAAGCTGGGATGTGACCGACAAGTTCACCGTCTCGGGTCAGGTGCGTCATATCGATGGTTATGATTCCGATACGGCCAACACGGCTGCCTATGCGATCGACCCCTACACCATCGCCGATGTGCGTGCGAGCTACAAGTTCCAGGAGGAGATGGAGGTCTACGCTTACGTGAAGAACGTCTTCGACGAGCGTGCGCCGACCTATATGCAGCAGAACCGCGGCATTGGCGGCATCGAGGCCAGCATGACCGAACCGCGCATGTTCGGCATTGGTGTCAGAGGCACGTTCTAAGCGATTGCCTGAACCGGAAAAGTAAAAAGGCCTTCGAAGTGATTTTCGATGGCCTTTTTTTCATGAAGGAAATGATGCGGAGAAGGTCTCAGAAAAACGCCTGAATGCCCGTCTGCGCCCGGCCGAGGATCAGCGCGTGAACGTCGTGCGTGCCCTCGTAGGTGTTGACCGTTTCGAGGTTCTGGGCGTGGCGCATCACGTGGTACTCGATCTGGATGCCGTTGCCGCCGTGCATGTCGCGGGCCTGGCGGGCGATATCCAGCGCCTTGCCGCAATTGTTGCGCTTGATGATGGAGATCATTTCCGGCGCCATTTTGTGCTCGTCCATCAGGCGGCCGACGCGCAGCGATGCCTGGAGGCCGAGAGCGATCTCGGTCTGCATGTCGGCGAGCTTTTTCTGGTAAAGCTGCATGCCGGCCAGCGGCTTGCCGAACTGCTTGCGGTCGAGACCATATTGCAGGGCGCGGAACCAGCAATCTTCCGCAGCGCCCATCACTCCCCAGGAAATGCCGTAGCGGGCGCGGTTGAGGCAGCCGAACGGGCCTTTCAGGCCGGAAACATTCGGAAGCAGCGCATCTTCGCCCACTTCCACGCCATCCATGACGATCTCGCCTGTTATGGAGGCGCGCAGCGAAAGCTTGCCGCCGATCTTCGGTGCAGACAGACCCTTCATGCCTTTTTCCAGCACGAAGCCGCGAATCTGGTTGTCGTGGGCTTCGGATTTCGCCCAGACGACGAAGACATCGGCGATGGGCGCATTGGAAATCCACATTTTCGAACCACGCAGGCGATATCCGCCGGCGATCTTTTCGGCGCGGGTCTTCATTCCGCCCGGATCGGAGCCGGCATCCGGTTCGGTCAGGCCGAAACAGCCGATCAGCTCGCCGGAGACGAGGCCGGGCAGGTATTTCTTCTTCTGTTCGTCCGAGCCATAAGCGAAGATCGGATGGATGACGAGTGAGGACTGCACGCTCATCATCGAGCGATAACCGCTGTCGATCCGCTCCACCTCGCGGGCCACGAGACCATAGGCCACGTAGCTGGCATTTGCGGCGCCATATTCTTCCGGCAGGGTGACGCCCAGAAGGCCGGTGCGGCCCATCAGGCGGAACAGTTCCGGTTCGGTGGTCTCAGAAAGATAGGCCTCGGACACACGCGGCATAAGTTCCGATTTGCCGAAGGCTGCGGCGGCGTCGCGGATCATCCGCTCGTCGTCGGTCAGTTGGTCTTCCAGCAGAAAAGGGTCCTGCCAATTGAATGCTGCGCGTTCGCTCACGTTATGCCTCCGGATTTGCTGGCCGGATTATTCGTGTTAGCCCCTGATGGCACAAGCCATGTTTACTCATTTTTGCATTACATATAGTAATGGCTCATGACGTCTCTCAGCCGCAAAATCCTGCCCTCCACCAGTGCGCTTGCCGCCTTTGATTCCGTTGCCCGGCTTGGCAGCTTTTCAGCCGCTGCGGATGAACTTGCCTTGACGCAAGGGGCGATCAGCCGTCAGGTTATGTCACTGGAAGAACAGCTTGGCGTGCGCCTGTTCGAGCGCGGCGCGCGTGGTGTGTCACTGACGACCGAGGGTGGTGCTTACGCGAAATCGATTGCCGCAGCCCTTGGCGAGATACGTGCCGCCTCGTTGCAGATCATGACCAAAACGCATGGCAACACGCTCAATCTAGCGATGCTGCCGACATTCGGCACCCGCTGGCTTCTGCCGCGCATTCCTGATTTCGTCTCCAGTCATCCGGAAATCACCATCAATTTCGCCACCCGCATCGGCCAGTTCGACTTCGAGCGTGAGCAACTGGATATGGCGATCCACATCGGGCAGGCGGATTGGCCGGGGGCGGAAAGCACCTTTCTGATGCATGAGATGGTTGCGCCGGTATGCAGCCCCGAATTCCTGAAGGCGCATCCGGTCGAAAAGGGTGAGGACATTGCCGGCCTGCCTCTGCTGCACATGGCCTCGCGGCCGGGTGCCTGGAGCCACTGGTTCGAGAGCCTCGGCCATTCGCTTGCCTTGCCGCAGGGCATGCGGTTCGAGCAGTTTTCCAGCGTGGCACAGGCCTGTATCGCCGGACTTGGCGTGGCTTTGATGCCGCTTTTCCTGATCGATAACGAACTGAAATCGCGGCAACTGGTGAAAGCCTACGATCATCAGGCCAAAAGCCCGAGTTCCTATTATGCGGTCGCGCCGCTATCCCGAGCCAACCACGTTCCAGTCGTGCTGTTTCGCGACTGGCTGGTACGGCAGGTCGAGGCCTATCGTGCGGCTGGCAATCTGCCACTGGAAAAATAAGCGCACTTTTTTCGGGCACTTAGGTTTCGTGCCTCGATTTTTGCCCGGTTTTGTCTCTGGCCGGACTCGACACGACGGTTTTGGTCGATTATCGTGATTAAACGTTTAATCAGCCCTTTCGGACCATCATGGCGTCTTCACGGCCTGCCACCAATCTGAGCGCGATAGCAGCGGCACTCGGCGTGTCGGTTGCAACCGTGTCCAATGCGCTGTCGGGCAAGGGCCGTGTTTCGCCGGAACTGGTGGAGCGCATCCGCAAGACCGCAAGCGAGCTTGGTTATGTGCCGAGTTCCGCGGGCAGGGCGCTGCGCACCGGCAGGTCAGGAGTTCTCGGGCTGGTGCTGCCGGATATCGCCAATCCACTCTTCCCACAGATCGCGCAGGCCATCGAAAAGGCAGCCGTCAATGCCGGTTATGGTGTTTTGATCGCCGACTCCCGCGGCGAGATCGCCATGCAGACGGACGCCATCAACCGGCTGATCGAGCGTGGAGTGGATGGCATGGTCGTCGTTCCCCGCCGCGGCACGCGTATCGCGGATGTCGATTGCCCGGTGGCGGTGATCGACAGCCCCTCGACGCCCGGAAACACCGTAGCCGCTGACCACTGGGATGGCGGCCGGCAGATCGGCGAATATCTGGCAGCCCTCGGACACGACAAGGTGGTGCTGATCGGCAAGAACCGCGACTCAAATGTGCAGAACGACCGCCTCGGCGGCATTCGCGATGGTCTGGGCAAGGCCTGCGTCACAGAGACGCTGTGGGTAGACGCCATTGAAAAGGTGGATGGTGCGGGTTGCCGTCTCGGCCTTACCGAAAAGGTGAGGGATGGTTTCACTGCCTTTGCTGCCGTATCCGACCTGCATGCGTTGCGCGCGCTCACTGAATTGCAGCGCGAGGGCATCGAGGTGCCGGAAGAGGCGAGTGTCACCGGCTTCGACGATCTGATTTTCTCCGCCGTGGTGACGCCGCCGCTGACGACGATGCGCATGGATATGCGCCGCATCGCCGATCTGGCCGTGGATGCGCTGTTGCGCGCGATCGATGGCGAGGCGGGCATCGAAAACGGCATAGCTGCCGAGGTCACGGCAGAAATCTCGAAAGTACCGATGGCGCTGATCATGCGCGGCTCCACCGGCGAAAAAAAGCATGATGCGATTGAAGCCAAAAACACGACAGCAGGAGAACTCACACCATGAAAAAAATCATTCTTGCATCGGGCACCGCCCTGATGCTGACGATGGGTGCCGCGCAGGCGCAGGACAAGACGCTGACGATCTCGGTCTACGCCTTCGCGCAGGACGAATTCAAGGAACTGGTCTATACACCGTTCGAAAAGCAATGCGGCTGCAAGCTGGTCGTCGAGACCGGCAACAGCGTTGAGCGCCTCGCCAAGATGGAGGCCAACAAGGCCAATCCGGTGGTCGATCTCGCCATTGTTTCCATGGCGGATGCGCTTTCCGCCACCCGCAAGGACCTGATCCAGAAGATCGATGCCGCCAAGGTGCCGAATATCGGCAAGCTCTATGACATCGCCAAGGATCCGAATGGCGACGGCATGAGCGTCGGCGTCAATTTCTACGCCACGTCAATCGTTTACCGCACAGACAAGATGAAGATCGATAGCTGGGCCGATCTTTTGAAGGACGGCATCGTCGACCACGTCGCTTTCCCGAATGTCACTACCAATCAGGGCCCGCCGGCGCTTTACATGCTGGGCAAGGCCATCGGCAAGGATACGCCTGATCTCTCCGGCGCTATCGAAGCCGTGGGCGAAAAGAAGGACGATATCGTCACGTTCTACGTGAAATCGTCGCAGCTGGTGCAGCTCATGCAGCAGGAAGAAATCTGGGCCGCCCCCATCGGCCGCTTCTCCTGGGCGCCCTTTACCAAGCTCGATCTGCCGCTTGCCTGGGCAACGCCCAAGGAAGGCCAGACCGGCGGCATGAACGTGCTCGTGGTGCCGAAGGGCACGAAGAACGAAGATCTGGCACTGCAGTTCATGGATTTCTGGCTCTCGACCGACGTTCAGAAGGCGCTGGCCGAAAAGCTCGTGGACAGCCCCACCAACAAGGAAGTCAAGGTGTCCGACGAGGTGGCGAACAATATCACCTATGGCGACGAAACCGCAAAAAGCCTGCAGCTCATTCCTTCCGCCGTGACGCTCGACAACCGTGACAAGTGGCTGTCGGAGTGGAACGCCAAGGTCGGCCAGTAAGTCCTTATCAAGGTTTGGAATGGGGCATTTAAAACGTCCGAAAGGGCGGCTCCATTCCCGGAAAAGCGGTTTGGTCGTCCCCTGACCGCTTTTCCACCTCTCAATTCCGCAAGCTGGCCATGACCGCTTGCAGTAACAATCGGCCGCAGGCCGTTCAGGGAATAAAGCGATGTTTCAGAACCGGGCCGAAGCGCTGGCGCTTGCATTGCCCGCCGCTATTTTCGCGGCGGCGGTCTTTCTTGTGCCGGTCTTCATGCTTCTGTCGGAGGGCTTTCACACCACTGACGGCTGGACATTGTCCGCTTACGCCGATTTCTTCTCCGATCCGCTGAACAGGGCGGTTTTCCTGCGCACCCTGAAGCTTGGCGCGCTCGTCACCATTGTATCTGCGGTGGTGGGTTATGCGGCGGCTTTCGCCATCGTCAATCTGTCGCAGGGCGCGAAAGGACATGTCGTCAATCTGGTCGTCTTGCCGCTGATGATCTCGCCGGTTGCCCGAACCTATGCCTGGATCGTCATTCTCGGCAGAACCGGCATCGTCAACCAGGCGCTTCAGGCGGTAGGACTGAGCGATGCGCCGATCCGTTTACTGTTTTCCGAAACGGCTGTTTTCATCGGCCTTCTGCAATTGTTCCTGCCATTGATGATCATTTCCCTCATCAGTGCGCTGGAGAATATGCCCAAGGATACGATCGCAGCCGCCCGCGTTCTCGGCGCAAACTGGCTGCAGGTGTTCTGGAAGGTCATCCTGCCGCTCACCAAGGAGGGGCTTGTTGTCGGCGGCACGCTGGTCTTCACCGGTTCGCTCACGGCCTATATCACGCCGGCCATTCTCGGCGGCTCCAAGGTGCTGATGCTGGAAACCCTGCTCTATCAGCAGGTGACGGTCTCCAACAATTTCGTCGCCGCCAGCGTCATCGCCTTCATCCTGATCGTCATGAGCTTTGCCGCCAATATCCTGCTGAAGCGCATCGCCACCGCAAGGAACAAGAAATGACCCGGCAGCTCTTCATTCCGCTCACGCTCCTGCTCGTTGTCGGCTTCCTGATCGGGCCGTTCCTCATCATCGTTGCGGCCTCGTTTTCGGCCGGCGACACGCTCGCCTTTCCGCCGCAGGGCTTTTCACTGAAATGGATCGCGAAGGTCTTCACCGTCGAAAGTTTCCGCGAAAGCTTCGCGATGTCGATGTTCCTTGCCATCGGCGGCACATTCACGGCGCTCGTCCTCGGTATTCCCGCTTCCTACGCCATGTCGCGCTACAAGCTGCCCTTTGCGGAAACCGTGCGCACGATCGTTTCGGCGCCGATCATCGTGCCGGGTATCATCGTCGGTCTGGCGCTGTTGCGCTATTTCGTCGTGCCCTTCGGCATCGGCATCACGCTTGCCCTGTTTCTCGCGCACACGGCGCTCATCCTGCCCTATGCGGTACGGGTGGTTTCGGCCAGCCTCAACAATCTGCGTTCGGATATCGAGGAGGCGGCGGTGCTGCTCGGCTCGTCGCGGTTTGGCGCATTTTTCCGTGTGGTGCTGCCCAATATTCGCGGTGGTATCCTGTCGGCCTTCATCCTCGGTTTCGTGACGAGTTTCAATCAGGTGCCCGTGTCGCTGTTCCTGTCGGGTCCGGGCGTGCGCACGTTGCCCATCGACATGCTGGGCTACATGGAAATCGTCTTCGATCCGTCTGTCGCTGCACTCTCATCGCTGCTCGCCTTCCTTTCCATCGGCATCGTCTTCCTGGCCGAACGTTTTCTGGGGTTCTCCCGTTATGTCTGACGCAAATTACCTTTCGCTTCAAAAAGTCTCGCTCGCCTACGGCAACAGCATCGCCGTCAAGGATCTCGACCTCGATATCCGCAAGGGTGAACTTCTCGCGCTGCTCGGTCCTTCCGGCTGTGGCAAGACCACCACGATGCGCGCCATTGCCGGGCTGATGCCGGTGGCGGGCGGGCGCATCGATCTCGACGGCGCCGATATCACCCGCGTCGCCGCCAACAAGCGCGCTGTCGGGCTGGTGTTTCAGTCCTATGCGCTGTTTCCGCACCTGACGGTTTACGAAAACGTGGCCTTCGGCCTCAAACTCAAGGGCATGAACGGCAAGGCGCTTGATGACAAGGTCGCCTCCGGCCTGAAGTCCGTGGGATTATCGAACTTCGCATCGCGCAAGCCGGCCGAGCTTTCCGGCGGCCAGCAGCAGCGCGTGGCGCTGGCGCGCTCCATGGTCATGGAGCCGAAGGTGCTGCTGCTCGATGAACCGCTCTCCAACCTTGATGCGCGCCTCAGGCTTGAAATGCGCACCGAATTGCAGCGCGTGCAGAAGGAAACCGGTGTGACGATGATCTTCGTCACCCATGACCAGATCGAGGCGCTCGCACTGGCCGACCGTATTGTCGTCATGAAGGGCGGCAAGATTGAGCAGATCGGTACGCCGGAAGAGATCTATAATGCGCCGGTTTCCGCCTTCGTGGCGGATTTCGTCGGCTTTGAAAATATCTTCGCGCTGGAAGGCGGCGCGTTGAAAACCGAAAACGGCACAACACCGCTTACCGGACCAGTCCCTTCAGCATCTGGACTGGCCTGGCGGCCGCGCATGGTCACCCTTGGTTCAGGTCCTTTCCAGGGAACCGTGCGCGGCACATCCTTTGCCGGAAATACCCGTGAGTACCTGCTGGATACGCTGCTTGGTCCCATCAAGGCGGAGACCGACGCTGCGCTGACCGCCCATACGATCGGTGATACGCTCGCCTTCGACCTTCCGGTCGAAAAGGCGGCAAGCCTCAAGGTGTTTGGCTGATCATGGGTGTGTGGATCGATACTGATATGGGCTTTGACGATATCGCCGCCATCATGGTGGTGCAATCGGCAGGCCTTGCCATAGACGGCATTTCGCTGGTCTTCGGCAATGCGACGCTGGATGTTGTCTGCAGCAACGCCGCAGGCGCGGTCGCCGCCTTCGGCTGGTCCATGCCGCTCCATCAGGGCCGTGCCAAACCCGTCCTTGGCGCGCTCGAAACCGCACAATGCATTCTGGGTGACAGCGGCATTCCGACCGTCGGCCGTAGCCTGCCGGATGCCCCCGCTTTGCCGCAAAGCGACGCTTTCACTGCGCTGTGCGGCTGGCTTGAGGGGGCAGGCGAAAAGCGTATCCTCGCGCTCGGCCCGCTTACCAATATCGCCGCCCTTTGCCTTGCCCGGCCCGATCTTGCCGCGAAAATTTCCGATCTGACCTGGATGGGTGGCGGCGTGACGAGCGGCAACCACACCGCATCTGCCGAATTCAACGCCTTTGCCGATCCGGAAGCGCTGGCCATCGTGCTTTCCCATGACCTGCCGCTGCGCATGGTCGATCTGGACGCCTGCCGCAAGGTCACCGCCTCGCCAGCCGATGTGCTGCCGATCCGAAATGCTGGCGGCAAAAACGCCGGCCTGATTGCCGACCTGTTGGAAGGTTTCATCGGCATCGCCACGAGACGCGGCAGACCGGCCATGGCGCTTTACGATCCCGTTGCCGCTGTCGGCTTCACCTCCGAGCTGCTTGGCTGGCGCCATACGCGGATCGATGTCGAGCTTCACGCGGCGCTAACGCGCGGGCGAACGGTGGTTGAGCCGCGTGCCGACAAGGTTGCCGCCTTCAACGCGCATTTCGCCGACACCGTGAATGCCGAAGCGGCAAAGGCTGCGGTTCTCGAGGCGTTGCGCCGCGAGGCTGCCCGATGAGTGCACAATCCCCGATACGCGAGCCGGTCGATCTTAACGACGATGCGCTGCGCGCCCGCGCGGTTGCCGCTGCGCGCGGCGATGCGGCTTTCGATGTTCTCATTACCGGCGGAACGCTGGTGGATGTGGTGACGGGGGAGATTCGCGCCGCTGATATCGGCATTGTCGGTCCGCTAATCGCCAGCGTTCACGAACCGGCAAGCCGCAGCGATGCTGCGCAGCTCGTCGACGCGTCGGGCGCCTTTGTCTCGCCCGGCCTGATCGACACGCATATGCACATCGAAAGCTCGATGATAACGCCCGCTGCCTATGCGGCAGCAGTGGTTGCCCGCGGCGTCACGACTATCGTCTGGGACCCGCATGAATTCGGCAATGTCCATGGTGTCGAAGGGGTGCGCTGGGCGGCGAAATCCATCGAAAACCTGCCGCTGCGCGCCATTCTGCTTGCACCCTCCTCAGTGCCATCAGCACCGGGGCTGGAGCGCGGCGGCGCTGATTTCGATGCCGGAATTCTCGCTGATATCCTGTCATGGCCGCAGATTGGCGGGGTTGCGGAAATCATGAACATGCGCGGCGTCATCGAACGCGATCCGCGCATGAGCGGCATCGTACAGGCCGGTCTTGTCTCGGAAAAGCTGATCTGTGGCCATGCGCGCGGCCTGAAGGACGCCGATCTCAACGCCTTCATGGTGGCAGGCGTTTCTTCCGATCACGAGCTGGTCTCGGCTGAAGACTTGATGGCGAAGCTTCGGGCGGGGTTGACCATCGAGCTGCGCGGCTCGCACGATCATCTGCTGCCGGAATTTGTGGAGGCGCTGAATGCGCTCGGCCACCTGCCGCAGACGCTGACGCTCTGCACTGACGATGTTTTCCCGGACGATCTGTTGCGGGGCGGCGGGCTGGATGATGTGGTGCGCCGCCTTGTCCGTTATGGCCTGAAGCCGGAATGGGCGCTGCGCGCCGCAACACTGAATGCTGCGCAAAGGCTTGGCCGTGCCGATCTCGGCCTCATCGCCGCCGGTCGCCGTGCCGATATCGTCGTTTTCGAGGATTTGAGTGGTTTTTCACCCCGTCATGTCTTGGCCGGTGGCAGGGCGGTTGCGGAAGCCGGGCATATGCTCGTCGACATTCCAGCCTGCGATGCGGCGGCGCTCGAAGGCTCGATGAAGCTGCCGCTGCGCGCAGCCGATGATTTCCGGGTTGCCTGCGAGGGCGCAAGGGTGCGCCTTGCCACCATCGACCGCCCACGCTTCACGCAATGGGGCGAGGTGGAAGCCGAGGTGAAGGATGGTTTCGTCGTTCCCCCCGAAGGCGCCACGATGATTTCCGTCACCCACCGCCACGGCAAAGCCGAGCCAGTTACCAGGACCGGCTTCCTTACCGGCTGGGGACGCTGGAACGGCGCCTTCGCCACCACCGTCTCGCATGACAGCCACAACCTCACTGTCTTCGGCGGTAATCCCGAAGACATGGCGCTGGCCGCCAATGCGGTGATTGCGACAGGCGGCGGCATGGCTGTCGCCTCTGAGGGTAAGGTGACCGCGCTTTTACCCCTGCCGCTCTCAGGCCTCGTTTCCGATGCGCCGCTTGAAGACGTGGCACAGGCTTTAGAGGAATTACGCACCGCTGTCGGCAAGGTGGTGGAGTGGCAGCCGCCCTATCTCGTCTTCAAGGCCTGCTTCGGCGCCACGCTCGCCTGCAATATCGGCCCGCACCAGACGGATATGGGCATTGCCGATGTGTTGACGGGACGGGTGATGGAAAGCCCGGTGATTGCGGTGGTGGGGTAAACCAGGGTCGAGCGTTGCCAAAAAGCCGGCATATTGCTAAATCCAACCCCTGTTTACCTGTCGCTCTATATGGATGTTGAACATGGGTGCCTCGAAGTCATCAGATAAGTAAGCCGCAACGACGATATTTCGTTGTTGCGGCGTTCTGTCGAACGATCCCTGTTTCTTCGGGCAGACGCCGCCAAATGTCCTCATTTGAGCGGATCAATTCTAATGTCTATTCCAACTCCCGTTTGGGGGAGATCGCTGTTGGCAGCAATGCTGCTCATGGCTCCCTTTGATATTCTCGCCTCGCTGGCCATGGATATTTACCTGCCGGTCGTCCCCATCATGCCGGAAGCCCTCGGCACGACACCGGTGGTGGTTCAACTCACGCTCACCGTTTACATGGTGATGCTCGGCCTTGGGCAAATCGTGTTTGGCCCCATCTCCGACCGCATCGGCCGCCGGCCCGTCTTGATCGGCGGTGCCCTGCTGTTCGTCGTGGCCTCGTTCTGCCTCGCAGCTGTGACAACGGCGAGCGCCTTTATCGTTTTCCGGTTCCTTCAGTCGGCTGGAGCGGCGGCGGCATTGGTCGCCACTTTCGCCACCGTTCGCGACGTCTATGCGGATCGTCCAGAAGCAACGACGATATACGGAACGTTCAGCTCCATTCTCGCATTCGTCCCGGCACTCGGTCCGATTGTCGGGGCGGTCATCGCCAATGAATTCGGCTGGCGTGCCATCTTCGTCACCCTGGGCGCGGCAGCTTTCATTGCGACGGTTGCCGCAGGGATGAACTGGAGCGAAACCCGACCGGCGACGGCAACGATGTCACGCCCATCGCCTTTGCGCATGTTGGGCAGTGGTCGCTTCTGGACCTATACGCTTGGGTTCAGCACTGCCATGGGAACGTTTTTCGTATTCTTCTCCACCGCTCCGCTCGTCATGATCGGCAGGGCAGGTCTCTCCGAGGTGGAGTTCAGCCTGGCTTTTGCAACCGTCGCAATCGCAATGATCGTTACCACCCGTTTTGCGAAGTTTTTCGTTGCCAGATGGGGTGTGCAGGGCAGTCTCGTGAGGGGCATGGCCCTGTTGTTGGTGGGGGCGTTTCTGTTCACTGCAGGTGAAGTCGGGGCGGTTCCGTCATTTTTGACGTTTATCGTACCGATGTGGGTCATGGCGGTCGGAATCGTTTTTACGGTTTCAGTCACCGCCAATGGCGCGCTGGAGGAGTTCGGGCACATGGCTGGAACAGCCGTCGCCTTCTATTTCTGCATTCAAAGTCTGTTTGTGGGAATAGCGGGCACCTTGGCTGTCGTCATTCTGCCGGGTGATGCGGCATGGCCGGTGATCGCCTATTCATCGATCATGGCCTGCCTTGTCCTGACGGCGCTATATTTGTTGAACCGCCGGAATATCTGAGCGAGAAAGCCGGGCAGCGCGTCTGCCGCTGCCCGGCTTTTCAGATTTGGGAATGCAAAAAGTGGCTTTCGGCCTTATTCCGCCGCCAGTTCCTGCTCCACCAGTGTTGCCCAGAAAGCGACGCCGGGAACGATTGCCGCGTCGTTGAAGTCGTAGGAGGTGTTGTGGTGCAGCGCGCCATCCACCGCCGGGCCGTTGCCGAGCCAGACGTAGCAGCCGGGGGCTTCGCCCGCGAAAAAGGCGAAGTCGTCGCCGGCGGTCGAGGGCGGGAAGGCGGTGCGGGATTTGTTGCCGAAGACGGTCTTGGCGGCTCGCAGCGCCCGTTTCGTCGCATCGGCATCGTTGATGACGGGCGGAATGCGGCGGATGAATTCATAGCTTGCCTCGATGCCGAACATCGCCGCCGTACCCTTGGCGAGCCTGCCGATTTCCGTTTCAAGCTGGCTGCGCACCTCAGGCGCGTAGGCGCGTGCGGTGCCGCCGATTTCGACGATATCGGGAATGACGTTGAGCGCCTTGGGGTCACCCGCCTGCACCGAGCAGGCGCTGACGACGGCAGGTTGCAGCGGATCGACGACGCGGCCGACGATGCTTTGCAGCGAAGCGAGGAAGGTGCCCGCCGCCGTTACCGGATCGCGGCCGAGATGCGGCTTGGCGCCGTGGGTGCCAATGCCCCTGAAGGTGACGCGCCAGCTATCGGAAGAGGCAAGCTGCGGTCCTTCCACCACGGCCATTTCGTCAATGCCAAGCCCCGGCATGTTGTGCAGGCCATAAACTGCATCGCAGGGAAACAGGTCGAAAAGCCCGTCCTCAACCATTTTCTTGGCGCCGCCACGGCCTTCCTCGGCCGGCTGGAAGATGAAATGGACGGTGCCGGAAAAATCGCGGGTACTGGCGAGATAACGCGCAGCGCCCAGCAGCATGGCGGTGTGGCCGTCATGGCCGCAGGCATGCATCTTGCCGGGGAACTTCGATTTATAGGGCCGGTCGGGAATTTCCGGCATGGCCAGCGCATCCATGTCGGCGCGAAGACCGATGCTGCGGGTGCCGTTGCCCACCTGCAGCGTGCCGACCACGCCGGTGCCGCCCAAGCCGCGATGCACCTTCACTCCCGCCCGTTCGAGAAGATCGGCGACGATGGCGCTGGTTCTCTCCTCTTCAAAGCCCAGTTCCGGATGGGCGTGGAGGTCGTGGCGAAGCTCCGTCAGGAATGGCAGGTCCTCGCCGATGCGGTCCAGCAGTCTCATGGGTAGCTTGTCCTTGAATATGGGGAAAACCCACGCCATAGGTGGGCTTGTCCGAATGCCTGTTGCTTTGTTTCCTTCTAGCTGAAAAACCCAATGAAATGAACCCGCCGCATGCCTGCGGTTGTCGAAATGCCTGATATGCCGAACGGGGATGGCGCGGATGAAAATCACTTCCGCTTTTGCCGTCCCGCTTCTGAAAGGAAAACCGATGCCGCAATCCGCATCGCCCGCCGCATCATCCCCCGCCGCGCCGCATGAGTTCTGGCAGGATGTTCTTCCGCCCCGTTCATTCGATACGACAGGCCCGCATTCGGCTTTCTTTCCGGCGGAGCTGGATGACGGGCGGCAGATCTGCCTGCCGATCCGGCCCTTGGCGGATGGCGAACATGCGCTCGCCTCGCTCATCGTCAATCAGGCCTCTTTTGACGTGCTGGAAGTGCTGGCCGCCGACCTGGCGGAAAAGCTTCGCCCCCTCAAGCCAGATGTCGTGATCGGCCTGCCGACTCTGGGGCTCACGCTTGCCGCAGCCGTTGCCCGTCACCTCGGCCATTCACGATATGTGCCGCTCGGCACTTCGCGCAAATTCTGGTATCTGGAGGAATTGTCGGTGCCGATGTCCTCCATCACCACCAAGCAGGAAAAACGGCTTTACATCGATCCGCGCATGTTGCCACTCATCGAGGGCAGGCGGGTGGCGCTGGTGGACGATGTCATCTCCAGCGGCAGTTCCATCATTTCAGGTCTTTCGCTTCTCGCCTCATCCGGCATCAAGCCGGTGGCAATCGGCGCTGCCATGCTGCAATCGGATCGCTGGGTGCAAAAAATCGCTGCTTTCGGGCCGGAATGGCCGGAGCGGGTGAGGGGTGTTTTCGCGACGCCGCTGCTGAAAAAAGCCGTAGGCGGCTGGCAGGCTTGACGTTGCGCAATTCCCGGCAAAAGGCAAGTGGTGATAATTTCATCGTTGCCTAATTTGCGTCTTGCGGAGCCGTGAGAGATCGTCCTAAGATCGTTTCTGACAGACTATAGCAGTCGGCGAAAAATGCGCCGGTTTGCTCTCGCGCGGTGTTATTCCGGCGTCTGCCCGCCCCCTTTGGTTTTGCCGCTTACTGGAATTTCTTGACATGCATGCAGTGTTCGACGGTCATAATGATGTGCTGCTTCGGTTGTGGCGCAACAGCAAGGCCGGTGGCGATCCGGTGGCTGAATTCAAGAACGGTACCCGCGAAGGCCATATCGACGGTCCGCGTGCACGTGCAGGCGGTCTCGGCGGCGGCATCTGCGCCATCTACATTCCCTCCGGCGATCTGGTCCTGCAGGAGCCGGACGCGCAGGGTCATTACGATACACCGCTTGCGGCGCCGCTCGAACGCCAGCCCTCGCTCGATATTGCGATGGAAAAGGCTGCGATCGCGCTCAGGCTTGACCGTGCCGGCGCCTGGCGCCTTTGCCGCTCGACGGCCGATATCCGCAAGGCCTTTGCCGAGGATATTTTCGCGGCCGTGCTGCACATGGAAGGCTGTGAGGCGATCGGTGCCGATCTCGATGCGCTTGAGGTTTTTTATGCCGCCGGCCTGCGTTCGCTCGGTCCGGTCTGGAGCCGGCACAATATTTTCGGTCACGGCGTTCCCTTCTCCTATCCAATGTCGCCCGATACCGCGCCCGGCCTTACCGATGCCGGTTTTGCGCTGGTCAAGGAGTGCAACCGGCTCGGCATTCTCATCGATCTCGCCCACATCACCGAAAAGGGCTTCTGGGATGTGGCGAAGACCACGAACCAGCCTTTGATCGCCAGCCATTCCAACGCACATGCGCTCACCCCCGTCGCCCGCAATCTTACTGACCGGCAGATGGATGCCATCAAGGAGAGCGGCGGTCTGGTGGGTCTCAACTACGCGGTCACCATGTTGCGGGCGGATGCGCGCGACATTGCCGACACGCCGCTTTCCGACATGGTGCGCCACATCGACTACATGGTTGAGCGTATGGGCGTCGATTGCGTGGCGCTCGGATCGGATTTCGACGGCGCGACGGTACCCGTTGGCGTTGCCGATGCCAGCGGCAACCACAATCTGGTTGCGGCGCTGAAATCGGCGGGCTACGGTGATGGAGAACTTGCTAAAATATGCCGGGAAAACTGGCTGCGCGTCCTATCCCAGGCCTGGCACGAGCCGGCCTGAAGGCAAATAAAAGCGAACTAAATCAATCTCATAACAAAAGGGGAGATCCTATGATCAAATCGCTCAACAAGTCCATGCGTATCCTCAGCACCAGCGCTGCTCTGTCGCTGATGATGCTGTCTGCGCCGCACGCTTTTGCCGCCACGCCGGCCGATACGCTGGTTGAAGGTTTCGCCATCGACGACATCATCACGCTCGATCCGGGTGAGGCATTCGAGCTTTCGGCAGCTGAAGTTACTGGCAACACCTACAGCAAGCTGGTTTCCATCGATCTCAACGACACCTCCAAGGTGATCGGCGATCTGGCCGAGAGCTGGACGACCTCTGAAGACGGTCTCACCTATACCTTCAAGCTGAAGACCGGCCTGAAATTCGCCTCCGGCAATCCGGTGACGGCAGATGATGTTGCCTTTTCCTTTGAACGTGCCATCAAGCTCGACAAGTCGCCAGCATTCCTTCTGACGCAGTTCGGTCTCAAGGGCGACAACGTCACTGAGAAGGCGAAAGCGACGGATGCCAACACCTTCGTACTGACGGTCGACAAGCCCTACGCACCGAGCTTCGTGCTGAACGTTCTGACCGCGACCGTTGCCGCAGTTGTCGACAAGAAGCTGGTGACCGAAAAGGCCAAGCCCGTCACGCCGAGCGCCGATTACAAATACGACACCGATTTCGGCAATGCGTTCCTGAAAACAGGTTATGCCGGTTCCGGCCCCTACAAGATCCTTGGCTGGAAGGCCAACGAAGCCGTCATTCTGGAGGCCAACCCCAACTATTACGGTGAGAAGCCGAAGTTGAAGCGCGTGGTCTATCGTCACATGAAGGAAAGCTCCGGCCAGCGCCTGGCGCTTGAAAACGGTGATATCGACGTTGCCCGCAACCTCGAGCCGGGTGATATGGAAGCCGTTTCCAAGAAGGAAGGCCTTGCCGTCACCTCCGCGCCCAAGGGCACCGTTTATTACTTCAGCCTCAACCAGAAGAACGAGAACCTGAAGAAGCCTGAGGTCGTTGAGGCCTTTAAATATCTCGTCGACTACGACGCGATCGGCGCGACGATCATCAAGGGCATCGGCGAAATCCACCAGACCTTCCTGCCAAAGGGCCAGCTCGGCGCGCTTGACGAGAACCCATACAAGCTCGACGTCGCCAAGGCCAAGGAACTGCTGGCGAAGGCTGGTCTGAAGGACGGCTTCACCGTGACCATGGATGTGCGCAACACGCAGCCGGTGACCGGCATTGCCGAAAGCGTACAGCAGACGCTGGCGCAGGCTGGCATCAAGCTGGAAATCATTCCCGGCGACGGCAAGCAGACGCTTACCAAGTATCGCGCCCGCACGCACGATATCTACATCGGCCAGTGGGGTTCGGACTATTTCGACCCGAACTCGAATGCCGAGACCTTCACGATCAACTACGACAACTCCGAAGAAGGCAAGAACAAGACGCTTGCCTGGCGTAACGCCTGGGACGTTCCGGAGTTGACGAAGGAAACGCAGTCGGCACTTCTGGAAAAGGATAATGCCAAGCGCGCCGCCATCTATCAGAACCTCCAGAAGGAAGTTCTCGAAAAAGGCCCGTTCGTCATCATCTTCCAGCAGACGGAAGTGGCGGGATACTCCGCGAAGCTCAAGGGCCTGAAGCTCGGACCGAGCTTCGACACCAACTATGTCTATACGATCTCCAAGGAATGATCCGGAAGGATCGGTCTCTTGAGCATCGTTGAAGCAAATAGCCGGGCGAGGCAGGGCAAACGCCGTGCCAACGCCCGCGCGAAGGCCATTCTCGGCTTCGCCGTCACCGTCATCACCACCTTTCTGGGGCTGATGGCGGTCACATTTTTCATTGGCCGCGTTGTGCCGATCGATCCCGCACTGGCGATCGTCGGCGACCGCGCGCCTGCGCATGTGGTCGAGCGCGTGCGTGAGCAGCTCGGCCTCAACCTGCCGCTCTGGCAGCAGTTCTTCATCTATCTGAAGCAGGCGCTGTCGGGTGATTTCGGCATCTCAGTCCTCACCACCAACCCGGTGATGGAGGATATCAAGCGGGTTTTCCCGGCAACCATAGAGCTTGCCACGCTCGGCACCATCATCGGCGCCGTTTTTGGCATTCCGCTCGGCGTGCTTGCCGCGGTCAAGCGCGGCAGCTTTGCCGACCAGGTCGTGCGCGTCATCGGCCTTATCGGCTATTCCGTGCCGATTTTCTGGCTTGGCCTCCTGGCGCTGCTGGTGTTTTACGCCCGGTTGCAATGGGTCGCCTATCCCGGCCGGATGGATATCGTCTACGAATTCACCTTTACGCCGGTCACGGGTTTCTTCCTGATCGACGCGATCTGGCAACGGCAATGGGACGTATTGTGGGATCTGTTCCGCCACATCATCCTGCCCGCCTCGCTGCTCGGCTATTTTTCGCTGGCCTATATCAGCCGCATGACGCGTTCGTTCATGCTGAATGAGCTCGCCCAGGAATATATCGTTGCGGCGCGCGCCAAGGGGCTTTCTGAAACGCGCATCATCTGGTTTCACGCTCTGCGCAACGCCGCCGTGCCGCTGGTGACCGTGATTGCGCTATCTTACGCCGGTCTGCTGGAGGGTTCGGTGCTGACCGAAACCATCTTCGCGTGGCCGGGGCTCGGCCTCTACATCACCAATTCCCTGCAGAATGCGGATATGAATGCCGTTCTTGGCGGCACGATCGTGATCGGCGCCATCTTCGTCGGCATCAATCTCTTCTCCGATCTGCTTTACCGGACGCTCGACCCAAGGACGCGCAGCCGATGACGATTTCGACCGATACACTCAAACCCTACAGCCGCGAATGGCTGCTCTCCGACCGGCCTGCCTCGCGCAGGCAGGCACGGCTAGGCCGTGCCTATGTCATCTGGCGGCGCTTTTCGGAAAACCGGCTGGCGCTGCTTGGCCTCGGCATCATCATTGCGCTGCTGCTTGTCGCACTGTTCGCCAATGTGCTTGCACCACACGATCCGGTGCAGGGCGATCTGCGCAATGCCCGGCTTCTGCCTCCGGGGACAGAAG
Source organism: Agrobacterium sp. CG160-95 (assembly GCF_053521725.1). NCBI lineage: Bacteria > Pseudomonadati > Pseudomonadota > Alphaproteobacteria > Hyphomicrobiales > Rhizobiaceae > Agrobacterium > Agrobacterium sp. CG160-95. The sequence continues at coordinate 452,918 of NZ_JBNWDU010000003.1, read as the reverse complement.
GTTACCTGCTCGGCACTGACGATCAGGGGCGTGATATTCTCTCGCGCCTCATCCACGGTTCGCGGCTGACCCTGTTCGTCGTGCTTCTGGTGGCCATCATCGCCGCACCCATCGGACTCATCGTCGGCACCGTTTCGGGTTATGCCGGCGGCTGGGTGGATGCCGTTCTGATGCGCATCACCGATATCTTTCTGGCCTTTCCGAAGCTGGTTCTGGCGCTTGCGCTGGTGGCCGCACTTGGACCGGGCATTGAAAACGCGGTGCTCGCCATCGCGGTCACCTCATGGCCGCCTTATGCGCGCATCGCGCGCGCCGAAACCATGACCTTCCGCAATTCCGATTTCATCGCGGCGGTCAAGCTCATGGGCGCGTCGCCGTTCCGCATCGTTCTGAAACACGTCATGCCGCTTTGCATGTCGTCGCTCATCGTGCGTGTCACGCTCGATATGGCGGGCATCATCCTCACAGCAGCCGGTCTCGGCTTCCTTGGCCTCGGTGCACAGCCGCCGCTGCCGGAATGGGGCGCGATGATTGCTTCCGGACGCCGCTTCATTCTCGATCAATGGTGGGTTGCCGCCATGCCGGGTATTGCGATCCTGATCGTCAGCCTCGGTTTCAACCTTCTGGGCGATGGCCTGCGCGATGCGCTGGACCCCAAGGAGGCGAACCAATGAGCGCGCCGCTTCTGACCGTCGAGAACCTGCGCGTTTCCTTCCCCACCCGCACCGGGCTGGTGGAGGCGGTGCGTGGCGTCTCGTTCACACTGGGACGCGAACGCCTTGGCATCGTCGGCGAGTCCGGCTCCGGCAAATCGCAGACCGGCCGCGCCATTATGGGGCTGACCCCGAAAAGTGCGCGCATCGAGGCCGATGTGTTGCGCTTCGGAGATGTCGATCTTCTCGGTGCTTCGGCAAAGGAGCGGCGGCTCATGCGCGGCAAGCGCCTGGCCATGATCCTGCAGGACCCGAAATATTCGTTGAACCCGGTCATGCCCATCGGCCGCCAGATCATGGAAACGCTGCGTACCCATGAAAGCATCGGTTCCGGCGAGGCGCGCCAACGCACGCTCGCCATGCTGGAGGCGGTGCAGATCCGCGATCCCGAGCGCGTGTTCGATCTTTACCCGCACGAGGTTTCCGGCGGAATGGGCCAACGCGTCATGATTGCCATGATGCTGGTATGCGGCCCGGAACTTCTGATCGCCGATGAGCCGACTTCCGCGCTCGACGTGACGGTCCAGCTCGAAGTGCTCGATATTCTCGACAAGCTGGTTCGCGACCGCGGCATGGGGCTGATTTTCGTCAGCCACGATCTGAGGCTGGTGTCGTCTTTCTGCGACCGCGTTCTCGTCATGTATGCGGGCAAGGTCGTTGAGGAGCTGTCTTCTGCCAATCTTAAAGAGGCGAAGCATCCCTATACGCAGGGTCTTTTGAACTGCCTGCCGGAAATTGGCGGCCACCGGCATCCGCTGCCGGTTCTGGAACGCAAGGCGGAGTGGCGCGCATGAGCACGGTTCTTTCTATCAAAGACATGGTGGTCGATTTCGACGGATATATCGCGCTCGACAGCGTCAGCATCGATGTGGCCGAGGGTGAGTCCTTCGGTATCGTCGGCGAGTCCGGTTCCGGCAAGTCGACGCTGCTTCGGGCGATTGCCGGCCTCAACCATTTCGACGAAGGCTCGTTGATGGTGGCCGGTCGCTCCTATTCGAGCAAGCACCGCGACAAGAGCTTCTATAGCGATGTGCAGATGGTGTTTCAGGACCCTTACGGTTCCCTGCACCCCCGCCAGACAGTGGATGCGCTGCTGCTGGAACCACTCGTCATCCATGGTCTCGACAATCGCGAGCATCGGATCGCGCGCGCGCTTGATGAGGTGGGTCTCGGCACCGGTTTCCGCTTCCGCTATTCGCACCAGCTTTCCGGCGGTCAGCGGCAGCGTATCGCCATTGCCCGCGCGCTGATCGTCGAGCCGAAGATTCTGCTACTGGATGAGCCGACCTCGGCGCTCGACGCGTCCATCCAGGCGGAAATCCTCAATCTGCTGGAACAGGCCCGCAAGGACCGCAACCTCACCTTCGTTATGGTCAGCCACGATCTCGGCGTCATCAGCCACATGTGCGATCGCCTTGCGGTGATGAAAAGCGGCAAGGTGGTGGAAATGCTGGAGGCGGAAGCGCTGGAAAGCCGCGAGTTTACTGCGGATTATACCAGGCAGCTGCTGGTGGCGAGCGAGGGCTTCAAGCGCGCTTGAGCTGCCGCTATAGTCGGGTCAAGCCCGGCATGACGGACAGTGTCGGCCAAAACAGGGTATCCCGACCATGCAATTGCGCGCATTGATGTATTTCGACGAACTTGTCCGCACCAATTCCATGCGCGCCGCTGCCGAAAACCTGAATGTCGCGCCGACGGCAGTCAGCCGCCAGATCGAGAACCTCGAATATTATTTTGGCTCGCCTTTGGTGGAGCGTTCCAGCCGGGGCGTGAAGCTGACGGCGGCGGGGGAATTGCTGGCTGCCCGCGCCGGCAAGACGCTGCGCGAACTCGATCATGTGCACCAGCTGATCGATGACCTGAAGGGGCTTCAGCGCGGCCGGGTCACCGTTTATGCCAATGGCGCGACGGTTGCGAACCTTCTGGCGCCGGTGCTGGCGCAGTTCAGCCTCAAATATCCGCAGTTGCGCTTCGAGGTGCACATCACCAGCGCGCGCCAGGCGATGGAAGCACTGGGTGCAGCCGAAGCGGATCTGGTCGTCAGCCTTTTTGCGCCCAAGGTCTCCGGCGTGAAAGTGCGCTCGCGCACCCGTATCAGTTACGATGCTATCTTTCCGACCGGCCATGCGCTTGCCGCGCAGGCGGAAGTCTCGCTGAAGGAACTGGCCAGCCTGCCGCTTGCCCTGCCGGACAAGAGTTTCGCGGCGCGTCAGGCCTTCGATACGCTGTTTGCCGATGCCGGTATCGAGCTTGATCCCGTCTTTATCACCAGTTCGCTGGAAATGCTGAAGGAACTTGTTCTGGGCCATGCGGCGGCCACGCTGTTGCCTGCCTTGTCGGTAGCGCGTGAAATCCGCAGCGGCCAGATGGTTGCTGTTCCGCTTTCCGGCAAGAAGGGCATCCACACCCAGATCGATCTCTGCGTGGCGCCCGACCGGCAACTATCCTTCGCCGCCTCCAAGCTTGCCGATTTCATCGAGCGTTTCATGCGCGAGGCGACAGCGGGGTAGGGGAATTCGTCAGCCTGGAGAATTGTCCATCCCGGTTGATTTCCATCCGTATTTCCGTGTAGCCATTTCAGCTACACGGAGCACACAAAAATCACGATTGTGTGTGCGCCTGCAACATGACACTCTTTTTGCAACGGGCGGTCTTCGAAAGGCAAAAATGCCTCGGCCGCCAGACAGGGGACAATGATGCCACGCACTTATTTTTCGCAGCCGCTGAAAGTTACGCGGCGCGCCGCGCTTGCGCTTGCACTGGGGACGGCGCTCTGGATGCCGCTTTCGATGACGGACGCCGCGGCCGCGCCAAAGACCGCCTTGACGCTGGGCATGACAGTGGAGCCGACGGGTCTCGACCCGACAATTGCGGCACCCGTCGCCATCGGTCAGGTCAGCTGGCAGAACATATTCGAAGGTCTCGTCACCATCGACCACGACGGCAAGGTGAAACCGCAGCTTGCCGAAAGCTGGGAAATTTCAGCCGATGGCAAGACCTATACGTTCAAGCTGCGCCAGGGTGTTACTTTCCACGACGGCGAGGCCTTCGATTCCTCTGTTGCGAAATTTTCGCTCGACAGGGCGCGCGGTGAAACGTCGGTAAACCCACAAAAACGCTTCTTCACCGCCATCGAGAGCATAGAAACGCCGGATGCCGCGACGCTGGTACTGAAGCTGAAGCAGCCGGCGGGCAGCCTGATCTACTGGCTCGGCTGGCCGGCCTCCGTCATGGTTGCGCCGAAGAGCGCTGACAATAACCGTACCACGCCCATCGGCACCGGCCCGTTCAAGTTCGCAAACTGGGCCAAGGGCGACAAGGTGGAATTGGAGAAGAACGCGGCGTATTGGGACAAGGCGGTGGCGGTGAAACTTGAAAAGGCCACCTTCCGCTTCGTTTCCGATCCGCAGGCGCAGGCAGCGGCACTGAAATCCGGCGATATCGATGCCTTCCCGGAATTCGGCGCGCCGGAACTGATGACGTCCTTCGACGGCGATGCGCGTCTCGGTACCTTCGTCGGCAATACGGAACTCAAGGTCGTGGCTGGCATGAACAATGCCCGCAAACCCTTCAACGACAAGCGCGTGCGCCAGGCGCTGATGATGGCGGTGGACCGCGGCACGGTGATTGAAGGCGCATGGTCGGGTTACGGCACGGCCATCGGCAGCCACTACACGCCGAACGATCGCGGTTACATCGATACGACCGGTGTTCATTCTTACGATATAGACAAGGCAAAGGCGCTTCTTGCCGAAGCGGGTTACCCCGACGGTTTCAGCTTCACGATCAAGGCCCCGCAAATGGCCTATGCCCAGCGGACCTCGCAAATCCTCCAGGCGATGTTGGCCGAAATCGGTGTCACCATGACCATCGAGACCACGGAATTTCCGGCAAAATGGGTGGCGGATGTTTTGAAGGGCGCGGATTACGACATGACCATCGTCGCCCACGCTGAGCCGATGGATATCGATATCTACTCCCGTGATCCCTATTATTTCAACTATAAGAACCCTGCCTTCAACGAGGTCATCGCCAATGTCGAAAAGACGGCGGATGCGGCCGAGCAGGAAAAGCTTTACGGCGAAGCCCAGAAAATCCTCGCCGAAGATGTGCCGGCGCTGTTCTTGTTCGTGATGCCGAAACTCGGCGTCTGGGACAAGAAGTTGAAGGGGTTGTGGGAAAACGAACCCATTCCGTCCAATGTGCTGACGGATGTGCATTGGGAAGAGTGACGTTTGTTGTGAACGGCGAGGCGCATTCCTACCCACCACCTCATTCCCGTGCCTGTCACAGAAATCCAGCCAGCCCAAGTCGTTGGGCTGAAAGGAAACTTTCCGCCGCGCAGGCACGCTTCGGCTGGATCCCAGTGACAAGCACAGGGGTGAGGGAAGAGTGTGCGGGGATGACAATAAATCCATCCGCCACATCCCGAAACGAAACAACGCAAGGAAAGAATGCCAGATGTTAGCCGTTCTCGTCCGGCGCCTTGCAAGCCTCATCGTCACGCTGTTTGCGGTGTCGCTCATCATCTACATCATCATGGGGCTGTTGCCGGGTGATCCGGCGGCCATCATGCTCGGTACGTCGGCGAGCCCGGATACGCTTCTCGCGCTGCAAAAGCAGATGGGTCTCGATCAGCCCTTGCCATTGCGTTACATCCACTGGCTTGCAGGCGTATTCCGGGGTGATCTCGGACAATCCTACACCTACGGCGTGCCGGTAGCGGGGCTTATTGTCGAGCGGCTTGCCGTCACCCTGCCGCTTGCGCTGCTCGCGGTCTGCCTATCGGTCGCCATCGCCATTCCGCTCGGCGTCGCGGCAGCGAGAAGCCGAAACGGGCCGGTGGATTTCGCAGCCGGGCTGTTTTCCCATGTCGGCATTGCCGTTCCCGGTTTCTGGGTTGGGCTGCTGCTCATCATCGTCTTTTCCACCACGCTCGGCTGGATGCCATCAGGCGGTTTTCCCGGCTGGCGTCCGAGTTTTTCTGCCGGATTTATCGCGCTTGTGCTTCCAGCCATTGCACTTGCGCTGTCGCAGGCAGGCGTCCTCACCCGCGTCTGCCGCTCGGCAGTACTTGAGGTAATGAACGAGGATTTCGTGCGCACCGCCCGCGCCAAGGGGCTGAGCGAGCGGGTAGCGCTGTGGCGACATGCGGTGCCGAACGCCATGATCCCCGTTGTCACCATGATCGGCCTGCAATTCACCTTCCTGATTGCCGGGGCAGTGCTGGTGGAGAATGTCTTCAACCTGCCGGGCCTCGGGCGGCTTGCCTATCAGGCGTTGACCCAGCGGGATATCGTCGTCATGCAGTCCGTCGTGCTGTTCTTCTCGGCGCTTGTCATCGTCATGAATTTTCTGGTCGATATCGCCTATCTCTTTATCGATCCAAGACTGCGGGCAGGTGCACGATGATGCGACTGATCCGCCGCCGCCCCGCTTTCGTCCTTGGCATCGCCGTCACTCTCTTTCTTGTCGCGGTTGCCCTGCTTTCGCTGGTCTGGACGCCGGTTTCTCCGACGAAGATACAGATTGCCCAGAAGCTGAAATCGCCCTTTGCCTATGGCGGGCTTGGCACCGACCATTTTGGCCGCGATGTGCTGTCCATGCTGATGGCGGGGGCATGGAATTCGCTCTCCACCTCCATCGCCGCCGTTGCGATCGGCGCGCTCATTGGCACGGCGCTTGGCGTATCGGTCGCGGCACTGCGCGGTTTCACTGAAACCCTGGTGATGCGCGCCTGCGATATCATCTTCGCCGTACCGCCGATTTTGTCGGCCATGATGCTCGGCGCGTTCATCGGTACGGGGCGGTTCACCGCCATCATCGCCATTGCCACCTTCATGGTGCCGGTCTTTGCGCGGCTGACGCTGGGTGCGGCCTTGCAGATATGGTCGCGGGAATATGTCACCGCCGCCACCAGCATCGGCCAGAACCGCGCCAAGATCACGCTGTTTCATATCGTGCCGAATATTTCCAACCAGATCATCGTGCAGGTGACCATCCAGCTCGGCCTTGCCATCCTCACCGAAGCGGGACTCTCATTCCTCGGTCTCGGCATGCCTCCGCCGGCCGCCACCTGGGGGCGGATGCTGGCCGATGCGCAGACCTATCTAGGTGCTGCACCCTGGCTTGCCATCATGCCCGGCCTTGCCATTGCGCTCGCGGTCTTCGGCCTCAATCTGCTTGGCGATGGCCTGCGCGACCTGCTGGACCCACGCGATACCAGCTGACCGCTTCAAGCCGATATCGCCCATATTATCTGTTTTCTGACGAGACGAAGCTTATGACCGATCTCATACACCTCAACACGCTCGAAATCCTGGCGCTTTACGGGCAAAAGAAGCTGTCGCCATCGGAATATTGGCAGGCGGTAGAGGCCCGTATCGACGCATTCGAGCCCACGGTGAACGCGCTTTACGCCTATGATCCCGAGGATGCCCGCAAGCAGGCGCTGGCCTCGACGATGCGCTGGCAAAAAGGTGAAACGCTCGGGGCCCTCGATGGGATTCCGGTGTCGCTGAAGGAACTGATCGCCACCAAAGGCCAGCCAGTTCCGCTTGGCACCAAAGCGGTGGAACTGGTGCCGGCTCTGGAAGACGCGCCAGTTGCGGCCCGCTGCCGCGAGGACGGCGCCATCATTTACGCCAAAACCACCTGCCCGGATTACGGCATGTTGTCATCGGGTCTTTCCAGTTTCCACAAGCTCAGCCGCAACCCGTGGGACCCGACACAGAACCCCGGCGGCTCCAGTGCCGGTGCGGCTTCTGCCGGTGCTGCGGGTTACGGCACGCTGCATATCGGTACGGATATTGGCGGCTCGGTGCGGCTACCGGCGGGGTGGACGGGGCTGTTCGGCTTCAAGCCCAGCCAGGGCCGCATACCCGTCGATCCCTATTATACAGGCCGCTGCGCCGGGCCGATGACCCGCACCGTCGTTGACGCCGCCTATGCCATGGCCACGCTTTCCCGCCCGGACTGGCGTGACGGCACCGCGCTGCCGCCCAACGATATCAACTGGATGGACCTCGATATCGACGTAAAGGGCCTGAGGATCGGCCTGATGCTGGATGCCGGCTGCGGCTTGGCTCTGGACGATGAGGTGCGGGATGCTGTTTTGGCGTCCGCAAAGCTGTTCGAAGATGCAGGTGCCATCGTGGTCCCGGTCGAGCCGGTGCTGTCTCGGGACATGCTGGATGGGCTGGATGATTTCTGGCGGGCGAAATTCTGGGGCGATATGGCGGCGCTGAGTGACGAACGACGCGCGGCGATCCTTCCCTATATTCACGAATGGGCGCAGAAGGGCGCTGATGTTTCCGGCGCGCGTGCCGTTTTCGGTTTCAACCAGACCATGGAAATGCGCAAAGCCTGCGGGCGGTTGATGCAGTCAGTTGATGTGGTGATTTCACCCGTCAATCCCGTCGTCTCCTATCCGGCCGACTGGGCCTCGCCCACCAACGACCCCGAGCGACCCTTCGAACATATCGCCTTCACCGTCCCTTGGAACATGTCGGAACAGCCGGCATCCTCGATCAATTGCGGCTTCTCGAAATCCGGGATGCCCATCGGCTTGCAGATCGTCGGCCCGCGTTACGCGGATCTGCTCGTTCTCAAGCTTTCCAACGCCTTCGAGGATTGGGGCGGCGGTGTTCGTCGCTGGCCGGAGCCGCCCAAAGCGCGCTGATCCCGTCTTTATCGGCCCTGTAGTATAGCCATAATACCCGCTTCTCCACCCCTCCTGTTACGGTGCCCCGGGCATTCGAAATGGGAGGAGCAAGCATGCCGAAGAAGATTTTGATGATCACCGGCGATTTCGCCGAGGACTACGAGACCATGGTGCCGTTCCAGACGCTGCTTGCGGTTGGTCACACGGTGCATGCCGTCTGCCCCGGCAAGAAGGCTGGCCAGACGATCGCGACCGCGATCCATGATTTCGAGGGCGACCAGACCTATTCAGAAAAACGCGGCCATAATTTCGCGCTCAACGCAACTTTTGCCGATATCATGGTCGCGGATTACGACGCGCTGGTCATTCCGGGTGGTCGCGCGCCGGAATATCTGCGGCTGAATGCGGATGTGCTTGCCGCCGTGAAGCATTTCTTCGAGGCTGACAAGCCGGTCGCGGCTGTCTGCCACGGTGCCCAATTGCTGGCGGCTGCGGGTGTCCTCAAGGGCCGCACCTGCTCGGCCTATCCGGCCTGCCGCCCCGAGGTGGAACTGGCGGGCGGTACCTATGCCGATATCGCCATCGATGCGGCGGTTACCGACGGCAAGCTGGTGACGGCGCCCGCATGGCCGGCGCATCCGGCATGGCTTTCGCAATTCATGGTGGTGCTCGGCAGATAAGGCCGGCGGAATGGGGCTTTTACCGGTCCCGTTTCCCGTCTATCTTCTGCAGCTTGCTGAGGGAGGACACCATGTGCAAGCTTTTCATCAAGGCAGACCCGACGCTTTGGGAAAGCCATACCCGGTCTTTGCGGATCGATGGCATGGTCACCAGCGTCAGACTTGAAAACTTCTTCTGGACGACTCTGGACGAGATTTCACGCCGCGATGGCATGAACAGCGCGCAGCTCATTGCCAAGCTTTATAATGAATCGATCGATGCCGGGCATGATCTCGGCAACTTCACCTCGTTTTTACGAGTCTGCTGCGGGCGTTATCTGGCCTTGCAGCTTTCCGGCGATATTCCGGCGCGCAGCGACATTCCGATTGCTGCGCTGGATACAGACAGCATTCTCGACGCGGAAAAGATGAATTATCACTGAGATAAAGGGAAGGGCGCAGCCACCGCGCCCTTCGCCTCAGCTCTTAAGCGCCCTTGGATCAAGCGCATCACGCACGGCGTCGCCGATGTAGTTGACGCTCAGAACCGTCAGCGAGATTGCCAGTCCAGGCCACAGCACGCGCGAGGGCGTCAGCTGCAGGAAGTTGGCGCCATCGAACAACAGCCGTCCCCAGGTCGGAAAGTCGGACGGAAAACCGAGGCCGAGGAAGGACAGCGCCGATTCCGTGATGATGGCCGAGGCGATGCCGAGCGTGGCTGAGACCATGATCGAACTCAACACATTCGGCAGGATATGGCGCAGGATAATGCGGTATTCGCGCATGCCGCTCGATTTCGCCGCCATGATAAACTCCTGGCTTTTGATCGTCAGCACGTCGCCGCGCACGATGCGTGCGGTATGCATCCAGCTGGTTACCCCGATCACGAAGACGATGAGGATGAAGATACCGGTTTCCGGCCCGAAAGCGGCACGCAGCGTATCGCGGAACAGCATGAGAATGACGAGCAGCAGTGGCAGCAGCGGCAGGGCCAGAAAAAGGTCCGTCAGCCGCATAAGCGGCCCGTCAAGTCTTCGGAAATAGCCTGACAGCACCCCCACCAGCGTGCCGAGAAACAGCGCCAGCAGCATGGCGGTGATGCCGACGGCAAGCGAGATGCGCCCGCCCGCCAGCACCTGCGCCAGCATGTCCTTGCCCAGATTGTCGGTGCCGAAGGGATGCGCCAGCGACGGCCACTGGTTGCGTTCCTTCACATTGATGGCATTGGGCGCGACAGTGTGGATATAGGGGCCGACATAGACCGCAAGCAAAATAAAGATGAAAACGAACAGGCCTGCCACGCCGCCCTTGTGGACCCGGAACTGTTTCCAGATATCGGCAAGTGCCGATTGCACAGGCGTGGCGGCGACGGCTGGTGCTGCGAGGGTGGCGTCAGTCATAGCGGATCCTCGGGTCGAGAATGCCGTAAAGCACGTCGGCAATCAGGTTGAAGAGCACGATAAGCACCGCGAAAATGAAGGTCAGCGTCTGCACCAGCGGAATATCCGCACCCTGAACGGCGGTGATCAGCAATTGGCCAAGCCCGTTCACACGGAAAATCTGTTCGGTAATGATGGCGCCGGAAAAGATCGTCGGCACGCCGAGTGCGATGACGGTGACGACGGGTATAAGGCTGTTGCGCAGGACGTGAACGAGCAGAACGGATTTTTCCTTCACGCCCTTGGCACGCGCGGTGCGTACATAGTCCTGATGGAGATTGTCCAGCATCGAGGCGCGCACGAAACGGCTGATCTGCGAGACGTTGTAAAGGGTCAGCACCAGAACCGGCATGAACATCTGTTTGATCTGTGCCACGAGGCTTCCCCAGTCAGTCACCTGCAGATTGGTGTCGTAGACGGAAGGGAACCATTGCAGATAGGAGCTGAAGATGACGACCAGCAGCACGCCGGTGAAGAAGGTGGGAACCGAATAACCCACCATCGAGACGAAGGTGCCGATCTGATCGAAGATCGAATATTGCTTGTAGGCGGAAATGACGCCGATCGGGATCGCCAGAAGCGCGCCGAAGAGATAGGCAAGGCCGACGACCCAAAGCGTTTGCGGCATGCGCTGGATGACGAGATCGACCACCGGGCTGCGCGTTGCCCAGGACAGCACACGCATGCGGCTGCCGTCGCCGATCTGCCAGCCTGTCAGCTTCTCGAACAGGTTCAGCGGTTCATTGATGAAGAATTGCTGCAGCCACAGCATGTAACGGATGAAGAAGGGCTGGTCGAGACCGAGCGAGGCGCGGATCTGCTCGCGCACTTCGGGCGGAATGGTCAGCGGCAGGTCGCCGGTCGGATCATTCGGCGCCAGATCGAGCAGGGCGAAGATGACGAAGCTGATGACGAGCAACGTCGGTACGGCAAAGGCAAGCCGCCGGAGCGTAAAGGTAAACATCGGAAAGTCTCCAGACCGTCAGGGTCTCGCAAAATGAGCGCGGTCCCCCCGTCAGGGGCGACCGCGCATTTGCGGGTTACTTTTTGCGGGACCAATCCGCGACGTTCCAGAGTTCCGAATCCCAGGCGTTCATGCGAACGCCTTCGAGTGTCAGCGAATGCGAGGAGACGCTGCCGCGATGGATGAGCGGAATATGCGCGCCTTCTTCGGTCAGCATATCGTTCAGCTGCTTGGAAATCTCACCGCGCTTGGCAGGGTCTGCGGTCTTGGAGAGTTCGCCCACCAGCTTGTCGAATTCCGGGTTGCAATAACGCGGAATGTTCTGGCCCTGCCAGCCGTTAGCCGGAGCCGGGATCTTGTCGCATAGCCATTCCGCCAGATATTTTTCCGGGTCTGTACCGTCGAAATTGTTGGTGTACATTTCAACATCGGCGAAAAATTTCTGGAAGGTGTCGGGGCTTGCCGGATCGCCGCCGAAGAAGACGGAGGCGCTGACATTGCGCAGTTCGGAAGCAACGCCAATCTGCGACCACATGTCCTTCACCAGTTCCTGCGTGGCCTGGCGAACGGAGTTTGTGGAGGTCTGGTAGAGGAAGGACAGTTTCACACCGTTCTTGGCGCGGATGCCATCGGCGCCCTTTACCCAGCCCGCATCGTCCAGCAGCTTGTTTGCGCCTTCCAGATCCTGTTTCAGGCACCAGCTGTCATTCTTGGTCGAAGCGACGGCTTCCGGGGCCGGCACGATATTGCAGGTCGGCTTGCCTGCCTCGCCATAACCTGCCTCATCGATAATATCGCGGTCGATTGCAAGCGAGAGCGCGCGGCGCACGGCCGGGTCGGAAAGGGCCGGATGCGGGCCGCCTTCCTTGGTGGAGCGCTTGTCACCCAGCGCAGGATCGGCGTTGTACCAGTTGAGATTGATACGCTCGACCTGCGTGCCGAAGGCAGTTTCCAGCTTGCCCTTGCCGGCAGCTACCATGGTGGCCAGAATTTCCGGCTCCACCTGCATGTTCCAGGCGTAGTCGAATTCGCCGGTTTCAAGAACGGCGCGTGCAGCGGAAGCTGCATCGCCGCCGCCCTTCAGGGTAGCCGTGGCGAAGGCGGGCTTGGCCGGATCGCGATAATTGGGGTTGGCCACGAAGCTGATGACGTCGTTCGGCTTGAAATCCTTGACCACGAAGGGGCCGGTGCCGATGGGGCCGAAATTGGCGGATGTGCAGCCGGGAGCCGCAGCGCCGACGCATTTTTCAAACTGTTTCTTCTGGATGACAGGCGATTGTGCGCCAACAAATGCGGAGTAGGGGTAGGGCTTCGGTTCGTTGAAGCTGATCTTGATGGTGTGGGCGTCGATCGCCTCGACGTTCTTCACGCCTTCATATTGTGCCGCCTGCGCGCAGCCGCCGTCCGGTGCGATGCAATATTTCCAGGTGAAGATGACGTCGTCAGCGGTAAAGGGCGTGCCATCAGACCATTTGACGTCGCTCTTCAGTTTCCACGTCATGCTGAGCAGATCTTTCGCGATGCCGCCATTGTCGACCGTCGGAATTTCGCTCACCAGCATCGGCACCAGCTCGCCTTTTTCGTCGTAGCGCGCCAGCGGCTCGATCACCATGGACGAGCTGTAGACTTCCTTCGTGCCAGCGGAAAGATATGGGTTGAGTGTCGATACAGCCTGCCAGAAAAGGATTTTCAGTTCGCCGTCACTGCCACGCTCGGCATGGGCGGCAGAGCCTGCCATGGCCAAGGCCGCCACCGTGCTGGCAAAGAGAACGCTGCGCTTCTTCATTGTGATTTTCCCCTTTGAAGATTTTATCTGTTTGAATGTTTGACGCTTTTCCTCAACGTCATTTGCAAGTCTTTTGTTTTAAGTGTTTGACTTTGCTAACGAATATTCTTCCGTTCCTAATGATGCTATTGTCAGTTTTTTTGAAATGCAAGCCCCAAACTCTGATTGATGAACAAAATTTGAGCCGATTGGCTTCGGGCCTATTTTTCACTCATCTAGCGAAATTCATACTTGCAAAAGCAGAAATTCCAAACGCAATATGGTTCCCGACAACCCGGCGGGGAACAAAAAAAGGAAAAATGGGAATGCCGATATTGAACCGTGTGGCCGAGATGCAGGAAGAAGTAGCCGGTTGGAGGCGCCACCTGCACGAGACGCCGGAGCTGCTCTACGACGTCTTCGAAACCTCGAAATTCGTGGCGGAGAAACTCAAATCCTTCGGATGCGATATCGTCGAAACCGGCATTGGCAAGACCGGCGTGGTGGGCATCATCAAGGGGCGGCACGGGGACGGCCCGACCATCGGTTTCCGCTCCGACATGGATGCGCTGCCGATCCTCGAAACCAGCGGCAAGCCCTGGGCTTCCAAGGTTCCGGGCAAGGCCCATTCCTGCGGCCATGACGGGCACACAGCCATGCTTTTGGGCGCGGCGCAATATCTGGCCGAGACCCGTAATTTCAAAGGGTCCGTGGCCGTCATCTTCCAGCCGGCTGAAGAGGGTGGCGCAGGGGCACTTGCCATGCTGAACGACGGCATGATGGAGAAATTCGGCATTTCTCAGGTCTATGGCATGCATAACGAGCCGGGCATTCCGGTCGGCAATTTCGCCATCCGCAAGGGTTCGACGATGGCGGCGGCGGATAGTTTCGAGATCGTCATTACCGGTAAGGGCAGCCATGCGGCGGCCCCCCATCTGTCCATCGATCCGGTTCTGACTTCGGCCTATATCATCATCGCCCTGCAATCCATCGTCTCGCGGGAAACGGACCCGTTGAAATCGCTGGTCGTCACCGTCGCCACTACCCACGGCGGCACAGCGGGCAATGTCATTCCCGGTTCGGTAACGCTGACCGGCACGGTGCGCACCCTGCTGCCGGAAACACGCGATTTCGCCGAAAAACGGTTGAAGGAAGTGGCGACAGCCACCGCCATGGCGCATGGCGCGACGGCGGAGGTGAGATACGATCGCGGTTATCCAGTCACCTTCAACCACAATGACGAAACCGAATTCGCAACCAGCGTGGCGGCAGGTGTGGCAGGCGCAAACGCCGTCAACACCAATCCCAACCCGCATATGGGCGCGGAAGATTTTTCCTACATGCTGGAAGCACGCCCCGGCGCCTTCATCTTCATCGGTAACGGCGACACGGCCGGGCTGCACAATGCCGCCTATGACTTCAACGACGAGGCCCTGCCTTACGGCATCAGCTACTGGGTCTCGATGGCCGAAACCGCGCTTGCTGCGTAAGACATCCGGCGGCCTTCATGGCCGCCTTTCGCTTTTCAGGAGATCGGCATGCTTTTGGCGGCAACATCCATGGAACAGACCGGCGGTTCGGTAAGTCCGGTTCTTTCGGTTCAAAATCTGACCACGTCCTTCCGCGTTGATGGCGGCTGGAAATCGGTGGTCCGCAATATGAGTTTCGACATTGCGCCCCGCGAGACGGTGGCGATCGTTGGCGAAAGCGGCTCGGGTAAAAGCGTGACGTCGCTGTCGATCATGCGGCTTCTCGATAAGAAAACGAGCCGCATCGAGGGTAAGGTCATGCTCGGCGGGCGCGATTTGCTGGCACTTCCGGAAGAGGAGATGCGCAAGGTTCGCGGCAAGGACATTTCGATGATCTTCCAGGAGCCGATGACCAGCCTCAATCCGATCTTCCCGATCGGCAAGCAGATCGCCGAAGCGCTGACCGTGCACCAGGATATTTCCTCATCTGCTGCCAAGGCCGAGGTTGTCAGGCTTCTGGAAAAAGTCCGCATTCCCAATGCGAAGAACCGTTTCGACGACTATCCGCACCAGTTTTCCGGCGGCATGCGCCAGCGCGTGATGATTGCCATGGCGCTTGCCTCCAAGCCGAAGCTCCTGATTGCAGACGAGCCGACGACGGCGCTCGACGTGACCATTCAGGGCCAGATTCTCGACCTTATCAAGCAATTGCAGGAAGAGGAGGGCATGTCGGTCCTGTTCATCACCCATGATATGGGCGTGGTGGCGGAAGTGGCTGACCGCACCATCGTCATGTTCCGCGGCGACGTGGTGGAAACCGGCACGACGGACGATATCTTCCATCGCGGGAACCATCCCTATACGCGCGCCCTGCTTTCGGCGGTGCCGAAGCTCGGTTCGATGAAAGAGCGGGTGCTGCCCGCCCGTTTTCCGATCATCGATATCAAGACCGGCGAAAGCCAACCGGTCGAAGAGGTCAGGAACACGGTTTCCGGTGGTCGCACGCCCATTCTTTCGGTCCGGGACCTGACGACCCGCTTCGATATCCGCTCCGGTCTTCTCGGTCGCAAGTCCGGTGCCGTGCATGCGGTGGAGAAGGTCTCCTTCGATCTGGCTGAGGGCGAGACACTATCGCTGGTCGGTGAATCCGGCTGCGGCAAGTCCACCACGGGGCGGTCGATCACCCGGCTGATCGAGCCGACCTCCGGTAACGTGACTCTCGACGGTTACGAGGTGATGAAACTCGACAAGACGACGCTGCGCACCATGCGCCGCAGCGTGCAGATGATCTTTCAGGACCCCTTCGCCAGTCTCGATCCGCGCATGAGCATCGGCACGGCGATCATGGAGCCCTTCATCGAACACCGGCTTGGACCGAAGGCGCAGGCGCGTGAAAAGGCGGCGGACCTGATGGAGAAGGTTGGCCTCAGCCCGGATATGATGCGGCGCTTCCCGCATGAGTTTTCCGGCGGCCAGCGCCAGCGCATCGCCATTGCCCGTTCGCTGATGCTTGACCCCAAGGTCATCGTTGCCGATGAAGCGGTGTCGGCGCTTGATGTCTCCATCAAGGCGCAGGTCTGTAACCTGCTGCTCGATCTGCAACAGAGCCTCAACCTCGCCTTCCTGTTCATTTCCCACGATATGGCTGTTGTGGAGCGTGTCAGCCATCGTGTCGCGGTGATGTATCTCGGCGAGATCGTCGAAATCGGCCCACGCGCCGCCGTCTTCGATAATCCGCAGCACCCCTATACGAAAAAGCTGATGTCCGCCGTTCCGGTGCCGGATCCGGCCCGGCGCCAGATCAGGCGCAACATGGCAACGGACGAGATCAAAAGCCCGATCCGTCCTGTGAACTATGTTCCGCCGCAACGCCATTACCGCGAGGTTTCGGCAGGGCATCTGGTGCAGGAAGCGGCTTGATATAGAGGAAACTGCGCAGGGATTAGGTGCCTCTGTGTTCACGACGTCATCCTCGGTCTTGTGCCGAGGATCTGCCAATGTCTCGTAAATCGGTGCGTTGCAGATGCTCGCGACAGGCCCGAGCATGACGGAGGAAATGTTTTGCATCTTCTTTAGAGGTGCCCGGTGCCGCCAAACGCTTCGCTCAGTCGCTGTGCTGTTTGACAGGCGGCCTGAAAAAATGCCAGCAAATGCTCGAGCATAATTCTTAGAGGGCGGCGGCATGGCCAGACGGAACGACGCACATGGACGGCTGGATGATGCGGCGCGTGCTGGCTGGCTTTATTATGTCGCGGGCCGCACGCAGGACGAGATCGCCGCTGCCATGGGCATATCCCGGCAATCGGCGCAGCGGCTGGTATCGCTGGCCGTCGCCGAGCGGTTGATCAAGGTCCGGCTCGATCATCCCATCGCCGCCTGTCTCGAAAAAGCGGAGCGGCTGAAGCAGAAATTCGACCTTAGATATATCGAGGTGGTGCCGAGCGATCCCGCTGGCGTTTCCTCCACGGTCGGCATTGCCGAGGCCGGCGCGGCGGAAATCGAGCGCTGGCTAAAAAATGCCGATCCCATCGTGCTTGCCATCGGCACCGGCCGTACGCTGAAGGCGGCTGTGGACCAACTGCCGCCGATGGAATGTCCGCAGCACCGCATCGTGTCATTGACAGGCAATATCGGGCCGGATGGATCGGCCGCCTATTACAACGTCATCTTCAGTATGGCCGATGCCATCAAGGCGCGGCATTTCCCGATGCCGCTGCCGGTTCTCTGCTCGTCTGCGGAAGAGCGGGAACTGCTGCACGACCAGTCCATGGTGCGCTCCACGCTGGCGCTGGGTGCAGCCGCCAATGTCACCTTCGTCGGCGTCGGCGAACTGGGAGAAAATGCACCGCTCTGCGTTGATGGTTTTCTCGGTGTCGACGAGATGAAGGCCCTGATGGCAAGCGGTGCGATCGGCGAAATCTGCGGCTGGATGTATGATGCCAACGGCCGCATTCTCGACCATTCCGTCAACGAGCGCGTCGCCTCCGTTCCCATTCCGTCCAGAGAGACCTGCACGGTCATCGGCATGGCGCAGGGCGCGCGCAAGAATGCCTCGATTCTCGCGGCACTGAGGGGTGGTCTTTTGAACGGCCTCATCACCGACGAAGCGACAAGTGAATATTTGCTCACACACTGAGCAAAAATTAATCCATTAAAATCAATGACTTGATTTTTCCATGTGCGCCGCAGCACAGGATGTTGCTTGACTTTTTTTGGCCGCGGGTGAGTAAATGCCCCAGAGCAAAGCGAATGCTCATAAATTTCTTCTGGGAGGAAGATATGACATTGAAGACCATTTTGCTGGGCGCATGCTCGGCACTCGCCTTTTCGACCCTTGCTTCCGCCGAAACGCTGACCATCGCCACCGTCAACAACGGCGACATGATCCGCATGCAGGGTCTGACCTCCGACTTCACCACCAAGAACCCCGACATCAAGGTGGAATGGGTCACGCTTGAAGAAAACGTCCTGCGCGAGCGCGTGACGACCGATATCGCCACCAATGGCGGTCAGTACGACATCATGACCATCGGCAACTATGAAGTGCCGATCTGGGCTAAGCAGGGCTGGCTGCTGCCGCTCGAAAAGCTTGGCGACAAATACGACGTGGATGATATTCTGCCGGCGATCCGTGGTGGTCTTTCCAGCGAAGGCAAGCTTTATGCGGCGCCGTTCTACGGCGAATCCGCCATGATCATGTATCGCAAGGACCTGTTTGAAAAAGCCGGCCTGAAGATGCCTGAAAACCCGACCTGGGAATTCATCGGTGACGCTGCCCGCAAGATTACCGATCGCAAGACGGATATCAACGGCATGTGCCTGCGCGGCAAGGCTGGCTGGGGCGAGAACATGGCCTTCATCAGCGCGCTCACCAACTCCTTTGGCGGCCGCTGGTTCGATGAGAACTGGAAGCCGCAGTTCGATCAGCCGGAATGGAAGAGTGCTCTTCAGTTCTACGTCGATCTGATGAAGGATGCCGGTCCGTCGGGTGCTTCCTCCAACGGCTTCAACGAAAACCTGACGCTGTTCCAGCAGGGCAAATGCGGCATGTGGATCGATGCCACGGTGGCTGCTTCCTTCGTTTCAAACCCGAAGGATTCGACCGTTGCCGACAAGGTCGGTTATGCGCTCTTCCCGACGCATGGCGAACTGAAGAACCACGGCAACTGGTTGTGGTCATGGAACCTTGCTATCCCGAAGAGCTCGCAGAAGGCGGATGCCGCCGAGAAGTTCATCTCCTGGGCAACCAGCAAGGAATATACCCAACTCGTCGCTGCCAAGGAAGGCTGGGCAAACGTGCCTCCGGGCACCCGCACCTCGCTTTACAAGAATGCTGACTATGAAAAAGCAGCCGCCTTCGCCAAGCCGACGCTTGCTGCGATGGATGCCGCCGACATCACCAAACCGACCGTAAAGCCCGTGCCTTACACCGGCGGTCAGTTCGTGGCGATCCCTGAATTCCAGGCGCTCGGCACCACGGTCGGTCAGCTGTTCTCGGCGGTCGTTGCCGGCCAGTCCAGTGTTGACGATGCGCTTGCCAGCGCCCAGTCGACAGCGACGCGTGAAATGACCCGCGCCGGTTACATCAAGTAATCCTCCTGAAGATCGCTGTCCGGCGCCAATGCCGGGCAGCGAACCTTGGGGGCGCAAGCCGCGAGCTGCGCGGCGGCCTTTAAGCCTTTCAAATCAAAACTGGAATGAGCCGGTTCTTCCGGATATGCCGGGGGCATTTCGTGATGCCCGAGCCCATGGGGAGGTTAGTGCAATGGCAACACGAAACACGAGCGGTCTGGCGCGGGTTATGCTTGCGCCTTCGGTGCTGCTTTTGCTGGTGTGGATGATCGTGCCCCTGGCGATGACGCTGTGGTTTTCGTTCCAGAACTACAATCTGCTCAACCCTGTCAATGTCAGCTTCGCGGGCCTGTTCAATTACCAGTATTTCTACACCGATCCGGCCTTCTTCCAGTCGATCTTCAACACGCTTGCCATCGTCGGCGGCGTGCTTCTGATCACCGTCATCGGCGGTATTGCGATTGCGCTTCTGCTTGACCAGGACATCTTCGGTCAGGGCATCGTGCGCATCATGATCATCTCGCCCTTCTTCGTCATGCCGCCTGTCGCGGCGCTGGTGTGGAAGAACATGATCATGCATCCCGGTTACGGCGTGCTTGCCGATCTGTCGCGCTTCTTCGGCCTGCAGCCGGTCGACTGGTTCGCGCAGTTTCCGCTGCTCTCCATCATCATCATCGTCGCCTGGCAATGGCTGCCCTTTGCCACGCTGATCCTGCTCACCGCCCTCCAGTCGCTCGATGGCGAGCAGAAGGAAGCGGCCGAGATGGATGGCGCCAACTTCATCAACCGCTTCATCTACCTGACGCTGCCGCATCTTGCCCGCGCCATCACCGTCGTCATCCTCATCCAGACGATCTTCCTGCTCGGCGTTTACGCGGAAATCCTCGTCACCACCAATGGCGGCCCGGGTTATGCCTCGACCAACCTTGCCTTCCTCATCTATCGCACGGCGCTTCTGGGCTACGACGTCGGCGGCGCATCGGCCGGTGGCATCATCGCCGTCGTGCTCGCCAATATCGTCGCCATCTTCCTGATGCGCGCCGTCGGCAAGAACCTCGACCGTTAAGGAGAAGCGATCATGGCCCGCAAGACAACGACACGCGCAAAGATCGGCTTCACCATCGCGGCATGGGCCGTGGCGTTGCTGCTGTTCTTCCCGATCCTTTACGCCTTCCTCACCTCGATCAAGACCGAGCCGGAGGCGATTGCAGGCTTCAGCCTCATTCCCTCGGGCACGCTCGAAAACTACATCACCGTGCAGACCCAGCGCGATTACTTCAAGCCGTTCATGAACTCGGTCGTGCTGTCGCTCGGCTCGACGATCATCGCGCTCATGATCGCCATTCCCGCCGCCTGGGCCATGGCATTCTCGCCGACCAAACGCACCAAGGACATTTTGATGTGGATGCTCTCCACCAAGATGATGCCGGGGGTGGCGGTGCTGGTGCCGATCTACCTGATCTTCCGCAATGCCGGCCTGCTCGATACCCGCATTGGGCTGACCGTCATGCTCACCTTCATCAACCTGCCGATCGTGGTGTGGATGCTTTATACCTACTTCCGCGAAATTCCCGGCGAGATCCTGGAAGCAGCCCGCATGGATGGTGCCTCGCTCTGGAACGAGATCGTGCATGTACTGACCCCAATGGCGGTTCCGGGCATTGCCTCGACGCTGCTCCTGAACGTCATTCTTGCCTGGAACGAATCCTTCTGGACCATCCGGCTGACGACCACCAATGCGGCACCGCTGACGGCCTTCATCGCCTCCTTCTCCTCACCGCAGGGGCTGTTCTGGGCCAAGCTCTCGGCCGCCTCGATGATGGCGATCGCCCCCATTCTCGTCATCGGCTGGTTCTCGCAGAAACAACTCGTGCGTGGCCTCACCTTTGGCGCCGTGAAATAAGGAACGACAATAATGGGCAGCATTTCCCTTCAGAACGTGTCCAAGCTCTTCGGCGAGGCAAAAGTCATCCCGTCGATCGATCTCGATATCCATGACGGCGAGTTCGTCGTCTTCGTCGGCCCCTCCGGCTGCGGCAAGTCAACGCTGCTGCGCCTGATTGCCGGGCTGGAAGACGTCTCCGGCGGCAGAATAGTCATCGACGGCAACGACGCCACCGAAAAGGCCCCGGCCGAGCGCGGCCTTGCCATGGTGTTCCAGTCCTATGCGCTTTATCCGCATATGAGCGTCAGGAACAACATCGCCTTCCCGCTGAAGATGGCCAAGCTCGACAAGGCCGTCATCGACAAGAAGGTCGACGATGCCGCCCGTATCCTCAACCTCACCGATTATCTCGAACGCCGGCCCTCGCAACTGTCCGGCGGCCAGCGCCAGCGCGTCGCCATCGGCCGCGCCATCGTGCGCGAACCGAAGGCGTTCCTGTTTGACGAACCGCTCTCCAACCTCGATGCGGCGCTGCGCGGTACCATGCGGCTGGAAATCTCCGAGCTGCACAACACGCTGAAGACGACGATGATCTACGTCACCCACGACCAGGTGGAGGCCATGACCATGGCCGACAAGATCGTGGTCCTCAACCGCGGCAATATCGAGCAGGTCGGCTCGCCGATGGAGCTTTACCGCTCGCCCGCCAACCTCTTCGTCGCCGGCTTCATCGGCTCGCCGCGCATGAACCTGGTGACCGGCGACTACGCCCGGCAAAAGGGTGCGACCACCGCCGGCGTGCGGCCCGAGCACCTGACGCTGTCGAAAGAAACCGGCCTGTGGCAGGGCAAGGTCACGGTCGCCGAACATCTCGGCTCCGACACCTTCCTCCACCTCGACGTCCCCGGCATCGGCCCCATCACCGCCAGAACCGACGGTGAATTCGAATGCAAACACGGCGATACCGTCTTCATCACACCCGATGATGCCAAAATCCACAGGTTCGATGACAAGGGCATCGCGATATGACGCGAAGGCCGGAAGGCAAATCCGCGCTGCGTGCCGGGTATCTGTCATCCGGTCCTGGCACAAACAACGTTTCCCCTTCGAGGATCGTGACATGACATGCAAACTCTCCCTCGCCACGCTTGATGAAGCCAAAAAAACCGCGGCGATTCCGGCCTATTCCCGGGCCGATCTTTCCGCCGGAATCGTGCATTTCGGCATCGGCAATTTCCATCGCGCCCATCAGGCGGTCTACCTGGACGACCTGTTCAACACCGGCGCGGACCACGACTTCGCCATCATTGGTGCGGGTGTACTGCCATCGGACGCGGTAATGCGCGAAAAACTTGCCGCGCAGGATTTCCTGACCACGGTGGTGGAGCAGGACAATAATCGCACCGGTGCGCGCGTCACCGGGCCAATGATCGACATTCTGAAGGTTGGCGATACCCAAGGCATTATCGACACGCTCGCAGATCCGAAAATCCGAATTGTTTCGATGACGATTACCGAAGGCGGTTATTTCATCGATGCTTCCGGCTCCTTCAATCCGCAGCATCCCGCGATTGCCGAGGATGGCAGGAACCCGTCTTCCCCGAAAACCGTGTTCGGCCTTATCGTTGCCGGGCTGAAGGCGCGGCGCGACAAGGGGCTTTCACCCTTCACCGTCATGTCCTGCGACAACATTCCCCATAATGGCAAGGTCACTAAAAACGCGGTGGTCGGTCTCGCCGCCTTGTCCGATCCGGCCTTCGCCAACTGGATCGGCGATAACGTCGCTTTCCCCAATTCGATGGTCGACCGCATCACCCCCGCCACGGGAGAGCGCGAACGCAATATCGCCCGTGACGATTTCGGCATCGAGGACAATTGGCCGGTCTTCTGCGAAGAGTTCAAGCAATGGGTGATGGAGGATAATTTCCCGGCGGGCCGACCGGCGCTCGAAAAGGCGGGCGTTCAGTTCGTCAAGGATGTTGCGCCTTACGAGCACATGAAGATCCGCATCCTCAATGGCGGCCATGCGGCGATCGCCTATCCGGCAGCGCTGCTCGACATCCATTTCGTGCATGAGGCGATGGAGCATCCGCTGATCCGGGCGTTTCTGGCAAAGCTCGAAAAGGAAGAGATCATCCCGGTCATTCCGCCCGTGCCCGATACCGATCTTGGCGAATATTTCGGCCTGATCGAACGGCGTTTCCTCAACCCGAAAATCGGCGATACCATTCCGCGCCTCGCGCAGGATGGCTCCAACCGCCAGCCGAAATTCATCCTGCCCTCCACCGCCGACCGTCTGGCGCGCGGTGAAGATATTGTCGGTCTGTCGCTGGTTTCAGCACTGTGGTGCCGTTATTTCTACGGCACCTCCGACAGCGGCAGGCAAATCACCTTCAACGACGCCAGCGCCGAGAGGCTACAGGCGGCAGCCACAAAGGCCAAGGACGACCCGATGGCCTTCCTTTCACTTGACGATATCTTCGGGGAGGTTGCCGAATCGGAGCTTTTCCGTAAACGCTTCTCTCATGCATTGACGACACTGTGGCACGAAGGCACGGCGAAGACCTTGCAGCTTTATCTGGATGACAAGCTGGCTGAAAAGTGACGTGAGATGCGAGACGGAACCGGACCTCTTCTGATTTTCGACTGCGACGGCGTTCTGGTCGACAGCGAGCCGGTCTCCATCTCGGTTCTTCTCGACATGCTCTCCCATCTTGGCGTGGAGATGGGGGAGGAAGAGGCCTACAACCGCTTTCTCGGTCGCAGCGTTGCCAGCATGACGACGACTTTGTTTGAGGAATACGGTATCGAGACCGACATCGATTTTCTCGAGCATATGCGCGCGACGCTGTTTGAGCGTTTCCGCACCGAGTTGCGCCCCATCGACGGCATTGCCGAAACGCTGGACAGGCTGGTGGCCTTCAAACGCTGCGTTGCCTCCTCAAGTCAACCGGAACGCATCCGTTACTCGCTGGGGCTGACCGGCCTCATCGATAAATTTGAGCCGCATGTTTTCAGCGCCACCATGGTGAAGAACGGCAAGCCGGCACCCGACCTTTTCCTGCATGCGGCGAGGCAGATGGGCACTGATCCGCGTCAGTGCATCGTGATCGAGGACAGCCCGGCGGGCATTGCGGCGGCGAAGGCAGCCGGCATGGCGGTTTTTGCCTTCACCGGCGGCTCGCATGCGCGGTTTCCGGCATTTCGCGAAAAGATCGCGGAGCTCGGGGCCAATGCCACGTTTGACGCCATGGAAGATTTGGTTCAACTTGTCGGCGATTATATGGGGAAGGGCGGTTTTGACAGCCAGGTGGAACGTGACGCAGGCTGAAGGAAACCATGCCTGCCACCGCCCGGAGGTCGTTACGCAAGGGATGGAACTGAAGTCTTGATGCGTCAAAATCTCGTCGCTGTCGATGTCGGAACGGCGAGCGCCCGCGCCGGGATTTTCGACCCGACCGGCAGGCTTCTCGCCCGCTCAACCCATCCCATCCTGATGCAAAGGCCGCAGGAAAACCACGCCGAACACGATTCCACCGATATATGGAACGCCGTCTGCCTTGCGGTGAGAGCAGCGCTTGCCGACGCGGGTGTGTTAGCGGACAGCATAGCGGCCATTGGTTTTGATGCTACCTGCTCGCTCGTTATCCGTGATGAGCGTGGGGAACCGGTTTCTGTCTCCGTCACGGGCAAAGACCGGTTCGACACCATCGTCTGGCTGGACCATCGGGCAATCGGCGAGGCCGACCGGCTGACGGCATCCGGCCACCGCGTGCTGGATTTCGCCGGCAAAAGCGTGTCACCGGAAATGCAGATGCCGAAGCTGATGTGGCTGAAGGCGAATTTGCCGGCAAGCTGGGCGCGCATGTCTTTCGCCTTCGATCTGGCGGATTTCCTGACATGGAAGGCAACCGGTTCCACTAAGCGTTCAAATTGCACGCAGACGGCGAAGTGGAATTTTCTGGCGCAGGAAAATCCCGGCTGGCAGGCGGATTATCTCAATCTTGCCGGGCTTGGCGATCTGAAACAGCGGGCAGGCCTGCCCGAAACGACCGTGATGCCGGGCACAGCCATAGGCCCGCTTTCGCCCGAGGCTGCCGCCGAACTCGGCCTTGACACCGGCTGTCAGGTGGCGGCGGGCATGATCGATGCTTACGCCGGCACGCTGGGTGCGCTTGGCGGATGCCTTTCTGATGATGTGGGTAAACATGTGGCGCTGATCGCCGGCACCTCTAGCTGCCTTGTCGCCATGTCCGAGCGGCAGATGCCAGGCCACAGCCTGTGGGGTCCCTATTGGCAGGCGGTGCTGCCCGGCCACTGGCTGGTGGAGGGCGGGCAATCTGCCACCGGCGCGCTGCTCGATCATATCGTGCGCATGCACGCGGCGGGCGGAGAGCCGGATACGGCGCTGCACGCCCGCATCGTTGCGCGGGTTACCGAATTGCGCGCGCTCGAGGGCGCGGCCTTTGCCGAACGGCTACATGTACTGCCGGATTTCCACGGCAACCGCTCACCGCTCGCCGATCCGCATGCGGTGGGCGTCATCAGCGGGCTGACGCTCGATACATCCTTCGACAGTCTCTGCCGGCTCTACTGGCGCACTGCCGTGGCGATTGCGCTTGGCGCGCGCCATGTGCTCGATGCGATGGAGCGTTTCGGTTATGCCGTCGAAAGCCTGCACGTTACCGGCGGCCATGTGAAGAACCCGCTGTTGATGGAGCTTTACGCTGATGTGACCGGCAAGCGCATCGTCGTGCCTGCCACAGCCGACGCCGTTCTTCTCGGCACTGCAATGACGGCGGCAGCCGCCGGCGGTGTGCATGCGGGCCTTGCAGCGGCGGGTGCCGCCATGTATCCGGGCAATACGGAAATCCCAGGCAATCCGGCGCTCACACCGCTTTACGAGCGGGATTATCGCCGTTTTCTCGCCATGCACCGCCATCGCCAGGAGCTGGAAAGCCTCTGATCTTTGCCGACAACGGCAGGTAAGGTCGTGGCGGACGGGCGCGATCCGTTTCCTCCCGCCGAGGGTCAGATGCCAAGCGAGCGTTTCAGGCCGGTTAGGTTTTTCATGCGTGCCGTGCGCTGCTCGTCGGCTCCGGCAATCAGGCTGCAGAGGGTGAATTCCATCAGCGCAACGAGCTGCAGCAGGCCTTGTCCGCCGGTCTGGGTGTGCGGCATGGCAAGACAGATATCGGCGCTTTCCGGTCCCCATTCATA
The DNA here is from genome assembly GCF_053521725.1 of Agrobacterium sp. CG160-95. Lineage (NCBI taxonomy): Bacteria > Pseudomonadati > Pseudomonadota > Alphaproteobacteria > Hyphomicrobiales > Rhizobiaceae > Agrobacterium > Agrobacterium sp. CG160-95. The sequence continues at coordinate 426,569 of NZ_JBNWDU010000003.1, read as the reverse complement.
AAACCGGGTGGTGATCAACAGGGTTCTGTAGCCGCTCTTTCGCGCTGTCGCAGAAAGGCTCTGCAAGGGCGTGATGCTGCCGCCGCAATCCATGAGGATGAGAAGCGCTTCTGCGGGATCGAAGTCCCAAAGGGCGATATAGGCGGCGCTGTCGCTGCCGAGGAAGTGCACGCGTCTGCGATACTCCAGCAACCGCCCGTGAAAGTGCCTTCCAGTGCCAAGGCCTTCCGGTGACGTTGCCAGAAAAACATCTGCCGCCGAAGCGATCTCGCTCATGGCGACGCGCCATATCGGCTGGTCCGTCATTTCGAAAGCAGCCTGAATGGCCTGGATCTGTTGGGAAAGGAGTTGCGAAAACGGATTGGACTTCTGATCGCCGCTTTCAACAATAGCGGGCTGGTCCACGCCCGCGGTCTCTTCGGCGTGGCGCAGATCGATGCGAATATCGCTGAATTGCCGGTATCCGAGCGAGCGCAGAAAACGTCCAACCGTCATCGGACTGAGACTGAGCTTGGCAGCCAGCGTCTGCGCCGTCTCAAACGGCAATTCGTCCAGATGCTCGATCAGATATTTGGCGATCTTGCGCTCTGAAGGCGTACCGGCCTTCATGGCACGGGTCAGATTCAACAGTAGCTGTTCCACCAACGCCTCATTCTTTTATATTTATGAACGGTGATGCATCCGCGCGCCCGGGCGAGCGTGCGAACCGCGACTTGTCGGTGGGGGCGAGCTTTTCCGGCCTTGTCCTCCACCGGACCGGAATGCGAATTCTAATAGATAGATTATTATATTTTAGAGACGTCTTTTATTCAAGGGAAATTCCATCAGCGGTTTAATTCCCAACAGCGACGTCTTCATTCCTGTCTTGCGGAGCGGATGGGCGGCGCCTATCTCTCCTGAACGCCAGTTTAAAACGCGAGAGGCGTCACAGGAGTTCCGAATGATTTTTAATGCGGCGAGGCTTGCCTTCAGCAATCTTTTTGCCACCGAGACCCGGTCGGTGTTCTGGAAGGTTCTAGGGCTGACGCTTCTGGTGCTGGCAGCGCTGTGGTTCGCCATCCGCTCTGTCTTCATCTATTTCGCCTTGCCGTGGGTGGATACGCTGATCCCCAGCGTGCCTGACTGGGCGGGATGGCTGACTTTCGTTTTCGCCATTTTCGCCGGAATCGGGCTGGCTTTGGCGTTGGCCTTGCTGATCTCGCCCGTCACTGCCGTTATTGCCGGATTGTTTCTCGACGATGTCGCCGAAGTCGTGGAGAAAAAGACCTATCCCGATGATCCGCCGGGCAAGGCGATGCCCATCGGTGAGGCAGTGGTGTCATCGATCAAGTTCTTTGGCGTCGTCATTGCCGGCAACCTGATTGCGCTTTTGTTGCTGCTGGTGCCGGGCGTCAACCTCATCGCCTTTTTTCTGGTGAACGGTTATCTGCTGGGCCGGGAGTTCTTCGAATTTGCAGCCATGCGTTTCCGCTCGCCCGCTGACGCGCGGCTTTTCCGGCTGAAACACCGCACAACCGTGTTCATGGCCGGGCTGGTGATTGCAGCGTTCCTTGCAATCCCCTTCCTCAACCTTCTGACGCCGCTTTTTGCGGCTTCGATGATGGTGCATCTGCACAAGGCCGTCAGCCGGCGCGATCCGTCATTCGCCGCTGGCCGCACCGAACAATTGCGCGGGTAGTTCCACGAGCGGAGCTGGAATATCGAAGGTCTTTTCCGGTGACTTGCAGATATCGGCAATCACGCAGCGCTCGCATTCCGGTTTGCGCGCCTTGCAGCAATAACGCCCGTGCAGGATCAGCCAGTGATGGGCATGGAACAGATATTCTTCGGGAATGATGCGGACGAGCCGGTCTTCCACTTCATCCGGGGTTTTCCCCGGCGCAAGACAGAGCCGGTTGGCAATACGAAAAACATGGGTGTCCACGGCGAGTGTGGGCACACCGAAGGCCATCGACATCACCACATTGGCCGTCTTGCGGCCCACGCCGGGCAGGGTCACCAGCTCCTCGCGCGTCCTCGGCACCTCGCCGCCGAAATTGTCGATCAGCATCTGTGACAAAGCGATAACGTTCTTGGCCTTGTTGCGGTAAAGCCCGATGGTCTTGATATGGCCGATCAGCTCCTCCTCGCCAAGTGCCAGCATTTTTTCCGGCGTATCGGCCACCTTGAACAGCGCCCGCGTCGCCCGGTTTACGCCCACATCGGTCGCCTGCGCCGAAAGCGCCACGGCCACCAGCAGGGTAAAGGGGTTGGTATGTTCCAGCTCGCCTTTCGGCTCCGGCCGCTGAATGGAGAAACGGCGGAAGATCTCGTTCAACTCGTCCTTCGAATAGATCGTCTTCACACGCGCCGGTCTGCGGGCGGATGTCGCATTTGACTTTTTCAATGTTTGGGTGCTGGATCGTTTTTTGGCGACTGTCATGACCTATCTATAGCCAGCCCGCCCTGAGGAAATCAACGTGGATACGCTCAACGATCAGCCGATTTTTGCGGCGGAACTCGTTCCGCACCGTTCGCTCGGAAGAAGGGGTTTCCGGCTGCTTCTCGCCTTGTCCGGGCTTGCCTGCCTCCTCCATGGCGGCTTTTTCCTCACCACTGGCGCATGGCCCGTCGGCCTGTTCCTCGGGTTGGATTTTCTGCTGCTTTATGTCGCCTTTCGCGCCAATTACCGGGCAGCGAAGGCGCGGGAAGAGGTGAGCGTCTCGCGCACCAGCCTGTCTATCCGCAAATTCTCCCCGACTGGTCGCGTCGTCGAGCATCGTTTCAACCCATTCTGGGCCCGCTTCAGGGTTCAGCGGCACGAGGAAATCGGCATCGTCTCCATGCATGTAACGGGCGAAGGCAAGGCAACGGATATCGGCTCGTTTCTCAATCCGGATGACCGGGAAAGCTTCGCCAAGGCTTTCGGCGGTGCGTTGGCGACGGTGCGGCGGATGTGAGCGGATAATTCCGCTTAAAACCCGTCAATCGGCTCGAGGCCGGTATCTCGGCAGAAACTGAGTACGGCGCAAGAAACGGGTGGAGACCGACGCGCTTTGATGGTTTTCTGTGAGGCGTTAGGAGACATGCGATGAACGCCAATATCATGCTGAATGAAGACATCACCCCCATCGGTTCGGATTACGATACGGTGCGCGGGGTTATCGAGCTTTTGACGCTGGATTATCGCGACCAGCCCTCCCTTGAAGCCATTGCCGCAAGGCTCGGCCAGTCGCCGACGCAATTGCAGAAGACCTTCACCCGCTGGGCCGGTCTTTCCCCCAAGGCGTTTTTGCAGGCTGTAACGCTCGATCATGCCAAAAGGTTGTTGCGCGAAGAGGATCTGCCGCTGCTGGAAACCTCGATCGAGGTCGGTATGTCTGGGCCCGGCCGCCTGCACGATCTGTTCGTCACCCACGAGGCCATGTCTCCAGGCGAATGGAAGGCCAAGGGCGGTGGGTTGACGATCCGGTACGGTTTCCATGTTTCACCCTTCGGTCTTGCATTGGTCATGGTGACCGATCGCGGCCTTGCCGGCTGCGCTTTCGCCGATCCCGGCGAGGAAAGAGCCTGTTTCGAGGACATGGCAGGTCGCTGGCCGAATGCGGATTATGTCGAGGATCGTGAAGCCACCGCGCCCTATGCCGCACGTATTTTCGAACCGACGCTGTGGTCGGCGGACCGGCCATTGCGGGTCGTGCTGCTCGGCACGGATTTTCAGGTGCGGGTATGGGAAAGCCTTCTGAAAATTCCCATGGGCCGCGCCGTTACCTATTCGCACATCGCCTGCGATATCGGCCAGCCAACTGCCTCCCGTGCGGTCGGTGCAGCTGTTGGCGCGAACCCGGTCTCCTTCGTCGTTCCTTGCCATCGCGCTGTGGGAAAAAGCGGAGCGCTCACGGGTTATCACTGGGGCCTCACCCGCAAACGGGCGATGTTGGGATGGGAAACGGGGAAGGTGTGAGGCAGCTCTCCCTCATCCCTGTGACAAGCGCAGAAATGAGGAACAGCCTGGGTCGCCTGTCGAGGCCTAAACCAGTTCCATCAATGCTCTTGCCGCCGCCTCGTCTGTAATCAGCGTATTGCATCCGATGCGCTTGATGGTGGCGCGGATGGCGATGGCGCGGTGGGCGCCGCCGGAGGCGAGCACGATGTGTTTGGCCTTGCGCAGCGTGTCTAGATCGATCGCCATGGCGCGCTCGTTGATCGGGTGATCGACGGAGCGGCCTTCCGCGTCGATGAAGTTGAACATGGTGTCGCAGACGCAGCCGGCATCGATGAGTTCCTGAAGCGTTTCCTTCGAAATGAAACCTTCCGAAAGCGAAGTGGAATGCGGGCCGATATCGCCGCAGGATACGATGGCGAGGTCGAGCGTTTCGGCCAGATCATAAAGTGTGGCAAGTCCGCATTTCTCAATCAGCGCCCGTTTGGTCTCGACGGAGTCTACCAGCAGCGGTGCAAGGAACATGTAACATTCCGCCCCAAGCGCGCTTGCCAGCCGCCAGGTGTAATCAAGCGGGTTTGTCTGGTGCACGGCGACGATACCGCCGAGCAGCGAGACGACCTTGCAGTTTTCCCGGCGCGGCGGGCGAAAGCTGGATAGCGAGGCGGTCATGGTGCGCCCCCAGCCGACGCCGATGGTGGCGTCGTTCGGCACCGCTTCGGAAAGGAATTGCCCGAGCGCCAGGCCAACGGCCTTGGCCGTGCCTTCGGCATTCGCCTTGCCGGGGGATGGGCCGGGGGAGGGAATGATCACCGCCTCATCCAGCCCATAAGCTGCCTCCAGCCTGCCGGCCAGTTCGACGAAATCCTCGATGCCCTCGTTGATCCAGATCTGTACTTCGGAGCGCTTCATCGCCTCGTCCAGAAGGCGTATGACGGTGGAGCGGCTGATGCCGAGCTTCTCGGCGACATCTTTCTGCGTCAAACCCTGATTATAGTAGAGCCATGCGGCACGCAGCCTCAGCGAAGCCGCTTCCGAATAGGCCGTATGGGTTTCTCTTCTCAGTTTCGCCACGGTTTTTGTCACTCTCTTTATGGGGCGGAGTATCGCAGGCATGAAACTTATGTCAATTGCGATGCGCAAATGTCTTGACTTTCGACCTTGCCGCTTGCGATAGTCGGAGCCGGACAAAACCGTGATTTCGGCCTTGGGCGCACCATGGTGCGGGAACGAAAAGACGGCTGTGCAAGTTTACAAGAGATCATGAAGGATCATTCGCCATGACGTCCAAACTCGAACAACTTCGCGCTATCACCACGGTCGTTGCCGATACCGGCGACATCGAGGCGGTTGCGCGCCTGAAGCCGGTGGATTGCACCACCAACCCCACCATCGTTCTGAAGGCGCTCGGCACCCCCGCTTTTGCGGATGCGGTGAAGGAAGCCGTTGCCTGGGGCAAGAAACAGGGCGGCCAGTCTGACGCTGTCGTTGCGGCCGTTGCCGACCGTCTTGCCATTTCCGTTGGTGCAGCCCTTGCAGGTCTGGTTCCCGGCCGCGTATCGACGGAAGTCGATGCCGACCTGTCCTTCGACACACAGGCCTCCATCACCAAGGCACGCCACATCATCGCCTCCTACAAGGAGCGCGGTATCGAGCGTGAACGCATCCTCATCAAGCTGGCTTCCACATGGGAAGGCATCAAGGCTGCAGAAGTCCTGCAGTCCGAGGGTATCGACTGCAACCTGACGCTGCTGTTCTCGCAGGCACAGGCCATCGCCTGCGCGGAAGCCAAAGCTTTCCTCATCTCGCCCTTCGTCGGCCGCATCCTCGACTGGTACAAGAAGTCGACCGGCGAGACCTACACTGCCGAGACCGATCCGGGCGTCGTTTCGGTGCGCAGCATCTACAATTATTACAAGGCCAATGGCATCGGCACCGTCGTCATGGGCGCATCGTTCCGTAATGTCGGCGAGATCGAAGCGCTTGCCGGTTGCGATCGCCTGACGATCAGCCCGGCGCTGCTGGAAGAGCTGGACAAGGACACCGGCACGCTTGAGCGCAAGCTTTCGCCCGACAATGTGAAGGCCGAGCCGCTGCAGTCGCTCGATGAAAAGGCGTTCCGCTGGGCAATGAACGAAGACGCGATGGCAACCGAGAAGCTCTCGGAAGGCATCCGCCTGTTCGCCAAGGATCTGGTAACGCTGCGCGAAATGGTCCGCAAGGAACTGACGCTGGCTGCCGCCTGATAACAAAAAGGGGAACCATCCCGGTCCCCTTTGCGTTTAAGATACAGAAATCTCCAGTCACTCTAAACGCGATCGGTCCCTGCCGGTCGCGTTTTTTTGTGCGTCTCAGATGGTTCCCTGACCCGTCGCCACTTCGGAAATGCGCCTTGCCGCATCGCGGATCAGTACCTCGCAGGCCTCGCGCGTCGGGGCCTTGCCGCCAAGCGGGGTGATATAGGGGCAGGTGATGACGGCAAGTGCGGTACCATCAAGTGTAAGCACCGGGGCGGAAATATTGCGCACGCCTGCGGTCTGCATGCTGTCCATGGATTCGAAGCCATTCCTGCGAACTTCCGCCAGCCGCTCCTCAAGGTCTGAAGGCTCGGTTTCCCCGCCACCGCGCACCTGCTCGGTGATCATGATCTTGCGCTGTACCTCGTTCTGGAAGGCCAGCAGCACATGGCCGGAACCGGTCTGGAAGAGGCTCATCTGCGCGCCCACCCGCATGGACATCGCCCAATAGGTGGAGGACTCCTGTTGGGCGATGACGACAACACTGCCGCGGTCGTAAACGGCCAGATGACAGGCCTGCTCGGCGCTTGCGGAAAAATCGCGCATCACCGGGGCTGCGAAAGAGACCAGCCGGCGCACCGGCGCGTGAAAATGTGCGAGCCCGAACATTTTCAGCGTCAGCGAAAACCGGTCACCCTCCAGCCGCTGTACGTAACCACGGCGCACCAGGCGGTCCAGCATGCGGTAAAGCTCGTTCGGGGTTTTGCCTATGGCCTTGGCAATCTCGATCTGCGTCAGCCCGCCATCCGTGCGGGCGAGAAGCTCCAGAATGTCCAGGCCCTTGTCGAGGGCGGGGGCGCGATATCTTTCGCTGTCGTCTTCGGTCATCTTGCCTCGGTGGCGTTTTGCAGGATTGCCTGGCGGGAAATGCACTTTTTAAATACCGTTGCCGCACGCTGCCCTTTTGCGCAAGCCTGCTTGACGTTACATGAATACCGCGTTTACATATGAATTGTCGATCCATATTTGAGATCAATGAAATTCACTGGCGAAATTCAGCGGCTCGGCCCCAGCGGGCGGGTGCGCCGTAGCGGGAGGCTATTCATGGTGCAGGATTTTAACGGGCGGACAGTGGTGATCACCGCAGCCGGCCAGGGTATCGGCCGTGCGACGGCGGAGCGATTCATATCGCTCGGCGCGCGCGTCATCGCCACTGATATCAACGAGCAGGCGCTCTCGACCCTGAAAGGTGCGGAAACGCGGGTTCTGAACGTGCTGGATGGCGATGGTGTGAAGGCTTTTGCTGCGGATATCGGCCATGCGGATGTTCTGTTCAACTGTGCCGGTTTCGTTCATTCCGGCACCATTCTCGATTGCGAGGAAAAGGACTGGGATTTCTCCTTCGACCTCAATGCCAAGGCCATGTACCGCACCTGCCGCGCCTTTCTGCCAGGCATGCTGGAAAAGGGTAAGGGCGCAATCGTCAACATGTCCTCCGTCGCATCCAGCGTGAAGGGCGTGCCGAACCGTTTCGCCTACACCGCCTCCAAGGCGGCGGTTGTCGGTCTGACCAAGGCAATTGCTGCTGATTTCGTCACCAAGGGTATTCGCTGCAACGCCATTTGCCCAGGCACAGTGGATAGCCCGTCCTTGCACGACCGCCTGCGCGCCACCGGCAATTACGAACAGGCCCTGGCCGACTTCATTGCCCGCCAGCCTATGGGCCGCATTGCCACGCCGGAAGAAATCGCCGCACTCGTCACTTATCTCGCTTCGGATGAGGCAGGTTTCACCACTGGCCAGATCCATGTGATCGACGGTGGCTGGACAGGCTGATAATTCTATACGGGAGAGAGGAGAAGGCGACCGGCCCAAAAGCCGGTCGCCTTTTTTGTTACGCCACCACGCTTCCAGCGATCAGTGCAAGCACGAGGAAGACCAGGAAGATCACGACGGCGATGAAGAACAGGATACGGGCAATGCCCGACGCCGCTGCCGAAATGCCGGTAAAGCCGAATACGCCTGCGATCAACGAAATAACAAAGAAAATAAGAGCCCATTTCAGCATGGAGCTTCCCCTTTCGCTTAATATTCATGAGTTTGCCGCTTGAGGGCAAGCTCATGAAAATGACGCGCAAAAGGGGAAAATGTTCCACGCGCCCGCAAAAATCGTTCTTTTACACCACCGTTTCATTGGCGGCGTCGATCCGGCGGGCCTTGAAGCTGGTGCGAATGAATGTCGCGACGAATGCCAGGCTCATGAACAGTACAATGGTCGGGGCCGGCGCGCTGTCGATCAGGAAGCTTAGCCATATTCCTGCAAGCGAAGAGAGAGCCGCAACCGAGATGGCGACCAGGAGCATGGCGGAAAAGCGCCGCGCCAGCAGGAAGGCGATGGCGCCGGGGGTGACCAGCATTGCGACGGAGAGGATGATACCCACAGCCTTCAGCGCGCCGACCACGGCAAGCGACAAAACCATCAGCAGACCGTAATGCAGGATGCGAACGGGCAGGCCGATTGCCTTGGCATGCTGCGGATCGAAGGCATTGACCAGCAGGTCTTTGCGCAGCACCCCGAGAAACAGGGTGGCAAAAAGCGCGATCAGCCCGGTCTCCAGCATGTCTGAAGGCGCAATGCCCAGCATGTCGCCGAAGAGGATGTGATCCAGATGCATGTCGCTCTGCACCTTCACGTAAAGCACCAGCCCCAGCCCGAACATGCCGGAAAAGACGATGCCGAGCACAGTGTCTTCCTTGATGCGGCTGTTTTCCTTGATGAAACCGGTTCCGAGAGCGCAGATCATACCGGCGGTGAAGGCGCCGATGGAAAGGGGAATTCCGACAATGTAGGCAATCACCACGCCGGGCAGCACGGCGTGCGAAACCGCGTCCCCCATCAGCGACCAGCCCTTAAGCACCAGAAAACACGAGAGCATGGCCATCGGCACGGCAATCATCAGGGTGATGATGAAGGCATATTGCATGAAGGGCAGCTGAAACGGCAGGATGGCGAGTTCGAGATATTCGCTCATTGCGCTTCTCCCAGTGCCTTGCGCGCTTTGGCGCGCGAAGCGAGCAGCCCGTGTTTGGGTGCAAACACGAAAGCGGAAAGGAAGATCGCTGTTTGCAACACAACGATAACGCCGCCGGTGGCGCCGTCGAGGAAGTAGCTGAGATAAGCGCCGACGAAGCTGGTGGTCGCGCCGATCACAAGGCTCATCAGGATCAACCGCTCGAAACGGTCGGTCAGAAGATAGGCAGTCGCGCCTGGGGTCACCACCATGGCAACGACAAGGAAGGCGCCGACGGTTTGAAGGGCTGCAACCGTGGAGGCGGCAAGCAGGGTGAAGAAGATCACTTTCAGCACTTCCGGTTTCAGCCCCACTGTGCGCGCATGGTTCTCATCGAAGAACACCACCATGAAGTCGCGCCATTTCAGCGCCAGTACGATGAGGCTGATGTCGCCGATCAGGGCAAGCTGTATCGTGTCTTCGGTGGTAATTGCCAGAATATTGCCAAGCACGATGGTCTGGATATTGATCGAGGTGGGCGACAGCGACACCATGAACAGCCCCAGCCCGAAGAACGAGGTGAAGATCAGGCCGATGATTGCGTCTTCCTTGAGCCGGGTTTTCTGATTGAGGAACAGCATCGAGCCAGCCGCAAGCCCGCCGGAAAGAAAGGCGCCGAGCGAAAAGGGCAGCCCCAGCATATAAGCGCCCGCAACGCCGGGAACGATGGCGTGCGAGAGCGCGTCGCCGATCAGCGACCAGCCCTTTAGCATAAGATAAGCGGAAAGAAAGCCGCAGACGCCGCCCACAAGTGCGCTGACCCAGATGGCGTTCAGCATGTAGCCATAGGTGAAAGGCTCAAGAAGGCTGTTTATCATCGGCTTTTTCCTTCGGAGCCTGCGGATTTTGTCCGTTCTGGCCGTTCTTTCCGTAGATTACGAAAGGCCGCTCATCGTCGGTAATCACCTTCACCCGGCGCGGATCGGCATCATCATGCAGTTCGGCCCCGCCGAGAACGAAGTGGCGCAAGCTGCCGCCAAAGGCTTTTTGCAGGTTCTCTTCGTTAAACGTGTCCGCTGTTTTGCCCGACGCGAGAACAGTACCCTTGACGAAGACGGCGCGATCGCAGAATTCCGGTACGCTACCGAGATTATGGGTGGAAACCAGCATGACGCGGCCCTCGTCACGCAGTGCCTTCAACAGCGCGACGATCTGTTCTTCCGTCGTCACGTCGACGCCGGTGAAGGGTTCATCCAGCAGGATAACCTGACCTTCCTGCGCCAGCGCGCGGGCCAGAAACACCCGCTTCTTCTGTCCGCCGGAAAGCTCGCCGATCTGCCGCTTGCGATAATCAAGCATATTGACGCGCGTCAGCGCTCTCTCGACCATCTCGTGATCGTGTTTCGACGGAATACGGAAGAAGTTCATGTGGCCGTAACGGCCCATCATCACCACATCCTCAACCAGTACGGGAAAACTCCAGTCCACCTCTTCAGCTTGCGGCACATAGGCGACGAGGTTTTTTCTGAGTGCATCCTTCACGGGTAGGTCGAAAATAGAGACAGAACCGGTGGCCAACGGCACAAAACCCATGATTGCCTTGAAAATCGTGGACTTGCCGGCGCCGTTGACGCCGACAAGTGCAGTGATCGTACCGCGTGGAATGGAAAAGCTGGCATTTCTTAATGCGGTGTGGCCGTTGCGATAGGTCACTGTCGCATTTTGAACCGTCAGGCCGCCGCCGCTTTTTTTGCTGCCCATTCTCATGAAGACAGTCCTTTGGCGATGGTGCTGCTCGTCACGCGCAGCAGGTCGAGATAGGTCGGAACAGGGCCGTCGGCCTCGCTCAGCGAATCCACGTAGAGTATGCCGCCATAGGCCGCTCCGGTTTCCTTGGCCACCTGCCGGGCGGGATCGGCGGAAACCGTGCTTTCGCTGAAGATGACCTGAATATTATGTTCGCGCATGGCGTCGATCACGCCGCGCACCTGTTGCGGCGTACCTTGGCTGTCGGCATTGACCGGCCACAGGAACAGTTCCTTCAGCCCGAAATCCCGGGCGAGATAGGAGAACGCCCCTTCGCTCGTTACCAACCACCGCTTGTTCTCAGGAAGCGCGGAAAGCTCATCGCGGATGGGCTGCACAGTGGCACGGATCTTGTCGGAATAGGCCTTGGCATTGGCGGCGTAAATCTCGGCGTGGGCGGGATCTATTCCAGCGAGTCCCTTGCGGATATTTTCCACATAGATCAAGGCGTTATCGGGTGACATCCAGGCATGCGGGTTGGGTTTCCCCTGATATGCCCCGCCATTAATCGCCATCGGTTCGATGCCGTCGCTGACAGTCACATCAGGCACGCCTGAAAGATTGGCCAGAAACTTCTCGAACCACAATTCCAGATTGAGGCCGTTGCGCAGCACCAGATCGGCCTTGCGGGCCTTGAGAATGTCGCGAGGCGTCGGCTGGTAGTTGTGAATTTCAGCGCCTGGCTTGGTGATGCTCTCCACCTCTGCCGCATCGCCCGCCACATTGCGCGCCATATCGGCAATGATCGTGAAGGTGGTCACCACCTTCGGTTTTTCCTGCGCGACAGCCGCAGCAGGCAGGAAAAGCGAAAAAGCAAAAAGGGCATGGCGGATTTTATGAAGATTCACGTCTGTCACCGATTTTTGTTGCGATCAACTCGCAACACCATCCGTCATGGAAACACACTTGTCAACGCTATTGCAAATCATTCGCAATTTAGCGGATTTCAAAAATGTCTGAAAATGGTGCGCTTTTGCCCGCACGGCGCCGGGGGGATTAAACTTTTTTCAATGAGAAAGCGGCACTATCGCAAGGCTCGGACAACGAGGTCCCGAGCTTATCCCGCGTGTGTTCCTCATCCTTCGAGCCACGTTCCGGGGTGAGGGCGATAGGCGGGGTACTGAATGTCAGGATTTTGCGCGTGAAGGCTGTATTCGGACGAATGCGGTTTTCGCGCAAACTCGTTATGATCGGAGGCGGGATCCTGCTTTTGGCGGGTGCGACCGGTTCTGCTGCCGTGTTTATCGGCAGCGAGCGGCTGCTCGGGTCCACCTATGCCTCCGCGAACGGGCTTTCCTGCGACGCAGTCCAGACAGTCAACATCCGCAAGAACGGTTCCCTGTGGGTCCGCAAATTCATTCGTACTGACGGCGGCAACGGCACTGACCGGTTGAAAACGGCGCTGCGTGTCGCCAGGGCAGTTTACGACAAACAGAAGCCGGATCTGGTCCAGGTTTCCGTGCTGGATAAAAACGGCCCGCAATTGCGCTCGGAAATGCGTGGCCGCGCCATCGCGGCCCAGGTGGTCTTCATTGCCGACCCGGCGAAAATTCCCGAAGGCGCCGATGCCCAGCGTTATTCCGCCTTTTATTACGATGGTGCATCAAACGGCAGCGGCCAGTTTTACGGGCTGCGCATCGATCTGCCCCTGGAAGATGCCGAAGCAATGGCCGCAAGCCTGAGCGATGCCGCCGACTGCGCAACCCCCGCTTCGGACGCCACACCCGAAGGGCATGGCGGAAAAGCCGCAAAAGGCGCGGGCGGACACGGCGAAGGCGACGGCGGCCACGACGCTGCGCCGGCGCAAACGCATGAGGGCGGACCCGGTGCGGAAGCCCACGGCGAGCCCGTAGCCGACGAAGAACTTCTGACCTCGACCCCGGAAGCCGATGGCGGGAGCATCTTCAGCATCAGCTATCTGAAATCACTGATCTTCGGGAAAGGCACAACGACCGCGCAGGCGGCGGAAGAGAAGCTGGCTGAGGGTGAGGTTGCGCCTGCGGAAGAGCCGGGCGCGGCAAAGGCGAAGGCGGGGCATTAGGAGCGTTTGAGCTCTTGCTGACACCTCGGAATTAAAACCATCTGAAAAATTGATACGGCTGTGCCGACGTTTGTAAAATATCGTCGCAGCGCCTTCTTTCGTGATGACGGACCTGATCCGGCATCCAGCCGTTGCGCGTCTGCGCCATGAGACGATCTAGCAGGAAATTTTGCTATAGGGACGCAATGTTCGGTAGAGGCCGAGCGCATGAGGGCAAGGGCGGCCATGCGGCCGCCTTCGCTTGATTATCCTTAGTCCGCCTTGTTGCGGCGGGCCGGGAAGAGGATGACGTCGCGGATCGAGGGGGCGTTGGTCAGGAGCATGATCAGACGATCGACGCCGATGCCGAGGCCGCCGGCGGGTGGCATGCCCTGATCGATGGCGTCGAGGAATTCGTCGTCCAGCTGCTTGTCCTTTTCACCGCGGGCATGGGCCTGCTCAAGCTGCTCCACCATGCGGCGGCGCTGCTCTTCGGGATCGTTGAGTTCGGAGAAGGCATTGCCCACTTCCCAGGCATTGCAATAGCTCTCAAAACGCTCAACGAGGCGCGGTTCGCCCGGCACTTCTTTGGCGAAGGGCGAGATATCCTTCGGGAAATGCGTGACGTGGCTCGGCTGGATAAGCGTACCTTCAACCTTCTCTTCGAAGATGAAGGCAAGGCATTCGCCCCAGGTCCAGTCCTTCTCGACGGCAAAACCGGCAGCCTTGGCGGCGGCGCGGGCTTCCTCGTCAGTCTTGATCGCAAGGAAGTCGATGCCGGTCGCTTCCTTCACCGCATCAGGCATGGGCACGCGCTTGAACGGACCCTTGAAGGAAATTGTCTGGCCCTGGAATTCCACCTCGGTCGTGCCGTGCAGGGCAATCGCCAGCGTCTCGAACAGACGCTCTACGAGACCCATGATGTCTTCGTAGTCGGCATAGGCCCAATAGCACTCCATCATGGTGAATTCAGGATTGTGCCTTGTGGAAACGCCTTCGTTGCGGAAGTTGCGGTTGATTTCAAAGACCTTGTCGGAAAGGCCTGATACCAGCGTGCGCTTCAGGAACAGTTCCGGCGCGATGCGCAGATACATGTCCATCTTCAGCGTATTGTGGAAGGTCTTGAACGGATCAGCCGTCGCACCGCCATAAACTGTCTGCAGCATCGGCGTTTCCACTTCGAGGAAGCCTTCGGCCTCCATGAAGCGACGGATGCCGGACAGGATCTTGGAGCGCTGCAGGAAGCGCAGCTTGGAGTCCTCGTTCGCCAGAATATCGAGATGGCGCTTGCGGTAACGCAGCTCAATATCGGAGACACCGTGCCATTTTTCCGGCATCGGCAGCAGCGACTTGGTGAGCATGGTGATTTCTTCGGCGTTGATCGTCAGCTCGCCGCGCTTGGTGCGGCGCACCTTGCCGGTTACGCCGATGATGTCGCCAATGTCGATCATCGGCAGAAGATTGCGCGCTGTTTCCGGCGTCGTATCTTTGTGAGAGAAGATCTGCACCTTGCCCGAGGCGTCATGGATATCCATGAACATGCCGGAATTGCGCGACGAATAAACGCGGCCCGCCACCGTTACCGTGTCGCCGGTTTCCGTGTCCGGTTCGATATCGGCATATTTTTCCGCCAGCTCCGCATTGGTCAGCGTGCGATGGAAATGCGCCGGATAGACATCGCCGATCTGCTCGCGCAGCAGCGCAAGTTTCTGGCGGCGCACTTCGGTGGCGTCGGAGGAAAGGGCGGTGGTTTCGGTTGTCTTGTCGTTCATTGTTCAATCCTGTTGCGGCGTTGCCGCGGCGACAATTGCCTCCCGTATCCCTCATTCCTGTGCTTGTCACAGGAATCCAGTGCGCCCAAGTCCTTGGCGCGGGAGACCTCAATTCATTCTTTCACGGCGCCGACGCGCCGTGGCTGGATTCCTGTGACAAGCGCAGGAATGAGGGGTGGATTTAAAACCCGCCCCGGCAGGCATCAAGCACCGCTGCCAACCATCGTGGCCACAACGGCAATAGCGACCTTCAGGCGCTGGCGCACCACGGAGCGGCCGAGCAGCGCCATCGAGTCAAACAGCGGCAGCGAGCGCGAGGAACCGGAGACGGCGACGAAGAGCGGCGGCGTGACGACGCGCAGTTTCTTGCCCGTGCGTTCGGCAATGTCGCGCAGCTCGGCCTCGATGGCTTCAACGTTCCAATCAGGCATTTTTTCCAGATCGGTGGCAACCGTGGTGAGGATTTCGTGGATTTCCTCGGGCTTGCTTTTGAGACCGGCAAAGGAGGCGGGCGTCAGGCCAACGTCGCTCGAAAGCAGGAAGCCGGCAAGGTTTGGCAATTCGCCGAGCTTGGAAATGCGGCTCTGGGCAAGCTTCAGGCCTTCGGTCAGGCGGGAATTTTCCATCGCCCATTCCAGCGTGCGGGCAATGAAGTCCTCAGGCGTGAGCTTTTCGCGCAGCCAGCGGCCGTTCAGCCAGTCCAGCTTCTGGATATCGAAGATGGCGCCGGCCTTGGAAAGTGCTTCCGGATCGAACTTCGCGGCCAGCTCTTCCATGGTCAGCAGCTCTTCGCCTTCGGCGATTTGGATGAAGAACAGGCCGAGGAAGTTCATCAGCGCTTCCGGCAGGTAGCCGAGCGCGGAATAATAGGAGATCGACGTCGGGTTCTTGCGCTTGGAAAGCTTCGACTTGTCGGCGTTGCGCATCAGCGAAAGATGCATGAACGTCGGCTGGTCCCAGCCGAAATAACGGTAAAGCAGGATGTGCTTGGGCACTGAAGCCAGCCACTCTTCGCCGCGCGCCACATGGGTGATCTTCATCAGATGGTCGTCGATGACGTTTGCCATGTGATAGGTCGGCATGCCGTCGGCCTTGATCAGCACCTGCATGTCAACCGAATCCCAGGGTATCGAGACATCGCCGTAAACGCCGTCATGGAAATCGCACGAACCTTCGGTCGGGATTTTCATGCGCACGACGTTGGCTTCGCCGGCGGCGACGCGGGTGGTCACTTCTTCAGCCTTCAGGTGGAGGCAGAGACCGTCATATTTTGGCGGCTTGCCAGCGGCGCGCTGCGCTTCGCGCATCTGCTCAAGCCGCTCGGGCGTGCAGAAACAACGGAAGGCATGGCCTTTTTCCAGCAATTCTTCGGCATAGGGCCAGTACATCGGCTTGCGCTCGGACTGGCGGTAGGGACCGTAAGGGCCACCGACGTCAGGGCCTTCCGACCAGGTAAGGCCGGTCCAGCGCAGCGCCTCCAGAACCTTCTGCTCATATTCCAGCGTCGAGCGAGTGGCGTCGGTATCCTCGATGCGCAGGATGAACTCGCCGCCGTGTTTCTTGGCGAAGAGGTAGTTGAACAGCGCGATGTAAGCGGTGCCGACATGCGGCTCGCCGGTGGGGGAAGGTGCGATGCGGACGCGAACGCCGGAAGTGGTCATGAAATTCACTCGTCGTGACGGGGTGGTGACATCGGGGCGGCTTCACCCTTCTATCACGAAGTTTTCGTTTGAATGCGGCGGGAAAGGGTGCGGAAAGGCGTGTTGAACGCACTTTTGCATATTTCCGTTCGGCATCGGCTTAGGCCATATTATGCCGCAGGCGTCAAGGAAATATGGCGCTTGCGCTGTCTTCGCCCGGACGTAAACCGCCCCTAATTCACCGGCCAGACATAAAGCAGCATCGGAATGCTGGCAATGACGATCATGATCGACAGCGGCAGTCCAAGGCGCGGATAATCGCTGAACCGATAACCGCCCGGACCCATGACCAGCGTGTTGCACTGGTGGCCGATAGGCGTGAGGAAATCGCAGCCAGCGCCGATCGCCACCGCCATCAGAAAGGCCTCCGGCCGAAAGCCGAGCGTGGTGGCGAAACCGGCGGCGATGGGTGCCATGACGAGCACGGTTGCAGCATTGTTGAGGAAGGGCGTTACCGCCATGGCAGTCAACAGGATCATGCCGAGTGCTGCGAAGGGCGGCAGTCCTTGCGCGGCATGGCCGAGCCAGGCGGCGATCAGCTCGCTGGCGCCGCTGGTGCGCAGACTGTCGCTGACGGGAATGAGGGCGGCGAGCATGACGAGGATCGGCCCGTCGATCGATTTATAGACTTCGGTGAGCGGTATCGCGCCGACGACGATCATCAGGAAGGCGGCGGCGAAAAAGGCGACGGATACCGGCACCAGCCCGCTGCCGGCGGCAATCATGGCCGCGGCAAGCACGATGACGGGCAAAAGCGCGCGGCGCTGCACCCCAAGCAGGATTTCCCGCTGCGCCAGGGGCAGCAGCGAAAACTCCTGCAAGACCTGTGGCAGGTTCTTGCGGCTGCCCTGCAGGAGAATGACGTCGCCTGCCTGCAAGGTCAGGTCGGAGAGCCGCTGGTTGACGCGCTGGCCGCGACGGCTCACTGCAATCAGATTGACGCCGCGGGTGTAGGATAGCGCCAGTTCGCGCGCGGAAATCCCGTTGAGAACGGATTCGTTGCTGATAACCGCTTCCATGGAAATAAGGTCGGCGGTCTTCTGGCCGTTCTCGGTGAGCGGCTTGCCTGACAGCAGCAGCTTGGCCTGCGAGACGATGCGGTCGAGGCCCTCCGGGTTGCCTTCGAGAAGAATGGTGTCGCCCGGCTTCAGATTGACATCGGGGAAGGGGGAGATACGCCGGGGTCCGCGCAGGATCGTGCTGGCGATTACGTCGCCATCCGCCTGTTTCAACAGCTCCCGCAGCGGCTTGTCGGCGTATGTGCTGTCGGCGGGAAGCGTCGCCTCGGCGGTATAGGCCGACTGGTCCAGAATATCCTCCATCGATGCCTGCTGGCGGTTGCGCACCGGCAGCAACCGGTAACCGAAGGTCAGGAAGATGATGCCGATCACGGTCAGCCCGGCACCGACCGGGGTGAAATCGAACATCGAGAAGCTCTGCCCGGTCATTTCCTCACGCAGCCTGGAAACGACGATGTTGGGCGAGGTGCCGATCTGCGTCATAAGCCCGCCCAGAAGGGCGGCGAAGGCCATGGGCATCAGATAATAGGAAACAGGGCTGCCGGATTTGCGGGCGAACTGGAAAGCAACCGGCATCATGATGGCAAGCGCGCCGATGTTCTTGATGAAGGCCGACATGATGGCGACGACGATCATCAGAAAGGCCAGTTGCAGGGTTTTGGAGTGCATCTCCGGGAAATATTTCTTGATCGTCATATCGACGACCCCTGAACGCGCCACGGCCGAACTGACGATCAGCGCGCTGCCGACGATGATGACGATATCGTCCGAGAAACCGGAGAACGCCTTGTCGAAAGGCACGACCCCAACCGCCACCGCCACCAGCAACGCGCTGCACGCGACCACATCATAGCGGAACCTGTCCCATATGAACGCGACCATCATGCCGGCGATCACGGTAAAGGCGAGGATCTGGTCGGTCGTCATGCTTGCTTATGCTTTCGAAGGAGAGACGGCGGGACGGACTCTTCCGGTAGGGATGTCGAAGAACGCGAGGCGGGGCATGCGGTTCCGACTGGCCGGCGCGTTCCACACGTTCGCGTCATACCGGCCTTGAGCCGGTATCAGCCGCCGCGCGTCGGCGCGGCGGAAAGTGTCCCTTCAGCCCAAGGGCTTGGGCTGAAGGGATGCCGGATCAAGTCCGGCATGACGGGTCGGGGCAATCAGTGCGGTTTGGCCGCCTGTGCTTTCTTGCGCTGTCTGGCGTTACGCGCCAGCATGTTGAGCAGTTCCACCAGCGCCGAAAACGCCATGGCGGCATAGACGTAGCCCTTGGGAACATGGAAGCCCATGCCTTCGGCGATCAGGGTCGTGCCGATCATCATCAGGAAGGCGAGTGCCAGCATGACGATGGTGGGGTTGCGCTCGATGAAGTTGGCGAGCGGCGTTGCGGCGAGCAGCATCACGGCAACGGCAAAGATCACGGCCACGATCATGATCGGCAGATGCGGTGTCATGCCAACGGCGGTGATGATGCTGTCCACGGAGAACACGAGGTCGAGCAGCAGGATCTGGCCGATGGCGGCGCCGAAATTCATCGCAGCCGGGCCGCCCACCATGTCTTCCTTGTGATCTTCAGGATCGACATTGTGGTGGATTTCCTTGGTGGCCTTCCACATCAGGAAGAGACCGCCGGCGATGAGGATCATGTCCTTCCACGAGAAGGCGTGGCCGAAGATTTCGAAGACCGGCGTGGTGAGCTGCACGATCCAGGCCACAGTGCCGAGAAGGCCGAGACGCATGATCAAGGCAAGCCCGATGCCGATCTTGCGGGCTTTTTCGCGCTGTTCAGGCGGAAGCTTGTTGGTGAGGATCGAGATGAAGATCAGGTTGTCGATGCCAAGCACGACCTCCATGACGATCAGGGTGACCAGCGCCACCCAGGCAGCGGGGTCGGACAGAAGAGGGAGAACGGACTCCATCAGGGAATTTTTCCTTTCAGCAACAAGGCCACCCGAAACATTCGGTTCGTGGAATTTATAGCGCAATACGCGAGAAACAAGGAGACCGCGCCTGTGATAGGCAAGATTTCATCGAAATTTCGCGCAAACCGCGTATCAGGCCCCGTGCCGTTGCCGGTCCGGTCGCCCGTTGCTGAATGATTTCAGGCCTTGTCGGTTCCGTAGGCCGCCATGAACACCATGATGGCGCTGTCGATCACCCGGTCCAGCTCCTCTTCGGGAACCGGGCCTTCGAGTTCTCCGAACAGGCGCAGCTTGAAGAAAGTGCCCGTGGAAAGCTCGATATATTGCCGGGCGGCAAGTTCGACGTCATCGACCTTGAGATGGCCGAGCGAGACCTGATGCTCGATGAAATCCTGAAGAACGGTGCGCACGTTGTTGGGTGCTGCGATGAAGAAACGCTGCGCCAGCTTCGGCATGCGGTCGATGACGCCTATCACCGAGCGCATGGCCGGTATCATTTCGGAGCAGATCATCTTGTTGGCGAAGGCCTTGCCGAACTGTTTCAGGCCGTCGCGCACCTCTTCGGTGCCGGCCAGAATGTTGCGCATGGAGGTCGCGAATTCCTGGCGGTGATGATCGACAAGGGCGGCGAACAGGTCTTCCTTGTTGGAGAAATAGACATAGATCGTTCCCTTGGAAACGCCGGCTTCCCGCGTGATGTCGTTCATGCTGGCGGCATCGAAGCCCTTGCGCTTGAACACGCGCCAGGCGCCGGCAACAATCTGCTCACGCTTGGCCGGGTCTTCGCCCGCAGCAAAACGCCCGGCGGGGTTTCCCGGACAGCCCGTTTCGGTTTCCGTCTCCATATCCATGTCTTCACCTGCCATCGTTACCGGTTCCTAGCACTGCAATGGCGTAAAAAAAATTAACCGAACGTCGAACCAATCAGTTCGATTACACTTGATATGTGTCAGGAAAGGGATTATGTCAATCGAACCGAACGGTTCAGTTCGAAAAACTTTCTTCAATTTATCACGGTACAATCTCATGTCGGCCCAGAAGAATAGCGCGGTTCGCGCCGTCAACGATGCGGAAGAGGCGGACGTTTCCGCCAAGGCTGAGACCTCTCCGGCAAAGCCGGTGGAGGCCCCGCCGCAACAGCCGCCACAGACAATTGCCGCACCTAAGAAGAAGAAGCGTTCGCCGCTTCTGCCGATCTTTGCGATCGCCCTTCTCGCCGGCGCCGGCTGGTACGGTTATAACTGGTGGATCGACGGTCGCTTCATGGTTTCGACGGATGACGCCTATATACAGGGTGATATCGCGGTCATCGCGCCCAAGGTTTCGGGTTACATCGCCAAGGTGAACGTTGTCGAAAACCAGGAAGTCAAGGCGGGTGATCCGCTGGTTACTCTGGATGACGGCGACTATCGCATCGCGCTTGAACAGGCCGACGCGCAGATCCGCACCGAGGAACTGTCGCTGAAGCGCATCGATGCGCAGATCATCGGCGGCGAGGCAGCGCAGGAACAGGCCGTTGCCCAGAAGGGCGCTCTGGATGCGGCCCTTCGCGGCGCGGAAATCACCCAGAAGCGCGCCACCGAATTGCAGGCGAAGGATGTCGGCACCGTTGCCGCTTCCGACAGCGCGCAGGTCGCGCTCGATCAGGCCAGGGCGAATGTCGTAGCCGGCGAGGCGGCGATCTCGTCCGCGAAAGCCAATGTCGAGCTTCTTCGCGCCCAGCGCGAAGAAGCCGAAAGCACCATCCGTTCGCTGCAACTTTCCAAGGACAAGGCGGCCCGCGATCTGGCCTTCACCGTGCTGAAAGCGCCTTATGACGGCGTTATCGGCAATCTGGCGGTGCAGACGGGCGATCTCGTTTCGGTCGGCAAGCGCCTTGCTTCGCTGGTGCCGTTGAACGAGCTTTATATCGACGCCAATTTCAAGGAAACGCAGCTGGCCCGCGTGGTGCCCGGTTCGAAGGTCCGCGTCCATGTGGATGCTTTCGACGACGAGACCATTGAGGGCACGGTCCAGTCGATCTCGCCCGGTTCCGGTTCGGTCTTCTCGATGCTGCCGCCGGAAAACGCCACGGGTAACTTCACCAAGGTCATCCAGCGCGTACCGGTGCGTATCGTCTTCTCAAAGGAAGATCTCGCCAAGCACAATCTGCGTGCGGGCCTGAGCGTCGTCGTCGATGTGGATACCCGCACGGCGCCGGAAAACACGAAAACGGCGCACGTTAACCCATAGGCCAACCAGGGCGTCGTTGAGGGCAAGATCATGGCGGCTACGGTTGTCGGCACAGGCGGGGTATCTGTTCCCGTCGATCCACCCATGGACAAGCGCAGGCTCATCGCGTTCTTCGCGATGGTCTTCGGCATGTTCATGTCCATTCTCGATATTCAGATCGTCTCCGCCTCGCTTGCGGAAATCCAGGCAGGTCTCGGGGCGGGCTCCGACGAGATCGCCTGGGTGCAGACATCCTATCTGATCGCAGAAGTCATCATGATCCCTCTGTCGGGCACGCTGGCGCGCATACTGTCCACGCGCGTGCTGTTTGCCACCTGCGCAGCCGGCTTCACCCTGTCGAGCGCGCTCTGCGCCACCGCGACCAATATCGACCAGATGATCGTCTACCGGGCGATCCAGGGCTTTATCGGCGGCGGCATGATCCCGTCGGTCTTTGCGGCCGCCTTCACCATTTTCCCGCCCTCCAAGCGTTCGGTCGTCTCGCCGATCATCGGTCTCGTCGCCACGCTTGCGCCCACCATCGGTCCCACGGTCGGCGGTTATCTTTCCAACGCCTTCTCCTGGCACTGGCTGTTCCTCGTCAACATCATTCCCGGCATCATCGTCACCATCCTGACATGGAGCCTGATCGATTTCGACAAGCCTGAAACCTCGCTCTGGAAGAAGTTCGACTGGTGGGGGCTGATCTCCATGGCCGTCTTCCTCGGCTCTCTGGAATACGTGCTGGAAGAGGGCAACAACAAGGACTGGTTCAACGACGAGCATATCGTCATCGGTTCGGTGGCCATGGTCATCGGTGCGGTGGTGTTCTTCTGGCGTGCCTTCAAGGTGGACTTCCCCGTTGTGGACATCCGCGCCTTTGCGGACCGAAATTTCTCCATCGGCTCGCTGTTTTCCTTCGTGATGGGCATAGGGCTTTACGGGCTAACCTATCTCTACCCGCTCTATCTCGGTCGCGTGCGCGGTTACGATGCGCTGATGATCGGCGAGACCATGTTCGTTTCCGGTCTTGCCATGTTCTTCACCGCGCCGATTGCCGGCAAGGTGTCCACCAAGCTCGATCCGCGCATCATGATGGCCATCGGCTTCATCAGCTTCGGTTGCGGCACGTGGATCATGACGCATGTGACTACCGACTGGGATTTCTACGAGCTGCTGATCCCGCAGGTCCTGCGCGGTTTCGGACTGATGATGTGCATGGTGCCGATCAACAACATCGCGCTCGGCACGCTTCCGCCCGCGCGCATCCGCAATGCCTCGGGCCTGTTCAACCTCACCCGCAACCTCGGCGGCGCGGTTGGCCTTGCCGTCATCAACACCCTGCTGTCGCAGCGCACCGACGATCATTATGTGCGGCTGGCGGAACATGTCAGCTATTCCAATCCACAGGCGCTGGAGTGGCTGAACAATGTCGGCGCGAACTATGATTCCTACGGGCTGGACGGTGCTTCCGTCGCGATCAAGAAGCTGGTCGGCATGGTCTCGCAGCAGGCGTGGATACTCGCCTTTGCGGATGTGTTCTTCGCGCTGACTTTGCTGTTCGGCAGCCTGATCTTCATGACCGTGCTGATCCAGAAACCCAAGGTAGCGCCGCCACCAGACGCGGCGCACTGAACAAAATCCCCTCCCATCCACCGCAGAGCTGGGGCCGTCGGAAATGACGGCCCCTTTTTTGTGTGCTTCGCGATACTTTTCCCTCATGCCGTCCTTCCGCCGATATCCAGTACGCCCAAGTCCTTGGTCCAGGTAAAATGACGGAAGTTGTTGGTCAGCCCCGATATTCTGCAGCCTGTTGATTTTATTGACGTGTCTAAATCCTTGGGAAAAGCCGAGGGATGACGCCGGGCAAAGGCGCGCACCCGTAGTTCAAAGGTAGAAATAAAGTGAAATCATCGTCTTGCTGAAAATGTGAGGTACGTACATCATTTTTCGGTTTACGACGGCGGCAAAGCTGGATATTCAAATGGCACGGGAGGAAACATGAAGCCGACAGTTCACGATATCGCCGAGCGGGCGGGTGTCAGCCTTGCCACCATCGACCGGGTGCTGAACATGCGCCCCGGCGTTCACGCCGCTACTCGAGCGCGGGTAGAGGCGGCGATTGCCGAGCTTGGTTA
Organism: Agrobacterium sp. CG160-95; assembly: GCF_053521725.1. NCBI lineage: Bacteria > Pseudomonadati > Pseudomonadota > Alphaproteobacteria > Hyphomicrobiales > Rhizobiaceae > Agrobacterium > Agrobacterium sp. CG160-95. Next base: position 402,808 of record NZ_JBNWDU010000003.1, on the reverse strand, counting down.
TGTGCGCGATATCGCTGCCGCCAATTTGGCCAAGGGTCGCAATTATTCACTGGTCTTCATCCTTCCCGGCAACGACAATTCCTTCATGGCGACGCTGCGAGCCGAAGTCCGTGCCGCAGCCGCCCGCGCCCATCTGGAGCGCACGGCGATCCGCGTTATCGAGGTGCCGCCTTTCAATGCCGCGGCACTGACGGAGGCGCTGGAAGTCGCGCGGCGGGAAAAGCCGTCGGGCGTCGCCTTCGTCGCCACCGATTCTGAGGATGTTGCCGAAGCCGCGGACCGGCTGGCTGAAGATGGCATCGCCACCGTCACGCTGGTTTCCGATCTCTCCGGTTCGCGCCGCGACCATTATGCCGGCGTCGACAACGTTGCGGCCGGGCGCACGGCGGCTAGCCTCATGGGGCGCTTCCTGTCCGGGCGCGGCGGCGATATTGCGGTCGTTGCCGGCTCCATGCTGGTGCGCGACCATCGCGAACGCCTAGACGGCTTCCGCTCCGTCATCGAAAGCGAATTTCCGGACCTGCGACTATTGCCGGTCCTCGAAGGCCGGGACGATCCCGTCACCGTCGAGGCGCTGGTCACCAAGGCGCTTGCGAGCGACGCGCTGTCCGGCATCTACAGTCTCGGCGCCGGTAATCGCGGCCTCATCCGGGCGCTCAGGGCGTCATCGGGCGAAAGGTCGCCATCCGTCATCGCCCATGAGCTCACCGAAAACACGGCCAATGCGCTGCGGGAAGGCGTGCTCGATGCCGTGCTCAACCAGGATGCAGGGCATGAGGTGCGCAGCGCCATTCGCGTGTTGAAAGCGCGCGCGGATGGTCTCGCTGTCATTGCCGCGCAGGAGCGTATCCGTATCGACATATTCCTCAGGGACAATCTGCCCTGAGGAGAGCATTTCCAGGAAAAGTGGCCGCCGGTTTTCCGTCCGGAAATGCGGTGACCCTTAAAACCGCTGAAGTGGCGCAAGGAGCGCCGGAATGGAGAATTACATGTATCTCGGTCTCGATCTTGGAACATCCGGTGTCAAAGCCCTGCTGATGGACGGCGATCAGAAGATCGTCGGCTCGGCCAACGGCTCGCTGGAGGTCTCGCGTCCGCATCACGGCTGGTCGGAACAGGACCCGGCGGACTGGATCGCCGCCACGAAAACCGCAGTCGAAGGTCTGAAGCAGAAGTTTGCGAAGGAACTCGCTGCCGTGAAAGGTATCGGCCTTTCCGGCCAGATGCATGGCGCGACGCTGATAGACGCGAGCGGCAATGTGCTGCGGCCGTGTATTCTGTGGAACGACACGCGCTCCTATGCCGAGGCTGCCGAACTCGATGCCGATCCGCGCTTCCGCAAGATCACCGGCAACATCGTATTCCCAGGCTTTACCGCACCGAAACTGGCTTGGGTCGCGAAGAACGAACCTGAAATCTTCGCGAAGGTGGCCAAGGTACTGCTGCCGAAGGATTACCTGCGACTGTGGCTGACCGGTGAATATATCTCGGAAATGTCGGATTCCGCCGGCACATCGTGGCTGGATACCGGTGCGCGCAAATGGTCTGCCGATCTTCTGGCGGCGACCGGCCTTGAAGAAAAACACATGCCGTCGCTGGTCGAAGGCACCGAGGAGGCAGGTGTGCTGCGTGCCGAGCTCGCCTCGCAATGGGGCATTGCGGGCAAGGCCGTGGTGGCCGGCGGTGCGGGTGACAATGCCGCTTCCGCCTGCGGCATGGGCACGGTGAAAGAGGGCCACGCGTTCGTTTCGCTCGGCACTTCCGGCGTGTTGTTTGCCGCCAACGCCTCCTATCTGCCGAAGCCGGAAAGCGCCGTACACGCGTTCTGCCACGCGCTTCCCAACACATGGCACCAGATGGGCGTCATCCTGTCCGCTACCGATGCACTCAACTGGTATTCGCGCCTCACCGGCAAGTCCGCAGCCGAACTGACGGGTGAACTGGGCGACGAGCTTCTGGCGCCGAGCGGCGTCACTTTCGCACCCTATCTTTCCGGCGAGCGCACGCCGCATAACGATGCCGCCATTCGCGGCTCTTTCATTGGCCTTTCGCATGAAAGTGACCGCAGGGCGCTGACGCAGGCCGTGCTGGAAGGCGTGACTTTCGCCATCCGTGACAATCTCGAAGCGCTGAAGTCGGCCGGCACCTCCATTTCCCGCGTCACCGCCATCGGCGGCGGTTCGCGCTCGGCCTATTGGCTGGCCTCGATCGCGACTTCGCTCGGTGTGCCCGTGGATATTCCGGCCGAGGGCGATTTCGGCGCCGCTTTCGGCGCCGCCCGCCTCGGTCTCATCGCTGCAACAGGTGCAGATCCGGTTGCAGTCTGCACGCAGCCGGAAACGGCGCGGACGATCGAGCCGGTGGTGGCGCTTGGCGATGCTTATGAGGAGGCTTACCAGCGGTATCACGCGCTTTATCCCGCCATTCGGCCGCTTTCGCATTGAGGTTTTGCGTGCGCCGTTCACCCCTCTCTGCCCTGCCGTGCATCTCCCCCGCAATGGGCGAGATCGACAAGCGGCTAGGTCACGTCCTCCTGTGAGGTCGCGATCGAAGCGGTTGAGCGCAACTTGCTGATCTCCCTCCTTGTGGGGGAGATGTCCGGCAGGACAGAGGGGGTAAGCGGCCCGAGCAGACCTCGAATTTTTGAACACCACCTAAACCCACCCCAGAGGAGGAACCATCCAATGAGCACAGGCTTCTTCGGCGATATCGCCAAGATCAAATATGAAGGCCCCGACAGCACCAACCCGCTCGCCTTCCGCCATTACAACCCCGACGAGATCGTTGCCGGAAAGCGTATGGAAGATCACCTGCGCTTTGCCGTGGCTTACTGGCACACCTTCACCTGGCCGGGCGGCGACCCATTCGGTGGGCAGACGTTCCAGCGTCCGTGGTTTGAAGACACCATGCAGGCCGCCAAGCTGAAGGCCGATGTCGCCTTTGAATTCTTCTCGCTGCTCGGTTCGCCGTTCTATTGCTTCCACGACGCCGATGTGCGCCCGGAAGGCAGGAACTTTGCCGAAAACACCAGGAACCTCAACGAGATCGTCGACTACTTCGCGCAGAAGCAGGCTGATACCGGCGTAAAGCTTCTGTGGGGCACGGCGAACCTGTTCTCCAACCGCCGCTTCATGTCGGGTGCCGCGACCAATCCGGACCCGGATGTCTTCGCATTCTCGGCTGCGACGGTGAAGACCTGCATGGATGCCACCAAGAAGCTCGGCGGCGCCAATTACGTTCTATGGGGCGGTCGTGAAGGTTACGAAACGCTGCTCAACACCGATCTTTCGCGCGAGCTGGACCAGCTCGGCCGCTTCCTCAATCTGGTTGTGGAATACAAATACAAGATCGGTTTCGAAGGCACGATCCTGATCGAGCCAAAGCCGCAGGAGCCGACCAAACACCAATACGACTACGACGTCGCAACCGTTTATGCGTTCCTGCAGAAGAACGGTCTCGAAAAGGAAGTGAAGGTCAATATCGAGCAGGGTCACGCCATCCTCGCCGGCCATTCCTTCGAACACGAACTGGCCATGGCCAATGCCTTCGGCATTTTCGGCTCCATCGACATGAACCGCAACGATTACCAGTCTGGCTGGGATACCGACCAGTTCCCCAACAACGTACCTGAAATGGCGCTGGCCTATTACCACGTGCTGGCGGGCGGCGGCTTCACCAATGGCGGCACCAACTTCGATTCCAAGCTGCGTCGCCAGTCGCTCGATCCGCAGGACCTGCTGATCGGCCATATCGGCGGCATGGATTGCTGCGCCCGCGGCCTTAAGGCGGCGGCGAAGATGATCGAGGACGGCGCGCTGTCGAAGCCGCTTTCGGAGCGTTACGCGAAGTGGGACGCACCTGAAGCCCAGAAGATGTTGCGCGGCGAGCTGAAGCTCGAAGAAATCGCAGCGCTGGTCGAGCGCCAGGATATCAACCCCGAGCCGAAGTCCGGTCGTCAGGAATATCTGGAGAACGTCGTCAATCGTTACGTTTGACGGGCTGGTACGTTCATAAACAAAGGACGGGGGAGCATCCCCCGTCTATAGGCTGGTTAAAGCCGCAAAACCTCTCCTCCGTCATCCTCGCGACACGCCCGAGGATGACGTCGTATCTGCGGTGTACGGCCCCCGTGCGGTCTCAGGGCCCTATGCTGCAGATAACATTCCATAAAATGAGACTAAGAAGGCTGCGATAGCCGGATTAAGGGGGCATGCTCGCCGTCTGCTGCCAAAGGCGAGAACATTTCCGCGCCACCCCTCCTTTCTTTCCAGTCACTTACCGCAAAACCTTTCCCCGCATGTCCCCACCCGTCCATTTTGCTGCATCATTCCCCTGCAACCGGAACGGAAGGGCGATACGCGCGGCGCCTTTCGCGGACCGGCTGCCGGCATCGACAAGCGTGGTTCTGGCAAACCGCGTTCCGGAAAGGCGTCCCGCAATTGCCAGCAGCGGGAAGGGCCGATCCGGTAGGTGTCGTGAAAAGTCTGTCACCGATGGACCGGCATTCCGGTCAAACAAGGCGCGGCCCGGCAGATGCAAGACTTTCCACCACACTCAACTCCCATCCGCATTTGCCGGGCTGTCATTCTCCCGCCGCCGGGCAACCGTTGCGGCGACTTTCGTGTACCTAAAGCGCTTTGGATATCTTAACCGCGCTGCTGAAACGTTGCAGATTTTGCGTGCCTGCGGCTGTACCTCATTGCTGACTTGGTCTAAACCGCTCTCCATCTTTTGACGCTCGATGGATGACGAAAGGGCCTATCCGATGACCGATCACAAAGCGCTTGCAGCCCGTTTCCCCGGCGATTTCCTGTTCGGCGTGGCGACCGCCTCCTTCCAGATCGAGGGTGCCACCAAGGTTGACGGCCGCAAGCCATCCATCTGGGATGCCTTCTGCAACATGCCGGGACATGTCTTCGGGCGCCACAATGGCGACGTTGCCTGCGATCACTATAATCGCTGGGAGGATGATCTCGATCTCATCAAGGAAATGGGTGTCGAGGCCTATCGTTTCTCCATTGCCTGGCCGCGCATCATTCCCGATGGATTCGGCCCGATCAACGAGAAGGGGCTGGATTTCTACGACCGCCTCGTCGATGGCTGCAAGGCGCGCGGCATCAAGACCTATGCGACGCTTTACCATTGGGACCTGCCGCTGACACTGATGGGCGACGGCGGCTGGGCCTCGCGTTCCACCGCCCATGCCTTCCAGCGTTACGCCAAGACCGTCATGGCACGGCTGGGCGACCGGCTGGATGCGGTGGCGACCTTCAATGAGCCCTGGTGTGCGGTCTGGCTCAGCCATCTCTATGGCATCCATGCGCCGGGCGAGCGCAACATGGAAGCAGCCCTTGCGGCCATGCACCACATCAACCTTGCCCATGGTTTCGGCGTCGAGGCGTCCCGCCATGTTGCGCCCAAGGTGCCGGTCGGACTGGTGCTGAACGCCCATTCCGTCATCCCGGCCTCCGATAGCGACGCCGACCTGAAGGCAGCTGAACGGGCATTCCAGTTCCACAACGGTGCCTTCTTCGATCCGGTCTTCAAGGGCGAATATCCGGCCGAAATGATGGAGGCCCTAGGCAGCCGCATGCCGGTGGTGGAGGCGGAAGACCTGTCCATCATCAGCCAGAAGCTCGACTGGTGGGGCCTGAATTATTATACACCGATGCGCGTTGCCGACGACGCCACCGAAGGTGCGGAATTCCCTGCCACCAAACCAGCCCCGGCCGTCAGCGATGTCAAGACCGATATCGGCTGGGAAGTCTATGCGCCGGCGCTGCACTCGCTGGTGGAGACGCTTTACGAGCGCTACGAGCTGCCCGATTGCTACATCACCGAAAATGGCGCCTGCTACAATATGGGCGTCGAAAACGGCGAGGTGGATGATCAACCCCGTCTTGACTATTACGCCGAACATCTTGGTATCGTTGCTGATCTGGTGAAGGACGGTTACCCCATGCGGGGTTACTTCGCCTGGAGCCTGATGGACAATTTCGAATGGGCGGAAGGGTACCGCATGCGCTTTGGCCTCGTTCACGTGGATTACGAAACGCAGGTTCGTACGCTGAAGAACAGCGGCAAATGGTACAGCGCGCTGGCATCGGGTTTTCCGAAGGGGAACCACGGTGTGATGAAGGGGTGAGGCTTTCTCCCTCATTCCTGTGACAAGCACAGGGATGAGGGTGGAAAGGCTGGCTCGTGTGTGAACTTTACCTGCCGTATTCCTCACCAGGAAAGCACACGATCGCTCTCCCCAATAAAGTTCTTCCACCTTACTATCAGTTTTCCAAACTTTTTTGCCAGTTACCCGGCGGTGCCTGCTTGCGCCTGCCATCCTGTCTCCTATGTCAGGCAGGCTACGCAGACGTAGCGCCTGCTGCTGCCTCATCCGGAGCGGTGCGGGCTGGTCCTCCCAGGGAAAACGAACATGCTTATCGAAAAACTCAACTGGCGTTATGCCACCAAGAAAATGGATCCTTCCAAGACTGTTGCGGAAGACAAGGTCGAGCGCATCGTCGAAGCCGCCCGGCTGGCGCCGACTTCCAGCGGGTTGCAGCCGTTCGAAGTCATCGTCGTTACCGATCCGGAAGTGCGCGCAAAGATCCGCGAGATCGCCTGGAACCAGGCGCAGGTGACTGAAGGCTCGCATCTTCTGGTGTTTGCGGCGTGGGATAACTACACGCAAGAGCGGATCAACCATATGTTCGATCTGGTCAACGAAGAGCGTGGCGTCAAGAACGAGGGCTGGGAAGCGTATCGTCAGAAGCTTCTCTCCTCCTATCCGCAGCGTGATGAGCAGGTGAATTTCGAACACGCAGCCCGTCAGGCCTATATTGGTTTCGGCATGGCGGTGGCGCAGGCTGCTTTCGAGGGTGTGGATTCCACACCGATGGAAGGTTTCGATCCGGCCAAGCTGGATGAAATCCTCGGCCTGCGTGAAAAGGGCCTGCGCTCCGTCACCATCCTGCCGCTCGGATACCGCGAGCCGGAAGGCGACTGGCTGGTGAACCTGAAGAAGGTCCGCCGCCCGCTTGAGGAATTCGTCAGCCGCGTCTGATTTTCACGCTCTCGCGAAGTCTTGACTGCCGCAGGGCCGCACAGACGGCTTTGCGGTAGATTTTTTCTCTGATTTCAGATAATTGAAAAATCATCCCTGTTAAAAGATGGCGCCTGCGGGCAAGTATGCGCCATCGAATTGCCGATCCCCGGCATTTCTGAGTGAAAGCCTGACGAAATGACCCGGAAAATCAGCTGTCATCGAATGTGCCGGAAGGCTGCATGAAGAGAGCGGTTCAGCACCGCAACAGGATTTTTTGAGACCCGATCCGTCAAGAGTTTTCGCAGAGTTCCCAATGAGTTTTTCATCCAACGCGACATCGCTCGCGCGCGCACCGCAGACTGCCAAGGACGCGATGGTCACGTTTGAAGGCGTGACCAAGACCTTTGGCGGCAGCGATGGCAAGCCGGGCTTCGCAGCCCTCGCCGGCATTGATTATGTCGTGCCGAAGGGTTCCATCACCGGCATCATCGGCCGCTCTGGTGCCGGCAAATCCACCCTCATCCGCCTCGCCAACGGCCTTGAAAAACCGTCGTCCGGCCGGGTGGTCGTCGACGGCGTCGATGTTGCCGCCCTTGATGAGAAGAGTCTGAGGACCCTTCGCCGTTCCGTCGGCATGATCTTCCAGCACTTCAATCTCCTGTCGTCGCGCACCGCTTTCGACAATGTGGCGCTGCCGCTAGAAATTGCCGGTCTCGGTAAAAAAGAGATCGAAACGCGGGTAACGCCGCTGCTCGAACTCGTCGGCCTTTCCGACAAGGCGAAGCGTTATCCGGCGGAACTGTCGGGTGGGCAGAAGCAGCGTGTCGGCATCGCCCGCGCGCTTGCGACGCAACCCAAGCTGCTGTTGTCGGACGAGGCGACGTCCGCGCTCGATCCGGAGACGACCCAGTCCATCCTTGAACTCCTGAAGCGGATCAATGCCGAACTTGGGCTGACAGTGCTGCTCATCACCCACGAGATGGAGGTGGTGAAGACCATCGCCTCGCAGGTCGCCGTCATCGACAGGGGCCTGATCGTGGAGGAGGGGCGCACCTTCGATATTTTCACCGCGCCGAAACACGAGACGACCCGCAGCCTGCTGTCGTCCTCGGTCGGGGTTAAGCTGCCGCACTGGGTTACATCAGGGTTGAAGCCGGAAGCCGCGGAGGGTGACCGCGTTCTCGTGCGGCTGGTGTTCTTCGGCGAAACGGCATTCCAGCCGCTGACCGCGCGTCTTGTTGCGGAAATCGGTCCTGACGTGAACATCCTTGCCGGCACCATCGAGGAAATTTCCGGCGAACCATTCGGCTCGCTGGTTGTGTCCTATCCGGCCACGGCGGAAATCACCGCCCGCGCCGGCCGCTTTTATACTGAGACCGGTCTTCACACGGAGGTGCTCGGTTATGTCGCCTGATATGCTTTTCAACCTTCTGTCGAAGGGTCTTCTGCAAACGCTGCACATGGTCGCGGTCGCCGGCATCGTCGGCTCCATCATCGGCGTGCCGATGGGCGTTTTCCTTGCCACCAGCGGCAAAGGCGAACTCTTCCCCGCGCCGATGACGAACCGCATCCTCGGCCTTGTCGTCAATGCGGCGCGCTCCACGCCCTTCATCATTCTGGTGGTGGCGATCATTCCCTTCACGCGGCTGGTCGCCGGCACTTCCATCGGCACCAGTGCGGCCATCGTGCCGCTGACGGTTGCCACCGTGCCTTTCATCGCGCGGCTGGTGGAAGCGGCGATCCGCGAAGTTGACAAGGGCCTGATCGAAGCGGCCCGCGCCATGGGCGCAACACCGTTGCAGATCGTCACCAAGGTCCTGCTTGCGGAAGCAAAGCCGGGCATCACGCTGGCGCTTACCCTCACGCTCGTCAGCCTCATCGGTTATTCGGCCATGGTCGGTGCTGTCGGCGGCGGCGGGCTGGGTGATCTCGGCATTCGCTACGGCTACCAGCGCTTCATGCCTGACGTGATGCTGGTCGTGGTGCTGGTGCTGATCGTGCTCGTGCAGCTCGTGCAGAGCGCCGGCGACCGGCTTGCCCGCAGCTTCGACAAGCGCACCCGCAAGAACTGATAAAACCGTTCAAGAACAACAAACCCAAGAACAACAAACCCAAGGAGACATCCATGAAGAAAATCATCCTCGCGGCTTCGCTCGCCGCTCTCTTTACCGCCGGTCAGGCGCTTGCCGAAACCATCAAGATTGGTGTTACACCTGCCGAGCACGCGCAGATCATGGAACAGGTCAAGAAGATCGCCGCCGCCAAGGGACTGGACATCGATATCGTCGAGTTCTCCGACTACGTCGTGCCGAACCAGGCACTGGCAGACGGTGAGCTTCAGGCCAACTCCTTCCAGCACCAGCCTTACCTCGACAACCAGATCGCTGACCGCAAGTTCGATCTCGTCAGCGTCGGCACCACCATCACCACCCCGATGGGCGTTTATTCGAAGAAGGTGAAGAGCCTTGACGAGCTGAAGGACGGCGCGACGGTCGGTATTCCGAACGACCCGACCAATGGCGGCCGTGCGCTTCTCGTTCTCGCTTCCAAGGGTGTGCTCAAGGTCAAGGAAGAAGCCGGTCTGAAGGTAACGCCTGCCGACATCACCGAAAACCCGAAGAACATCCAGATCGTCGAACTTGACGCTGCGCAGTTGCCGCGCTCGCTGGATGACACCGACGCGTCGGTGATCAACACCAACTATGCCACTGCAGCAGGCCTGAACCCCAAGAAGGACGCCATCGCCATCGAAAGCGAAAAGTCCCCTTACGCAAACGTCATCGCCGTTCGTGCGCAGGACAAGGACAAGCCGTGGGTAAAGACGCTGGTGGAATCCTACCACAGCCCGGAAGTGAAGGCCTTCATTCTGGAGAAGTTCAACGGCACGGTCATTCCGTCCTGGTAATCCGGCCTGACACGATTGAAGTTGCAGCCTCTCCCGTTCGCGGGGGAGGTTTTTTGTTTGCGGGGCGAACGCATCCGCGGTTTTTATGAAAATCCCCCACCATTGTGGGGAGAATTTTTCTCTATTTCACCCCTACTGTCGTTTTATACCCGTTGTTTTTTGTGGCGTCGCCACAATCCAACTTAACGGCTTTTGAATGTTTCCTTCGCAAGATGATGCTTTCGAAGGGGATTTTATGCGGATTGCGCCGCGAAACATTGGGGAATATTTGCCGGTCGGGCGTAGAACCGCCGTCGGCGTCGTATTGTCCACATTTGCGCTGGTGCTTCTCATTGTCACCGCGCTGGTCTTGTCTGCTCTTAGCCAGGTCAGGGAAAGGGCGAACTCGCTCGACAATGCCCGCTCGCGCGAGACAACGGCGGGCGCCCTTGTCACCTTCCGCGACCAGCTTGGCGCGACGCTGAACGACTACGCCGCCTGGGACGATGCCGCCGACTATGTCTACGCCCCCGACAGGTTCGACTGGGTGGCGAGCAATTATGGCGAGATGACGGTCAACAGCGATCTTTTCGATACCGCCGTCGTCCTCGACGAAGACGGCAAGGTCCGCATGGCCTACCAGAACGGCAAGCCGGTTGCCTGGAAGCCCCATGACTATTTCGCAGAAGGCCTCAAGGAGATGATCGAACGGGTGCGCTCTATGCGTCCCGGCATCGCGTCGCAGGTCACCGGTTTCGTGAAAACCCGCGACGGCGTCGCGGCTACGGGTGTCGCGCTGGTGCGACTCAAATCCGGGGTCTTGCCGCCGGTTGGATCCGAGCGGCGATATCTGATTTTCGCCCGTCATCTCAAACAGGCGACGGTAGACAAGCTGGCCCGCAACTACGTCATCGATGGTCTACAACTGCAATATGGCGACGGACCGGCGACCAACCATGTGGATGTCGTCAATCCGCTTGGTGATGTGCTGGCGCGGCTCGTCTGGCGCTCCCAGCTGCCGGGGGACGTGAGCTTCCATGAGGCCCGGCCGGTCGTCTTCACGGCACTCGGCATTGCCGGAACGTTCTTTCTCGTACTTCTCATCATCGGTTCGGCGACGCTCGACCGGCTGAAGGCTGACGAAGCGGCGGCGAGGGAAGAGGCGCTGCGCGATCGTCTGAGCGGGCTCAGCAACCGCGCCGGGCTGTTTTCCAAGCTGAACCGCATGGTGGGCAAGGCCCGCCACGACAAGACCGATATCAAGCTGCTTTACCTCGATCTTGATGGTTTCAAGGAGATCAACGATTCCTACGGTCACGCTGCCGGCGATCGACTGATCAAGGGCGTTGCGGCGGCGCTCAGGGTGCTTGTGCCGGAAGATGCCGTGCTTGCGCGGCTCGGCGGCGACGAATTCGCCATCGCCATTCAGGGCAACGACGTGTGGTCGGAAGGCCGCAAGCTCTGCCAGGCGCTGCTCGAACTGTTCACCGAGCCGTTCAGCATCGGCGAGCGTGTGGCGAGCATCGGTTGCAGCATCGGCACTTCCGTCTCCAGAGCCGGTGATATCAACGGTGAGGAACTGCTGCGTCGCGCCGACATGGCCATGTATCAGGCCAAGGAAAACGGGCGTGGGCGTTACGTCGCCTACGAGCTGAAAATGGACGCGCTGCGCGAGGAGAAGCTGCAGCTTGAGGCCGATCTGCGTTATGCCATCCTGAATGACGAGATATCCGTGGTCTACCAGCCGGTCGTCAATGCCGCCACGCGCAGTATAACCGGGGTGGAGGCGCTTGCCCGCTGGCAAAGGCCGGGATACGGCTTCGTGCCGCCGGATATCTTCATCGCCGCTGCCGAAACCAGTGGCCTTATCGAGCGGCTCGGCCTGCTGGTGCTGCGCAAGGCCTGCGAGACGGCGGGTCAATGGCCCTCCATCAAGCTCTCGGTGAATATTTCACCCGTTCAGTTCCGCAATCCGGCCTTTTCCGGCAACGTGGCGGATATTCTCGCCGCCACGCAGACGCCGACCGCAAGGCTGCGGCTGGAAATGACCGAGGGCTATTTCATCCAGAATCCGGAGCGGGCAAGTGCGGCAATCGACAAGCTGAAACAGCTTGGCCTGCATATAGCGCTCGACGATTTCGGAGCCGGTTTCGCCAGCGTCGGATATCTGCGCCGCTTCGGTTTCGACCGCATGAAGATCGACCGGTCGCTGGTCATGGCCCTGGAACAGGGCGGGCGGTCGCTGGAAATGTTGCAGGCAACCGTGGCGCTTGCGAAATCTCTCGATATTCCGGTCACGGCGGAGGGCGTCGAGACCGAAGAACAGGCGGCTATCCTGCATCTGTGTGGCTGTGACGAATTGCAGGGCTACCTGTTCTCAAAACCCGTCGCCGCTGAAGAGATTACCGCCATGCTGGAGGAGCAGACGGCGCCGCTGTTTGCGCTTCGGGCAGGGGCAAAAGGGTGATCCACACTCCGTCACTCATCCGGGGGCAGAGCGATCAAGTCGTTAATCGCGTAAGAGCCTTCTCACCGTGAAGACGTGCCGTGGCTGGCCGCCGATCCGCTTTAGCGCCCCAGATGGCGCTCGCCGCGCTTCTTTGCCAGTTCGATCTGCTGCTGCCGGTCGCGGAACCTCTGGCGGTCCTCTTCTGTCCGGTCGTCGTAACAGCTCGGGCAGGACACACCTTCCTCGAACAACGGGGATTGGCGCACTTGCGATGTGATCGGGTTGCGGCAGGCGTGGCAGAGCTTGTGATCGCCTTCGGCAAGACCGTGGACGACGGAGACGCGCTCGTCAAACACGAAGCAGGCGCCTTCCCACAGGCTCTCTTCTTCCGGCACCTCTTCCAGATATTTCAGGATGCCGCCCTTGAGGTGATAGACCTCATCGAACCCCTGTTCCTTCATGAAGGCGGTCGCCTTTTCGCAGCGGATGCCGCCGGTACAATACATGGCGATCTTCGGCTTGTTGTGCAGGCCGGGATTGTTCTTTACCCAGTCGGGAAACTCGCGGAAGGTCTTGGTCTTCGGGTCCACCGCACCCTTGAAGAGACCGATCGCGGTCTCGTAGTCGTTGCGGGTGTCGATGACGATGGTGTCCGGGTCGGAGATCAGCGAGTTCCAGTCGCGCGGATCGACATAGGTGCCGACGATGCGGTTGGGATCGATGTCCGGCACGCCCATGGTGACGATCTCTTTCTTGAGCTTCACCTTCATGCGCACGAAGGGCATGCTCGATGCCCGGCTTTCCTTATGTTCCAGCGCCGTAAATTCCGGCTGCGCACGCAGGAAGGCAAGTATGGCGCGCACACCCGCATCCGGCCCGGCAATGGTGCCATTGATGCCTTCCGCCGCCAGAAGCAGCGTGCCCTTGACGCCGTTTTCCCGGCAAAGCTGAAACAGCTCGTCGCGCAGGCTTTCAAACCGCGGCAGGCGGGCGAAATGATAAAGCGCAGCCACGAGAAAATCGCCAGCGGGATGAGGGGCGGCTTCCGGGCGGGGGAGAATGGTGGTGTCGGTCATGGCCGCTGAAATACAGCGGCGGCGGCCGCAAATCAATATTTATCCGCCGCTACCGCTATTTTGAAAATCGTCAAATTCTCAGTCTCTTCGGGCCTTCCGGTCTACTTCGCCGCCTGCCGCCATAAAAGGCCGACGATGCGGCTTTCGGTTCTGGCGGATTCGGAGAAGACTTCGTTTGCCAGCTCAAGGCCATCTCCGCGCAGCGCCTGCTGCCTCTGAATGATTGCATCGAGAAGCAGAGCCAGTCGCTCGCCATTGCCGAAACGCTCCGGTTCCCGGTCCGCAAAGGCTGCAAGGACCGAAAGATCGTGCTCGTGGCCGAGGATGTCGACCAGCCGCTTGGTGTCGGCCCGCTTGGCGCGCATGGCCGATGGCCAGAGGCGGCGCAGAAGGCCGAGATGCATCCAGTAGGCCTGGCCCGCCTTGCGCAATTCGTGGAAATGTTCGACGTCGGCCTGCTCATGGCAGTCGGCAAGTGCTTTACGCGCCCTCTTCCTCTGCTTCGCCCACCCGGTCTTCACCAGCCTTGTCACATCCTTAAGCTCGTCCGGAAGCGACACTGCCTTCAGCTTCTTGCGTGCTTCCTCGCAGCCGGCGATGGCGGCCGCAATGGCCTCGTCGAGACCTGCCTCATGTTCGATGGCGTGGTCACGGCGCTTGCGCAGGACTGTCGCGATCGATCGCAGCGCCTTTCCTTGCGTCGTGGAGGCCGCGAAAGTCTCGAGATACTCCACCGTCTCCACCAGCGCCGTCGCTTCCCGCGCAAAAGCGAGCGAGCGGGCGATGTCGCGAAAGCGGGCGTTTTCCTCTTTGCTGAAATCGGGTGCTGCCCTGGCGATGAGGCGGTAGAGGGCGCGCAGCCGTTTGAACCGCTTGCGGGCATCGTGCACTGCCTCATGGCGCCCGGAAGGCTGGTCGCGAAGGCTGGTTATCGCCTCTTCGATGAGTTCCAGTCCCGCGCGGCGGATTTCATCGTCGAACGGTTTGTTCGGGTCAATCCTGAAGGGCATCCGCCAAGTCTCCGTGGGGACAGTCCATGGCGAGCGACTGGTTGGAGAAGCGACGGTCGCCCGTTACCTCCTTGCCAAGCCAGGAGGGCAGATCGGGGTTGGCGTTCTCGTCGTCCATCTCTACCTCCGCCACGATCAGCCCCTTGTATTTACCCTCGAAAACATCGACTTCCCAAGTGAATCCACCGTGATCAACCGTGTGGCGCATCTTCTCGATCACCACGCCGGGGGCGCTGGCCATCAATTCTTCCGCGTCATTCAGTGGAATGGAATATTCATATTCATCGCGGACGAGCGAACTCGCGCCGATCTTGATGGTCAGTGTCGCGTCAAGCCCGTTGACGATCCTGACCCGGACCGAACGATTTTCCAGCGAGGCAACATATGCCTGCCGGAAAGCCATGCTATGCGTCACTTCATTACGCCATTCATCGCCTGCAACCAGAAACTTCCGCTCGATTTCCTTGGCCATGCTGTCTCCGTATACCGGTGCGCCAGATTATCGCATGAAGACGTCATAAAGAAGCGAATAGATTGAAGTATCTGGATAAAAATGGTCTTGCCATGCCTCGACATCAAGGCCGGGGCAGGCTAATCGATAAACCGGATTTCAATCGTTTCAATCGCGCAAGGGAGGCTTATCTTGGCCCAGGACTCCGAAAAACTGCTCTCCATCCTCAAGCTGCAGCCGGTCGTGCCGGTGCTGATCGTGGATGATGCCGCCTCCGCCGTGCCGCTCGCGCGCGCTCTGGTCGCAGGTGGCCTGAAGGCAATCGAGATCACCATGCGCACGCCGGCGGCACTCGATGCCATCCGTGCGGTTGCGGCGGAAGTGGAGGGCGCCCATGTCGGCGCTGGCACCATCCTCAACGCCAAAGATTTCGAGGCGGCCGCCGAAGCCGGTTCCAC
Source organism: Agrobacterium sp. CG160-95 (assembly GCF_053521725.1). Classification (NCBI taxonomy): domain Bacteria; kingdom Pseudomonadati; phylum Pseudomonadota; class Alphaproteobacteria; order Hyphomicrobiales; family Rhizobiaceae; genus Agrobacterium; species Agrobacterium sp. CG160-95. Next base: position 387,438 of record NZ_JBNWDU010000003.1, on the reverse strand, counting down.
CTTCATCGTCAGCCCCGGCATCAACAAAAGCGTGCTGGAAGCTGCGCGCGCCTCCAACGTGCCGCTGCTTCCAGGGGCCGCCACGGCAAGCGAAGTCATGGCGCTGCGCGACGAAGGCTACAAGGTGCTGAAGTTCTTCCCGGCGGAACAGGCCGGTGGCGCGCCATACCTCAAGGCACTGTCCTCGCCGCTCGCCGGCACGGTGTTCTGCCCGACCGGCAGCGTCTCGCTGAAGAATGCCAATGACTATCTTTCCCTGCCGAACGTCGTCTGTGTCGGCGGTTCCTGGGTTGCTCCGCGCGAACTGGTGGCAACGGCTGACTGGGCCGGCATCACCAGGCTCGCCGCCGAAGCCGCAGCACTGCGCGGCTGATCTACTACTTCTTCAAGCCCGTTCACGAAGGCGTGAGCGGGTTTGTCATTTGTATTCGTGCCATGGCTCCCTATCTTCCCGTGTAGACTTTACCCTCACAGGAGATTTTGATGTTCGACGCCAAGAAGCTTCTTGAACAATTCCTCGGCTCACAGGTGCCGGGCCTTTCGGGAAGCGTCCGTGACAGAGCCGGGCAGGCCGCCGATATCGCCAAGAACAATCCGATGAAGGCAGGTGCGCTTGCCGCCGCCATTCTGGGCACCAAGACCGGCCGCAAGCTCGCCGGCAATGTCGCCACCATCGGCGGCGTTGCGGCCATCGCCGGTCTCGGTTATCTCGCCTACAAGAATTACAAATCCGGGCAGGCGCCTGAAGTAGCTCCAAAACCCGAGCCGGAGCTTCTCGCCCCGCCCGCCGATTCCGCCTTCCATCCGCAATCTCCCGCCCTTTCCAACGATTTTGCGCTGAAACTCATCCAGGCGATGATTGCCGCTGCCAAGGCAGACGGCCATATCGACGAAAAAGAGCGCGCCAACATCATGGATAAGGTGCAGGTGTCCGGCCTCGACACTGAAGCCGAGCGGTTCCTCGAAAAGGAACTGGCCGATCCTCTGGATATCGACGCACTGGTGGCTGCTGCCCGCACAGAGGAGCAGAAGGTGGAAATCTACACCGCCTCGCGTCTTGCCATAGAGGCCGATACGCGGGCTGAGCGCGGTTATCTCGATCTGCTTGCCGGGCGGTTGGGATTGCCCGATGCGCTGGTCGATCATATCGAGTCGACGGTGGTGGCGGCGAAGGTTTGAGGTTAGAACAGGGGGGTGAACCACGCCCCCCTGCCGTATATGCACTGTTGTCATCCAGCCCCGCTTGGCCTAATCCTTCTCCCAGACAATGGGGAAGAGAATGCGCGATCTGAGTGATTTTAAGGGATGTCCGGCGCCGCAGCCGGTGACGCTGAAGGGCCGTTATGTGACGGCGGAAACGTTTGATCGCGACAGGCATCTTGCAAGGCTCTGGACTGCGCTTGGTGGTGAGGGGGTCAATGCGCTTCTCAAATATTTCCCGCAAAGCGGCTTTGCCGATGCTGCAGCCTTTGGTGACTGGCTTGTCAACGCGGGTGATAAACTCAACTGGGTGACATTGGTTTTCGTTGAAAATGCCACCGGTGACGTCGTCGGAATGGCAAGCTACATGCGGCCCGATCCCGCCAATGGCGTGGTCGAGGTCGGTTCGGTTGCCCATGGCGCCAGGATGAAGCGCTCGCCGCTTTCGACCGAAGCGCATTATCTGATGGCGAAACACGTTTTCGAGGATCTGGGTTACCGCCGCTACGAGTGGAAATGCCACAATCAAAACGAACCCTCCAAGATCACGGCGAAGCGTTACGGCTTCACCTTCGAGGGTGTGTTCCGCCAGCACATGATCTCCAAGGGTGCCAACCGCGATACGGCGTGGTTTTCCATGATCGACGGCGAATGGCCGTTGATTGGCAAGGCGTTTGAAATCTGGCTTTCGCCGGAGAATTTCACGGCCGATGGCGCGCAGAAGCGCAAGCTTGAGGATATCCGCGCGGAGCTCGCCCATGACCACGCCTGAAAAGAAGGCTGGCTCTGGCCGTAAAGACTGGTCGCCGGGCCTTGCAGCCGCTGGCATCATCCTTGGTTTCGGGCTGGTGTTTTACGTGATGCCGAAAATCATGCTGTGGCTGGGGGATTATTCGCCCTTTCTTGCGGCGGCGTTTGGCTCGGTGGTGGTGCTGTGCTTTTTCCTGCTGTTCTGGCTGCGCGCCCGCTACCAGCGCCGCCGCGACAGTCAGAACTGAAGCGACGCGCCAAGCAGCATAAGGCCCATCAAAAGCACGAACAGCGCACCGGCAATCTCGATCGCGTGGCCGATGCCCGCTGCCCTGCGGCTTCCGGGGCCGGCGAAGCGCACGGCAAGCCCCTTGGCCGAGACGGCCATGATGGCAAGCAGCGATACGGTGATGGCGGTACCCAGCGACATGGCAAGCACGGAAAGCACGCCGCCGAGAAAAATCCCGTTCAAGAGCGCAAAGCTCATGACGATGATGGCGCCGGAGCATGGCCGCAGGCCAACTGCGATGATCGCCGACCACGCTTCGTGCATGCTGAAATTCTTGCCTTTGAGAAGCAGCGGATCGGGCGCGTGCGATTTTCCGCAGGAGACGCAAAGATCACCTGTGCCACTATGGGCGTGGTCCGCGAAAACCGGCTTGCCCTGAAACCTGAGGCCCGTGCCCATGCCCGTGGTTCTGACTGCTGTTGCTTCCCCCGCAACGGCGAAGGCTGCAACAGGTACGCGCCGGATGCGCAGCGACCAGAGCTTGCGTAGCAGAAGCCAGGCGCCGAAGAGCGCCACCATGGCAAAGCTGGCGATCTCCATTGCCTGCGTGGCTTTCGTCATGGTGATGGAGGTGCCGCGCAGCACGAGCCAGGCTGCGACAACGAGGCCTATGGCCATTGCGCCCTGAATGAGTGCTGAAATGAAGGAAATGAGAATGCCGCGTTTCAGCTGCGTTTCATTGGCGATCATATAGGAAGAGATGACAGCCTTGCCGTGGCCAGGACCGGCGGCATGAAAGACCCCGTATGCAAAGGAGAGGCCAACCAGCGATGCCATCGCCCAATTGTCTTCGCGCATGGCTTTCAGGGCACCGGTCAGCGCCCGGTAGAACATCTGCTGGTGCACGTTGATCCATTGCATCAGCGGCGCGAACGGCCCGCCAGGGGCGAAGGACGGCTCGGCCGAGCCTATGCCGAGCGGCGATTGCGCATGGGCAGCACCTGCCACAGCCAGCACGCAGATCGCGGCGATGGTCAGGTGTCCGCAAAGGCGCCCGTTTCGGCTCAGCATGTCACCTCCAGCCGGGTGGCGAAGAGTTTGGTCATGTCGGTGCCGGTCGGGTCATTGAAGAAGGCGTCGGTGAGCGAACTCTGGTTTTGCGAGATCACCTCGTCCGGGTCGGGACGCACGACATGGTGTTTGCAGGCGGCGAGATCCTTGCCGACGGTCGCCAGATCGCCGTCTTTCGCAAAATCGATCGCCGTATACATGGTCGGGTCCCACGCGCCGAAGCTAAGCTTGCCCTTGATGGAAAGCGGCGTGTTTGGCTTGACGGAAAAGAACATCAGGATCTGCTTGTCCTTGTAGTCCACATGAATGGTGTCGGGCTTTGCGAAATCCACCTGTTTTCCGTTGGCGGTAATGAAGGTGTAGTAGGAATATTCGCCGAGCGATTCACGCACGGTGTTGCCGATTTCGGCCAGCTCGTTCTTGTCCAGCTTCAGGTCGCCGTTCTTGTCGTAATCCATCACCACGCTTGCCGAGAACATCTCGTCGAAACGCCAGATGTTGCGCACCTCCTGGATGGTACCGTTCGGCCCCTCGACGATTTCCATGCGCGCTTCGGCGAAAATATGCGGATGTGCCGCGGCGGCAACGGGAATGGAGGTCAGGCCAGCCGCAAGGAGCAAAAGTCGTCTGTTCATTATCCGGTCTGTCCTGCCTTCGAATCTCGGAGCTGGATTCTAGCAGAAATTGGGACCGAATTTCGACCTGATATGCGCTTTGGTGATGTGGCTGCCCAATGTTTCAGAAGGTGCCGGTGAAACGCGAGGTGACGCTCGATCCGCTATAGGACAGGTCGGTGTCGCGCTCGCCATGCAGAAGGCGGTTGAATTCCACCTCCAGCTTGCTGTTCTTGCCGGTGTCGAAGGACAGTGTGGCCACCAGCCTGCGTTCGCTGGTGTCGTAATTGTAATAGATCCAGTCCTTGTGGACACGCTGCAGCGCAAGGTCCAGCCCCACCTTGTCGGTGAGCTTGCTTTTAACCACGAACTGCCAGCGGCGGTGGAACTCGGCAATGGGATCATCAGGGTCGAAAAGCGCGTAATCCTGGGAGAAGCCAGCACCGAAGGCGATGCGGTCGGTAGCCTTCACCTCGGCTTCGGCCCTGAGATAGGGCCGGGTGCGCTTCACCTTGTCGCTGATATCGTCGCCGGAAATCGTCGTCAGGCCCCCTTCGGCCAGAACGGCGAAGCGTTCGGAGAACTTGTAACCGTAGGCAAGTGATCCCCGCAATGTGCTGGCCGGAAAACGCTCGTATTTCTCCTGCTGGCTTTCCGGCACGACAATGCGGTCATAAGCAATTGTCAGTCCGGCCTCGCCGCCGGCCAGCGGGCGCACATGTTCGGCCTTGAGCGACAAGAGCGCTTCATTGGCCTCCAGGCGGGTGGGCTCGAAATAGGCCGGACGAAAACGCGCCCTGCCTTTCATCAAACTGGCAAAACCCGCCGTCAGCGTGTTCTTTCCGCCAAGAGCAAGGATGGCGAGCTGTGTCGATGCCTCCAGCTTGTGGTCCAGTCGCCGGTAACCGATGTCTTCTTCCGGCAGATGCAGGAAGATATCGCCGGCATCGCTGCGTGTGCCACGCAGTTCCACGGCCCATTCCAGCCGCTCCGACAGACGCCTGGTCAGCCCCAGGCTGGCAATGGTGTTGTGTTCATTGGCAAAACGGTAACGGGGGAGGCGAACCTCCTCATGCTCGAGCGAATAACGCAGTTCCGTGCCATCAAGCGCGAACTTTCCGTTGAGCCCGAAGCCCGCGCGCAGCGAAATCGCCTTCAGCCGGTTGGTATCGCCGAAGTAATTGGTGTCGTAGCCGATGCCGGTTTTATAGGTGATATTGTGTTCATCGGCGTTTTCCCCCGCCTGCGCACCGCAGGTGCAGGCAAGCCCAAGAACAAGCGCGATGTATCCTCCCAGCCGCATTTGCATCTCCGGTCTCTAATTAAGCAATATCTTATATTTGGATGGTTAATAAAGTTTCAGGGGCGACATATTGTCGAGGCCGGAAGTCATGGTGTATTCCACGGAAATTTCAGGAGAATAGACCGGCGCCAATCGCGTAAAACTTAATTAAAATCACCAGTATTAAAGTTAATTATTTATTGTAATATTAGGCTTTGCTTGAATTAGAATCCTCTAAATATACAGTTCGACTACGCCATGGGGCGTGATCAAACATAAGAGGAGAGAGAAATGATTGCCAAATTTGCTTGCATAGCCGCTGTTCTTACTGTCGCTTCCGTTGGTCAAGCCAATGCCGGTGGTCTGCTGGGCGGTATCCTGTCCGGAAACAGCAACAAGGGCGGCGCACTCGTCGTCGTGTCGCCAAGCATCGATCTGGGTGTCAGCGGTATCCTGTCCAATAACGGGATTCTGAACGGCAACAAGACCGGTATCCTGAATGGCCTTCTCAACGGCAACAAGACTTCCGTCGATGTCATCGACAACAAGAACGATGGCGGCAAAAAGCGTCGCCACTAATGGTGCAGATCGAAAATCGACAGGGATTTTCGGCGTGAACGATGCGCGCAGGATATAAGCCGGAAGCAGTCCTCCAGCTACGTGTGTAGGACACACGGTGCTTCCGGAAATAACAAACGGCGCATCGCATGACTCCAAGGGGGCCTTCGGGCTCCCTTTTTTTGTTTGTGTGGCCGCCAATGACTGCACACACAAAACTGCGGGATGGCCACTACTCATGAGGGTTTTGTGATGCGATCGCTGTCGTCATATGTCGGGACGCACGGTTCGGGATCATCCGCGTGAGTTCTGATTTATATTTGATAAATATTGGCAATGTTAACGGGAATACGTTCTGCAAGCGCCTTTTTGTCCGTACCGTTTACGCGATTTTAACCACGATGTTCTTCAATCTAGGGGTGCGTCAACCCCGTCATTACGCTGCGTTTCTGGTCGCGAAAACTCGCATCACGCAGGTGCCGGGATGGTATTTTCAAGGAGCTATCGCATGTTGAAACAATCTCTTCTCGCTCTCGGCCTGCTCGGCATTCTTTCTGACGCATCCGTTGCCGCCGACGCCGTCGGCGATATTCCAGCGGCACCGGTCGTCAACGATGTTGCACCTGCCTTTTCCTGGGACGGTGTTTATGTCGGTGCCTCCGCCGGTTATGGCTGGAACCGCGTGAAGTCGACCACTTTCGGTGTCACCACGAAGCATGAATTTGACGGCGGCCGTTTTTCCGGTTTCGCTGGTTATAACGCTGAAGTGGCCCCCTCCATCATTCTGGGTGTCGAGGGCGATCTCGGTTATGCCTGGGGCGACAAGACCATCGTCACCAGCGAGGTTTCCGCAGGCCTGAACGGCTCCGCGCGTCTGCGCGCCGGTTATGCAATCGACCGGGCGCTGATCTACACCGCTGCCGGCTACACCGCGACGGACAGCGAAGTGAAGGCGCCCTTCGGTGAGGACAGCAAGGTGCTGCACGGCTGGACGGTCGGCGCGGGTGTAGACTATGCCTTTACCAACAACCTGTTTGGACGCGTCGAATATCGTTACAACGACTTCGGCAAGGCAACCTACCATACCGGTCCGATCACTTCGACCGGCGATGTCAGCGAACATGTCGTCAAGGTTGGCCTTGGCGTGAAGTTCTGACGGTTTTTCCGTCTTCGACAAGGGGCGGCGCAAGCGCTGCGACGCCCCGGTGCTCAGGGAAACAGGGGTGGCGCGCTTCGTAACGAGCGAAAACACACATCGCCTTCCGCTCGGGCTTGAACAGCATACCCTTATGGTGTGATGGTGGCATCAATCCACTTCCCGCTGCCGATCTCCAGTCGATTCTCCCATGCTACAGAAAAACACCTCGCCGGGCGTTTTTGATCGTCAGGCCTATATGATTGCCGTGCTGGTCTTCATCGCCGGCGGCACCAATGCGGCTGTTGTGCCATTTATCGGTTTTTACATCATACAGGTCCTCGGTCACCCGCCCGCCACGCTTGGTCTCTACAGCGTGACGGCAATGGTTGCTTCGATCATCGCCAGCCGCACTTATGGCGAACGTGTCGATGCCGGTGTGCGCGTGCGGCCATTGCTACTGCTCTCTGTGTTTGGTGCTTTTATCGCAGCGGCGGCGGCGACCTCCGGGCATCTGGCATTGCTCGTGGCGGTGACGGCAACGGGAATGGGGCTTTCCAACGCCGCCAGTACCCTGATTTTCAGTTATGGTCGCTATTATGGTCGGGTAAAAGCACTGGATGCACCTGCCTATAACGCCTTTCTGCGGACAATGGTGTCGCTGGCATGGATGCTGCTTCCGGCCGCCGCCTATCTGATCCTCGATCTTGCCGGTGCGCAGGCCGTGTTCATGAATGCCATGCTGATGGCGGCCATCTGGGGCGGGCTTGCCCTTGCCTTCGTGCCGCGCGGCCAGACATGCCCGATGGAACGACGGAAAGAGGGCGACAACGATACGCGGCGCAACCTGCCGCTGTTGATGGCGGCGGCGGCCAGCTTCTGCATGTCTTTCGCCCACGCCCTGTGCGCCTCGGCCCTGCCGGTATTTCTGGTGCGCGAGGTGGGCCTGCCGGATTACGTGCCGGGCCTGTCGCTCAGCGTCAAATGCGCGATGGAGGTTCTGCTGATCCTGCTTGCGCCAAGGATCATGCGCCGGGTCAGCGCTCGCATCCTTCTTTGTATCTCTGCGGTGATGGCAATCGTCGCCTTCAACGTCATAGCCTCGGTCCAGACCCTTCCGGCCATGTTGTTCGGAGCAGCACTTGAAGGGGCCTATTACGGGCTTTGCGCCGGAACGTGCCTCACCTTCGTGCAGGGCTTTGCGCGCGGACGCACCGCGCGGGCGACCGCGCTCTACATGAATTCCATTTTCCTTGCCGGGTTGTTTGCGGTGCCGCTTATGGGGTTTGTGTCGCAATATGCGAGCTTCGGTACGTCGATCAGACTTGCTTCGGTTGGTGCAGGGGCAGCCCTGCTGCTGCTGTTCCTGACGCGGCGTCAGGTCAGCGAATAGCGAGACAACGCCGAGGTTTCTGGCGCTGACACCTATCAGCCCTCATCCCTGTGCTTGTCACAGTAAGCCAGTCGATGCGCGTCTGCGTGGCGAAAAGAGCCCCTTTCAGCCCAAGGAATTGGGCTGTCTAGATTCCCGTGACGAGCAGAGGAATGAGGGCAGATATTGAGCCGTATCGAGCCATCCGTCGAAACCGGACGTGCGCCTGTTGCTGTCCTTACGCCGAAATATCGACAATGCCGCAGTCGCCTGCCTCGGAGGCAAATGCGAGCAGTTTGCCGGTGGCGCTCCAGTCCATGCCGGTAATGGCGCCCTTGCCGGGGCGGCGAAGCAGGGCTTCCTTGCCATCCGCAAGCCGCACGCCGAGGATCATGCCGTCAATGAAGCCAATGGCCAGCACATCTTCCAGCGGGTGAAAGGCGACATTGGTAGCCATGATGTTGGCGCGGCTGCCAAGTTCTTCGGGTGCCTTGCCCATCGGGCCGTCCTTGCCGGAAAACGGCCAGACGATCGCGGCCGGGGCACCTGATGAGGCGAGCCACTTGCCCTTTGCCGACCACGAAACGGATTTCACCTTGGCGGGATAACCCGTCATGCGCATATGGCGGGCTTCCATGCCGCCCTTGGTGGCCTCCATCTTCCAGCCATGCAGGGCGTTTTCCTGCATGGTGGTGACGAGGAACTTACCGTCAGGCGAGAAGGTGACGCCGGTATGGGCACCTTTCCATTCCAGATCGACCGGATCGCCTGCACTCGCCACCCAATGCAGCGTCACGCCGTTATAGCGTGCAACGGCAATGCGCAGGCCCTTGGGCGCGAAGGCTATTGCCTCCACCGTGCGTTCTTCCTTGAATTCCTTGACCGTGCCGTCCGAGAGGCGCACGAAGCTGGACTTGCCGACGCCATAAGCGACCGCCTTCTGCGGTCCGCCGGCAACGACGCCCACCCATTTGCGCGGCACATTGGCGATCTCGCTGAGGCTGCCATCATGGCCAATGCGCAGCACGCGCCCATCTTCGCCGCCGGAAAGCAGCGTGGCGCTATAGGGATCGCGGATGCAGGTCAGCAGACCCTCATGCGCCTCATTGACCTTCTCGCCGCCATCCAGCCGGTGAATGGTGCCGGCGGCGGTGGCAAACAGCGGAATGTCGCCGAGAAAATGGGTCGAGACCACGTGGCCTTCGATATCAAGCGGGGCAACAGTCGGCATGGGGCATCGGTCTTTCGTCTATGTGTTTGTCATTGATGGATTTCGGCCGCAGACCAGGTCGGGAAGACCCGTTGGTGCGGTTTCAACCCGTGGCGTCAAGGTCGGTCCTCGGGTCATACCCGGGGATCACTCGACCATCCATATGCTGGCGGCAATGGCTTCTTGGGTCAAGCCCGAGGATGACGTCGAAAGTGAGGAAGGGCACCGAAAACGCCAAGGGTGGCACGGTGCCCCGTCAAGGATGTCAAGCCGTGGCGAGGCAGGCGTTGAAGCTCTTTTCCAGCTTTTCGCGGTCGAGTTCGCGGCCGATGAAGACAAGGCGGCTTTCGCGCTTTTCGCCTTCCTTCCACGGGCGCTGGTGATCGCCCTCGATGATCATGTGCACGCCCTGCACCACGTAACGTTCCGCATCGCCCTTGAATGCGATGATACCCTTGAGGCGCAGGATGTTCGGGCCGTCCGTCTGGGTGACCTTCTGGATCCACGGGAAGAAGCGCTCAGGGTTCATTTCGCCGCCGCGCAGCGACACCGACTGCACCGTCACGTCATGGATCGGGGAGGCCGCGCCATGGTGGTGGTGATCGTGGCCGTGGTCATGATCGTGGTGCGCGTGATCATGGTCGTGATGATGGTGGTCATGTCCGTGATCGTGCCCATGATCATGGTGGTGGTGGTCACAATCAGGACCGCACGCGTGATCCTCGTGGCCGTGCTCGAGGAAGTGCGGATCGTTTTCGAGCGCACGTTCCAGATTGAAGGCGCCCTGGTCGAGAACGCGGGCGAGATCGACGCCGGAACGGGTGGTCTTGTAGATGCGCGCAGAGGGATTGATGGCGCGCACGATATCCTCGATGCGGGCGACTTCTTCCGGCGAAACGAGATCGGTCTTGTTGACGATAACGACATCGGCAAAAGCGATCTGGTCTTCGGCTTCGCGGCTGTCCTTCAGGCGCAGCGGCAGGTGCTTGGCATCGACAAGTGCGACCACGGCGTCAAGCTCGGTCTTGGCGCGCACGTCGTCATCCATGAAGAAGGTCTGGGCGACCGGAACGGGATCGGCAAGGCCAGTGGTCTCGACAATGATGCCGTCGAATCGGCCGGGCCGGCGCATCAGGCCTTCGACCACGCGGATGAGGTCGCCGCGCACCGTGCAGCAGACGCAGCCATTGTTCATTTCGTAGATTTCTTCGTCGGATTCGACGATCAGATCGTTGTCGATGCCGATCTCGCCGAATTCGTTGACGATGACAGCGTATTTCTTGCCGTGGTTCTCGGACAGGATACGGTTGAGAAGCGTCGTCTTGCCGGCGCCTAGATATCCCGTCAGGACGGTGACTGGAATGGGCTTGGCTGGTGCTGTTTCGGTCATGGAAACCTCGCGTGGAGAAAGGCCGGTTGAGGCCTCAAGGAATAAGTGTCGACGTCCATATAGGCGCGACGTTCGGGCAGTTCAAAGGGATTCTGGCTGGTTTCGGCGCAGTTTTTCAAATTTTGTTATGAAATAACGTTATGTCAAAAGCGTGGACGTCTTCAAGCAGTTCGACAAGGCCCGAAACGGCATGGGAAATGATCCTTTCGCCCTTCTCGGCTGAGGCGGCCGCGGCGTTTCCGGCAACGCCATCAGGGTTCAGGTCGCCCATAAGCCAACCGAAAGCGTGTGGACCATAGGCACGCAGATGCCTGAAACGGCTGGCGAAATCGCTCTGGCGGGAGGGGAAGTTGGCGGCTTTTTCCATCGCCACCCGCTCCGGGCAAAGCGCCAGCATGACCGACGTCTCGATATCTCCACCATGGATATCGATCGCCTTGTCTTCAGGCTTCACGATATCCACCGGCACGCCGAAACGAGTCCAGCTGGTGGCGACCGCCAGCATACCGAAGCGGGCGCGCGCCTCGGTGGCGACGATGGTCATTAATGGCGAATTGCCGCCATGGGCGTTCAACATCACGAATTTGCGCACGCCTTTTTCATATTCGGCCTTAGCAATGCCGAGCCAGCGCTCAACGGCCTCATCGTAACGCAACGACTTCGTGCCCGGCACATTCATGTGCTCGATGGAATATCCAACGGGCTCCACCGGCAGGAAGGAGACCGGCAGACCGGCGGGCAAAACAGCAGCCAAACGGGAGACAATGCCCGTCGCAATCAGCGTGTCTGTCTCAAAGGGCAGGTGCGGCCCGTGCTGTTCGTGCGCACCGAGCGGCAGCACTGAAATTGCACCTGTTGCGCGAAGATGAGGGTCTGTTACGTTTTCGTCGTGATAATGCGTGTATGAGTTTGGCATCTGGCAGTCCGCGCGTGCATTCGGTAAGGATTTCCAGCAACATATATCGGTTCCGCCACAGGGTAAAAGGCACTCGCATATGAGCAAGGACAAAACTGGGCATAAGGACAAGGGCGCCAAAAAGGACAAGGGCACCAAGAAAGTAAAGGACGCCAAGAAGAGGGATGAGAATTTCAACCCTGAGGAACTGGCGCAATCCATCACCCAGGCCGCCCGTTCCATGCGCACGGCGCTGAGCCACAGCCTTGCCGAAAGCGGCCTTTATGCCGGGCAGGACGGCGTTATTCTGGCGTTGGCGCAGGAAGGCAGCCTCACGCCTGGGCAGATCGCCCAGAAACTTGGTGTCAAGGCGCCGACCATGACGCGAACCATCGGCCGCATGGAAGCCCAGGGCTTCGTGGAGCGCAGTGGCGATGACGAGGATGGCCGCGTAACACTGGTGAAACTGACGGAGACAGGCCTGAAAAGCGTCGAACATATCAACGTATCGATCGCAAATTGCGGTGCGCGGGCGATTGAGGGGCTTTCGGCCAAGGACATCAGGACGGTGGTTAAACTTCTCAAGGTGATCGATACCAACCTTCAATAATTTGTTGAGTTTTTAAAAACCACTGTCTTTTTGTTGATATTCCTTAAATCGGTTGCGGATTTTGTTTAAATTGTTTAATTGCGATTTAAACAGAAACGTCTGTCAATGACATGGGTTTGGGGAGAAATGCCGTGGCACAAAAGATCAAACTGTCGACAATCGCCGAAAGCCTCGGTCTATCGACTGCCACCATCTCCCTTGCATTGCGCGACAGTCCGCTGGTCGCCTCTGACACCCGCGACAAGATCAAGGAACAGGCCCGGGCGCTCGGCTACATCTACAACCGCCGGGCCGCCAGCCTGCGCACCTCGCGCTCCGGCATTATCGGCGTGGTGTTCCACGATGTGATGAACCCGTTTTATGGGGAAATTCTCAAGGCCATCGAAACCGAGCTGGATCGCAGCCGCCAGACCTTCATTCTGTCCAACCATTATGATTCGGTTGAAAAACAGCGCACCTTCATCGAAACGCTGCTGCAACTAGGTTCTGATGGTATCATCATGTCGCCCGCCATCGGCACGCCGATCGAGGACATGACGCTGGCTGAGGAAAACGGCATGCCCGCCATTCTGGTGGCCCGCTCGCTCGAGGGCGTCGACATGCCGACCTATCGCGGCGACGACAGCTATGGTATTTCGCTTGCGACCAATCATCTGATCAGTCTTGGCCATCGCACCATCGCCATGGTTGGTGGTACCGACCAGACCTCGACCGGCCGCGATCGTTATCAGGGTTATGTCAACGCGCTGCGCAAGGCGGGAATCGAGGTCGATCCGAACCTGCGTATTCCCGGCCCACGCTCCAAGCAGGGCGGTTTCGAGGCCGCCGTGCATTTCCTGTCGCTGCCGCAGAAGCCCACCGCTGCCGTCTGCTGGAACGATCTGGTTGCCATCGGCCTGATGAACGGCATTTCGCGCGCCGGACTGGTGGCGGGCGTGGATATTTCCGTGACGGGTTACGACGATCTGGAGGAGGCGGCCATCGCCACGCCGGCGCTGACCACGGTGTCCAACGGACAGGCCGAGGTGGGGCGCCTTGCGGCGCGCGCGCTTCTGGACAGGCTGGCGGGCAGCCACGAGCCGGATGGCGTGCACCTCATCAAGCCGGAAATGCGCATCCGCCAGTCGACAGGGCCGGTGCGTCCGAGGGTTTGAGCAGCGTTTCTCTCTCTTTCGTCATTCCGGCCTTCAGCCTAAAGCCAGCCAGCTCAAGCCCTTGAGCTGGAAAGACTCTTTGCGCCCCGCCGACGCGCGCCTGAAGTCCGGCATGACGGAGGCGGGCGCGTAAAAAAAACGGCATGAAACTTCCGTCTGCCCCCATAGCTTCCCCTTATTGCCCTTTTCACGGCCGCCGTTGTTTGAAAAGATCGCGGCCCAGAAGAGCGGGATGGCGAGTGGTTCGCCGATGAATCCGCTCTGACGATATCGGAATGCAATCAGGAGGAATATCCACCCATGTCTGACAGACAAGCCGTCGTTCTCGTTCCCGGCAAGATCAACCCGCGCGTGCTCGAACGCCTCGAAGGCAAGGTCGAGATCGTGACAGTGCCCGCCGGTGCTGAGCCGGTTCTGCCTGATGGTGCGGCTGAGCGCATTAATGCCATCGCCGTTTCAGGCGTCGTCAATGCCAAATGGATCGATGCGCTGCCGAAACTCGAGATCATTGCCAATTTCGGCGTCGGTTACGATGGCGTTGATGCCAAACATGCCGCCACGCGCGGTATCGTGGTGACCAATACGCCCGATGTGCTGAACGACGAAGTTGCGGACACGACGATTGCGCTGCTGATCAACACGGTTCGTCGTCTCTATCAGGCCGAAACCTGGCTGCGTGAGGGTAAATGGGTTGGCGAAGGGCCCTTCGCGCTTTCGCCGTTTTCCCTGCGCGGCCGCAAGGTCGGCCTGTTCGGCATGGGCCGCATTGGCCAGGAAATTGCCAAGCGGCTGGAGCCATTCAAGGTGGAGATCGGCTATCATACCCGCAGCAAGCGCGATGGCCTGCCCTATACCTATTACGGTTCGCTAAAGGAGATGGCGCAGGCTGTCGACACGCTGATCTGCATCGTGCCCGGCACCCCTGAAACGCACAAGGCGATCAACGCGGAAATCCTCTCGGCACTTGGTCCGCAGGGCGTGTTCATCAATGTCGGACGCGGCTCCAGCGTCGATGAGGATGCGCTTTTGCAGGCCCTCAAGAGCGGTGCGGTGGGTGCTGCCGGTCTCGATGTGTTCTACGCCGAACCGAAGGTGCCGGAAGCATTCCTGTCACTGCCGAACGTTTCCCTGCTGCCGCACGTCGCCTCTGCGTCCATCCCGACGCGCAATGCGATGGCCGATCTGGTGGCCGACAATATTCTCGGCTGGTTTAGGGATGGCAAGGTGCTGACGCCGGTGCCGGAAACGCCGGTTAAGGGATAACACCTCTCCGCCGTCATCCTCGGGCTTGTCCCGAGGATTCAACCACGTAGCGTTAAATCAATCGGTTGCAGATGCTCGGGACAGGCCCGAGCATGACGAAAGAGGCAACGTTCCGCGCTAACCCCGCCTCCGCCTATTCCGCAATCTCACTCGTCGCGACCCATCGTCCCTCGGCGAAGGACCGGGCCATGGCATGAATGCTGCGCTCGATCTTCAGGCCTTCCTCGAAGTCGATGATATGCGCCGTCTTGCCCTCGATGGCCGCGATCAGTTCCCGGCACTCGATCACCTTCAGATCGTTGAAGCCGAGCCCGTGGCCGGGGGCGGGGATGAAGCGGTCATACGGCTTGTGGTGAGGGGCGGCGAGAACGGTTCTGAAACCCTGCTCCTCCGGGCGCCCGTCCGTGGTGTAGAGCTGGAATTCGTTCATCCGCTCCTGGTCGAAAAGGATCGAGCCGGTGGAGCCGTAAATCTGGATGGCGATACGGCCCTTGCGGCCCCAGGCCGAGCGGTTGGCGATCAGCACCGCCGAAATGCCGCCTTCGAGCTTCAGAAGCACGCTGGCAAGATCATGCGTTTCCACAGCGCGCTCGCCGCCGCCACTTAGCGGCCGCGTCTCGTAAGGCTTCACCATATCGGTGATCGCGCTTTCGGCATGGCCGAAAAGGGAAAACAGAAGTGACAGCGGATGAACAGCGAAATCATCCAGCGCGCCATAGCCGGAGGAGGCTTCGCTCTTCCAGTAGAAGGGCTGGGTGGCATCCGCCATGAAGTCCTCATCCATTTCCGCACGGACATGGTAGACATTGCCGATCGCGCCTTCGTCGATAAGGCGGCGCATATGGCGGATGACAGGGTTCTGGATGTAGTTGTAGCCCATGGCCGCCGCCTTGCCCGAACGGCGGGCCGCATCGCGCATCTTCATGGCATCCGTGAAGGCAGGCGCCATCGGCTTTTCGCACCAGACGTGTTTGCCGGCATCAAGGGCGGCAATCGCCATTTCGGGGTGAAAGGCATTGGGTGTGGTGACCGAGATCACATCGATTTCAGGATCGGCAAGCAGATCGCGCCAGTCGCCGGTCGAGCGGGCGAAACCGAACTCGGCGGCTTTCTTCGCCGCAAGCTCGGGATTGACCTCTGCCAGTGTGACCAGTCGTGGACGCTCCACATCGCCGAAAACGCTGGTTACGTTGTTCCACGCCAAAGCGTGGCACTTGCCCATGTAACCCGTGCCAATAAGGCCAACGCCAAGAGCGGCCATGGTCTCTTCTCCCGAAGTTATTAGAATGAAATCAGTGGTTTAATAATTTATGCTGTTCTTGAAGCACTGTGTATAGCGGCAGAGTCGATATGGTCCCACGGCCCTCATCCCTGTGCTTGTCACAGGGATCCAGCCAGCCCAAGTCATTGGGCTGAAAGGACTCTTCCCGTCGCGCAGACGCGCGCCGGCTGGATTCCTGTGACAAGCACAGGAATGAGGGTGTTGCGGCGTGCCTCAGGGATTGTCGCGCTTGAAAATCCAGTCGTGATCGGGGTGGTTCTTGAAGCGCCATTTGCGCATCGGCCCGGCCATCACGTTCAGATAATACATCTCGTAGCCATAAGGCGCGCCGCAGGGGTGGTGTCCCTTGGGAACCAGCACGACATCGCCGTCCGCTACAGCCATGGTCTCGTCCAGCGACCCATCCTCGGTGAAAACGCGCTGGAAACCGAAACCCTGCGCCGGGTTGAGCCGGTGATAATAGGTCTCTTCCAGATAGGTCATATCGGGGTAATTGTCTTCGTCATGCCGGTGCGGCGGATAGGACGACCAGTTGCCCGACGGGGTGAACACTTCCGTCACCAGGAGACTATCGGCGACATCGCGTTCTTCCATGGCGATGGGGAAAATGTAGCGCGTATTGGCGCCTTTGCCGCGCTCGGTCAGTTGCACGCCATCGGGACCGATCTGTTGCGCTTCGCGGCTACCTTTTTCACCCGGTGCGGTGCAGACACCGACGGTGCAATCCGTCGTGGCCGTCAGCGACCATTCGGAGCCGGCGGGGACATAAACGCAGTGCGGCGGCTTGCGCTCGAACACGTTCATGCGGTCGCCGAGTTCACCGAACTCCTTGCCCCCGGCGGAAATCTTCGCCTTGCCTTCGACAAGCACCAGAATGACTTCCTTATCGCCGGTGTTTTCTGCCGCCGTCTCGCCCGGCTTCAGACGATAAAGGCCGAAACCGACATAACCCCAATCCGCGCTTTGGGGCGTGATGTCGTGCACCTTGCCGCTTGTCGCGACCGGCTTGCGCAGAAGTGAGGTCATGGTGGTGTTCCTTTTTGGTCAGTCGTTCAATTTTTCGGGCGGCTATTCCCGCGTTTCCCTCATCCCTGTGCTTGTCACAGGAATGAGGGAGTATAGGGCCTCAAGCCGCCTGAGCCTTGTCCAGCCCGGCCTCGCGGGCAAACGCCTTCAGCGATTTCAGGCCGAGGCTCTGATATTCGAAGGGGTTGCGCACATCGGGGTCTTGTTCGGCCTCGATGACCAGCCAGCCGCTGTAATTGTGCTCGGCGGCAATTTTCAGAACCGGCGGGAAGTTTACGCCGCCCTCGCTGTCACCCGGCACGGTGAACACACCGCGGCGAACGCCTTCGAGGAAGGAAAGCCGCTCGTTCCGAACCTGATCGGCAATCACCGGCCGCACGTTCTTGGCGTGGATATGGCCGACGCGGTGCATGTATTTCTGCGCGACGCGCACGGGATCTCCGCCGCCGAACAGGCAATGGCCGGTATCGAGCAGCAGATGGGTCTTCGGCCCGGTATGCTTCATCAGAAGGTCGATCTCGTCTTCGCTCTCGACCACGGTTCCCATGTGGTGATGGTAGACTAGGGTGATGCCCTGTTCGGCAGCATAGGCCGCCAGCGCCTCCACACCCGCGCCGAACTTCGCCCAATCTTCAGCCGCAAGGCGCGGACGGTCGACCAGCGCCGTGTCGTCGGCACCGTGAATGGCGTTCGAGGTCTCGCAGACGATGATGACTTTCGAGCCCATGGCTTTCAGCAGATCGAGCGCCGGCTGCATGGCCTTCTTTTCGGATTCGATGCTGTCGGTCAAAAGGTTCAGCGAATGCCAGCCGGAGACGAAGGAAAGGCCACGCGGCGCAAGCACACCCTTCAGGCCTTCCGGGTCAGTCGGGAACTTGTGGCCCTTCTCGATGCCGTCGAAGCCGATCTTGGCGGTTTCGTCGAGGCATTGTTCAAGGCTGATATGGGCGCCCAGCGTGCGGTCGTCGTCGTTGGACCAGGCAATCGGGTTGGTTCCGTAACGGATCATCTTATTGTCTTTCCTTGATATGGTTTTCGTAGCGCGCGCGCGCCGGTCCGATTTCGGCCCGGTCGGAAACTTCGGGTACCGCCACATCCCACCAGTGGCCACCGGCCTGCGGGGTCGGATAAGGGTCGGTATCGATGACGATGACAGTCGTGCGGCTGGATTCGCGAGCGGACGCAAGCGCCGCTTCCAGCTCGGCGATGGTGGAAACCTTGCGCGCATCCGCGCCCATAGAGCCGGCATGGGCGACGAAGTCGATGGCGATGGGGTTGACGTTGGTGTGGGCGTAGAGGTTGTTGAACTCCGCGCCGCCGGTTTCCATTTGCAGCCGGTTGATGCAGCCGTAACCGCGGTTATCGGTGATGACGAGCGTGATCTTGACGCCCATGGCAACCGATGTCGCAAGCTCGGAATTCATCATCATATAGGAGCCGTCGCCGACCATGACGATCACGTCCCTGTCCGGTTCCGCCATCTTGATGCCGAGGCCGCCGGCAACCTCATAGCCCATGCAGGAGAAGCCGTATTCCATGTGATAGGAAAGCGGCAGCTTGGATTTCCACAACTGATGCAGTTCACCCGGCATGGTGCCCGCTGCACACATGACGACGGTATTGTCGCGCGACTGGCGCTGCACGGCGCCGATCACCTGCATGTCGGTGGGCAGGCTGTTGGCGTTTTCCTCACCCGGTGCCGCCGTATCGGCATCGGCCTTCTCGAACCATGCCGCCTTGAGCTTGGCATCCGGTGCCGTGAAGCGGTGGCTGCCAAGCGCGGCTGACAGTTTTTCGAGACCGATCTTCGCATCCGCCGTCAGGCTGATCGCATCATGCTTGGCGCTGTCATAGGGCTGCACGTTGAGGGCGAGGATCTTGCGGTCCGGGTTCTTGAACAGCGCCCAGGAACCGGTGGTAAAGTCCTGAAAGCGGGTGCCGACGCCGAACACCAGATCGGCTTTCTCGCTTATGATATTGGCGCTTTCGGCACCCGTGACGCCGACCGGGCCGAAATTGAGATCGTGATCCCACGCCAGTGCCGATTTGCCGGCCTGGGTTTCGACGACCGGGATGGAATGGGTTTCCGCAAAACGCTTCAGCGTTTCGGTGGCGCCGGAAAAATGCACACCGCCGCCGGCAACGATGACGGGGTTCTTCGCAGCCTTCAGCGCGGCAACGGCCTCTTCGAATTCCACCACATCCGGTTCCGGGCGGCGTTGACGCCAGACGCGCTTTTCAAAGAAGCTGACGGGATAATCATAAGCTTCCGCCTGCACGTCCTGGCAGAAGGCAAGCGTTACCGGGCCGCAATCGGCCGGGTCCGTCATGGTGCGCATGGCGCGGGGAAGGGCGGTCAGCAATTGTTCCGGGCGCATGATGCGATCGAAATAACGGCTAACCGGGCGGAAGCAGTCATTCACCGTCATCGTGCCGTCGCCGAAATCCTCCAGTTGCTGGAGCACGGGGTCGGGACCGCGATTGGCGAAGACATCGCCGGGGATGAGAAGAACCGGCAGGCGGTTGACATGGGCGAGCGCTGCCGCTGTTACCATGTTGGCAGCACCGGGGCCGATGGAGGAGGTGACCGCCATTGCCCGCCGGCGACGCAGCTGCTTGGAATAGGCAATCGCCGCATGCGCCATGGATTGCTCGTTCTGGCCGCGATAGGTCGGCAGTTCCTCGCGAATGCCATAAAGCGCCTCGCCGATTCCGGCGACATTGCCATGGCCGAAGATGGCCCAGACACCGGCAATATAGGTCTCGCCATGCTCATTCATCTGCGCGGCGAGGTAACGAACCATAGCCTGCGCAGCCGTCAATCTGATTGTCTTCACGCTGCCTCTCCCTTTTTGGCGCGCGCCTCATCCCATATGCGGCACAGGCTGGTATAGCGCTGCGCCACGTCCTTCACCGCTTCCTCATCGGTGATCTTGCCACCGAGCCAACCCCGCGCGGCGTCGGCGAAAATCGTGCGGCCAACCGCGAAACCTTTGACCAGATCGAAACCGGCGGCAAGGCGGAAGCTCTCCTCCAGCTCGCTTTGCGGTGCGTCGAGACCAAGAACGACGATGCCGCGCACGTAAGGATCGTTGCGATGCACGGCGTCGCAGGCATTTTTCCAGGCGGCTCTGGTTTTCATCGGCTCCAGTTTCCACCAGTCGGGATAAACGCCGATCTCGTAGAAGCGTTCGATGATGCGCGCGGCGGTCAGATCGTCGGTCGGGCCGACCTTGGAGGGAATGACCTCGAGCAGCATTTCCAACCGGTTGCGGCGTGTCGCCTGGAACAGACGCATCACCGTCTCCTCCTGCGCGGCGCGCATTTCGTCGGTATCATCCGGGTGATAGAAGCACAGAACCTTGACGACATTTTCCAGCGGCCATTCGGAAAGCCCGCCGAAATCCTTGCCGAGTTCCGGTTCCAGCGTCAGCGGGCGCGAACCCGGCCATTCCACCGGCCGGCCTATCCACAGACCGGAGCCGCTGGCTGCGAAAAGCGCATCGCGTCCGAGGCGGCCATCGCAGAGAATGCCGTAACCCGCCTTGCCACCGGCGACCGTTTGCGCGGCCTCTAGGCAGAGCTTCTTGAAGGCGCCGATGCGCTCATGTTTAATGCCGAGTTCGTCGGCGATCGCTTCCAGTTGCATGCGATGGTCGAAGGCGAAGACGCGCATTGTGTCCCATTCGCCCTTGCGATTGGTTGACCAATGCACCTGTTCCAGCGCCTCATCCTTGCGCAGCGCCTTGTTGCGGATGCCGGCCTTGAAGAAATATTGCAGCTCTTCCCAGCTCGGATAGGCGGGAGTGCAGCCGTGGCGGGAAACGGCAAAGGCGCCACAGGCATTGGCGTATTTCAGCGTTGTCGGCCAGTCCTCGCCGCGCAGCCAGCCACGGAAAAGCCCGGCCATGAAACCATCGCCCGCGCCGAGAACATTGAAGACCTCGATCGGGAAACCTTCGCCCGTCTCGCCATCGTCCAGGCTTGCCGGAATTTCGCCGGCGAAAACCGAAGCACCCATCGGGCCACGCTTGCACACCAGCGTCGCGTTCGACACCTTGCGTACGGCATTCAGTGCGGCCAGCGTATCGGTCGAGCCGCCGGCAATGTGGAATTCTTCTTCCGTGCCTACAATCAGATCGAAGAGATGCAGGGTGGATTGCAACTTGGCGGTGACCTTCTGCGATTCCACGAAGCGGCTTTCGCCATCGCCATGGCCGGCAACACCCCAGAGATTGGGTCGATAGTCGATGTCGAGCGCTGTTTTCGCACCGTTTTCGCGGGCAAGTTTCAGCGCCTTCAGCACGGCCGCTTCCGTCTTCGGATGCGACAGATGCGTGCCGGTGGCGCAGACACAGCCTGCTTCGGCAATAAAGGCGGGATCGATGTCGTCTTCGCTGAGCGCCATGTCGGCACAGTTCTCGCGATAGAAAATCAGCGGAAACTGGTTCTGGTCGCGAATGCCGAGAAGCACCAGCGCCGTCAACCGCTCCGGGTCGGTTTTCACGCCGCGTACGTCCACGCCTTCGCGCACCAGCTGTTCACGGATGAAGCGGCCCATATGCTCGTCACCAACGCGGGTGATGACGGCACTGGCAAGGCCGAGCCGCGCAGCGCCGGCCGCAATATTGGTGGGGGAGCCGCCAATATATTTGGCAAAGGAGGCCATGTCCTCCAGCCGGCCGCCGACCTGCGAACCATAAAGGTCGACCGACGAGCGCCCGATCGTGATAAGGTCAAGTTTTTTCAAAAGCTTCCTCCTTCGGACCCCGCATTGAGGGAGCCTGATGCCAGTGGGCCTCCTCCGCCCACTTTCTGTCTCACCACCTTCGGGTGCATTCACGAGACGGACAATTATGGAATGCCCGTTTCATGAATTTGGATCATAAATTCTATTTTTTATGTTTTCAATAAAAATATTCAGGCTGTTTTGCGTGTTCCCACAGCGACAGCGAGTGTGATGGCGAGACAGAGCGTGGCGGAAAGCGAGCGGAATGCACCAAAATCGATTTCCGTTACCGTGAGCAGCGTCGCGCCGGACTTGCGTAGCGGATTGACGGCCGAATCGGACATGGCGACGACCGGAATACCATTGGCGCGGGCCATTTCCGCCAGTTCCAGCGTTTCAGCCGAATAGGGGGAGAAGGTGATCGCAATCAGCGCATCGTCGCGGGAGATGGCGCTGAGGTTGCCGAGGCCACCGACGGCGCTGTGCAAAACCGCAGGTACCTTCATTTTCTCGAAGGCGTAAGCGAGGTAACTGGCAATGGGGAAGGAGCGCCGCAAACCGATGATATGCACGGTGCGCGCCTGTGCCAGCGCCGAGACCGCCTCGTCAAGCTGCCGTGTATCGACCGATTTCAGCAGCATTTCCAATGAGGACCGGCCAGCCTCCACGAATTCCGCCAACAGGCCCGACGCGCTCTCGTCGCCCTTTTCGCGCAGGTGGTCCAGCCGGGTCGCATAATCCGGCCAGCCGCCGACATAGGAATCGCGAAACAGGCGCTGCATCTCCGAAAAGCCGGAAAAACCCATGATCTGGCAAAAGCGCATGAATGCAGACGGCTGCACGCCGGCACCTTCTGCCATTTCGGCGACGGTGGAAACGGCAATGCGATCCTGATTGGACGCGACATAATCTGCACATTGACGTAATCGTTTCGGCAGGCCTTCCGCGACCTGAAGCAACCGCTCCTCAAAAGCCTTCACGGAGTCTGGCGCATCGATTGCCGTCATTGTCGTTCCTTTGTGCAGATTGAAATCGTGTGCACTTTAACTGCAATGGAATTTTTATTCCATTGTGTTTTTTACGAACGGATCAATGAAGCGGGATCGGGGTTTGTTGCGGTGTGTGATCGGGTTAACTTTCGTCATTCCGGCTCGAGGCCGGAACGACGAAGAGGGGGTGATTGACGCTTTTGGATCAGTGCAATCCACCCACGCCAAGATGCGTATCAACAATATCCGGGTTCGCCGCAAGATCGTCGGACGGTCCTGACCAGACGATGCGGCCGCGTTCCATGATGATGGCGTGGTCGGCGAAGTCGATGGCCATCTGGATGCGCTGTTCGATGAGAAGAATGGTCATTTCGCCCGATTGCGCGAGTTTCGAGAAGGCCGCCATCAGTTCCTCGCAGATAACAGGGGCGAGACCTTCGAGGGGTTCATCGAGAAGCAGCACCTGCGGCTGGCCGAGGATGGTGCGGGCGGTGGAAAGCATCTGCTGCTCGCCACCGGAGAGTTGCGAGCCGAGATTGCGGCGTCTTTCCTTCAGGCGCGGAAACAGCGTGTAAGCTTCCTCGATGGCCGATTTCGGCCGGCCCTTGAGGCCGACGAAGAGGTTTTCTTCGACTGTGAGTGTCGGAAAGACATCGCGGGTCTGCGGCACGTAACCGAGACCGGCAAGGGCGCGGGCAGCACTTGGCAGGGCGGTGATGTCCTGCCCGCCGAGATGGATATCACCGGCAAATCGTTTCGTCTGCCCGGCAAGCGTGGCAAACAGGCTTGTCTTGCCAACGCCGTTACGTCCGAGCACCGCGAAACGCGAACCGGCGGGAACGGAGAGCGACAGACCCTCGATGACACGGGTGGGGCCGTAACCGGCGGTCAGGTTGGCGATTTCAAGCGGCGCTGCGGGCATTGGCGTAACTTCCGAGATAGGCTTGGCGGACTTCTGCGTTGCTGGTGACTTCGCCAGGCGAACCGTCGAATATGACGGCGCCTGCGGCGAGCACGACCACACGTCTGGCGAAACGGAAGACCAGATCCATGTCGTGTTCGATCATCAATATGGCGAGGTCGGCGGGCAGGCGATCGAGCGCCTGTTCGATACGCGCCGTTTCCGTCGAGGGAACGCCGGCGGCAGGTTCATCAAGCAGCAGGATTTTGGGCCTGAGCGCCATGGCAAGTGCGATCTCGATGAGCCGCTGCTGGCCATAGGCGATTTCACGGACGCGGGTTTCGGCGATGGCAAGCAGGCCAAGCGTTCCGAGAATGTCGCGCGCCTCGCTCATCACCGTTGGCATGGAGCGGTAACGGCCGAAAATCCGGCCCGTTCTGCCTTCCCTTTGCAGAATGGCGAGTGCGACATGTTCCTCCGGCGTCATGTCCTGGAACAGCCGCGTCACCTGAAACGAGCGGACAAGTCCGCGCTTCACGCGCTGACTGGCGCTGAGCCCCGTCACGTCTTCTCCGGCAATCCGCACGGTTCCGGCGGATGGCTTGATGTTTCCGGTAACGAGGTTGACGAAGGTGGTCTTGCCGGCGCCGTTGGGCCCGATCAGCACGGTGCGATCGCCGGGCGAAAGCGACAGCGAGACATTGTTGGTAACGACGAGACCGCCGAAATTTTTCTGCAGGCCGGAAACTTCGAAAATGGCGCTCATTTGCGATCTCCCCGCAGGCGCGCGATGATCTGTTCGCCCGCGCCATAAAGGCCGCGCGGCGCAAACAGCACGACGGCGATCAGAAGCAGGCCTACGATTGTGAGCCAGTGGAACGGATTGGCGGCGGAAACGACGTCTTCGAACCACATGAAGGTGACGGTGCCGATCAGCGCGCCATAAAGCGAGCCCGCGCCACCGAGAACCAGCATGACCAGCGCTTCGGCAGACAGCGTGAAGCTGAGGCTGTCGAGGCCGACCACCTGCGTGGAGATGGCGTTCAGCGCGCCGCCGATTCCGGCGACGATGCCTGATATCACGAACATCTTCAAAATCGTGCCATTGACCGAACCGCCCATGGCCTGAATGCGGATGCTGTCCTGCTTGACGCCGCGACACAGCATGCCGAAGGGCGAATTGACGACGACGCGAAGTGCCAGAAAAACCAGAAGCAGCAGGCAGACGCCGTAGATATAGGCGGTGCGGCCGTAAAGATCGAATTCGAAGGTGCCGAACAGCGCATCGGGCGAGACGCCGGCAAGCCCGTCGCTGCCGCCCGTCCAGTCCGACGCCTTGTTGGCCGCCTCATGGAAAAGATGGACGACGGCGATGGACAGCACCAGCTGCGGCAGGCCGTGCGCGCGCAACAGAATGGTGCCGGACAGCAATCCCGCGATGCCGCCCACTGCTGCGCCGATGAGGGTCATGAGAAGCGGGTCGGTGATACCGTAGTGGGCAGCGGCAATGCCGGCGGCATAGGCGCCGGCACCGAACAGGGCCGCATGGCCAAGTGTCGCCACGCCGCAATAGCCGGTAACGAGATCGATGGAGAGCACGAGAAGCGCTATCGCGATGATACGCGTCAACAGCGCCAGATTATCCGGGAACAGGAAGTAACCGGCGATGGCGGCGATGATGATGAGCAGCGGACCGCCAATCGCGCGCAGGGGCGAGCGGGCCTTCGGCGGTTTTGCCGTTTCAGTGAGGTCGTTCATGAGCACCGCCATCTCATTTCGCCCTTCCGAGAAGGCCGCGCGGAAACAGCGTGATGATCACGATGACCGCCAGATAGAAGAAGAATTCGCCGTATTCGGGGGCAAGATACCGCCCGGTCGTATCGATGGCGCCGAGCAGCAGACAGGCAATCAGCGCGCCGGGGATCGAGCCTGCGCCGCCGACGGATACGACCACCAGGAAGGTGACCATGTAGCGCAGCGCGTAATAGGGTTCGACCGGCAGCAATTCTGCGCCGATGACGCCGCCCATGGCGGCAAGGCCGACGGCGATGGCGAAGCTTACGGCATAGATGATTTCGGTGCGCACGCCGAGGGCTGCTGCCATGGCCGCATTGTCCACCGCTGCCCGCAACTTGATGCCGAAGGCGGTCTTTTCGAACGTGAACCAAAGTGCCGCCGCCACCACGAGGCCAGCGACGATGGCGAAGATGCGGTGGGTGGCGATGGTGCGAAACCCGAGATCGGTGGGACCGGCCAGTTCCTGCGGCAGCGGAATGGTTTTGAGTGTTGGCCCGAACACGAAATTGGCGATGCCGATGATGCAGAAGGTGATGCCGATGGTCATCAGCACCTGCGTCAGTTCCGGTGCGCCGTAGATGCGCCGGTAGAGAAACCGTTCAAGCGGTATGGCGATCACGATGGTGCCGACAATCGCAACGAGGATTGCCGCCGCGTAACCAAGGCCGAGGCCATGGGCGGCATAGGAGGCGAGATACCCGCCGATCATGGCGAAGGCGCCGTGGGCGAGATTGACCACACGCATCAGCCCCATTGTCACGGATAGGCCGATGGAGATGATGAAAAGCACCATGCCATAGGCAAGCGCATCGACAAGGATGCTGAAGACCGTCTGCATGTTCGAAAGCTCCTCCCGATGCGATTGCGCGCTTGCCGGAGCCGCCCACAAAAGGCGGCGCCGGTCATTTCCGTCTCAATGCTTACTTGGCGGCGGCAAGGCCCGGATCGCCCTGTTTTTCGAAAGTCTGGACTTCCTTGTTGTAATAATTGCCGTCATCGCCCTTGGAGACTTCGCGCAGATAGATGTTCTGCGTGATGTGGCGGCTCTGCGGATCGATGCTGACAGGGCCGCGCGGGCTTGTCCAGGAAAGACCCTTCACCGCCTCGACAGCCTTTTCCGCATCCTGTTTGCCGCCGGTCGCCTCGATCATCTTGGTGATGACATACATGCCGTCAAACGCGCCGACTGCGGGGAAGGACAGTTCCTTCTGATTGCCAATGGCCTTGGTTGCGGCCTCCACGAAGGTCTTGTTTTCGGGTGAATCGTGGGAGACGGCATAGTGGAAGGTAGTCTGCATGCCGAGTGCTGCTTCGCCAAGGGCCGGCAGATCCGATTCCTGTGTAAGATCGCCCGGCGCGAAAAGCTTGATGCCTGATGATTTCAGGCCGTTGTCGTTGAAGGCCTTCACGAAGCCGAGCGTCGTCGGGCCGGAGGGCAGGAAGGCGAAGACGCCTTGTGCGCCGGAATCCTTCACGCGCTGCATGATGGGGCTGAAATCATTGGTGGAAAGCGGCATGCGAATGCTTTCCACAACTTCGCCGCCAGCGGCGGTGAAGGCTGCCTTGAAGGCGTTCTCCGCGTCAACGCCCGGGCCGTAATCGCTGACCAGCGAAATGACCTTCTTGACGCCGCCATCGAAAGCCACCTTGGCGATGGGCGTAGATGTCTGCCATGTCGTGAACGAGGTGCGCACCACATAGGGGCTTTTGGTAACGATGGCCGATGTGGCCGCATTCATGATGACCATGGGCACATTGCCCTGTTTCAGAAGCGGCGTAACCGCCATGGCGTCGGGCGTAAAATAGAAGCCGGCGAGATATTGCACGCCTTCCTTTACAACCAGCTCCTGCGCCAACGCCTTGGATTGCGCCGGATCGGCCTGCGGCACATCGCGGTAGACGACTTCGACAGTGTCATTGCCCACCTTGTTGCCGTGAAGCGAAAACCAGGCGTCTATGCCAGCCTTGAAGTTCTTGCCCTGCAGCGCGAAGGGGCCGGAGAACGGGCCGACCACGCCGACCTTGATCGTCTCGGCATAGGCAACGGAACTGAAGCAGATGGCCGCGATTGCGGCGGTGATCCGTAATTTCATGATTTCCTCCCAATTGATCCGTGGCTCCCTCCACCGATCCAGCCAGTCAAACTGGTAAGTGCGATGGCCAAAGTAAAATGAAAAAAAGGGGGCAATAAATAACCTGATGGTTATGGATCGCCGCCTTATCCGGTTCTGCCCGATATTGGATCATACAATAGGGATAGTCTGGCGATTCTCAATTGCCGCAGCCGCTGCAGCCATCACGAATGGTCCCGTTTCAGCATGCTGCTTCCAAATGCCGCCGTTATGAAAAATGCCCTGCGCCACGCGGCCGGAAAATGACGATAATATGCACGTAATCCCGGTGCCTTAACCAGTTCTAAGGGGATTGTCCGTAGTCTCCCGAAGCATATTTTGAATTTCATTTGGTGTCTTGATGGGCGAATATCAGAATAAAGCCGTTGATCTTATGCGGAATCGCGTTGGCGACAGTATACTCAACAACAAGATCGAGCGCCGCGAAGCTTTTCTCCGCAAGGCGCTGGCGCTGTATCACGTCATGGGCGGCGCGGCGGATGGCATGCGCGCCGCGGTGGAAGATGTTGTGCACCTGCCGAAGCCGAGCGTCGATGTCGCCGTTGGCGACGTGATGCATGAACTGGCAGCAATCGGTCACGTCGCCGATCTCGATATTATCCAGGCCGGATATAACAAACTTGATGCCGCCAATCTGCATATTTTGAGCAAGGGCAAGCGGCTTTTGCAGAAGCAGCAGGAAAAGAAGCTTGCCGCCACGGCTGAGAAGTAAGCCGTACAAGGGCAACTGAGGGTGATGACAAAGCTCCCTCACACCCGGCGTCATCGCTGGATTGCCCCAAGGATCCAATCACGTCCAACTAGATCAAGACGTTGCAGCTGCTCCGGACAAGCCCAAGCATGACGGACGAGGGATTCGGGACTTCGTCATCATTCCGAGGCCCCCAATCGGGGGCGCTTCTAAATCAGGCAACGTCCGCGACGAAAATATCCTGCCAGGCGTCGTAAGCTGAAAGAACCGTTTCCATCTGCGCGGTGTGGCCGGTGATGAAGTCATCGCCGTAGATCGTCTCATCAGGATATTCGGTAATCAGCGTCATCGGCACTGTGTGGCGGTCGTCGATGGACGACAGGCACGGGAAACCGTTGATGATGCGGAAACCGGTTTCACCGGCGTGAATCTCATAAAGCGCGATCTGGCGGTTGTTGTAATCCAGCAGGCCCGGAATGGCGCCGAGATGGCGGGTAACCCGGTCGAGCAGGGCTTCCGCCTGCTTTTCCCAATCCGCATGGTGGCGGATGATGAGGAAGAAACCCTTCGGCAGCGTCCACATGGCGAAATTGCGGGGCACATAACCGGAAAGCGGACGGGTCCATTCGTGCGAGGGATAACCGTGCAGGTTCACATGCAGGCTCGCGCCGCTCATCTCTTGCGCGCTGAAACGGATTGCCTTCTCGTTGAGATGGACGCCCGAATTTTCCCGCGTGCGATATTCGAGATCGTCACCGAGCGCCGTATACCGCGCCGCATGGTGCATATGGCGTGGATTGTCGGCGCGCAGCCGCTGGTGCAGGGCATAACCATCGGGGTTTTCCAGCGGCGAAATGGTGAAATGCGCGCCCTGTCTTTCCGCAAGTTTGCGGGCGGCGCGGACGGCGCCAACGATGCCGGTGGTTTCATTGGGATGCTGGCCGCCGCTGATCATCACGGCAGCATCGCTGCCCGCGACATAACGGGCGGCAAGAACGCGGCCCGACCGCGAGCGGGCCTCGAACGCCTCGCCGCCGATCTCGGCAAGCATCCGCGCGATCTGACCCGCCGCCACCGGTTCGCGGGCCTCGTCGATCCGCTGTTCGCCGCCATCCAGGAAAGTGGTGGTGAGTGCACGGGTCTCGATACGGACCGAAACGTCGCCGTTGCTTTTGACGACTTCCGGAACGATCTGGCCGGGTTTCAGGCCCCGGTCGCCCAGCGGCCGGCCGGACTTCTTCTGGAAGAATTCCAGGAGGGAGAAATAGAAATCCTCATGCAGCGCTTCACGCAGGCTGACCACCTCTTCCCCGACCGGCAGCGCCATGTCTTCGGACGGGTGCGTGACGTGGATGTTCAATTCCTCGAAATAGGGTTCTTCATCGCCCCAGCCGTGATTGGCAACGGCATTGATTGCCGCTTCGAAAAGCTGCTCGTAATCCGTCTCCAGCCGCTCGCCCGTAGCGTCACCGGCCGGACGGAACCAGCCGGTTGGCGAGACATTGGTTTCGCCGACGATATCGGTATGAACCCGGTTGGGAGCGAGAACCTTCAGGGTTTCCATCTTGCCGTTGCGGCTCAGCGTAACGTCATAATGAAGGGCGTCGTCGTCGCGGGCGATAAAATCGATCTTCGCGTCGCCGGCTAGTGCCGCCAGCGGATAGGCCTCCAGCCGGAAACGATTGGCGGGTGCATTGGAGTGCACCGGGTAATGCACCTCGATGGCATCGACGCCACCAAGATTGATCTCTTCCAGAAAGGTGAAGAGAAGTGGCTTGTAGGCGCTGCGGATGCGGGCACTGACGCCTTTTTTCTTCAGCCTTTCTTCGGCCTCGCGGCGGCTTTTGGCGTCATCGAACGTCCATGCCTCGAAGGACTGGCCGGGCGCGGCATTGGCGAGAAGCACATCCAGAGTACGCTTGAAGGTCTGGTCGAAAATCTGGCTCATCACGATCACCTTGAGGTTCTGCCGGTGGGGTCGAGGCTGTCGCGCAGCCAGTCACCGAGAAGGTTGAGGCCAAGCACGGTCAGAAGGATGGCAAGACCGGGGAAGACGCTGACCCACCATGCCGTTTGCAGATAGGTGCGGCCATCCGCCAGCATGCCGCCCCAGCTCGGAATGGTCGGATCTACGCCGAGGCCGAGGAAGGTGAGGCTGCTTTCCAGCAGGATGTTGTTGGCGACGTTGAGCGTCATCAGCACGATGACCGGGCCGATCAGGTTCGGCAAAAGGTGCTGGAGAATGATGCGCCAGTCCTTCACGCCAATGGCGCGGGCGGACAGGATGAATTCCCGTTCGCGCAGCGTCAGCACCGAGCCGCGCACCAGACGGGCATATTGTACCCATTGCGAGACGATCAGGAGGATGATGGTGTTGGTGAGGCTGCCGCCAACAATTGCGATGAAGGTGATGGCCAAGAGAATGAAGGGCATGGCGAGCTGGATATCGGCAAAGCGCATGACCAGCATGTCCCAGAAGCCGCGATAATAACCGGCGACCAGGCCGACGATCACGCCGAAGACCACGGCCCCGATGACCGAGGTGAAACCGACGAGCAGCGAAATCTTGCCGCCGGCCACGACACGGGCCAGTACGTCACGGCCGAGCGGATCGGTGCCGAGCGGATGGGCGGCGCTAGTGAAGGGCTTGGCAAGGCGCGCCATCAGGTCGATCTTTTCGGCACCGCCCGGAAACAGCACGTCGGAAAGAAGAACGGCAAGGCAGATGACGACGGTAAGCAGGGCGCCGAGGATGAATTCGAGATTGTTGAAGCGCGACAGGCGCGAGGTTTTGGCAGCCATCGTCAATTACTCCGTGCGGATGCGCGGATCGACCAGCCCGTAGGCGATATCGACCAGAAGGTTGATGCCGACGATCATCAGCGACAGCACGGTGATGACGGCCTGAAGCACGGGATAGTCGCGCGCGCCCACCGCATCGAAGGCGAGCGTGCCGAGACCCGGCCAGTTGAAGACGCGCTCGATGACGACGATGCCGCCGAGAAGTCCGCCGAATTGCAGGCCGAAATAGGTAATCAGCGGAATGGCGCAGTTACGCAGCGCATGCTTGTAAAGCACCTTGTTTTCGCTGAGGCCCTTGGCGCGCGCCACCATGACATATTGCGAGCGCAGCGTATCGAGCATGGCCGTGCGCACCAGGCGCACATTGGTAGCCGTCAGGATAACGCCCATGGTGACCGATGGCATGATGTAGCTTGCAAAGCCGCCCATGCCGCTTGGCGGCAGCCAGCCGAGCGTGATGGAGAAAAGCAGCACCAGCATGGTGGCCAGCCAGAAGTTGGGGAATGACAGGCCGACGAGCGAGAAGATACGGATCACCTGATCGGCCGTCTTGCCGCGCGAGGTCGCGGCCTTGATGCCGAGCGGAATGGAAAGCGCAATCGACACCGCCATGGATATGAAGGCGAGAAGCAGCGTGGCGGGCAGGGCATCGGCGATGAGCCGCGATACCGGCGTGCTGCCGGTGAAGCTGCGGCCGAAATCGAGCGTAACCAGGCCTTTCAGGAAGCTGAAATATTGCACGAAGAACGGCCGGTCGGTTCCAAGCGCCGCACGAATGCGCGCCAGATCGTCTTCCGTCATGCTGCCGCCGCCCTGGAACATGGTGACAGCCGGATCGCCTGTCAGGCGGATGGCGAAGGAAACGAGAAGGGTGATGGCGATGACGACGAAAATCGCCTGCAGCAATCGCTTGATGAGGAAACCGGCCACGTTTTTTACCTTGAAGAGAGACCCGACCTTGCCCGCGGGATGGCGGGCAAGGCGCTTTTTGGGAGGATAAGCCTGATTATTCGACGGTGACGTCGGTCAGCTTCAGGCGGTTATCCGGCGGTGCCACGAAACCCTTGACCCGCTTGTTAATGCCGTAAATGGCATTGGTGTTGTAAAGCGGAATTTCCAGCGCGCGCTCGGCGGCATAGGCGCCGACTTGCTTGAGGATCTTTTCGCGCTCGGCTCGGTCAGTCAGTGGGCGCTGGGATTCCAGCAGCTTGTCCAGCTTCTCGTCCTTGTCGTAAGGATTCCACTTTTCACCCGAGTGGTACATGGAATAGGCCGTGTTGTCGTAATCGAAGGTCCAGCCGCCCCATTTCTGCTGGAACATCGCGCCGGTCTTGCCCTGCGGGATGATGTCGTTCAGGAGAACGTTGGTCTCATAGGGCTTGATGGTGGCGGTGATGCCGACCATGGACAGATAGCTCGAGATGACCTGCGCGACTTCGTTCATCGTCGCATCGTTGCCTCTGATATCGATCTGCAGCGCCGCACCCGGCTTGACGCCGGCTTCCGCGAGCAGCTTCTTTGCGCCTTCCGGATCATAAGGCAGCGGCTTCAGATCGGCGTCGTAGCCGAAGGACAGCGCGCTCTGGAAGCTGGCGATTTCCGAGGCCTGACCGGCAAGGATCGACTTGACGATCGTGCCGCGATCAACGGCCATGATGATGGCCTTGCGCACCTTGGGATCAGCGGTGATGCCGTCACGAGTGTTGAAACGCAGCGCATCCACCGTCGGGCCTGGAACGCTGACGATCTCCAGCTTGGAATCGCCTTCGATGACCGGGATCATGCCGATCGGGATGGTGGGCGGAATGACGAGATCGACGCGGCCGGCCTGCAATTCGGCAACTGCGGTCGCCGGCTCGGCGATGAAGCGGAATTCCAGTTCGGAGAGCTTTGGTGCGCCGCCCCAGTAATCCGGGTTGGCTTCCAGCTTGATGTTGGTCTTCGGCGCATAGGAGACGAATTTGAACGCGCCGGTGCCGACCGGGTTGAGGTTAAAGTTGTCCTCACCCTTTTCCTGAATGTATTTCGGCGGAACGATCATGCCGCCATAACCGGCAAGCTTGGTCAGAAGCACCGGATCGGGCGCCTTGAGCTTCATGTCGACGGTGTAGTCGTCGATGACGTCGACGCTTTCGATGGCGACATAGTTGGAGCGCTGCGGGCCCTTGGCACCCTGTTCGCCGAGAAGGCGCTCGAAGGTGAACTTGACGGCGGCGGCGTTGAAGGGCTCGCCATTATGGAACTTGACGTTCTGGCGCAGCTTGAAGCGGATGCGCTTGCCTTCATCCAGCTCTTCCCAGGATTCGGCAAGGCCGGGCACAAGTTTCAGGTCCGGACCGCGATAGGTCAGGCCATCGAAGATGTTGGTGGCGACAGCTGCCCATTGCACCAGGAAGGTGTCGATCGGATCCCAGCTGCCGGGGTCCTGCGGGCTGGAAATGGTCATCTTGCCAGCGGCGAAAGCCGGCGCTGCGGTGAAGGCCGTGCCGGCCAGCGCAAGCGCGACGAACGTTGCCGTCATCCCCTTTTTGATTTTTGTCATCTACCTGTTCCTCTTCAGATGGTTACGGTTTTGGTTATTGTTCAGGCACTCTTCGCGATGAAGTGGCCTGGATTGATTTCCTCATGGGCGAGAATGGCGGGCTCATCGCCGACGCGGCGCACGGGATTGGGAATTTCGCCCTCGATCATGGCGATGCGGCGCTCGATCAGGGGATCGGCAACCGGCACTGCGGAAAGCAGCCGGCGCGTATAATCATGCGTGGGCGTTTCGAAGACCTGCTGGCGGCTGCCCATTTCCATGATCTGGCCGAGATAAAGCACCGCGACGCGGTGGCTCATCTTTTCCACCACCGCCATGTCATGGCTTATGAACAGGTAAGCAAGACCACGTTCCGCTTGCAAATCCATGAACAGATTGATGATCTGCGCCTGGATGGAGACATCGAGCGCCGACAGCGCTTCGTCGGCGATAATGAGCTTAGGATCGGAGGCGAGCGCGCGGGCAATGCAGACACGCTGCCGCTGGCCGCCCGAAAACTCGTGCGGATACCGCGATGCATGTTCCGAACTCAGACCCACCCGTTCCAGCAGCTCATCCACCCGGCGGCGCACCGCCTTGGCATCGTTGATCAGGCCGTGGGTATTGATCGGTTCGGCGATCGAGAAACCTACCGTCTTGCGCGGATCGAGCGAGGCGAATGGGTCCTGGAAGATATATTGCACTTCCTGCCGCATGCGGAAACGTTCCGCCGGCGACATCTCAGAATAGCTGCGGCCGTTGAAGGATATTTCGCCTGATACCGCCGATTGCAGCTGCTGGATTGTGCGGCCGATGGTGGATTTGCCCGAACCGGATTCACCGACCAGCGCCAGTGTCTCTCCGGCATGGATGTCGAAGCTGACCTTCTGTACGGCGCTGCAACGGTGCGTCGCCTTGCCGAACAGGTTCTTGCGAATATCGAAGCGAACGAACAGGTCGCGAACCGAAAGCAGCGGCTTCTCGTCGTATTTTGCGGTGTTCTGCACCCGTTCCTCGCCCACCACGACCGGCTGGCCATCCTGCAGGACGGTGAGCGGAAGGCGCTTGGGAAACTCTTCGCCGGTCATGCTGCCGAGGCGCGGAACGGCGGAAAGCAGCGCCCGCGTATAGGGATGCTGCGGATTGGCGAAGATGTCCTTGACCGGGCCTTCCTCAACCTTCCTGCCCTTCCACATGACGACGACGTCATCGGCCATTTCCGCCACCACGCCCATGTCATGGGTGATGAAGACCATGCCCATGCCGAGCTTCTTTTGCAGGTCGCGCATGATGTTGAGGATCTGCGCCTGAATGGTGACATCAAGTGCCGTCGTCGGTTCGTCGGCGATCAGCAGCTTCGGCCGACAGGCAAGCGCCATGGCGATCATCACGCGCTGGCGCATGCCGCCGGAAAGCTGATGCGGATAACGGTGCAGAAGCTCGGCCGCATCCGGCAATCGCACCATGTCGAGCAACTTTTTTGCCTCGGCCATGGCCGCCGCCTTGCCCATTTTCTCGTGCAGGACAAGCACTTCGCAGATCTGGTCACCGATGGTGAAGACCGGGTTCAGCGACGTCATCGGCTCCTGGAAGATCATGGCGATCTCCTTGCCGCGGATCGACCGCATTTCCTTCTGCGATGCCTTCAGCAGATCCTTGCCTTCGAACATGATGCGACCAGCGGGGTAAGTCGCGCCCATCATATCCGCAAGACGCATGGTCGAGAGCGACGTGACCGATTTGCCCGATCCGGATTCGCCGACGATCGCCACTGTCCTGCCGGCTTCCACGGCAAAGGAAATATCGTCCACGACGCGGCTGTCGCCGAACTCAACGCTCAGGTTTTCAACCGAGAGGAGGGCGTTGCGGTTTGCGGCAGTCATATCAGCGTCTCCGGCTTGGCATGCGCGGCAATGCCGGCGCGGCCATCTGAAATAGTGAGGGGGCAAGGGCGTCGGGCAGGCGCGCGGGATGAAACGCTGTGCCGGAGGATGGGAGTGTCAAAAAGAAAGCGCATGGCGTTTCAGGCGCGATGTAGATTGGCTGCTGCCGGTCGATACGGAAATTGCGACCTGGTCGAAGTGCTACGGGCGACCTCACCGGTGCCGGTAAAATGCCTGTTGCCAGTCTCAGAATCGATGATGCGCATGAACTTGTATTCCCCACCCCTTGTTTTACAAAAAAGCTAACAAAACAGGACAATCATGTCCAGAGTGTTGAACAATTTTTGTATACTGCTCTACAAATACGCAAGTGCATTTATTTTGGGCGCGGGTGTGCCGAAGGGCCGGACCCCGATTAAGGGATGTTTTTAGTCTGTATTGAGGATGTATCGATTTCAGTGGTTGCGGGTGCCGCTGCCCGTGATACAGGCCGGACGAAGACCATTGAAAAAGGATACCGGGTATGACGAATAGAACGGGTGCGGTCAGGCTATCCGGCTTCCTGCGTTGCGCATCGGTGCAGGATGTCCAACTTGTAGAAAGCCATCTACCCGATCACATTCGCCTGACCAGAGCGGAGCCGGGCTGTATTTCCTTTGAGGTATCGCAGACCGAAGACCCCCTGATCTGGAGGGTGGAAGAGCTTTTTGTGGACCGCGCTGCTTTCGATTTTCATCAGCAGCGCACGCGCGCATCTAAGTGGTTTGTTGCCACCTCCGCCATTCCACGGGACTATGAGATAGTGACGCTGGCGTAAATAAAGACAGGGGCCGCAGCGGCATTCCTGCTGGCTGCGGCCTGTTTGCATTTTTGAAGCACCAGTGGACTGGTGTCTGCGCCTATTCCTTCGGCATGCCGATCGGTGGCGCAAGACGCCGCTGCGCAGCGATGCGGAAGGGGGCGTTCATCGCGCCATATCCGCCGTAGGCACCGCGCCTTTCGACGATTTCGAAGAAGAACCCTTCGCCGAAGGTGCGGCTGTAGATCTGGAAATATTCGCCGTTGTCGTCCCGGTCGTAGAGGATGCTTGCTTCCCGGAGTGCGTCGGAGAATTCCGGTTCCAGCCCGAAGCGGGCCTCCAGATCGTCATAATAATTGCGCGAGATCGGCAGGGCGTGAAAGCCGCGCGCATGCAGAGCCTTGGCGGTGGCGAAGATATCGTCCGTGGCGAAGGCGATGTGCTGGATGCTGGTGCCGAAACCTTCCGCCAGAAATTTGCCGGCGAAGGTCTTTCGGTTGTCGGCGCCGTTCATGGTCAGGCGGAAACGCGGGGAGGGCACGCTTTCTATGGCCTGGCTGCGCACCAGACCGCCGGGATCGACCACATCCACCATCGGCGTGCGGCGCGTTGAAAACAGCGATGTGTAAAACAGAAGCCAGGTCAGCATTTCATCGTAATGCGTGGTTTGCGCAAGATGGTCGATGCGGGTCAGTCCGGTATTGCCTGCCGGTGCCGTCGCATCTACCGGTGCGAATTCATTGTCCCAGATGGAGGCGAGCGCCGTGGACCCGTCGAGGAAATAGATCACGCCATTGCCCACGCCCTGAATGGCTGGAACCGCGACTTCGCCGGATTTGCGCGGTTCGGCGAATGTCGGCGCGCCCAGCGCTGCCGCACGCGCAAGCGCTGCCTGCGCATCATCGACCTTCAGGCCGAATGCATAGGCATTGGTGCCGTGGATGGAGTAGGATGCACCGGCGAAACTCTCACCGGTACCGCCGGTATTGATGACGATGCGAATGTCGCCCTGCGTATAGAGATCGACATCGCGATTGCGGTGCCTCGCGGTTTTATCAAAACCGAGTGTGGCGAGCAGCGCTTCCAGATTGGCCTTTTCCTCCGGTGCCGTTGTGAACTCGACAAACTCCACGCCTTCCGTCTGCACCCGCTCAGGCATGGCGGGCGCCTCGATGCGGATGTCGGGCTCCAGACGGCGCACCTGATCCATGAGGTTGATGAGCGAACGATGGCCGTCCTCAGCCAGCAGGCGCGCCGAGCCACCGCGGAACTGGTCGTTGAAGATTTCGAGCGACAGCGGGCCGCTATAACCGGTTGCCGCGACAGCGCGCATGAAATCCACCACCGGCAGATCGCCTTCGCCGGGCATGTTGCGGAAATGCCGGCTCCAGTACAACAGGTCCATGTCGATCAGCGGTGCGTCGGCCAATTGCACGATGAAGATCTTGTCGCCGGGAATGGAGCGGATGGAGTTGGGATCGATCTTGCGCGACAGCGTGTGGAAGCTGTCGAGGATGATACCGACATTGGGGTGATCGGCGCGGCGCACCACTTCCCACGCATCGCGATGATCGCTGATGTGCCGGCCCCAGGCCAGCGCCTCGTAACCCACGCGAACACCATGCCTGGCCGCAAGCTCGCCAAGCTCATGGAAATCGGCGGCGGCGCGGTCTATGCCACCCAGCGACACCGGCGAGACATTCGAGCAGATCAGCATCAGATCGGTCCCGAGTTCGCCCATGATGTCGAATTTACGCCCTGCGCGCTCGAAGGCGCGGGCGCGGTGCGGTTCCGGCATGCCTTCGAAATCGCGGAACGGCTGGAAAAGCGTGATATCCAGCCCATGA
Organism: Agrobacterium sp. CG160-95; assembly: GCF_053521725.1. NCBI lineage: Bacteria > Pseudomonadati > Pseudomonadota > Alphaproteobacteria > Hyphomicrobiales > Rhizobiaceae > Agrobacterium > Agrobacterium sp. CG160-95. Next base: position 349,306 of record NZ_JBNWDU010000003.1, on the reverse strand, counting down.
TCCGCCGCAAGGGCCTTCACCTCGCGCGGCGAGGCGTCGTAGGTCAGGAAATCGTTCTCGAAAATCTCCACACCCGTGAAGCCGGCTTTCGCAATGGCCGCCAGTTTCTCCGGGAATTCGCCGCTGATGGAGACGGTGGCGATGGAAGTACGCATTGGCACGCCCTGTTTGCCTGTGTCATAGCTCGCCATATTGCGTTCCTTTTCAGCGTTATGTACTAATTGGTTAATAATAGGGGTGCGGCGGCAAGCCGTATACCCTGCTGATGGATGGATCATGACAAAAAGCGCAACTTCGAACGGCACCAGCGAAACCCGGCAGGCGAAGCGCGATCCGGAAGGCGTGCGCCGAGACATTCTTTCCGTTGCGATGGAGGAGTTTTCGCAAAACGGCCTGTCGGGAGCGCGCATCGACGAGATCGCCGCCCGCACGCGTACGTCCAAGCGGATGATCTATTATTATTTTACCGACAAGGAAGGGCTTTACCAGCGCGTTCTTGAAGAAGCCTATGCCAAGGTGCGTGGCGGCGAGAGCGATCTGGAGCTGGACGGTCTGGAGCCGGTTGCGGCGCTCGAAAAGCTCTGTCGGTTCACCTTCGATCACCATCGCCGCAACCCGGCTTTCATCCGCATGGTGATGATCGAGAACATTCATCACGGCCGGCACATGCAATCGTCCGGAACGATCCGCCAGCTCAACCGGCCGGCCATCGATGCCCTGGAAAGCGTGCTGCTGCGCGGTCAGAAGAGCGGCATTTTCCGCAACGGCATCAACGCGCTGGAACTTCACTGGCAGATCAGCGCGCTGTCGTTTTTCAACGTCTCTAACGTCGCAACCTTCTCGTTCATCTTCGGCGACGGGCTGTTTACCGAGAAGGGTCAGCAAACATTGTCGCATCACGTCAGCGACATGGTGTTGCGATATGTGCTGAGCCCGGACCATATCACGAAGATCGGGAAAGACGGCCGATGAGGTGGCTGAGCGCCACCCCGTAACCTTCGATGCCGAGACCGGCGATCACGCCTTCGGCGCGCGTCGAGATATAGGAATGGTGGCGGAAGATCTCCCGTTTGTGGATGTTGGAAATGTGAACCTCGATCACCGGTGCCTCGAAGGTATTGAGTGCATCGAGGATCGCCACCGAGGTATGGGTAAAGGCACCGGGATTGATGACGATGCCTGCCGATGTGCCGCGCGCCGCATGGATCCAGTCTATCAGCTCGTATTCCCGGTTGCTCTGGGCAAAGAATATCTCGTGGCCCGCCGCCTCGGCAATCGCGCGGCAATTGGCCTCCACATCGGCCATCGTTTCGTAGCCGTAGATTTCCGGCTGGCGTTGGCCGAGCAGGTTGAGGTTCGGTCCGTTAAGTATGGTGAAAAGGCTCACGCCACACCCTCTTTCGTGCAAATTTCGGTAAAATGTGCCGTCATGCGCTCGGCATCAGGTTCACGGCCGCAGAACAGCCGAAACGCGCCAACAGCCTGAAACACCGTCATGCCGCCGCCGGGCAGGGTGCGACAGCCTTTTTGGGCCGCCGTCGCAAGAAGCTCGGTCACCAGCGGCATATAAACGATATCGGCCACCCAGTGCCGTTGTTCAAGGAGGTCGGCCTTGACCGGCATGCCGGGATGGGCGGGCATGCCCATCGGTGTGGCGTGGATCAACCCATCCGCGAAGGGCAGGGAATCTGCCGGGTCTTTCACGGCAAAGGCGTGGCCTTCGCCAAAACGGGCGTTGAGTTCGGCAGCCAGATGCTCGGCGCGGCTGAAATCGCGGTCGCAGATATCGAGATGGGTAATGCCGAGTTTCAGCGCCGCATGGGCCACCGCAACGCCTGCACCACCAGCACCGACCAGCAGCGCTCGGTCGCGTTTCGCATCCGGCAGGCCGCGCATGAAGCTTTCGTAAAATCCGTACCAGTCCGTATTGTGCCCAATGCGACGTCCGTCCTTGAAGACGACGGTGTTGACCGCGCCGAGCATGCGGGCATCATCAGACAATTCATGCAGGTGCGGAAGGACCGCCTGCTTGAATGGATGGGTAATGTTGGTGCCAGCAAAGCCGCGCGATTCCAGCTCATTGAGCAAATCGGGAAGTGCGCTTTCCGGCAGCTTGCGCGCCACGACATCGACAAGCTCATAGGAATAATCGAGGCCGTGGGCAGCCCCTTCGCGCATGTGCAGCGCGGGAGATTTGGAAAGCTGGATGTCGGCGCCAATCAGGCCGACCTTGAAGGATTTGGTGTCTGTCATGATCAGGTCATCGCTCATCGAACGTGGTGGGAGAGGCGGGGGTCATCCCCGCCTGCCTGTCGGCTCCGGGTGAGCCTTAGTGATGGGCGAGAATTTCGCCGAGGAATGTGCGGGTACGCTGGTGCTTGGGATCGCGGAAGAACTCGTCCGGCGGGCCTTCCTCGATGATTTCGCCTTCCGACATGAAGACCACACGGTCGGCAACCTGCCGGGCAAAGCCCATTTCATGGGTCACGCAGATCATCGTCATGCCGTCGCGGGCAAGACCGATCATCGTGTCGAGCACTTCCTTGACCATTTCCGGATCAAGCGCCGAAGTCGGCTCATCGAACAGCATGGCTTTCGGCTCCATGCAGAGCGCACGGGCAATCGCTGCGCGTTGCTGCTGGCCGCCGGAAAGCTGCGCCGGATATTTATCGGCCTGATTGAGAATGCGCACGCGCTCCAGATATTTGCGCGCGGTCGCTTCCGCATCGGCTTTCGACAGGCCCTTCACCCGCATGGGCGCCAGGGTGCAGTTTTCCATGATGGTCTTGTGCGGGAAGAGATTGAAGCTCTGGAACACCATGCCCACTTCACGGCGAACCGCATCGATGGCGCGGGTCGAATCCGAAAGCGTGGTTCCCTCGACCGTGATCTTGCCCTCCTGGATTTCTTCCAGATGGTTGATGCAGCGGATAAGGGTGGATTTTCCTGAACCGGACGGGCCGCAAAGAACGATTTTTTCGCCTTTGCGAACCGTCATGTTGACGCCTTTCAGCGCATGGAAGGCTCCATACCACTTTCCAACCCCTTCAAGGGCGATCAGCGGAGCCTGTGCGGCGGAGGATTGCGACATGGAACTTTCCTTCATGCTGGGAAGCAGCGTTAGTTAACGGTGTAGGGAATGTCAGGAAGCGAGGCCGGGAAGTCCGGAACCGGGCGCTTCATCCATTTGGCATAGACTTTTGCGAGCTCGCCATTGGCCTTGGCTTTGTCGAGCCAAGCGTTGAGTGCCTCGTTCCAGTCCTTTTCACCGGGGCGCGTGGCGGCGCTGTTGTAGAGGGTCACGAGGTCGAACTTCACCTCGTAATCCTTGCCGCCAGCGGCTGCGAGACGGTCACCATAAAACTGGTTGCCGCCGATTGCCTCGATCTGGCCCGACAGGATCGCCTGAATGGTGGCGGCGTCATCGTCGAAACGCAGAATTTTTGCCTTGGTACCGGCACCTGCGGTCAACGCCGTGTCCATCGGACTGGATTTCGGCGCGCCGACGGTCATTCCCGTGAGATCGTCGAAGTTGGCGATCTTCTTGTCCTTGGTGGCATAGACCGACATGACGTTATGCGCGTAAGGCTGCGCATATTGTACGTTTTTCGCGCGTTCCGGCGTCATCCCCATCGACGCGAACAGGGCATCGACCTTTCCGGTGCGAAGCGACGGGATGCGGTTGGCGACTGCAAGCGGTACGAACTCCACTTTCAGTCCAAGATAGTCCGCAAACCCGCGGGCCAAATCCGCATCATAACCTTCCTGAACACCAGAGGAATTTATGAAGCCCCAGGGCGCGTTGTCGCCCTGAATGCCGATGATGATCTTGCCGCTGGACTTTGCTTCTTCAAGTGTTCTGGCTTCTGCGCCTGCGGGTGTCAGGATTGGCAGCAAAGCTGCTGCCAATCCGACGGCGATGGCTGTTCGCCAACGCGTCTGTCTGTTAAAGATTCCCATTGGTTACTCCTCCCAATCCAGCCTCTTCCGGTCTTCACTTCACGGTGAAAGGAATATCCGGCAGGCTTTCCGGGAAAGCGGGAACTTCGCGCTTCATCCACTTGTCGTAGATCTTGGCAAGCTGGCCATCCGACTTGATCTTGTCGAGGAAGGCGTTGACGGTCTCGTTCCAGTCCTTTTCACCCGGACGGGTGCCGGCGCCGTTGTAAAGCGTCGTCAGGTCGAACTTCGGCTCGTATTTGCCGTTGGCAGCCTGATTGAGGCGGTCGCCATAAAACTGGTTGCCACCGACAACCTCGACCTGGCCGGAAATCAGCGCCTGAATGTTGGCGGCATCATCGTCAAAGCGCAGGATCTTGGCCTTGGAGCCTGCACCTGCCGTGATCGCCGTGTCCATGGCGCTGGACTTCGGAACGCCGACGGAAACGCCGGTCAGATCGTCATAGTTGCCGATCTTCTTGTCCTTGGGGCCGTAGACGGAAAGCACGTTACCGGCATAGGGCTTGGAATACTGGATGGTCTTGGCGCGCTCGGCGGTCATGCCCATGGTTGCGAACAGCAGGTCGACCTTGCCCGTCAGAAGGGCCGGAATGCGGTTTGCCACGGCAAGCGGTACGAATTCCACCTTGACGCCGAGATATTCGGCAAACGCCTTGCCGATATCGGCATCGAGGCCGTCCTGAACGCCGCTCGAATTGACGAAGCCCCAAGGCGAATTGTCGCCCTGAATGCCGATTACGACCTTGCCCTTGGCCTTGGCCTCATCCACCGTGCCGGCGAAGGCGTCGACCGGTGCGATAAAGGGCAGGGCGACCGTTGCTGCGGCGAGCGCGAGCAGGGTGCGACGTGAGAGTTTACCGTTGGATTTCATCTTTTGCTCCTCCTTACAAAGCTTGATGACATGTTGATGGGTATTAGCGGGAAGCGGCTTGCATCCGCTTTTCTACACTGGCGCCCCACAGGGAAAGCGGCCAGCAGATCAGGAAATACATGATGCCGACGATGGCAAAGACCGTCAGCGGGCGGAACGTCTGGTTGGAGACGATCTGGCCGGCGCGGGACAGTTCGACGAAGCCGACAATGGCGGCAAGCGACGTGCCCTTTATGAGCTGCACCAGAAAACCGATGGTGGCGGGCAGCGAAATCTTGAAGGCCTGTGGCAGAACCACGTCCTTCATACGCGACACGTAGTGCAGGCCAAGCGCGTTGGCGGCTTCGGTCTGACCCTTCGGCACAGCCTGGATGCCACCGCGCCAGATTTCACCCAGAAAGGCGCTGGCATGCAGGGTGAATGCGATGGCGACCGCAATCCAGGCATCGACATTCAGGCCCGCAAGCGCCACGCCGTAATAGACGACGAAAAGCTGCATCAGGAGCGGTGTGCCCTGGAAAATCGCGATGAAGCCTGTGCTGGCGCGCTGGATCGCCGGGGTTTCGGCGACGCGGCCAAGCGCGACGCAAAGACCGAAAATGCCGCCGCCGATGAAGCCGATCAGGGTCAGCGCAAGGGTCCATTTCAGGCCCTGCAGCAGGAAGAACAATTCGTTGGAACCGATGGATGCCATTGTCTTTTCCTCACTTGACCGGATAGCTGAACGATGTGCGGGAGATGAGGGAAAATACCCCCATCATCAGCGAGGAAATGACCAGATAAAGCAGCGTGATCGAGAAATAGACCTCAAAGGAGCGGAAGGTGTCCGCTTCGATCTGCTGGGCCACCGAGGTCAGCTCGTAAGCCGCAATCGAGGTACAGACCGAAGTGGTCAGCGTCAGCATGATGAACTGGCTGGTGAGTGACGGATAGACCGCCCGAAGCGCCGGCTTCAGAATGATGTGCCGGAAGATCTGCGCCCGGTGCAGGCCAAGCGCCAATCCCGCCTCAACCTGACCCTTGGGAATGGAATCGACGCCGCCGCGAATGATTTCAATGGCATAGGCGCCGCCGTTCAACGCAAGCGCAATGATGGCCGTGACCGTGGGGTTAAGCTTGATGCCGATTTGCGGCAGGGCGAAGAAGATGAAGAATATCTGCACCAGAAACGGCGTGTTGCGAATGGCTTCCACGAACCCGATGACCAGACCGCGCAGCAGCTTGAAGCGCGAGCGGCGGGCCACGACGCCGAGAACCCCGATGACGGTGGCAAGCGACATGCCGGCGATTGCAAGGCCGATCGTTGCAAGACAGGCCAGAAGCAGCTCGGGCAGACGGTCTATGACCGCCGAAAAATCGAGACTGTAAGACATATTTCCTCCCAACCCGTTCGGGTCCGAACAGACGTTTCGCCTTGTTCGCATCGCTTTGGAAACCCTGTGGCTCCAAAGCCCTCCGTTTGTTTTTACCGTGCCGGGGAAGCTCCACACTTCTGTGCCAGCATAGCGTTAACCTGAATGTTTGTACCAGTTAGTTCAATTTTGTGTCAAGCGCCAACTCCGGTTAGAAACAGCTTAAAGATCACTTTTTCTTCATTCATCTTGTTCAAGAAAGTCGTTTTTTATCAACGACTAATGTGATTGGTCGCAAGCGTTTTCATCGCGCGCCCGCGCCATTCCCATCTCGCTGGCAAAAGCGCCCGAAGGCCGCTCAGTCCTCGCGAAAATCTGTCATTCCCTCTTTATTCTTCGCTTGCTCCCAGCCGGTCGATCTGCCCCGCGAGGCGCTCGGCGATCAGGAGTGAGGACCCCGTTGCCGTCACCATTTGCGGCAGCGACAGCCATTCGAGCATCCAGCCCGCGCCCGAACGTTCCTGTTCGTGTACGAGAGACTGGTGCAACGCCGAAATCTGCACGGCGTTGAAGCGTGCCAGCGTCACCAGCGTTTCCGCATTGACCGGGTTCTGCTTGTGCGGCATCGCCGAGGAACCACCCCCGCCGCTCATGCGAATTTCGGCGCCGACTTCGGCCAGAAGCGCGATGTCCTGCCCGAACTTGCCAAGCGTGCCGGTGACGAGCGACAGCAGATTGGCAAGCTCGGCGATACCGTCGCGCTGGCTGTGCCACTGCGGCCTGTCAGAAAGGCCGAGACGCTTTGCGAGATCGGCGCGGACAGTGCCGGCATTGTCGCCGAGCTTTTCCAGCGTGCCGGCCGCGCCGCCGAACTGGACGGCAAAACCGTGCTGCAAAAACGTGTCGATCCGAACCAGATGCCGTTCCAGCGGATCGATCCAGCTTTCCACCCTGTCGCCGACCGTGATGGCGATGGCGGCCTGCATGCGGGTATATCCCGTCAGCGGGTTGCTGCCATCGCGGACCGCAATATCACCCAGCGTATCGATGAGGCGGCCGAGCCGTGCCGCGATGATTTCCGCTGCCGCCTTCAGCCGCAGCATCAGGCTGGTATCGATGACATCCTGGCTGGTGGCGCCGAAATGCAGCTTTTCCGCCGCAGTACCGGCAACCGCCGCCCGCATCTGCCGGACAAGTTCCGGCACCACAACGCCGTCCTTGGCGACGCCATGGCGAAGCGCGGTGGTATCGGCGGCAAAATCGGAAAGGCGGGAGACGATCGCATCCGCCGCATCCGCTTCAATGACGCCCGCCCCGGCTTGCGCCTGCGCCAGCGCCGTCTCGAAACGGATCATGGCATCGATATCCGCTCTGGCCGAAAACAGCTCAACGATTTCGCTGTCGCCAAAAAGGCCGGAGAGAAACGGATGTTCGAAGGGGGAAAGGCTCATCTCAGGTTACGGCTCCGCTCAGATATCGAAAAACACGGTTTCGCCCTCGCCCTGAAGGCGGATATCGAAACGATAGATGTTTCCTTCCTCCTTTTTGGCGACAAGGGTGGCGATGCGGCTTTTCTGCTCGACGCGGGCAAGGACCGGATCGGCCGCATTGGCCTCCTGCTCCTCGGGAAAATACATGCGGGTTTGCAGGCCGATATTGATACCGCGCGCCACGATCCAGAAAGTGATGTGCGGCGCCATCCACCGGCCGTCGCGGAAGGGCACCTTGCCGGGCTTGATGGTGTCGAAGATGAATTCGCCGGTATCCATGTCGCCGGGCGAGCGGCCCCAGCCGGTGAAATTCGGATCCGCCTTGCCGCGTGTTTCGCTGGGGCTGTTGTAATAACCGTCCGTATCCGCCTGCCAGATTTCGATCAGGGCGTCCTTCAGCGGCATGCCAGCGCCGTCGTAGACCGTGCCACGCACGCTTATGCGTTCGCCGCGAGCCTTGTCGTTATAGAGCGCGCCGGAGCCCAGGTCCTTTTCGAACACGCCCTCGATGCCAACGAAATTGGGGGTGCAGCCGATATGGACATATGGACCTGCCGTCTGCGACGCTGATTCCTTGAGATAACCGAGCGGCTGGACCATGATCAGTTGCCTTCCTTGCGATTTTCGAAAAACGTGGAGCGGCGGCCGCGAAGCACGATGTCGAACTTGTATGCCAGCATGTCCATGGGAATGTTTGAATTCATATCCAGCGGCGCGATCAGCCGCTTGATCGCATCCTCGTCCGGGATGGTTTTGACGATCGGACATTTCCAGATCAGCGGATCGCCTTCGAAATACATCTGGGTTATCAGCCGCTGGGCAAAGCCGTGGCCGAAGACCGAGAAGTGGATATGGGCAGGCCGCCAGTCGTTGACGCCGTTCGGCCAGGGGTAAGCGCCAGGCTGGATGGTCTTGAACCAGTAATAACCGTTCTCATCCGTGATCGTGCGGCCGACGCCGCCAAAATTCGGATCGATGGCGGCGAGATAGGTTTCCTTCTTGTGGCGATACCGCCCGCCGGCATTGGCCTGCCAGAATTCCACGAGCGCACCGTCCACGCCGCGGCCGCGCTCGTCCAGCACCCGGCCGTGGACCAGAATACGCGGGCCAATCGGCATTTCGCCAGGGCGGGCATAATTGAGGATCAGGTCGTTATCCAGCTCGTTCAGCAGGCTGTGGCCGAAAACCGGCCCGGTGATCTCGCTTTTGGTGCCTTCCAGCGAAATCAGGGCGCGCTGCGGAGAACGCAGGACAGAGGTCTTGTACCAGGGAGCATAGGCCAGCGGATGAATGTCGCGGTCGCGTGCGAAGAACGGCCCGGTTTCGGGCTTTGTATTACTCATTTCGTCTCCTCCTCGTCGCGGGAACTATCGGCTTTCATGCCGGCCAGAGCAAGCTTGGCGGTCTTGAAAGCGTGGTTGGCGGCGGGCACGCCGGCATAGATTGCGACGTGCAGCAGCGCTTCGCGAATATCCGCTTCGGTGGCGCCGGTATTGGCGGTGGCGCGCACATGCATGGCAAGTTCCTCGTCCTGCCCGAGTGCGGCAAGCAAGGCGATGGTGACCATCGAGCGCTCGCGCTTCGTCCAGTGGTTACCGGACCACACCGTGCCCCAGGCCGCTTCGGTGATGAGCTGCTGAAACGGCTGGTCGAACCCCGTCGTCACCGTCTGCGCGCGGTCGACATGCGCGTCACCGAGCACGGCGCGGCGTGTTTTCATGCCCTGCTCAAATCTCTCGTTCTTGTCGATATTGTCCGCCATCTGTCAGTGCTCCGGCAAGGTCTTCAGAAAATCACCGACCGCCTGCGCATAGGCGAGCGGTTGTTCAAGGCATGGAATGTGGCCGCAGCGTGCAATGGTGGCGAGACGGCTTGCGGGAATGAGGTCCGCCAGTGATTGCACCAGTGCTGGCGGTGTCGACCCGTCTTCATCGCCCGCCACGCAGAACGTCGGAACAGCGATGCGGCCCGCTTCGTGCGTGAAATCGGCATCGCGTATGGCGGCGCAGGTACCGCTGTAACCGGCCTCCGGCTGTTGGGAAAGCATGTTGCGTGCACCCGCATAAAACACGTTGTCCGGCTGGCGAAAGGCTGGTGTGAACCAGCGCTCCATCACCGGATCGATCAGCGAGGCAAGGCCATCAGCGGCGATCTTGTCGATGCGCGCGTTCCACATCTCGGCGGTGCCGATCCTGTGGGCGGTATTGCTGAGCACAAGGGCACGCACGAGATCGGGACGCCGGGCATAAATTCCCTGTGCAACCAGTCCACCGACCGACAGACCCCAGATGACCGCATTGTTGACGGAAAGATGATCGAGGATGGCAATCAGGTCGTCCGCGTGATCGTCTATCGAATAGGCAGGGCGGCCGATATCGGACAGGCCATGGCCACGTTTGTCGTGCAGGACGAAAGCATATTTGTCGCCAAGTTCCGCAATCACCGCGTCCCAGATACGGAAATCGGTACCAAGTGAATTGATAAAGGCGATGACCGGCTTGCCGCTTTCCAGTTCGTGCGCACGATAATGGATCGCGTTTTCGCCACAGCGCAGAAAATGCATGATGTACGTCCTCCTGTTGACGATATTGCAAGCACGTTCCGGTTAAGTAAAATGACATTATCGGTGAAAAATATAACCAATGGATTATATGTTCGATGGTCGAGCAGCGTATAAAGTTCCGGCATCTTCAGACCTTCGTGGAGGTGGCGCGCCAGAAAAGCGTCATTCGTGCGGCGGAAATCCTGCATGTCAGCCAGCCGGCGGTAACGAAAACCATCCGCGAACTCGAGGAGATTCTCGGCGTCTCGCTGTTCGACCGCGAGGGGCGCGGCATCCGCATCAGCCGCTATGGCGAGGTGTTCCTGCGCCATGCCGGGGCAACGATGACGGCACTTCGCCATGCGGTCGATTCCGTCTCGCAGGAGGCGGCGCGTGCCGGCCCGCCGGTTCGCGTCGGTGCCTTGCCGACCGTATCGGTGAAGATCATGCCGAAAGCCATGGCGGGATTTCTTTCGGAAAAAACCGGCAGCCCGGTCAAGATCGTCACCGGTGACAATGCCGTTCTTCTGGAGCAGTTGCGCGTCGGCGATCTGGATCTCGTCGTCGGGCGCCTGGCTGCGCCGGAAAAGATGGCGGGCTTTTCCTTCGAGCATCTCTATTCCGAAAAGGTGCGGTTCGTCGTGCGCGCCGGCCATCCGCTGCTGTCACCGGGCATTTCGGTTTTCGATCACCTGCACGAGTTCCCGGTATTGATCCCCACCCGCCAGTCGGTAATCGGTCCCATCGTCGAGCAGTTCCTGATCGCCAATGGGGTACCGGCCTTGCCAATCCGCATCGAAACGGTATCGGATGCGTTTGGTCGCGCGTTCCTGCGCACCAGTGATGCCGTCTGGATCATTTCGGAAGGGGTGGTCGCAGGCGATGTGGCGGATGGAACTCTGGCGATCCTGCCGGTCGATACCGGCGATACCAGCGGCCCGGTCGGATTGACGGTGCGGGCCGATACGCAGCCCTCACTGCCGCTGTCGCTACTGATACAGGCCATTCGCGAAGCTGCGCGCGAACTGCTCGACCCGAAGCCCGAAACTGTTTCCTAATAGGGAAGCCCGACATAGTTTTCCGCAAGCGCCGTGGAGGCCGCGCGGGAATGCACGAGGTAATCCAGCTCCGCTTCCTGAATGCGCTGGCCAAATTCGCCGGTATCGGGAAAGCGGTGCATCATTGTCGTCATCCACCAGGAAAAGCGCACGGCCTTCCAGACGCGGGATAGCGCTTTCTGCGAATAGGAATCGATGCCCGCTTCCGACCCTTCACGATAAAATTCGATGAGCGCCTCGCTGAGATAATGCACGTCGCTGGCAGCAAGGTTGAGGCCCTTGGCGCCGGTCGGCGGCACGATGTGGGCGGCGTCGCCCGCCAGAAACAACCGCCCGAAGCGCATCGGTTCGCACACGAAGGACCGAAGCGGTGCAATGGATTTTTCAAACGACGGTCCGGTCACCAGGGCATCGGCGTGGTTTTCCGGCAGGCGGCGGCGGATTTCATCCCAGAAGCGCTCATCGCTCCAGTCCTCCGGCCGGTCTTCCAGCGAACATTGCAGGTAATAGCGGCTGCGCGTGTGCGAGCGCATGGAACAGAGCGCAAAACCACTGGGATGGTTGGCATAGATGAGTTCGTGGCTGACAGGCGGCACTTCGGCCAGAATACCGAGCCAGCCGAAGGGGTATATCTTCTCGAATTCCTTGATCGAGCGCTCAGGAACGGATTTGCGGCTGACGCCGTGAAACCCATCGCATCCGGCAATAAAATCACAATCTATCCGATGGCTTACGCCGTCTTTTTCATAGGTGACATAGGGGCTGGCACCATCGAAATCATGAGGCTCCACATTCGAGGCTTCATAGATTGTGGTGAGCCCCGCTTTTTCGCGGGCATCCATCAGGTCGTGCGTCACCTCCGTCTGACCGTAGACCGTTACCCGTTTGCCGCCGGTAAGATCGAAGAGGTCGATACGGTGATCGCGCCCGTCAAAGGCCAGCGAGAAACCGTCGTGCGGCAGACCTTCCTTGTGCAGGCGTTTGTCGGCGCCAACCTTTTCCAGAAGGTGCACTGTGCCTTCTTCCAGCACCCCGGCGCGGACCCGACCAAGGATGTAGTCCTTGCCGGCCCGGTCGAGAATGACGGTATCGATGCCTTCATTGGCAAGCAGCTGACCAAGCAGCAGACCCGAAGGGCCGGAGCCGATGATGACGACCTTGGTGCGCATTAGTTTCCTCCCGGAATTGTCTCCTGTCAGGAAATTGACCAAAGCGCGCGACAAGCTCAATGGACTTTCTGATCCGTAAATTGCACAATTCGACCATGATGCGGGGAGCCGGGGGTGACATGCGGGTTGCAGCGAATGAAGGCCTATATGGCGAGGAGACAGCGCAAGGAACCGCTTTCCGCTTTCATTGCGAGACGCTTTTTTCCAGAAGCAGCCTGCATCGCTTTGAAATCGGCCTGCACCGGCATGCCGCGTTCCTGCAAATCTTGTACATTTGGGGCGGCGAGGGCGATGCATTGCTGGATGGCCGCACCGAGGCTATCCGCCCACCGGTCGCCATTGTCGTGCCGCCGGGTTTCGAACACGGCTTTCGTTTTTCGCGCGATATTGGCGGGGTGATCGTCACCGTGCTGCCCGGCGCGCTTGCCGCATCCGTACAGGCGCTGCTGCTGCGGAATTTCCAGCAGCCCGTGTTGTTGCCGTTGCAGGATTTCTCCGAGGGCGAGCGATTGCGCAGGGATTTCGAACATATCTCCGCGGAGTATGAAAGCCACGATATAGGCCGGGAGGCCATGATCGAAGGGCAGCTTGCCTCCGTGGCTGCACTTCTTGCACGAGCGGCGCGGCCTCTACTGGAAAGAACCGGGGAAGGTCCTGCGGAACAGCGCTTCGAACTCCTGCTGTCACTGATCGCCCGACATATTCGCGAGCCGCGCAAGGCGGCGTTTTATGCGCAGAAGCTCGGCCTTTCCGAGACCCATCTCAACCGTCTCGTCCGTTCCGTTTCCGGCCTCAGCCTGCAACGGCTTGTTGCCAGGCGCCAGATCGAGATCGCCCAGCAGGAACTGATCTTCACCGTATCGACCGTGCAGATGATTGCGGAAGATCTCGGTTTTGCCGACCCGGCCTATTTCAACCGCTTCTTCAAGCGGGAAACAGGCATGACACCCCGGGCATGGCGATTGGCTGAACGGCGGAAAATGGGAGATGACGGCGCGGCTTCGGCCTCACCTCAGGCAAGCATTCTTCCCAGTTCACGCTGGACGGAAAGCAGTGCCGGCAAATAACGTTCCACCAGATCGTCCATCGACGCTACCGAGGCGGCAAGCCCGACATTGAGTGCTGCGACCGTCTGCCCGCGCACGGTTTTCACCGGCACGGCAATGGAGCGAAGGCCGATCTCCACCTCCTGATCGATCAGGGCATAACCACGATTGCGGGTCGCCTCGAGTTCGTCGAGCAGGGCGTCGATACCGGTCATCGTCTTTTCCGTCCGTGCCACCAGCCGCGAGTGTTCCAGGACCTCGCGCTGCCGTTCCGGTGTAAGGGCTGAGAGGAGAACGCGGCCCATGGACGTGCAATAGGCGGGCAGGCGCGAGCCAGGCATGAGGGCGATGGACATGACCCGCTGCTGGGCGGCGCGCGCCACATAGACGATTTCGGTATCGTCCAGAATGGAGACTGATGTGCTGTGGCCGATCTCTTCCGAAAGACGGTCGAGAAGGGGCTGGACGATGCGCGGTAGCGGCATGGTGGCAAGACAGCCGGTTCCAAGCCGCAGAACCTTGGGCGTCACAGTGAAGAACTTGCCGTCATAGGCGGCGTAACCCATTTCCGACAGTGTCAGCAGACAGCGCCGCGTGGTGGCGCGGTCAAGGCCTGCGATGTCAGCGGCATCTGATATGGACAGGCGCGGGCGCTCGGCGCTGAACGCCTCGATCACCTTCAGCCCCTTGGCGAGACCGCCCATCATGTCTCTTTCATTGACGGCCATGTCACGCTCCATTTGTGCGATATACGAACAAAAATCATATAACGCACAAAATTGTTGCCGTCGAGGCGGATTCGGATTTAGCTCTGAGCCAAGCGGCCTTGCGAGTTCCCATTGCTGGGCTGGATGGAGGATTGATATGGACAAGACAATCAAGAGCGCGACTGATGCCATTTCCGGTATCGGCGACGGCGCGACGGTTATGATCGGCGGTTTTGGCGGCTCCGGCGCGCCCATCGAGCTGATCCACGCCCTGATCGACAAGGGACCGAAAAACCTGACGGTCATCAACAACAACGCCGGCAATGGCCGTATCGGCATTGCCGCAATGATCGATGCGGGCATGGTCAAGAAGATGATCTGCTCGTTTCCGCGCTCTTCCGATCCGCGCGCTTTCACCGACAGATATCTGGCCGGCGAAATCGAGCTGGAACTTGTGCCGCAGGGCACGCTTGCCGAGCGTATCCGTGCCGGTGGCGCCGGCATTCCGGCATTCTACACCCCGACTGCCTTTGGTACGGAGCTTGCCAATGGCAAGCCGATCGCCGAATTCGACGGCCGGTCGTATGTTCAGGAACGCTGGCTGAAGGCGGATTTCGCCATCGTCAAGGCTGAGCTTGGCGATACCTACGGCAATCTCACCTACAACAAGGCGGGGCGCAATTTTAACCCGCTGATGTGCATGGCGGCAGCCACCACCATCGCCCAGGTTTCCAAGATCGTCGCTGCCGGCGAGATCGACCCCGAGCATGTCGTCACGCCAGGCATTTTCGTCAACGGCGTCGTGGAGATCGCCGATCCGCAACAGGAAGAAGTCCTCATTCGCGCGGGAGTAGCCTACGCATGACTCAGCCAATCAACACTCGCGACGATATCAAGCTTTCCAACGCCCAGATCGCCTGGCGCGCGGCGCAGGACATCGAGGATGGCGCTTACGTCAATCTCGGTATCGGTTTTCCCGAAATGGTCGCCCGTTACCAGCCGCCCGGCCGTCAGGCTATCTTCCACACCGAAAACGGCATCCTGAATTTCGGCGAAGCGCCGCCGGAAGGTGAAGAGGACTGGAACCTCATCAATGCCGGCAAGAAGGCGGTGACGCTGAAGCCGGGTGCCTCCTTCTTCCACCATGCCGACAGCTTCGCCATGGTGCGCGGCGGGCATCTGGATGTGGCGATCCTCGGCGCCTATCAGGTGGCGCAGAATGGTGATCTCGCCAATTGGCGCGTTGGCTCCAAGGGCGTGCCCGCCGTTGGCGGCGCCATGGATCTGGTGCATGGCGCCAAGCAGGTTTTCGTCATCACCGAACATGTGACGAAGAACGGCGAGCCGAAGCTTGTCGAAAAATGCGCCTTTCCGCTGACCGGCGTCGGCTGCATCACCCGCATCTACACCAGCCATGCGGTGATTGACGTCGTGGATGGCCGTTTCGTTTTGCGCGAAAAGCTGGCGGCGATGAGCTTCGATGAATTGCAGGCCATGACCGGCGCGCCTCTCCATGTCGATGGCGAAGTCGCCGATCTTGTCGCCCCGGAACTTTGAGGAACAACCGATGACCAATGCATTCATCTGCGACTATATCCGCACGCCGATCGGCCGTTTCGGCGGTGCATTGTCTTCAGTGCGGGCTGACGATCTCGGTGCTGTGCCCTTGCGGGCGCTTGTCGAGCGTAATCCGTCCGTGGATTGGGAAGCCGTCGAGGACGTGATCTTCGGCTGCGCCAACCAGGCGGGCGAAGATAACCGCAATGTTGCCCGCATGTCGCTGCTGCTGGCCGGCCTGCCAGTTTCGGTGACCGGAACCACGATCAACCGGTTGTGCGGTTCGGGCATGGACGCTGTCATCGCCGCTGCCCGCGCCGTCAAATCCGGCGAGGCGGAATTGATGATTGCAGGCGGCGTGGAAAGCATGAGCCGCGCGCCCTTCGTGCTGCCCAAGGCCGAAAGTGCCTTTTCCCGCAATGCCGAAATCTACGACACGACCATAGGCTGGCGTTTCGTCAACCCGCTGATGAAGGCGCAATATGGCGTCGATTCCATGCCGGAGACCGGTGATAACGTCGCCGTCGATTATCAGGTCTCCCGCGAAGATCAGGACGCCTTTGCCGTTCGCAGCCAGCAAAAGGCAGCCGACGCGCAGGCCAATGGCCGCCTCGACAAGGAAATCGTCTCGGTCACGATCCCGCAGCGCAAGGGCGATCCGCTGGTAGTGTCTAAAGACGAACATCCGCGTGCTACGAGCCTTGAGGCCCTTGCAAAGCTGAAGCCGGTCAACAAGCGCGACGGTGCGACAGTGACGGCGGGCAATGCATCCGGCGTCAATGACGGTGCGGCGGCCCTCATCATCGCTTCGGCTGAAGCCGCAAAGAAATACGGCCTGACGCCGATTGCCCGCATTCTCGGCGGAGCAACTGCCGGCGTTCCGCCGCGCGTCATGGGCATCGGCCCTGCGCCTGCCTCAGCCAAGCTTCTGGCGCGTCTAGGCCTGAAACAGGAAGAGCTTGACGTGATCGAGCTGAACGAAGCCTTCGCCAGCCAGGGTCTCGCAACGCTTCGCCAGCTCGGCATTGCCGATGAAGATGCGCGGGTGAATGCAAATGGCGGGGCGATTGCGCTTGGGCATCCGCTTGGCATGTCCGGTGCGCGCATTGCCGGCACCGCAGCACTCGAGCTTTCTCTGACCGGCAAGCGTTATGCGCTCTCGACCATGTGCATCGGCGTCGGGCAGGGAATTGCCGTGGCGCTCGAGCGGGTCTGACGGGATCGCGGCATTCGGTTCTGTTGAACGGTCCGGATGCCGCTGCCGCCGTGTCTTCACCTATGTCGGCAGGTGCTCAGGAACTCCACGCATGATTTTCTCGCGTTGGTGCATTCCAACTCCCCTCATTCCTGTGCTTGTCGCAGGAATCCAGCCGACGCGCGCCTGCGCGGCGGAGGGAGTCTTTTCAGCCCAAGGACTTGGGCTGGCTGGATCTCTGTGACAAGCGCAGAGATGAGGGAAGTGGAAAAGCAGGCCTCGCACCGGACACCCCAGCCAACAATATTTATGCCGCGTGCCATGGCACCCCTCGCCGAAATCTCGGTATGCGTTGGATTCTATCATGATCCGTGACATGTTTTGCGGGATATGACAGGATTCTTTCCGCGCAGGGGTGTCTTCATGAAGCGTCCGACAATCACAGATGTTGCAAACGCCGCCGGCGTCAGCGTTGCGACTGTCGACAGGGTATTGAATGGTCGCCTGCCGGTGCGGGAGGAAACCTCGCGGCGGGTGTTCGAGGCGGCGGAAAAGATCGGTTTCCATGCCACCAACATCATCCGCCAGCGCATGCTGGCCGATCTGCCGTCCTATAATCTCGGAATCATTCTGCGGAAAGAACGGCACTCCTTTTACCAGGCATTTGCCGATGAGCTGGAGCTTGCGGCGCGCAACGTGAGGGATCGCCATCTGAACCTGCGCATCGAATTTGCGCAGTCGGGCGAGCCGAGCGAGCTTGCGGCCCTTCTGTCCGGCATGAAAGGTCGGGTGCAGGCCGTTGCGGCCACCGGTCCTGACCATCATGACGTTACGGCGGCCGTTGAGGCTCTGAAGGCGAAGGGTATTCCCACCTTTTCCCTGCTTTCCGATTTCGCGCAGGGTGTGCGGGAGGCCTATCTTGGCGCGAATAACATGAAGGTTGGGCGCACGGCGGCGTGGATGATCTCGCGGCTGGCGCGCAGCAAGGGCAAGGTGCTGCTATTGCTCGGTGGCCACCGTTTTCACGGCCATTCGCTGCGGGAAACCGGCTTTCGCAGCTATATCAGGGAATATGCGCCGGAATTCGAGGTGATGGATGCGCTGATCACGTTGGAAACGCGGCGGCTGACCTACGAGCTTGTCATGGACACCATCGCCAAACACCAAGATCTCGTCGGCATCTATTGCATCGGCGGCGGCATGGAAGGTGTGATCGAGGCCTTGCAGCAGGAGAACCGCCAGGAAACCATCGTCTGCCTCGTCAACGAGTTGACGCCGGAATCGCGTCAGGCGCTGCTTGAGCGGCGTATTACCGGCGTGTTCCAGACACCGCTTCGCGAACTATGCACGGACCTCGTTGCCACCATGGTTCACACCATCGAACACGGCATGGCGGAAACGCCGGGACAGAGATTTGTGCCCGCTCATCTATGGGTTCCTGAGAGCCTTTGATGGTTTGATAGATTCTATCATAAATGCCGCGTCTATTTCTATCAGCCATGATGGTTTTGCCCGCCGAAGACGCGTTGACGCCGGCCCCGGACTAGGATCATGTTGCCGGCATGTGGAGCGGGCAGGAGGCTGATCCACGACAATAACGATGTTTCAAGGTTGCCAAACGCCGCAGATTTCCATCTTCGGCGACGGGTATCCTTTTGCCGGCGATCGGCTGTGGCGCGATGCACTTGCGGCTGTGCGACCGGTTTCTTTTCAAGAGTTTCGGAGGAGGATGACATGAAAAGACATTTTGCGATTGCGGCTCTGGCCACCATGCTGGCGACCACGGCTTCGGCTCAGACCATTGGCGTTTCGATGGCCCTGTTCGACGACAATTTCCTGACCGTGCTGCGTAACGGCATGATCGACTATTCGAAGGGCATGAACGGTGTCTCGCTGCAGATCGAGGACGCCCAGAACGATGTCGGCAAACAATTGAGCCAGGTGCAGAACTTTGTCGCCGCCGGCGTCGACGCCATCATCGTCAATCCCGTCGATACGGATGCGACGGTGGCGCTTTCGCAGGCGGCTGCCGCAGCCGGCATTCCGCTTGTCTACGTCAACCGCCAGCCGGTCAATCTCGACAACCTGCCGGACAAACAGGCCTTCGTTGCTTCCGACGAAAAACAGTCGGGAACGTTGCAGACGCAGGAAGTCTGCCGGCTTCTGAAAGCTGCCGGCAAGACGGAAGCCAAGGCAGTGGTGATGATGGGCGAACTCTCCAACCAGGCGGCTCGCATGCGGACCGAGGACATCAAGGAGGTCGTCGCCACACCGGATTGCAGCTTCATCAAGCTCGTTGAGGAGCAATCAGCCAACTGGTCGCGCACGCAGGGGTCGGACCTGATGACCAACTGGCTCTCGGCTGGCGTTGAGTTCGATGCGGTGATTTCCAACAATGACGAGATGGCGATCGGCGCGATCCAGTCGCTGAAGGCGACCGGCCGGCCGATGGACGGCGTCATCATCGCGGGTATCGACGCGACCCAGGATGCACTTGCCGCGATGGCGGCGGGCGAACTGGATGTCAGTGTTTTCCAGAATGCCGCCGGCCAGGGCAAGGGCGCGGTGGATGCCGCGCTGAAACTCGCCAAGGGCGAGACGATCGACAAGAAGGTCTTCGTGCCCTTCGAACTCGTCACGCCCGCCAACCTCAAGGATTATCAGGCGAAGAACTGAGGCCGGCATTCACTTGGAATGCCAGGAATAAACCAGGGGCCGCTCATGGAAAAGCAGGCCCAAGGCCGCGGTCTCTTCTCCCGGACCGCGGCCTAACCTGTCCGCAACGACCTCAACAGATACCGACGACAAGGAAGCGTAAATGCGCATCGCCATCGACCCGTTCATGCACCGCCATCTCAGCCTCGAAGCCCTTCCCGCCAAAGTTAGGGAGCTTGGCTACGACTGGATTGAGCTCAGCCCGCGCGCCGATTTCCTCGAATGGTTCAAGGCGCCACGCGTGTTTCCCGAAAGAATCCGCTCGTTCAAGAAGGCGCTGGCGGCCGAAAACGTCAAGATTGCCTCGCTGCTGCCGATGTATCGCTGGGCCTCCAATGACGAGACCGAGCGGCAGGCGGCAGTGAAGCACTGGAAACGCGCCATCGAGATCGCCGTCGAACTGGAGGTCGACACGATGAACTCCGAATTTGGCCGTGGACCGCATCCCGACAAGGGTTCCTGCTATTGCTGCCATACTGGCTCGATGATCGAGGCCTGCGAGGATGCCTGGTGGCGTTCAATGGAAGAACTTGTGCCGATCTTCGAGCGCGAAGGCATCAATCTGCATGTCGAGCCGCATCCGGAAGACTGGTGCGAGACGCTTCAGCCGGCGCTCGACATCATCCGCACCGTCAATTCGAAGAATGTGAAGTTTCTCTATTGCGCACCTCACACCTTCTATTTCGGCGACGACACCAAGGCGATGCTGCGCGAAGCGAAGGATGTACTCGCCCATGTGCATGTCGGTGACACCTTCAATCACAAGGCCAGTTCAGGGCTGCGCTACATTCTCAACCCGCCCGGCACGCAGGCGCGCGTGCACCAGCACTTGAACATCGGCCAGGGTGAGGTGCCGTGGGACGACTTCTTCGGCACGCTTTCCGAAATCGGCTTCGACGGCATCATGACCTCCTGTGTTTTTGCCTGGGAGGACAGGGCCGATGAATCGGGCAGGTTCATGTGCGCCGAGATCAACAACTATATCGAAAAATACCGCAAGTGAGGTTTTTCCTATGACTGTGAGAATTGGTGTCATCGGCACCGGCGCGATTGGCCGTGACCATGCCCGCCGCATCAACAAGGTCCTCGGAGGCGCAAAGGTCGTGGCGCTGAGTGACGTCAACCCTGCATCCGCCGAGGCGGTGAAGAACGACATTGCTGCGGACGCCGTCATTTTCGCCACCGGCGAGGAACTGATTGCATCGCCGGATGTGGACGCCGTTCTGGTGACATCCTGGGGTGCAACGCATGAGCAATATGTGCTGGCGGCCATTGCCGCCGGCAAGCCCTGCTTTTGCGAAAAGCCGCTGGCGACAACGGCGGAAGGGGCAAAGCGCATCGTTGACGCCGAGGTGGCGCAGGGCAAGCGGCTGGTTCAGGTGGGCTTCATGCGCCGTTATGACGCCGGTTATGTGGCGTTGAAACAGGCCGTCGACACCAAGATCGGCGCGCCGATCATGGTGCACGCCGCCCATCGCAATCCGGCGGTTCCGGATCAATATGTGACTGCTATGGCTATCCACGACACGATGATCCACGAGATCGACGTGCTGCGCTGGCTGCTCGACGATGACTATGTTTCGGCGCGGGTCCTCTTTCCCCGCTCGGCGGCCAGAAGCCATGCGCAGCTGAAGGATCCGCAGATCGTCATTCTGGAGACCACCAGGGGCACGCTCATCGACGTCGAAATTTTCGTCAATTGCCATTATGGCTATGATATTCAGTGCCAGGTGGTGGGAGAGGATGGCATCGCCAGCCTGCCGGAACCGATGTCCGTCCAGACCCGCCTTGGCGCCAAGCTACAGAACGATATCCTGACAGACTGGAAGGATCGCTTTATCGCGAGCTATGATGTGGAGCTGCAGGATTTCATCCATGCGGCGGCGAAGGGGACCGCGGCCGGACCGAATTCCTGGGACGGTTACGTGGCCGCCATCACATCCGATGCCTGCGTCGCCGCGCAGGAAGCCGGTGGCGCTGCGGTCGCCATCGACCTTCCCGCGCGTCCTGCCCTTTATAAGTGAGGATATCTCATGCGTTTTGCCATCAACCACATCACCGCACCAAAACTCTCCCTCGAGGACTTCTTCGCGACAGCGCGCAATCTTGGCCTTAGCGAAGTTGAAATCCGCAACGACCTGCCTGACATCGTCGGCACGGTGGACCCGGCTGCCGTGAAGGCCGCGGCCGAAAAGGCCGGCGTGACCATCATCTCCATCAACGCGCTTTATCCATTCAACGTCTGGTCGGGCGATCTGCCAAAAAGGGCAGTCGTGATGGCTGATTACGCCGCCGCAAGTGGTGCGAAGGCGCTTGTCATGTGCCCGCTCAACGAGGGCCGACAGGTACCGTTCGACGATCTCGTGGCCGCGCTCAAGGCCATGAAGCCCATCCTCGAGGAACGTGGGCTGACCGGCCTTGTCGAACCACTCGGTTTCCCCGTCTCGTCGCTGCGCACCAAGGCTGAGGCCGTCAAGGCCATCGACGCGGCAGGCGGGGGCGATGTCTACAGGCTGGTGCACGACACTTTCCATCATCATCTGGCAGGAGAGACGGTGTTTTTCCCCGAACGCACCGGCCTCGTCCACATATCAGGCGTGACAGACCCCGCTGTCTCCGTCGCCGACATGCTGGACGCCCACCGCGTTCTGGTGGATAGCGACGACCGGCTGGAGAATCTTGCCCAGATCAGGACGCTGGAGGCAGCTGGCTACAAGGGGCCTTACAGCTTCGAGCCTTTCGCGGCTGAGGTGCATGAGTTGAAAGACCCGGCTGCTGCCGTCAGAGACAGTATCGACCATATCTCCCAGGCGCTATGACCGCCTCACCGCCTGCGGTTTGCTGCAGGCGGTGCTTGCGTTCGAATACAGGCTGATTGGTAGAAAACACAGAGAAATCAATTCCGCTTTTACGGATGATGCTGTAATCTTTGCGTGACAAAACAGAGCAGCAATCGGGCTCGGGTATTCTTGAAATCAACTGCTTTGTGCCGGTTTCTTGCCCGCCCCATCCTTAAAAGAGCGGGTGAATTTCCCTTTTATGAAAATAGACAGGAAAACGACGCTTAAGGATGTGGCGCAGCAGGCGAATGTTTCGCTTAGCACCGCTTCGCACGCCCTTAACGGCACGGCCCCCTTGACCACGCTGGTGCGCGAGCGGGTGCTGGAAGCGGCCCGTTCGCTCGGTTATCTCGAAAACCGCCGACAGAAGGCGACGATTGCGACCCTGCGCGTGGTGTTGCTGGCAATGACCAACGATGCGGCTCCGCAAAGTGATCTCAACATGGTCAGCTGGACGATGCTGAACGGCTTCCGGCGCGAATGCGAACGGCGCGGCATTCGCATCGTTCCCTTCGTCAGCGCCACAAGCCGGCTTGACCCTGTCGCGGTGGCGCAGGCGGCGGATGCCGACAATGTGGATGGCATCGTGGTGTTGAACGATGACCGATCGCAACTGGTTCAGGCGCTTTCGGCGCTCGGCAAACCGGTGGTGCTGATCAATGGCGAGGACCCGGCCATGATCGTAGATACGGTGACGGCCGAGAACCGTTTCGGCGCCCGCCTCGGCATCGAGCACCTGCTTTCCCTTGGGCATCGCAATATTCTGCACATTACCTGGAAGGGGCGCACGACGATCCGCCGCCGTTACGACGGTTATAGCGACGCATTTCTTGCGGCGGGGTTTCCCGTGCCTGCGGATATGGTCATTGAGGTGGAGAGTTATGAACCCCAATGGGGCGAAACCGCCATTCGTCGCCTGCTGGCCGAGGAGCGCCCGCTCAGAAATGCAACGGCGATTTTCTGCGCTGCCGACAATCTGGCGCTCGGCTGTCTGAAAGCACTGACGGAAGCCGGTGTCCGGGTTCCCGATGACGTTTCGGTATTGGGTTTTGACGATATCATGCCGGCGGCCTTCAGTGCGCCGCCGCTCAGCACCATTCAATTGCCCGCCGACAGGCTGGGTGGTGCGGCACTTTCCCTGCTGGAGCAGCGGCTTGTCGCCGCCGACCCGACCCGGCCTGCGCACCGGCTGGAACTTGGCTGTCGACTTGTGCTGAGGGGCAGCATCGCACCGCCCCCCAAGTGATACCGAGCTTTTACTTCATGCCCGTCCCAGCAATGCCTGTCGTGATATAGCGTTGCAGGAACAGGAACACGACGGTAACCGGCGCCAGGCTGAGGAAGGTCATGGCGAGAATATAGTGCCATTGCACCGAGAACTCGCCCTGGAAGGCGTTCAGGCCCACCTGCAGTGTGAAGTTCTCGCGGCTGCTGAGGACGATCAACGGCCAGAGGAAGTCGTTCCAGCGCCAAAGCACCGAGAAGATTGCGAGAACCGCTAGTGCAGGTGCCGTCAGCGGCAGGATGATGCGCCAGAAGATGCGGAACTCGCTGGCCGCATCGACGCGCGCTGCTTCGATCAGTTCGTCCGGGATCGTCAGCATATATTGCCTGAGCAGGAACACGCCGGTTGGCGTCGCGACGGTGGGAATGATGACACCCCAGAGATTGTCGACGAGGCCGACACCGACGATAACAAGATAGGCTGGCACCATGACGACGGTAAGTGGGATCATCAGCGTAGAGATGATCAGCACGAAAATCGCCTTCTCGCCGCGGAAGCGGTATTTCGAGAGAGCAAACGCCGCCATGGCGTTGACGATCAAGGTTAAAACGGTCGCGACAACAGTGACGAAGACCGAGTTTTTCAGGAAAGTCAGGAAGTTGAACTGGGTCAAGGGATCGGTGAAATTCTGCGTCGCGATCGTCAGTTTCTGGACGGGCGACATTTCGCGCGTGTCGACGCTGACCGGCGGGCCGGGATTGGCCGGATCCACCATCTGCGCCTTGATGCCAACGCGCCGAACCATGGCCATCTCCCGCTCCATTCCGTCGATGGTGACGGTCCAGAGGCTGAGCGGCCTGTCATAACCTGGAACTTCCACCTGCACGGCGGCGCGCGGCAGAAGGCTCGGCGGAAACCGTGTGATCTCGGCTTCCGGCTTCAGCGAGGACATGGCGGCCCAGACGACGGGTATCAACACCGCGAGCGTGCCGCCGATGAGCCACACCCAGGAGAGAATATCGGTGAGACCGATCCTGCCGGGGCGGCGGGTTCGCGTCAGGAAAGTGACTGCGTTTATATTGCCGGACATGATCAGGACTCCATCTTTTTGCCGAGGCGCAGTTGCACGAGCGTCAGCGCGAGAAGAACAAGGCCCATCAGAACCGATGCGGCGGATGCGAGGCCGAAGAGCCTGAGATCGCTGCCAAAGGCCATCTGGTAGATATATTGCACCACGAACGTGTTGGCCGTGCCCGGCCCGCCGCCATTGGTCAAAACCCAGGCTTCATCAAATATTTGCACTGAGCGGATCATCAAAAGGATCAGTACGACGAGAAGGTTGGGAGCCAGCAGCGGCAGGGTGATGCGCAGCAATGTGCGTCGGGGCGAAGCGGCGTCGATTGCGGCTGCTTCATAAAGGTCTTTGGGAATGGCCTGCAGCCCGGCCAGCAGGATGAGCGTGTAAAAGCCCATGTGGAACCAGACGGATACGACCACGACGAAGAAGCGCGACCAGCCGACATCCAGCAGGAAGATTTCCGGCGGCACGCCGAGCATCTGGAAGAAGGCGTTCAGCAGTCCGTTGCGGTCAAGAAACCATTTCCAGATGAGGCCGATGACGACAGGTGACAGCAGCACGGGATAAAAGAACATGGCGCGGAAGAAGCCGCGCGCGGCAATCGCCCTGTTAAGAATGAGGGCCGTGACCAGCGCGACGAACAGCGTGGCGACAACGTTGAAGCCGACAAACCAGAGCGTGTTCCAGATCGCTGTCCAGAACAGCGATTCCCGGCAGCTTCCGGGGTCCATATAGCTCTGGCAATCGAGTAGCTTGCCGAAATTCTCCAGACCGACAAAGGGACGGTCGGTGATCAGCAGCTCGGTGCCGCCGGTAAAGGCGTAACCGACGGCAATGGCAATCGGCAGGAAGGTGAAGATGCCGAAGAGAACGAGGTTCGGCATCAGGAAAATATAGGGCATGCGTCTTTTGCCGATCAGCCGCTCTATGAGGTTGAGCGGCACTTCGGCGATTGCCATCACGGCGTCGAGCACGCGGTCGGACAGTCTCGCAAGCGTCGGATTGGCCATGCTAGTCTCTCCCGTGGCTGTCAAGGCGCGGCAGCGCCAGTTCGGTTTCGGGGTCGAAGACATGCACCCTTTCGCGCGCCGGCATGATGTTCAGAACCGAGCCTGAAGCGGGTGCGAAGTGGCCAGCCTGGTGCACGATGATCTGCTCTTTCTGGCCCTGAAGATTGCCGTAGAGATAGGTCTCGGTGCCGAGGCTCTCGTGATACTGCACTTCGAAGGGCAGGCCCTTTTCCTGCGTGATGACAAAATGCGAGGGGCGGATGCCCGCCAGAACTGCCTTTCCGGGGGTAGCCACGGCGGGATCGACGAGGCAGGGCAGGGACACGCCGTATCCGGAGTCGATTGCGAAACCGCCGTCGCTGCCGGCGACGAATGTGCCCTTCAGTATGTTCATGCGCGGTGAACCGAGGAAGCCGGCGACGAAGAGGTTGCGCGGATTGTCGAAAAGCTCGAGCGGGCTGCCAACCTGTTCGATGCGGCCTGCACGCAGCACCACGATCTTGTCGGCCATGGTCATGGCTTCCACCTGATCGTGGGTCACATAGATCATCGTCGTCTTGATATCGCGATGCAGCCTTGTGATTTCGGCGCGGGTCTGCACGCGCAGCGCCGCATCGAGGTTCGACAGCGGCTCGTCAAACAGGAAAATGTCAGGCTCGCGCACGATGGCGCGGCCGATGGCGACGCGCTGGCGCTGGCCGCCGGAAAGCTGTTTCGGCTTGCGGTCGAGATAAGGTTCGATAGCCAGCATGCGCGCCGCCTCGTTGATGCGGCTTTCGATTTCCGCCCGCTTGAAACGCAGGTTTTCAAGTCCGAAGGCGAGGTTTTTGCGCACACTCATATGCGGATAGAGCGCATAGGACTGGAAGACCATGGCGATCTTGCGCTCGGCCGGCGAGAGCGCGCTGACATCGCGTCCGCCAATGCCGATGGTGCCTGACGTCACATCCTCAAGGCCGGCGATGATGCGCAGCAGCGTGGATTTTCCGCAGCCGGAAGGACCGACGAAAACGACGAATTCCCCGTTCTCGATCTGAAGATCGATATCATGCAGGACATGAACGGCACCGAATGCCTTGTTGAGGTTTTCCAGCTTTAGACTTCCCATTACCTGCTCCCTTCGGGCAAGGTCGTCTCTGCGACGATCTCTTTTGCATTCCAGCCCTCGGGTAAGGGCATCGTTCTTCCAATGGCAACGTCGCGCGCAGAAAATCCGTGAACGCCGGACAGATACACCGCAGGCATGCCGCCGGGGTAATCTTCAAGTCCGACGATCCTGCCGTCGGCGCTGCGTGTCCAGGCATTGGCGCGGCCGGCAGCCTCCGGACTTGGCGCAATGTCCGCATTGGTCGGGCGAAGATCATATTGCAGGCCGGTGCCGAGTTTGCCGGGCTGCTGCGACAGTGAAATGCGCGCGAGCGTGACATTGTGGATGCCGGCGCTCGAGGTGGCGACGAGGTTTATCGCGCCTTCCATCGAGCCGCTCAGGTCTTCCACCACAAGGTTTTCAACCTTGCCAGCCTGACGTTCCGGCCGGCGGTCTACCACGGTGACAGTCACGGCTTCGCCCGATCCCCAGAACCCGCCCGGCGTTTCGTGGCACTCCGCCTCGATCCGCGAAAAGCGGATATTGCGCATGGCGCCGCCATCGCGGGAGAAAAGGCCGATGCCGCGATTGGATGCGATGACTTTGCAGTCCTCGAACGCCACATCGGTGAAATCGCCGAAGGATTCCGTGCCGAGCTTCAAGGCGCAGCTCATGCTTGAGACAGTGCAGCGGCGAACCGTGATATCGGCGCAGGCGCCAACAGCCTTGCCATCCGGTCCGGCGCTGGTCTTCAGGCAAATACCGTCATCGGCGGTGGAGATGGAGCAATCCTCGATCAGTGCGCGCCGGCAGGCATCCAGCACGATGCCGTCGGTGTTGGGCAGGCGGCGATCGTTTTCGACACGGATGTTGCGGAAACTCAGATCTTCGCAATCGACCATGTGCAGGGTCCACATTGGTGAACCGCTGACGACGAGGTTTTCAAGGCGAACGTCGCGGCAGGATTCCAGAACCATGACACGCGGCCTCTTTTTCGCGGGCACATAGGTTCCCATGGCTTCGTCGTCACCGATGATGAAGTTCTCACCGCCAGCCTCGATACGGCCGGGGCCGGTGACGGCGATGTTGCTCGCGCCCTTTGCGACGATCATGCCGCGATCGGAATCCTCGGCGATGACAGAAACGGACGTATGGGCAAAGGCGTCGTAGTCGGAAATCGGCGCTAGCACAGCGTCTTGTGCAAGGTGAAGTTCCACGTCGCTTCTAAGATGAAGGCCGCCGCTGACATGCCGTCCGGCCAAGAGCGACACGACGCCGCCGCCTGCGGCCGATGCTGTATCGATTGCCTGCTGGATATCGGTAGTGGCGTCACGTCCCTCAGCGGCAATGGTGATATTGGTGTGAGCACTCATGATGCCTGCGGCCTTTTCAGAAAGACGTCGATCAGCAGCAGCATCGTCAGCGCCTGCCCATAGGGTGTCGGCAAATTGGGAATGCGGCGGTAGAAATCGAGGTCGTGGCCCATGGGCGTCCCGTCCGACACACCGTGCACGACGCCTTCGTCATCGATATTGCCCAGCACCGCCTTCAGCGCCCGCTCGGCATGGGCGCGGTTTTCTTCGCCGAGAATACCTGCCTCGATGCCGCGCAGAATGCCATAGGCGATGCCAGCGGTTGCCGACGTCTCGACCGGCGAAGTCGGATCGTCGAGGAGCGTGTGGAACATGCCATCCTCGCGCTGATACTGGCGCAGCGAACGCACCTGGCTTGCAAGCACATTGGCGAGGAAACGTTTGTCCTTTTCGGCAAGCGTCGGCACCAGTTCGAAGAGTTCGGGGATTGCAACGGTGATCCAGGAATTGCCGCGTGCCCAGAAGGCATGCGCAAAATTGTGGCGTCCGATGAAGGTCCAGCCGTGATACCACAGCCCGGTCACGGGGTCTGACAGGTAACGCGCATGGATCATGAACTGGTAGACTGCCTCATCGATCCAGTCCTGACGTTTGCAGACCACACCGGCGCGGGCAAGGAACAGACAAGCCATGAACAGCGTGTCGTCCCAGAGTTCACCCTCGTTAAGCCGCTCCTTTACCACGTGCTGGAAGCCGCCATCTTCGGTTTTCGGCAATTTGTGCACAAGCCAGTCGGCCCAGTCTTCTACCAGCGCCCGGAAATCCGGCCGGTCGACATGTTCGGTGAGGATGACGAGCGGCAGCATTGGCGCGGAACTGTTGATCTGGCGTGGCGGCAGGCCACGATCGATCTGCCAGCCGTACCAGGTCACGAGATCGTCCAGAGCTTTCTGGTCGTTTGCGGCAAGCGCCCGGCGCAGGAAGCCGTAAAGGCCAACGCCCACTTCCCAATCCCATTCATCGAACTGGATCTTGCCGTCGGAACTACCGCTTGCCAGGCCTTCCTGTATGCCCTTGAGGCGGCTGAAGGCGGCGGCGACGCTGTCGATCGTCGTTCTGAGAGTGTCTTTCTCGATGCTTTGCTGGTTCATCTGGTCATTCCGCTTAGGAGTAAAATGGCTGTGCCACGCCGTTGCCTGCGGCGGTTTTGGCACTGTCGAAGGTGATCTGTGGCTGTGGCTGCTCGTGGTCGAAGGCCATGGCTTGCCCGCCGATGGTGAAGTTGCCGTCCCAGTTGAGGGAGAGTTCGGGGCCACCGGGCGGTGTGACAGACAGCAGGCGCCTGTCGGCGTCGAACATGACCTGCGTGGCGAGAATTCTTTCGCGGAAGTGCGCGAATGCGTTCGTATCTCCGCAGCCGATAATGCCGAGCCAGCCAGCGCGGCGGCCATGTGATCTGATCTCGCGGTCGGCGGTGGCACCCGCTGTTACAGGTTCAAGCCCATTGGTCGCGTAAAGTGCTGCGAAGCCGCGGCCCGCGCGGGTGATGAGCCAGTTACCCTTCGTCACCACCTCGTCCAGCCCGTCGCGACCGAGATAGGCATGGGTCCAATCATTGCGGTGATCATCCGTATCGAAGATCATCATGGCGATATCCCGGTGCTGCGCCACGCGCGGCAGGATGCCGCTGCCGGCCCAATAAGAGGGGCGCTGTGTGCCCCACGGATCATCTTCGCCGGGATGGTTGACCCACAGCCGCGCCATCGGATGGCCGGCAAGCTTGATGTCCATGACGTGCTGCTGGTGGCCCTTGCGACCTGTCTTGTGGTCCACCACAGTGGAAAGCTGGGCTGCTTCGTTCTTGAAAAGCACGAGTTTGCCCGGCTCCAGTCCCTGCGCATAACGCGCCTCGACCATGCGGCCGCCTGCCAGTTGCGACAGGGCGGCAAGATGCGGAGGCGGCAGGTAATCTCCACAGCAGAACATCGGCAGCGAGGCGACGCCATTGTTGAGCCAGCCCTGACCGAAGGCAACTTGCGCAAAAGGTGCAAGTTCCGTCAGCGGCCCGGCGCGCAGCTCCTTGTCATAGGCTCTGCCCTGGGAACCGGAGGGAACGCCACCAAGCGTGTGCAAAGCGATCATTTCGAAAATGAGATCGAGCTGGTGGCGGGCGCGGGCGGCAAGTCCCGGTTCGGCCCAATGTTCGATGGCGAGAAGGCCGATGAAATCCACCGGGTAATAGGCGGCCGAATTCCATTCGGCGAGACCGTGCGCCTCGACGCTGTCGAACCAGCGCTGCAGCCGGTCTGCGGCCAGCACCGCCTGCTCCCTGCCGGTGCGCCCGGAGGCGCTGAAGATGGCGTCCGGCAGATAGTCTCCCGCGAGCAGCTGGCTGGTATGGAAGCACAGAACGTGGTTTTCGCTCCAGAACCACATGACGTCGTTGCCGGGTTCGTCCACCCAGTATCGATAGGAGAGAATAGAAGAGTGGATCCGCTCAAGCATCTGAGGGGGAAGCCGGTCACCATAGGCGCGCACCAGCCAGAGAAGTGGCACCAGCACGAAATCGGAGCAATCCTCGCGCCGGTCGATGGACCGCAGCGTTGCGTCGACGATGCCGGAAATCGTCTTCATGTCACCGCTGCCGGTAGCGACCATGGCCAGCGCACGGCCGATGCGCCATGCACCAAAGCGGGCGCTGAAGGACAATGCCGCTTTCTTTCGCTCGGCAATATCGGTGGCGGCCGGTTGTGGCGCCATATCGCCCATGAAGGCTGCGTCGATGACGCGCGTTACCGTTCCGGCACCTGAACCGATGGTGATCCTGACGCCATGATATCCGTCCGAAATGCCTGCCGTCTCGGGGATCGTCAGGGTCGATTGCCCGGCTTTCAGCACGGTATCGACCTCGGCAAGGGCGGCGCGCTCGTGGCCGTGGCTTTTCACCGCGATGTGGACGGGAAGGTCGCTGGCAGGTGCTGCCCCGAAAACCAGCTCGAGGGCCGCGCTGGAAAAAACGTCGCGTGCGGGGCGAACATCGCGCACCAGTGCGGCAAGACGTTTCGTTTCTTCCCGGTCGAGCGGCACCGGCAGCACGACGGTGAGCGGCGTGGCGTCCGTAACCTCAAGCTCGAAGAACCAGATGATGTCACGTTCCGCCAGATCTTCGCAAAGCAGCAGCACTTCGTTATCGCCGGCCGCAAGTTCGAGCGTGATATCGCGGCTGCTTTCGACATTGCGGATAAAGGGCTCAAAGCGGACCTGTTCCACGCCGCCCACCCAGATGCGCACGCCGCCGCAGGTGCGCAGCCGGAAATGCGCCTGTCTTGTGGTGTCGCTGCGGAACGAGCCCTTCAGCCAGCGCTGCACATGGGTCGGAACGTGCCAGAAACCGGTGAATTCAACGCGTCGGTTGGAACCCGGCAGGTTGAGGTGCGAAACCGTAAAGCTGGAGTCGGGCGCGATGTCGCGGCCGATCATCGTCTGTTGAAAGGCCTTGCGGCAGGGCAGGTCGCCAACATCCACAAAGCCGTTGATGAAGCGATAATCGACCCGGTCTTCCGCCGGTGCCGCAATTCCCGGAAATGAGGTTTCCACCAGATCCGAGACGATCCAGGCGGTAACCGTTTCGCCTGGCGGTACGGTATATGTGGGCTGCGACAAGCCCGTCGCCAATGGTCCATCCGTCATAATGGATCGCCTCCCGTCGATCTTTATGAAATTATTTTCACAAATCTATTTTCGCTTTGTTGCGTCGATTTGTGCGATTTAGCCGAAACAAACAGCTTGACGTTTAGTCTGTCAAGTCGCAAAACAAGCGAAATCGAATTAAGACGAGGAGCTTCAATTCGATTTGTGAAAAGTTTTTCATTGGGAGGATGAGCATGCTGAAACTGTTTTCGGGCGTCAGCGCCCTCGTATTGGCCTCTATCGCCGGCCTTTCGGTCGCAGAGGCCGAGACAAGAACGATCACGTTCCTTTTTACGGATGACGACCAGGGTTATGTGCAGCGCATGTCTGAACTCAGCAAGGAGTTCGAGGCGGCCAATCCGGGCGTGAAGATCAACTTCGTGTCTTCCGGTTATGATGCCGTTTCCAAGCAGCTGCCGGTACAGCTTGCGGTGGGCGAGGGGCCGGATGTTGCCAAGATCACCGACTGGCAGCTCGCTTCCTACTATCTCGACATGCGCCCCTACATGAAGGATGCGGACGGCTTTGCCAAACTGCACGGTTCGAGCCTTGCCCAGCTTCGTCTGCCTGGTGTCAACGATCCGCAGTCGATCAACGGTTACATGGCCTCGCAGACGCTGAACCTGCCCTTCGTCAACAAGACGCTGTTCGAGCAGGCGGGTGAACCCTTGCCCGGGCCGACAGCGAAATTGAGCGAGATCGTCGAGGCGTCCGCGCGCGTTGCCAAGTCGACCGGCGTGCAGATTCCCTTCACCATGGACCGCTCCGGCCACCGCTTCTCTGGCGGCGCCTTCGCTTATGGTGCGACCTATGTGAAGGACGGCAAGTTCAGCTTCCCCGACGACGCGGCGAAAAAATACATCTCCGACATCTATTCATGGACGCAGAACGGCAGCTTCCCAAAGGAAATGTGGGGTGCTGCGGGTGGCTCGCAATACAAGAACATGGGCGATGAATTCGTCAACGGCAATGTCGTGACCTATCTGGCTGGCAACTGGATGGTCAATCCATTCCAGAACAAGATCGGTGACAGCTTCGAATGGACCGCGATTAACGCCCCCTGCGGCGATGCCGGTTGCTATGCCATGCCCGGCGGCACGGCGATTGTCGGCTTCAAGCGCACCAAATATCCCGAAGATGTCGCCCATTTCGTCGAATTTCTCGGCTCTGAAAAGGTGCAGCGGGAAATCGCCGAAAATTACGTGATCCTGACGGGCGCCGAAATCGTCGATCCGCAATACAAGCTGAAGAGCGAAAACGCCAAGGCGGCGATGAAGGTCTTCCTGGACAACAAGAAGAATGTGCCGCAGGCCGCCCGCGAATTCGAGCACGCCAAGGGTGGCACTGCCATGTATCAGCAGATCGTCCAGCGCATGAGCCAGCTCATCGTCGGCGAACTGACGCTCGACCAGACCTACAAGGTTCTGGAAGACGATGTCGCCAAGATCAATGAGGCCGTTGCGGTCAAGAAATGATGAGCGCCCGTTCTTTCATCACGAAATAACGATGCTCTCGATCTGCCCGGAGTTATGCTCCGGGCATACTTCGCCGCTTGTTCGCCGGCTGTTGTGGCATATGCGATCTGACTTAATCAGCAAGTCGAAAAAAAACTGCAATACGCCCGGCATAAAAGCTGACGGCGAGGCGCGCCGGAAGCTGCGTGCGCGCTTCGTCACGCGTCATCCGCTGAAATCATAGGATTCGTCATGGCTAAACTGAAGATGTCGTCTTTTCCGTTCGTGCGGTCGGCCTTGCTTGCCTCCGTCGCATTGCTGGTTCTTGTCCCGAACGCACAGGCATTCGAGCGCACTCAACCCGCAGGTCAGGGTTATGCCATTACGGTACCCGAACCCGCAGCAAGATATCCGCTGCCGCTTTCCGACACCTATCGCAACCAGACTGGCAAGAATGCCAAGGGCGAAGACGTCCGTGCCTATGACGACCGCGACAATCCCGTCATCGAAATCCTCTCGGGTTTTAATCGCATCTGGACGCTGGGCGATGAAAAATGGGCGGATGGCGGCGCCAATGGCGACGGTCCGAGTGATTTCAGCCATGTGAAGGCCGTCAATCCCGCTGTGTGGCAGGAAAACATGCGTTACGTGCTTTCCGTAACCGGTGAGAACCGCACCCCCGCCGCGGCCTTGAACGCCTATATGAAAGACCGCCGCTCGCAGGGTTACAGCATGATCGACGGGATGGGGCCGCTTGCTCCGTGGTATCGCGAAGGCGCGGGCGCGACGACGACCATCAACCACACCCTGGCGGATTTCGATCCGAACGAGGTCATCACGCGCAAGGAAGAGGACAAGGGCACCGAGGCTGGAGCGGCCGATTCCGAGCTGAAGGATGTCGTGGCCCTCATGAAGGTAATGCGTGGCCCGGAAGGCACGACGTCGCCAGCGAAATATTTCTATTCCACGCCGCGCCCATGGCGCATGAATGCCAAGGGCGAGGTGATAGAGACAGGCACCGAGACCATCGGCGACCGCAAGTTTGAAACTTACGAAACCGATCCCGGCGTCATTGTGCCCGCGCTCAAATATGCGCGCGAGAACCGTGGACGCGGCAAGGATGGCGGCTTTCCGAGCGGTCACACCAATGCCGCCTATCTCGCTGCCATCACTTATGCTTACGTTGTGCCGGAGCGGTTTTCCGAATTGCTGACTGCCGCTTCCGAGCTTGGCGAAAGCCGTATCGTTGCAGGGATGCATTCGCCAGTCGACGTGATCGGCGGCCGCATTACGGCCACCGCCATAGCCGCCGCTATTCTGCAGGATCCGAAAAACGCCGATCTCAAGAAGACCGCGCATGATGAATTGCAGGCCTATTTTGCCAAACGCTTACCAGCGGGACAGTCCCTGATCGACTTTGCCCATAGCGCGAAACCGGATGTAGACCCTTTTGCCGATGCGGCGATCAACGAGGCTGATTATCGCCGGCGTATGACCATGTCCTTCAGCCGCGACAAAACCGTTGGCGATGCGCCCATGGTGGTGCCGAAGGGTGCCGAGGTTCTGCTGGAGACACGCCTGCCTTATCTCGATGCCGCGCAACGCCGCGCAGTCCTGTTCTCCACTGGTATCGAGGCCGGTTATCCGCTGCTTGACGACAGCAATGGCTGGGGCCGGATCAATCTGGTGGCCGCCGCTGCCGGTTATGGTGCCTTTAACGGCGATGTCGACGTGACGATGGATGCCGCAGCCGGCGGGTTCAATGCGGCTGACCGCTGGACGAACGATATTGCCGGGGCAGGGCGTCTCGTCAAATCCGGCAGTGGCGCGCTCACGCTCACCGGCGCCAACAGCTATAGCGGCGGCACCGTCTTGCAGGACGGAACGCTTGTGGCATCCTCCGCCAACGCGCTTGGTACAGGTGGCGTGCTGGTCTCCGGCGGAATGCTTTTGCTGAACGGTGAAAGTGACATCGTCATTGGCGGCGATTATGCCCAGACGGGCGGCACGCTGGCGCTTGATCCGCAAAAGGCTCCGCTGCTGGTCAAGGGCAACGCGACGCTTGATGGCGCAACCCTGCGGCTCGCCTTCGAAGGCGCCGCACCCGCCGCCGGCACGCGCTTCAACGTCATCGCCGCAGACGGCCTGACTGGCACCTTCGCTGCGATCGACGCGGGCAATGTGAAGGTGCGGCCGGTTTATACCGGCTCGTCGCTGTCCGTGGTGGTCGAATAGGCTGCGAGGCCAAGGTTTTGCGGGCGCGGTCTAATCGCCGCGCCCGGCCGGCCCGGTTACAGGAAATAACGGACCCTGAGCGGCAGCAGGGTGGCGCCGAGTGCCGAGGAATCGCCTTCTGTCTCGCTGAGCACCAGTTTTGCTTCCTGCGGCCCGATGCCGTAGCGGTGTTCGCGTTGCGAGGGCATGTGTACACGTTCGATCATCATCCGGCCGAGTGCGCGCGGCAATTGTCCACCAAAGACGATCGCCTGTGGATCGAGAACCGCAATCAGGCTCGCCACCAGCCGGTCCACCTGCGGCATGGTCCGCTCAAGCCATTCCTCGACGCCCGGCCAGGCAGGGTCAAAATGCTGATAGAGCGCTTCGATCGAATCTATCTCGCTCCCGTGTTTCTGCAGCGTCGCGATCAGATATTGCAGCGCCGGCCGCCTGTCGGCTTCATCCGGGTTGAAGATGCCGCTGAATTCACCGGCATTGCCGTGAAAACCGTAGAAAGGCTGACCTCCCAGAATGAGGCCGCCGCCGAAGCCATAGTTGAAGGATAGATAGGCGAAGGTCTGGCACCACAGTCCCACGCCGCGAAGGCTTTCGCCGATCGCGCCGGTGGTTGCGTTGTTTTCCAGCCAGACTGGCAGACGGAATTTCTCTTCAAGGATCGGTTTCAGGTCCATCAGCGACCAGTCGCGCAATGGTTCCGGCGCGTTGAACGCCCGATCTTCCGACACGAAAAATCCCGACATGGAAAAGCCGAGGCCGAGCAGGCGGTCGCGCGGGATGCCGTGGTCCGCCAGCAACCGTTCCAGAGCGCGCGATAATGCGGCAAGCGTCATTTCGCGATCGCTGGGAAGCATCCGCAATTTTTCTTCGACAACCACCATGCAGCGGAAATCGGCAATGCAGATCACCACGGAGTCAGTGTTGATGGAAATTCCGAGCGAATAGGCCGCCTCAGGCACCAGTTCAATGGTCGGGCTCGGCTGGCCACGCGTTCCTTTAAGCGGTGCGCCGGTACGCAAAAGGCCGCGTTCCAGCAGGCCTTCGATCAACCGATGCACGGATTGCTGCGTCAGGTTCGTGTGACCGGTGATTGTTGCACGGGCAATGGGGCCGTGGCGGCGCACTATATCGAGAATGAGGCGCTCATTCTCGCTGGCAAGCGGCTGGCGGTCGAAGGTCTGGCGCGGTGTCTTATCTGTTGTCATGGCCTTGGATAGCGGCTGCACAAGGCCTTCGCAACTCGGGCCGCGCACCGGGGACGGCATTTTTCACTGGACTGTCACAAATAATACACTTAGAGTGTAGTAATAAGAAGCCGGTTAATAACGGATCCCCAGGAGGAACCATTCAATGAGCATGAAATTTATTGCGATCGCCGCGCTTGCGCTGGCGACGACGGTAGCGCCTTGCCTTGCGGCGGACACCAACATGAAGAACCTCGACTTCGATCTGTCGAAGGTCACGCGCGAAAATTTCTATGACATCGTCGTTCCCGCTGCCAAAGCGGAAGGCACGGTGACGATGTACAATTTCGCCGGCAGTTTCGCGGATACGTGGAAAGAACTGATCACCCGGTTCGAGGCCAAATATGGCATCAAGGTCACCTATAGCGACGTAAAGGGTGATCAGGCGAACCAGCAGCTCATCGCCGTGCAGGCGGCTGGGCAGGATTCACCCGTCGACGCCTATTTCGCTGGCGGTGGCGGTTATCCGCTTTTGTCTTCCAAGGGCGTCGTCGGCAATATTCCGCTGACGAAGATCTTGCCCAACATGGCCAATTACAATCCGGAACTGGCCGAGACCGTCTTCGGCAAGGCGCATGGTGGCAGTTTCCCTCTGGTGCATCTCAACCAGACCGCACTCGGCTACGATTCCGCCTTCGTGAAAGCCGAAGACGTGCCGAAGAGCTTCGACGATCTCCTCGTCTGGGCTGAAAAGAACCCGAAGCGCCTTGGCGTCACCCTGCCAGCCAAGGGCGGCTCCGGCGGCGGCTTCATCTATTCCGTGGCGCTCAATTATCTCACCGGCGACTGCCGCAAGCAGCTTACCGACTATAATCAGACGCTGCAGCAGGCCGAAGACTGGGCAATGACGTCCGAGTGCCTTACGCCGGTCTGGGATTATTACCGTCGTCTTCTTGCCGTGGCTGAACTGACAAACGGCAACGCCGACACGCTCAACCTGATCAATAACCAGCAGCTCTACATGGGCACCGTCTGGGAAGATCAGGTCATGAGCTTCCTCGGCACCAAGCAGCTGCCGGAAAGCTTCCGCGTCACGTTGCTGGAAAAAGGCCAGGTCGGCTCGGGCGATGCCATTTTCGTGCCGGCAAATGCCAAGAACGTCGCATCCGCACTCCTTCTCATTGATATGGCGATGAGCAAGGAGTTCCAGCTCTGGAAGCTGGAGAACAAGGCTTCGCGGTCTCCGCGGGCGGATGTCACCAACGACCTGATGCCCAGAGCCGTACAGGAGCATGTTCTGCCGCAAAGCGTTTATCCGCGCCTGTCGGTTCCGGCGTTCTGGGACATGTCGACGGCCCTTGCCGAAGCGCTCGATGAAAAAGTGCTCAACCAGTAACACCTGCCCGGATCGACCGGACCGTGGGGCTGGAAACCGCCAAACGGTCCGAGAGCCTTGGTCGAAACCATGAGGGAGCCTCGCCATGAGTGAACTCGAGATCAGCAATATCAGCAAGGATTACGGTTTGAGCCGGGCGCTTCATCCCGTGTCGATCACTGTCGAGCGGGGCGAATTCGTCACCATTCTCGGCCCCTCGGGCTGCGGCAAGTCCACGCTTTTGCGCATCATCACCGGCATCAGCCAGCCTTCGGGAGGCGAAATCCGGCTGGGCGGCAAGCGTATCGATCAGGCGCCGCCGGAAGCGCGCGACATCGCCATGGTTTTTCAGTCCTATGCGCTTTTCCCGCATATGTCGGTTGCCAAAAACCTTGGCTTCGGCCTGAAGATGAAGAAGGTCCCGAAGGACGAGCGCGCGCGCCGCATCGCCCATGCGCTTGAAATCTGTAATCTTGCCGGTCTGGTGGATCGCATGCCGCGGCAACTGTCCGGCGGACAGCAGCAGCGCGTGGCGCTGGCGCGCGCCATTGTCATGCAGCCAAGCCTCTTGCTGTTCGACGAGCCGCTCTCGAACCTCGACGCCAAGCTCCGCGACACGCTGCGCCATGAACTGACTGAACTTCACCGCCGGATCGGCGCGACCAGCCTTTATGTGACACATGATCAGGCCGAGGCCATGGCGATGTCGGACCGGATCGTGGTGATGGATGCCGGCCGCGTCGTTGAAGTGGGAACACCGCTCGAACTTTACCGTGCGCCCAAACACGCCTTTACCGCCGGTTTTCTGGGCCAGACCAACCTTCTGCCGGTTTTGGCTGAGGGTAGGCAGGCGCAATTGCCCTGGGAGCAGTCCGTAACGCTGGATGCGACTGCGGCCGGTTCCGCACAGATTTCGGTTCGTCCGGAAAACATCCACATCAGCGCCGACGAGGCGGGTGCCGGCACGGTCTCTGCCGTTTCCTTCATGGGCGCCAATGCGCTCTATACGGTCGAAATCGGCGGCCACCAGATCAAGATCAGCCAGTCCGGTGTGGAAAATCTTATCGATGCGGGACGCAGGGTCGCCTTGCGTTTTCCCGGATCGGTGCATCTGCTCGATGACGGGCAGGCAGGGGAGGCGGCGTGATGCGCGGGGTACTGCGCGACAGGCGCGCCCAGCTGCTGGTCCTGCTTGCGCCGGGGGTGGGTTATTTGCTGATCTTCTTCGGCGGTCCGCTGCTTTCGGCACTGATCGGCAGCTTCAGGCAGGACGATGGCAGCTTCACGCTGATGTTCTACGAGCGGATCTTCACACGTCCGTCGATGATCCGTGGCCTGACGACTTCCATCTATTACGGTGTCATGCCGGTGATGGTGTCGCTTGCGGCTTCGGTGCCGCTGGCGCTTCTGATCCGCAAGAGCTTTCTCGGCCGCAAGCTGTTCAGCGGCCTTTACAAGCTGCCGATGGCGGTGCCGGGCATCATCGTCGGCCTGATGGTGATCGTCGTTTTCGAAAGGGGCGGTTTTCTCGACCGGCTGGTCGCGCCGCTCGGGCTTGAATTGCCCAAACTCGTGCGTGACGACTGGGGCATTGGCGTCATTCTCGCCAGTGTCTGGAAGCAGATACCCTTCATGACGCTGATCATCACCAGTGCCTTTGCCGCCATTCCGGAGGACATCCGTTACGCGTCGCGCACGCTCGGCGCCTCGCGGCTGAAGACCTTTCTGTTCGTCGAAGTTCCGCTTGCCATGCCCGGCATCACCGCCGCCATCCTTCTTACCTTCATCGGCTCCATGGGCTCCTACGCCATTCCCGATATTGTCGGTCCGCCCACTGCCCGGCCGCTTTCGGTTCTCATGGTCACGGAGTTCAATCAGGGGCGGTTCAATCAGGTCTATGCCATGGGCATGGTGCTGAGCCTCTTCGCGGTCTCCGTCCTGCTTCTGTATTACTCCCTGACATCCCGCATCGGCCCCGGCCAAACCCGAGGAGACGCATAATGAGCGCCATTGCCCTCGATCCCGTCACCATGACACGCCGCCGCACCTTCACGCCGGACGACCGGATTTTTGTCTCCATCGGGCTCTTTACCGCGCTGGCGCTCGCTATCGCCGTGCCTCTGGTGCTGATGTTCCTGTGGAGCATTGCCGATGGATGGACGCCGCCTCTGGTGGTGCCGAAGGATTACACCACCACGCGCTGGGCGAGCATTCTTGGCGATACAAGCCTCATCCAGGCCGCCGTCAACAGCATCCTCATCGCCATCGTCGTGACTTTCTCGACGGCCGCTATCGCCCTGCCAACCGCTTGGGCCATGGCCCGTTTTCCTTTCCGGCTGAAACGGCTGGTGGAGATCTTCATTCTGGCCCCCATCATCATTCCGGGGCTGGTCGTCGCTGTCGGCATCGGCCAGGTGTTTCTTCTTTTCGGTCTCGCTTATTCGGTGACCGGGGTCATCCTTGTGCAGATCGTCGGCACGCTGCCGCTGATGATACGGCTGATGACGGCGACGCTAGAAACCATTCCCGACGACCTGATTCATGCCGCCCGTTCGCTCGGCGCGGGAACGGCCGGCATTGTCATCCACATCATCCTGCCGCTTGCGGTGCCCGGCCTTCTGGCCGGTGGCCTGATGTCCTTCATCGGCAGCTTCGAGGAATTCGACAAGTCCTTCATCGTCGGTGCGCCTGTCGTGCAGACGCTGCCGATCAAGCTCTACATGTATCTCGACCCCTATTCGATGCAGATCCCGCTCGCCTCCATCGTCTCCTTCATCCTGCTTCTTCCCGCACTCGTCGTTTTCATCATCGCCGGCCGCATTCTGCGTGACGACCTGATGGCGGCGGGCATGGGGAAAATCTGATCCGGGCAACCCAACTCCGGTAAACGCAACATCCGAAAGTGAAAAAAATGCCTCAAACCCTTGCAGCCCAACGAAAAGTCTCCAATCCGTGTAATGTTCTCGCCCTCTGCTCGCGCGACAATCCCGCGATCCTCACCATCGCCCATCGTGGGTTCTGGACCGCGACCGCTGAAAATTCGCTGGCTTCGGTTCGCGCAGCGGTCGCTGCCGGTGTGGAGATGATCGAGATCGACACGCAGGCGACAGCCGATGGCCGGCTGGTCGTCATTCACGACGAGACGCTCGACCGCACGACGACGGGGCGGGGGACAGTGAGCGAACTGGCCTTTGATGTCGTCCGTTCCGCTCGGCTCAAGGCAGGTGCTGGCGGCGATGCAGCCGATGTGACGGAGGAATGCGTACCGACGCTGGAAGAATTGCTGGAAGAGGCGCGTGGCAAAATCACCGTCAATATCGATACCAAGTTCACCCGTGACCTGCCGCAGGTCATGGAAACCGTACTGCGCCTCGGCGTCGCAGATCAGGTTCTGGTGAAAACCGATATCGATCCTGAAGCCGAGCATTTCGGTGTGCTGGATACCGACTGGTTCGGCAAAATCCCGCATATGCCGATGTTTCCGGTGAGAAAGGGCAAGTTTGCCGAGGATCTGCGCCGCATCGAAGCGTTGCGCGCGCCGATGATCGAGGTAAAATTTACCGATATCGCTGATCTGGTTGAAGGCCGCGCCGAAATGGAGCGTCAGAATATCCGCCTCTGGATCAACACGCTCGACGTTTCCCATTGCCTCGATCTCAACGACACGCGCGCACTTTCCGATGCAGAAGGTGTGTGGGGCGCACTGGCGCAGGTCGGCGTCGGTGCAATCCAGACGGATGAAGTCGAGGCCTTCACGGGCTGGTTGAAGGCTGATGCAGGCGAGACGGGCAGGTCATGGACACGATGAACCAGCGCCTCGAGCGCGCAGCCGGCATCATAGAGGAGGCGATGGGTCTTGCCCTTCGCTTTTTCGAAGCGCGCGGCAGCATCGCCACCCGCACCAAGGGTTTTCAGGACTTCGTCTCGGAAGCGGATACCGCGGTTGAAAGGCTGGTGCGCGACCGGCTGGCGGCGGCATTTCCGGGTGAAACCGTTCTCGGCGAGGAGATGGGCGGGATCGCAGATGACGCCTATTGGATCATCGATCCCATCGACGGCACCGCAAACTTCCTGCGCGGCTCACCACTCTGGGGCATCTCGCTGGGCTTCGTGCGCAACGGCGTCCCGGAAATCGGGGTCGTCGCCATGCCAGTCTTCCAGGAGATCTATTCGGCTGCCGAAGGAACAGGGTTGCTGCTGAACGGCAAGCCGCTTGCGCGCGATGTTCCATTTAAGGAAGTGCAGGTGATGTCGCTCGGTGACAGCGCGTCTGCCGATGCCGCGGAGGTGGCGGCGCTCAATGTCGGCTTGAGGCATGCGGGCTGGGTGGTGGAATCCATCCGTTCGACCTCGATTTCACTGGTTTTTGCAGCGCGCGGTATCTTCGATGGCCATCTGCAAAAACTGACGACCATGTGGGATATTGCCGGTGGCGTTGTCCTGGCAAGGGAGGCGGGT
This sequence comes from Agrobacterium sp. CG160-95, assembly GCF_053521725.1. Classification (NCBI taxonomy): domain Bacteria; kingdom Pseudomonadati; phylum Pseudomonadota; class Alphaproteobacteria; order Hyphomicrobiales; family Rhizobiaceae; genus Agrobacterium; species Agrobacterium sp. CG160-95. The sequence continues at coordinate 306,695 of NZ_JBNWDU010000003.1, read as the reverse complement.
CTTGACGTGCGGATTGGAACGCGCGGCGAAACCGGCATTCCCTGGGTTGCCGCCGCAACGCCTGAATTGATGGCCGTGACGGAAACGCTCTGGCCGGAGATCGCGGAATTGGTCCCGGCCGAACTTGCCTGAAATTCCCATAAAAACCGGTACCGGGTGAGAGATCCAGACACCCGGCGCCTTCCACCGGCAACTGGACCGAAAAGCCTCTGACGACTGGCGGTTATGCCCAACCCTTCAGCGCCCGGCCGGAATAATAGCTGGGCGTTGTGGCGCGGTAGATCGGTATGCTGGCGGCACCGAGATGGGGCAGGTCGCTCATCATCGATTTGCGTATTTCAGGCGGCTCGACGAAAAAGTCTTCGCCGAGCATTTCAAGCGAGCCGATGCGCTGGACGATGTGTTCAAGAACCCAGTCGGGTAGCGATCCGCCAAAAATGATGGCGCCGGGATCCATCGTCCGGGCAACCGTCAGCGCCAGCAGACGAAGCTGGTCGGTCGCCCTTTCCAGCCAGGCAACCACGGCGGGGTGGTCGCAATAGCTTTCATCAATATCTTTCAAACGTCGGATGCCCACTCCGTGGGCGGCCAGCGTGTCGCAAAGGTCCTGTCCAGAGGGACGTGGATGGGATTTGGGAAACAGGCCGCCAAACTCGCCGGCATTACCGTTGGTGCCGCGATAGAGATGGCGCTGAACCACAACGGCGCCGCCTATGCCGTATGTCAGCCAGATCATCGCAAAATTGCGGATGCTTCGACCCGCTCCGTAGTACAGCTCCGAGAGGATGACGGTATTGCCGTCATTTTCGTGAAAGACCGGGAAATCGAAATAGGGCTGGAAGTCCTTGTCCACGTCGATGTCGCGCCAGCTCTCGAATTGCTTGATGCGAAAGACATGGCCTCGGTCACGCTTGAAGTGGCCTGGAAAGCTGATGCCGCAGCCAAGCACATCCTTCTTTTTGATCTTTGCCTTTTCAACCACCTGTCGGGCGGCCGTCTCGGCCATCTCCATGATATGCTCGAAACTGTGTCCCTCAAGCTCGGACCTGATTTCCTGCCTGATCGTGCCGTTGAGATCGGCCAGGCAGACACGTAGATCGTCCGGGTTGAAATAGACCCCGAGCGTAAAAAGTCCGTTCGGATTGATCTCGATGGCAGTGGATGGCTTTCCCCGTTTGCCGTCGCTGCGCGCTTCCTCGGCTTCCAGGATCAGGCCGGATTCCAGAAGATTGGCCGTCAGGCGGGTGAGGGTCGGTGCGGAAACATCCATCTCGCGCGCCAGTTCGATGCGCGACATGCCTCCCTTGCCGCGCAGGATTTCGAGCAGACGCCGTTCATTGTAGCCGAGGTCGATCAACCAGGTCTCCCACGAGAAGTTAAGTCGGATGATTAGCGCAATTTCAGTGGCTGTGCACCTTGTTTTCCGGAACGTCCTGACTTTTCAGGTTCGAAGATCAAGCGCGGCTGTCTTCAAATGTTGAGTTTTTTCAGACGGATATTGGATTTTTGTATTCAAGATAAATTGCAGCTTGACTAATTAATTTACGTAAAGAAAATAAATACCAGACGGCGGGTAGCGACACGCAAAATCAATAAGAAATTATGTCGTACTGCCTTGTCAGTCAGGGAACAAAAAAACGGAGCACCCTTTATGCGTCAATCATGCACTATTTTCGCGCGCCTTGTTGCTGGCGCAACTTTCCTTGCCAGTGCGGCTTTCGCCCATGCGGAAGGTACCGTCGTGGTCTATTCGGCAGCGCCGCAGCAGCTCATGGATGAGTTGCTGCCCATGTTTGAAAAGAAGACCGGCACCAAGGTCGAGCTTGTCAAAGCCGGGTCCGGCGAGCTGATGAACCGCATCAAGGCGGAAAGCGGCAAGGCGGCTGGCGACGTGATCTGGAGTGTTGATGGCACCGTCATCGACTTTTCCGCCGACCTCTTCGAACCTTACAAGCCTGTCGAGGCAGCATCGATCAACCCTGCCTTTTCGCCGAGCACCAACTGGGTTCCTTTTACCGCAGTCGTTACGGCCTTCATCGTCAACAAGGAAGCGCTGAAAGGCGCGCCGGTTCCGACATCCTGGGCCGATCTTGCCAAGCCTGAATATAAGGGTCTGATTTCCTCGGCCCGTGCCGATCAGTCCGGCTCCGCCTATATCCAGATGGCGACGGTTTTGCAGGATTTCGATAGTGAAGAGAAGGGCTGGGAGGTCTATACCGGCATTCTCGGCAACTCCGTTCTTTCCACCTCTTCAGGCGCTGTTCCGCGTTTCGTCAATGATGGCGAGCAGGCGGTTGGTATCACGCTCGAAGACGCCGCCCTGCGCTACAAGCTTGGCAGCGCCCCGGTAGAGATCGTTTATCCGAAAGAAGGCACGGCAATCGCGCCTGACGGCATGGCGCTCGTCAAGGGTGCGCCGAACGCCGAAAACGGCAAGGCCTTCATCGATTTCATCGTCTCCAAGGAAGCGCAGGAAGTCGTGGTGAAAGCCGGTCGTCGCTCGGTCAGAACCGATGTTCCTGCCAATTCGGCGCTCGTTCCGCTGTCCGATGTTCCGGATGCGAAATACGACTTCAAGTGGGCTGCGGACAACCGCTCGCGTCTGATGGAAAAGTGGAACGAGATCCTGCTCGACGTTCAGTAAGAACTTTGCCGGGGGCGGTGCGTCAGGCAACCGTCCCCTGCTTACCTCTTTCACAACAGCATTTTCGTTCCGTCCACCGTGGTCGTGTGCCGCGCAGGATATGTCATGGAGCAGCACATGGCCGCCGTAGAAATTACCAGCATCAAGAAAAGTTACCGGGATGTCGTTGCCCTCTCCGACATCAACATCTCCATTCCCTCCGGATCGTTTTTTACGCTTCTTGGACCCAGCGGTTGTGGCAAGACGACCCTTTTGCGCACGATTGCAGGTTTTCACCAGCAGGATAGCGGCAGCATCAGCATCGAAAGACAGGCGATCGAACATGTGCCCGCCCACAAGCGCGATGTCGGCATGGTCTTTCAGGATTATGCGGTGTTTCCGCATATTTCGGTGTTTGACAACATTGCCTTCGGTCTGAAACAGCGCAAGGCGTCTTCAGCCGAGATCCGCGAACGGGTCGGCAAGATTCTCGACGTCGTGCAGCTCGCTCCCTATGCCAAGCGTATGCCTCACGAACTCTCCGGCGGCCAGCAGCAGCGTGTGGGTCTTGCACGCGCACTCGTCATCAACCCGAAAGTGCTGTTGATGGACGAACCGCTGTCCAACCTCGATGCCAAACTTCGCGTGGACCTACGCCGGGAACTCCGTGAAATCCAGCAGGCCATGAACATCACCACCGTCTATGTCACGCATGATCAGGAAGAGGCGCTTGCCATGTCCGATCTGGTTTGCGTCATGTATGGCGGCGTCATTCAGCAGGCTGCACCACCCTGGGAAGTCTATAACAATCCCGCCAACCGCTTCGTCGCGTCGTTCGTGGGCGCAAACAACTTCCTGACGCTTGACCGTGCAGGCGGGCAGACATCCATTTCCGGCCACAAGGTCGCATTGCCGCAGGCGGATGCGATTTCCCCGCAGCGGAAGATCGTCGCCGCCATCCGCCCGGAGGCGATTTCTGTCGGTCCTGCCGCGATCGATGGTGACGAGCGCATCGAACTGCCCGTGACCATAAGACTGGTCAGCTTCACGGGGCGTGAGATGAACGTTGCAGCCGTTCTCTCGTCGGGCGAGGAAATCGAGGCGATCACCAAGCCATCGCCTGAGATCATTGCACTGCAGCCCAACCAGAAGACCACTTTCTCCTGGCGCGCGGCCGATGCGAAGCTGTTCGGCGAGGGCGTAACCGGGGAGCGCCTGTCATGACGGATATGACTGCGACTGCAACTCCCGGTGGTTTCCGCCTGCGACTGCCAGGTTTTTGGACAAGCGTGACGGTATTTGCCGTCATCCTGCTGGCGATATTCCTGATCCTGCCAATTTTCAGCGTCTTCTTCATCAGTTTCTTTGATGCCAAAACCGGTGCGTTCGGTCTCAGCAACTATGCGGAAGTGTTCACGCGACGTTTTTACACCGTCGCACTCTGGAATACGCTTCTGATCGGCGTGCTGGGCATGCTGGGCGCCTGCCTTCTCGGTATTCCGCTTGCCTTTTGCACCTCCCGTTATCGCATAAAGGGGCGCACTTTCATTGCCACCTTCGCGGTTCTGGTTCTGTGCGCACCGCCGTTCATTGGTGCTTATGCCTGGATCATGCTGTTCGGTGCCAATGGTGCTGTCACCAATCTCTTGTCCTTCGCCGGCATTTCATTGCCGACGATCTACGGGATCCCGGGCATCGTGATGGTCTTCAGCCTGAAGTTCTTTCCTTACATCTTCCTGATGACGGAGAACGCGCTGAACACCATCAACAAGTCCTATGAGGACGCGGCGGAAAATCTCGGCTGCACGGCGTTCGAGCGTTTCCGCAAGATCACCTTGCCGCTGGTCTTTCCGGCAGTCAGCACCGGCGCGATCATCTGCTTCGTGCTGTCCATCGCCGACTTCGGAACGCCTGCAATCCTCGGCAAGGGCATCAGAACGCTTTCGACAATCGCCTATGCGCAATACACCTCCGAAATGGCCGGTACGCCAACCATGGCGGTGACGATTTCCATGGTGATGATTGCAATTTCGATGGCGGCACTTCTGTTGCAGCGGCACATTCTTGCCAAGCGCCGCTACGCCAGTTCACTGACCAACAGGCCGGTAAAGCAGTCCATGCGCCCGTTGAAGTCGTTCATCGTGCACGGCTTCTGCTATCTGGTCGTCTTCATCGCCATGCTGCCGTCGCTCACGGTCATCTACACCTCGTTCCTCGCAACCAGCGGTCCCGTCTTTACCGGCGGCTTCGGGTTCGACAGCTATGCCCGTATCCTTCGTGATTCACCGCAGGCGATTGCCAACAGTTTCACGTTTGCACTGGCTGCCGTGGTACTGATTGCGATCGTTTCCGGCCTGCTGTCCTTCATCGTGGTGCGACGCGACAATGCGGTCTCCGGCTCGCTCGATCTCCTGCTGATGGTGCCTTACCTCATTCCCGGCGTTGTCATGGCGATCGGCTACGTCACCACGTTCCGCTATCCACCCTTTGACATCACGGGGACGGCGCTCATCATCATCGTCCTGGTGTTTATCCGCCGGCTGCCCTACGGCGTCCGCTCCACGACATCGATCCTCAGGCAGATCAAACCGTCCATCGAGGAGGCTGCGGTCAATCTCGGGGCTTCGCCGGCAAAGACCTTCGTGTCGGTGACGGTGCCGCTGATGCTGCCAGGTCTCATCATCGGTTCGCTGATGAGCTTCATAACGGCTATCAACGAGCTGTCCTCGACGCTGATCCTCTACACGGCACGAACGATCACCATGCCGGTTCTCATCTATGTTCAGGTGATTGACGGCGAGTTTGGCACGGCTGCGGCGCTTTCAACCGTCCTTCTGGTCAGCACCGGACTTTGCGTCTTCATCGTGTTCCGCCTCTCGGAAGACAAAGAAGCCTCTTTCGTCTGAAACCATACCAGCCCTCACCAAAAGCCAGCAGGAGCGGCGACATACGTGTCGCCGCCAGCCTCCCTCTGCCCAGCCTCCCTCTGCAAGGAATACACGACGATGAATATCGCGAGCTTTTCGCAATCGAAATATAAGAACGCCGCGACGCCCGGGGACGATGTGGCGCTGATCATACCGGGAAGGGTTCTGGCCGTTTTTGACGGTGCGACCGACCCGACCGGTGCAAGTTACGGCGGCTTGAGCTCGGGCCGTATCGCAGCACTTGCTGCCGCAAATGCCGTGGCGAAAATGGGCCTCGATGGCACGCTGGAAACAATAGCCGCGCCCAAGCTCTTTCAGAACATCAGCGATATCTTGAAGCAGGAGGCCGAGCGCATCAATGCCAGCCATCCACCGTCGACAACCCTGGCAATCGTTGCCGACCTGGGAGACAGTTTCCGCCTGCTTCTGGCCGGCGATTCCGGTGTGCGTATCAACGGCTCCCGGTTGCTGCAGCATGCCAAGCTTATAGACAAGGTAAGTACATCGGCACGCATCCTTGTCTTCAAGCAGCTTTTTGCCTTTATGGGGGATGGTGATGCAGCCGAGGCACGCACGCGCGCGACCATCTTTTCCGGCCTGCGTTCCGCTGTCGAAAACGGCATCATGACTGCGCAGGAGGCGGAGAATGTTGTCATTGCCGCAGCCCGCATGAGCGGTCTTGAGAGCGATATCGACGCAGTCGAGGAATTTCTGATGGGAGGAATTCGCGTCCAGCCGCAATTCGCAAACAGGCAGGGACACGTACTGGGATACGCCTCGGTCAATGGCGGAACGGTCATAGAAGAGGGGACGGTCGATCTTAGCATCGCCAAGGACACGCTTGTGAGCCTTGAAATCTTTTCCGACGGTTATCTGTCTCTGCCGGCTGGAACCGATGTCGCTGACTGGGAAGCGGAATTTGCCCGCGTCGAGACGGCAGATTTTCACAAGATCAACGAGTACCCGTCGGTGAAGGGGTCAACATCGAGCGAATTCAGCGACGACAGGACCGTGGTGTGCATGAAGGCGCGGTGAAGAGATATCCGCGCCGAAAAGTATTTCGAAGCTGTCCGTCTTTCGAAGTGACAACCGCGAAAATTCCACTGCGCGTAGGCAGTGTTTGTCGTCCGCTATCGCCCCCAATTCGAAAGGCCTTGCCCTTGAAGGCGAAGAAAGACGCTGCGCACATGAGATCATGGGAAGGTAAGTCTATGGTTTAGCTAACGGCTTACCTCCGTACCTAAATAGTTGCGTTCACTCCAGAGCAAGGGTTTGCGCAGCGGATCGAAGCTCGCTTCGATGATCGATCCAACAAACAGGATGTGGTCGGCGGCATCAATGGAGCCAACGAGTTCGCAATCCATCGAGAGCAGCGCCTCAGCAAGCCTTGAGCTTCCCGACGGCCAGACATCCCAGTGGCCGACGGAAAACCGGTCCGGCAGGTTTCCTTTTCCGGCGAACACATCGGCGATCTCCTCCTGCCCTCTGGACAGCGTCGTGACTGAAAAGCGCCGGCTTGCTGCGACAAGATCGACCATACGGCTGCTGGCATCGATGGAGATCATTAGAAGCGGCGGTTCGGCGCTGAGCGGCATGAAGGACGTGATCGTACGTCCGATCCGCTCGCCCGCATGGGAGGCCGTGGCCACGGCCACGGTGAAGACGAGGCTCGCCATAGCGTCCTTGAATTCACGCGGCGAGATTGTCGGAGAGGAGGGTGCTTTCAGCGGGACATGCGCGTGATTGACCACACCACCATCGATCAGCATGAAATTATGAGACATGCAGTGCCGGGCTAACCGCCCGCTCCGGGGTTCTTCGAAAAAATGGAAAACTTGGCCGCAGCACCATTCATGATGTCGGCATCATCAGGCGGCGTTCTTTTCTGGTGCACGCGCGGCCAGATGCCGGAATAGTGGCGGTTGAGGTCAAGCCAGACATGCAGACCCGCCTCGGTATCCGGCCGGATTGCCGCGGCCGGACATTCGCGCTCGCAGATGCCGCAATCAATACATTGATCCGGGTGAATGACGAGCATATTCTCGCCTGCATAAAAACATTCGACCGGGCAGACTTCCACGCAGTCCATGTATTTGCAGGCGATACAGTTTTCGGTGACGACATAGGACATGGGGATGCTCGCATGGAGTTGCAGCCGGGCGGCGGCTGTCCGGCTGCGCCTGGCCCGGTCGCCCCCAGGGCAGCGGGACCGGTCGGCTCGGTGGGGCTCAAATCAGAGGCGGGCGGCCACTGCCTGCCAGTTCACCAGATTGTCGAGGAAGTTCTCAATATAGGCCGGACGCTTGTTGCGGAAATCGATGTAATAGCTGTGTTCCCACACGTCGCAGCCGAGAATCGCCTTCTGGCCGAAGCACAGCGGGTTAACGCCGTTTTCCGTGCGGGTGATCTTCAGTGTGTCATCGGTATCCGCCACCAGCCACGCCCAGCCCGAGCCGAATTGCGAAGCGCCAGCGAGGGCAAAATTCTGCTTGAACAGCGCCACCGAGCCGAAAGACTGCGTCAGCGCATCTTCCAGCACCTTGGGAATCGCATGTTTTTGTGGCCCCATGATTTCCCAGAAGAGACTGTGGTTCCAGTGCTGGGAGGCATTGTTGAAGATGCCGGACTGCGCGACCGCACCTTTTTCATAGGTGGCGCGCACGATCTCCTCGAGGCTGCTGTTTTCCCATTCGGTGCCTGATATCGCCTTGTTGAGATTATCGACATAGGCCTTGTGATGAAGATCATGATGGAACTTCAGCGTCTCCTCGGACATGCCAGAAGGGGCGAGCGCATCATGGGCATAGGGGAGGTCGGGAAGCTGGAAAGCCATGGGGTATTCCTTTGTCACTGTTTGCTCAAGAGCATGGAAAAAGCCTTGCGACAACAAGGTGACAATACGTCTAGGACCTCAATCACAGTTGAGGTCAAGCGGTTTTTCGGGGGATAAATCCACGAACTGGCGGGCTTATGAAACATGCGCCACGATGGCGCGGATTATCGCTCGTCGACGTTCACCGCGGCGACCCATTCTTCGAGTGCCCTGCGAATTGCCGAGTTCGCATCTTCCCCGCGGACGAATGCCCACCATGTATGTGCGCCTTGCCACAAGGCGGCCATCTGCCAGCCAAGCCGTTCCTCTCTAGCCTTGTCGTGGGTAAGGCGGCAGCCAAGCGCCTGGGCGAGGGTGTGTCCCCAGAGTGCTCCTCTCGCGCGCAGCTGTGGATTGCGAATGTCTTCTCTTAGCAGCAGCAACCCGTCACTGGCGTTTTGTTCTGCGGCTTCGGGGGGCATGAGGCGCATGAGAAGGGATATGGCGCCCTGCGGCGTCAATGGTTCCTCCTCATCGGCTGTTTCCGTTTCCGCCTGCAGCTTGTCCCAGGCGCGCAGAAGCACGGTTTCGACAAGGTCTTCGCGCTTGCCGTAACGCTGCACCAGGGTTGCCGCAGATAGGCCGCAGGCCTTTGCGGCTGAGGCAAAAGTCAGCCCGTCGGGGCCTGTCTGCAACATGAGGGGCAGCAGGACATCCAGCACCTGACCATCTGAAATCGACTTGTGTCTTGGCATGACATATATATAAACGTATATTCATTTATAAATCAAGGAGGATAATATGGCGGTCATTCGCGGATATATCGCGGCGAGTCTGGACGGGCGGATCGTTTCTGGAGACGGCTCCTTGGACTGGCTCTACAAATATGATGATATGGACCTCGGCGAACACGATTATCGCCTTTTCCTGAAAGGAATTCGAACGGTAGTCATGGGGCGGGCGACCTATGATTTCATCGCCGGTGAACAGGCGCCCTGGGCTTACGGAGATCAACGCGTTATCGTCGTCACCTCAAGGCCGATCGAGGGCCCCAAGGGACCTCTGGAGGCGCGCAGCGATGTGGGCTCGTTGATCGAGGAATTGCGCGCACTCGATGATGGCGATGTCTGGATGCTGGGCGGCGGAAAGCTGCAGATGGCCTTTCTGGAGCGTGATGCACTGGATGAGATCGAGATTTATGTCATCCCGGAAATCCTTGGCTCAGGTGAGCCCCTTTTTCCGCTCACCGGGCATCGGGCCAGTCCCACTCTCGTGAGCGCAACGGCAATCGAAAAGGGCTGCGTTCGATTGCACTACCGCTTCTCGTGATGCTCTCGGGTTCGTGATGTTAGTGAGGTGGCGAGGAATGGTCGATACAGACCGTGCCAGCTGCTCCCGGCCTAACTGGGCGGTTTCCGCCCTCAAAGCCCGAGAAACTTAAAAGGCTTGGTTTCCTTCAAGCTCTCATTCGCCATCCCCGAATAAATCTGCATCTGATTGGGGCCCAGGTCGAGTTTCTTGACCTTACCCGTCTCTTTCGAAAGGTCGAGTTTTGTCATGTCGATCCAGAAGATGTTCGGCGTCAATGCGGATTCGAAGAAATAGAGCTTGCGCTTGTGGTCTATCACCGTGCGCCAGCGGGTAGAGGAAATATTCGGCTGGTCCGGCGTGGTGATACCGTAGGGAACGGAAACATTGCGGATGACGCTAAAGACGCTGGCTATCGCCTCGACCGGATTTTCGCTCTTGGGGATGGCATTGGCGTAGAATGAAGCCCGGGCGAACCGGTCCGCGGCGCGATTGGTGCCCGGCAGCATGACGGTGCCGCCGATCTGCTTCCAATATTCGTTGAGCGCCAGCTGGTGATCGAAGGTCGGCGAATTGGTCATGACCTGATATTGACGACCGTGGTGGATGACCTGCTTGCCGTCAATATATTCGATGATCGCACTGTCACCGGTCGCATCCGAAAGGGAAAGGTGTAAGGTCGCCAGACGTTCTTCGCCGGGAACATTGTCGGTGACAATGGTGAAAGGGTTCTTCTCGAGCGCGCTGACGGCCTCGTCCACCGTTGCGAAATTATCGAGCGCATATTGCGCCCAGGCGGCGATGGAGAGGCCCGGCGATTTCCCGTCATAAGCGGGATAGCTCGACTCGACCAGCCAGAGAACATTTGCAGCAAGGCCTGCCTCATTCATGCCGTCTGTCGTCGAAATATCGTAACCTGAAGCAATGACGCTGCCGTATTTCGAGGTCCATTTGACCGAATTCGGCCCGGCCTCGCCGGAGCGTTCCATGCCGCGCGGGAATACCCAGATGTTGGTTCCGACATCCGTCTTCCAATCCATCGACCGGGCCGTCATCACCTGATCATTTTCGCCCAGATAGACGAAGCGCGTGCAGGCTTCGGCCACAGATGTCGTCAGTGTGGCGACAGACAACATCGCGGCGGTGCAGGCGGAAAAAATCGGCAAGGTCTTCAGGTGCATGGAAAAGCCTCCGGTGTTCGCGGCACAAGATACAGCGTATGATAGAAAATCGGACTTGTTGCCGGAAGTCAAATAGGCTTAGCTGCGGACGATTGTCGGGGGGGAAGGCATTGCTAAAATTACCAATTTTTTCGGTCCTTATGGCTTTTTCCGCAACCGCGGCCACAGCTGCGGACGACGTTGTTGCCACACCCGCGCCGGTTGATGTGGCACCAGACTGGGCATTTCAGGCGACGGGTTATCTCTGGGCGACCGGCTTGAATGGCAACGTGTCGCCGTTCCAACGTGCCCCGACCCTCCATGTGGAGAAATCCTTTTCAGATGTCATGGATGATCTCAATTTCGGTGGGTTTCTCAACATCTGGGGACGTTACGACCGTTTCGTTCTTTCCGGCGATTTAATGTATGTCGATACCACCGACAGCAAGGCAGCCGGTCCGCTGCCTGCGCTGCAAATTCCAGGTTTGCCAACCTTGCCGGCCGGTGCCGCCATTGATGCGACTGTCGACACACAGGAATTCATGGCAACACTGCAGGCGGGTTATCGTCTTATCGACGCGGACGGATTTTCTCTCGACGCGCTTGCCGGCGGGCGCTTCTGGCGTATTTCCAATGACGTTGCGGTTACTGCCAGCCACCCACTGATCGGCAGCGTTTCCGCCAGTCATAGGGAGAGTTTCGGCTGGGTGGATCCCGTCATCGGCGCGCGCGCATTTTTCAGCCTCACGGACAAGCTGTCCGTTCAGGGGCAGGTGGATATCGGCGGTTTCGGCGCGGGTTCCGATCTCACCTGGTCAGCACTCGCGACGGTGAACTACATCTTTACCGACACATTGTCGGTCTCGGCAGGTTATAAGGTGCTCGACGTTGATTACTCGCGCGACGGTTATGTCTTCGATTCACGGCTGAGTGGACCGGTTGTCGGGTTGACGTACCGGTTCTAGTCACTGTTGTCGCGAGTCTCATCGCCTTTTCACACCCATCCCAGAAACAATTTTAGTTTCTCCTTAACTTTGGTCTTCATCTCGGTCTTGCAGAGAGATGCGCATTGCAGTAACTTCTGGTTGTTATTTGACTCGAAGAACCGAAGGGCATGAAATTGGCGGGTCGCGCTTAAAATTCACGGATGAAAAATAATATCCATGCCATGATGTTGGCAAGATTGATTATTTCGTGAATTTCTAATGTTTACGGTTCTTTCAGAAAATGACTAAAGACTATCGTCTCGTAAAGAAACTTACTACTTTAACGCTTCTTGGATCAGATGAACTGATCTATGTACCCGGTAGGGGATCGACAGCAAGGACAGCTGCAGAGTGAAGCATGGGCGGCATTGCCGCGAAAAACTTCATTTCAAATGCAGGCCTCCGAAATATGCCACTTGCTGCTTTCATTCCTGGTTTCCGACGGCTAGTCCCTCCTGACTTTTGTCTCGCAATTGTGCCGGCCGCTCAAATCTTAGCCAACTCCCCGAAGAGCGCGCGAAACAGTTTCAAGCGGACCTTTGTCATTGCGCTTTTTGCAGGCCTGATCGCGTCAGGGCAGGCAACTGCACAGTCGCCCGCCGATGATTTTTCCCGGCGGCAAGAACAACAAGAACAGTTGCAGCGGCTGGAAAACCTGAAACAGGTTACGCCTGATGGCGTCGCTGGTCGTGAGAGCCGGGCGCCGGGAGGCGACGCGAAATCCGCTGGTCCTTGCTTCGATATTTCACGTGTAGAGATCGAAGGTGCGACAAGGCTGTCTGGCGCTGCGGTCGGAAAAGTCACGAAGCGCTACGACAATCGCTGCGTCGGCGTTGCGGATATTACCGCCTTGCTTAAGGCCATCACCGACCTTTATCTGGACAAGGGATTTGTGACTTCGCGCGCCTACGTTCCCCCACAGGATATTGCCGGAACAAGATTGCTGCGGCTGGTCGTCGTCGAGGGTAGGATCTCGGATATCTACCTTAACGGCCAACCAGCCGAGCGAAACGGTTCATTCGCGACGGCTTTTCCCGGCGTGAAGGGTGAGGTGGCCAATATTCGCGATATTGAACAGGGGCTGGACCAGATCAACCGGCTGTCATCGAACGACGCGAAAACCTCCATGTTGCCGGGCAAAGAGGACGGCACGTCCATCCTCAACGTCGAGAACAAGCCCGCCAAGCGCTGGTACGCGAGCATTTCCAACAACAACCTCGGTCAAGAGAGTACCGGTTACTCCCAGACCAATGTTTCCGTCGGCTTCGACGACCTGTTGGGCATCAATGATCAGTTGGGGTTCTCCTACGGTCGGAGCGGCCCGGATTATCCTTGGGACGACGATGGCCGCGGGCACAGCAACAGCTATTCGGTCAATACAAGCGTACCTTATGGATACTGGACGTTTTCAACAAATGGCTCCTGGTACGAGTATAACAGCACCATTCCCGGCAATTTTGGGCCGATCGAAACCTCGGGCAATTCCGGTCAGGTTGGATTTGGCATAGATCGCGTCATTCTGCGCGACAAGGATTCTATCACGACCCTTAGAGGCGGTCTCACCTACAAGCAGACCGACAACTTTCTTCTCGGCAATCGAATTGAGGTGGGAAGCCGTCGATACACGATTGGCAGTCTGGGCTTGTCGCGTTCACAGAGAATTCTGGGTGGCGTCATCGCTCTCGATTTTGCCCTTGATAAGGGTCTTGATCTCTTCGACGCCGTGGAGGCCGGAGAGCCGGGGGCGGGCACGGCGGATCCCCGGTTTTTGAAATTCAACACGACCGTCAGCGCGACGCGGCCGTTCGAGGCGGCTGGCCAGCGGTTCGAGTTAACGACGCTCCTCAATGCCCAATATTCGCCCGATAACATGTTTGGCGCAGAACAGATCGGGCTTGGTGGCTCCAGCAACGTACGGGGCTCAAGGGAAAGCGTCATATTCGGTAACAACGGATTTTTCAGCCGCAACGAACTGGTTTGGCGGACAATGCCATGGGAGGGCACAAGTCTGGCGCCCGTTCTGGGCGAATTACGCCCCTACCTGGCCCTCGATTATGGCCGCGTGTTCTCGCAGCATCGCTTCGATATTCCAGACGGCTATCTCGCGAGTTGGACCGTTGGTGCGAAACTCGTTGGCGGAAACATCAGTGCCGATTTTGGCTACTCCCAGGCATTTTCCAGCAGCGTCAGTCACGGACGCGGCAATCTCATTTTCGCCAGCGTGACGGCACGCTGGTAGGCTTCAAAAGAGAATATTATGGTCAAATCTTCTTTTCACGCCCCCAAATTGTCTGTCGTATTCGCGCTTGTCGCGACTGCCAGTGTCGTTTCCGGTTGCGGTGGCCGGGCAGCGCATCCGGTTGCCTCGACAAACCCTGCCGACAGCGCTTTCGATTGCGCCGGCATCAAGCGCGAATTCGAGGCTAACGAACGGCAGGTCCTGGCAACGGTGAAAGAACGATCCGATGCGCAGGGTAAAAACGTCGTCCTCGGTGCGACAGGTGTTCTTCTGTTTTGGCCGGCTCTTTTCTTTATGGATCCGAAATCGCCAGAGAAACTGGAGATCGACGCATTGCGTAACCGCAATCAGGTCCTTGGCGAGATTGCCAAAAGCAAAAAATGCCCGGCCCCGCAGTCGAAGCTGGCGGATGTCTACAAAAAACTCGAAAGCAAACCCTCTTCGTCGCCATCCAGCAAAAACGATAACTGATCCCGCTCACTCCCATAGTACAGCGTAAAAAGGTGAACCAGCGATGACACGAGCAGTGAAGCGCCCATTGAGCGATACGAGCGGCCAAACGGCAGCGCCCATTGAAACGGGAAAACTCGTTCGCAAACTTGTCGCCGCTGGTTTGAGCTTCGTCATGGCGTTTCAGCCGGTCTTGCTGCGGGCGCAGGAGATCGCGCCGGATGTGGGGGCGGCTGCAATCAATCGTCCGGGTGTTGGCGCGGCTCCGAACGGCGTGCCGCTGATCGATATCGTCACTCCAAATGGTCAGGGTCTGTCGCATAACAAATACAACAATTTCAACGTCGGCACGCCGGGTGTCATCCTCAACAACTTCAATGGTGAGATCGGTACGTCGAAACTGGGTGGCGTAACACCTGGCAATCCAAACCTGCAAGGCAAAGGTCCTGCCACTGTCATCCTCAATGAGGTGACGTCGCAGAACCGCAGTTCGCTTCTCGGTCCAACCGAAGTGTTCGGCGGCCGCGCCGACGTCATTATCGCCAATCCGAACGGGATCACCTGCAACGGCTGCGGTTTCATCAACACGCCACGCGCCACGCTGACGACGGGTGTGCCTGACATCGGCGCTGATGGACGTCTCAATGGCTTCACGGTCAATAGTGGCGACGTTACATTCGGTCCGAACGGTGCAAATTTCGCGCTCGGTGATGGTGCAGTCAGTCTGTTTGATGTCGTATCCCGTACCATCCAGATCGACGGCACGATCTATGGCGAGGACCTGCGCCTGACGGCCGGTAAGAGCAAGTTCGATTATGCCACTGGTGAAGCGACACCGCTCGATGCGACCTCCGGAACACCTGAATATGCAATTGATGGTTCCGCACTCGGGGCGATGCAGGCCGGCCGCATCAAGATGGTGGTCACGGAAAAGGGCGCTGGCGTTCGCATGCGCGGCGACATGGCCGCCAATGCCGGGGAGCTCTCGCTGTCGGCCGACGGCAAAATCTCGATCGGCAATGCCTCTGGCAATAACGGCGTGAACATTTCCTCGAAGGGAAGTGTTTCAACTGGTCGTCTGACCTCGAAAAAGTCGGTGTCGGTCAAGGCGGGCAAGGACACCAAGGTCGCTTCGATCGGTGCTGAAGAGGATATTCTGATCAATGGTGGGGCCGGCTTCATCGATGTTGCCGGTACTCTCGGGGCCAGTGGTGCAGTCAACCTTCTGGCAGATGGGCGTATTGCCTTGGCCGACGCGTCGGCTACCGGACCCGTTTCGCTGTGGTCCGGGGCTGGCTCCATTGCCATCAGCGGCACGGCCCAGTCTGGCGCGGCCATCTCGCTAACGGCGGCCTCAGGCGCGATCACAGCGGGCTCGCTGCTTTCGAAAGGCGATTTGGCGCTGCTTTCCGGCCTTCATCTCGGGATTTCCGGGCTCGTGCTTGCAGAAGGGAATTTGCAGGCTTCGGCTGGCAGCGACATCCGCTATGACAGTCTCGAGGCAAACGGAGACGTTTTGCTGTCTTCGACACATGGTGTCATCAGCTTCGACAAACGCACGGCCGCCGGGGGCGACATCAGGATCAGGCAGCAAAATGCCGACCTTTCCAATAACAGGAGCAGACTTGCCACATCCGGCACGCTCTACATCGATGCCAATAATATTAATCTCACCAACAGCACGCTAACGTCAGGTGGCATTGATCTCACCTCATCTGGAACGACAGATCTGACGGGTGCGCGGCTCAATGCTGTCACCGCGAGCAGCACAGCTCGTTCCGTGGAGGGGTCAGGTGACATCGCGATCCAAGCGGGTAGCCTCACTGCGAATGAAGCGACCAATATTCTTGCGGCCCATGATCTGACGCTGTCGCTTTCGCAACTTGCCAACGCCGGTCAGCTGGCTGCTGGCAATGATCTTACCCTCAATATCGCCGGCAACCTGACCAACACCGCCACGGGGCTCATCTATGCCGGTAACGACGCGGCACTTTTCGTGGGCGGCGTGCTGGCTAATGATCAGGGGGCGATTGTCGCAGGTCGTGACCTCACAATTGCTGGAAGCGCTTCTGGCGCGCGCAATGCTGCTACGGTCAACAGTTCAGGTCTAATTTCGGCTAGTCGCAATATTTCGATCCTGACGGCAAATCTGCGTAACGAGAAAAGCGTGGCTCCGACCTATACGAGCCAGCAAATCTCAAACGCACTCGTGTCGGCTTATGACACCTATTATGCACGCGAATGTGGAGATTGTTCATCTCCCGTCTCTTTCGCTGGCAAGCAGTTCGTCATTGGTGCGCCCATCCGCCATGTCTATCGTGATGTGACTGAAGACCGTCTCACATCGGCTGGTAGCCCCGCAGCGACAATCAAGGCGGGCAATACGCTTTTTGTCGATACCGTCGATCTCACCAATGCCTATAGCAACATCGAAGCCGGCTCCGGCATGACACTTGTTGGCTCCGGCACTCTTAACAATCTCGGTTTGCAATTGCAGCGTACCACTTCGCTCAATTGTAACCAACAAGGTGGCTGCCAGTATTATCCTGATGTCATCTATGAGTGGCAGGAAACGAGAACGACCGGCGACACGGGTGGTTGGGAAGGTTCATGGCAGGTCGCCATGCCTGGTCCCAGTCCCTTTGGAACGCGCGATGCGTCAAAGGATATCGGGCCAGGACGGAGTGTAGAAAGCGTCGAGGCGATCGGCGGTGTTCCCGCGGCGATCCGCTCTGGCGGAGCGCTGGGTATTACCGGTTTTGGTGCCGTTAACAATACCGTCGCAGCAGGTACGATCACCGACCATGTCGCTATGGCAGCGCCTACGCCTTCGAGCGATCCCACCGGATTGCTCGCTGGCATGACCGCAAGCGGTGCGCTGTTCACACTCGGCTCCGTTGCAACCCCGCAGTCCGGTGGCTTTGGCGGCACTATTCCCGGTCAGACGTTCCTCTATGAAACGCGTGCCGCCTTCCTCGATGTCTCGAAATTCTACGGATCGAGCTATTTCCTTGGCCGCATCGGCTACCAGCCGGACCGGCAGATCCAGTTCCTTGGGGACGCCTATTTCGAGAACCAATATATTGAGCAGCAGCTCAGACTGGCGACGGGTTCCGGCTTTACCGGGCAGGATTCGATCGCTCAGATAAAGCAGCTCCTTGATAACGGCGCTGCCTATCTCGGAGCGAACCAGCGCCCGCTCGGCCAACCGCTTACGGCTGAGGAGATCGCCAGCCTCACCGAATCCGTCGTCGTATATGAGTGGCAGACGGTGAACGGTACGACCGTTCTTGCGCCGGTACTACATCTCGCCGCCAATGACAGGGAAAGATTGAATTCTGCGGGCGCGCTGATCGCCGGCAATCAGGTGACAATCGATACTGGCCTGCTTGCAACATCAGGCATGATTGCATCGGCTGGTGATCTGACTGTTTCCGGTTCGTCGATCGCGGCGATCGGCGGCACCTTCACGGCGGGTGGCAATGCCTCGCTGACGGGGAACGAGAGCATTCTGCTGGCCAATGCAAAGGTGAAAGCAGGCGGCAATCTGGGCCTGACATCGAATGGAGACATCAACATCTCCGTGACCGAACGGTCGACAACCAGCACCTTGCGCGACAAGCGGAGTTCGACAACCGTTGTTAGAACCACAAGTCAGGGCTCCGAGATCACTGCGGGCGGATCGGTCTCAGCCAATGCAGGCGGCAGCCTCAACGTCATCGGCAGCATGATTGCCGCCGATGGGACGGTCGGGCTGAAAGCGACCGGCGACGTGACAATTGCCGAGGCTGTCGACACCACCACGATCGATTACACCTACAAGAAAAAGGGCGGCCTGTTCGGCGGCAAGAAACAGACGACGAGTCACACGGAAACGCAGGCCGTCGTCGGATCATCGGTCAGCGGCGGGAATGGTGTGTCCATCGTCTCAGGTGGAGACACCGTCGTCTCCGCCTCCAACGTAACGGCCGGCGATGAGACCAACAAAGCTGATATCAACGTCAGCGCAGGCGGGAATTTGCTGATTGCGTCGGGCAAGAATACCGCGGAGTTCGAGCAGAGTTCCTCATCCAAGGGCTTTCTCTCGAAAAAGAGCTCAACACAGTACAACTATGATGAAGCTACAGTCGCCTCCGAGCTTTCCGCCTCCGGCAACATCAAACTGGATGCTGGCGGCAACACCGTCATCGCTGGCTCGAATGTCACGGCAGGCGATGCGATCAGCGTCGCGGGTGATAGTGTCGCCATCATCGGGGCCGAGGAGCAGCATGCGCTAGAAAGCAGCAGCAAGAAGTCCGGCCTGTTTGCGGGGTCTGGAGGTGGCTTCCTCTCGCTCTGGGGCAAAGAACAGAAAGAAAAGAGCCAATCGTCTACTATTAACGTTGGCTCCTTGCTGACTGCCGGGACCGATGTAACGCTCACGGCACGCGAGAACGACGTGACTGTCATCGGCTCGTCCATCGCAGCCGGTCAGGATATTACGCTTGATGCAGCCCGCGACGTCAATATCACTCCCGGGGCAGAAAGCGCCTCATCGCAGGAGAAAGAAAAGCGCTCAGGCTTCGGCATTCAGGTGAAATCAGGCAATGGCAGCGCATCCATCGGTATCGGTTACGGTAAGTCGGTCGATCAGACGAGCCAGTCATCAGAGACTAACGCCAGATCCATCCTGTTTGCCGGTCGTGACCTCACGATATCAGCAGGTCGTGATGCTAACCTGCAGGCGGCTGAGGTGTCCGCACAGCGTGATGTTGTCATCCTCGCAGACCGTAACGTCAACCTTCTCTCGGCGCAGGACAAGTCCAACTACGAACACATGCATGAGGAGATGTTTGCCGGCGTGACGCTATCGGTCTCGACCTCGCTGGTCAGCGCTGCCGACAGCGTCGGCAACGCGGCGCAGAAGCTTACGACCATCAACGACGGCTATTCTGCCGCCAATGCTGCCTTTGCATCGCTCAAGGCCTATGATGCGCTCGACACTGTCGTCAACGGCAATGTCGCTTCGGCCTCGCTTACCGCCGGTTTCACCTATACAAAGGACAAGGCGGCGGGGGCGGGCTCTGTTCCTGTCACCACCGAAATCAATGCCGGCCGCTCGGTGATGATCGAAGCCGCATCCGGGGATATCACCGGCCATGGCGTGCAGATCTCGACCGGCTACGACGCCGATGGCCTGCCGGTCGATAGTGCCGACGACAAGGTCGGCGACATTACGCTGAAGGCTGGCAAGGACGTCACCCTTAAAAGCGCCGTGGCGACGCAGAGCTCGTCGTCCAGCAGCACGTCCGCCGGCGCCAGTATCGGTATTGGCGGCGGCGTCAGCCTGTCGGGTGGCGTCGGCGTCGGGCTGACAGGCGGCGCCAGCGCTTCCACGGCCAGGGCGAACGTCAACGGAACTACTCAGGTCAACAGCCACGTCACCGGTACCGGCGACATCGTCATCCAGTCCGGCAACAACACGACACTCGCCGGGGCGCTTGTTGCCGGTGAGACGGTGACGGTCGACATCGGCGGCGATCTTACCATCGTCTCCGTTCCCGATACCGGCGAGATCACGAACAAATCCACCTCTGGCGGCTTTAGCCTCGGCGGGGGGAAGAGCCTCATCTCCGGTATCCAGATCGGTGGCGGTGCGGGCTCCGGGTCGACGAACTGGGTTTCCGAACAGTCGGGTCTCGTTTCCGCGGACACGATGGATGTCACCGTCGGTGGCAATACCCATCTCGGAGCGGGCAAGATCGTGTCCGGTTCGGGTGATCTCACTCTCGACACAGGCACGCTTACCCATGAGAACTTTGAGGGCCAGAAGCAGTATGAGGGCTTCAGCGCCAATCTCGGCCTCGATCTCACCGGCGGCAAAGGAACCGATGTCAATCCGGTCGGCAACAGCACGCTCGAAGGCAGCTATCAGCTCGACGATACCCGCCAGAGCGTCCGCGCCACCGTCGGTCCCGGAGACATTGTCATTCGCGACAAGGAACAGCAGGCGGCGCTGGAAACCGGCGGCGCCTCCACCCTGCCGCTCGACGAACTCAACCGCGATCCCGACAAGGCCTACGAAATCACCAAGGACAAGCATGTCGGTCTTGAGGTCTATCTGTCGACCAACAGTCTGAAGGCCGCCGTTGAGGCGGGCAAGACGATCACTGATGCGTTTGGCGAAGCCCTGGATCGCATGGTTCAGGACGGCAAAAGAACGCCCGAGCAAGCCGCGCTTTCAAAAGAAATATTCCCGTTTCTCGATGATCCAAAGGTTCAGGCACAACTTGAGGAGTGCGGTCGGCAAGGGGCTGCTGATTTCAGCATATTCGACTGGCTAGTGACACCCGCACACGCTCAGTCTGCATGTGCAGTAATGCTGCCGAATGGTCAGATGAAATATTTCACGGCCACACAAGCCGTGGACTGCCTCACGGACTATCGGCAAATGACCAACATCGTTCGCGGCATTATTGGCGCCACTGGAGCCACGGTTGCAGGGCTGGCGGGTGCCTTCCTGCTGGCCTCGACAACCAGCACTGGTAAAGAGATCAATCAGAAGTTCACAGGGAGCGACGGCAGTACGGTTCTTGTTACCGGTAATGGAGATCAGCCAAAACGACAGATATTGGTCACATATCCGGATGGCGTGAGGGCCAGCCTAACAATTGAAGTCTACGATGACGGCGGCGCCATTTTCCTTACCGGTGGCACGATTGGCAATCAGACTATGACGCCGGGAATGCTGACAGATATGCAGCAGACTCTCGCAAATGCGGGTATGTCGAATGTTGTCCTCAGTGAGAATACAGGAGGGAAGAATGGCGATCATCAGTATTACCCAAAACCTAAGACTGAAGAAATTACAGGTTTCCCGGGTTTGAAGGAAGTGCGTGGCGTTGGGGGCAGACCCCGTTGGGTTGATAGCAAGGGGAAGATTTACGAATGGGATAAGCAGCACGGTGCAGTAGAAGTCTATGACAAGACTGGTAAAAAGCACCTTGGAGAATTTGATCCTAAAACGGGAAAGCAGACAAAGCCGGGAGATCCCGGGCGGTCGACGCCAAAGTAGGAGAGCCTGTTATGCACAAGGTTGAACGGTATATTGCTGCCTTTGAAAAGAAGGGAAGTAGATTCCTTGTCAAGAAGATGCGTATTCCAAGTGAAGATTTCGAATATCTGAAAACAATATTCGAGGTCAAAGCTGACGATCCATGTATGTATGATTATTACGATTTAAGTGAAGAACTGGCAGAGAAACTGGTCGAAAGGTATGGGTTCGAATTTTCTTTCAGCGAATTCGATTACGCGCTCGGGGCAGAAGCAGCTTAGAATGCGGGTGGCGATTACGGAAATTACTGTTAGCTAGAGAACTCCTTTCTCCACCAAGTGCGATGTGGACCCTCTTTGCCCGTAACAATATCAACCTCCTGACGGTCAACGACCGAACCAATTATCATGAGATGCATGAGAAAATTTTTCTGGAATGACGACTCCGGTGACCAGTCAGGCCGGCAAGGCAGCAAAAAGCATCATGCGCTCGGCCGAGCGCCTTTCGGATAGCGGCGGCGTCAACGCCGTCACAGAGACGGCCATAGCCGGGCTTGGTTTCTAGCAGGCTATGAGGATCGGCAGCCGTCTGCGAGGGACTGTCCTCCAGGATTGGCGTCTGTGCCTGTATTGGCCATCAGCAGCACCACGCCTCTTCTTCGTTTTCCACATGATAAAAATGGGAAGAACATTTAGGTGAATACGATCCTAAAACTGGGAAGCAAACAAAGCGCGGAAACCTGGTCGAAGTACAAGAATGTGAGGTGCGGCGATGGGAATTTATTTAATCATCAGCATGTTCCAAAGCGAGAGTGCTGCACTCGTGAACATGTTACAGCTCGAAAAAAGTGATCTTCAATTTTTTAGGGAAGTGCTAAACGTACCCGACGAAGATCCACTTCTATATGGAGAGTATCAAATTAACGCAGAAGCGAACGAAAAGCTTTTTCAGCGGTATGGGTTCAGATTTGACTTGGAGAAATATGACTGTTTCGCAGGTTATAAGTCAGTTTAGCGAATTGTAACCTAAACGGTGCGCAAACAAGCTGCTACAGTGACAGCACTGACCAGCGTGTTCCTACCAAGCAGGTGCGGAAGATGCCAGCAGGCATAAAGGGTTCATCGCTGACGGCCGGTGGCAACGTCTCCGTCTCTGCGGGCACGGCTGGATCAGGCGACCTGAACATCATCGGCAGCCGGATCGCGGCGCCTGACAGGGTCGCGGCTGATCTCAATATCGATGTGGGCGGCGGCCTGATCGTCAGTGCGGGCAGAAACTTCATGGAGACGGACACATCGAATTCCAGATCCGGTTCCCTGTCGAAGGCAAGTGAGCGGCATCACACCTATGACGAGGAGACGGTCGGGTCCGAACTCGCTGCATCCGGCAATGTGAACCTCAATGCCAGCAAAAATCTCGCAATTGCCGGCTCGAGTGTCACCGCGGGCCAAAACATCGCCGTCGAAGGCGAAAGCGTCTCAGTTATCGCCGCCCAAGAACACCATGACAGCGCCTCGTCGTCCAAAAAGTCAGGCGTTGGTGCCGGTTCCGGCGATGGCTTTGTCTCGTTAAGGGGACGCGCCTCGGAACTTACGACACAAATCTGAAACGTATAGGGGATTTATAATGAGCGTCAAAAACACAGATCATAAGGATTGGGTTAATAATGGGAAAACCATTGAAGAGTTGATAAAGGAACTTCAGTCTTTTGAAAATCAAGGCTTGCCGGTAGAGATATCTATCGATGGAGGTGATGATGTTCGACCGATCAGTCTTGTGGGGGAAAAGGACGGGAAATGCTTGCTTATCTATTTGAAATAATAGTTTTTATCAACTTCCGCTAGCCCGCTACATGCCGTACGATTACCAATAAAAGCCGTCTAGTATCTGCGTAACCCTGCCAAACTTGTGGGCACATATCGATGGTTCCGGGCAGATATCCCGACATGGAAATGCGATCGGTCAATGGAGGCTTCGGTGGCCTCTCAAACCAGCGGCTGAACGCGGCCGCTTATGCCGAACGTCTTTAGACAATCGAATTGGTAGCGCGATATCCGGATTCCGTCCAAGCCGAGCAAACGATTTCTAGGAGATGTATCTGGTGACTGAACATATTGACGCGATTATTAGTGAAGTGAATCGACTAGATGATCCGCGAAAACGTAAAATTCCGCTTCCAGATGATGCTCTAATAGCGAGATACGAAGCCGCCACGGGTTTCGAATTCTCGGAAGACTATAAAAAATTCCTCAAGAACATATCTAATGCTTTCATGGGTTACCTGTCGCCACTTACTCTAAATGAAGAGATGGGTGGCGTTTATGGGGAATTGAGATCGGCTATTGAACAAGGCCGCAGCGCTGGCCTACCCCACGATTGGCTTCCAATATGTGAAGACAACGGTGACTACTACTGCATCGCGCCCGACGGCAAAATACATTTCTGGGACCACAACGGTCCAACGACCGAGACTTGGCCCAACCTCGCAACGTGGGCAAACGATGTCTGGTTGGGTGGAGCGTAAGAATTTCGGCTATGCAATACGAGCCACCGTTGAGACAATTTGAGCCGCCCCGGCATTGCTGAAAAGCTCGGGCAGACCAGGCCCGGAAGCGCTGGGTCGAACGGCACTGCTGGACAAACTACTGAAGGCGCGGCAAATACTATAGCAACCGAAACCACGCCCAAGATTGAGCGGCAAATCGGCCGGCGAGGCTTGGATAATTGTCGTCTCTCTTCTCTTGGGCGGATGCACCGTGTTGAATACAAAATCTTCGGCGATCCAGGGAGTGAATGACAGTTTCGTTACCACCATGTTGTCACTCTATGGGACGCGCTGTTGGAGGCGCTTGTCGAACTTAGGCTGGCCGATGACTGGCAGCATATGATCGACGGGTTCGCGGCCATTCTCAGGCTGCGGCGGCAAAAGGGGGACTTATAAGGAAGCTCTTGGTCAATCCCGCGGCGGCTTTTCGACGAAAATCCACGCCCGTGCAGGCGGTCAGGGACGTTCTCTTCGCTTCATCCTGACAGGTAGCTTCGGATTACAATGCCGTTCCCGATCTTCTGGCAATGCCGGTTGGCAAGCTGAGACTGTTTCTTGCAAGGGCTATGACAGCGACGCTCTGCGCGAAGAGTTGTTGGTCCACGGGATCAAACTCGTCATCCCTCCGAGGGCCAACCGCAAAGACCCGCCCGCCTGTGACTTCAGAGCCTAGAGGGACCGAAACCGCATTGAGCGGCTGTTCAACAGGCTCAAGCAATTTCGTCGCGTCGCTACCCGATACGCCAAAACCCAAAAATCCTTCGCTACCTTTCTCGTGTTGGCCGCCGCAAAAATATGGTTGCCACACTTGCGCCGGCTCGTGAGTTGTGCAGCTTAGCTGAAGCTGCCACACGCTGTAAAAACAGGAGATAAATCTTGTATAACTTCAATTATTTAGAGCGCCAAGCAAAAGACCTGATCGCAAGTGGGAAGGCAGCGGACGCGATTAAGATTTATCTTTTCATGGCAGATGGCGACCAGTCGTTGGATGATATCTCGGTGAGCGTTTGGGAGAGTGTTATGAGAAGATCGGCGACCTTCATGCCGCAAAATATTGGTATGGAAGGGCGGTGGAGGAAAATCCCGACGTCAGGCTGACGTCCGCGGCAGCGCGTCAAAGGCTTCACGGAGTTAGCATCGAAGCCTTTTTGGGAGACGCAGACAAGTAGTTTTCAACGCGCGGCTGAAGCTACTTTGTCAACAGGGCCTAGCACCGATCGCTGAGGAAGGCGTGAAGCGCCTCGGCAAGTCCTGGGCGGTTGGATATAGCAATTCATAAGAAATTAAGTGCACGAACTTGGTCTCAGTGAGCGATTGGTGCGAGGTCTTTTCTTTAATTAGGACATGGAACGATTAATGGCGCTTATTGGTATCGATCTTGGAACCTCAAACTCTTTAGTAGCACACTGGACTGATCAGGGCGTGAAACTGATCGAGAATGCGCTGGGCGACTTTCTGACACCATCGGTGGTCAGTATTGCGGATAACGGCGACGCAATTGTCGGACGTCCAGCTCTCGACAGGCTGGTTACTTACCCGGACAAAACGGTGGCATCCTTCAAACGGTGGATGGGGACAAATCACGAGGTGAAACTTGCGAAGAAGGCATGGCGCGCCGAGGAGTTGTCTGCGCTTGTCCTGAGAAGCCTGAAAAGAGACGCAGAGGCTGCGCTCGATATCGAAGTATCTGATGTGGTTATTTCTATCCCGGCCTATTTCAGCGATCCGCAGCGTAAGGCCACCATCAATGCCGCGCATCTGGCAGGGCTGAATGTAACGAGACTTATTAACGAACCGACTGCCGCTGCACTGGCCCATGGAATCGCAAGCTCCGAGGATGGGCAATTTCTGATTCTTGATCTCGGAGGAGGCACGTTTGACGTTTCCCTATTACACAAGTTCGACGGGGTTATGGAGATACGGGCGTCCGCCGGGGACTCTATGCTAGGTGGCAATGATTTCAGGGACAGCTTGGCTTCACACCTCATGAACCTCCACGATATCGATTTCGAAAGCCAGCGGCCTCTGGATCGGGCCAGGTTTTTGAACGAGGCCGAGCGGATTAAGGCAGCTCTGAGCGAGACCCAGGACGCGGCTTATCATATCAACATCTTTGGAAAAGACGTTGAGGGCAAAATTACGCGACTGGAGGCAGAGGAGCTGTGGAAGCCGCTGATCACTCGGTTGCGGAGACCGATCGAAAGGGTCATTCGCGATTCCGAAACAGATCCGTCGTCGCTTAGTCAGATTGTTCTGGTGGGTGGCGCATCGCGAATGCCGCTGCTCAAGACCATGACGACCCGTTTGTTCGGGCGGTTTCCCCTGTTGCATCCTAATCCCGATCACGCCATTGCCATCGGAACGGCGCTTCAATCTGCGCTCCATGCACGGCACGAAGCGCTTGACGAGATCATCATGACTGATGTGTGCCCCTATACATTGGGTATTGCGTCGGTTGAGCAAGCCTACGGCCTAAACGAGTTGCTGATGTCGCCCATTATCGAACGCAACGCGATCATTCCGCAAAGTCGCGAGCAGTTTTACTCCACCACCGTCGATGGGCAGACCAAGATTGATGTACAGGTCTATCAAGGCGAGAACATGCGGCCTTCACAGAACATTCTGATCGGAAATCTGGAGGTGCCGGTACCGCTTGGCAAGGCCGGATCTCAATGCATTGGGGTCCGCTTTACTTATGATGTCAGCGGCGCGCTCGAGGTCGAGGTCAAGATTCTCTCGACAGGAGAACTTAAGCGTAAAGTGTTCCAAAACCAATCCAGCCTGACCGAATCCGAAATCGCTCTGCGCTTCAAGGAACTATCGAAAATCAAGTTGGCCCCGCGCGAGCAGCAAGAAAACCTCGCCTTGGTCGCAAGGGCGGAGCGCCTCTACGCCGAGGCAATCGGCGAGCAGCGCCAACAGATATCAGCATTAATGGCGCAGTTTATCGCGGCTCTGGATAATCAGAGACTGCGGGATGCGAGGCCACTGCGGGAAAAGTTTGCCAAACAGCTGGACGCGCTTGATCAAATGTGGGGCCAGCCGCAATGAGTGGCGATTGTTGGGCGTTGCTCGGCATCAAGCCCCTGAGCAACGAGGAGGCGATCCGCAAAGCCTATTCGCGACGTCTCAGGGATTTTCGCCCGGATGAGGACCCAACAGGGTTCCAGCTTCTGGTCGAAGCTCGCAAGCAGGCGCTTGCGACGGTAAAGTGCCGGATGGTAGACGTGCTAATCGCCAACCCATCTTCGCCTGACGGCATAAGCACAGACGGAGTTGCAGAGGGTTCCGGCAGCTTCGGCAATTCTGAAAATCCCGACAATCCGGCTGAGCTTGAAAATGACTCACAACGCGCCGTAGCGCCGTTTTTTTTGGAGCCCACGCAGAAGGAGAAAGCCGGAAAAGAAAATCTACCTCGGCTGCTAGATGAATTGGGTGAACTTATCAGCTTTGGAAGAGAACGGACACGCGGAGTTGCGCAGAAAGGCAACTGGCGCGTCGACAAGTGGACAGAACTATTAAACCGCGCATCTATTGAGCTAAGTTTTGCCGAACATGCAAACTTCATCCAAGCGCTCGCAAGAGGTATCGAGGGACTGTTGCCGCCCAAGGGTGATACAATCCCGTTGTCAGACTATACGGAGGGAAAAGGCGTCGCTGCAATGGTCAACGCCATTGAGGAGGGAGCTAATTTTTCGGAAAATCCGGGCCTTCTCACCACGGTCTGCGGCTGGCAATCGGCAAAACATTATTTCGACTGGCTCGCCGAAGCGCAGCGCGGCAATGCTATTTTGCGCAGAAGTAGTCAGGGCAAACCGGCTTACTTCAATGGAAAAATCCCGCTCTTCCCCTTGGAAGATCAACCACCACGCCTAGAGACAATTGATCTCAACTCATATTATCACGAGGCTTTGGAGAAGGGGCGCTGGCCTTTCTCGTTCGATTGCACCAAGACGCTGATGCCGTCGTATTACATCATGCGGTCGATAAATCTCTGGTTTGGTCTTACCATTTTCGGACTCACTCTTGTTACCGCCTATCTGGCATGGGGAATTGGTAATGGCACAGACATTCGTTTAGCCGCTGTCTCGCTTTTGTCCTTGCTATCATTACGTCTGACTTTTGGGATCCTTTTCCGGAGGCTCACACTCCGATCCTGGATCAAACGTATTATCAAGACGGATAAAAAACACATTTGGGACTTGGTCCGGCGGCGCAACCACCTGCAGCCTTACTCGCCTGCCAGCCAAGACTGGCCATTAATTTTTGTCACCGGTATAGAAATAATTCCTATTGTTGTCGGACTTATAATCTTGGCGGCGAGTAGCAGCAACATATGGAGCAACAGGCACCTTTACCCCTTGCCCGCCGAAAAGCTCGTGACGGACATGGTTTTACCAGCGTTTGATGCGGCAATCAGAGCCGAGGCGTTTAGCTACGATTCATTTTTCGATTTCTTTCAAAGCATTAGATCGAGCAAACCGGACGGCTTTTCGACCCGCCTGATCACGCCCGATATTCCTGCTGGAAAGTTGTCCAACTTGCTATGGCTCCCCACCCTGACCCGGAACCAAGAGCGTTTTCTTAGCGCGAGCAGCGGTCCAACGCAAACCGCCTTATTTGCGTCCCTCACTATTGATCCGTCCGCCAACAGGTTGCACGAGGTCCGAAACGCCAAACTGCGCGTTTGGTCGTTTCTCTATCGTATCGGTACACCACGGATGCGTGTGGATATTGAGAAGGCTCTGAACGAGTGGGGTCCTCTTATTAGGGATGCGAAATTCCGCAATGGTTGGCCGACCGAGCAGGCAATCTGGAGTTTCATGGCTCCAGAGCTTCAAGGACTCGTTTCCGCCGATGACAAAAAGTTTCTTAGAAAGGCCGTTTTATCTGAGTTTGCGCGTCAGGCGAGGCGCTATGAGTCAAAATCGAAACCGGACATTCTCTATTCACAGTTCCATTGGCTGCTGTTTGCGCCTGATACCGCATTGTTTCAGCCGCAATCTCTTCTTGCCGACACACCGCTCCCAGAAATCAAGCTTGATAATGAGTCCATCAGACGTGAGGCTTTGCCCCGCAACCCTATCCTGAGTAACTTCCTGCGGGGATGGGCAAAAGGGACGCAGCCCGACCGCCCGTCCACGATTTCATCAACTGATAAGCTCCAAGTGCAGCCTGGAATGTTCTATATTGCACACGTGCCTGACATATCGGCATTGGCTGGGAGGCGTGCATTTTTCTTCCTT
The DNA here is from genome assembly GCF_053521725.1 of Agrobacterium sp. CG160-95. Classification (NCBI taxonomy): domain Bacteria; kingdom Pseudomonadati; phylum Pseudomonadota; class Alphaproteobacteria; order Hyphomicrobiales; family Rhizobiaceae; genus Agrobacterium; species Agrobacterium sp. CG160-95. The sequence continues at coordinate 277,366 of NZ_JBNWDU010000003.1, read as the reverse complement.
CTCGGCACTATCCTGGAGACCGACAATACGCTGCTCAGCTTGAAGATTTCGCGCCGCGGTCTAGCAAAACTTCCGGAGTCGCTTCCGGAGGACACTCCCGGTTTCTGGACCACTGCGACAGCGTATCTGCTACGGGCCCAACGACAGGAAACCGGTAAAAATCTGTCCCGGTTTTATATCGAGCACAACGGTGATGACGACGTCAGGACAATCTTGAGCAGGCTTTTGGACGAGTTACATGGCACTCCCGAAGGACAGAAGGTATGCAATTCTCGTGTTCATTTGCCAGGAGGTTCTTGTTTTGACCTGTGAAAAAAATGCCAATAGCGCGTAAGCTGATAGCAATTTTCCTGAAACTACTTTTTTCGGCAGTGTGGACATCGTTGTGATGGCAAGCTGGAAGGTAACCGGTGGTGTGCCCCCACGTTACTCGCTGCCGCCTAATCTGAGATCGGCGTTCCATGGATGAAGAACTGGCCTGCTGCCGGTTTCGTGGACACCGAGCTATATCAGCCCTTTGGAATTTGAAAACAAGCTGGGATTAGCTTAACCCCGTGTCCCATAAACCGGCAGCAGGCCATGTCGATATTTCCTTATTTAGTCGACATGTGGGATTTAATATGTCGATGCAATCGACATATATCTTCTACTGCAAGGTGTTGTGCTTCCTGGGTTTATGCGTAGGTTGTGGCCCTATCGGCCCCGGGTATTTTGTTCCCTAAACTATGAACCGATCCATCAGGAAATTGGGACGAATATCATATCCAGCGGCAATTCCATCCGGTTCAGCATGGGGTGCGCTGGGAGGATGCCGGTCCTGACAAGGCATGAGGCAAGACCCGCGCCGGAAGCGCCCGCAATATCACGTTCCACGAGGCATTTCTACTACTAAAAGTAGTAGTCGCCAAGTGGCAATTGCTCGTGTTTGAATAGGGACACAAGCGCGTCAATCAGGGGAGGGCGATATGCGTAAACCGATCGCACGATTGATCAGTGGCGGGGGACAAGGGGTGGACGATACGAGGATTGGGTTTGCTGGCGCGACTGGACAAACGGGTGAGGGCGCAGACAACGCGCCGGAAGATTGCGCTAGCGGGAGACAAGCATCCGATTGGCGGCGACCAAAAATCGGAGTTTCAAAGAAGTTTACAATGGCCCATAGAGGATACCGTCCAGAAACGGAGCAGACATGAAGACCAGCGTTGAACATTTGCCGGAACGAAAGCAGCGCGAGCTCGCGCGCGTCGTCGGAATTATTCAGGAAGAGTTTGCTGATCTGGTGGAGCGCTCGAAGTCGGACGCCAAGAAGGATGGACGGATTTTCAAAATCATTCTGTTCGGTTCTTACGCGCGTGGCACCTGGGTGGATGAACCGCATACGTCGAAAGGCTATCGCTCGGATTTCGACATCCTTGTCATCGTCAGCAACAAGGAACTTGTCGATCCCAAATACTGGGACAAGACAACAGACCGGCTGATGTGGGACAAGGAGATCGAGACGCCCGTGGGCCTCATCGTGCACGGCGCTCGCGAAATCAGTAATTTCCTAAATGATGGCCAATACTTCTTCGTTGATCTCGCCCGCGAAGGTGTTGTTCTTTACGAATTCGACGATCGGCCGCTCGCAGAGGCGAAACAACTCAGCCCTGCCGATGCACTCAGGGTGGCAGAAGATCATTTTTTGCGGCACTTCCCGGATGCGCGAGATTTCGCTGATGTGGCAAAATATCTCGTTGCGAAAGGTAACCTGCACCTAGCGGCCTTCAATCTCCATCAGGCAGTGGAGAGCGCCTACAACTGCTACCTCCTGACACTGACAAACTATTCCCCTGCGTCGCACAATCTCAAATTCCTGCGTGGACTTTCCGAAGGTCGTGATCACCGTTTGATCGACATCTGGCCGCGCGACCGTCAGCGATTTACCACGTGGTACAACATTCTGAATGAGGCCTACGTCAAGGCACGCTATTCGAAGCGTTTCGAGGTTTCCGAAGAGGCGCTCACCTGGCTTCTGGAGCGGACCGCGGAACTTCACAAGCTGGTTGAGACGCTCTGCCGCGAGCACATCGAAAAGCTCGAACAGGCCGCGAACGCCAGCGACTGAGCTTCACCCGTAGCACAAACTCGTTTGAGCTCAGGTCGCAGCCACCGCAGCGTGATGAACCACAGGGTACAACCTATTCTTTCAATCCTGTTCATCGTCTCGTTTTGGTCGGCATGGGTGGCCGTCATTTCCTCGAGCAAACGGGATTCGGTCGCGGCTCGCTTGTCTACATCACCCAGGTTTCTTAACGCTGCTGGCGCTTGCCGCGATAAGCGTCCGCAGACGCGCTGTAGACTGGTAACCCAGTGGTGCCGACGCCACTCGTATAGTGAAGATGAACCGAAATGAAGTCCACGGGATGCGGCTTATGGACCTGCCTCGGTTCGAAACAAGACCGTTGGCGTCGATGACATAGGCCGTCATGATCCTTATGCGCCCAGGCGCGCTTTTTCGGGGAGGCGGATCGAAGTCGCTGATAAGATTAGCATTCCCGTAAGCAAGGCCAAATGAAAATTCGAGTCGCGCTAGATATGGTTGCGTCCCGATGAGTTTTGCAGCCAATCTGGCTTCATATTTGGTGGGGCAGATGTTGCGGTGAATGTTGGCTAGATTTGGCCAACTGAGCTTGTTGACCTAGAGGTATTCGATCTTCCGGGATTTGCGACGTATCGTTTTTGATCGCGAGGTTGTAGCAACGGCGTAATGACCTTGACAGAGCATCCTAGGAGTCTAGAGGGGGTTTCATGTTCATTTTGGGAGTGTAGACATGAAATCGCTGGCAGCCGTTTCGGCTTTTGTGGGCAAAACCTTTGCGGTCTGGGTCATCTTGTTTGCCGTGCTCGGCTTTTATTTTCCAGATACGTTCAAGCAGATTGGACCGTGGATCGTCACGCTTCTGTCGATCATCATGTTCGGCATGGGGCTCACACTTTCGGTCGATGATTTTCGTGAAGTCGTAAAGCGCCCTGTCGATGTCACCATCGGTGTGCTCGGGCAGTTCCTCATCATGCCGTTACTTGCGGTGCTGCTGACTCTGCTAATCCCGATGCCACCGGAAGTGGCAGCGGGTGTCATCCTAGTTGGCTGCTGCCCGGGCGGCACATCGTCCAATGTCATGACATATCTTTCGAAGGGCGATGTCGCCCTTTCCGTCGCCTGCACGTCAGTGACGACGCTTGCTGCTCCCTTGGTGACGCCATTCCTCGTGTGGTTGTTCGCCAGCCAGTTCCTGCCGGTTGATGGCTGGGCAATGTTCCTGAGCATCGTCAAGGTCGTTCTGGTGCCGCTGGCCCTTGGTGCCGCCTTGCAGAAACTTTTGCCGGGTGTCGTCAAGGCGGCCGTGCCGGCTTTGCCGCTCGTGAGCGTCATCGGTATCGTTTTGATCGTCTCGGCGGTTGTCGGCGCATCGAAGGGCGCGATCGTGCAGTCAGGCCTGATGATCTTTGCGGTCGTGGTTCTTCACAATGGGCTCGGTTATCTGCTGGGCTATTTCGCGGCAAAGGCGACCGGCCTCTCACTCGCCAAACGCAAGGCAATCGCCATCGAGGTGGGAATGCAGAACTCCGGTCTCGGTGCCGCTCTTGCGACAGCCTATTTCTCGCCGCTCGCAGCCGTTCCCAGCGCCATCTTCAGTGTCTGGCACAACATCTCCGGCGCGTTGCTGGCCAACTGGTTTTCGGGCCGCGTGGACACGACGGCGACGACGAAAGCCGGATAGGATCGCCGGACGAAGATTGGCCGACGGGATATGAAGCAGCCCGAAAGGGGTTCTTCGAAACATGACGCCTTAGATCCGTAACGTCTTGACCAAAATCGCCATAGACGCGGAAGCACTATCCGCGTCTATGGCGGCAGGCGACGATCAAGAGCATGAAAGTGTGAAAGCCCCGACCGGTTTCATATCGATATAGGTGTCGGCTGCAAGGTTGCTTGTTATTGCACCACAAAGACTGCCGGTGGTGACAATCTGTCCGCGCTTCAGCGTTCCATTCCTGTTGAGGGGGGAATTGGCGAAAGCGATAAGCGGGGCGAGCGGATCGATATTGGGGTGTTTCACCACCGCATCGAAACGAAGCTCTGTACCTTCGGTCACCGTCAGATGCGGCAGATCCCCGGTATTGTCGGCAAAGGTATTAACGATTGCCGCGTCGATTTCCGGCCCGAGAACAAATCCGCGATTGGCAAGGCGATCCGCCAGAAAAAGCGGGAAGGGAACCTGGTTCTTTTCCACCAGCCGGTAGCCGAGAAGCTCGACGCCGAGGTGAACGGCGTCGATATGCGTCAGTATATCGGCTCTGCTGAACGGGGCCGTCGTTGCGGCAGGAATATCGGAGGCGAGGGTGAAGCAGATTTCTACTTCGATGCCTTCAATGTCTCTTCCCGTAAAAGACGCGACGTTATCCTCATCGACGCCGTAACAATCGACCATCGGCGCAGCAACCGCGTTCCCGTCCGGCCGGATCGCCAGCTTCCAGCCCCCCACCGTTTTGCCTGAAGCTTCAACGAAAGCGCGTTGAACGGCCATGGCATCTTCAAGGCTGTCTGGAGCGAGGCCATCCACCTCGATTGACGCCAGCGGAATTTTGCTGCTGTTCAGGCCTGCTTTCACAAGGTCCTGGGCCAGTTTCTCGATCGCCGTCATTCCAATCATCATCCCTCATTCTGTCTATTGGCCGAATGCTGTCACGATTTGGCGCTGCTTGCCAAGGCCATCAATGCCAAGTTCGACGACATCTCCGGCTTTCAGGAAGACCGGCGGCTTCATTCCAAGGCCGACGCCCGGTGGTGTACCGGTCGTAACCACGTCACCTGGCAAGAGGCGCATGAAGCGGCTGATATAGGAGACGAGAGTGGCGATAGGAAAGATCATCTTCGCGGTCGATCCGGTCTGCATGCGCTGGCCGTTGACATCGAGCCAGAGTCCGAGGTCTTGCACATCGTCGACCTCGTCCGGGGTGACGAGCCATGGGCCGAGCGGGCCGAAGCCAGGCCCGCTTTTTCCCTTTGTCCATTGGCCGCCGCGCTCGATCTGGAAGGCGCGCTCCGAAACGTCGTGACAGACGCAATAACCGGCGACAACGGAAAGCGCGTCCTCTTCGCTGACATTGTAGGCGGGCTCGCCGATGACGAAAGCGATTTCCACTTCCCAGTCGGTTTTTTCCGAATCCTTCAGCAGCACGATCGGATCATTCGGCCCGGAAATGCAGGAGGTGTGTTTGTTGAACAGCACCGGCTCCTCCGGGATCGGCGTGTTGGTTTCGAGTGCGTGGTCGCTGTAATTCAGGCCGACTGCCACGAAATTTCCGACTGCGCCGACACAGGCGCCGATCCTGACATCTGGTGACACGATGGGAAGTGACGAGAGGTCGATTTTGCCAAGGTCAGCCAGGGAACGGCGCGAAAGCGTCTGACCGGTGATGTCGGTGATAACGGAAGAGAGATCGCGGATATTTCCATCGGCATCGATTGCTGCCGGCCTTTCATGACCGGATGGGCCACAACGGAGAAGTTTCATGCTGTTTTCCTTATGCTGCCGATTGCTGAAGGGCGTTTTCGCCCAGCGAAAATTCGAGCCGGTAAAGCCCGCTTTCCACCGACCCCGTCAACTCCTGTTTCGACAGTTTAGGTGCCAACGCGTCGCTGGCGTTCGTTACGGAAAGGGCGGAGCCGCCTTCGATGAGGATGATCCAGTTGGGCACGCCCACCTGCCGACCCTTTCGCTCTGCTGTCGCAAGGCTGCTTGCGCCATTGTCCGCAATGCACAGGTGCACGCCGCTGACGCCGTTCAGTTTGCCGATCTCGGTCAGCGCTTCTAATAGCGCATATTGCAACGCTGCCTTCCGCTCATCGGCGGCATCAAACCGGAAGGTGGCGATAAAGCCGCCGTCACCACATGCATGGGAGTATTCGGTGTTGCACACGCCGCGCGTCGTGTTGCGAAAGTCGGCGGTCGATTTTTTAGTCCAGGGCGTGGGGCTGTTCAGCCGCTCCAGGTAGGGCTGGCCAACCAGCACCTGTGCGTCCGCCGCTTCGTAGAGCGTGAAATATTCCGGCGTGCCCTGTTCGGCGACATAGCGGCGTCCGCGCAGGAAGCCGGGGATCGCCACGCGTTCCGGAATATGCTCGCGATTATGCCATTCGATGAAGTTTTCGCGGCCTTCCGGCAAGATGTCGTTCCAGATGGCGACGACGGCTTTTCCCAAAAGAGACATAGGTTACCTCAATATGTTGCACGACCGCCGGACAGGTCAAAAACCGCGCCGGTCGAAAAACTGCATTCGGAAGAAGAGAGCCAGGCCACCATATTGGCGACCTCGGCGGGTTCGAGAAAACGGCGCATCGGGATGCGCGAGAGAATATCGTCCAGCCGTTCCTTCGGCGCGTCGATGCTCATCGCCGTCAAGGAAGCGGCGGGTGTGATGGCGTTGACGAGGATGTCCGATGTCGCCAGTTCCTTGCCGAGGCTTTTCGTCAGCGCCACCAACCCCGCCTTGGCGGCGCTGTAGGCGGCGGCCTGATGCATGCCCTCTTTTGCCTGGATCGAAGCGACATTGACGATGCGGCCGGCGCGGCTCCTCTTCGCCGTCTCGATCATCAGCGGTACGAGGGCACGGCAGACAAGAAACGAACCGATGAGATTGACGTCGATGATCCGACGGAATTCCTCCACCGGGATTTTCCAAAGCGGCGCGACATTGCCGACAATGCCGGCATTGTTGACAAGAATATCGAGCCTGCCGAATTGGCTGCGCAACTCGGCGGCAGCCACGTCGATGCTTTTAGGTTCGGTAATGTCGACACCGGATGACGGAAGGCCGGCAAACTGGTGTTGTTTTACGCAGGCTGGCAGGTCCCAATGGACGACCGTCGCTCCGCAGTCGCGAAGGCGCTGGCTGATGGCGGTGCCAAAGCCGCCCGCAGCGCCGGTAACAACCGCCACCTTGCCCTCTAAATCATAATATGTGGACATGTTTCAAACCATTGTTCCGCGTGCCAGCCCGGCGGCATCCGCCGGACTGGGAGCATCCGTGCTTATTTGGCGATCAGGCCGTTGGTGAAGAAGGCGTTTGCCGGCATATCGGTCTTGATGTCCTGATATTCCTTCATCAGGTCGAGTGTCTGCTGCCAGTCGGCAACAGCCATTTCTCCGAGCGGTGCGGAGGGTGCCGTGGGCGACGGCAGAAGCTTGAGCGAGATTTCAAGCTGCTCTTTGAGGAGTTTCGGATCGCCGGTAGGCTTTTCCTTGACCGCTGCCGCAACCGCCGCATCAGGATCGGCCTTGGCCGCTTCGATGGATTTCAGCGATGCCGCGACGAAACGTTTGACGAGGTCCCCATTGTTGTCGATGAGCTTCGTGTTGGTGACGATGGTCAGGCCCTGCGTGTTCACACCGAGTTCCGCAAAGGAAAACACCTTCTGTTGCAGGCCTTTGGAATTCAGAACCACCACCTGGTTTTCAAGCCCGCCGAGGATGCCTGCTGCGCGATCCTGCATGATGGCGATGATCTTGCCGGGGCCATCCACATTCAGAATGTTGACCTTGGAGGAGTCGACGCCGTTTTTCTTCCAGATGGCTGGCAAGAGGGCGAGAGATGCTTCGCCGGCACTGGCGGCGACCGTCTTTCCTTCCACGTCCTTTATGGAGTTCACGCCGGAATCCGCCCGGAACGTCATCGCATAAGGCGAGGTATTGAGCAGGCCAAGCACGGATTTGACAGGCGCGCCTTTCGAAGCGCCGGCAATCACGCTGCCGCCATCGGCAATGCCGAACATATCGCCGCCGGTTGCGACGGATTGAACGGTGCGTGCCGAACCCTGACCTTCGCCGATTTGCAGATCAATGCCGGCATCCTTGTAGAAGCCCTTTTCGGCGCCGTAATAAAAGATGGTGTGGACGCCACTCAAAAGGAAATTGAGGCGGAGTGTCACCTTGTCTTCGGCTGCGGCCGATTGCACACCCGCCAGGCCGACGGTAAGGGCAAGCACGCCGCCCGCCAGTGTTTTCTTCATTGTATTAAACATTTTATCCTCCCTTTTTAATTAAAGTCCTGGTTCAGGTCGTGCTCTTGCCCACGGTGAAATCATCTCGGCGCTGGGAAACATGCCAGGGGATGGCAAAGCGCTCGATCAATTCCACAATCCCGTAGAGAAGCAGGCCAAGCAGGCTCAGCACGATGATGACGGCGAAGGTCATGCTGGTGTTCATGTTGCCGTTGTAATTCAGAAGCAGATATCCGAGCCCGTTATCGGAGGCGACGAACTCCGCCACCACGGCTGCAGTGGCCGAAAGTGCGGCAGCGACCTTAAATCCCGCAAAAAGGGAGGGCAGGGCGCCCGGCAGTTCCACTTTCCAGAAAATCTTCAGGCGTCCGGCTCGATAGCTTTTGGCGAGATCGTAGACCTCCGGCTCAATGGATTTGAAGGCCACGATGGAGTTGACGACGATCGGGAAAAAGGAAAGCAGGAAGACCAGCAGGATTTTGGACGGCAGGCCGAAGCCGACCCAGATGATGAAAAGCGGTGCGATGGCGATCTTCGGGATGATTTGCAGGATCACCAGCAGCGGGTAAAATATCGCCTCGAAGGGACGCGAATAGACCACCAGAAGCGCAAGAAGCGTTCCCATGACCACCGCCACCAGAAAGCCCAGCACCATCGGTTGTAGCGTATAAAGCGATGCCGTGAACACGAGCGGTATATTGTTAAAAAGGTCCGCAAACACTCTGCTCGGGGCCGGCAGAATATATTCCGGCACCTTGAGCGCTCTCACCGCAATCTCCCACACGACCCCTGCGCCCACGAGACTGGCCATCGTGTGGACTTGGCCTTTGACGGCCCCCATGACTTTCGAAAACATGTTTCCTCCCGAAATTGCCCGGCCGTTCACCGCGCAATTTTAATATTGGAACAATGTTCCATATGGACTGATGTTTCGTCAAGTGGTAATTCAGGCAGGACAAGAGGATTGGAATGCAGCGGGAGGAGTGCATGTTGCAGAAGAAAACCGAAAGGAAGACCTATGAGCAGGGCGTCTTGCTGGAGGGTGTCAGTAAATATTTCGGGCACCCGGATGCGCCGGTCGTGGCGCTGGAAAAGCTCGACCTGACGATCGGCGACGGGGAGTTCGTGGCAATTGTCGGCCCTTCCGGCTGCGGCAAATCAACGATGATGCGGCTGATCTCACGGCTTTCGCGCGCCAGCACCGGCCAGATTTCCGTTTTTGGCGATGTTTCAAATAACCCGCCGCCCGGCATGAGCATCGTTTTCCAGAATCACGTGCTTCTGGCCTGGAGAACGATTATCGACAATGTTCTGTTCCCGGCCGAAATGACCGGCAGAAACCGTGAGGAACTGGGACCCCACGCATTGGCGCTTCTTCAATCCGTTGGCCTGAAAGACTTTGCCAATCGATATCCGCACGAACTATCCGGCGGCATGAAACAGCGCGCATCCATTGCGCGTGCGCTTCTGCTTCAGCCCAGGCTTTTGCTGATGGATGAGCCTTTCGGTGCGTTGGATGCGCTGACGCGCGAACAGATGCGTATCGACCTTGAAGCTCTCTGGCTGAAAAATCGTATGACGGTGGTGTTCATCACCCATTCCATCGACGAGGCGGTTCTTCTGGCGGACCGCGTCATAGTCATGACGCCGCGGCCGGGCCGAATTGAAAAAGTGCTGGAGATCGACATGCCGCGTCCGCGTGGACTGGCGGCACGGCGCGAGCCGGAATTTATCGAAAAATCCGAGGAGATCACCGAGATATTCCTATCGCGCGGCATTCTGCAGCGCCATGCCTGAACCGGCGGCGTCTCCTGGTTTTCGTTGAAGCCAAAGACGCCGCAACAGCCTATTTTCGCATCGCCTTGGGGTTCCCTCCCGATAGTGGCCGTGCACGTCGACCGGAGAGTGAGATGGAAAAGACGATCAATGTACCAAGCGGCGGTGTCGAGCGGACGATCGCCATGCTGGAGCTCCTTGCCTTGGCCGAGGAGCCGCTGAAGCTTTCCGATGTCGCACACCAACTCGATATTCCCAAAAGCGCTTGCCACCGTATCCTGACATCGCTCATCGACAACGGCTGGGCGTGGCAGAGCCAGGAAAGCGATTGTTATGCGTTGACCATGCGCATGGCGCTGGTGGGTCAGAAACAGCTGGCGCGTCTGCAGGTATCGGATCTGCGCCAGCCGATCCTCGACGATCTTGCGGAGCGCACCCGTGAACTCGTTCGCCTGACCGCCGTGCAGAACAACACTCTCGTGTGGGTCGGCTCGGCGCGCGGCCGCCGTTCCGGTCTGGTATTCGAGCCCGATATGAGCGCCGGCATCGTTCCCTACGCTACGGCGAACGGCAAGATATGGCTGGCCAGCCTCGAAAGGGAGCGGGCGCTCAGGATTGCGCTCGAGGCCGGACTTGGCCAACCCGGCCAGCAGGCTGCCAACGCCATCGACACGATTGAAGCGCTCAACAAGGAACTGGACGCTGTTTCTCGCCTCGGTTACGGCCGTGCGGTTGGCGAAGCCGAGGAAGGGGTAGGGGCAATCGCAGTTGCCATCCGTCAGGATAAGGGAGTTGTCGGCACCATGAGCGTTGCCGCGCCGCTCACGCGGTTGACCGATGAGCGTGTGGCGGAAATTCTGCCGCTTCTGGTGAGGGCAGCGAGCGATATGGAAATCGCCTGGTAATCGGCGTCAACCGGCCGAAAGCACGTGATATCACGGAGATGTTCAATAAGGATCGGGCGGCAATGCCGCCCGATAAATGTTTGACTTAGGCTACGTCCGCATCGAACTGGATGCTGTGCAGGCGCTTGTAGAGACCATCTGTTGCGAGCAACTCGCGACGGCTTCCCTGCTCCACAACCTGACCATTATCCATGACGACGATCTTGTCGGCGCGGTTGATCGTGGAGAGCCGGTGAGCAATGACAATCGACGTCTTGTTAAACGTCAACCGCTCAAGCGCGTCCCGGACAAGCGCTTCGGATTCCGAATCGAGCGCGCTCGTTGCTTCGTCGAGGATCAATATGTCCGCATCTCTCAGCATGGCGCGGGCGATCGCAACACGCTGCCTTTGGCCGCCAGACAGACCGGAGCCGTTTTCGCCGAGCTTTGAGTCGTAACCCTCCGGCATCTTCATGATGAAATCGTGCGCATTGGCCGCCTTTGCCGCAGCAATGATTTCCTCATCGGTAGCGTTGTCGCGACCAACAGAAATGTTGTGCTTCACCGTTCCCGAGAAGAGGAAGGTTTCCTGGCCCACGTAAGAAACATGCTCGCGCAGGCTGGCAAAGGACACATCGCGCAAATCCATTCCGTTGATCTCGACGGAACCGCTTTGCGGATCATAAAGACGCATTATAAGGTTGATGATCGTCGACTTGCCGCTGCCGGAGGGGCCGACCAGCGCCGTCATCTTGCCACCCTCGAAGAGGACGCTGACATCCTTCAGAACCGGCTGGCCTGAAACATATTCGAAGCTGACGTTCTTGAGTTCAACATCGCCGCTGGCCTTGGGAAGAGGCAGGGCGTCCTTTTTCTCCGTGAGCGTCAGCGGAGCGTCCAGCACCTCAAACATCATCCGCACACCTATCATACCGCCTTCGATCTGAACTCGCATACGTGCAAGACGCTTGGCCGGCTCATAGGCGAGAAGGAGGGCAGTAATGAAGGCCATCAGGTCGCCCGGTGAACCACCTTTTTCAAGAACGGTGTAACCGGACACGGCAATGACGACCGCAATGGCGAGGCCGGACAATGTCTCCATGATCGGGCTGGTAGCCGCTTCGAGCTTCGCAATCCCATTGGCGCGCTGCTCGACGTCAGATACCGCCTTGTTCATGCGCTGACGCATCAGCTTCTCAAGCGAAAACGCCTTGATGACGCGAACGCCGATGCTGGTTTCCTGCACGACGTTGACGATTTCCCCGAGCGAAGCAAGTTCGGCCTCCATGATCTTGCGCACGCGCCGCAACACCAGCCGAACGCTGAAAATCGCAATAGGTCCGATAATCATGGAAATCGCACTCAGAAGAAAATTCTGGGCGAACATCACGATGATCAATCCAAGGAGAGAAAACAGATCGCGTACAAAGGAAGTGACAATGGTATCTATGACGCTGCGGGCAGCCTGCGCGTTATAGGTGACACGGACGAGCAATTCGGACGACGGCAAGTTCTGAAAGAAGGAAACCCCCTGCTTCAAAAGCCGATCGTAAATCTTGCGTTGCTGCTCGGCAACGATGCTGTTCCCGGCTTTGCTGAGATAGTAGCTCTGTACAAAGGTGGCGAGGCCCTTGACGATAAAGATGGCCGCTACCGCAAAGGCTATCTCCAGAACGACATCGAAGCCCTGCTTCAGGTAAACACTGTTGACGATATCGCGCATGATCCAGGCGCTGAGGGAGGTCGTGCCGGCGACAACAAGCATCGCTACGATTGCCGCGGAATACCATCCAACGTGTTTTTTGAAGTTTTCCTTAAAGAGCCGCGTTAGCAGCTTTTTGTCGTCTGGCGACAAAAATGATCCGATCACTGCGATATCCTTGCGAATTCAAGATAAATAAAGTTCCGAAACAAGGCCTACTCACTGCCCCTTGGCAAAGGTAATTGTAGTGTCACCTAGTCGGCATGTCACTTGTATTCACCTTGTTGCACTGGTCAATCGGCGTTGCGGGCGCTTTCTTAAGCCGACATAGATTTCGCAATATCCGACGCGCAGGTCTAAATATTCCGGCGCCGCCCTGCTCGTCGTGTCGGGACGAAACGCTTCTGCGGGAAGCTTTATGGGACCCGTATGCGTGGCTAGCAAATAGTCTCCCGCTTTATGTCTGTCAATATCGGCGTGGGGGTATGGGCCAAAAGCGAAACAGGATTGGCATTTCAATATCAATTTTTGATCGAGTTTGAGTATTTTATTTCTAATTATCGCGGGTGAATTGAAAATAATTATTCATTTATCTTGATTATTACATTTATTTCGTAATTAATTTT
>NZ_JBNWDU010000003.1:0-264324 GCF_053521725.1 Agrobacterium sp. CG160-95 | reverse complement strand
AAACACTACAATATTACAATATTAATTTGATTTGACATATATTTTTGATAAATAATTGTTTCTACTATTTAATTGAAATGTTTGATTCTAATATGCCATATATATATTTATGCGCATAGATACTATTCGTAATACGCGGAAGATCTTATTATGGTCAGCATAATGAAAGCATTATCCGTACGCGGACATTTCGATCTGTCAGCAGAGCGAGATCTGGAGATTGGGGCCAATCATCCTATTGCTACGAGCTTGACCTATCTTCTTTCTGTCGAATTGGGTGAGGTGCTCCCGTTTTTGGGCCAGCGGGAGCTGGAATTTTCCGGGGTTTTGGCTCAGTTCGGCGGGGGTGCCGATGAGCCGTTCATCAGCGAGATCGGCACCTTATTGCCGATCGCACCATGCGGCCGAAACTCATTATAGATCCTATGCAAGCTCGCCGCGGAGCTTGATAATCTGCCTCCGCTTTTTAAGGAGGATGATCATGAGCGCCGAACGTGCCAACGATTGCTATGTCGCCCTTGAACTCAGCCAACGCACATGGCTGATCGGTTATCTTCTGCCCGGCTCAGATACGGTTCAGACTACGGCAGTAGCCGGCGGTAATGCCGAAGCTCTTCTGTCGGCACTCGGACGGATCGAAAGCCTGGCACGAGCTCGGTCGCATGCCGGATGTGCCTTGGGGTCGATGCGGGTCTGCTTCGAGGCGGGTTATGATGGCTTCTGGCTTGCCCGTTTTCTTATCGATCGCGACATCGATACTACAATCCTCGACCCATCCAGCTTTCTGGTTTCGCGACGAGGCCGACGTGTGAAGACAGATCGCGTCGATGTCGAAGCGATGGTGTTCACGCTTAAGGCATATCTGCTCGGAGACAGATCGGTTTGTCGACCTGTTCGGCTGCCCTCAGTCGCGGAGGAAGACGCGAAGCGTCTTTCTCGGGAACGCACGCAATTGAAGAAGGAGCGCACGCGGCACGTCAATCGTATCCGCGCCTTGCTTGTGCTCCACGGTATCCGCTCTGTTCCAGGTCTTTGGGGAGGACGCTGGAAGGAGGCACTTTCGAATATCCGGACCGGCGATGACAGGGAATTAGGGCGGTTCATCTTCCGTGAGCTTTGCCGCCAGTTTGAACGGCTCGATCTCGTGCACTCGCAGCTCAAGAGCTTGGAGAAGGAGCGCATTCAGGCTTGCGAGACCGAAGGAGCCATCAACGGCAACGCGAAGATCAGGGTGCTGAAGCAGCTTGACGGCATCGGTGAAGCCGGCGCCACGCAGTTGGTCGTCAAAGTGTTCCATAGAACATTCAAGAACCGAAAGCATCTGGCCTCTTACCTCGGACTGTCACCCAGCCCCTATTCCAGTGGGGACGTCCATCGGGATTAAGGCATCAGTAAAGCCGGAAACAAACAGGCTCGAGTGATGCTCGTCGAACTGGCCTGGTGCTGGCTAAAGTACCAACCGCAAAGCCAGCTGACGCGATGGTTTCGCTCCCGCTTCTCGGGGCATGGAAGTCGGTCCGGGAAGATCGGAATAGTCGCCTTGGCTGGCAAACTGGCAATAGCATTATGGCGTGTGTGGATGCCCCCGGTTTGGCAAGAAGATTTTTTGACGGCAGTCAGCGAACGAGGAATTCTATCGGTCGTGTGTCAGGCCTCTTGATGTGGCCTGATTAGCCACGGGCCGGGATGCAGTTCGAAGAACAGAGGCCACATCGGTTCAGAGAGCTTTGTGCTCGAGCGCCGGGACTGGTTTACCCCATTCTGAACATTGAAGTCCTTTCCGCATCGTTCCGTCAGTCGATCTTCTCACCGGGGCTTTTGGCCCCAGGCATTCACCGCCTTGTTCTTCGAGAAGAACAGCGGATCACGCCATTCTGTAATTCTGCTCCCTAGTCATCATCGCCCAGATGATGCGGGCCATCTTGTTTGCGAGTGCGACAGCCGCGACCATTCGCGGTTTTCGTCCCATAACGCCTCCTAGCCAATTATCCGGCAACACGCCCTTACGTACGATCCAGCGGATCAGGCTCATGGCGCCGACGATGAGCAATTTACGGATATCCGTTTGCCCCATCTTGCTAACGCCTCCCAGCCGGGTCTTTCTTCCCGTTGAATGCTGGCGGGGTACGAGGCCGAGCCAGGCAGCAAAATTCCGGCCACTCTTAAATGCGCGAAGATCGGGAGCAAACGCGAGGATCGCTCCGGCGGTCACGGGTCCGACGCCGAGAACAGTGCAAAGTCGACGCATTTCTTCATTCGCTTTGGTCGCTTCTCGAAGTTTCAGCATCAGCCCGTCGATTTTCTCGGTCAGCAGCCTGATCTGGTCCAGGTAAAGCTGGCCAATCTCTCTAACTCCAGCAGGAAGATCATTTGTGTCATCGGCCAGAATTCCCACTACCGTAGTGAGATTGGCGGGTCCTTGAGCAACGATGACCCCGAATTCGCCAAGATGCCCACGCAGCGCATTGATGAGCTGGGTACGCTGGCGCACGAAGCACTGGTGCGTTCGAAACGCCACCGCTCGGGCTTGATGTTCAGCGCTCTTGACCTCGACATAATGCATGTTCGGTCGTTGTGCAGCCTCCGCGAACGCCGCTGCATCGGCCGCATCGTTCTTTTGTCGTTTGACGAACGGCTTCACATAGATCGGCGGAATTAGCCGCACATTATGGCCACAGCCTTTAGCAACGCGGCCCCAGAAATGGCTGGTGGTAAAAGCCTCCATCGCGACAACGCATGGCAACTGCTCGTTCCAAAGCTGCAATAGTCGAGCTCGCGAGAGAACTCGGTTAAATAGAACCGCCCCGCCGCGATCCGTTCCACAGACTTGGAAGCTCCGCTTCGCGAGGTCGATCGCAAGGATATGCACCTGTGTCATCTGCTTTCCCTCCGTGAGCGCCACAATGGCGCTAGGCAGGCATCATACGCCGATGCCGGCCGGAAGGGGGCATCCACCCCATCAGTTCAAATCCATCCGCATTCCGCGCTCAAGATGGCTTCCCCTCGGCAGTTCATCGGGGCTAAATCAAACTAGCCGACTTGTCCGGTTAAATGGGGTGCACTCGACCTGCCAATCTGCCGCCAGAGGTATTCGTCAGGGACCCTCGGGCAGGAGCGGCGGACAGAGCTCGATCCGCAGCTGGGAGAATCACGCTACATCGTTCTTTGTCGACCGTATGGCGCTTAGACTACCAAGAATCTGCATTCGGCGACGAGCTTGCCTTCGTAGTTTTCAGAGCCGGCAAGGTCAGAAAAGATGGAAATCCTGCTGGTCTCTGCACTGCAATACTCCGGTATTTGCCTCGATGGTGATCCAAGCCAAAGTCAAAATGGTTCCGATCTGCATCAATCAGTCAGAATCGCTCTGTCGTCCTGAGGTACCGCCGGGTTCTTTTAGTGTTGTAGTCGGCAGATGTTTTTGACGTCTCCTCGCGAACGGACGACGGCGACATCTTCTATGCCCTGACCTTCTGCAAACGGTACCAGCACTGAAAATCCGCTCAAATTGTACAGCGGCATTTTCAGCTGCGAATTAACCTCGTCCCGCGGTGTTCTCAAAGCCTCGACATACGTTGGTTTGCCATCAGATGCGGGCAGTTGAACATAGATCCGCTCACGGACGTTGCTGTCACCATCTGCGGGGATAACCCAGCCGGCCAGCTTGGCAATACGAACGCCATTTTCCTCAGCGATCTCGCGGATATCGATAGCACCGTGGCATTCCGTGGTAACCGCGCCTTCGTCGTTGAACGCAGTCCCGGGGAATGCGATTTTGCAGTCGTTGACAACAGCGGTATTCCATTTTCTTTGCGACACAAAGTCGGCGAATAGGGCGGCATCTTGAGTGTTCTTGCTGCAGGACACGAAGCCACCAAGCTTGTCTTTGTCGAGGTATTTGTCCGGATTTGCCAAAACATCGCCCGTTTGGGTGAGCCAGTCAGGAATTGTGAAAGATTTACGCTCCGCAAAATAGGAAAATGTCGAGCTCCAATCGTTTCCGAGTGCGATAAACTGTCCGTCTTCTGTCGTAGCATTCTTAAGCGATTTCCCAACTGCGATGTCACGATCATAGCTGCTAAAGCGCTGGGATATAGCCGGGTAGTATTTTATGCCGAAATAGACGTAGTTCGATGCGACGATAAAAAGAAAAAATCCAGTGATCGCCTTTGGGGCATAGCTATAGATTGTCCCAAGTGCCAATGCAGCAGCGAAAAGAAGGAAAGCAAGGTTGGCCGACTGATAGTAGGTATGTACTATATGCAGATTGGGGAACATGAAAAACGGCAGAAAACCAAGCGCGAGCGCGATGCTAAATAGCGCAAGTTCAGTTTTTCGGCCCTTCTTTATGCACCAAATGGGAAAATAAATGAACAATATCAATCCAACGACGGCTCCGATATTGCCGACGAATACCCGCATCAGGATGACTTTTTCGTAGAGTGGTGGTGCGAACCTCTCGGCGAATGTGCCCCAGTTCCAGGCGCTCAACCGGGCAGATGTCAAATATTCGCCCAATAAATTCAGTGATTTTTGGTCGTCGGTAAATTTAACCCAGATGTATGCGATCACAACCGGGACCAGAAAACCAAAAACCGGTGGGGCGACAACTCTCAATTTGAAGAGCGATTTAAATCCTTCTGCATGACGCAGCGTTACGTAAGCATAGATCAACGCTGCCACGACGAGTACAGGCAATGCGGTTGTTGATTTCTGTAGCAAGGCAAGCGTGGCGCACAACAGCAAAAGAGCGTTGCAAATGGCCGTAAAGCCCTCACGCAAGCCGAGCGTAAAATAGTATAAAAAAGCGATGGTGAAGAAAAGCGCGGTCGTCTCGATCATGAAAGACCGGCCCCAGTATAGATAGACGGGAGAAGACAGGATCAGCGCTGCAAATATGTAAAATGTCTCGCGGTTCAGCTTGAGAAGTCGAAAGATTCCGGCAATCGGCCAGAGGCATGCCAATAAAAACAGATAACTTACCAGGCGGCCCACGACATCAAGCGACAGGTCGAATGTTTTTGCGATAACGGCAACCAGCCCCTGGTAGAGCGGAAACTCAAACGGTATCGCCCAAGGTCTGCCACCGACCGGTGTTTGATAAGCGAAGGTGAATCCTTCTTTTATAATCCAGTAAGATGTCAGCGCCGTCTGCGTCTGGCGAAACGCATACATATCGAGCGGCTGCTGACTGACGTAATAAAGCGAAAAAAAGGCAGATATGCACAGTGTGGCAAATGCCACCAATGCCAAACGCTGATTAATTAATTTCATCATTAAACTGCTGCCTTCTGCTTCAAGCTCGCTGAGCTATCTCGTTTGGGCTGGAAATTGTCAAGCTAGTTGGAGCCAGGTTGATTCAAGGTAATGGATGACCTATTCGCGGCGGCGTTGCTCGAAATTCGTTTGCAGGCGCAATTTTCAATTCCGTAAATGAGCGGATAGCAATAGGGCGCTTATTTTCGTATAGGCGGTAACGAAGCGACGCGAGAGAGCAAAGGCGATTATGAATTTCAACCTTTCATCTGAGGGACAGAGTTCCAAAGCGAATGACGCCCTGTCCGCTTTACCCATCGTGGTTGATTTGGACGGAACGCTTCTTCTGTCGGATACGCTTTATGAGGCCGCAGCGCTCTCGTTGTTCCGGAAACCTTTTGCGCTGTTGTCGGCTCTGCCAACCCTTTCACATGGTCGCCATGTCCTTAAAGCTACGATCGCCAAACAAGTTGATCTCACTTCGCTTGTTTTGCCTTTCCGTGAGGATCTTGTGAATTGGTTGCGCCAGAGAGCGGGTGAGGGGCATGCTCTGCATTTGTGTTCCGCTGCCGACCAGACGATCGTCGATGTCGTTGCGGCGAAGGTAGGCATATTCGAATCCGCGGTTGGATCGAGCGAGAGCAACCTGAAAGGTCCAGCCAAAGCAAGCTATCTGGCCTCGCGTTTTCCCGACGGTTTCATCTATGTGGGCGACAGCAGCGCAGACCTGTCGGTTTGGGACGCAGCGGATGCGATAGTTTTGGCGGGTGCGAGCGACGGCGTTGCCGCAAAGGCGAGAAAACTAAACAAGCCCATTATTGCCGAGTTCTCCACGCCGCCGATCGGGATGAAAGAGTTTTTGAAGGCAATTCGTGTCCATCACTGGACAAAAAATGTTCTGATTTTCGTTCCGTTGATCCTCGCGCATCAGTGGGCAAATGCAGCTTTGATAGTTGAAACGCTTCTGGCGTTCCTTTGCCTGCTGGCGGTAACATCCGGTACGTATCTCTTGAACGATATTGCCGATCTGCATGCGGATCGACAGCACTGGTCGAAACGCAACCGGGCTATGGCCAGCGGCCGTTTGTCGATAAGATTTGGCTTCGTGCTTGCTGTGGCGCTTATTGTCATGGGTTTTGTTGCCGCGGCCCTGCTTTCATTGCAATTCGCTTCGGTGCTTTTGGGTTATTTCGTCGTCACAGGCAGCTATTCGCTTGGGCTTAAACGTATTCCTCTGCTCGATACGTTAATAATCGGCCTCCTCTTCACATCACGCGTTGTGATGGGTGCCGTGTTGCTTGAGCAATCGCGCCCAGCCTGGCTGCTGACATTTGCCGTGTTCTTTTTCTTTTCGCTGGCAGTCGCGAAACGACACACCGAGATTGTGCGGGCGTCCACCAGTGGTGCCGCCAGTCTGAAAAGCCGGGGTTATGAGGTGGGAGACGCGCCGCTTACGCTTTCGCTCGGCGTGAGCGCGGCAATGGCGTCGCTCGTTGTTCTCGTTATTTTCATCTTGCTGGAGATGCTGGCAGGCAACGAATATGCTCGTCCCGAATTCCTGTCTGCCATTCCCGTTCTTCTATCGATGTGGCTTGGGCGCATCTGGATATTGGCGCATAGAGGCCGCATGAATGACGATCCCGTCAGCTTCGCCATCCGGGACAAAACGAGCATCGGGCTCGGTGTCGTCATTGCAATCGTTTTTCTGGCAGCGCTATGAGCCGTTTTGCATCTACCTCTGACGTTAGTTCGTGGGGCGGCGTCCTGAGGACGCGTCATATGTTGTCGCAGCCGAGTTGGCGAGACGAATTGCCGGCATTGATGGATGCAGCGCGTCAGCAGGATATCCCGCTGCTGGCATGCGGTCTGCGTCGTTCCTATGGTGATAGCGGCCTCAACCCGGATGGAGGGTTGATCGACATGACTGCTCTCGACCGGATGATTCACTTCGATCCTCAAACCAGGCTTCTGCGTGCAGAAGCAGGTTTGTCAATTGATACGATCCTCAAGATCATTGTGCATCAAGGATACTTTGTACCGGTGACCCCCGGAACCCGGTTTGTAACGATAGCCGGCGCTATCGCGAACGATGTGCATGGTAAAAACCATCACAGAACCGGGACGATAGGCCGCTGGGTAAGGCGCATCGGCTTGCTGCGGTCTGACGGACAGGAAATCGAATTGGGTCCGGACGACAGCACGGGCCTGTTTGCAGCGACAATTGGCGGGTTGGGACTTACCGGGCTGATAACATGGGCTGAACTGGAGGTCATACCCATCCAGAGCGCTATTATTGAAGCTGAAAACATCCCATTTGCTAATACAAAAGAATTTTTTCGTCTGGCCGAGGAGAGCGAGGCGGATTTTGAATATAGCGTTTCATGGATTGACTGCCTTTCTGGCGGCGACAAGCTGGGGCGCGGGATTTTCACGCGTGGAAACCACGCCAAACTTGGCTCCCGCTTGCTGGATAACGGCAATACCGCGCTCACCATGCCTGTTAGTTTGCCGGGCTTTGCTATGAACAGCTATTCCATTCGCGCTTTCAATGCGGCCTACTTCCACCGGGGCAGCAAGAAAAGCGGGAAAACCAGAGCAGGTATTTATCCTTTCTTTTATCCGCTGGACTCGATCGGTCGCTGGAACCGTATGTATGGCAGAAGGGGCATGTATCAATACCAGTCGGTTGTCCCTCCGTCAGTACAGGCGGACGCGACGAATGAGATGTTGAAAACGATCTCTGCGAGTGGACAGGGCTCATTTCTTGCGGTCCTTAAGACATTTGGTTCGATCCAGTCGCCCGGGATGCTTTCGTTTCCACGCGAGGGCACAACTTTGGCATTGGATTTTCCCAATCGGGGAGAAACGACGCTAAAGTTGATGGACAGGCTGGATGCTATTGTGATGGAGGCCAAAGGGCGCCTTTATCCCGCGAAGGACGGCAGAATGCCGGCCAGAGTATTTCAAGCCGGTTATCCGGATTGGCATCTTTTCTCAAAACATATCGATCCGGGATTTCGTTCAGGTTTTTGGACGCGGGTGACTCAGGGTTAAAGGAAAAACAATTGCGAATTATTCTCTTGGGAGCTACGTCCTCCATCGCTATGGCGACTGCGCGGATTTATGCCGCTGAAGGCGCATCCATTCTGCTTGTCGGTCGCGATATGGGCCGTTTGGAACAAACTTCGGCCGATCTGAGGAGCCGCGGTGCAGGTCGCGTTGAGATTGCTACCTGCGACCTCGCGACGCCAAGTGACGCAGCTGCTCAGCTGCAGGGTTTCGCCGACCAGATCGGTGGTGTCGATCATATTATCCTGGCCTACGGTATTCTGGGTGATCAGCATGAGGCGGAGCGGGACACAGAACGCGCTGAAGAGATTTTGAGGGTCAATTTCAATTCTGCCGCCGCCTGGTGCCTGGCGTCGGCAGATTTGCTTGAGCGACAGGCGAGGGGCGCCCTGGTGGTTATCGGATCGGTTGCGGGGGATCGCGGGCGTCGGGCTAACTATATCTATGGTGCGGCTAAATCCGGATTGGCGGTACTCGTGCAAGGTATTGCACATCGTTTTGCAAACAAGGGGCCACGGGCTGTTCTGGTAAAACCCGGTCCGACAATAACGCCGATGACAGATGGCATGAATAGGACCGGCCTTCTTTGGGCGAAGCCCGAGCAGATTGCGGCGGTGGTTCATGCCAGCGCGCTACGCGGCGGGCCGGTCGCCTATGCGCCTGGGTTCTGGCGTTACATCATGCTGGTTATCCGAAATATCCCCAGTCGCATCTTCAATCGGATGGAGATATAATGAAGAAAATCCTCATAACTGGCGCTGCGGGCCTGGTGGGCCAAAATATTATTGCGCGCCTCAAGGGTGTCGACGGGCTTGAGATTATCGGCATCGACAAACACCCAAGCAATACAGCCTTGCTGCGCCGGCTGAACCCTGAAATTGAAGTCATAGAAGCTGATCTGGCCGTACCTGGAGAATGGCAAAATTCGTTCCGGGGCGTGGACGCCGTTCTGCTTAATCAAGCACAGATCGGTGGTCTGGACGAACACGAATTCATCGAAAACAATGTCACCGCGACAGAGAATATCGTAGTGGCGATGCGTATGCATAAAACACCTTATTTTGTGCATATCTCGTCTTCGGTGGTAAACTCAAAAGCTGATGACTTCTATACGCGATCAAAAACGGCTCAGGAACAGTTCATCGATACTGTGACGGATATCCCGCATGTGATTTTGCGTCCGACGCTGATGTTCGGCTGGTTCGATCGTAAGCATCTGGGATGGCTTCGCCGGTTCATGGATCGCACGCCCGTCTTTCCGATTCCCGGCGACGGCAAGTTCATCAGGCAGCCTTTGTATGTCGGAGATTTTGCTGCGATCATCATCTCTTCCATGGAGAAGATGCCGACCGGGACCTACGATATTTCGGGGCTGGAGCAGGTTTATTATGGCGATCTGATAAATCTGATCCACAGCACCGTAAAGCCCAAGGCCCGGATCATCAACATCCCCTACAGGGTATTCTGGTGGCTTCTTTTCGTTTATGGAAAGTTGAGTTCCAAGCCCCCTTTCACAACCAGCCAACTCGAGGCGCTCGTGATACCCGAAACATTTCCGGTGATCGATTGGCCGGCCGTCTTTGGGGTTGAGGCTACTCCGTTGCGCAAGGCAATCAGTGAGACCTATTTGCACCCGACATACAGCAAGATTGTACTGGATTTTTAGGAGACAATACTAATGAGCCGCATTGTGGTGATCGGGGCGGGGGCCATGGGGCTTGCCGCGGCACATCGTGCCGTAAGTTTGGGCCACGAGGTCGATTTGATTGAGAGCGACGCGGTAGCCGGCGGAATGGCCGCCCATTTTGATTTTGGCGGACTGTCGATTGAACGATTTTATCACTTCGTCTGTAAGTCCGACGAGCCGACATTTGCACTGATGCGGGAGCTCGGCATCGCCGACCGCATGAAGTGGCGCGGAACGTCGATGGGATACTTCATGAAAGGCCGGATTCATCCTTGGGGTGATCCAATCTCCCTTCTGCGGTTCCCGCATCTTAGCCTGATCGCGAAATTCCGTACGGGACTTCAAATGTTCCTGACGACGAAAGCGCGCAATTTTTCGAAGATTGAACATAAAACCGCGCGGCAGTGGCTTGAACAGGGTTCCGGCAAAGAAGTGTATGGTACACTTTGGAAGCGTTTGATGGAATTGAAGTTCTACGAACTTGCTGACGATATTTCCGCCTCCTGGATCGCAACGCGCGTGCGTCGTATAGGCAACTCCCGGCGCTCGATATTTCAGGAGGAACTTGGCTATATTGACGGTGGAAGCCAGGTCTTGGTCGATGCGCTTGTCGACGCCTATACGGAGAAAGGCGGGCGCTTGCATCTCGGCGCTGCCGCCGAACGGATAGAATGTGCGGACGGCAAGGTGGCAGGAGTACGGACGAAGGAGCGGTTCTTTCCCGCCGATGCTGTCGTTTCCACCCTGCCGACGCCGTTGGTCTCCCGCTTGGCGCCTGATCTCCCCGAAGCGTCGAAAAAGAAATACGATGATATTCGCAATATCGGCGTGGTTTGCCTTCTCTTCAAATTGAAGAAGTCCATCAGCCGCCATTTCTGGATCAATATCATCGATGACACCATCGAGATACCCGGGCTGATTGAGTTTTCCAATCTTCGCCCCGTGAGCGACACAGTCGTTTATGTGCCGTATTACATGCCGACGACAAATCACAAATGGAGCTGGAGCGACCAGCAGTTTATCGATGAGGCTCTGGGATACATAAAAAAAGTAAATCCCGATGTAAACGACCACGATGTTATCGAAGCGAAAGTTGGCCGTCTCGCCTATGCGCAACCAGTTTGCGAGCCAAATTTCTATGATAAATTGCCGCCTGTCCAGACGCCCATTTCGGGGCTTCAGATTGCCGACACTTCCTATTATTATCCTGAGGACCGGGGCATTGCGGAAAGCGTGAGGCTTGGCAGAGCGATGGCTGAAGCCGTGCCGAGATGAGATCGATTTCCGGAATGATCTCATCACCTTTCGTTCGCTTCGTATTGTCAGGTGGTATAGCTGCCGGCGTTAATGTTCTTTCGCGGGCAGTGATATCCACAATCACCAGCTATTCTGCTGCAATCGTGATAGCCTACCTCATCGGCATGACGACGGCCTATGGCCTCATGAAACTATTCGTTTTCGAGGAATCAGGTCGCCGACCTGGGGCGGAATATTTGCGCTTTGGTTTGGTGAACATGGTTGCGTTGGCCCAGGTCTGGCTCGTGAGCGTCGGATTGGCCAGATGGCTGTTCCCACTCGCTGGGTTCGGTTTTCATCCAGAGGCGATAGCGCATGTGATTGGTGTTTTGAGCCCGGTTGCAACGAGTTATTTCCTGCATAAGTACTTTACCTTTTCATTGAAATAACAACGAACCAAAATAAGCGCCAAGCAGAAACCGTTCAGCGCGGGTAATTCCACGGCATGAGTGCACCGAGATCGCTGCTGGGCCAGCCTTTTGCGATGCACTCGGGGTCTGGGTGAGCCAGGCCTGCGGATCGACGTTGTTCATCTTGGCCGTTTATGCCGACCGTCGAACTATGCCGAGTGTGTCTTCTATTGTTTGTAGCAAACCGTGCGTTCCCGGCCAGTTCGGCGGGTCGCTGTTGTTTGGCACTCGGCATACTTCTCATGCTCAGAGTATCCGTCCGAGCAGGGCCGCAGGATTTTGAGCGCCGCGCGTGGTAACATGGGCTCATGGAGATCGACGAGGACAAGATCGACGATGCCGTTTTGGCGCTGTTATGGCTGACGCTGCATAATGAGCGTTGCGCCTAGAAGGGATTCGACTGGGCAGCAACGGATTGGCTTCACAAGAAAGGCATAATCGGCGACCCGGTCAACAAGTCGTAGTCTTTGATCCTGACCGATGAAGGCTTGGAGCATTCAGAAGCGTTGTTCCGGAAGTTGTTTACGCGGGCGGTGGAAGACCTCAGACACCAGCATTACAGCGCTCAGGCTGCCAATACCCTTAAGCGTGGCGATGCGGTGAACCTTTTCAACGTTGGGAATGCCAAGGGTACAGTCCTCCAAACCTTCTTCGAGCTGACGGTCGAGATCATGGATATGGGTGTGGACCAGTTCAAGGCGTTCGAACTCCCTCGATAGTCCTGCTGCAAGGAACTTGCCGAGTGGTTGGTCACCGGCTGTTCTGACCACCTGTAAGCCAGTTACCTCCCCTGAGAGCCTTGACCACGACGATACCGTGAAGATTGTTAATCCCGTCATCGCCGAAAGCGCCGCCTTCACATGTCGTGTTTCAAGCAAACCACCTAATGACCTGCAGCAATGAGAGCCGCGTGTAGCCATTAGGACAACCTTCCCCGCTTCAAGGCCGATGCGTTCTACAGGAAAGCCCAGTTGATCAAAATACCCAACCAGGCATTCTGGCTCGCTGCCTACCTTAACCCCGCGAACCAGCTTGCCTGTTGCGTCGACAACACACATGCTGCACTCTTTCAGCGAGACCTCGATTCCTGTATAATATGAATGGCCGAGCCTCTCATGATGCTTGAGGCCGTTCCTTCGGACCTCGGTCCAAAACATCATCATTCTGAGGGACAGCCAACCAACTGGCTACTCGCGAAGTGCCGGCCCATTACGGCATCTAGGGTGGCGTTATCTCAACGTTGAACCCTTCCGATTTGCAAACGGCATTAAATAACCTCTCTATCGCATGAGCGAAGGTCCCATCGATCATCCCCCGCTCAACATCAAAGAGTTCGCCATCAATTTTCTGCAAAGGCATCAGTGAGGCAGGCCTAAACCAGAACATCGATCCAGCAGGAAAGTCCCCCCACCAATCTTTGATACCAAGCTCGTCTGCAAGTCTCTCAACGTGAACTTGGTTCGAATGCATATTTTTCTCTGAATGTGCGATGAGCGACGCCGAGGGAACCAGCATTCCGATATGATCGTCCGCTGTCATTTTTTCTA
This sequence comes from Agrobacterium sp. CG160-95, assembly GCF_053521725.1. NCBI lineage: Bacteria > Pseudomonadati > Pseudomonadota > Alphaproteobacteria > Hyphomicrobiales > Rhizobiaceae > Agrobacterium > Agrobacterium sp. CG160-95. Next base: position 251,062 of record NZ_JBNWDU010000003.1, on the reverse strand, counting down.
CGCTAGCCTTGGACAGTAACGCGGAAAGTGCCGACCGACGTAGCAGTTCTCCATCATTACGATATATCGACGCCTTTCCGTGTATCTTGCAAATTGCGACGTAATTTAGATGCGCGATTTTCCTGAATACATGGAGAAATGGCCGTATGTCGCGCCCTCTGTTGTCTACAAACTCAATGATTGCATTAGGCAACTCAGACTTTAGTTTTTTTGCCAGAGACAAAGATGTGACCGTGACATAGACATCGGGGGAGTAATCCTCAATGCTATTTAAAGCTTTAAGGACGTCTGAACACGCAGACTCGTAGTGGATGTGAACCAACACCGCGTACTTGGATTGAGTGTCTTTTGGATAGCGGGGATTTTGAAACTCGTCACCGCGGGCATCATAGTTCTCCATTACGCCTCGAGTGGCTGCCAAATAGCCGAATCCATGCTTACGGTCAGGCTCAAGGTGTGTGCCCTCAGCCCACTCGTTCCAAGCATTGACGAACATAATGCGCTCCGATGGAGACAAGTCAGGGTCCTTGACGACCCGCTCGGCATTATGGGAAAGCCAGTGACTGAAATCTTTCAATGAGAAGTTTTCAAACAACGTGGCCTTGTCACCCCGCCGGGCAGTGTTGTCCCAAGACAGCATCGCGGTCGGGAAAACCTTATATCCCTTGTTTGTCCTAGTGACGGCATCAGAAACGACTTTCTTGTAGTCGCATATACTCCCAGTAAATTCTGGCCTCAGGTTTTTGACTTCGTGGGAAATGTCGACCAATGGCGCCGTGTGAGGCGGAAATTCCATCGCTGCATCAAAGCCGAATTCGCGAGGATCGCTGTGCCCGAAGTTCTGAGCACAAACACAATAGAGGCCCGGAAAACCAAATGCTTTGGCTTGTTCGCGCCAAGCGTCTAGAGTTGCAGCCATATCCGGTATAATCGCGGCGCGGTAAACTATAAATAGAGGCTTGCCATCGATCTTAATGTATCGCGCATCTTCCAAGAAAGGTCGTAAGTACTCCAGCATCGCCCGCGAGTCTTCCAACGAGTGATCTTGGGCGATAAGTATCTCGTGTTCCTGCCCATCCCATCGTCTGGTCCAGTTTTCATTGGCCCAGATCATGCAGAAAGGGATATCAACCTTCGGGTTTGCCAGCATCTGCTGGAGTGGCAAGTCCATAAGAACTTTGCCAGCAAACCAGTAGAAGTAATATGCAAATCCAGACACGCCGTAGGACTGAGCCAAACGCGCCTGTTCCTCCATTATCTCCTTCACTCGCAGATCGTAGTAACCCAGGTGTATCGGATAATGCGGTTGATGGTGCCCCTCAAAAAGCGGCTGCGATTTGCTGACGTTTGTCCATTCTGTGAAGCCCTTACCCCACCACATGTCATTTTCTTTAAATGGATGAAATTGTGGTAGATAAAACGCAATAAGCTTCGGGTCAGTCTTGATCGGTGAGTAATCTCGATACTCTACAAATCCCTCTTCCACTGCCGAGTATTGCACCGCCGGAACAGCCGCAGTTTCCTGTTGAGGATGGCTGGGAATTGCAGTAGTTTGCTCGGCAAGCGACGGCAGGTAATCGCCTAGGCTAAATCGCTCTGGCCATACCTTTTTCGATTTACCTTTCCACTTTCGAATCGAGTTAGACCACCGCCGTAGCGATCTTGTCCGAAGCCACCACTTGTCACCGACAACTTTATTCCCATCGTCCGCAACCCTTTGGAGTAGGGCTTTCACCTCATCAGGCGTCATCTCCTCGAGACTAGTGCCTTCACCGAGATTTCGCGCGTCAGGCAGCATGTTTCGCAGGCGCCGGATCAAGCGGTCACGCTCGGAGGCTACCTCGTTTATACGATTGACGAGATACTCACGATCAACTTTAACCTGACTAAGCTCATTACTCACTTGATGGAAGGTCTTTCGAATTTCTTCCATTTTCTCAGGTTGCAAGCCACTAGACAAATACTCAAACAGAGAGTGAGCGATCTGAGGTAACTCAACATCTGACGCCAAAATGACATCATACATTTGGTCAGGGAAGCCAACAAACACCTCGTCGTCCCGATAGGATACGATCTCGGAAGCTGATTCACTTGCCGCAATAACCGATGCAGTAACTACGCGTTGCCCATAATGGGCAATGTTTTCGAAATAGCGGCTCACAAGTTCTTTGAACTCGGCAGTATACAGTTCACGTACATGGAACGGATTGTTGTAGTTGGGCTTGTCAGAATAGATATACTTATTGGGGCTCGAGATAAAAAGAACGCCGCCCGGTTTAAGGACACGCTTTATTTCAGCCATCATCTGATCGTGTTCGATCAGGTGCTCAATTGTCTCAAACGAAATCACAACATCAACGGCGTCGCTATCCAGCGGAATTTTCGTTGCGCTGCCACAGATGAAGCGTAAGCCATCCTTCGAATATTTTAATTTTGCGTGTTCCACAGCTTCTTGCGAAACATCCACACCGGTGACACTTTTTGCCGATCGCGCCAGGATAGCCGAGCCGAACCCTTCACCGCTTGCAATGTCGAGGACATCCTTACCGGAAACAAGATTAAGAGCCAGATGGTAACGATGGTAGTGCTCGAGCTCAATTATCCCTTGGAACTCCGGCAGGAATCTTTCGCCATCGGGCTTCAGTCCCGTTTCTTTCATCAAACGCTTCCCATGCTAAAAGGGGCAATCCCCATCGTCTCGATTTTCGAGCAATGATTAGCGAAGCCATGTTTGTCAAGGTGACTAGCGGTTCAACGGCTTGAACAAACGTGCAGCCTCGGTTTTTTTGCGTGGGAGGACGACCTTGTTTTCCAACTGGTGAAAATATAGTACGCCTGCTCAACTCGGCGACGAGTCGGCTGGCCAAAAGGAATGAAGAAAATGCAATGCGTAGTATGTGGAAACAATCACTTTGCGGCTGGTCGAGTGCTGTGGGATGAATTGGTCAATGAATGGCAAATATCTCAGCCAGAGCGCGATTACATTGATCGCCAACAAGGAACGAAATGTACTGCCTGCGACTGCAATATCAGGAGTCAAGCTCTCGCAAAATCAGTTCTAAGCCATTGGCATCATAGTGGTGTTTTTTCGGATTTCATCAAAATAGCGTCAGATCTGAGCGTGCTAGAATTAAACGAGGCCGCTCAATTGACGCGTTTCCTAGCAGAAGCACCTAACCGAGTTCTTGGAGAGTATCCAAAAGTGGACATGTGTGCGTTACCGTACGCCTCTGAGAGCTTTGATCTTGTAATACACTCCGACACCCTCGAACACGTACCGAATCCAGTCTTGGCACTCAGGGAATGCCGCCGTGTACTGAAGCAAGGGGGACTGCTTGCCTTTACTGTCCCAGTTATTGTTGGACGGCTCACGCGTACTCGGGATGGATTACCTCCCAGTTACCATGGTGCACCCGGGGACAATGCCAACGACTACGTAGTAGTGTCGGAATATGGGGCCGATATGTGGCAGCAACTAATAGATGCCGGTTTCGATGAGGTGAAAATTACGACATTCGATTATCCAGCTGGTATCGCCGTTAGCGCTTCGAAAGGCCTTCTCGAAATTAAGCGTGAGCGCACGTTCTTTCAAAAGATCTTAGATAAATGTAAGCGAGGCTCTTCCCGCAAATAACCACCGAGACCGGGTAGACGCCCAAAAACTGAAGTCCGTTGAGCATGGACATAGTGTGCCATCTCCCCTGCTGGAAATCAGTCGACATTGGAACGAAAAGTGTTCTTGGATTGAATGACGTCGTGCATGGGTTACCGTGATGCGTTAGTATTTTAGCCGGTCATTAGATAGTCTATCGTCGCCAAGTTTGGCTACTCCACGCCATCGTTTTTCCGTCATTCACTGCCAACTTGTCCGGTGTCGTCGGCTCGACTCCGCAGAGGGAATAGGTTATCGGCACTTGCAAGGCACGGGTCATAGATATGTTGAGGGAATGATGATCGAGGAAACTAGAGGCGGTGTGCGATCCGAATTTCCCGATGTTAAATCAAACGTCGAATTGGAGGATATCCACCGGTATCATCTGGCGAAAAATTTTGTCAAAGGCAAAGACGTTCTCGACATCGCAGGTGGTGACGGTTTCGGCACCGCACTTCTTGCGCAAACTGCCAGGTCCGTAATCGGCGTGGATATTTCAGACGAAGCGGTCCGTCACGCACAATCGAAGTACAAAGCTGAGAATATTTCCTTCAAGGTTGGATCATGTGAAGATATTCCCTTGCCGTCTGCTTCGGTGGACGTCGTCATTTCGTTTGAAACGCTTGAACACATCGAGGCCCATGATCGCTTTATGCAGGAGATCAAGCGTGTTTTGCGCGCTGATGGAATATTGATCATTTCCACTCCGGAAAAGAACGCCTACACTGTCGCGACTGGGCTGGATAACCCCTTTCACGTCAAGGAGCTTTTGAAGTCTGAATTTAACGGACTCCTGGGACAATATTTTACTTATGTATCGATGCATGGTCAGAAGATCGGTTTTGGCTCAATCATCGCATCTGAAAACCAAGCCACGCGTTTTTTTGAAACGGACTCGCAAAGCGGCACAACCACTGCAGGTATCGAGGCGCCGATGTACATGATCGGTGTCGCATCGGATCAGCCGGTTGATGACGTGAGCATGAGTGGCGTCTTTTCGCACGATATTCAAGCGTCCGAACCAGTGCTCAAACGGATTGAATCCGAACATGCTCACTGGGCCGAAATCCTGATGAAGGACCTTGATCAGATTTCGGGCAAAGTCGACGCGCTTCAGCGCAACAACTGGATGAGTCGGGCTTCTTTGACTAAATTTCTGAAGCGTTTGGTTTATACTCGTTTGTTGTACGCCTTGTCGGAAGTCAGTATCTTCAGTACTCGAAGGCGAAAACGGTTTCTGAAATCGGCTGAAAAGCGCGATCCGATGTTGCTGTCGCGTAAGGTCGATCAGTTCTGCCTCGACTATTATCAGAGGATTGCTTCAAACAGGATTATCGCGGCGAGCCGCTCCAGTATCAGCGCCCAGACCGGCGTGAGGGTGACTGCGATCGTGCCGAACTTCAATCACGCGCGGTATCTTCCTCAGCGCCTGGACAGCATCCTGGCGCAGACTTATCCGCTTATCGATATTCTGGTACTTGATGATTGCTCCAGTGACGACAGTCGCTTGGTAATCGACGCATATGTCAAACGTTTCCCTGAGCGCATCAGAGCTGTCTATAATACCGAAAACTCCGGAAATGTATTCCGTCAATGGCAGAAGGGTCACTCGCTGGCAAAGGGTGATTTGGTCTGGATTTGCGAAAGTGACGATTTTTGCGAGCCGACTTTCGTTGAAAGAATGATCAATGCATTTCGTGACCCAAGCGTGATGATGGCGTTCGGGCGAATCCAATTTGCGAATAGTCAGGGCGAGTATTTTGCTGGGCTGGATCATTACCGTGAGGATAGTGAACCGGGGATCTGGGAAGCGCGCCTGACTCGTCCGGCCGCCGAGTGGTTTCGCGGTGGCTTTGGCGTCAAAAATGTGATTGCCAACGTCGGAGGAAGCCTCTGGCGGCGTTTTGAGGTTTCCGACCAGGTCTGGGAAGAGGCCAGAAGTTACAAAATCATGGGTGACTGGTACCTCTATTCGGCTATCGCAGGGGGGGGGCAGATCGCATACGAACCCAGTTCCGTGAGCTATTTCCGTATTCACGATAGCAATACATCCGGTAGCAGCGCTCAATCGAAGTCAGAATATTATAAAGAGTATGCGCGACTGATGACATCGTTGAAGAAACGATGGGATATTCCAGATGGCACCCTCAAACGCTTTATCGAAGTCTGTCGTGGCGTCTCGAAAAGTGCTGGGGTCCAGACTGAAGAATTTCAAAAGCTGGTGAATTACCAAAGCCTTAGTTCGGTCCCGCGTGAACATATTCATGTTCTGGTCGGCATTTTGGGCTTTTCGTTCGGCGGTGGAGAAATATTCCCGATTCACCTTGCCAATGCACTTCTCCGCAAGGGGATCATGGTTTCCATTCTTCAGATGCATGACGCGGACGATCACCCAGACGTGCGGCGGATGCTTGACCCTGCTATCCCTGTCTATACGGCCAATACGGTTCGCGACATGGGGATAGATAGTTTTATCACGAATGCAGGAATCTCGGTGGTCCATTCGCATGTTGCCAATGTCGAGGGGTTCTTGCTCGACGGACAAGGCATTTCCGCTCCCTTTATTTCGACACTGCATGGCTCCTATGAGGCAATGGATGTTTCCACGAGCAGGATCGACCGCTGGAGCAAGAATATTGATAAGTTCGCCTATACTGCCGATAGGAACCTGAGGCCGTTCGATAATCTTCAGATAGGTAAAGAAAAATTCGTAAAAGTAAAAAATGCGATGCCTATTGATGAAGTAGCGTTTCCCAAAACACGTACTCAGCTTGGTGTGGCAGAGGATGCTGTCGTATTTTCGCTTGTTGCGCGAGGGGCTGAAGGCAAAGGCTGGGTGGAGGCCGTAAAGGCATATCGCTTATTGCGGGAGCGGCGACCTGATGTCCCGATGGCGATGCTTATGGTGGGCGAAGGGCCAGCGACGGACGATGCCAAGCTCTTGGCGGCGACGGAGGGGAGTATTCACTTCCTTGGTTTTATTAAGGAAATCTATGGTCTCTACCGTATTAGCGACGTGGCTCTGATACCGACACGCTTCCCAGGTGAATCTTATCCCCTGTGCTTGATACAGGCGCTTCAAGTTGGGGTCCCTTGCGTGTCCACGGATGTCGGTGAGATCAAGGCAATGTCACAGATCGATGGCCAACAAGCTGGAATTATCATCGCCAATGACAGCGACAACGACCGATTTGTGAATGAATTGAGCGACGCCATGGAAAATATCTTGGAGAAAGATGTCCGTGATAGCTTTAGAGAAAAAGCGCAAGTCCTTGGAGCGACATATGATATCGATGTGCTCGCTGGTGAGTATCTCGATCATTATCGTTCTGTGCTCGCGAGGAAGTGACGTTGGCGGCAGTAAGGTTATAGGCTTTTTATGAAGATATTGGTTCTCGGCGGCGGTGGGTTCATCGGCTACCATCTTGTCGAAGATTTGGTAGTCGCGGGACACGAGGTGAAGGTGCTGGGAAGAAGCCGTCTTCCTGGCCGTCCGCTACCGGCAGGTGTACATTATGTTTCTGGAGAGTTGGCTGATAGCCAGCTGATGCGCGAGCTTCTGGTGGATGTCGGCGCCGTGGCGCATCTTGTCAGCGGGACGGTGCCGTCCACGGGCGATAAGGATCCCGGCAAAGATGTTGAGCTTAATCTTCTCGGAACCCTCAGCCTCCTGGAGGATATGGCAGCATGCGATGTAACCCGCATTCTATATTTATCGTCGGGTGGAACTGTCTACGGCAAGCCACTGGAGGTCCCAATTCCGGAGGGACATATACTCGATCCGATATGTTCGTATGGCGTAGTGAAGGTTGCGATAGAGTCCTATCTTAAACTCTATGAGATCAAGGCCGGTATACGGCCTGTTGTGATTCGAGCCTCCAATCCTTACGGTCTCTATCAGGGTAACCTGGGCGTCCAAGGGATAATAGGCACATATCTCAACCTTGCCCTGAAACACCAGCCCATCGAAATATGGGGAGATGGCTCCGCGATTCGCGACTATATTCACGTCAAAGACCTTAGCAGCCTATGCGTCACTGCGCTGCTCAGTGAAAGGGTGGGCGTCTACAATGGGGGCAGCGGAACTGGGACTTCCGTCCTCCACATCGCTGAAATCGTGCAGGAGATAACGGGTAATCCCATTCCAATAGTCTATAAGCCTCATCGAAGCCTCGACGTCCCGGTGTCCGTTCTAGACATAGAGCGGGCAAAGATGGATTTTGACTGGGAGCCAAAGATAGGTTTGAGAGAAGGGATTGTCGGCGTCTGGTCGTGGCTGAAGGAACACCAATAGCCATTCCTATTACACACTCGTTCTCTTCATAATTGATGTTTGATAGATTCAACTGCGCCCTTGAGAAATCCGGCGGCCTTGGCCCGCCGGCGCGCCGAGAATAGAGCGCTGGGCGACATGATCAGCGCGAGGGCTTGAACGAAAGTCGAAAGTCTTGGAAGTGGCCGCTGGTGCTTGATACCGGTATAAATTCTTGATTGCGCCATATGAAACGCCTTGAGCCGAGCGATTTCCGGAGATCGGCCCGACGAGTGCCCCGCCGCATGGGAAACAAGGGCATCGCGTGCAAATACGAGTTGCCCGAATTTTGCAAGGCGCAACGATAGGTCATCATCTTCGTGATAAAGAAAGATAGCTGGATCAAAGCCATCAACCGCATCGAATTTTTGTTTTGAAACAAAAAATGCGGCCCCGCTCAAAACGGGAACAACGGTATCGACTGCTGGCCAGCCCTTTTTCATGTAGCGGCGGCGTGGCAACAACCAGGACCGCCGCTTGAAATACTCACTTCCGTCCGAGTTGGAAATTCGTGGATTAAATGCAACGCCCGACGGGTGACGATCAATGGCCTCTATCAAGGATTCAATCGCGCCTGCGGTCAATCGGGCGTCAGGGTTTAAAAACAGGATCCAAGGTGACTGGGCCACCGCTGCGCCCGCATTGCAACCGCGACCGAAGCCCTGATTGTCCTCCAACCGAACAATCCTGATGTTTCTACGGGCAGGGAGGTTCGCAAAACTATTCGTTTGTCCGTTGTCGACCAGAACTATTGGTGTTTCCTCAGGCACCGTCGCGATCATGTCCGCTATGAGCGCATCACTCTTATAGCAAACAGAGACCACCGTTACGTCCGAGAGTGACAAACTAGCCATTTTGACTCCAGAGACCAGTACACCCATCCTGCCTCAACTTGGAAAACTCTGATGAATTGCTGTAGCAGAAGGTGTTAATGCGATTTTCTTCAACTCGAAGCGGAGGTATATTCCAGCGTACTTACGAGGAGGCGAGTCTCCTTAGATATACGCCATAATCACCTTTGCCAGCACTCTCCGCGATTTCGGAAAATTGTGATTTGCTTATGAAACCCTTGCTCAAAGCAATCTCTTCCGGGCATGCAATTTTGAAGCCCTGACGCTTTTCCAGGGTGCGCACAAATTCCCCGGCTTCGAGCAGGCTATCCGGCGTTCCGGTATCAAGCCATGCGTAACCGCGACCCATTATGGATACCTTCAGCTTTCCGCGTTCCAGATAGATGCGGTTCACGTCCGTTATCTCATACTCGCCGCGCGCGGAAGGCTTGAGATTGGCGGCGATGTCCACGACATCGGCATCATAAAAATACAGACCGGTAACGGCCCAGTTGGATTTGGGCTTTAACGGCTTTTCTTCAATGGACAGCGCGCGCATCTCGCTATCGAATTCAACGACGCCATAACGTTCAGGATCGTTGACGTGGTAGGCGAAAACGGTGGCTCCGTCATTGACGCCGGTACCGCTTTGCAAGAGCTCCGGAAGTCCGTGCCCGTAATAGATATTGTCGCCGAGGATCAGGCAGGACGGGGAGCCACCAATGAAGTCGGCGCCTATCATGTAGGCTTGGGCAAGCCCGTCCGGGCTTGGCTGAACGGCGTATTCGATCGAGAGACCCCACTGGGAACCGTCTTTCAGAAGGTTCTGGAAAAGCGGCATGTCATGTGGCGTCGAGATGATGAGGATCTCGCGAATGCCAGCCAGCATCAACGTCGTCAGCGGATAATAGATCATCGGCTTGTCGTAGACGGGCAGGATCTGCTTTGACACCGCCAATGTCATAGGATGGAGACGGGTTCCGCTGCCTCCGGCAAGAATGATGCCCTTCATGGCATTTCCTTTTTGTTCTGCGCTAGGGCGGCCATGACCGCGCGCGTTGATGTCTGCCATTCCGGCAATCTTATTCCATAAACTTCTTCCAGCTTGCTGCAATCAAGCCGGGAGTTTGCCGGGCGTTGGGCCGGCGTCGGATATTGTGCGGTCGTGATGTCGTTGACAACAATCGACTTTCCGCCATTTTCCGCAGAAAATGCGAATATCTGCTTGGCAAAACCTGCCCAGTTCGTTTCACCTGTGCCTGACATGTGAAAAACGCCGCGAAGATGCGCAGAAGGATCCGTCGCAAGTCTTTTTGCGATCGACACAATTGCGATGGCGATGTCATTTGCCGAGGTGGGGCAGCCAAACTGGTCCGCAACCACATTGATCTCGTCGCGGCTTTCGCTTAGCCGCAGCATGGTTTTTACGAAATTGCTGCCATATTCCGAATAGACCCATGCGGTTCGCAAAATGGCGTAGTTTTCGGTGTTTTCAGAAACGGCGTGTTCGCCTTTGAGCTTTGAGCGACCGTAAACGGAAGCCGGTCCTGTGGGATCGTTCTCGACGTAAGCGGTGGTCTTGGTGCCATCGAACACATAATCTGTGGAAATATGAATGACGGGAACACCGATGACATTTGCGGCTCGCGCGACGGCTTTTGCTCCGTCCCGATTGACGGCAAAAGCGATGCCTGGTTCGCTTTCCGCTTTATCCACGGCGGTGTAGGCAGCGGCCGATACCACGACATCGGGTTTCGCCTCCTGCAGCGCTTTGAAGACGGTGTCAGGTCGCGCAAGGTCAAGCTCCGGCCGGCCGAGAGCAACAATCTCCAGACCGGGTCCGGCCAGTGCCTGAAGGGCACTAACGACCTGTCCATTTTTCCCGGTGACTGCCAGCCGCATCCGGTTCAGTCCTTCGTCAGAACGCCGAGGCGCTCACCTGAGTAGACGCCTTGACGCAGCGGCTCCCACCACCATTCATTGTCGAGGTACCATTCAACCGTCTTGCGAATTCCAGTCGCAAAATTTTCCCGTGCTTTCCAACCCAGTTCCGTTTCGAGCTTTGTTGCGTCGATAGCGTAGCGGGCATCGTGACCAGGGCGATCCGTGACGTATTTGATAAGCTCGGCATAAGGCTTTGACTGCGGGCGCAGTTCGTCCAGAATGGAGCAGATGCAATTCACCACATCGATGTTCTTCTGCTCGTTTCTACCGCCGACATTGTACTTTTCGCCGGCGAGCCCCGTCTGGACAATGAGCCACAGAGCGCGGGCGTGGTCTTCCACATAAAGCCAGTCGCGGATGTTGGCGCCGTTGCCATAGACCGGAAGCGGCTTGCCTTCCAAGGCGTTTAGGATGATCAGCGGAATGAGTTTTTCCGGGAAGTGGAATGGCCCGTAATTGTTGGAGCAGTTGGAAATCACGACCGGAAGGCCATAGGTCCGCTGCCATGCCGTGGCGAGATGGTCGCTTGCGGCTTTTGAAGCGGAATAGGGCGACGAGGGATCGTAGGGCGTTGTTTCTTCGAAGAGGCCATGCTCTCCGAGCGAACCGTAGACCTCGTCGGTCGAGACGTGAAGCATGCGGAAGGCTGATTTTGCGTCTTCGGCAAGACCGCTCCAATATTGCCGCGCTGCTTCCAGCATCGTGAAAGTGCCATTGATATTGGTCTGAATAAAATCAGCCGCGCCGGTGATGGACCGATCGACATGGCTTTCGGCCGCCAGATGCATCACGTAGTCCGGCTGAAATGTCGCGAAAGCGTCATTCATTGCAGCCCGGTCGCATATATCAGCCTGAAGAAAGCGGTGGTTTGGCGCGTTTTCGATTGGCTTGAGCGAAGCCAGATTACCGGCATAAGTCAGCTTGTCGATTGTAAGGACATCCGCACCGACCTCGCTTACGAGATAACGCACAAGGGCCGACCCGATAAATCCGGCGCCGCCGGTGACTAGAACGCGCATCATCAGTTTCCAGTTTTTTCGTAGGTGAAATATTCAGGCAATTCCGACAAAGACGGCTGCTTGGCGTCCTTGTCGGAAAGCACGCAACCGTCTATCTTCGGCCAGTTGATGCCGATGGCGGGGTCATCCCATTTGACACCGTGATCATGCGCGGCGCTGTAGGGAGCTGTCACCTTGTAGGAGATAACGGTGTCGTCAACCAGCGTCATGAAACCGTGGGCAAAGCCTGCCGGAACCCACAGCTGCTCGCCGGTTTCCGGTGAAAGCTCAACGGCGGTCCATTGTCCGAACGTGGGTGATCCGGTTCTGATATCAACCGCAACGTCCAATAGTCGTCCACGAAGGCAGCGGACGAGTTTGCCCTGTGCGAAGGGTTGCGTCTGGAAGTGAAGGCCCCGAACAGTTCCGGCCTGCGCGGACAGAGATTCATTGTCCTGCACGAATTCGACATCCGAGACATTCTCGCGAAACCATTCCCGTTTGAAAACTTCGCTGAAGTAACCCCTGCTGTCTCCAAACCGAGCCGGAGTTATCTTTTTTAAGCCTGATATCGAGAATGCTTCTACCTGCACGTCGCGGATCCTGTCTGGTCTGCCTGCTTACGGTGATATGACTTCAACGCTTCGGACAGTCAATAACGCTTTATCAGTCTACCACACAAGAGTATCTCGTCTCTGACAGGGAGTATAACGGATAGCTTGCCGGTCCGAACCTCGCCGCGCCACTATGTCCGCTTGTGCGGCCTGATCGACGTTCTGAGTTCGACCAGCCTTTCCAGTGTCTCAAGGCTTCGGTCGGGGCGGGCAGCGGAGAGGGCGAGCGCCATGGTTTCCATGGCAATGAAGGATGGGGCGTGTAGCGCTACCCCTTCGTTCTTTGCACGGGGCAGTAGGAGATAAGCGTTGGCGTGTTTTTTAAGCACGCTGTCTTCCTGGCCGAGCAGCATGATAATCGGGATGTCGAGGCGACCAGCCTCAGCGATTGCGGTTTGGGCTTCGCGGTGGGCGCGGCCGTGCAGGAGCATGATGAGGACGTGGCCGTTTTCAAGGTCGAGCAATTGTTCAGCGAGCGTGATACCGGTGGCGTTCAGCGCATAGGAGCGAACGCCTGAGCGCTGGAACAGCCGGGCGGCATAGGTGGCGATGATGCCGGAGGCTCCGATGCCGAGGACGCCGATGCCGCGTGCTTCCGCCAGAAGACGCACGGCGGCGGCCATGGCGTCGCGGTTTTCCACAGTGGCCAGCATTTCCAGCGCGTTTTTCTGGTTCTCGAGAACGAAGTCGATTGCCGCGTCGCAGTTGCCCGAAATGGATTTCGTGGTAGCGGCCAATTTTTCAACCGGCGAATCCGTCACGCCGAGATAGGCCTCCAGAGTTTCCTTGAGGTCGACCAGCCCCTGAAACCCAAGTGCCTGAATGGCGCGAATGACCGTCGCATCGGAGGTATTGGTCTCAAAGCCGATCTCCAGCGCCGATTTACCGAGAACGGCATGGCGGTGGCCGTCAATATATTCGGCAACGGCAAGCAGCCCTGGCGAAAGACGGTCGCGGCGCTTGCGCAGTTGCTCACCGAAACGGTCTGTATGTCTAGGCCTTGATGTACGGGTTTCGCCAGTCGTCATGGGACTTTCCGTGAAGGTGAGTTTCTTACTCTTCTTCACGGATTAGCAGTGCGCCAAGCTCCCAGGCAAGCGCTTTTGTCGCGGCAATCGTTCCCCCTACTCTTCAGCCGTGGGCCTTACCGTGAGATGCGACTGGATGGCGGAGACCATGAGGCTGAGAGCGGCGTAGGAGTTGGAGATTGCCTCTTCCCGCGGCAGAAGGATGTAGCGACCGTTGCGGCAGGCCTGCAGAAAATTGCAAAAACCCGGCATTACAGCTTCCATCATGTCGATTTCGGCCTGCGGAGAAGCGCCGGTATCGGAACGATACGGATCGAAAATGAAGTCGGCGTCGAGTTCCGGCAAGCGCTCGGCGCTTACCTCGATGCGCTCGCCGTCTGGAATATTGTCGATGATGGCTGGGAAACGAAAACCGGCATCTCGCAGCACCCGGCCGAGCGCACGATACGTATGGTAGACGCTGATCTTGCCATTTAGTGGCTGGAACACCGAGACAGTGCTCGCGCCGGTATCGACCGAGGCCTTCAGCGCTTCGATCTGCGCCCGGTAGCGTCGGTCCAGAACGGCAAGTCGCGCCTGCGTGCCGGTCAGTTCAGCCAGCACCTTGTAGATATGCGGCGCGCCGTCCTTCGTATTGTCGATGGCGACGGTCGGGGCAATCTGTTCCAGTTTTTCGATAGGGGTGGGGCGGTCCGGTTCGGTCAGGATGAGATCGGGCTTGAGGGCGACTATCGCTTCCAGATCGGCGTTGATGGAGCCGATATAGGCGATGTCGCTATTGTCGAAATCGACACCGGTCAAAATGGCGCTGGAGCGGAGGTAGGGTTTGCCGTCTCCACCCATGCGGCCATGGCTACCCACTGGTATCACACCCAATTCTATCAGCGGGATGGTGAGATCGATGTCGTGCAGGGCGACGATACGTTTCGGCTGTAAGGGGACAGACACGGTGCGGCCGAGGTCGTCGGTAAAGGTCCGGCTGCCCTCCGCGTGAGCAACGCATACCCCCAGAAGAAGTCCGGCGGTTGAAACGAAAGCGAGAATGGTATTGCGCATGAGAGACCTATAGGCGGTGCCGGTGAAACCAAAGAAGGGTAAGAAGCGTGGGGGTGCCCACGGCCGAAAGAACGAGCCCGGTCGGCAATTCCAGCGGTGAAAAAGCGGTTCGGGCAATCGTATCGGCAATTGCAACCAGCGTCGCTCCGGCCAGACCCGCGCCCATAACAAGCCCGGCATGGGAGCTGCCCGGCAGCAAAAGTCGGGCGATATGCGGGCCGATCAGGCCGACAAAACCGATGCTGCCGATAAAGGAGATACAGGACGCGGTGAGAACGACCGCAAGGATGACATGCAGCGCTGATAGCCAGCGGGTGTGAACGCCGAGTGCCGCTGCATTATTGTCGCCGAGCGCCTGAACATCGGCGGCACGGGCGGTGAGGAGAACAAGACAAAGGGTGATGGCCAGGATGGCTGAAAGGATGGAGACGGCGCTCCAGGACGCGCCTTGCAGGTTTCCTACCATCCAGATCATCGCCGTCTGCAAATTGCGGATATCAAGCGATGCCATAAGGATAAGCAGCAAAGCTGATAAAAACCATGAGAAGCCGATGCCCGTCAGAACGAAGCGCAGCCGTGAGGTGACACCGGAAAGCGAAAAGACGATTGCAGCACTCGCCATCCCACCGGCGATACCGGCCAGGGGGCGGAATATCACCGGCAGGGATGGCAACAAAAACAGGCAGCCCAGCACCGCGAGCAACGCGCCTTCGCGCACGCCGAGCAGGCCCGGGTCGGCAAGGCTGTTGCGGGTGGTCGCTTGCATGATGGCACCGGCAACGCCCAGCATGGCGCCGGAGACCATGGCAAGTGCCAGGCGCGAAAAGCGAAAGTCGAGAACCATCACGGCGTTATTCGAGGCGGGATGATTATTTCCAGCGGTTAATAAAGACCACAGGGAGGAGGCCGGGATATATTGGCTGCCGGCGGTAAGCGACCAGACGGCGCCAAGCGTAAGGCAAAGGGTAAGCGTCACCATAATAGCCAGCCGCTGCGGCAAGAGGCGAATTGAAAAATGCGCCAGTCTGATGACCCTGTAACGGTTCATTTAAGCACCCTGCGCACCAACCAGAGAAAGACCGGCGCCCCGACAAGGCCGGTCATTGCCCCAGTCGGCAGTTCCTTTGGCGCAAGGATCAGGCGGGCGGCGAGATCGGCGGCGATCAGTAAAACCGCGCCGCCGAGCGCTGCTATGGGAATGGCAAGCAGAAGCCGCCCCGTTCTTAGCCGCGACACGAGTGGTGGCACCACCAGACCGACGAAACCGATAGGCCCGGTGACGGCTATGGCCGCGCCACAGAACAGCGATATTGCGGCAAGCGCCAAGATCCGGGTCGAGCGGACAGGTACGCCAAGCGTTGTGGCGGTGGTGTCACCCAAAGCGAGCAGATCGAGCCGCGGCGCGACGACAAATGCAAGGAGAAGTGCGATAACGGCAGCGGGCAGGGCGGCGGCGACGGCTGCCATCGAAATGCCTGCCGTATCGCCAACCAGCCAGAAGCGCATCTGCTGTAATGTTTCCTCGTTGAGAATGAGGATGGTGGAGGTAAGGGTTCCGGCAAGCGTCGACAGCGCGATGCCGCAAAAGACGAGTTTTGCTGGCGTCAGACCCTGCCGTCCGGCGGACGCGAGCAGAAGGACGAGCCAGAAGCTGATGCCTGCGCCCGTGGCCGCCAGCACAGGGCGCAAGGCCGGCGTTGCGAATAACCCCACCGGCGTCACGGTCGCCGCGACGACGGCGAGGCTCGCGCCCGCATTTAATCCCAGAATATGCGGCTCGCCCAGCGGGTTTCGAAGCATCGTCTGCAACAGAAGCCCTGCCACTCCAAGGCAGGCGCCGGCTTGCAGCGCCGCAAGCAGACGCGGAAGCCGCAGACGCAGCAAAACCTGCTGGTCAAAATTGCGGGCGTCGTAGGAAAATATCAGGTCGTTCAGAACATGTGGGGCAACGGCGCGCGGGCCAGAGCCAACATGTGCCAGAATCAGAAGCAGCATGGCCAGAAGCATAAGCAGTGCTGCCGCAAGCGCACGGCCATAGGCCTTTTCCTGCATGGCGGGCTTGCTGTAACTCATCCTGGCGAACATCATGCCGTGCCAGTCCGTCCGGGCAGGGGAAGAAATACCGGCCTCGCCGTGACCGGATGCGTGAGCTGGGCGACAGGCATGTCGAAAACGTCCGAGATGATTTGGGCATCGCACAGCGTCGCTGTTTCCAGCCGGTGCCGCAGCCGTCCATCCTTCAGAAAAATCAGGTGATCGGCATATTGCAGGGCGAGATTAATATCATGCAACACGGCAACGATCGTGCGGTTGTGGTGGGTGACGAGGCCAGCCAGCATATCCAGCACCTCTATCTGGTGATGCAGATCCAGAAATGTCGTCGGTTCGTCCAGCAGGATGATATCTGTCTGCTGCGCGAGCGCCATGGCGATCCACGCGCGCTGGCGCTGGCCGCCGGAGAGGCTGTCGATTGCTCTTTCAGCAAGGCCTGACATTCCGGTCACAGAAAGTGCCTCGTCCACTGCGTCCGCGTCTTCCTCGCTCCACTGCTTCAAAAATCCCTGATGCGGGTAGCGGCCACGGGAGACGAGATCGAAGACCGAAAGCCCTTCCGGCGTGTGGTTCTGCTGTGCCAGCATGCCCAGTCGCTTTGCCACCTCCCGTGTGGGATGATGAAATATGTCGCGGCCGTCGAGAAGGATATAGCCGCTTGCCGGGCGGTGCAGGCGGGCAAGTGCGGAGAGAAGCGTCGATTTTCCCGACCCGTTCGGACCGAGCAGAACGGTGAATCGGTTCGGGGCAACGTCTATGGACACGTCGGCAAGCACGGGCGTGTCGCCATAGGCAAACTCAATTGCCTTTGCCGCAAGACGTATGTCCGCGCGTCTATTTTTGCCACCGTCGTCCAAGATCTTCCCCGTTTGAATGAGCCGCCACCAGAATTATTGATGACTGTAGTAGTCAAGTATACAGCTTTCGAAAAGCCGGTTTTTACGCGGTGATTTGCACAAAAAGCGACGATCTTGGCCTCGAATCAGAACTGTGTAGGCGTGAGGGAGCGCGCATTCGCCAGATGTTTCACCGGTGACAAGCCGAATTAAAGTTGACTACTACATTCATCAATTGAAAGAGCGGTGCATCATCGTCGCGATGACGTAAGGGGCAGCCGGGGACAAGACAGATGCATGACGGTTCGATGATCATTCAGGTAGGCTCGCGAGCGCTGTTGGCGTTGCTTCTGGCCGGAGTTGCCCTGCCTGCTTTTGCGCAGGAGAATACGGCACCGAAGAAAAATGCCGACGAGACGACCGTGCTTGAGACGATAACCGTTAATGCCGACGTCAAAAAAGGCGCGCGCGGTTATCAGCCGATAACCACGGGCACTGCGACGCGCACCGAGACGCCGATCCTCGATATTCCGCAATCGGTTAACGTCGTGACCAATGAAGTGCTTCGCGACCAGCAGGCGCGCTCGCTGGATGATGCTCTCGCCAATGTCAGTGGCGTTACCCAGTCAAACACGCTGGGCGGCACGCAGGATGCCGTTATCCGCCGTGGTTTTGGTGACAATCGCGACGGCTCGATCCTCATCAACGGGCTAAAGACCGCATTGCCGCATTCCTTCAACGATATGGCGGAGCGAGTGGAAGTGCTGAAAGGGCCGGCATCCACGCTCTACGGCATTCTCGATCCGGGCGGCATGGTGAATGTCGTGACGAAGAAGCCTGAAGATACTTTCTCCGCCGAAGCCTATTCGCGCTTCTCAGCCTTTGGGGCGGGCAAGTATGGTACATCCGGCGGTTTCGATGTGACCGGACCTATTGCGGGAACGGATTTTTCCTATCGCCTGATCGGTCAGGGGGAGAACAGCGACTATTGGCGCAATTTTGGTGAGAAGAAGAACTGGCTGATCGCACCCTCGCTAAAATGGAGCGGCGAGGATACCGACATTACGGTTTCCTATATGCATGAGGATTACAGCGTGCCCTTTGATCGCGGCACGATCTTCGATCCGGCGACAGGAAAGGCAATCAATGTCAGCCGACGTCTCAGGCTGGACGAGGCCTATAACATCACCGATGGCAAATCCGATCTGGCGAGTATCTCGATAGACCGCCAATTGTCCGAAGACTGGAAACTGTCGCTGAACTACGCCTATAGCCAAAACGAATATTCCGACAACCAGGCCCGCGTGATGGGTTACAATTCCCGCACGGGGCAGGTGACGCGGCGCGCTGACGCCACGCAATATTCCACCATCTACAACCACGCGGCCCGCGCTGACCTGACCGGTGAGGCTGATATTGGTGGCCTGCGCAACGATCTGCTGTTCGGCATGTCCTACGATTACAGCGACACGCTGCGCACCAACATGTTGCGATGCGCAAATTCCTCGAATTTCAACATTAACAATCCCGTTTACGGCAGGTTGCCGGCGTGCACGACGGTCAGGGCCGTCGACAGCGACCAGACGGAGGAGCTTTCCACTGCTTCGATCTATATGCAGGACGCCGTGCATCTGGGCGATCAATGGATCGCTGTCGGCGGTTTGCGCTACCAGTATTACGACATCTATGCCGGCAAAGGCCGCCCCTTCGTCTTCAACACCCAGAACAATGGCGGCGAACTCATTCCCAATGCCGGTCTCGTCTACAAGATCACGCCGGATGCATCCCTTTATGCCAATGTGGCGAAAACCTTCCGCCCGCAATCCTCGATCGGAGCCTATTATGGCGGGCTAGATCCGGAGGAGGGCATTTCCTATGAGGTGGGCGCCAAGTTCGAGCTGTTCACCGGTTTGAATGCCAATATTGCTTTGTTTAATGCCCGCAAGCGCAATGTCGCCTATTCGGAGGATGTAGGCGGTGTGTCGACGGTGAAGGCCGCCGGTCTCGTTCGCTCGCGCGGGGTGGAGGTGGATATTGCCGGCAACCTTACCGATAGTCTCGATCTAATCGCAAGTTATGCCTATACGGACGCTCTCGTTCTCGAAGATTCCACCTATGCCGGCAAGCGCTTGCCGAATGTCGCGCGTCACACCGGCTCGCTGTTTCTTGCCTATGATGTCGGTGAGGTCGGGCCGAACGGCAACACGCTGCGGATCGGCGGAGGAGTGCGGGCCGTCGGCCAGCGTGCCGGCATCAACGACAATTCCTATGACCTGCCGGGTTATGCCGTCTTCGACGCCTTTGCGACCTATACGCTTCAGCTGGAGAAACCGGTGACCCTACAGCTCAATCTGAAGAACATCTTCGACAAAAGTTATTATACCTCATCCATTGGCTCCACCAGCTATGCCAATGCTGTCGGCGAGCCCTTCAACGTCAGCCTCACGGCCAGCGTGAAATTCTAAGGGTACAGGCGGCGCAGTCCATCTGGGTCTTGCCGCTGCTGATGAAAGCAGACTCGTGCGTTTCTTGCATGGCTGCGCTGCATTAAAGCCTATTTAATATGCGGTAAAACCGGGTATCTTGTTTTCATCGAAGCGATGCACCTCCTCCCGCAGAGCTTCGGATTGAGATGGCCCTATCCTCCTCCCAAGGGTTGTCTTGTGAACAATGGCACTCCTCCTCCCAGCCGTTGTTCGAAATTTCGGAAAGCCTGCCGCACCTCCTCCCGCGGCGGGCTTTTTCGTTTTCGGGACAGGGGCATCACAAGCCAAGCGCGAGCTGCGCTTCCTCTTCACTCTCTTCGGTGCTCAGCGAGGAAAGGGTAATCCCCAACAGCCTTACCGGACGTTTGAATGGAAAGACGGAGGCAAGCAGGCTCTCTGACATCTCCTGGATCATTGCGAGATCAGACACGGCTCCCGACACTGTTTTGCTGCGTGTCGCCTGGCTGAAATCCGAATATTTGATTTTCACGGTCACCGTCTTTCCCGTGATGTCGTGGGCCTCGCAATAACGCCAGACTTTCTGAGCCAAAGGGCCAAGCTCCGCCTTCGCCAGATTGAGATCGTCGATATCCTCGACGAATGTGTCCTCGGCGCCGACAGATTTGCGGATGCGATCGGGCTTGACCTGCCGTTCATCGATACCGCGGGCGATGTTATAGAAATACGGGCCGGATTTCCCGAAATGCTGTTGCAGAAAACCGAGTGATTTCGACTTGAGATCGAGCCCTGTTTCGATGCCGTGCTGTTTCATCCGCTCGGCCGTGGCGGGTCCTACGCCATGAAATTTCTTGACGGCCAAGGCTTCAACAAAGCCAGGCCCATTCTTCGGCGTGATGACGGCCTGGCCATTCGGTTTGTTCAGGTCGCTTGCCATCTTGGCCAGAAACTTGTTGTAGGAGATGCCGGCAGATGCATTGAGGCTGGTGACCGCCTTGATCTTTGCGCGGATCTCCAGCGCAATTTCGGTGGCGATCTCCATGCCTTTCAGGTTTTCGGTGACATCGAGATAGGCTTCGTCGAGCGATAGTGGCTCGATCAGCGGGGTATATTCGGCAAATATCTCGCGTATTTGTTGCGACACCTGCCGGTAGACCTCGAAGCGTGGCGGTACGAAGATCAGGTCCGGGCATTTCCGTTTGGCAGTGACGGACGGCATGGCGGAATGCACGCCGAAGGTTCTCGCCTCGTAACTTGCCGCAGCCACCACGCCTCGTGCGGCCGATCCGCCGACGGCGACCGGCATGCCGCGAAGTGCGGGGTTGTCGCGTTGCTCCACCGATGCATAAAAGGCATCCATGTCTATATGGATGATCTTTCGAACAGCCGTGTTATCCATCGTTCCAGCCTGTACGATCTTCCCTATTTCCACATCGCCCGCATCCGCGCGCCTACATCGATGCGGATCTGCTGCGCGCTGCGCTCGGAGGCTGCGGCCGAAACCAGGGGCCAGGTGGCGGTTTCAAAGAACTGCAGCAAAGTTGCCGGTATGAAGCGGGTTCTAGCGGCATAGACATGCCGGTCGCCCTGCGCGTTCTGGCCATGGGTGAAGAACCGTTGCGGGGTTATCAGTGACAGGCTGTCCTTGGCGCGCGTCATGGCGACATAGAGCAGCCGGCGTTCCTCCTCGACTTCATGCGTGGAGCCGACACCCAGATCGGAGGGTATGCAGCCATCGACCACGTTCAGGATAAAGACGGAACGCCACTCCTGGCCTTTTGCCGAATGAATGGTTGAAAGCGTCAGATAATCCTCATCGAGCAGCGGCACGCCTGCCTGATCGCTGGTGGCATCCGGCGGATCGAGCGTCAGTTCGGTGAGGAAGCGTTCGCGGGAAGGATAGCCGCCGGCAATCTGCTCGAGTTGCAGCAAATCGGCCTTCCGCGTCTCGGCATCCTCATGGATGCGTTCGAGGTGGGGCTCGTACCAGAGCCGCGCCTGCTCGATATCTGATGGCCAGCCGCCGTGCAATTTTCGCATGTTCGCCAGCAACTGCACGAAGGATACCCAGTCATCACCGGTTTTGGGTGGCGGCGGAATTTCGGCTAGGGCGAGCAGAGGTTCAGGATCTGCCGCAATCGTATCGAGAATATTGCCGGCTTTCTTCGGCCCGATACCCGGCAGCATCTGAAGTAGCCTGAAACCGGCGACGCGGTCACGCGGGTTTTGCGCGAACCGCAATACCGCCAGCATGTCCTTTACATGGGCACTGTCGAGAAACTTCAGGCCGCCAAATTTGACGAAGGGAATATTGCGGCGTGTAAGTTCAACTTCAAGCGGCCCGCTGTGACTGGAGGTGCGAAACAGCACGGCCTGTTGCTTCAGCGTCATGCCGGTCTCACGATTGGCCAGCACCTGGTCAATAATGAAGTTCGCCTGCTCGGTTTCGCTTTTTACTGTCACGAGCTTTGGCCGCTCGAGCGACTGTCGTTCGGTCCAGAGGTTTTTGGTAAATCGCTCACGGGCAAGGTCGATGACACCATTGGCGGCAGCCAGTATCGGCTGTGTCGAGCGATAGTTGCGATCAAGGGTGATAATATCGGCAGCCGGGCTGAAAGATGCCGGAAAATCAAGGATATTGCGCACCGTTGCTGCCCGGAAGGAATAGATCGACTGGGCATCGTCACCCACCACGGTCAATCCGCGACCGCCCGGTTTCAGTGCCATCAGCACCGCGGCCTGCAGCCGATTGGTATCCTGATATTCGTCGACCATCACGTGGTCGAAACGATTGCCGATATCGCCTGCAAGGTCGGGATCGCTGACCATCTGGGCCCAGTAGAGCAGAAGATCGTCGTAATCGAGAACGTTCTGGGCCTGCTTGGCCTCCACATAGGCAGCGAATAATTGCTTGAGCTCTTCTTCCCAACTGGACACCCATGGATAGTGCTGGCGCAGGATTTCTTTCAGCGGCGTTTGTGAATTGACGGCGCGCGAATAGATCGCAAGACAGGTGCCCTTTGTCGGAAAACGGCTCTCGGTCTTGGAGAAACCCAGCTCGTGTCGGGCAAGGTTCATCAGATCAGCGCTGTCTTCGCGGTCGTGGATCGTGAAATCCACGTCCAGTCCAATCTGTTCCGCATAGATTCGCAAGAGGCGCGCGCCGATCCCGTGAAACGTGCCGGACCAGGCCATCGCATCCGTGAGGGCTCCGGCGTTAGCGCCGATGACCTGCTTGCAGATACGCTCGACACGACGGGACATTTCGGAGGCGGCACGCCGTGAAAACGTCATCAGCAGGATGCGGCGAGGATCGGCGCCATTGACGATCAGATGCGCCACCCGGTGCGCCAGCGTATTGGTCTTGCCGGAACCGGCACCGGCGATAATCAGCAACGGTCCAGCCGTGTGTCCGCCTGAAGGCCCAACGCCATGTTCCACGGCCTTGCGTTGCTGCTCGTTCAGTTTGTCCAGATAGGCAACCGCCATGCCTGCATCCTTGATATTTGCCTATCCGCACGAAGACGGCATTTTTCAAAAGCACTCTTGTTGCAATGATTAGCAAAAACTCAAACAGCAGGCCAGAACAAATAATGAACGCATGTCTCTGTCCTCCACACTGCGGTGGACAAACCTGGCTGATCGATATTCGCAGCCTCAATCGGGTTCCGCATGGCGTGTTGACCGGCATGCTTTTCAAACCAATGAACCAACCCGGCGGCTGATGAGTTCACCAGTCGCGTCTTGGAAGACGTGTTTGTTGGGAGGACAAAAGCATGAAGCATCTGAAACTATGCCTGATCGCTGTTGCAGCACTGGCCACATCGACATTTGCCTTTGCCGAGCAGAAGGCCATGAGGTCTGACGCAACGATCGCGTCGGATATCAATTATCTGCTTTACACGCCCAAAGACTATGCCGGTTCGGACAAAACCTATCCTCTCGTGGTCTGGCTGCATGGCGGCGATCAGGGCGGGAGCGACGTCGAAAAGCTGCGCCGCAGCGGTCTGCCAAAATTGATCGAAGGCGGCCGTGATTTTCCTTTCATGGTGTTTTCGCCACAAAATCCGAGCGAGGAACTGCTTTATCCGATCGAACGTGTCGCAAGCGTCCTGGCTTCCGTTGTGGCGGATCATCGGGTGGACCGCAGCCGTATCTATCTGATTGGATATAGCCGGGGAGGGTTCGGCGCCTGGTCAATGGCCGAGCAGTTTCCACAAACTTTTGCTGCGGTCGTCCCAATTGCCGGTGGCGGCATCCGCCATTACCTCAACCGCACCAATGAAAAGACAGCATTCTGGGCCTTTCACGGCTCAAGGGATGAGGTGATTCCTTTGTCCGATACTGTTGTCCTCGTTCAGCGTCTCCAGGAACTGAAACGTAATGTGCGGCTGACGGTTTTTGAAGATACGAACCATGAAGAGGTGGAGGCAAAAGTGCTCGGCGATGAGGCGATGTGGACCTGGCTTCTCCAGCAAAAGCTTGCAGACGCAAAGACGCCTTCGGTACCCTGAATCCGCAGCGGGCACCGTTTTACCGCTGGTATGAAAGCCCATAACCCAGCGCGGCCGTCATAAGGCCGGGCTGGCCGCATCATAAGCCTTCGTCAAAACATCTCTCCGCAAGCGTGTCTTTCGCCTCTTGACACAGAGTAGGGAAGTCGTGCTAATACGCATTAACAGCTAATACGTATTAGCAGTCAACGAGTGTCGGGGAGGGCATTGCGTGACCAGCCATAAACGCCTTACTCAGAACGATATTGCGAAGCTTGCCGGCGTCAGTCAGGCAACAGTATCGCTTGTTCTGAACGGCGCGCCGACCGCGATTGCGCGTATCCCGGCTGAAACACGCGAACGCGTACAGGCGGTCATTCGCAAGACGGGTTATGTCGCGGACCCGATCGCGCGCCGCATGGCCAAGGGGCTTAATCGCATCCTCGGCGTCTTCACCTACGAGCCTGCTTTTCCAAGCGCACAGGCGGACTTCTTCACGCCGTTCCTGTTGGGCATCGAGGAAGAGGCGCAACAGCAGGCGTACGATCTTCTGCTGCTGACCAGTGCCGGCGTCGGCAACAACCGCAAGATTTTTTCCGAGGGCAACAGGCTCCGGATCGCCGATGGCTGCCTTGTCCTGGGCCGTGAATTCGACCGCAAGGAGCTTACCCGGCTGGTCTCGGAAGATTATCCATTCGTGGCGATCGGCCGACGCGACGATGCGGGCGGGCCCGTGCCCTATGTCGGCGGCGACTATGCCGCGGGCACACGGCAGCTTGTTGAGGATGCCATGATGCTCGGGCATTCCAAACTCGCCTATATCGGCCCTGCGGGTCCGGCGGAATCGATTGCCGACCGCTGGCGAGGTTTCAGTGATGCGCTCGGCACGGCGGCGACGCTTGCATTGCACATAAAGGCGGTAAACCGGCCTGCCGAAAAGATCCTCGACGCGATCATCGAAAGCGGCGCGACGGTGGCATTTTTCATAGAACTGGCGGATGCGGTGCGCGTCGAGACTTTGGCACGGGAGCGCGGAATTGGGGTGCCCGACGTGTTTTCGATGGTCGTGCTTGGCAGCCATATTCGTGCCGGCCGCAGCCCGGTGCGTTTCACATCCTATGAAATTCCCCGTGAAGAGATGGGCCGGCAGGCGACTGCAATGCTGGTGAACCGCATCGAGACCGGCAGCCCGGGAAGTCAAATTCTACTCAAGTGCCAACCCGTCAAGGGTGAAACATTGGGGCCGGCTCCAGTGGCCTCCCCTGATAAGTCCCCAGTCAACAAAACGGATGAGACGACGTGAAAGAGATGCAAGCAGACATTCTTGTGGTCGGTGGTGGCCTTGGCGGCGTGGCGGCGGCCCTCGGTGCCGCACGCGCCGGAAAGCGCGTGATCATGACCGAGGAATATGACTGGATCGGCGGTCAGTTGACCAGCCAGGCCGTTCCATCGGACGAACATAGCTGGGTCGAGCAGTTCGGCATCACCCGCTCTTATCGCGCGCTGCGCAACGGCGTGCGCCAATATTACCGCGACCATTATCCGTTGACGGAAGGCGCCCGCTCCTGGAGTGACCTCAATCCGGGTGGCGGCTGGGTCAGCCGCATCTGCGCCGAGCCGCGCGTCAGCCTTGCGGTGATGGAAACCATGCTTATGCCCTATATCGGTGCCGACCGGCTGACGGTGCTCAAGCCCTATCGGCCGGTTGCTGCCGATGTGGACGGCGATAGGGTCCGCGCGATCACCGTGCGGCATCGCGACAGCGGAGCGGAGATCGTCATTTCCGCCGACTACATTCTTGATGCCACCGAGCTTGGCGATCTGTTGCCGATGACGGGCACGGAATATGCCAAGGGGTTCGAGGCGCAATCGGACACGGGGGAGCCCAGTGCGCCGGCCAGCGCCCAGCCTGATAATGTGCAGGCCGTGTCGATCTGCTTTGCAATCGATCATGTCGACGGCGATCAGACGATCGACAAGCCTGATAATTACGACTACTGGCGCAAGTACCAGCCGCATTTCTGGGGTGGGCCGATGCTCGGTTTCACCGCGCCGCATCCGCGCACGCTGGAACACACGACCCGCTCCTTCACGCCCAATCCGGACGACGATCCGTTGCTGGTTGATGCCGACCAGCGCAAGGGCGGTGGCGATGAAAACCTCTGGATTTTCCGTCGCATCGCGGCACGCAAGAACTTTGCGCCAGGTTTTTATAAATCCGACATCTGCCTCGTGAACTGGCCGATGATCGACTACATGGACGGCACCATCATCGATGTGTCGGAAGAAGAAAAGGCGCGGCATCTGAAGGCGGCGGCCGAACTTTCCTATTCGGTGTTTTACTGGTTGCAGACCGAAGCGCCGCGCCTTGATGGCGGACAGGGCTTTCGCGGCCTGCGTCTCAGAGGCGATATTACCGGCACCGAACACGGCCTTGCCATGGCGCCCTATATCCGGGAAAGCCGCCGCATCAAGCCGGTCACGCGCATCGTCGAACAGGATCTTTCCTACACGGTTCGCGGTGACAGGGGGGCTGTCCGCTATCGCGACAGCATCGGCATCGGCATGTACCGCATCGATCTGCACCCATCGACCGGTGGCGACAACTATATCGATGTGCCTTCCTGCCCGTTCGAGATCCCGCTTGGCGCACTCATACCCGAGCGCGTGAAGAACCTTATTCCGGCGGGCAAGAACATCGGCACGACGCATATCACCAATGGCTGCTACCGCCTGCATCCAGTCGAATGGAATATCGGCGAAGTGGCTGGAATGCTGGCGGCCTATTGCCTGGAAAAAGGTCTCACACCGCATCAGGTGCAGGAAGACGATGACCATCTTCATGTCTTCCAGACGGCGCTGACCCGCGAGGGCATCGAAATACGCTGGCCGGATATCGCGGCCTATTAGGACGGCGGACTGCCGTTCGATCGAACCCATCTTTGGAGGAGGACTGGGAATGAATAGTCATTGGAAAATGCAAACCACGGCCTGCGCGCTGGCCCTTATCGGCTCGTTTGCTCTGGCAGGGGCAGCGGCGGCACAGGATGCGGTCAAGCTGCGCATGACGATCTGGAGTGCCAACGAGGCGCATCTAAAGCTGTTCAACGACATCGCAGCCGGCTTCAAAAAGGACCATCCGAATGTCAGCGTGACCTATGAGTCCCTGCCTTTCGACACCTATACCACTGCGCTCACAACCCAGATTGCGGGCGGCAATGCGCCTGACATGGCCTGGATTTTCGAGACTTCGGCCTATGATTTCGTCAAATCAGGCGCGCTTTATCCGCTCACCGACACGCTGAAGGCCGCTCAGGGTTACAATCTCGACGAAGTCAGCGCCGGGGCCACGGAACGCTGGTCGCAGGACGGAAAGCTCTTCGCCTATCCGTTCTCGACCTCGCCCTTTGCGGTCTTCGTCAACAATGATCTCATCAAGGCCGCAGGTGCAAAGACGCCGGCGGAGATGATCGCTGCCGGCGAATGGACCTGGGAAAACGCCATCGCCACCGCCTCGGCGGTCGCGAAATCCGGCAAGGGCGGGCTTGTGGTCCGCGACTTCAATTACCAGAGCTGGCAATATCTGACCTCCGTGTGGAACGGCTGGGGCGCATCGCCCTGGAGCGCGGATGGCGCAACCTGCACCATGTCGGAAAAGCCGATGGCGGATGCGGTGTCGTTCATCCATGACGCCATCTTCAGCAAGAGGGCCATGCCCGGCCCCGGCGAGACGGTCGATTTCTTCGCCGGTAATGCCGCGATGACCATTACCCAGATCAGCCGGGCCTCGCTTTTGCCGAAGGACAAGCCTTTCGGCTGGGACCTCGTGCCGCTGCCGAAAGGACCTGCCGGCGAATACGCGCTGATCGGACAGGCCGGCATCGGCGTCATGCAGTCTGGCAAGAATGCGCAGACGGCGGCCGAATTCGTTGCTTACATGACCAATCCGGAAAATTCGGCAAAGCTCAGCCAGTTCTTCCCCTCGGCACGCAAGTCGCTTTTGAATGCGGAGGTGTTGAAAAAAACCAATCCGCTACTCAGCCAGGAACAGATCGAAAAGGTCGTCATATCAGGTATCGCCACGGGCAAGGTCATGCCCGGCCACACCGGCTTTGCCCAGATCCAGCAGATCGTGCGCTCAAACCTCGATGCGGTCTGGCGGCCGGAGGCCGATGTCGCGGGAGCGCTTCAAAAAATCTGCGGCCAGATCGCGCCGCTCCTGAAGCGCTGAGGAGAAAGCCATGGCTGTCGCGCAGGAGATTACCCGTCCCCGGCATCGCCCGGTATCGGCGTTCTGGACCATCGCGCGGCGCGACAGTCTTGCTGGCTTTCTGTTCATCGCCCCGCAGCTGATCGGGATCATCATCTTCGTGCTGATCCCGCTCGGGCTGGTGTTCTGGTATTCGCTGCATGAGTGGAACGTGCTCGCCAATACCTTCACCTATACCGGTGCGCGGAACTACCGGATGCTCATCGAAGATGGCAATCTTCTGGAGGTGCTGGGCGCGACCGGGATATTCTCCGCCGGACTGGTTGTTTTCAACCTGTCGCTGGCGCTGCTGCTTGCCGTGCTGCTCAACCAGAAGCTTGCCGGCATAGCGATATTCAGAACGCTGTTCTTCTCGCCCGTCGTCGTGTCTCTGGTTGCCTGGACGATCGTTTGGGGTTTCCTGCTGCAGAAGAACGGCGGCATCAACGGCATGTTGCTGATGGTCGGCATCGAAGGCCCCAACTGGCTGCGCGAGGAGACGACAGCGATGATTTCGGTCATCGTCGTACAGGTCTTCAAGAATGTCGGGCTCAACATGATCCTGTTCCTGGCGGCACTTCAGGGCGTGCCGAAGGAACTCTACGAGGCCGCCCGCATCGACGGTGCGCCAGCCTTCAAACAGTTCCGTCGCATCACCCTGCCGCTGATCAGCCCGACGATCCTGTTGACCTCGATCATCACCATTGTCGGCTCGCTGCAGGTTTTTGCTCAGATCGCGGTTTTGACCCAGGGCGGGCCGGGTCTGTCGACCACGGTGCTGGTCTACTACCTCTATCAGCAGGCTTTCCAGTTCCATTTCTTCGGTTATGGCTCGACGCTGTCCATCCTGCTGTTCCTGATCGTCGCGGTATTGACCTTTGCCCAGTGGCAGATGCGCAAGAGGATCGTCTTTTATGAAAGCTGACCTTTCCCCCCGCACGCAGGTGGCGCTTTACGGGCTGTTGTGCGTGCTGTTGATCCCGTTCGTCTTTCCGACCTGGTGGATGGTGACATCGTCGATCAAGCCGATCAGCGACATCTTCGCCTTCCCGCCGCGGTTCTTTCCCCAAAACCAGGATTGGACGACCTACTCGAAGGTATTCGAGTTGCAACCCTTCGTGCGGCAATACTGGAACTCCGCCTATATTGCTGCTGTCGTGACGATTGGCACGATGATTGTCTCCTCCATGGCAGGATATGCCTTCGCACGTATCCGGTTTCCGGGCGCCAATGTGATCTTCATGATCGTGCTGCTTGGCCTGCTGATCCCGTCCGAAGTGACGATCGTGCCGCTCTTCCAGATGTTCCTGAAGGCAGGCATGGTCAACACCCACTGGCCGCTGATCCTCGTGCCGATTTTCGGGGCGCCAAGCGTGTTTGCCACCTTCGTCATGCGGCAGTTTTTTGTGACACTGCCGGGGGAGCTGGAGGAGGCCGCACGCGTCGACGGTCTTGGACGTTTCAAGATATTTCGCAAGATTGCCTTGCCCTTGGCAAAGCCGGCGCTTGCTTCGGTCGCGATCTTTACGTTCCTGCATTCCTGGAACCTGTTCCTCGAACCCATCGTCTTTCTCTCCAGCGCCGAGATGTTCACGCTGCCGCAGGCGCTGACGCAATATACCGACGCCTATGGCGGGCCGATGTGGAACATCCAGCTTGCCGCAGCGACGCTGACTGCGCTGCCCGTGCTCATCGTCTTCGTGATTGCCCAGAAGCAGTTTGTCGAAGGCCTCGCCCATACCGGCCTCAAGGGCTGAAGAACCGGAAACCGATTGATGGCTCACGTTACTCTCTCCGACATCCGCAAAAGCTATGGCGCGGTCAAAACCATTCACGGCATCGATCTCGCCATTATGGACGGCGAGTTTGTTGTGCTTGTCGGGCCTTCCGGCTGCGGCAAGTCGACCCTGTTGCGGATGATAGCCGGTCTCGAAACGATTACCGGCGGAGAGCTCAGGATCGGCGAACGGGTCGTCAACGATCTCGACCCGAAGGACCGCGATATCGCCATGGTGTTCCAGTCCTATGCCCTATATCCGCATATGACGGTGGCCAGCAATATGGGCTTTTCGCTGGAGCACCGCGGCTCGAGCAAGCAGGAAATTGCTGAAAAGGTGAACTGGGCAGCGGATATTCTTGGCCTTGCGCAGCTGCTCGACCGTTTTCCGCGCCAGCTCTCTGGCGGCCAGCGCCAGCGCGTCGCGATGGGCCGGGCCATTGTTCGCAATCCGCAGGTGTTCCTGTTCGATGAGCCCCTCTCCAACCTTGATGCGAAGTTGCGCGTCGTCATGCGAGGCGAGATCAAGGCGCTGCACCAGAAGCTGAAAACCACCACGATCTATGTGACGCACGACCAGGTCGAGGCGATGACGATGGCCGACAGGGTCGTGGTTCTCAATGGCGGCAGGGTCGAGCAGATCGGCACGCCACTCGAACTTTACGACCGCCCGGCAAATCAGTTCGTTGCGGGCTTCATCGGTTCGCCATCGATGAACTTCCTGACCGGCGCGATAACTGAAAGAGGTTTTGAAACCGCAGGTATCGTGTTGCCCTTGCCAGTTTCCGCGGCCGGCTTCGTCGGCAAACAGGCCGTTTACGGCATCCGCCCGGAACACTTCCTGCTTGATGCCGGCGGCGTGCCTGCCGAGATAATACTGGTTGAACCATTAGGATCGGAAACGCAGGTCACCATGAAATTCGGCGGTTCCAAGGTGCTCGGCGTCTTTCGGGAACGCATAGGGCAGGCAGTCGGCGACAGCATCATGGTCTCGCCGACGCTTAACAGCGTTCATCTGTTTTCGAGTGAAGACGGAGCGCGGCTGAACTGATCGCGAGGCCCTCTGCCTCTTGCGCGGCCCGACGGCCTGATCAGATACTGGACTGCCAGGGAAAGCCTCGCAGTCCAGCTGTTCCAATGGCTCACCCCATGACGGCTTTCAAAGAAAGCTGCTCTCGAAGAGCTCGCCTGAATAGGCGGCGTGGGTGATGCCCGCTTCAAGATCGGCCTTGGTCAACTCATCGACAAAAACACCATTCTGCATGACCAGAACGCGGTCGCACATATGGGCTATAACCGACAGGTCGTGGCTGACGAGAACGAAGGTGAGGTTCTGCTCGTCGCGCTGATCGGCCAGGAGGTTCAGGATTTCCGCCTGAATGGAGACGTCGAGAGCGGATGTCGGCTCGTCGAGAAGCAGGATCGGCGGCTCGAGGATAAGCGCGCGGGCGATTGCAACACGCTGACGCTGGCCTCCGGACAGTTCGTGCGGGAAGCGCTCGGCAAAATGCGCGGGCAGGCCAACCTGCTGCAGCGCGGCCGGAACCTTCGACCAGCCGTCACCAAGCCCCATGGAGCGGATCGGTTCGGCAAGAGCCCGGCCGATGCGGTGGCGTGGGTGCAGGGAACCATAGGGGTCCTGGAACACCATCTGCGCCAGCTTCAGCTCGTCGCGGCTACGGACTTTGCCCACAGGCTTGCCTTCGAAAGAGATCGATCCGGTCCAGCCGGATTCAAGGCCGGCAAGCGATCGCAGCAATGTCGACTTGCCGCAACCGCTTTCGCCAACGATGCCGAGTGTCTCGCCTCTGTTGACCCGAAAGCTGACGTCGCGCACGACGTGATTGCGGTTTTCCTTCGTGCCGTAGACGACATCCAGCTTGTCTACCGTGATCATCGCATCACCTCCGCATCGATTGCCTGGCGATCCAGCACCTTGAGGCGCCGAACCGGATTGCGGGGATCGGGCATGGCCGCGATCAGGCCCCGTGTATAGGGGTGTTGCGCATCTTCGAGCTTGGAAAGCGTCTCCACGACGCGTCCGCCATACATGACCAGCACGCGTTCGCAAAAGGCTGCGACCATGCGGATATCGTGACTGATGAGGATGAGGCCCGAATTGTTTTCGCGCACCATCTCGTCCAGAAGCAGGAGGACATCCTTGCGGACGCTGACATCGAGTGCTGAGGTCGGTTCGTCGGCGATGACCAGCTTGGGTTTGGCAAGCAGCATCATGGCGATCATCACGCGCTGTCCCATGCCGCCTGAAATCTGGTGGGGATAAAGCCCCATCACGCGGTCAGGATCGTTTATGCGCACGCGCAGAAGCATGTCGCGCGCGGCATTTCTGGCGGCCTTGCCCTTGAGGGCCAGATGCAGCTCGGCCGCTTCCGCCACCTGCTTTCCGATCGGCAGGACCGGATTGAGGGAATAACGCGGGTCCTGCATGATGAGTGCCATCTCGCTGCCGCGGATCGCACCCATCTGGCGCTCGGATTTTTCAAGCAGCGGTTCGGAGAGGAAATCCATCCGTTCTGCCGTCACCGTGGCACTCTTGGGCAGAAGGCGCATGGCGGCACGACCGGTCGTGGACTTTCCGGACCCGGATTCGCCGACGATACCGACACGCTCGCGCCCGACGTCGAAGTTGACATTGGAGACGGCGGGGATGGCGTTGCGGCCAAAGCGAACGTTAAGATCGCGGACCGAAAGAATGGGAGAGCTATCAGGAACGGGCATGACGCGGATCCAGTAGGTCGCGCAGCGTATCGCCAGCGATGTTGAAGGCAAGGCTCGTCA
The DNA here is from genome assembly GCF_053521725.1 of Agrobacterium sp. CG160-95. Taxonomy (NCBI): domain Bacteria; kingdom Pseudomonadati; phylum Pseudomonadota; class Alphaproteobacteria; order Hyphomicrobiales; family Rhizobiaceae; genus Agrobacterium; species Agrobacterium sp. CG160-95. The sequence continues at coordinate 217,978 of NZ_JBNWDU010000003.1, read as the reverse complement.
AAAGGATCGCGATGCCGGGCATGACGGCGACCCACCAGTAATCGAGCATGAATTTACGGCCGCTGGAAATCATCGCCCCCCATTCGGGAAGCGGCGGCTGAGCGCCAAGACCGAGGAAGCCAAGCGAGGCGGCCGTCAGGATGATACCGGCCATATTCAATGTCAGTCTGACGATGACCGAAGGAATGCACATCGGCGCGATATAAAGAAACAGGATGCGCATCGGCGAGGCCCCATAGAGGCGTGCGGCCGCAACATAGTCGGTGTTGCGCACGACCAGCGCTTCGGCCCGCGCCAGGCGCGCGATGGGCGGCCAGGCGGTCAGCGAGATCGCGATGATTGCGGTACCGAGACCGGCTCCCATTGCAGCAGCAAAGGCAAGTGCCAGAACGAGCGAAGGGAAGGAAAGGACAATATCGGTCGCGCGCATCAGAATGGCGTCGGTTCTGCCGCCGAAGAAACCGGCCATGACACCGATTGCAAGGCCGATAGGGCCGACGATGACCGAGACCGACAAGACGGTCTGGATCGTGATGCGGGTGCCATAGACGAGGCGGCTGAAAATGTCTCGGCCAAATTCGTCGGTTCCCGCCAGATGCGCCCAGCTGGGAGGCTGAAGCGCATTGTCGAGCACCTGGCGCACCGGATCATATGGCGCAATCAGGGGAGCGAAAATGGCAACCACGACCAGAATGGCGAGAATGGCAAAGCCGAACATTCCAAGCGGCTCGTCGCCAAGCTTCCGCAGCGTCCGCGCCGTCGTTGTGGATATCCGAGACAACGCGCTGCGGCTCCGCACGGGAGTGTTCTGAGTTATATCGGTCATCGAGCGACCTCCCGTGTCCGCGGGTCAAGCGTGGTGTAGGCCACGTCTGCGAGGAAGTTGAGCATCATAAAGATGAAGCCGATGACGATCGTGGCTGCGAGGATCGCATTCATGTCACCGATAAGCAGTGCATTCGTCATGTATTGTCCGATGCCGGGCCAGGAAAAGACGATTTCGGTCACAACGGCGCCTTCCAGCAGGTTGCCATAGGAGATGGCGAGAACGGTGATCAGCTGCACCGCGATATTCGGCAGTACATGGCGGGTTACGGTGCGCGCCGGGCTGACGCCTTTCGCACGCGCCGCAATCACGTAATCCTGGCTAAGCTGTTCGAGGGTGAAGGCGCGGGTCATGCGGGTAATGTAGGCCATTGCCATATAGGCAAGGATGATCGCCGGCAGCATGATATGCGCGAGCGCATTCCAGAAAATCTCTGTCTCACCTGCGAGAAGAGTGTCGACCAGCATCAGCCCTGTTCTCGGCTCCACGAGGCCTTCGTAAAAGACGTCCACGCGACCGGGCCCGGCGACGAGGTTGAGATTCGCATAAAAAATCACGAGCCCGACGATACCGAACCAGAATACGGGTATCGAATGCCCCACCAGCGCAAAGACACGTGCGAACTTGTCGATAAACGTGTCGCGAAACAGGGCCGCGGCGAGACCGAGCGGGACGCCGATGACGGTGGAGATGATGATTGCCAGCGTTGCAAGCTCAAGCGTCGCCGGGAAGGCTTGCGCCAGGTCCCGCGTTACCGGGTTCCCGGTCAGGATAGCTATACCGAAATCGCCGTGCAGCAGGCCGCGGAGATAGATGAAAAACTGCTGGTAGAGAGGGAGATCAAGCCCAAGCCGAGCCCGCATGGCTTCATAGGCTTTGGGATCTGCAAGCTCACCGACGATTGCCCCGACCGGATCGGTCGGCATCACCCGGCCAATGATGAAGGTGATGCAGAGCAGGATGAAGAGGCTGACGACAAGTTGCAGGAAGCGATGTCCAAGCCCGCGCAATGAAATTTCAGTCATCGCAAATCGCACTTCCACGAGAAAACGCTGTCAGCGATGCCACTTTTTGAACGGCTCGCCGCAGACGAGCAATTCTACCCTGCAAAAACTTTTGATGGTACTTCATCCCAACTCCTCCCTGAGCTAACATGAAAACATATGACGTAACGCCACGTCATCATATGAGTAACGAAGGGATTCGTTTTCTGCAAGAGGGAAGAGTGGCATGATGGGCGATAGGGAAAAGCCGCGGGAGCGGCGGGCACAACAGATCATCGATAATCTCAGTGCAGAAATTCGCAGTGGAAAACTTAAGAACGGCGATCAGCTTCCCACGGAACCGCAGCTTGAGCGCACCTACGGCGTGAGCCGCACAGTGGTTCGCGAGGCGATCGCGGATCTGCGCTCTTCCGGCTATGTCATTCCCATCCACGGCAAGGGCGTGTTCGTCAGCAATGTCAGCGAGTGGGCCGGTGTGAAGCTGACGCAATCCGAAGTTGGCACAATTGCAGAAACGCTGGAAATGCTTGAGTTTCGGCTCGCAACCGAAGGCGAAGCAGCGGCAATTGCCGCCTATCGCCGCACAGCCCAGCAGGAAGCGGCGATTTCCGCAGCCCATCGGAAAATGGGCCGGGCCATCGATGCGGGCGAAAGCACCGTCAGTGCCGATTACGAGTTTCACACGGCCATTGCGATAGCGACCAACAACCGGTTCTATCTCGAGGCACTGCGCCAGTTCGGGTCACGCTCGATACCGCGCGGTCAGTTTCCAACCCTGCCGGAGACGGGCGACGCGGATTATCTGCGCAAAGTGCAGGCCGAGCATGAGGCAATCCTGCGCGCCATCGTAGAGCAGGATCCGGATGCCGCGCGGAAAGCCATGCGCGATCATATGCTTGCGAGCCAGCGTCGATACAGGTTGCTTTCCGAGGCGCAATAGCATCTCGACACTCATCTTATTTCGTGCGATGTCATATGATGACTAGCATGGAGTGAGGAGAGAATCGATGTATGTCGGCACCCAGGTGACAGCGCGCGATGACGAGGATTTCAAGGTTTGGGCGCAGCTTGGCGTCAAGAATATCAACGCCGATCCGCCTGGTGCACCCGCAAGCTGGACCTTTGAGGATTTTGAGCGTCACCGTGACAAGGTCGAGAGCTTTGGCCTCGTGCTCGACATGGTGCAATTGCCGTTGCCATCAAGGCCGATCGAACAGGCATCGTTTCCCGATATCCTGCTTGCCGGGCCAGAGCGCGACCGGCAGATCGATGCCGTCTGCAGAATGATTGAGGATATCGCCAGGGCCGGCATCCCGGCGGCGAAATACAACCTCAATCTCATCGGCATCCCGCGCACTGAAATGGAGCGTGGGCGCGGTGGTTCGCTCAATGAAGCCTGGCGATGGGACAAGGCGGACCATGACGCGGCTCCGGGCCTTGCCGGTGTTCTATCCGAGGACGAAAATTGGGAACGCATCGACTATTTCCTCGAACGCGTGGTGCCGGTTGCCGAAAGCAACAAGGTGCGGCTCGCCTGCCATCCGCATGACCCCTACACCCCGCCCGGCTACAAGGGTGTCACGCGGGTGCTCGGCACCGTCGAGGGCCTGAAGAAATTCGTGCAGATGCGGGAAAGCCCCTATCATGGCCTGAATTTCTGCCAGGGATCGATCGGCGAGATGCTCGACAATCCGCGCGAGGAGATCGACGAGATCATCCGCTGGTTTGGCAGCCGCGACAAGATATTCAATGTCCATTTCCGCAACATCAGCGGCGGCAAGCTGTCGTTCATGGAAACTTTTCCCGACGAGGGTGACATGGACATGGTCCGTTCGCTGAAGCTCTACCATGAACTCGGCTATCGCTACATGATCATGCCCGATCATGTGCCGACGATTGCGGGCCGCGATCCCGTCGGTGTCGCCTTTGCGTTTTGCTACGGCTACATCGCCGCGCTCATCGAGGCGCTTAATAACAACCATCTTTGACTGTTTCAGGCCGGTTGGCGCATGTGGCGCTGCCGGCTTGCAATTACCGATCTGTAGGAGGAGCAGGTATGAAAAAATCAATGATCCGTCTCGCATTCACCACCGTTCTGGGCGCCATGCTGGTGCAGGCGTCGCCGGTGGCGGCCAAGACCCCCAACGACCAGCTCGTCGTCGGGACATCGCTTGCCCAGGTGCTGTCGCTAGACCCCCATCAGGCTACCGAAGCGAAAGCCAACGAAATCATGGCCAATCTTTACGATCGGCTGATCTCGGTCGATGGCTCGGGAAAGGTTTCGCCGCAGCTGGCAGAGCGCTGGGAGACAGATGACAAGGGCATCACGTTTCATCTTCGCGCCGCCAACTTTGCCTCGGGCAATCCCGTTACCTCGGCAGATGTGGTTTATTCGTTCAGCCGCCTTTTGAAGATGAATCAGGCGGCGGCCGCCAACCTCAAGCGCGTCGGTTACAACGCGGAAAATGTCGACAAGCTGGTGAGCGCCCCGGACGAAAAGACGGTCCGTATCGAACTGTCAGGGCAAACGACATCCGAACTGCTGCTCTATCGTCTGGCGATGGTCATTGCCAGCGTTGTCGACAGCAAGGAGCTCAAGTCCCATGAAGTTGATGGCGACTGGGGCAATGCATGGCTGAGAACAAATTCCGCCGGTTCAGGACCCTTCACCCTCAATCGCTGGTCGCCGAACGAAATTATCATTCTTGAGGCCAACAAGGACTATGTGGCTGGCAGCCCGAAAATGCGTCGCGTAATCGTGCGGCATGTACCGGAAAGCCAGGTGGAGCGCCTGATGCTGGAGCGAGGCGACATCGACATTGCCAGCGCGCTGACGGCATCCGACCTTGCGACCTTCAACAACAAGGAAGGTTTTCAGATCCAGCGCGTGCCGACGGGTGGTTTCTACGTCCTGTCCATGAATGCGGGCAAGGAGCCTCTTTCCAACCCCAAGGTTCGCGAAGCAATTGCTTACGGCATCGACTACAAGGGAATGGAAAAGACCATCATGGGCCCCTATGGCAGGGCGCGCACGGTGCCGGTTCCGGAGAATTTTGAATACGCCATTCCAAGCCCCGACTGGAAGCTTGATGTCGAGAAAGCGAAATCTCTTCTGAAGGAAGCCGGTTATGAGAATGGCTTCACGCTTAATCTGAAGACAATTGCCCAAACGCCGCGCATTGATCTTGCTACGGCCATCCAGGCATCGCTCAGCCAGGTCGGTATCAAGGTGAACATCCAGCAGGGTAACGGTTCGGATGTGATTGCCGCTCACCGTGCGCGGGACTTCGATCTGCTCATTCCGCAGACGGGCGCCTATATGCCCAACGTCCTCGGCTCGATGGAGCAGTTCTCCAGTAACCCCGACAACTCGCTTGCTGCCAACAATGCCGGCAATTTCGTCTGGCGCTCTGCCTGGGACATTCCGGAACTGACGGCTCTGACCGCAAAGGCTTCCCTTGAGCCCGATGCCAAGAAACGTGGGGAAATCTACACCCAGATGCAGGAAATGTTCGTCGCGCAGAAGCCAGCGGTTCTGCCTCTCTTCGAGAGATACGAGCCGATCGTTTTGACGTCGCGCGTCAAGGATTATGTCGGTCACCCAAGCCAGACGACGCGACTGGAAAACGTGACGAAGCAGTGACTGCGAACCACTAGACGGAAAACATGTGACGGGCGGTGAATTTACCGCCCGTTTTTTTGTGGGTCCCTCGACTGCTTGCTGGCCAATTAAGACAGGGCCGTCGTGCGAACTATTACGTCCGCATCCTTGAATTCTTGGGGTTTTCGCGATGGCTCTAGCGGGTTAGACCGTGCAGCGATCAACCCTTTCCCAGAGCGGGATTCCCAAACCCCGCTCGCTCACATTCCATTAAATGCGTTGGCACCATGAGCTTCCCACAGATAAAACTTCCCGCAAGGCCGCTCGGTTTGAAGCGCGGTGTCATTTCGGTACCGGCGGCCTATTACTTTTCCATCCCCGTGCTGCTGGTGATTACAGTCGTCCTGCTCGTGGCCGAAGGCCCGGGTGTGTTGCGCGACTATCAGATCAGCCGCGACCCGCTGGAGATCGAAAGCGGCGACATCAACGGCAGTTGCAAGACCCGCAAGGCGATCTTCACGAATTGCGAAGCGGAGCTTTCCTACGACCATGGCGGTGTGAGCTACAAGAAGGATGTCGAGGTCATGTTCGTCGATTTCCATTCAGGTGACTATGAAACCGGTCTGGTCATTTCGGCGAAGAATCCCGAACTTGCAACGATTTCACTTGGCCTCGATATGCTCTGGAACCGGATCATAACCCTGGGCGTGTTCGTTGCCCTGCTCGGTTTCGGCTGTTTCGCACTGCTGCTTGCACTTATCCGCACCTTGCGGGCTCGTCTGCGTCTGCGGCACCCGGCGCCATTGACTGTTATTCCGGTGGCGCTGACGGCGGTCGCCGAAAAACGCAGCCGTCTCTTCGTGACCTATGCCGATACGGTCAGGGAAGGGAAGACGAAGAGGCAATCCTTTACCTACCTGGAGAGAGGGCGAATCCCGGTCGTCGTTGGCCACACAGGCAAACACGATGTCGCACTGGCGGTCTGGCACGGTGAAACCCCGCTGCCTGTTCTGCTTGACGATCAGCTGGAGCGAATTGACCTATCGGAACAGGAAAGAGCGGAAGCACTTGCCTCGCTCGAACCGGTGCTTGCGAACCGTGGGCAGGAGGGCGTATCCGCCCCCGGCGCGGCGGTGACAAAGGCCCCAAGCCTTGCGCGACGGCTGGCAACGTTCGTTGCAATTTTAGCCTTTATCGTCGTTGCAACCTTGGGGTACTGGCTGTGGTACGTCACCAGCGCGCCTTCGCAATTCAACTCTCCGGGCATGGACCTCAACAACATGATGCCCGCGGCGCTCAACGAGTGGGGCTGCGCGCGTCTGCAGGAGCGTTTTGCTGATGGTCCGGCACCTTTCGGTTGTGCCGGGGACGATTTTCGAAGCTGGAAATAAAGGCTTTCTCTCTTGGCGTTTATTGGGCCGGTCGCAAGAGCTTGATGGGCTGGCGCGTCGGCCCGGCGTCTCCTGGCTCTTTGTCGATGAGATCGATCAATTATCCAAAGTTGCATTAGAGATTTATAAATAAACCAACTCCATAGTGCGATCGTGGGCGGTTCTCGAGGCTGGGAGAGTGCATCATGTTCACGGTTCTGGAATGCGTTGCGGTACAACACGATCATGCGATCGTGCTGCTTGCAGCGGTTATTTGCCTGCTTGGCATGCATGCTTTTTTCCATTTGTTGTTGCGTGCGGAAGAAAGCCCGGCTGGCCGCAAGCCTTACTGGGTGCTGGTTGCCGCCTTTGCAGCGGGGCTCAGCGTCTGGGCCACGCATTTCGTTGCCATGCTTGCTTATAAGGGTTCAGTCCCGATCGGCTTTGATTTCCAGTTCACGGCGCTGTCGGCGGTTCTGGCCGTTCTGGGGTTCTGGCTGGCGCTCAGGGCGCGCTCGCAGGCGAGCTACAGTCCCGTTATCGTCGGAACGCTGGTTACCCTTTCGGTTGCCGTCATGCATTTCGTCGGCATGGCGGGCATGGATGTGGCCGCTACGATCAGCTATCGCTGGGCCCCCGTTTTGGGCGGTTTTGCCGTTGCCTGGGTATTTTTTCTGCTGGCCTTTTTCCTGTTCCTTCGCTCCGCCGCATGGAAACGCATCGTCATTCCGGCCGGATGTTCGATCTTGGCAATCTGCGCTTTGCATTTCACCGCCATGTCGGCCACGATCCTGTCGCCGGATCCGTCCGTCGCTGGCCCGGATCCCGACAATCTCGCCAGAGTGATCATGATTGCTGCCGTTTCGGGCGTGACTTTCCTGGTCCTCGCAGCCACTGCCACCGCCGCTCTCGTTGACCGTTACCTTGTCGATCTCAAGGGGCTTGTGGATGCGACGCTGGATGGTCTTGCCGTGGTCCGTGATGGCCGCATTGTTGAGCTGAATACCCGTTTTGCCGGGCTTGTCGGCAGCGATGAGGCATCGCTGATGGGTAAAAATCCCGATGATCTCTTCAAGGCCATGGACGGACAGCCCACCTATCTGCCGCGCCTCGCGCCGGTTGAGGCAATCCGCGAACGCACCGACCGGCCGCAGGTGTTCGAGCTTGCCGTGCGCACCATCGAGTATCGCGGCCATCCTTGCGAAGTGCTGGCCATCCGCGACCTGACGGAAAAGCGGGAGGCGCAAAGGGAGATCGAATATCTGGCCCGCCACGATGTGCTGACCGGCCTTTCGAACCGCACCATGTTCCAGACGCGGCTGCACCAGCAGATCGAACATTGCGACGCGGAGGATGAGTTTGCCTTGCTGGCGCTCGATCTCGATCGGTTCAAGGCGGTCAACGACATTTTCGGCCATGCCGAGGGCGACCGGGTGCTGAAAAAAGTTGCGACCATCCTCGATGAATGCGCAAGGCCGGGAGATATCGTCGCCCGTCTCGGGGGCGATGAATTCGTTATCCTGACTGCCCGGCACACCAAATCGGAGGAGGCACGTCTGCTTGCCGAGACGATCCTTGCCATGTTCGGGTTAAAAATGAATGCGGCCAACGACCCGACCGCTGTCGGCGTCAGCATCGGCATCGCCGTCTTTCCGCGGGACGGGAACAGCAACGAAAGCATCTTGCACGCCGCTGATCTGGCGCTTTACCGCGCCAAGATGGGTGGGCGCGGAATATTGTCCTTTTATGATCCCCTGATGGATCAGGAGGCCCGCGAGCGCCGCCAGCTCGAAACTGATCTGCGGCTCGCCATCAACCGCAACGAATTGGTGTTGAACTATCAACCTGTCCTTTCCGTCGAATGTGGTCAGGTCGTCGGTTATGAGGCGCTGGTACGCTGGCAGCATCCGACAAGGGGTGTCGTACCTCCGGATGTCTTCATTCCGATTGCAGAGGAAAGCGGGATCATTATCTCGCTCGGCGAATGGGTGCTGCGCGAGGCCTGCCGCCAGGCGAGCACCTGGGCGCCGCACTTGAAAATCGCAGTCAATGTTTCACCATTGCAGTTTTCGCTCGCAAATCTCGGCCATGTCGTCTGCACGGTCCTCATGCAGTCCGGCCTTTCGCCGAACCGGCTGGAACTCGAGATCACCGAAGCCGCGTTGCTGAAGGACCGCAAGGCGACGCTGATCATCCTCAACCAGTTGAAGGCGCTGGGTGTGGCCATCGTCATGGATGATTTCGGCACCGGTTATTCCTCGCTTAGCAACTTGCAGAGCTTCCCCTTCGACAAGATCAAGATCGACCGCAGCTTCATCGCCGCCATGAGCGAGGATGATAATGCCCGCGCCATCGTGCGCGCGGTGATCGGCCTCGGTCGCAGCCTCGATCTGCCAGTGACGGCGGAGGGTATCGAAACCGACGCGCAATATCGCATGGTTGTCGATGAAGGTTGCGCGCAGGCGCAGGGTTATCTCTTCGGCAGGCCGGATGTGGCTCCTGCCGCGGCGGCAAGTACGGGCAAGCGGAAGAAACATTCCGTCTGAAAGAGGAGTGCGGCGGCGTGATGCCGTCGTAATTCCATTCTCCTACGCCAATGGAACGAGAGCGAACGCAGATCGTTAGGATTGTGTGTGGTGCGTCCGTGTCGCCACCGCCGCAGCAGGCGGCAGACGACAGCCCTGACCTTCCGATGATGAATTCGCTGGTCATGAGACGCACCAAGGATGGAATTCTATCTCTGGGAGAAGCCAATGACAGACCGCCTTGAGCCGCAGGACCCGCGCAACCAGTATCCGCGCCCGCCCTTTTCAACGCCGACTCAGGAAATGCCGGGGCTGGTCACGAACATGATGCCTTTCCCTGATCATGGTGAAAAGACCTATCGCGGCAGCGGCAAGCTTGCCGGGCGCAAGGCGCTCATAACCGGCGGTGATTCCGGCATCGGTCGCGCCGTGGCAATCGCCTTTGCGCGAGAGGGTGCAGATATCGCGATATCCTATCTGCCGGAGGAAGAATCGGACGCCGAAGAGGTGGTAGCACTTATCGAAGCGGAAGGCCGCGTGGCGGTCGCCTTACCCGGAGATATTACCCATGAGGCATGGTGCCGCGAACTGGTTGAAAAAGCGGTAGGTGATCTCAACGGCCTCGATATTCTGGTGATCAATGCCGCGAGACAACAATATCGCGAGGGTATCGCCGAGCTGTCGACTGAAGATTTCGACCGCACGATGAAGACCAATCTCTACGCGCTGCACTGGATTGCGCAGGCCGCCGTTCCTTATCTAGAGCCCGGATCGTCGGTGATTACCACCGCATCCATACAGGCCTATGAGCCGTCTCCCATTCTTCTTGATTATGCCACTACGAAAGCCGGCATCGTTGCCTATACGAAAGCGCTCGCCAAACAGCTTATCGAAAAAGGCGTGCGGGCAAATGTCGTCGCGCCTGGTCCCTTCTGGACGGTTTTGCAGCCAAGCGGCGGGCAGCCGGACGAAAAGGTCAGGAATTTCGGTAAGGACAGCGATTTTGGCCGTCCAGGCCAGCCTGTCGAACTGGCTCCGGTCTATGTGCTGCTGGCTTCGCAGGATGGCAGCTTCATCAATGGCGAGGTCTATGGTGTGACCGGAGGCCGGGGCGTTGCCTGATCGGCTTTGAGGACTTGACATGAAACGACAGACAGAACGTTCAGACAGAGATGTGAAGCCCTTCGATGTCCGCGACCGGCTGATACTGGCGCTTTATGCGCAGCTGAAGGCCGAGCGGCAAACGCGCGAAGCCATGGAATGGGTCATCCGCAATGGCGGGCTTTCGCCTGAGGTGCTGGAGGCGATGGCATCCGACCCTGTGCCGGTGCTGGCCGATGCGGACGTTCCCGCTATCGAGCGTATCCTTGCTGCGGACCGGGGCAGAGGCCAATCCTCTCAAGACGACCATGGGCGGCGATCATGAACCGGAGAGCGAGCTGGAAGGGTCATCTGACATTCGGCGATTTCAACTGTGAAATCGGTCTCTATTCCGCGCTCACTTCATCGGAAAAGATCTCCTTCAACATCGTCAACCGAAAGACCGGCCATCGCGTCGAACGGCAATATGTCGATAGCGATACCGGCGACGCTGTCGACCGCGAGGATCAGGTTAAGGGATATGAACTCGACAATGGCGACCATATCGTCATCGAGGGAGATGAGATCGCAACGCTGATGCCGGAAAACGACAAGGTCATCCGCATCAGGCATTTTCTGAGCCACGACGAGATCGACAAGCTCTATTTCGACAAATCCTATTATCTGGCGCCGACGCAGGAAGGTGGCGAAGAGGCTTTGACGCTGCTGGCAAAAGCCATGGACGACGAGAAGGTCTCGGCACTTGGCGAAGCGGTACTCTTTCGCCGAAACCGCGTGCTGTTGATCCGTCCAAGCGGCAAGGCGCTCGTGGCGACGACCTTGAATTTCGGCTACGAGGTTCGCTCGCAAACCACCGTTTTCAAGTCCATTCCCGATATTCAGTTCGATGAAGAGATGCTTGAACTCGCCGGTCACATCATCGGGAAACGGGCAGGCACATTCGATCCCGCGGAATATACCGATCGTTACAATGATGCGCTGGCGGAACTGGTGAAGGCGAAGATCGAGGGCAGGGAAATCAGCAAACAGCCGCCGCGCAAGCAAGATAACATCATCGACTTGAAGGAGGCTTTGCGCCGCAGCGCCGGTGACGGCGACAGCGGAAAATCTACCGCTGGTGCGGGGCGCAAATCCTCCCGGAAAGCGAGCTGATCCATGGGTTTGCAGAGCTATAACGCCAAGCGCAGTTTCGACAAGACGCCGGAGCCGAAGGGCGACAAGGTCGACGCAAAGGGATCCAGTTTCGTCGTACAGAAGCACGATGCCCGCCGACTGCATTATGATTTCCGGCTGGAGATGGACGGCGTCCTCAAAAGCTGGGCGGTAACCCGCGGGCCGAGCCTTGACCCGGAGGACAAGCGCCTTGCGGTGCATGTCGAGGACCACCCTCTAAGCTACGGCGACTTCGAAGGCGTAATCCCGAAAGGTCAATATGGCGGCGGCACCGTGATTGTTTGGGATCGTGGTGTCTGGCGCCCGATTGGCGACGCGAAGAAAGGCTACCGCAAAGGCCATCTCGAATTTGAACTGGAGGGCGAAAAGCTTAGAGGCCGCTGGCATCTTGTACGTATGCATGGAAAGCCCGGTGAAAGCCGTGAAAACTGGCTGCTGATCAAGGGCGACGACGAAGAGGCAAGGCATGATGGTGGCGACGATATTCTGGAGGAGCGGCCGCAATCCGTGAAGACTGGCCGAAGTGTTGAAGAAGTTGCCGCCAAGCCGAAGGACACCTGGAATTCGAAGCCCGTATCGAAAAAGACCGTTAGTTCGTCCTCGGGCCGAAAACAGGCGCATGCCCTGCCGAAAGGTGCCCGCAAACAGGCGCTGCCATCCTTCGTGCCGCCGGCACTTGCAACGCTGAAACCCAAGCCACCGGAAGGATCCCGCTGGCTGCATGAGATCAAGTTCGACGGCTATCGCCTGCAGGTCCGTATCGACCACGGCAAACTCCAGCTTCTGACCCGTAGCGGACTGGACTGGACCGAAAAGTTCGGCGATGCCGTGGCGGGAGCGCTCAAGTCGCTGCCGGCCGAAACGCTGATGATCGACGGCGAAATCGTGGTGGAACGGGACAGCGGCGCCTCGGATTTCTCAGCCTTGCAACAGGACTTGAGCGAAGGGCGCAGCGACCGCTTCGTTTTTTATGCCTTCGATCTCCTGTACCTGGATGGCACGGATTTGCGCGGGGCGGCGCTGACGGATCGCAAGGCGCTACTGGAAAAGCTGCTGCCCGCCAGCAACCCGCATCTTCGCTACAGCGAACATTTCGAGGAAAGCGGCGGGCTTGTTCTCGATCATGCCTGCCGCCTCAGCCTCGAGGGCGTCATCTCCAAGGTCAAGGACAGCAAATACGTCTCGGGCCGCAAGGGTAACTGGGTGAAATCCAAATGCTCGATGCGGCAGGAGTTCGTCATCGGCGGCTACACGCTGTCATCCGCGTCGGACAATGCCATCGGCTCACTGGCGCTCGGCGTTTATGAGGAAGGCAACCTGCGTCATGTCGGCCGCGTCGGCACCGGCTATACCGCTGACATTGCCGAAATGCTGCTTGGCCGCCTGAAGCCGCTGGGCATCGATGACAGCCCTTTCGGCGAAAAGCTCACGGCACTTGCGCGCCGCGACCTGCATTTCGTTAAGCCGGAACTGGTTGCAGAAGTAGAGTTTCGTGCCTGGTCCGGAGATGGCAATCTGCGCCATGCATCATTCCGCGGCTTGCGGGAAGACAAGCCGGCGGGTGAAATCGAACGCGAGGATAAGGCAGTGTCGGAACAAGGGACGCCGCAGTCAAAGATCAAGTTCACCCATCCGGAACGGCTTTATTGGCCGGGCGATGGCGTGACCAAGGAAGGGCTTGCCGATTATTACACGCAGGTCTGGCGCTATATGGCCCCCTTTGTCGTCAACCGGCCTCTGGCGCTGCTGCGTTGTCCTGAAGGGATCGATGGTCAGCGTTTCTTCCAGAAACACGCCTGGCGCGGTGTGAACAAGGCGATAGAACAGATCAAGGATCCGAAGGACAAGGGCGGGGAACCGCTTATCAGGATTACGGATTTCGATGGCATGATGGCCCTGGTCCAGTCCGCTGCGCTTGAAATTCACCCATGGGGGGCGACAACCGCGAACTGGGAAAAGCCTGACATGATGACCATGGATATAGACCCCGGCGAGGACGTGTCATGGCAGGAGGTAATCGGCGCGGCACTGGAACTGAAGCGGCGTTTCGAAGATGCCGGTCTGGCCGCTTTCGTGAAAACCTCCGGCGGCAAGGGGTTGCATGTCGTGGCACCCTTGAAACCGGAAGCGGGATGGCCGGCCTTGAAGGCCTTTGCAAAGACCATGGCGGATGACATGGCCAAGGCGGAGCCGGAGAAATATCTTGCGGTGGCAACCAAAGCGAAACGCCAAGGCCGCATCTTCCTCGACTATCTGCGTAATGGCAGGGGCAATACGGCTGTTGCGCCCTATTCGACACGTGCCCGACCCGGAGCCGCCATTTCAGCGCCAATCGAATGGGCGGAACTCTCAGATGAGATAGGTCCGGCACACTTCACGGTCAGCAATATCGGCGCGCGCCTTTCTGCCCTGAAGAAGGATCCATGGGACGGCTTTTTCGCTGCCGCGCGACCCCTGCCGAAAAAGGCCCGATGAGCGTCAGCCTTTCTTGTCCGAGGCAAGGCTTTTCTTCAAGGCATCCATGATGTTGATGACATTGCCGCCGGTCCGGGTTTTCGTGCCGGTCTTCTTTTCCGGGGAAGATACGGTCTTGCTCTTGGTTTTTAGCAAAGCGCTGATCTTTTTCTGGATCGGATCCTGCACCAGCGCCGGTTTCCATCCCGTCATCTGTTTGCCGATGCGTTTTTCCATCGCGTCCAGCAGCGGCTTTTCGAATTTCATCTTCGGATCCAGCGCGTCGATGCTTTCGCGCACTTCCTCGCCATAGTGCAGAGTCCACAGAATGATGCCCTTGCCTGACGGTTCCAGCAGAACCGCTCTTTCGCGGCGGTAGAGAACAAGCCGCGCAATGCCGACAACGCCGTTTGCCCGCATGGCTTCCCGGATCACGCTGAAGGCTTCCGTGCCGATCTTGTCTTCCGGGCGCAGGAAGTGCGGCCGGTCGTACCATATCCAGTCGATAGAACCTGTGGGTACGAAGGTCTGTATGTCGATGGTGCGGGTGCTTTCGAGCGCGACCGCATCGATCTCGTCATCCTCCAGCAACACATAATCGTCTTCGGCGCGGGGAAACCCCTTCACCTGGTTCTTTGCGGCCACCGGCTTGTGGGTAACGCTGTCGACATATCGGCTTTCGACGCGATTACCGGTTTTGCGGTTGAGAACGTGGAAGCGGTATTTGTTGCTTTCGGTTGTGGCAGGCGTCAGCGAAACTGCGGCCGTCACCAGCGACAGCTTCAGATAGCCCTTCCAGAAAACCTGCCGTGCCATGATCCGCGATCCGCCTTGTCGCCTGTTGTCTCCCGGATCAACAACCACAGGGTGGCTTTTGTTCCGGGAGCTTTGGCAGAGAGGGCAGTACTCTGTCTCAGCCGAACAACGATGTAAGACCATAGACAGATGCGGATATCAGGGCAGCGGCCGGCATGGTCACGACCCAGGCAATGACGATATTGCCCGCAAGGCCCCAACGCACCGCCGAGACGCGACGTGCGGCACCGACGCCGATGATGGCGCCGGTGATCGTATGGGTGGTGGACACCGGAATGCCGAGCCACGTCGCGCCGAAAAGTGTCAGCGCACCGCCGGTTTCGGCGCAGAACCCCTGCATCGGGTTCAGCCTGGTGATTTTCGACCCCATGGTGTGCACGATGCGCCAGCCGCCGAACAGTGTGCCGAGCGCCATGGCCGACTGGCACGAGATCACCACCCAGAACGGCACGTAGAAGCTCTCTCCAAGATGCCCCTGGCTGAACAGCAGCACAGCGATGATGCCCATGGTCTTCTGTGCGTCATTGCCGCCGTGGCCGAGCGAATAGAGCGAGGCGGAAATGAACTGCATGATGCGGAAGGTACGATCCACGGCGAAGGGTGTCTGGCGCACGAACAGCCAGGAGACGGCAAGCACCAGCAGCAGTGCCAGGAAAAAGCCGATGGCCGGCGACATGAAGATCGCGCCCACGGTTTTCAGAAGACCCGACCAGACGATGGAATTGAAACCGACCTTCGCAAAGCCCGCACCGACGAGACCGCCGATCAAGGCATGTGACGAGCTGGAGGGAATGCCGAAAATCCAGGTTACGATATTCCAGACGATGGCGCCCATCAATGCCGCGAAGATGACCTGCGGGGAAACGATGGCCGGATCGATGATGCCGGTGCCGAGCGTTTCGGCCACATGCAGGCCGAAGAACAGGAAGGCGATGAAATTGAAGAAGGCCGCCCATGCCACCGCATATTGCGGGCGCAATACACGGGTGGAGACGATGGTGGCGATGGAATTTGCGGCGTCGTGGAGACCGTTCAGAAAATCGAAGAACAGCGCGATGGCGATAAGGCCGACAAGCAGCGGCAGTGCAAGCGCGACATCCATCAGACGTTCTCGATAACGATGCCGCTGATCTCGTTCGCCACGTCCTCGAAGCGGTCGACGACCTTTTCGAGTTCGCCGTAGATCTCGCTGCCGATCATATAGGCCATGGCATTGCCGGTCGCACCATGGCGCCGGAAGAGGTCCTTCAGGCCCTGGTCATGAAGCTCGTCGGAGCGCCCTTCGACGCGGGTAACCTCTTCGGCAATCACCGACAGGCGCTGGGCATTGGTGCCGACCTTTTCCAGAAGCGGGATGGCTTCGGCGACGAGGCTTGCCGCACGCACGATCTCGTGGCCCATCTCGCGCATCAGCGGGTCGAATTCGGTTTGCTCGAACAGCCGGATCGTCTTGACGGTCTTGTGCATCATGTCGATGGCGTCATCCATGGACTGGATGAGGTCCTTGATATCGCCACGATCAAAGGGCGTTATGAAGCTGCGGCGCACCGCAAGCAGAACGTCGCGGGTAATATCATCCGCCTGGTCTTCGAGGGCGACGATAAGGTCGCAGTTTTTCTCAACGTCGACGCCGCT
Source organism: Agrobacterium sp. CG160-95 (assembly GCF_053521725.1). Classification (NCBI taxonomy): domain Bacteria; kingdom Pseudomonadati; phylum Pseudomonadota; class Alphaproteobacteria; order Hyphomicrobiales; family Rhizobiaceae; genus Agrobacterium; species Agrobacterium sp. CG160-95. The sequence goes on along the minus strand of NZ_JBNWDU010000003.1, from coordinate 201,473 downwards.
CAGAAGGTGGTCCAGAGCTGCGGCGGCTTTGACGACCGTTTCCGAATGTTTGCTAAACATGTCGAAGAAACGGTCCTCGCGCGGCATCAGCTTGCGAAAAATGCTCATCATGCGAATTGGCCCTCAATGGCGCTTTATTAGTTGTGGGGGGTGATTGTCATAAAACTGTCATAAATGCACGCGGGGCATTGATGCAACCCGGAAAATCGGCAGTATCAACGGATATGAAATCCATGAAGAAAAGCCGGAAAGCCCGTCCGGCGCGTTCCCTGACATTGCTTCAGCAACTTGCTGCTGTTCCTGAAAAGCTGTTCACCGGCTCTTTCCGGCAGCAATATGCCGCCTTATGCTTCCGTTATACCGGAAGCGGCGAAGAGGTCGAAATCCTCGTCGTCACCTCCCGCACCAGCGCACGCTGGATCATTCCGCGCGGCTGGCCGATGAAACGCAAGAAGCCGCATGAGGCTGCCGCGATCGAGGCGTGGGAGGAAGCGGGCGTTCGTGGCCGCGTGAGGAAGGACGCCGTTGGCCGCTACACCTATCTCAAGATGCTCGACAACGGCGATGTCGTTCCCTGCGTTGTCGATGTCTTCCAGATTGAGATCACCGGGGAGGAAACGAGTTTCAAGGAGCGCGGCGAACGCCTTCTGGAATGGGTTCGCCCGGACGAGGCAGCAAGGCGCGTCCGGGAAATCGAACTGAAATCGCTTCTGGTCGACTTCCGCCCGAGGGGGAAGAGGAAACGCCTGACCGAAGAAAAGTCCTAACGGCAAACGTCACCGGCGAACCTAGGATGGTGAAGATGGACGTTCGGTCGATCCCGTCTCCCCCATCTCGTCCGGTGCCTTCGGTAGCAGGCGGGCGAAACGCCGGGTGATGCTGTCGATGTAAGACAGGATTGTTGGCACGACGATCAGGGTGAGCAGGGTGGAGCTGATGAGGCCGCCGATTACTGCGTGCGCCATCGGCGCGCGCTGCGCCCCGCCACCGCCAACAGCCAGCCCGAGCGGAATCATGCCGAAAATCATCGCAAGCGTCGTCATGATGATCGGGCGGAAGCGGATGATGCCGGCGCTCGCCAGCGCTTCGTTGAGCGAAAGTCCACGCTTCCTTTCGCGGTTGGCGAAATCGACAAGCAGGATGCCGTTCTTTGTAACGAGGCCCATCAGCATGATGAAGCCGATCAGCGAGAACATGTTGATCGTGCTGCCGGCAACCAAGAGCCCGACGAGGACGCCGATGAGAGACAGCGGCAGCGACGCCATGATGGCGAGCGGTTGCAGGAAACTGCCGAATTGCGAGGCGAGCACGATGTAGATGAAGATGACCGCCATTGCGAGCGCAATTACCATGTGGCCAACCGTCTCCTCCATGGTTTCGGCGTCGCCGCCGAAGCGGATACGGTAGCCGTCCGGCAGGTCGCGGGCGGCGGTAAGGGTTTTCAAAACGTCTGTCACTTCGCCAAGCGCTCGTCCGGATATGTTGGCCGAAACCAGCACCTCGCGGCGATTGTCGATGCGGCGGATTTCGGCGGGTGCTTCCACGGTGGTGATATCGGCGACCTGATCCAGACGTACCAACAGGGGCGAGCCGTTGGATGCCGTGCGGCTGGTGGCGATCATCAACTCGCTGATCCTCGCCGTGTCGGCACGCCGCTCGCCGGGCAGGCGCACGACGATGTCGTAGCTGTTACCGCCCGCATCCGTCCATTTCGACACGTCCTCACCGGCGATGAGCGGCGAGAGCGCTGCGGCAAGATCGGATCGGGAAATGCCGAGATCGCTTGCCGCCTCGCGTTTCAGGCGTACCGAAAGGATGGAGGTCACGTCGCGGGTGCTTGAGGTCACATCCACGAGGCCGGGGATTTTTTTCATGTCTTCCATCAGACCGTCGGCGATCTTTTCGAGGATCGCCCGGTCGTCGCCAAGAATGCTGAGCTGGACGGGGCTTTCGCCACCGCCAAGACCGTTTTGCAGGATCGCGACCTCTATGCCCGATATGGCCGACAGGCGTTTGCGGATCGGATCGGCCAGCGTGACCGGAGTTCGGGTGCGCATCTCCAGCGGCACCAGTCCCACCAGAACGGCGGCGCGATGTTTACCGACGGTGCCGCCGGTATTGACGGTGGAATAGAGCATCTCGACTTCCGGGAATTCCTGGAGTGCCTTCTCGACCTGCCGCACCTTCGCCGTGGTGTAATCCAGCGAGGAGCCGACCGGTGCCGTGACGTTGATCTGGAAGCGGCCTTCATCCGTATTCGGGACGAATTCCGCACCGACCAACGGCACCATGAGCAGGCTGCCGACAAAAATGCCTGATGTGACGAGCAGGGTGACGAGGCGGTGGTGCAATGTCCAACCGATCACGTGCCGATACTGATCGGCGAGCCATTCGAAGCCGTGATCGAAACGGGCGATCAGCCGGCCCACCGGCCCGCGCGGGGCGTTGGGTTGCGCATCCGGATCGTACCAGACGCTCGACAGCATCGGATCGAGCGTGAAGGCGACGAAAAGCGAGATCAGCACGGCAGCTGAAACGGTGATGCCGAATTCATAGAAGAACCGACCGACGATGCCGTCCATGAAAGCGACGGGCAGGAAGACCGCCACGATTGTCGCCGTTGTCGCGATAACCGCAAGTCCGATTTCGTTCGTGCCGTCGAGTGCTGCGCGGATATGGGATTTCCCCATGTGAAGGTGACGGGTGATGTTTTCGCGCACAACGATGGCGTCATCCACCAGAATGCCGATGGAAAGCGTCAGCGCCAGGAGGCTCAGTGTATTGAGCGTGAAGCCCATAACGTCAATGACCGCCAGCGTGCCGATGATCGCAATCGGCAGCGTCAGTCCGGTGATGACGGTGCTGCGCCAGGAATTGAGGAACAGGAAGACGATGGCCACGGCAAGTGCCGCCCCTTCTATCAACGTCGTCTGCACCTGCGTGACGGATTCCCGGATGGGAATGGATGTGTCCGTAATGACCCGCAATTGCACGTTTTGCGGAACAAGGTCGGCATTGAGGGCGTCCAGGCGCTTTCTCACATCCGCGACAACCTGAACCGTGTTGGCACCCTGAACCTTGACGATGTCGATCGCCAGCGCAGTCTGGCCATTATAGAGGGCACGGTTTTCGGGGTCGGCAGCCCCTTCGGAGAGTGCGGCGATGTCGCGAAGATAAATGGCTGCGCCACCGCTCCGGGCTACGACCATGTCCAGCAGCGCCTGCGGTTCTGCGATGCGGCCCTGGACCTGGATCGTGCGTTCGGAAACGGTATCGACAAGGCTTCCAGCCGGGCTGTTGCTGTTGCCGGTGCGTAGCGCGCTTACCACCTCGTTAATGCCGATCCCAAGCGCGCGCATGCGGGTATCGTCGATCACAATGTCGATCTGCCGCTTGCGGGCGCCGACCAGCGTTGCCTGCCCGACACCGGGAACGGTCGTCAGTTGCCGCAGCACCCTTTGGTCGGCAAGGGTGGTGAGTGCGGGTATGTCGAGCGACGTCGAGCTTATCGCCACCGACAGGATAGGCTCGGCGGCGGGATCGAACCGGGATATGACCGGCTTTTTGGCCTCTTGCGGGAAATTCGCGTCGATGGCGGCGATCTTGTCGCGCACGTCCTGTGCCGCGGTCGCGCTCTTAACCTCGAGCTTGAATTTTGCGACGACGACAGAGCGTCCCTCGTAGGAGGTTGACGTGATCTCGTCCAGACCGCCGATGGCGTTCAGCGCATCCTCGACCGGGCGCGTCAATTCTGTCTCCACCGTTTCCGGCGTGGCGCCCGGATAAGCGGTGGACACCACGACGACCGGAACGTCGACATTGGGGTAGAGGTCGAGCCCCAGCCGCTGCAACGAGAAAAGACCCATGACCAGAAGCGCCACCATCATCATGGTGGCGAAAACAGGGTGGGAGACGGATATGCGGGTCAGAAACATCTCAGCCTGCCTTGTCGACGGTAACGGCCATGTCGGGCTGCAATTCGGGAAGCGGTGCGGTCAGGATCGTCTCACCGTCCTCTAGACCGGCGCCTATCTCGATCAGGCTGCCATCGTTCCAGCGCGATCCCACAGCCACCGTCTGGCGGCGAAGGTGGCCGTTCAGGACTTTAAGGACGTGATAGCCGGTTTCGTCTTTGCGAAGCGCGATTGCAGGAACGACAAGCGCATCGTTTTTTTCGCGCACGAGGATGGACCCGCTGGCGAACATTCCTCCCCACAGCCGGCCGTCGCGGTTGGCAAGCCGGAGATAGACGGCGACAAAGCGCGTCCCGTCTTCGGCAACCGGGCTGATGCGCTCAACGGTGCTTCTGAGAGGCTGGCCGCCGATGCCGTCAATATCGAGTTCGGCGGTCTGGCCAACGGCGACACGTGGGATGTCGCGCGTGGCAACGAGAACCTTCGCCTCAAGCATGCTTTTATCGACCAGCGTCATGAGTTCACCATCGGCACTGACGCGGGAGCCGGCTTCTGCCTGCCGGCGGGTAATGGTGCCATCAAAAGGCGCGCGGATTTCGGCATTGCGAAGGGCAAGGCGGGCGATATCCACCTGCGCCGAAAGGCTCTGAAGCCTTGCCGTTTTCACAACGACATCGCTCTTCGCCTTGTCGAGCTGTTCAGTCGATGCGACGTTTTTTGACGCTAGCTGTTCGGTTCGGGTGAGGGCCTGCATCGCCAGTGTGAGTTCGGCCTCGGCCGCATCCCGGTCGCTCTGCCGCAGCAGGAGAGTCGATTGCAGTTCCTCGGTTTCGAACCGTACCAGCAGGTCGCCCGCCCGCACCGCCTGCCCGTCCCGGACATTCATATCCAGAATTTTTCCAGCCTCGCGGGCGCGGATCACGACACGGCTGACCGGCTGAAGTTCGCCACTGATGCTGAGCCGCTCCGCCATCGCTCGTGTGCCGATCCTTGCGATTTCCGCAGCCGTCAGTTCGAACGGGATACCGGCCGGGCTCATCGAGGTTGACGCCACGATCCCCTTGACGCGCTCGTTCGCATCGACGCTTCCGCGCGCCGGATCGAGAGCCGTGACGACGAGAGCGCAGCCCGCAAGCGCGATCCCCGCCTTGATCGTTCTTTTCACCCACATAACATAATCCTTCCAGGCAAAACTCATCCTGTGACCGATCGAGCGGTCATGTCGCCTGTCTTGCAGGCTGATGGCTTCTGGATAAGTGTTCATAATTGCAGCAGCATTACCCGCCCGCATCTTCTGCGCCGCAATACTGTCGCAACCTTTCTGGCAGACAAGGAGGGGGCGAAGGGACGGTGGCAAATGAGACTTCTGTTGATTGAGGACGAAAAGGAAATGGCGGATGCGCTGTCGACGACGCTCGGCAAGCAGGGGATCGTCATCGACCATACGATGCGGCTCGGCGATGCGATGGAGCTGGCGCGCCAGCATGTCTATGATGCGATTCTGCTCGACCGTCGTCTGCCGGACGGGGAGGGACTTACCTTCATTCCAAAGCTGCGCCGCGCCGGTATCGATACGCCGATCATCTTATTGACGGCGATGAATGAACCGAAGGAGCGGATCGAGGGGCTGAATGGCGGCGCCGACGACTATCTTGGCAAGCCGTTTCTCGTCGGCGAACTGCTGGCGCGGCTGCGCGCGGTTTTGAGAAGGCCGGCAAGCATCGCCCCGTCGCAAATCGCTGCAGGCCGCATCGTGATCGATCCGCTTCATCTCAGCGTCACGATCAACTCGCTTCCCTTTGATCTGCCAAGGCGCGAGCTGATGGTCCTCATCACGCTGGCGAAACGAAAGGGCAAATCCGTGCTGCGCTCGACCCTTGAGGCCGCCGTCTACAATTACGAGGAGGAAATCCAGTCCAATGCGCTCGATGCGCATATATCGCGACTGCGCAAACGCCTGCTTGACGCTTCGGCCGGGGTTAGCGTGCATAATATTCGCGGCATCGGTTATCTGCTCAGGGAAGACACATGAAAGCGCAGGGCAAGTCCAATCCCTCCTTGTGGTGGCAATTGAGCTGGCAGCTCAGCATTGTCGTCTCCTCCATGATCGCTGTCGTCATCGTCGGGCTCTGCGTTTACGGGGTGATGAAGCTCTCGCCCAATATCGGGCTCTGGAACGATTTGTCGGCGACGCTTGACGAGTCGCTTTCGCTTGATCCGCAAAAGGGTCTGGTCGTTACCGAGGGGCCGGCATTACGTGCCTTGAAGGCGAAGAATGAGACGTTGTGGTTCGTGGTCTCGACGCCTGACGGTCACGCGGCCACCTTCGGCACCGTACCGGCTGTTTATGCAGAACTGGCACGCTACGTTCATCTGATGACGGACGCCGATATTCGCGGCGGCAGCGGCATATCCGAGGTCGCTTCGGCTGAAAGTATCGAAACGACGTCGGGGCCCGTCAGGATCATGTTCGGCGGAACCTCAAATGCACGAGCGTCGTTTCTGACGCTTCTTGCCGGCACCTATCCGATTTATGTCCCCCTGCTGGCGGTTCTTTTGCCTGCGGTGTTTTTCTCCGTGCCGCACATTGTGCGCCGGGCGCTTGCCGGCCTGAGTTCCGTCGTCAGAAAAGCACCGGAGATCGACCCGCGACGACCGGGTTCGAAGCTTCCTGTCAAAGATGTGCCACGCGAAGTCGTTCCGTTGATCGTTTCCTTCAACAGCATTCTCGAGCGGCTCGAAGAGCAGTTCCAGGCGCGGCAACGTTTTCTGATCGATGCCGCGCACGAATTGAGGACGCCGATTGCAATCATGCAGACCCGGATAGAGGGCCTGCCCGGACCGGACCAGCAGCGCCTGATGGAGGATGTCGCGCGGCTCGGTGAAACCGCCGAACAGCTTCTGGCCTTTGAGCGAAACGATCAGGTGAACGACCGGCGCGAGGTGGTGGACCTTGTCGATATCGCCCGCACGGTGGTGGCAGAGCTCGCGCCGCTTGCGCTTTCGGCAGGTTACGACATCTCCTTCGAAACGCAGATCGAAAAATACGACATGCAAGGCAACCCCTTCGCCCTGCCGCGCGCCATCAGCAATATCGTGCGCAACGCCATCGACCATGGTGGAAACAAGGGGCTGATCCATGTCTCGGTTCTCGCAAACGGCGAAATCGCGATTTCCGACGAGGGGCAGGGCATACCCGAGGACCAGCAGGAGCGGATATTCGAACCTTTCTATCGGGTCACGCCGAAAAGCACGGGTGCCGGACTTGGCCTCAGCCTCGTCAAGAAGATCGTCGCCAATCATAACGGCCGTATCGTGCTGGAAAGCAACCCCTCTGGAAGCACGTTCCGGGTTCGATTCTGATAGCGCTTTGCGCGCTGTAGACCGGTCGCGGCGATTGTAATGCTGCCGCAACGATCGCGGTCATAATGTGTGGGCACGGGATCAACCGTGCCAACCGGAGTACTCACAGTGACGCACCCACCGGATCGTTTTCTTCCGGATTGCCGGCGAGAAGACGGCGCGTAGAAAGCGCGTCGCGGGCCCGGAACCTCGCGCAATGCCGTAGCGTCAATGATCGCAGCAGAGCACCAATCCGATTTCATATTCGGTTCATCCTGGGCGCGCACAGTCCCGGCCAAATCACTCCACGCCCCAGTCCAAACAGTCATACTCCCCGGAATTTTACGATGTCGCATACTGAAATCGCCGCATTCGCTGCGGAAAAAAACTCGGCGAAACCCGAGCCGGTCATCGCTGCGCAAACGATGACTGGCGATGGGCTGGAACTCCTCCGTTTTCCCCTGGCCTGGAGCGTTGCGACCTTCGCTATGCGCGCCCACTGGAAACGGGGTTTCCTTTTCTGGATGCGTTTTTTGGCTCATCCGCTTGTAACCCTGCGGTGGTGGCGGTTTCTGTCCCGGTTCTCGGCGACGCAAAAACTGCCACCGCCGCATGACGAGCTTCTTCAGAAACCCCTGTCGAAATTCCTCGTCGGCAAAATCTCTTATGGAAGACGGCTGGATTTTCTCATGAAGAATTTCGTCATCGCCAGCGATTGTTTTTCCAGAGAGGTTATGGCTGCGCTCTGGAGTGGAAAAACGGTCGAAATCGGCACCATAGGCGGCCGTGCTGACGAATATCGCTGCACGCTTGCTCTTGCGGATTTATGTGGCGGCCGCCACGAAGGCGCTCTCGCGGTTCGGCTGATCAGAACCCGTGACGACGTCACCTTGTGGACGACGAAGTTTATCTTCGTGACGCAGGATGGGGGAGGGTACAGGACGATTGCCGTTGGCGGCATGCAGGGGCCACGCGCCGCAAAGCAGGAGATGGTGGCAGTAACGCGCGACCTTGCGGGTCTTCGCCCGAAGGATGCCGTTTTGATGCTGCTGCAAGGGCTAATCGAGACGGAAGCGGGTTCCTATTTCGCAGTCTCCCACGCCAGACATCCGATCAATTATCGTCGCGCGCGGCGGCAGAAAATGTTGCTTTCCGACATAGACGCATTCTGGCGGGAACGTTCCGCCGAGCCGGACGACGTGTTCGGTTTTCAGGTACCGGTTTCAACCCTCGAGGGCGCGGACAAACGCAGCAAGATGAAGCTTGCCTTTTTTGCCATGGCCGACCGGCTTTGCGAGGGTAACGCTGGTAGTGCTGTGAAGAGTTGAGGCCGCAGATCCGAGTTGGCCCTCGACACCGTCACGCCGCTGCATCGGCAACACGGCCGAGTTTTTGCAGGCCGCATTCGCGGACGATCTCGGCAATGTGGGTAAACTGCGCCGAGAGCGGATTGCTCTTGCGCCACACCATGCCGATGGTGCGGGATGGTCTTGGCTCTGCCAGCCGAAATACCGAGACGGTGGATTGCCGCGTTTCCATATCGACAGCCATCTGCGGAATGAGCGTGACGCCGATGCCGGCGCCTACCATCTGGACCAGCGTCGAGAGCGAACTGCCCTCCATCAGCACGCGCGGCGGCGCGTTCGTTGTACTGCAGAAAGACAGTGCCTGATTGCGGAAACAATGACCTTCCTCGAGCAGCAGCAGGCGCATTTCACCGAGCTTGCCGGCGCTTGGCACCGGCATCCCCGCATCCTCCATCGGCCGGACCAGAATGAATTCCTCGGAAAACAGCGGAACCTCTTCCAGCGACGCTTCAGACACCGGAAGCGCGACGATTGCCATGTCCAGCCGGGCTTCCAGAAGGTCCTCGATCAGTTTCTGTGTCACCGCTTCGCGCGGGCGCGTTTCCAGTCCTGGATAATGCCGGGTTAGCGTCTTAATGACCTGCGGTAAAAGATAGGGCGCGACGGTTGGAATGACGCCGATGCGCAGGCGGCCGCTGAGCGGGCCGTGCCTTGCCCTCGCCAAATCCTGCAATTCATCCACCGAACGCAGGATCAGGCGGGTACGTTCGGCGAATTCATCGCCGAGAGCGGTCAGCCTGATCTGGCGGCTGCCCCGTTCGACGAGAGGCGCGCCGATCAGCTCTTCCAGTTCCCTGATCTGTAGCGAAAGTGCTGGCTGGGAAATGGCGCACGCCTCCGCCGCCCGCCCGAAATGGCCGATCTTCGCCAAGGCGTCGAAATAACGCAGGTGTTTCATCGATAGTCCAATCATAAGCTGAGCATATCGCAGCCTTTAGAATATACAATTGGAAATTATGGAACCTGGCTGTTAGTCATCGTCATGACAGAAAGAGGATGTAGCTGTTCGGTATCACCAGCGTCACTGCGCGGTTTCCGTAAGGATGATCTGCTGTGGGCTGTGGTTCCAACATGCTGCGCATGTCGAATTGACTATGTCGTTTAATTACTAAACCCATCGGAGGGCGAAATGGACGCAACTTCAAAACCGGCTGGCAAGTGTCCCGTCATGCATGGAGGCAATACGGCCTCCGGTAAATCGGTTACCGAATGGTGGCCGAACGCGCTGAACCTCGATATCCTGCATCAGCACGACACCAAGACCAATCCGCTCGGCACCTCCTTCAATTACCGCGAAGCGCTAAAGTCGCTCGACGTGGAAGCCCTGAAGGCCGATCTGCGCGCCCTGATGACGGAAAGCCAGGAATGGTGGCCGGCCGACTGGGGCAGCTATGTGGGCATGATGGCCCGCGTGACCTGGCATGCGGCCGGTTCCTACCGCGTGACGGACGGACGCGGCGGTGCCAACACCGGCAACCAGCGCTTTGCACCGCTCAATTCCTGGCCCGATAATGTGAACACCGATAAGGGCCGCCGCCTGCTGTGGCCGATCAAGAAAAAATACGGCAACAAGATTTCCTGGGCCGATCTCATCGCGCTCGCCGGAACGATCGCTTATGATGTCGCGGGTCTGAAGACATTCGGTTTCGCCTTCGGCCGCGAGGATATCTGGGCTCCCGAAAAGGACACCTATTGGGGTGACGAAAAGGAATGGCTGGCACCGAGCGATGGTCGTTACGGTGACGTAACCAAGCCCGAGACGCTGGAAAATCCGCTTGCCGCCGTGCAGATGGGTCTCATCTACGTCAATCCAGAAGGCGTCAACGGCAAGTCCGATCCGCTTGCGACAGCCGCGCAGATGCGCGAAACCTTTGCCCGCATGGGCATGGATGACGAAGAAACCGTCGCGCTCACCGCAGGCGGCCACACCATCGGCAAGTCGCACGGCAATGGCAGCGCCGCCAACCTCAGCCCCGATCCGGAAGCAGCAGGCCCCGAATATCAGGGTCTCGGCTGGATCAACACCAAGGGTCGCGGCATCGGCCGTGACACCGTGGTGTCCGGTATTGAAGGTGCCTGGACAAGCGAACCGACCAAGTGGGACAACGGCTTCTTCGACATGCTGTTCAAGCATGAGTGGACATTGACGCACAGCCCGGCTGGCGCGTCCCAGTGGGCGCCGATCACCATTGCCGAAGAGGACAAGCCTGTTGACGTCGAGGATCCCTCGATCCGCACCATCCCGATGATGACCGATGCCGACATGGCCCTGAAGGTCGATCCGATCTACCGCGAGATTTCGCTGAAGTTCAAGGATGACCAGGACCACTTCTCCGAGGTCTTTGCCCGCGCATGGTTCAAGCTGACCCACCGCGACATGGGCCCGAAGTCCCGCTACTTCGGCCCGGATGTTCCCGCAGAAGACCTGATCTGGCAGGATCCCATCCCGGCAGGTTCCACGAGCTACGATGTCGCTGCCGTAAAGGCAAAGATCGCCGCTTCCGGTCTGGCGGTCGCCGATCTGGTCTCGACCGCATGGGACAGCGCCCGTACCTTCCGTGGTTCGGACAAGCGCGGCGGCGCCAATGGTGCGCGCATCCGCCTTGCGCCGCAGAAGGACTGGGAAGGCAACGAGCCCGCCCGTTTGGCCCATGTGCTTTCGGTGCTGGAGCCGATTGCCCGTGAGACTGGCGCCAGCATCGCTGATGTCATTGTTCTCGCCGGCAACTACGGTGTTGAGCAGGCGGCGAAATCAGCCGGCTTCGATGTCGCCGTGCCTTTTGCACCCGGTCGTGGCGATGCCTCAGCCGAGCAGACTGATGCAGACAGCTTTGCGCCGCTCGAGCCGCTGGCGGATGGTTTCCGCAACTGGGTGAAGAAGGACTATGTCGTCAGCCCCGAAGAACTGCTGCTGGACCGCGCTCAGCTTCTGGGCCTCACGGCGCCGGAACTGACTGTTCTCATCGGTGGCCTGCGCGTCATTGGCGCCAATTACGGCGGCGCAGCGCATGGCGTGTTCACGCAGACTCCAGGTGCTCTGACCACCGATTTCTTCACAACGCTGACGGATATGGCCTATTCCTGGGTTCCGACCGGCGGCAATCTCTATGAGATTCGCGATCGCAAGTCCGGAGCAACCCGATATACGGCGACCCGCGTGGACCTCGTTATCGGCTCCAACTCCATCCTGCGTGCCTATGCGGAAGTTTACGCGCAGGACGATAACAAGGAAAAGTTCGTGCGTGATTTCGTCGCCGCCTGGACGAAGGTCATGAACGCCGACCGTTTCGACCTTGTCTGATAAGGCTGACTAGTCCAAAAAAGCCCCTCACTGAGCGATCAGGGAGGGGCAATTTTCTATCTGCGGTCGGAGGATGGAACCGGTTTTTCGGGTGATGGCTTTTCGCCACTATCCCCCGGCGCCTTGCCGCCCTTTTCATTCTCATGCGCATCCGGCCCAGCGACGATGACGCCGCGGCCCTGCTCTTCGCGCTTCTTGTCGGCGAAATCGCCGGGTTCCTTTTTGTCGTTCATAGTGATCTCCCTTCGTGATTTCATTTGTCTGGAGATCAAACGGCTGGTCGGGGCAGAGGTTCCAAGGCTCACATTGGAGCGGGATCGACTGGCAGCACAGCAATGTTTTGCATTACAACCATCTTTGCTATTAACATGAATTGATAAGTCATGTTATTGCGGCCTCATATGGTGGAGCGTGCGGCGCCGTTATCGTGACGCGCATGTCTTACAACCTCGGCTCGACAACTGAACGGTACCCGCATTGAGTTTCTGGCACTCCATGACCTGGCACACGGAAGGGATCAGCGTCACTGCGCCGGTCAAATGGCGCCAGCTGGACGGGCTCGTCAGCGCTTTCTGGGAGGCAGAGAGCCAGATGGGCGCGAAGGGTTATTACCTGGCCGCCGATCCGCGTATCATGATATTTTTCAACGATGTCTCGTCGCGCATCAGCATTTCCAACCGCGACGGCGAGTTCACGCAGCATTCCCGCCCCATGACGCGGGCGGTCTATGTGCCGGCCGGTGTTCCGATGTGGACGAGCAGCAATGCTACGCACAGGTTTTCGCACCTCAATCTGCATATCCACAAGGACCGTCTGCTGCGTTTCCTGTCGCCATCGGTCGGCAGTTCGGCGGCGATGACAGCCTTGCGCCGCCCGGTCGAGATACAGGATATCGGTTCGGTTGAAACACTGGCTGGACTGCTCGTCGATGAACTCGCCGAGCCTTCGAAACATGCGGTCTATGCGGAAAGCCTTGTTGGCAGCATCGTTGCCGGTCTTCTCGATATTCCCGGATCTTCGCCGGAACAGGTAAATGGCAGGCTGACGCAGGCGCAGATGAACAAGCTGCTTTTCCGTGTCGAAAGCCGCGGCGACGACCGCATGACGGTTGCAGAAATGGCCGACATCGTCGGGCTTTCGGAAAGCTGGTTCGCAACGGTGTTCCGCCAGACAACGGGCAAGACGCCGCTGCAATGGCAACTGGAGCGGCGGATAAGCCTTGCTCAGAAACTTTTGCTCGAAGGCGATCTGACGGTGGCCGATATTGCCGCCCAGCTAGGCTTTTCCGATCAGGCCCATTTGACCAAAGCCTTCCGCCAGTCCGTGGGCAATACGCCAGCCGCCTGGCGGCGCATGCACAGGCTGCTTTGAATGGTCGCCTTGCCGTGCGCGCGGAGCGGGTTCGGCGCATGCCTTGAACTTCGTTCCACGTCACCCCAGGGGATGACGTGGAACGTTAGGATGGTTACGTAGTATGTTGAAAAGTAGGGATATACTTACCCTCACCACGTCTTGCGCAGCGTAGCCGAGAACGCTCGGCCGGGGTTGTAGAAGTCTGCGCCGAAACCGCCATAAGAGACGTGCTTCTCGTTGAAGAGGTTGGAGACATTCACCTCCAGCGAGGTGGTTTCCTGGATTTTGTAGCTGAACGCTGCGTCCATGGTCACGCTGCTGCCGGTCGAAACCTTGTTCGCGTCATCAAAATAATACGCACCGGTGAAGCGTCCGCCGAGCCCGAAGGTCATGTCGCCGCGTTTGTCGTTGCCGGCCAGCGTGTAGTTTACCCAAAGCGAGGCCTGATGTTCAGGCACGAATTGCGGGCGGTTGCCGACATTGCCAGCGATGCCGTTTTCGGTGATTTCCGCGTTGAGATAGGAATAGGCCGCCGTCAGGCTCAGCTCGTCGGTAACCTCCGCCTTGGCCTCGAGGTCGAGACCGCGCACGCGCACCTCGCCGATGGTGGTGGGCAGGCTGGTGATCGGGCTGGTGACGGTAATATTGTTCTTCTTGAGGTCGTAGATCGACGCCGTGAACAGGGCAGGGAAGGCATCCGGGTGATACTTTACGCCAAGCTCGATCTGCTCGCCGCGTTCGGGCTCGACGGTCAGGCCCGAGGCCGGCACCACGGATTCGGCGTAGCTGATATAGGGCGCGATCTCGTTCGTGACCTTGTAAGACACGCCGATGCGCTTTGTCAGTTCGCTGATGTCGCCGCTTGCCGTCGTGCCGTTCAGCCTGTTGGTCTGGTCGGTGTCGATCCAGTCATTGCGCAGACCGGCGCTGACGGTCAGCCTGTCGAAGAAGGTCAGGTCCTGCTGGAGGTAGATTGCCCTTGTCTTTTGATCCGTCAGCGAGCTGGCGTAGAGCGGCACCGAAGCGGGCGCACCGGTATAGACCGGGTTCAGCCAGTTGATGCCTGGCGCAGAACCGAAGTAGCTTTTGCTGCCGGACGAGTAGTCGTTATAAAAAACGCCGACAAGGCTGCGGCTTTCGACGCTTTCGAACGTCGCGTCATATTGCAGCCGGGTGTCGATCAGGAAATTCTCGGTTTCGGTCTCGTTGCCGAAATAGGAACGGTTGGCGATGGTCGAGCCATTGGTCGGTGTGGACGAGATATACGCATAACCGAAATCGGTATTTGTCTTGCTGTAGCGCGCGTTCGAACTCAGCGTCAGGCCAGAGCCGAAATCATGGTCGAACATAACGCTCAGCGAATTGCGGTTGGTGCCGCGGTAATTATAGTCCGGTTCACCGAAGAAACGGCTCCTGTCGAAATGCGAGCCGACCGGATGGCCGCCGCCGCCGGGAACGCCGTCCTTGTTGAGATGATCGTAAACGACGGTGAGGCTGGTGGCATCGGTGGGCCGCCATGTCAGGCCGCCCATGAAGAATTTTTCATCGTCGCGGGAATAGTCATATTCCGCGTCGGCATTTCTGAGCTTGCCGGTCAGGCGATATGAGAGGGTGTCGTCGCTGGTGATATTGTCGCCGAAATCGAAGCCGGTTTCTGCGCGGCTATAGGAACCGCCTGTCACATAGACCTCACCAAAGCGGCTGCGTTTGGGAACCTTGGTCGAGTAGTTCACCGAACCGCCGGGATCGGATACGCCAAAGGTCGTGGAATTGCCGCCCTTCAGGACTTCCACGCGCTCATAGGCATAGGTCTCTTCGCGCAGCGCGCCGAAGGGACGGCCGAGCGTCAGCCCGTCGCGATAGGTGTAGGCGTCGAAACCGCGAATCTTGAAATAGTCGAAACGGTCGTCCGAGCCGTAGAAATCCGTGGTCACACCTGCCGTGTATTGCAAGGCTTCTTCCACGGTCTGCACGCCACGCTGCTGCATTTCCTTGGCGGTGATGACGGAAACGGCGGCCGGCGTATCGAGAATGTCGGTTGCCATCTTGCTTCCGCTTGTGGTGCGGGTGGCGACGATCGACTTCTGGTCATTGTCACCGCTGTCGATGGTGATGCGCTCGAGAACCGTGCTACCGCCCGTATTGGCTGCCTCCTGTGCCAGCGAACGAGCGGGAAGTACCGTCGCAAGCGCCGTGCAGGCAAGAAGGGCTGCCTGCCCATAGCGCAGTCGCGCGGTCCTGCCGTTGACGCCATTCATTTCAGTGTTCATTGCTAAATTCCAGAAGTTGATGCCCCAATCGCCGCTTCCACGGCCCGCTCTCGAAGCGCCCAATAACTTGAGAAAGTTTGTCCGGTATTGTAACTTTTTGCGGTTTTGTACAAAACCCCGGAAATTTCACCACTGTTGTGGCGGCATTTCCTCACCGGGGTTGACGGGGGCATGTGAAGCTGAGAGTTCAAGTCCACTTTTGAACCGTTGAGAGCTTCGCCCATGCTTTTCCTGTTTCGCTGCCTCGCGCCGGCATTCGTGTTTTTCCTGTCGATGATCGCGCCAGCCATTGCTTCGGCGGAAGAGGCGACGCGCTATCCCGTCGTCATCAAACACGCCTTCGGCACGACCACGATTGCGAGGAAGCCTCAGCGTGTCGCGACCGTCGCCTGGGCAAACCACGAGGTGCCGCTGGCGCTCGGCATCGTGCCCGTCGGTTTTGCCGCTGCCAATTTCGGCGATGATGACGGTGATGGATTGCTGCCGTGGGTGGCGAAGCAGCTTTCTGAATTGGGTGCTGCAAAGCCTGTTCTGTTTGACGAGGGTGATGGTATCGATTTCGAGGCCGTGGCGGCAACGCAGCCGGATGTCATCCTCGCCGCCTATTCCGGCCTCAGCCAGTCCGACTACGATACGCTAAGCCAGATCGCACCGGTCGTTGCCTATCCCGTGTCACCGTGGGCAACCGACTGGCGCGAGATGATACGGCTGAACAGTGCCGGGCTTGGCATGGCGCCGGAAGGTGAGGGGCTGATCAAACGCATCGAGGGTGAGATCGCGCAGGTGGCTGCCGGCCATCCGCAGCTGAAAGGCAAGTCTGCGATGTTCGTCACTCATCTCGATGCCACCAATCTCAGCGTCGTCAATTTTTATACGGCCAATGACAGCCGGGTGAAATTTTTCACCGATCTTGGGCTGACCTCGCCGAAGAGCGTGGCGGAGGCGACGAAACCGGGGCAATTCGCCGCCGGCGTCAGCGCCGAGCGAGTCGATGCCTTTGACGATGTCGATATCGTCGTGACCTACGGCAGCCAGCCACTGCTCAAGGCGATGCGGGCCGATCCGCTGCTTGCCCGCATGCCCGCCGTTGCCCATGACGCCATCGTCATGCTGGGGCGTGATCCGCTCGGCACCGCATCCAATCCCACACCGCTGTCGATTTCCTGGGTTTTGAAGGATTACGCCGATCTTCTGGCGAAAGCAGCGGATAAGTCCTCCGGTAAAGTGAAATGACAATGGAAGGGCCTGCCAAAGGTCCGGCCGTGCTGCCAGGTGGCCGCTCCAACCGCATGCGGACCGCATGGCTCAGCGCCGTGCTGGCGCTTCTGGCGCTGCTATGTGCGCTTTCCGTGGCGATTGGCACCCGTGACGTCACGTTCGCTGACATCACGGCAGCGCTTGCCGGTCGCGTGGAGACGGTGGCGGAAGCGGCTGTGGCGGTTCGCCTGCCGCGAACGCTGCTTGCCCTGCTGTCCGGGGCAGCGCTCGGGCTCGCTGGCGCCATCATGCAGGGCGTTACGCGCAATCCGCTTGCCGATCCTGGTATTCTTGGCGTCAATATGGGCGCATCACTTGCCGTCGTTATCGCCATCGTCTGGTTCGGCATTGCCTCGGCGCAGGCCTTTATCATCACGGCGATTGTCGGGGCAGGTGCGGCTGCAGTTTTCGTTTATGTCGTCGGCTCGCTCGGACGGGGTGGGGCAACGCCGCTGAAACTCGCTCTGGCCGGTGCCGCCACCTCTGTCGCCTTCTCCTCACTCGTCATTGCCGTCGTGCTGCCGCGCAGCGATATTGCCGGCGGCATCCGTTCCTGGCAGATCGGCGGTGTCGGTGGTGCGACCTTTGACCGGATTGAGACCGTGCTGCCGTTTCTCGCCGCCGGTTTTGCCATCAGCGTTCTTTCGGCACGCAAGCTGAATTCTCTGGCGCTTGGTGATGAGTTGGCTGCCGGTCTTGGCGAGAATGTCGTGGTCGCGAGAGCCATCGCATCCTTTGGAGCTATCCTCCTCTGCGGTGCGGCGACTGCCATCTGCGGGCCAATCGGTTTCGTTGGGCTGGTCGTTCCGCATCTCTGCCGCCTGCTCGTTGGCGTCGACAATCGCTGGCTTCTGCCGTTTTCCGCGCTCGGCGGCGCCTGTCTGCTGCTTGCGGCCGATATTGTCGGGCGCATCGTGGCGCGGCCGTCTGAACTCGATGTCGGTATCGTCACCGCCCTTGTCGGCGCACCTTTCTTCATCTGGATCGTCAGACGTCAGCGGGTACGCGAACTGTGAACATGCACACGTCCGTCATGGAAACATTGGTTTCCAACCGTCACGCCCGCCAGCGCCGGCGTCGCCTTGTCATTGCAGCCCTTTCAGCTCTTTTGATCGCGGTTTTCGCATTGACGCTGATGCTGGGACAATCCTTCACGCCGCCCGGCGACGTCCTGCGGGTGCTGCTCGGAGAGGACATTGCCGGGGTCACTTTCACGGTCGGGCAGTTGCGCCTGCCACGCGCGCTGCTCTCCGTTCTCGCGGGTCTGAGCTTCGGGCTGGGTGGTGTCGCCTTCCAGATCATGCTGCGCAACCCGCTTGCGAGCCCTGACATTATCGGCATCAGTTCCGGCGCAAGCGTGGCAGCGGTGTTTGCCATCGTTGTCCTGCATCTGAGTGGACCGCTCGTTTCGGTGTTCGCCGTCGTCGCCGGGCTTGGCGTCGCATTGCTGGTCTATCTACTGTCCTTCCGCAACGGGGTTGCCGGAACGCGGCTGATCCTTGTCGGTATCGGCGTTTCGGCCATGCTCGAAAGTTTCATCGCCTATATCCTGTCCGTTGCACCGGCCTGGACGCTGCAGGAGGCGATGCGCTGGCTGACGGGCAGCGTCAACGGCGCAAAACTTGCCCAGACGCTGCCGCTCTTCGTCGCGCTCATCCTTTTTGGCGGCCTGCTGCTCAGTCGCGCGCGCGATCTCGAGGCATTGAGGCTTGGCGATGATACGGCCGCGGCGCTTGGGGTCCAGGTGGGGAGAACGCGCATCATCGTGATTATCGCCGCCGTCGGCATGATCTCCTTTGCCACGGCAGTTTCGGGGCCGATTGCTTTCGTCGCCTTTCTGTCCGGGCCGATTGCCGCGCGCATCGTTGGCAGCAATGGGTCGCTGCTCATTCCGGCTGCGCTCGTTGGGGCAGCCTTGGTGCTGGTGGGCGATTATTGCGGCCAGTTCCTGCTGCCGGGCCGTTACCCGGTCGGCGTCGTCACCGGCGCGCTCGGCGCGCCCTATCTGATCTACCTTATCGTGCGGGTAAACCGCAGCGGAGGCTCTTTATGACCAGCCACTCCCTTTCCGTGAACCGTCTTTCGGCCGGATACGGTGATAGCCTCATCATCGAAGGGCTGGATCTTGTCGTTCCGCGCGGCCAGATAACCGTCATCGTCGGCGCCAATGCCTGCGGCAAGTCCACGCTTCTTCGCAGCATGTCGCGGCTTATCTCTCCCCGCGCCGGGCAGGTCCTGCTCGACGGAAAGTCGATCCACCGTCTACCTTCGCGCGAACTTGCAAGACGGATGGGTCTTTTGCCGCAGTCACCGATTGCGCCCGAGGGCATCGTCGTTGCCGATCTGGTCAGCCGCGGCCGGCACCCGCATCACGGCCTTTTCGCGCGTTGGTCGCGCCAGGATGATGAGGCCGTGGCCGCAGCCCTCGTCGCCACCGATACGGTCGAACTTGCCGAGCGGCCGGTGGACGAACTCTCCGGCGGGCAACGGCAACGCGTATGGATCGCCATGGCGCTTGCCCAGGAGACCGAGATATTGCTACTCGACGAACCCACCACCTTCCTCGACATCAGCCATCAGGTGGAAGTGCTGGATCTTCTGACGGACCTCAACCATGCCCGTCAGACCACCATCGTCATGGTGCTGCACGATCTCAATCTCGCGGCGCGCTACGCTGATCATCTGGTCGCCATGACCGGTGGAAAGCTGCACATCTGCGGCACGCCGGAGGAGGTGCTGACGGAAGAAAACGTGCGGCACGTCTTCGGCATAGAAAGCCGTGTCATCGAAGACCCGACGTCGGGCAAACCAATGATGCTGCCGATCGGGCGGCACAGGACGGCGGCGCAACGGCCGCAATAATCCATCTATTTTTGCGTTGACCGTCTGCGTCCACGGGTGGTGGTCTTAACCGGAACGCTCGCGCCGTACTCGTTCCACCATGCCATCAATGCCTCCATGGTCGGGCCAAGTCCTTTCGCCTTTGCCGTAATTTCATATTCCACGCGTGGCGGAACCTCTGCAAAGACGGTGCGAGAGACCAGTCCATCGGCCTCGAGCTCACGCAATTGGGAGGTCAACATGTGCTGTGTGATGCCGGGAATGGCTTTGCGCAGCTCGTTGAAACGATAGATCCGCTGGTTGAGAAGCCACATGATTTCGAGCTTCCACTTGCCGGAAAGCAGCGCGAAAGCGCGACGCATTTCCTCGTGCATGTTAATGGTTTCACCGCCATTAGTCTGGTTTTCCATACTTACCACGCCAAATTCATCCTACTTGCGCATATTCATTCAATAGCACATTTTCCATGTGAACGCCGGATCATGAGCCCCAAGCTGTTCCGGAACAACGAAAATATTGAACAAATCAAGCTGCCGAAGACATTCGGCGGCAATGGATATCCCATGTCTTCATTCTATATCTACTGGGTCGCAACAACCCTTCTCGTCCTGCTCTATCTGGCGTCGGCAGTCACCTACGTCGTCAAATCCGACTGGGTGAGGGAGACGATAACCGGCTTCGGTTACCCTGCATACCTTGTGCCTCTTCTGACGGCGGTGAAGATCGCCGCCGTCATCGCCATCCTTGCGCGGTTCAACGTCGCCATCAGCGATCTGGCGTATGCGGGGGTACTGTTTCACCTGCTGCTGTCCGGCCTTGCGCATATCGGCGTCCGCAAACCTGCCGGCGCACTGCCTGCCGCCATCGGGCTCGGGCTGCTCGTCGTTTCCTTCGCCATGCAGAACGCTGCACGCGAAGTCCCATCCCCCTATGCCCTTGCACGGCAGCTCTGACGCATTCATCACGAAAGGAAATCAAAATGGGAAAATTGACCGGAAAAGTAGCCATCGTGGCGGGCGCTGGCAGAGGGATTGGCCGTGCGACGGCAGAACTCTTTGCAAGGGAGGGCGCCAAGGTCGTGGTATTGTCCTTGACGCCTGCAAATGTGAACGCGGTCGTCAGTCAGATACAATCCAGTGGTGGCACCGCGCTCGGCATCGTCTGTGATCTTGGCGATGGCCAACAGATCACCCGGGCTGTGGCTGAGGCAGCGGAGGTATTTGGCGGCATCGACATTCTCGTGAATGTCGCGTTCGACCCGACTGTCGTCCACTCCCCGATCCTCGAGCTGACAGTCGAGCAACTGCAACGAAACCTCGATATGGGGCCGATCGCCTATCTTCGCATGATGCAGGCTTGTTATCCGTACTTGAAGGCCAGTGGCGAGGGCCGGATCATTAATTTCGCGTCGCTGGCCGGTATTCTCGGCATGTCGCCGTATGGACCTTACAACCTTGCCAAGGAGGCCGTCCGCGCCCTGACGAGATCTGCTGCGCGCGAATGGGGTCCTGACAATATCACCGTGAACAACCTGCTTCCCGTTGCCGACACCTGGGGTGCGGGCGTCGACGCTCCTGCTCCCACGAATGCCCTTGGTCGTTACGGTTCCCCTGAAGAGGATGTCGCTCCGGTCGCTCTTTTCCTCGCAAGCAGCGATTCGAGGTTCATTACAGGCTCGAGCCTGACACCGGACGGCGGCCAGATTATCGACAGCGCCCGTTAACGCCCCGTTGGAGTGCCGGGCAAACAGGCCGGCACTTCGCTCCGTTGTCTCTTCTGCCTGTCCTGATTTGCACCCGCCGGGCAGAACTCAAGGCCATGCGGCATAGGACGGCGGTGCAACGTTCTGTATGCGCATCGCCATTCGCCGGAAACGGCCTGGAGACGTGCCTTCATTGCGGGTGAAGAAGCGGTTGAAATACCCAGGATCCTGAAATCCCAATCGAAACGCAATTTCAGCGACTTGCAGTGAAGAGTTGAGAAGAAGATCACGCGCTTCGGAAAGCAGTTCGCGGTGAATATAGGCCTGTGGTGAAAGCCCCGTTGCCTTGCGCACCACAAATCCAAGACGTTCACGGTTGACGCCGAGTTGGCCCGCATAGTCTTCCACGCCCCATTGGTCGCGTTTGTGCTGACTGACAAGTAGCACAAACCGCTCCGTAAGTCTGCCTGCGGTGGAAGCCGCGCCCGCGACGTCGGCCATGGCATGCTGGCAGATGCGGATAAGGGTGACGGATAACAGGCTGGCGATAATCGTATCCGATCCTGTCGATGACCGGAAACTCTCATCCGCGATGGTGTCGAGATAACCCGCCAGTTCCTGGCTGTCCTTTTCAGCCAACGTCCGGGTCAGAACGCGCTGCAATGTGCTGCGCACCATGATTGCGCTCGTTCCGGTTGGCATGGCATGCGCAAGGCCGATTTCGGTCGTTTTCAGCAGTGATCCGCGGCTTCCGGCATTCAGCCGCAGGCGGCCGACGGGGCCGGAGGCAGGCAGCCAGGCCAGCCCCGGCGCGGTAACCACAAGTGTCTTTTCGCCCTGAATGATCTCCGCTTCACCGGCTGAGACGAGGACAAAATGGGCTGCGCCCTGTTCCAGCTTGAACTCCGACATGCGCAGGGACGACGTCAGCATGCGCGCCGTCGTTTCGATCCTGTTAGCAGCTATCTGGCCGTGATGCGGCATTCACCCTCCAAAAGTACAATAATGCACTACATTAGTGCATTTTATATGCGCCTGTCGTTGCTAAACTTCCATCAGCGCAGGGAAGCCTTGAGGAGAATGGCAATCCCGCTACTGCGCCGTTGGAGGAAAATCATGAATGGTATGAAGCGCAGAACGCTGTCCTGCCTTGCGCTGGCGCAACAGGTTGTTCGCGGAATCTCTGCCCTTGTCGATCGCGATTATCTGCTGGAAGCCGGAAGGATCGCAGGGGCGGGGACGGCAGCAGCCCTTTCCTCCCGTCCCACCGTGCAACGGGCGTTTTTCGGCGGTGCCGCCGCCACCATTTTCTGAATTCAGGAGGAAGACCATGCAGACTGTCAATCTTTTCATCGGTGGCGACCATTGCCCAGCCGCAAACGGCAAGCGTTTCGAGCGCAACAATCCGATCACCGGCGACCTGGCAACCAGTGCGGCGGCGGCAACGCCTGAGGATGCCACACGTGCGGCCGATGCCGCAGCCGCAGCCTTTCCCGTCTGGTCGGCAACGCTGCCCGGCGAACGCCGTCGCCTGCTTCTTGCCGCGGCGCAGGCGCTCCGCGATGCCGGGCCGCAGATTACGCTGGCGATGAAAGAGGAGATTGGCGCGACGGATGCCTGGGCCGGTTTCAACGTGATGCTGGCCAGCGACATGCTGGTCGAGGCGGCCAGCCTGACGACCCAGATAAAGGGCGAAATCATTCCCTCCAACCGCCCGGGAACCACGGCGATGGCACTTCGCCAGCCGGCAGGCGTGGTTCTGTCCATCGCGCCATGGAATGCACCAGTCATTCTCGGCGTACGCTCCATCGCCACGCCACTTGCCTGTGGCAACACCGTGGTGATGAAGACCTCGGAGCTTTGCCCGCGCACCCATGCGCTGATCATCGAGGCCGTCGCTTCGGCAGGTCTGCCGAAAGGTGTGCTGAACGCCGTCTCCAATGCGCCGGAAGATGCGGCGAAAATCGTTGAAACACTGATCGCCCATCCGGCTGTCAGAAGGGTGAATTTCACCGGTTCGACCCGCGTCGGTCGTGTCATTGCGGAAACGGCGGGCCGTTACCTGAAGCCAGCGCTTCTGGAGCTTGGCGGCAAGGCACCCTTCATCGTGCTTGATGATGCCGATATCGATGCGGCAGTCGCTGCGGCCGCCTTTGGCGCTTACATGAACCAGGGCCAGATCTGCATGTCGACGGAACGCATCATCGTACTCGACAGCGTTGCCGACGCCTTTGTCGAGGCCTTTGCCAAAAAAGCGGCGAGCCTGAAGGCTGGAGACCCTCGCGAGGGAAAAATGCCGCTTGGCTCCTTGGTAAGCGCCGAGGCCGCATCCCGCATCCGGTCGCTGGTGGATGACGCCGTTGCCAAAGGCGCACGCCTTGTGGCCGGCGGAGGCGGCAATGGTACCATGCTGGATGCGCTTGCCGTCGATGGCGTGACCTCTGCGATGCGGCTCTATTCCGAAGAAAGCTTCGGCCCAGTCGTTTCCATCATTCGCGCCGGCAGCGTCGATGAGGCAGTCAGTATCGCCAACGAAACCGAGTTTGGTCTTTCCGCAGCTATTTTCGGCAGGGATCAGGCAAAAGCACTCGCGGTAGCCGGACGCATCGAAAGTGGCATTTGCCACATCAACGGACCCACCGTTCACGACGAGGCGCAGATGCCGTTCGGTGGGGTGAAGGCCTCCGGTTACGGCCGTTTCGGCGGCACGGCGGGCATTGCGGAATTCACCGAACTGCGATGGGTCACGCTGCAGGACGGACCGTTGCATTACCCGATTTAAGCCGGAAGCATCACCGGCTGGCTGGTCACGTCAACGCTTCTCGTCGATCAGCCAGCCGGTGAGTTTTCTGACCGCACTGTCGCTGCTTTTCGGCCTCAGCAACCAGTAGCCGCGACCCGGCGCATCCAGACTCGGGCCTGCGGTCACCAGCACGCCTGCCTCGACCAGCGGATCGACCAGTCCCGCCCAGCCGAGGGCAAAACCCTGTTCGCCGATCGTTGCCTGAACCACCATGGTGTAATTGTTGAAGCTGATGTCTCCGCTTTCGTTTTCCGCGCCTCTCAGCACGCCGAAATGCTTGAAATAGGACGCCCAGTCGAACCAGTGCGCCTGTGAGGTATTTTCGAGGTGGATGAGTTTCAGCCGCGAAAAATCAGCCACGGTTTCGGGTGCCGACTGCTCCGCCAAAAGCGCCGGCGAGCAGACGGGCGTGACCTTCTCCGAAAGCAGCAGCACCGCGCCGTCGCCGGCATCCTGCCGCGTGCCGAAGATGATCATCACGTCGCTGTCGTGTTTGCCCTGTCCGAGCGGATCCTGCGTGGCGACGATCTGGATGTTGATGTCAGGATTGAGCGCGCGAAAACCATGCATGCGCGGGATGAGCCAGAGAGAGGAGAAGGCATAGTCCGTGTGCAGGCGGATTGTCTGCCGTTCCTCCGTTCGGCGAAGTTGCTGGGCCAGAAGATCGATGGCATCGACATTGCGCGAGACGATCTCGAACAGCTTTAGCCCCTCGGCCGTCAACTCGATGCCGCGATGTTTACGCCGCACCAGTGCAACGCCCAGATCGTCTTCCAGCCGGCGGATCTGATAGCTGACAGCTGGCTGGGTCAGCCGCAGGGACGCCGCCGCTGCCGTCAGGCTGCCGCGACGGGCGACCTCTGTAAAAATGCGCATCCATCCAAGATCGAGCGGCCGCTCTGTCATAGAAATTCCTTATATCAGTCATCGAAAAATACCCGCTTCACAGGCAAAAACAATGTGGTGTTCAATAAACTGGACTAATAAAAGGGGAGCCGCAATGAAAACCGTTTCTCGCATGCACCGCATCGCCGCCGGTCTGTTTTTGTCCGTGGCGGCCTTCTCCACCCCGCTTTATGCCGCCGATGATGCGGCCTGCAAGACCATTCGCCTCAGCGATCCCGGCTGGACCGACATCACCGCCACCAATGGCGTCGCCTCGGTTCTGCTCGACGCTTTGGGGTATGAGGCTGACGTCAAGACGCTGTCGGTGCCGATCGGCTATCAGGCCATGAAAAACGGTGAGATCGACGTTTTTCTCGGCAACTGGATGCCCGCCCAGAAATCCTTCGTTGACGACCTCAATGCCGCCAAGGCGGCCGACGTGATGACGAAAAACCTTGAAGGCGCCAAGTTCACCCTGGCAGTGCCTTCCTATATGGCCGAAAAGGGCGTGAAGGATTTTTCGGATCTTGCCAAACACGCTGACGAATTTGAAAGCAAGATTTACGGCATCGAGCCGGGCGCACCCGCCAACCAGAACATTCAGAAGATTATCGATGCCAATGATTTCGGCTTGAAGGGCTGGCAGCTTGTCGAATCCGGCGAGCAGGCGATGCTGGCGCAGGTGGAACGGGCCGGAAAAGACAAAAAGGCGGTCGTCTTCCTAGCATGGGCGCCGCACCCGATGAACGAGAAGATCGATATCGCCTATCTCTCCGGCGGTGACGCCTATTTCGGCCCGAATTTCGGCGGTGCCGAGGTCTATACGCTTGCCCGTACCGGCTGGCCGCAGCAATGCCCGAATGCGGCGACGCTTTTCAAGAACCTCAAATTCGATATCGGCATGGAAAATACCCTGATGGGTTCCATTCTCGGTGGCGAGGATTCCAAGGCGGCGGCAGCAACGTGGCTGAAGGCCAATCCGACATCGCTGGATGGCTGGCTGCAGGGCGTTACCACGCTGGATGGCAAGCCGGGTGCGGATGCCGTCAAAGGCAAGCTTGGCCTCTGAGACTGTAGGGTGAAATGCCGCGTCCCAATATCCTGATCCTGATGGCCGACCAGTTCAACGGGACGTTTTTTCCCGATGGCCCGGCCGATTTTCTCCATGCGCCACATCTGAAAGCGTTGGCGGAGCGGTCTGTCCGTTTCGCCAATACCTATACGGCAAGTCCGCTTTGCGCGCCTGCCCGGGCTTCGTTCATGTCCGGTCAATTGCCCAGCCGGACGCGCGTTTACGATAATGCCGCCGAATTCGCGTCGGATATTCCGACCTATGCGCATCACCTGCGGGCAGCTGGTTATTACACCGGCCTTTCCGGAAAGATGCATTTTGTCGGACCGGACCAGCTGCACGGCTTCGAAGAGCGTCTGACGACGGATATTTATCCGGCGGATTTCGGCTGGACGCCTGATTATACCAAGCCGGGCGAGCGGATCGACTGGTGGTATCACAATCTCGGTTCGGTCACCGGCGCGGGCGTTGCCGAAATCACCAATCAGATGGAATATGACGATGAGGTTGCCTATCACGCAACCCGCAAGCTCTACGATCTGTCGCGCCGGCTCGATGACCGCCCGTGGTGCCTGACCGTCAGCTTCACCCATCCGCATGACCCGTATGTGGCACGGCGGAAATTCTGGGATCTCTATGAGGATTGCCCGGCACTCGATCCGCAGATACAGGCGCTTCCCTTCGAGCAGCAGGATCCGCATTCAAAACGGTTGCTGGAAGCCTGTGATCATCAGGCCTTCGATATTTCACCCGACGAGATACGCCGGGCGCGGCGCGGTTATTTCGCCAATATCTCCTATATCGATGAGAAGGTCGGCGAAATTCTCGACGTATTGAAGGCGACGCGGATGGAGGAGGACACGATCATCCTGTTCCTCTCCGATCATGGCGACATGCTGGGCGAGCGCGGCCTGTGGTTCAAGATGTGCTTTTTCGAGGGCTCGGCCCGTGTGCCCTTGATGATCGCGGCACCCGGCTGGCAACCGGTGCTTATCGACGCGCCGGTTTCGACGCTGGATGTCACACCGACGCTGTGCGGTCTGGCAGGCCTCGATATTACCTCACTGAAACGCTGGACGGATGGCGAAGACCTTGCGGCTTTGGCTGCGGGAACAGGCGAGCGCGGGCCGGTGCCGATGGAATATGCCGCCGAAGGTTCGATTGCGCCACTCGTCGCCATCAGGGATGGCCGTTACAAGCTCTCAGTCTGCGAAGCGGATCCGCCGTTGCTCTACGACCTCGAGACGGATCCTGAAGAGCAAATAAACCTTGCCGGCAATCCTGAATTCGCGGATGTGCTGTCATCGCTTTCGGCTGAAATCGGCCGACGCTGGCAGCTGCCCGTTTTCGACGCATCGGTGCGGGAAAGTCAGGCGCGGCGCTGGGTGGTCTACAAGGCGCTGCGAAACGGCGCCTATTTCCCGTGGGATTATCAGCCGTTGCAGAAAGCCTCGGAACGCTACATGCGCAACCACATGGACTTGAACGTGCTGGAGGAAAACCAGCGTTTTCCACGCGGGGAATAACGCTGGCAAGGATTATGCGGCGGCGGTCGTTCTCGGCGCGCCGCCCGTGGCCTGCACGGCAAGGCTACCCGCCGCGACGCCTGCCTCAAGGCATTGCTTCTCGTCCGCCCGCCGAAGCCAGGCATCGATGAAACCGGCATTGAAGGCATCACCCGCGCCTGTCGTGTCGACGACGGGTACCTTCTTCGCCGCCGCATGGTGTAGGCCTGTCTGCGAGGACACCCAGGCGCCCTCTGCGCCGCCTTTCAGGGCGACAACAGGAAAAGACCCCGACAAGGCCCTGGCCGCCGACTCAGGGTCAGAATGGCCTGTGATCGCCTCGGCTTCTTCGAGGTTGGGCAAAAACACGTCGACGCCATCGCACGCCTTGAGCAGGCCCTTGTCGTAAATCAGCGAGGCATCCCAGCTGGGATCGAGCGAGACGGACAGTCCGCTGTCCCTGGCGCGGGCGACGAGATCGGGGATTTCGTGCAGCGTGGCGAATTCTGCGATGTGCAGATGGCAGGCCCCGTTCCACGAAAAGGCGGCATCAAGGGTCGATGGCCGGGCGATACCGGCGCGCCGTGTCAAAAACGCCCTGTCATGGCCAACCACCGTCGCGACGGTGACTTGCGGGCCCGCATCTGCCGAGTGTTCCAGAAATTGCAGGTCTACACCGCTTTGCTGCATTTTCTCGCCGATGGCGCGTGAGAAGGTGTCGGTGCCGAGCCTTGCCAGCAGCGTGGCCGTGCGGCCGATATGGGCGAAATGCGCAGCCGCAATGAAAGCCCCGCCACCGGCGGCGATTTCCATGTCGCTGGCAAACAGCTCCCGTCCGAGCACCGGCAATTCGTCAAGCCCGGTGAAAATGAGGTCGCAATAGATCCGGCCGATACTGATGACCGCTGACTTTTCCGTGTCTGTCGTCATCATGCGCGGCCCAGAAGCTTTTCCGTCTTGGCATCGAAAAGATAGAGCGCGCCTGCCTGCGCCTCGCATTGCAAGCGGCTACCCACCGTGGGAATGGCCTTGCCCCTTGCTGTCGCGATGACCGAGGTCGTGGGCGTGTCCAGATGAACCAGCGTTTCCGGGCCGAGCGGCTCCACGGCTGTCACTGTTCCCTCCAGCGAGAAGGACCCTTGAGTTGTCTCGCCTTCTCCAACCAGCAGATCATGGGGGCGAATGCCAATCAGCAGATCGCCATCGGCAGGCTGTGTAACGCTATTCGTCGTTCTTTTGCCCCGCAGCAGGTTCATCGACGGGCTGCCGATGAAACGCGCAGTGAAGACGTCCACCGGCGTCTCGTAAAGTTCCGAGGGCGTACCGACCTGCAGGATATGGCCGTCTTTCATCACGACAATCCGATCGGCCATGGTCATTGCTTCCACCTGATCGTGCGTGACGTAGACGGTGGTTGTCTTAAGACGTTGGTGCAAGCGCTTGATTTCAATGCGCATCTGCGATCTCAACTGGGCGTCGAGATTGGACAGCGGCTCATCGAAAAGGAAGGCTGAGGGATCGCGCACCATGGCGCGGCCGATGGCGACGCGCTGCCTCTGCCCGCCCGACAAAGCCGCGGGCCGACGGTCTAGCAATGCCTCAAGTCCGAGCACCCGACCGGCCTCCTCGATACGCCGGTTCTTTTCCGCCTTGTCGAGCTTTGAGGTATAGAGCCCGAAGCCGATGTTCTGGCGAACCGTCATATGCGGGTAGATCGCATAGTTCTGGAAGACCATGGCGATGTTGCGCTGTTTCGGTTCTTTCTCGTTGACGACGTTTCCGGCAATTTTCAGCGTTCCGCCCGAAATCTCTTCCAGACCCGCGATCATTCTGAGTGTCGTGGATTTGCCGCAGCCGGAAGGGCCAACGAATACGACGAATTCGCCGTCTTCAATGGCAAGGTCGATGCCTTTGACTGCGTCCACCTTGCCGTAGCGCTTTACGAGTTGATTGAGTTCGATTGTCGCCATTATCGCGCTCCCGTCAGGGCGGTAAATTTCTCTGCAAGCTCAGCGGCTTTTGCCGCTGCGTAGTCGGCGGATCGCTGTGCTTCTGCTTCAAACGCAGCAAGTTTGTCGCGATAGGCCGCAATCGCCTCGCGCATCGGCTCCGGGGCAGGGCCGCCGAAGCGGCTGCGCACGGCGACAAAGTGCTCAGGCGAGACGATCTGCCTGAACTTTTCCTCATCGACACTGGTCTCGCGTCCTGCCAGTTCCTCGAACGCCTTGCGGAACGGCTGGTAACCGTCGTTCGGCAGGTCGCCCTTCAGCGCGACAACGCTTTTGGCGACGGTTGCGGCAATTTCATGGGCCTGGCGGAATGACAGGTCTTCGATGCGGACAAGAGAATCTGCCAGTTCCGTAATGGTGATGCAGGAACGGCGAATATTCTGGTCGACCCTTTCCGGATCGATACTGATCTTGCCGACGAGGCTGGCAAGGAGATCGAGCACCCGGCCGGCAGAGGCGAAGGCTTCGTAACCCATGCCCTGGGTTTCGCCCTCGCTGTCGTTCATGTCGGTGAAGGGCGTGTTGTGCATCACGTCGAGCATGGTCCGTGCCCGCCCGAATGTCTGGCTTGCGAGGTGGCGCAGATGTTCGATCGGGACCGGGTTTCGTTTCTGCGGCATGATCGACGAAATCTGCACCAGCGAATTCGGTACGTAGATCTGCCCGACTTCGAAACTCGTCCAGAACTGGAAGTCCTGAATGAGCCTGCCGAGATGTAGGAACATCAATTCGATGGCGCCATAGGTCGCTGTTGTATAGTCGACGGCGGCGATGCAGGAATAGGAATTGCGCAACGGTGCCGCAAAGCCGAGAAGTTCGGCGACACGTGCCCGGTCGATGGGAAAGCCGGACGTGGTGATGGCCGCAGCGCCCATGGGTGAGAGATCGACGATGCGCCGGGCCTCAGTGAAGCGGTCAATATCCCGGATCAGCACTTCGATGGCGGCGGAAAGATAGTGGCCGAAGGTGGTGGGCTGGGCCGGTTGTCCGTGCGTATAGGCGACGATCAACGTCTTTTCATTGCGCTCGGCGGCGTCGATCAGGGCGGCCAGCAGAAGCCGCGCCTTGGCAGTGAGCGTGTCGATCTTGTCTTTCAGGCCGATTTTGAAAAGCGTGTGATCTATGTCGTTGCGCGAGCGTGCCGTGTGCAGGCGGCCTGCCACATCGACACCGATGCGGGCTTTCAGCTCCTTTTCGATCAGGAAGAAGAAATCCTCGACCTCGCCGGTATAGACCAGCTCCGACGGATTGATGGTCCTGTCGATGTCATCAAGCGCTTCGGCGATTTTTGCTGCCGTGTCCGCATCGAGAATGCCGGTCTCGCGCAGCATGACCAGATGGGCGCGGTCGATGCGGCGGAAACCGTCGACATGGTGGTTCTTGG
This sequence comes from Agrobacterium sp. CG160-95, assembly GCF_053521725.1. NCBI lineage: Bacteria > Pseudomonadati > Pseudomonadota > Alphaproteobacteria > Hyphomicrobiales > Rhizobiaceae > Agrobacterium > Agrobacterium sp. CG160-95. Next base: position 170,468 of record NZ_JBNWDU010000003.1, on the reverse strand, counting down.
CGCCATCGAAAAGCGGACGCAGCACGGTTTCCTTGTAAACTGGGTCGGGAAACTTGCTGGTATCCGACAGGCGCGGGTTCATATCGGCCATGGTGTTATCCTTTCAGGCCTGCCAGCATCACACCGCGAACGATGTAGCGTTGCAGGACGATGAAGACGATAAGGGTTGGGATGGTCGCAATGGCAGCGCCGGTCATGATCATTTCCCACTGGATCTGCTGTTCCACCGCAAAGCTCGATAAGCCGACCGGCAGCGTGTACAGCTCTTTGCTGGTAGTCACGATCAGGGGCCAGAAGAATGCTGTCCAGTTGCCGAGGAATGTGAAGATTGCAAGCGCCGAAAGGGCAGGCGTCACCAGCGGCAGGGCTACCTTCCACCAGATCTGGAATTCGTTCAGCCCGTCGACACGCGCTGCCTCCAGGAAGTCATTCGGAACCGTCTCGAAGAACTGCTTCATCAGGAAGGTGCCGAAGGCCGTCATCATTCCCGGGAACATGATGCCCCAGTAGCTGTCGAGCCAGCCAAGCTGGCTGGACATCAGATACCAGGGGATAACAAGCATTTCGGTCGGGATCATCAGTGTGGAAAGGATCGCGAGGAAGATGAAGTAGCGACCCCTAAACTCAAATTTGGCCAGCGTATAACCGACCAGACTGTCGAAGAAGCAGTTGGAGACGGTGACGATGACCGCAACGAACATCGAGTTGAAGAACCAGCGGAGAAAACGGCCGTCGGCCATGACAGTCATGTAATTCGCAAGCGTCGGCGCTGCGGGAATGAGCCTGAGATCATAGACCTGATCCGCGGTCTTGAACGAGGTCGAAAACATGAAGAGCAGCGGCGAAATCATGATCAGGCCGCCGATGAACAGCAGCGTCCAGGCAAGGATGCGGCCGGGGCGGACGCGGGCGTGGGAGAGTGGCAACGCTTCGCTCATTTCTTTTCCCTCAGAACCCAGAGCTGGACCAGCGACACGACAAGAAGAATGGTGAACAGGACAACCGTCTGCGCGGCGGCATAACCCATCGCATAGGAATTGAACGCAGTCTGGTAGATCATCAGCACCAGCGGTTTGGTTGAGCCGAGCGGTCCGCCCGGATCGTTGGTGGTCATGTTGTAGACCTGATCGAAAATGCGCAGGAAACCGATTGAGGAGAAGACGACCAGGAAAACGGTAGTTGGTTTCAGGAGCGGTAGCGTGATCTTTCGAAGGATCGCCCATTCGCCAAGCCCGTCGATGCGCGCGGCCTCATAAAATGTCGTCGGAATGGAGCGCAGGCCCGCCATGAAGATGATGATCTGGAAACCAAGCCCGGCCCAGATGGACGTCACCATGACCGAATAAAGCGCCTGATCGGTGGAACGGATGAATGGCTGCTGCGGAATTCCGATCATGCCAAGCACGTCGTTGATGATGCCGATCGGCGGCGGCTGATAGAACCAGCGCCAGACCCATGCCATTGCCGCTGCCGTCGTCAGATAGGGCAGGAAATAAAGCGCGCGGATGAAACCGTGCAGGATGCGCACCCGATCCAGATAAAAGGCTATGACGAAAGCCAGAACCAGACTGATGGGCGTGCCGACGATGAGATAGGTGAAGGTGTTCTTGAAAACCTTCCAGAATTGCGGATCCTTGAACAGCTTGACGTAATTGGCAACGCCGATGAACTTTGCCGGTCGCAGCAGGTCCCAGTTGGTGAAGGACAACCAGAAGGCCTGCAACGTCGGGTAAAAACGGATGATGCTGTAAAACAGGATCGGGATAGCCAGAAAGCTCCAGATCCACACAAGCCGCTTCGTGCGCATGGAAAAGCGATCCCCGAAGGAGCCGCCGGGGCGGCCGGATGCCGCCCCCTGTTGATCGATCGCTGTCATGATTGGACCTGCGGTTTTACGGTTTGGCCGCGTCGATGATTTCCTGCTCGGCGCTGGCGGCCTGCTTGATGGACTCCTCGACGGATTGACCCTCGAGCAAAATCCGGTTCGTCATGTCGATGGCGTTCTGCCGCTGGGCTGCCTCATCCATGAACCGTGTCGTATGGGCGTATTCGAGACCCTTCAGGAACGGTGCATAGATCGGGTCTTTCAGGTTCTCCTCGGTCAACGCCGCAGATCGCCGCGCCGGCAACTCGCCAACCGTCTTCAGCCAGATCGCCATCGCTTCCGGTGAGGAGATGTAAGCGAGGAATTTCTTCGACGCTTCCAGTTCTTCACCGGTTGTCTTGGCGCTGATGCCATTGGCGAAATAGCTGGCATAGTTGGAGCGGATATTCTTGTCATTGGTGGGAAGCTCGGTCACGCCCCACTCGAAGTCCTTGATGGTTCTGAAAGATCCAAGCCTGAACGTGCCGTCGATGGTCATGCCTGCCTTGCCCGCACGGAAGGCAGCCTGGCCTTCGTCCATAAAGCCTACCTGACCGATCTTCTTTTCAAGCTGCAGGCTCGTATAGAACTTCAGCGCCTGGATGCCCGCCTCGCTGTCATAGGTGACTTTTTGGTCGTTGTCGGTGTAGGGCTCGCCGCCATATTGGCGGATAAGAACTTCGCGCCACCATTGGTGGTCCTGACCGCCCATATCGAGCGTGGAGCCTGCAACGGTCAGGTTTCCGGCGGCATCGTGCTTGGCGATCTTTTCCGCCGCGGCAACAAATTCGTCCAGCGTCTTCGGCGGATTGGCGGCGTCAAGACCGGCTTCCGTGAAGAGCTTCTTGTTGTAGAAAAGTGCGAGCGAGCGAACCGCCGTCGGCAGGCCGTAATAATCGTCGCCGCGCTTCATGGCGCCGACGATGGGGAAAAATTCGCTTTCGATCTTGTCATGCGGGAAAGCGTCGGTCGGCAGCGGCTGCAAGATACCGCCGGCTGCAAACTTGTCGAGCCAGCCGTAGAAGAGCTGCATCACGTCAGGGCCTTTACCGGACATGTTGGCGGCAATCACTCGCGTCTGGTAGTCGGCATAAGGGAAGGTCACCTGTTTGACGGTGATATCCGGATTGGCCTTCTGAAACTCGGCGATAAGCTCGTCCATCGCTTTGACGCGTGTGTCGAAGACATATTGCCAATATTCGATTTCAACCGCCTGCGCGGCGTTGAATGCAAATGTGCTGAAACCGGCGACCAAGCCGGCGAACAAAGTTGCCCTGCGCATGTAAGCCTCCATTTTCTCCGCCCGGTCTTCCGGATGCGGAGTGATCGTTCCCTTTATCCGCGCTTTCGCGCGCGCTCATCGAATTGCCGGCAGCGGGATTTTTACGCGTTCCGCCCCTTGCAATTCTGACCCCCGGTCGCTCTCTACGGTTCTCTGAAGGCGGGCATTTGTCAATAACATAATTTACTTGAATTATTATATTGCACTTATCCTCACTTCGACGCTATGAATTTTCTAACGGACGGGAAGTTGAAGAGATGACGGTGCACACGGTGGATACCTATCCCGTAGCAATCGGAAAAAATCCTGAGCGCAGCCGCGAACACAACAGGCGAGTCGTCCTCGACATCGTCAGGCGGCACGGCTCGCTCGGTCGCGCCCAGTTAGCCAAGATCACGCATCTCACACCCCAGGCGGTCGCCAATATCGTCGATGAGCTGGTAGGCGAGGGACTCCTGAAAGAGCTTGGTCGCCGGCGCACCGGCAGGGGCCAGCCGCCGATACAATTTGCTGTCAACCCGGATGGTGGCGCAACGATCGGGGTTGAGATTGCCGCAGACCATATGGTCACCGTCGGTCTTGATCTGGCCGGCGTGTTGCGCACGCAGCGCGTTACCCCGCTCAAGGACACCACGCCGGACGCCATACTCAAAACCTTTGCGGCGGAGCATGCAGCGGTTGCAAAGAATGTCGGGTGCAGGCTGCTTGGCACCGGCGTCGTCATGCCCGGGCCTTTCGAGATTGACGGCATGACCTCTGTCGGTCCGACGACGCTTTCCGGCTGGGTGGGTATCGATGCCCGCCAGATGCTGAGCGATGCCTGCGGCCAACAGGTCGTGGTGGAAAACGATGCGACGGCCGCTGCTGTCGGCGAGCGCCTGTTCGGCGCAGGGCTGGCTATCCCGAATTTTTGCATGATCTATTTCGGCGTCGGCATTGGTCTCGGCATCATCCAGGATGGTTCGCCCTATCGCGGCGCTTTCGGCAACGCCGGCGAAATCGGCCATGTGACCGTCTCGCCCAAGGGAAGGCCTTGCCCGTCTTGCGGGCAAAGAGGTTGCCTGGAGGCCTATGCTTCCGTCTATGTGCTCAAGGAAAAGCTCGTCTGCGCCGGTGTTGCGGACACGGAGCTTGATGATCTTGAAGCCCTGTTCAGCGCGGGCAATCCGGTCGTGATGGAGTGGATCGACGAGGCGGCCGTCCATCTGGCGCCCATGGTGGCGATGCTCGAGAACATTCTCGATCCGCAGACGGTCATTCTCGGCGGTGCGCTGCCTGAAAACATCATCAGCGAGATCATTGCGCGGATGGGGCATCTGCCGACTTCGGTCGCAAGCCGGCGGCAAAGAGAGTTGCCGCGCGTCATCCACGGCAAGTCCGGACAGTTGACGGCGGCGCTTGGTGCCGCCGCCTTGCCGCTGTTCGACATTGTCACACCAAAACTCGAGACGTCCCTGGGCGCCGCAGCGCAGGTGCCCGGCTGAATATTGGAGGAGACCGCCCATGCTTAACCCCCGGGAGCGCATCGAACGGCAGATGGCCGATCCATGGCTCGTGCGTCTGCACCGTAAACTGAGCGCACTGAAATCCACTGTCACCATCATGCACACCGGTGCGCACCCGGACGACGAGCAGAACGGTCTTCTTGCCTATTTCCGGATGGAACTGGGCATGCGGATCATCATCGCCTGCTCGACGCGCGGTGAAGGCGGGCAGAATGCGCTTGGGCCGGAGCGGCTGGGCGCGCTTGGCGTCATCCGGTCGCGGGAGCTGGAGGAGGCGGCCCGCATCATCGATGCGGACATAAGCTGGCTCGGCCATGGCCCGGCGGATATCATCCACGACTTCGGCTTCTCCAAGGATGGCGACCAGACCTTTGGTCGATGGGGGCAGCAGCGCATCGTCGAGCGGCTGGTGCGCGCCTATCGCAAGGAACGGCCCGATATCGTCATTCCGACATTTCTCGATGTGCCGGGACAACACGGGCACCACCGCGCCATGACGCGCGCGGCGAAAAGCGCAATCGCGCTGGCGGCTGATCCTGCCGCCTATCCCGAGCATTTCTCCGAGGGGCTGAAGCCGTGGAAGGTGGCCAAATATTATCTTCCTGCATGGTCTGGTGGTGGTGACACCTATGATGACGAGGTGCCTCCGCCGGAAACGACGCTGACAGTCAATGCGGTGGGCAAGGAGCGGGCAACCGGCGCGCAGTATGACCGCATCGGCGAATGGTCGCGTTATTATCATGCCTCACAGGGAATGGGGCATTGGCCGAAGCGGGCGCAGGAAGCATGGCCACTGCATCTCGAGCTCTCCAACGTCGCGGGCGGTGAGGAAAGCTCGATCCTCGACAGCCTGCCGTCGTCGCTGGCTGATCTCTCGGCTTTTCCGCGTCTTGCCGCCGATTTGGCAAAGGCGCTGGTTGCAGCCGAACAGGCAATCACTGACGCAATCGATGCCTTTCCCGACACGCAGCGGATCACGGCCTCACTTCTGACGGCGGCAGCCCTTTTGCAAGAGGTCGACGAGGCCGCAGCGCCGGACTTCAGGGAGTTGCATGGGCACCGGATCGCGCGCAAACGGGCGCAGGTCGATGCCGCTATCCTGACAGCGCTCGATCTTTTCGAGCGGGCCTATGCCGAGCCAGCCGAGATCGTTCCGGGTGGGACGTCATCTCTCTATGTGGAACTCGCTGGAAAGGCGGCTGAATTTGACGTCGAGGTTACCCCGGTCCTTCCGGCTGGAGTATCGTCTTCGGTTCAGTCGCGTGGCCAGACAATGGTCTTCTCGCTTGCCGCCGATCAGGACGCGGCCGTTTCCGGGCTTTACCAGCCCGACTGGAAAGCCTCAGGCGGCAATGGTCATGCCTCGGTGCGCCTGTCCGTAAGGATTGGAGGCAGGGAGGTTTCGGCCGCTTTCGATCTGGAGGAGCCGTTTTTCGTGACGCCGGCGCAGTCGCTGACGATTTCGCCCGATGCGCTTCTGGTTCCACTTGGAAAAGGGCAGGATTCCCATGTTTTTGAGGCACACATAAAGGGTACCGATGCGCCGCTGTCGTTCAGGAGTACGGATGGCTGGAACCTGCGCAAGACCGGCAATGACTGGATTGCCGAACGTACCGGTGAGGCAGCGGTCGGCCTTGCCCAGATCAAAGCGCTTGTCGGTTCACAACCTGCCTTCCAGATCACGCCCATCGCATATCCGCATATAGGCCGGGCGCGGTTTCTGGCACCCTCCGCTCTGAAAATCCTCTCGCTCGATCTCAAGCTGCCCGAGGGCGCGCGCGTCGGTTATGTCGGCGGCGGTGCCGACCGGGTCGGGTCATGGCTTTCGCGCATGGGTCTTGATGTCACCGAACTCGATGCGCAGGCGCTTGGCGGTGATCTCTCATCCTTCACGACAATCGTTGTCGGCATCTTCGCCTTCGGCATTCGTAAGGATCTGGCTGCGGCAACCGAAAGGCTTCACCGCTTCGTCGAAGAAGGCGGCCATCTTGTCACGCTCTATCACCGGCCGACCGACGGATGGAATCCCGAGACGACGCCCGTCAGGCGGCTTGAGATCGGTAAGCCTTCCCTGCGTTGGCGGGTGACGGACCCAAATGCGGAGGTGACGGTGCTATTGCCCGATCATCCATTGCTTGTCGGGCCCAACACGATCGGTGCTGCCGACTGGACGGGCTGGGACAAGGAGCGCGGGCTCTATTTCGCTGCGCGCTGGGATGATGCTTATGAACCCCTGCTCGCCATGCACGATGTCGATGAACAGCCTCTGAAAGGGGCGCTGGTCTCGGCAGCCATTGGCAGGGGCCGGCATACGCATACGAGCCTCGTGCTGCACCACCAGATGGACAAGCTGGTGCCGGGGGCATTCCGCCTCATGGCAAACCTTGTGCAACCCGCGTGAATGGCCAGGACCAGAGTGAAAAACAGGAAAACCCGCGCGAAAACGATGCTCGCGCGGGCATCGGCTGGCTGCTCATGGATATGGCCCTCGTTTCGGGCGGAATGACAGCCCTCGTCAAGGCGCAGGGTGTGACCTATCCGGCATTCCAGCTCGTCTTCATAAGAGCGATGATCGGCCTGATCTTCATCCTGCCGCTTATCTGGCGACACCGGGGGGAAATGGCGCGCGTCAAATATCCCTGGCGCAACCTTTTCCGAATCTGCTGCAACGCCATTGCACTCACCAGCAACTTCGTCGCCATCACCCTCTTGCCGCTCGCCACCGTCAATGCTGTCGGCTTCTCACGCCCGCTGGTGACGATGGCCATGGCGGTTGTCTTTCTCGGTGAAAAGGTAAGCCGATATCGCTGGGTCGGCGCTTGCCTCGCATTTGTTGGCGTTCTTGTAGTCATCGGGCCGGGCGGCGCGGAGATTAACGCAGGCGTGCTCGTCGTCCTCGTCTCCGTCGTGTTCGGCGCGCTTGCGGTGATCCAGACCCGGGCGCTGCGGCAGGAAAACACCACTGTCATGATGGTGTTCTACACGGTGGGTCTTGCCGTCATTACCGCCGTTCCGGCGATCTGGACGTGGAAACCGGTCATGCCGCTCGACTGGGTGGCGCTGCTCGCCATCGGACTGCTTGCGCAAATGGGGCAATATTGCTTCCTGCGGGCCTATCGCATCGCTGACGCCAGTGTTCTGGCGCCCGTTGGATATCTGTCGATATTGTTCGTGACCGCTGTGGGATACTTCCTGTTTGACGAGGTGCCCGAAGCCCGTGTTGTTCTTGGCATTGCCATCATTCTCGTCTCCTTGCAGGCAACCGCCTTTGCGGAATATCTTTTGAAGAAGTTGCGCGGCCGGCGGTGAGAAGTGCCGCTTTTATCTTTGACGCGCCAGAACGCTCAGCCGGATCCAGCCCAGTGTCGCGCGCTTGAAGCGATCGTAAAGCGAACGGGCAAAGCGCACATATCTCATGATCCATGCGAACCAGGCGTAGGTGAGGAGCTTCTCCCGACCGGCGTGGTAAATGCGCTCGACAATCAGGAATGTGGCGAGGTGAGCGAGGATCGTCAGCGCAATTCCCATTTTGACGGTGCCGTGCGCGATGAGTAGCAGGCCGATGATTTTCATCGGTTCGGCGATGGCAAATGGCACCGCCAACAAAAGAAGAATGGCAAGACGCGGTAATCCGCCAATCCGGCTTTCCAGTTTCCTGATGAATGTCAGTCTGGATATCGCCTTGATGATCGGCCGATAGAGCGGGCGAAAAATGCCGTCGAGGATCAGGGCAAACACGATGATTGCCCGAAGCGGAAAGATGAGGATCTTCCTGATTTTGTTGTTCACCTCATTCGGTCTCCACAAGGGGCTGTATGGCCAATTCTTAATCGCCTGAAACGTGGCAAAACGAAGTTGTTTTTTACGATCTGCTCTGCTGAACGCTCGCATACATGCCGGTGGTGCGGAATTCGCTTGGATTGATGCCATATAGCCTGCGGAAGACCTTCGAGAAATAGTTCGGGTCTTCGAAGCCGCATAGCACGGATACCTCCTTGATGGGGATGTTTTCGGCTGTGGTGAGAAGCTTGGCTGCCCGCCTCAACCGTCGCTGCAATACAAATTCGGCCGGTGGCAGGCCTTCGCTTGCCGTGAAGATGCGGGAAAAATGCGCACGGCTGAGGCCGGCGACGGCGGCAAGATCGCTGACGGAAAGACGCTCTCCGAGATGCCCGTCTATATAGCTCAGCACCTGCTGCATGGTGCGATATTCACCGCCAAAGGAGGGATGCGAGCCGAACACGTCGTCATAAAGCGTCATCGCCGCTTCATAGGCGACGGCGGAGGCCGCCCCTGGTGTTTCCGCGCCGTTGACGAGGCGCGAGCAACAATGGGCGAGATGATCGACGGTTTCCTGTTGCAGCTTGAGGATCGGCCCGGTGACGGCAAGAATATTGCGATGAATGCGCAAGGCCTCTTCGCCATTCATGGAGATCCAGAAGAACTCCCATTGCTTTCCCGCTTCCAGCCAGTAGCGATGATTGTGCGGGATGAGCAACAGGAGGGTTTCGCCCGGCTTCACCACGTAATGACGGTTTTCGTAACGAAGGTTTCCCTGTCCGCCAATGCAATATTGCAGCACAGTGAATGGTGTCTGTCCGCGCTTTCGTCCGTCCCAGTCATAATTGCCACTGCTGCGGATTTCATAGCCGCTGCTGGTGGGCATTGTGTGCAGGGTCTGGCGGCCGCGGGGCAGCGAGACGGTCCGCATCCCGGGCCCCTGATCGATCAAATCTTGCAGCACAAAATTACCCATGAAAGCATAATCCTTCTCTGGTTCCGCTCGTCATTATACGCATAATCCCGAACCGAGGAGACAGCCAGTACGATATTGTTGCGGAGAATTTTTCAGGAGTGCCGGTTTTCCGGGGTTCTTACAGGTATATTCTCGCATCGCCTTATTATGATCGTTTGGCCCGTTTCACCCGTTCGATTTGCAACAGAGGTGGCGTTATGAGTTTCAAAATCGCTATAATCGGCGCCGGAAGCGTCGGATTCACGAAAAAACTGTTCACCGATCTTTTGTGCGTGCCGGAGTTTCGCGACATCGAGGTCGCGCTGACGGATATCAGCCAGCACAATCTGGATATGATCAGGGCGATCCTCGACAAGGTCGTGGAAGCCAACGGTTTTCCGGTGAAAGTGACGGCGCATACCGACCGCCGTCGCGCGCTTGAGGGTGCGAAATACATCATAAGCTGTGTGCGGGTCGGCGGTCTGGAAGCCTATGCGGACGACATCCGTATCCCGCTGAAATACGGGATCGACCAGTGCGTCGGTGACACCATCTGCGCCGGCGGCATTCTCTATGGCCAGCGTAACATTCCGGTCATTCTGGATTTCTGCAAGGATATCCGCGAGGTCGCCGCATCCGGTGCCAAGTTCCTGAATTACGCCAACCCCATGGCCATGAATACATGGGCAGCCATCGAATACGGCAAGGTGGATACGGTTGGTCTTTGCCACGGTGTGCAGCACGGTGCGGAGCAGATCGCTGAAATTCTCGGCGCAAAATCCCCGTCCGAACTTGATTACATCTGCTCGGGCATCAACCACCAGACATGGTTCATCGATCTAAGGCTGAATGGCCGCAAGATCGGCAAAGAAGAGCTGGTCGCCGCTTTCGAGGCGCATCCGGTTTTCTCACAGCAGGAAAAGCTGCGCATCGACGTGCTTAAGCGCTTCGGTGTCTATTCGACGGAGAGCAACGGCCATCTGTCCGAATATCTGCCGTGGTACCGCAAGCGTCCGGATGAAATCGCCCGCTGGATCGATATGTCGGACTGGATTCACGGCGAAACCGGCGGTTACCTGCGTCACTCCACCGAGACGCGGAACTGGTTCGAAACGGAATTCCCGCAGTTCCTGGCGTCAGCCGCCAAGCCCATCGAACCGGAGAAGCGCTCCAACGAACATGCGAGCCACATTCTGGAAGCGCTTGAAACCGGGCGTGTCTATCGCGGCCACTTCAACGTCAAGAACAATGGCGTCATAACCAACCTTCCTTCTGATGCGATCATTGAGTCGCCCGGTTTCGTGGATCGTTTCGGCATCAACATGGTCTCGGGTATCACGCTGCCGGAAGCCTGCGCGGCGACCTGCATGGCGTCTATCAACGTGCAGCGCATGTCGGTACATGCGGCGGTCAGCGGCGATATCGATCTTCTGAGGCTTGCCGTGCTGCACGATCCGCTGGTCGGTGCCGTCGCCACGCCGGAGGAGGTCTGGCAGATGGTGGACGAGATGGTCGTCGCGCAGGCGCGCTGGTTGCCGCAATATGCGGATGCCGTGCCTGATGCCAAGGAGCGCCTTTCGAAATCGACGGTCAAGACCCGTGACTGGGCGGGGGCTGCACGCCGCAACGTGCGTTCCATCGAGGAATTGCGGGCTGAGAAATCGGCTCTGAAGAAGGCCGTATAAAGGAAAAAGCATGGGAACAGGCCGGCGGCGAAAGGGAGTTCGCCGCTTCGGTCTTGGTGATGACAGACGGTGGGCGGTCGAAGAGCTGCCATTTGGGAGGAATGACGATGCAACTTCAACGCAAGATCGGTATCATCTCGGCATTGGGTCTTGGTGTTTCGATGATCGCACTCAGTGCGAACGCCTTCGAAACCACCACGCCGCCGGAGCCGCCGCAGTTTCCGGCGGAAGGCAAGATCAATTATGTAGCGCGCGACTCGATCCTCGAATTCAAGGCCCTGCCGAGCTACAGCGAGCCGGACTGGATCACCGAAAAATTCGAGAAGACAGGCAAACTGCCGCCCTTGAAGGAACGCTTGCCTGAGGAGCCGCTGGTCTACAAGACCGGCAACATGGTGGATGGCATCGGCGTTTATGGCGATACGATGCGTCATGTGATCGGCGGACGGCCCGAAGGCTGGAACTACATTGCCGGCCAGAGCCAGGGCTGGGGCGGCATCGATATTGCGCTTTCCGAATGCCTGACGCGCACAGCGCCGCTGTTTCAGGTGAATGCCAAGGACACCGAACCGCTGCCCAATCTCGCCAAAGGCTGGGAATGGTCGCAGGATGGCCACAAGCTGACGATGCATCTGGTCAAGGGTGCCAAATGGTCTGACGGTGTGCCGTTCAACGCCGATGACGTCATGTTCTACTGGGAAGACGCGGTTCTCGATCCCAACGTGTCGCCGCTCGGCGGCGGCGCTTCGCCTGAAGCCTTCGGCGAAGGCACCACGCTCAAAAAGATCGATGACTATACGGTGGAGTGGACTTTCAAGACCGCTTTCCCGAAGCAATATCTCTATACCATGGCTTATCCGAGCTTCTGCCCCGGACCGGCGCATATTCTGAGACCACAGCACCCGAAATATTCCAAGAACACTTATAACCAGTTCAAGAACGCCTTTCCGCCGGAATATATGAACATGCCTGTCATGGGTGGTTGGGTGCCGGTGGAATATCGCCCCGACGACATCATCGTGCTCAGGCGCAATCCATACTACTGGAAGGTCGACGAGAAGGGCCAGCAGCTGCCTTATCTCAACGAGCTTCATTACAAGCTCTCCACTTGGGCCGATCGCGATGTGCAGGCTGTGGCGGGATCGGGGGATTTCTCCAATCTCGAGCAGCCGGAGAATTTCGTCGCTTCGCTGAAACGCGCAGCTGACCCGAATGCGCCGGCTCGCCTTGCCTTCGGGCCACGCCTGATCGGCTATAACCTGCAGATGAACTTTTCCGCCAATGGCTGGGGCAATCCGGACGAGCGCGGGCAGGCCATTCGCGAGCTGAACCGCAACGAGGTGTTCCGTCAGGCGGTGACCTCGGCCCTCGACCGCAAGGCAATCGGCGACTCGCTCGTCAAGGGCCCGTTCACGGCGATCTATCCGGGTGGCATTTCCTCGGGCACCGGTTTTTACGATCGCAATTCCACGGTCTATTACCCCTTCAACCTTAAGGAAGCGAAAGCCACCCTTGCATCAATCGGCCTGAAGGACACCGATGGCGACGGCTTCTTGAACTTCCCGAAGGAGACACTGGGCGGACGAAACGTCGAGATCATTCTTCTGGTCAATAACGGCTACACGACGGACAAGAGCATTGCGGAAGGCCTTGTCGGGCAAATGGCGAAACTTGGCCTTCGCCTCGTCATCAACAGCCTTGATTCCAACCAGCGCGATGCGGCCCATTATGGCGGTCAGTTCGACTGGCTGGTGCGCCGCAACTCCACCGAGCTTTCGTCCGTGGTGCAGAATACCGAGCAGTTGGCACCCGTTGGCCCGCGCACCAGCTGGAACCATCGCGCACCTGAAGGCAAGGAACTGGATCTGATGCCGTTCGAAAAGGAGATGGCCGATATCGTGCGCAAATTCATCTCCTCGCAGGACAATGCCGAGCGGGCGGAACTGATGAAGCAATATCAGAAGGTCTACACGCAGAACCTCTACACGATCGGGCTTACCGAATATCCCGGCGCGCTTATCGTCAACAAGCGGTTCTCGAATGTGCCGCAGGGCACGCCGATCTTCATGTTCAACTGGGCTGAAGACGCCATCATCCGCGAACGCCTTTGGGTCGCGGCCGACAAGCAGGGCAAATACGAGCTTTTCCCCGAGCAGCTTCCCGGCAAGCCGGGTGAGGGCGGCCCGATCAACTAGAACTCCTCCCGGAGAAAACCCGGTACCGGTCGCGCGTGAAGCGCGGCCGGAGACACACGGACTAGCCAAGCGGAGGATACCCGTTCGATGCTGAGATTCCTGACAATACGCATAGGCTCCGCCATTCCGGTGCTGCTTATCCTGAGCGTGGTGACATTCGCCATCATTCAGGCGCCACCTGGCGACTATGCTGACTACATCCGCTCGCAATTGATGAACCAGGGCGGTGCGTCCTTCGAACAGGCGGAAGCGCAGGCGCAGGCCTACCGCATCGAACACGGTCTCGATAAGCCGATCGTCGTGCAATATTTCAACTGGATCGGGGGTATCATCACACGCGGCGATTTCGGCTACAGCTTCTATTACAACAAGCCGGTTGCCGATGTGGTCGGCGAACGCCTGCCGCGCACCATCGCACTCGCCCTTGTCTGCCACATTCTTTCATCGCTTCTCGGCATCGGTTTCGGCATCTGGGCTGCCACCAGACAATATTCCTGGATCGATAATCTGCTTTCGACCGTCGCCTTCCTCGGCATGACCATTCCGCGCTTCCTGATGGCGCTGATCCTCGTCTACCTGATGGTGTTTCATTTCGACGTGTCGGAAATCGGCAGCTTCTTTTCGCCGCAATATGGCGGTGCGCCATGGTCATGGGGGAAGTTCGTCGATCTCGTCAGCCATGTCTGGCCGGTGGTTGCCATCGCCGTTTTCGGTGGACTTGCGTATAATATGCGGGTGATGCGCGGCAATCTGCTGGATACGCTGAACGCCCAATATGTGGAGACGGCGCGCGCCAAGGGCCTTTCGGAAGGCGCGGTCATCATGCGCCACGCCGTGCCGAACGCCGTGCATCCGCTCATTATGTATCAGGGCGTCGTGCTGCCCTATATGCTGAGCGGCGAAATCGAAACTGCGATCATCTTTGCGCTGCCGACCGTCGGTCCCGCCATCGTCGGGTCCATGGCGGTCGGCGATGTCTATGTCACCGCAACCTTCATGATGGTGCTGGCCGCCACGCTCATCATCGGCAACATCATCGCCGACATGCTGCTCGCCATGCTCGACCCGCGTGTGCGCGAATTCGGGAGGGCTTGAGATGGTGGCCGTTGACGAACTCAAGAATGAATCGGCTGCCGCACCGAAACCCGAGCGAGGTGTTCAGGGTAACGAGACCTATCTCGCTCTGGTGTGGCGGCGCCTCAGACGCTCTTTCACCGGCATGGTGGGGCTGGTGCTGGTGGTGCTGTTGATCACGATCTCAGTCTTCGCCGATTTCTTCGCGCCGATGAACCCGCTCGAAACCAATGACAGTTTCTCCCCGCCGCAGGTGGTGCGGTTCTCCGACAAGGACGGCAATATCAGCCTGTTCCCTCGGGTCTATGCTACCGCTGAAACGGACGAGCTCGATCCGGTGACCTTCCAGCCTATCGTCGGCCCGGATTACGACAATCCGCTTTATCTCGGCTTTTTCGTGAAAGGCGCGGAATATCGGCTGTTCGGCCTCATCCCGGCAAACCGGCACTTCTTCGGCACCACGGACGGGCAGCCGGTGCATTTTCTCGGAACCGACAAGTTCGGACGCGATGTGCTGTCACGCGCCATTTATGGATCGCGCATCTCGCTTGCCATCGCGCTCAGTGTCGTCACCATCGTTACCGTCATCGGCACCAGCGTCGGGTTGATCTCAGGATATTTCGGCGGGCCGCTGGATGCCTGGGTGCAGCGTTTCGTGGAAGTGGTTCTGGCCTTTCCACAATTGCCGCTCTATCTCGCCTTGACGTCGCTCATTCCGGTGACCGCCCCGACGACTGTTTTCCTCCTCTTCGTGGTCGGCGTCATGTCGGCGCTCGGCTGGGCGCAGATGTCTCGCGAAGTGCGCGGCAAGACGCTGGCGCTGGCGCGTATCGATTATGTCCGCGCCGCGATTGCCGTCGGCGCCACCGACCGGCGCATTATTTTCCAGCACATCCTGCCGAATGTGATGAGCCATGTGATCGTTGCCGTCACGCTGCATATTCCAAGCGTCGTGCTGCTCGAATCCTTCCTTGGCTTTCTCGGTTTCGCGGTCAAGCCGCCGCTGATCTCCTGGGGGCTGATGCTTCAGGATACGGCCACCTATTCAGTCATTGGTTCCTATCCATGGATCCTTGCGCCGGTCGGCTTTGTGCTGGTCACCGTTTTTGCCTTCAACGCGCTGGGCGATGGCCTTCGCGATGCTGTCGATCCCTATTGAGAGGAGCGTAACATGGTTGCTGCACAGAACACCTACGCCCCTGCCATCCGCTTCGATGCTGATAATCGAAACGACCAGGCCATCATCGATGCACGCAATATTGCCGTGACTTTCAAGGTTGAGCACGGCACGGTGGAGGCAGTGAAGGACATTTCCTTCCAGCTTTACCGGGGGGAGACGATCGCCATCGTTGGCGAATCCGGTTCGGGAAAATCGGTGACCGCCCGCACCATCATGGGGCTTTTGACGAAGCGGGCCTCGGTTTCGAAAACCGCGACCGTGCGCTTCAACGGCGACGACATCCTGAAATTTTCAAGCCGCCAGCGGCGGGCGTTGCGCGGCAACCGTATCTCGATGATCTTTCAGGAGCCGATGAGTTCGCTGAACCCGATCTATACGATCGGCAGTCAGATCGTCGAGGCGATCCGCGTCCACTCGAAGCTGAGCAGGAAGCAGGCCGAAGCGAGGGCGCTCGATCTTTTGCGGCAGGTGCAGATTCCGGAACCCGAGGCGCGGCTGAAGCAATATCCGCACCAGCTTTCAGGCGGTCAACGGCAGCGTGTCATGATCGCCATGGCGCTCTCCAACGATCCGGATGTGCTGATCGCCGACGAACCCACCACAGCACTGGATGTGACAGTACAGGCGCAGATCCTCAACCTCATACGCGATCTGCAGAAGAAGCGCGGCATGGCCGTGGTGCTCATCACCCATGACCTGACGATCGTGAAGCAGTTTTCCGATTACGTCTACGTCATGCAGCATGGCGAGATGCGTGAGCACAACACCACTGAGCGGCTGTTTGCAGCGCCGAACCACCCCTATACCCGAAAGCTGCTTGCTTCCGAGCCGCATGGCACCGCCAAACCATTGCCGGAAAATTCCGGTGTGCTGCTGACGGCGAATGGCGTGCGGGTGTCGTTCATGATGCGCTACGGTGGCCTGTTCAAGCCGGAATTGAAGGAACTTGTTGCCGTCGACGATCTTGGTCTTACCCTCAAGCGCCATGAAACGCTGGGAATTGTCGGCGAATCCGGGTCTGGCAAAACGACCTTTGGCCAATCCCTGTTGCGGCTGAACGAGCCGGTGGCCGGAGAGGTGATTTTCGATGGCGAGAGGGTCGACGGCCGCTCCCGGTCTCAAATGCGGCCTCTGCGCTCTCGCATGCAGGTCGTCTTTCAGGACCCTTTCGCCTCGCTCAATCCACGCATGACCATCGGCCAGATCATCGAGGAAGGGCTGGTTATCAACGGGCTTGGTAAAACCAAGGCCGAAAGGCTGGAGCGGGTGCGCGACGCGCTGGAAGCGGCAGGCATGCCCGGCAACATCCTCTCGCGTTTCCCGCACGAGTTCTCAGGCGGCCAGCGCCAGCGCATCGCCATCGCGCGTGCAGTCGCGCTGGAGCCGGAATTCATCCTGCTCGATGAGCCGACCTCGGCGCTCGACCTTTCCGTTCAGGCGCAGATCATAGACCTGCTGCGCAAGCTGCAGGACGAGCGGGGCTTGAGCTACCTGTTCATCTCGCACGACCTGAAGGTCGTTCGGGCTCTATGCCACCGCGTCATCGTCATGCAGCGCGGCAGGATCGTGGAGGAAGGCCCCGTCGAGGAGGTGCTGAACCGCCCGAAAACCGAATACACCCAGCGGCTCGTCCGGGCCGCCTTTGAAATCGCATAGTTCAAGATGCCGGAGGCAAATATGGCACGAGATCCCAAGATCACATTTATCGGCGCAGGTTCCACGGTGTTCATGAAGAACATCATCGGCGACGTGCTGCAACGTCCGGCCCTTTCCGGCGCAACGATCGCGCTGATGGACATCAACCGCGAAAGGCTGGAAGAAAGCGCCATCGTCGTCAACAAGCTGATTTCGACGCTCGGGGCAAAGGCGAAAGCCGAGACTTTTACAGACCAGAAAAAGGCGCTCGCCGGTGCCGATTTCGTCGTCGTCGCCTTCCAGATCGGCGGATACGAGCCCTGCACAGTCACCGATTTCGAGGTGCCGCGTAAATATGGCCTGCGCCAGACCATTGCCGATACGCTTGGTGTCGGCGGCATCATGCGGGGCCTGCGCACCGTGCCGCATCTGTGGAAGATTTGCGAGGATATGCTCGCCGTCTGCCCCAATGCGATCATGCTGCAATATGTCAACCCGATGGCGATCAACACCTGGGCGATTGCGGAGAAATACCCGACAATCCGGCAGGTCGGCCTTTGCCATTCGGTGCAGGGCACGGCCATGGAACTCGCCCATGACCTCGATATTCCCTACGAGGAAATCCGCTATCGTTCGGCCGGCATCAACCACATGGCGTTTTTCCTGGAATTCGAGCACCGCCAGCCTGATGGCAGCTACAAGAACCTCTATCCCGATCTCGTACGAGGCTATCGCGAAGGCCGTGCGCCGAAGCCCGGCTGGAACCCGCGCTGCCCCAACAAGGTGCGGTACGAGATGCTGACGCGTCTCGGCTACTTCGTTACCGAAAGTTCCGAGCATTTCGCCGAATACACACCCTATTTCATCAAGGAGGGGCGCGAGGACCTGATCGAGAAATTCGGTATTCCGCTCGATGAATATCCCAAGCGCTGCATCGAGCAGATCGAGCGCTGGAAGGGGCAGGCGGCGGCCTATCGCTCAGCCGAAAAGATCGAGGTCAAGCAATCCAAGGAATATGCCTCCTCCATCATCAACTCGGTCTGGACCGGCGAACCGTCTGTCATCTACGGCAACCAGCGCAACAATGGCTGCATCACCTCGCTGCCATCAGATTGCGCGGCGGAAGTGCCCTGCCTTGTCGATCATAACGGCGTGCAACCAACCTTCATCGGGGAATTGCCGCCGCAGCTGACCGCGCTGATGCGCACAAACATCAACGTGCAGGAGCTGACGGTGCGGGCGCTGATGAGCGAAAACCGTGAGCATATCTTCCACGCGGCGATGATGGACCCGCATACGGCAGCGGAACTCGATCTCGACCAGATCTGGTCGCTGGTGGACGATCTTCTTGTCGCGCACCGGGACTGGTTGCCGGAATGGACGCAGGTGGAGATGAAGCGGGCGCGGGCGGTGTAAGGAACGCAACGGCTGCGTTGACGGCAGGCTGGCGCACCTTGCGTGGCGTTCGCCGGTTGTCATTCCGCTATAGATTTAACGTCATCCTCGGGCTCGTCCCGAGGAACCAACCACCTAGCAGAAAATGATAGCTAGCAGATGCTCGGGACAGGGCCGAGCATGACGAAGTGGGTTTTAGTCCTTCATCCACTTGACGTGTGTCAAAGCCTCGAAGCGCTCCCTCACCTAAACAGTCCCTAGCAACCTGTCTTCTCGCTCCAATATGGGAAATATCAGGTGGGATTTATGAACGTAAAGGTGGCTGGCTTCTTCGGTTTTATCGTATTACGGTTGAAACTCGAAGGGTTCATGGGGAAGACGGATGTCTAAAAAAGGCTTGCTCATTGGTCTGGCGGTTGGGGTTATTGCCGTTGCTGCCTATTTCGCCTGGTCGAAGTTGACGGCAGAGGGTCTGCCCTCCGGTTTCGTTTCCAGTAACGGCCGGATCGAGGCGGTCGAGATCGATATTTCCACCAAAACCGCCGGCCGTCTTCAGGACATCATGGCGCGCGAAGGCGATTTCGTGAAGGCAGGGCAGGTGCTTGCCCAGATGGATACTGCCCAGCTGGAGGCCAAAAAGCGTCAGGCGGAAGCGCAGCTTCGTCGCGCAAAGATCGCAATCGATACCGCCCATAGCCTCGTTGCCCAGCGGGAGGCGGAAAAGACCTCGGCGCTTGCGGTGGTGGAACAGCGCAAGGCCCAACTTGATTCGGCGTCCAAGACCTATGCGCGCTCAAGACAGCTGTTGACCGGCAATGCCGTGTCGCAGCAGATCGTCGATGACAGTGAGGCGGCAGAACAGTCCGCCCGCGCCACTCTTGCCTCGGCGCAGGCCTCGCTTGCCGCCTCTGATGCGGCAATCAACGCCGCCAAGGCACAGATCGTCGATGCGGAAGCGGCTGTCGATGCCGCGCAGGCCGATATTGAGAGCATCGAGACAGACATAGCCGATGCGACGCTGAAATCACCCCGCGACGGCCGTGTGCAATATCGCATCGCCCAGCCCGGCGAGGTGCTTTCCGCCGGCGGGCGGGTTCTCAACCTCGTCGATCTCGGTGACGTCTACATGACGTTCTTCCTGCCCACGGCTGAGGCTGGCCGTACATCCATGGGCTCGGATGTGCGCCTGATACTGGACGCAGCGCCGCAATATACCATTCCCGCCAAGGTTTCCTTCGTCGCCGATGTGGCGCAATTCACGCCAAAGACGGTGGAAACCGAGGAGGAGCGCCAGAAGCTTACCTTCCGGGTGCGGGCGCAAATTCCGCAGGAGCTGCTGCAGAAATATATTCAGTATGTCAAAACCGGTCTTCCCGGCATGGCCTATGTCCGGCTTGATCCGCAGGCCGTCTGGCCGGAGAATCTCGAACGCAATCTTGTGAAGTGAGAGTGGCCGCGATGGTCACACCCTCCGCGACGAATACTAAAAATCCCGGCGCGCCAGTCGCGCGGTTGACGGATGTACGGCTGGCGTTTGGCAGCACGGTTGCGCTTGCCGATATATCGGTCGAAATTCCCGCCGGACGGATGATCGGCCTTATCGGGCCTGACGGTGTCGGCAAGTCCAGCCTCCTCTCTCTGGTTTCCGGCGCCCGGGCCATACAGAAAGGCAAGGTGGAGGTCCTCGGCGGCGATATGTCCGATCCGCGCCACCGCGAGGATACTTGCCCGCGCATCGCCTATATGCCGCAGGGCCTCGGCAAGAACCTCTATCCAACCCTCTCGGTCTTCGAAAATATCGACTTTTTTGGCAGGCTGTTCGGGCAGGACGGCAGGGAGAGAAAGGCACGCATTGCCGAGTTGCTGAAGAGCACCGGCCTTGAACCTTTTGCCGACCGGCCGGCAATGAAGCTTTCCGGCGGCATGAAGCAGAAGCTCGGGCTCTGCTGTGCGCTGATCCACGATCCTGACCTGCTCATTCTCGATGAGCCGACGACGGGTGTCGATCCGCTGTCGCGCCGGCAATTCTGGGAGCTGATCGATTCCATCCGCGCCGGTCGTCCGGGTATGAGCGTGATTGTCGCTACGGCCTATATGGAAGAGGCCGCCGGTTTCGACTGGCTGGTCGCCATGGATGGCGGCAAAATTCTTGCCACCGGCTCGCCCACCGAGTTGCTCTACCGCACCTCCGCCGCCAATCTCGATGCAGCCTTCATCGCGCTTCTTCCGGAAGAAAAGCGTAAGGGTTACCACGAGGTGAATATCGCGCCGCGCACGGTGACCGGCGAGGGCGATTATGCCATTGAGGCCTCGCATCTGAGCATGCGTTTCGGTGATTTTACCGCCGTCGACAATGTCAGCTTCAAAATTCCGTGTGGCGAGATTTTCGGTTTTCTCGGCTCGAACGGCTGCGGGAAATCCACCACCATGAAGATGCTGACCGGTCTTCTGGCCGCCAGTGAAGGCGAGGCGAAGCTATTCGGCCACGAGGTGGATGCCAGCGACATGGCGATCCGCCACCGCGTCGGCTACATGAGCCAGGCCTTTTCGCTCTATTCCGAACTCACGGTGCGACAGAACCTCGATCTTCACGCGCGGCTGTTCAAGCTGCCGGAAGCGACCATTCAGCCGCGCATCGCCGAGATGGCAGAGCGCTTTGATCTCGGCACGGTCATGGACACGCTGCCGGACGACCTACCGCTCGGCATCCGGCAAAGACTGTCGCTTGCGGTGGCGATGATCCATTCTCCTGACATTCTCATCCTCGATGAGCCGACCTCAGGCGTCGATCCCGTGGCGCGGGACGGGTTCTGGCAAATCCTAGCCGATCTCTCCCGCAACGATAATGTCACCATCTTCATCTCCACCCATTTCATGAATGAGGCGGAGCGTTGCGATCGGATTTCGCTGATGCATGCCGGCAAGGTGTTGATAAGCGATACGCCTGACGCGATCACCAAAAGCCGTAATGCCGCAACGCTGGAAGAGGCTTTCGTCGCCTATCTCGAGGATGCCTCGGGTGTCAAAAAGGCGGAACCTTCAATAGCGCCCGCTCCGGCAACGGAGGTGGTCCCGACGCAGCATGTTGCACCAGCCCGCAAACGGTTTTTCGATGTCAGGCGCATGTTCAGCTATACGCGCCGCGAGGCGCTGGAACTGCAACGCGATCCCATTCGCGGCACTTTAGCGGTTCTTGGCAGCGTCATCCTGATGTTCGTGATCGGATACGGCATCAATCTCGATGTTGAGGACCTGACCTTCGCGGTACTGGACCGCGACGATTCCACCATCAGCCGCGATTATGTGCTCGATATAGCCGGTTCCCGTTACTTCATCGAGAAAATGCCGATCCGCGACTATGCGGATATGGACCGGCGCATGCGTGACGGGGAACTCAGCCTTTCCATTGAAATTCCACCCGGTTTCGGCCGCGATGTGCTGCGCGGCAAGACGGTGGAGGTCGGCGCTTGGATCGATGGCGCCATGCCGCAACGGGCAGAAACCGTGCGCGGTTACGTGCAGGGCATGCACCAGACATGGTTGGCGCGCAAGGCGAGCGAAATCTATGGCAATGCAGCGACGCAAAGCAGCTTCAGCATCGAAACGCGCTATCGTTACAACCCCGATGTCAAGAGCCTCGTCGCCATGGTGCCGGCGGTCATTCCGCTGCTGCTGATGCTCATTCCCGCTATGCTGGCGGCGCTCAGCGTCGTTCGGGAAAAAGAACTTGGCTCGATCGTCAATCTTTACGTGACGCCGACCACGCGGCTGGAATTCCTGATCGGCAAACAGCTTCCTTATGTGGCGCTCGGCATGCTCAATTTCCTGCTCTTGACGGCATTTGCGATCTTCATCTTCCGGGTGCCGTTTACCGGGAGTTATCTCGCTTACGCGACGGGCGCTTTACTCTTCGTCATCATCGCCACATCCATCGGGCTCGTCATGTCTTCCTTCATGAAGAGCCAGATCGCGGCGATCTTCGGCACGGCCCTGTTGACGCTCATTCCGGCCACACAATACTCGGGCATGATCGATCCCGTTTCGTCGCTGCAGGGGGCGGGGGCCTTTATCGGCAATATCTATCCCGCCACCTATTTCATGACGATCTCACGCGGCACCTTCTCCAAGGGGCTGGATTTCGACGGTCTTTCGGGTTCCTTTCTGCCGCTTCTCATCGCCATTCCGCTGCTGCTCATCGCTGGTGCTACTCTTTTGAGGAAACAGGCGTCATGAGTTTGTTTTCATCCAACATCTTCCAGCTCGGCATCAAGGAACTGCGCGGGCTTGCGCGTGATGGCATGTTGTTGCTGCTGATCGTTTACGCTTTCACGCTGCAAATCTACACCGGTTCCAGCGCGTTGCCCGAAACCCTAAACAACGCCGCCATCGCCATTGTTGATGAGGATCAGTCGCCGCTTTCCGGTCGCATCAGCACGGCGTTTTATCCGCCCTATTTCGCGCCGCCGAAGCAGATTTCCATTGCTGAAATGGACAAGCGCATGGATGCAGGGCTCGACACCTTTGCGCTCAACATTCCGCCGGATTTCCAGCGTCAGCTAATGGCCGGGCAGTACCCTGCCATCCAGCTCAATATCGATGCCACTCGCATGAGCCAGGCCTTCAGCGGCGGCGGTTACGTGCAGAACATCGTGACGAGCGAAGTTGAGGAATATGTCAACCGCTATCGCGGCGCGACGACGGTGCCAGTCGATCTGACGCTGCGTTCTCGTTTCAACCCTGAACTGGACAAATCCTGGTTCGGCTCGATCAACAATATCATCACCGCCATCACCATGCTGTCGATCGTGCTGACGGGCGCGGCGCTCATTCGCGAGCGTGAACATGGAACGGTCGAGCATCTGCTCGTCATGCCGGTCACGCCGCTGGAAATCATGCTCAGCAAGGTCTGGTCCATGGGCCTTGTCGTGTTGGTGGCCTCGGCATTTTCCCTTTTCGTTGTCGTCAAGGGGCTGCTCGCTATTCCCATCGAAGGCTCGCTCTCCCTTTTCCTACTTGGAACGGCGTTGCAGCTCTTTGCGATGACCTCGATGGGTATATTCCTGGCAACAGTGGCGGGTTCCATGCCGCAATTCGGCATGTTGCTGATCTTGTTCCTGCTGCCGCTGCAGGTGCTGTCCGGCGCCATGACGCCGCGCGAAAGCATGCCGGATATCATCCAGTACCTCATGCTGCTCGCACCCAACACTCATTTCGTAATTCTGGCGCAATCGGTGCTTTTCAGGGGGGCGGGGCTGGATGTGGTCTGGCCGCAATTGCTGGCGCTGCTTGCGATAGGCTCTGCACTCTTCATTTTTGCGCTTCGCCGCTTCCGGCGGTTCCTGCGCTGACCGGCGGACATTAGCCCGTTTTCCAGCATTTGCGAACGAGTTGAATTAATTGTGTTCGGTAACGGTATGTTCGCCCTCCGGGAATATGCCTATGAGGACGGTTGGGTAAAAGAGGGCTTTGTTGAGGAGTAGCAAATGAATATCGCAGGACGTCTGTCACTCACGGCCATGATCGCACTGGCCACGACACCATCCCTCGCATCGGAGGATATGGCTTCGCAGACGAGTGAAGCGATATTTGGTTTCGGTGGTGTTTTAACGAAAGAAGACATGTTGAAAAGCGCTGCCCTCGTTCCCGTGGAATACGAAAAGAATGCCATTCTGGGTGGCGGTTATCAGTTCTATCCCTATCGCATCGGCAATGTGAAGCTGGGCGGTGAAATCGGCGTTGCCGTCAGGTTTGGCAAGGGGTTCACCGGTGAAGTCTGGGCAGGGCCTGTCGCGCGTTATGACAAGATCAGGCTCGGGGAACGGTTGTTCGTTTCGCCGAGTTTCACGGCGGGTCTGAGCCTCGTCTCGGATGCGCAGCCGGGGCGGGAGAGGCAAGAAGAAATCAAGGACAACGGCAACGCCAATGTCCTGTTTTACCTCGGCCCGGAAATCAACGTTTCCTTCAGCGAAGAAACCTCGACGGAGTTCTTCTGGCGGCTTCACCACCGTTCCGGCGGCGGCAAGACGCTGGGCAATATGAAGGGCGCGACGAATGCCAATGTGTTTGGCGTTCGCTACAAGTTCTGACGACGGGGTGTCGGTAGTGGCCCCCGATATGACTGAATTTACGCCATACTTCTGTTTTTCCGCGCCCCTCGGAGGATGACCCTTGAACTCAGCGCATGGGTGGCCTGCCTTATTCTGTCTGTTCTTTGGTCCCGACAAGGCGCATATAAGGGACATCAAAGGACGCCGGAACGAAACGTTACTGACGTCGCCAACACCTTGAAAGGGTAATGTCATGAACGTAGCACGCAGCTTTAATAACTGGCGCAAGTATCGTCAGACCGTCAACGAACTGGGCCGCATGAGCAGCCGCGAACTGCACGATCTCGGTATCGACCGTAGCCAGATCAACAGCGTCGCCCGCGCCGCCGTCGGCAAGTAATCAGGCAGCTATTGCCGCTTTTGAATGACTAAACGCCCGCTTCGCGGGCGTTTTTGTTTTTGGCGAACCGTCGACGCTTGTGTCTCCCACGGGGCATGCCGTGCAAAGGCGAAAATCAGCCTGTTGCATTGATGTTTCGGGTCGGAAAAATCGCCATGCGTTTGATGCATGTCTGAGGTGCAAGCTTGTGTCTGTGAAATGCAGAAAAAAATGATATCTTCAAATCATCGAAACGGATGTACCTCCTCCCACATTCTTTCGGTAATGCGGGTGATCCTACTCCTCCTCCCAAGGATTGCCCCGGGGACAGCGGTTTCCTCCTCCCATATCGCTGTTCAATCTTTCAAGAAGCCTGCCGCACCTCCTCCCGCGGCAGGCTTTTTTGTTTTCAGCGCCGGGCGCCGTTTTCAGGCAACCCGCTTTTTATCTCCACGAGAATGGTTCAGTCGAAAGCCATCATGCCGATGGGCGTAACGGCACGGGTGCCCGCGCGCTTGGCAAGTGCGTAGGAAAGGCACTGTTCCACGGCGTCCTGCGGCACAGGTTTTACGATAACGCCTGCGCCGATACCGAGATTGACCACCACTTCCGGATTTGCCGTCATGAAGATCACCACGACGCCGTGATCCTGCGAAAGCCGCCTCCCGATCTCCGGGCCGGTCTGGCCGTCGGCGAGATTGACGTCGACAAAGGCAATATCTGCGCGGCTGCCGAGTGCCACGGCCTGATCCAGCCGGTTGGCGATGCCGATGACGTCAGCTTCCTCTTCCGCCTGCATAATGGAATCTTCGATATCCATCGCGATGAGAAATTCGTCCTCCACGATCAGCACACGCGGTTGTTCCGTGCGGAAACCCGGTTCGTTTTGCAGGATGTATGCGGACATATGACTGCCTCCATTCCATGCGCTTTAGCGCGGTCGGAAGGCAAACACCTGCCGAAGCAACTCGTTCCAAAGTGAGATAAACATGGTGAATACAGTGTAAACGGACCGGCTTTTCGGCTATCACCTCTAGATAGCGAAGCAGTTGATTCGGTTTGGTTTTCATCCGGGGAAGGGGTCGGAGACAGTCGCCGTAGCGCATCTTTCGCCCCTGGAGCACAAGCCTTTAGCCGCAAGCGGGGCAAAGGCTTGCATGCAAATTCAAAGCGTTACAGCGTCCTTCACGCGCCAGGAAGGACATGCAGGAACGTTGCCGATCATTCGCGTGCCGCGGTTAAAAAACGGCGCGAGACCCTATGAGTTTAGAAAGAGAATAAGACGATGACCCAGTCTCCGCGCGCTCCAATCGCCCGCAATACGCCCAATATCGCTGTTATCGGCGTCGGTGGCGGCGGCGGAAACGCGATCAACAACATGATCGACGAGGGCATCGGCGGCGTTGATTTCATCGCCGCCAACACGGATGCGCAGGCGCTGAAGAAAACCAACGCGCCAAGGCTCGTGCAACTCAGCTCCGAACTTACAGGCGGGCTGGGTGCCGGGGCTGATCCGGAGGTTGGCCGGCAGGCGGCAATCGATTCGCTTGACGAGATCATGGATCACCTCAACGGTTACGACATGTGCTTCATCACCGCCGGTATGGGCGGCGGTACCGGCACCGGTGCTGCGCCCGTCATCGCGGAAGCGTGCCGTGCGAAGAACATCTTGACCGTCGGTGTCGTCACCCTGCCGTTCAGCTTCGAGGGCGCGCGCCGCATGCGTGCTGCCGAATATGGTTTCGCCAATCTGCTTAATACCGCCGATACCGTCATCGTCATTCCCAACCAGAACCTGCTGCGTATTGCGGATGCCGGCACGACCTTTGAAAGTGCCCTGAAGACGGCGGACAAGGTCCTGTCCCTCGGCGTGCGCTGCATTACCGATCTCATCCTGCGCGAAGGCCTGGTCAATCTCGACTTCGCCGATGTGCGTTACGTCATGAAGAATGGCGGACGCGCGCTTATGGGCACGGCGCAGGCCAAGGGTCCAAAACGCGCTTCGGAAGCGGCAGCAGCCGCCATCGCCAACCCGCTGCTCGGCGAACCGTCGCTGAAGGAGGCACGCGGCGCACTTGTGTCGATTTCCGGCGGTAACGACCTGACGCTTTACGAGATCGACGAGGCGATGACGCTTGTGCGCGAGGCAGTCAGCGAAGAGACCGATGTGGTGATGGGCGCGTCCTTCGATCCGACGCTGGACGGCGCTTTCAAGATTTCCGTCGTGGCCACCGGCCTGCGTAACTGAGGTCCCTACCTCGAAGCGGTGCTTTGTACAAAAGCAGCGATGTCACAAATTGAATTATTGAAGCCGTCGCGGGTAATTTTCGTGACGGCTTTTTGTTGTTTTTGAACAATTATTCCGCCATTCGAGGGGCAGGTGCTGCAACGCGGCGTTGATATGGAAAAAATATAATAGTACTCTTTATGTCGACAAGAGGGATTTGGTTATGACGGATATAATTGCTTCTGCCGAGCGTAAGCGTGGCTCCGGCGTGAAGATGGTCTACGATCTGCTGCGCGACGAGATTCTCGATCTGGTTCTGCCACCGGGTAGTCCAATCGATGAGGTGCAGCTTGCCGAGCGGTTCAAGATGTCGCGCACGCCCATTCGCGAAGCGCTGGTGCGGCTCTCGGGCGAGGGGCTGATCGATACGCTGCCGAACCGTTCGACCATGGTGTCGAACATCGATTTCCTCAATATGCATACCTATTTCGATGCGCTGGTGCTGATGTACCGGGTGACGACCCAGCTTGCTGCCCAATATCACCGTCCGGAAGATCTGGCCGGCATCCGCGCCCATAATGCGGAATTTGCCATTGCGGTGGAAGAGCAAGACGCGCTGGCGATGATTTCCACCAATGCGGCCCTGCACCTTTCCATCGCCGAAGCCGGGCGCAACCCCTATTTCACCAGTCTGTTCAAGCGTCTGCTGGATGAGGGACGGCGCATCTTGCGGCTGTATTACCAGTCCTATGATGATCGCCTGCCGAAACGTTTCGTCGACGATCACGATGCGATCATAGCGGCGATCGCCGCGCGCGACACTGTTCTGTCCGAGAAACTGGCCCGCGAGCATGCCGAACAGATCGTGCAGCAGGTGCAGAAACTACTGGTGCGCAATGAGCGGCTGGAAATAAATCTGTAGCTTGTCGATTTCTTGTCGACAAATAAAATACAAGATTGTAATGTCCTTGTTGAAAGGGTGGCGCGGAGGTGCGTCCATTCCCGAAAAACTGTCCCTTAGGAGCTAGTAATGACGGCCAGCATTTTTTCCGGCGTGATTCCCGCCTTGATGACCCCCTGCAAAGATGATCGCACCCCCGATTTCGACGCGCTTGTCCGCAAGGGCAAAGAGCTGATCGCCGATGGCATGTCTGCCGTCGTGTATTGCGGTTCCATGGGCGACTGGCCGCTTCTTTCCGATGAGCAGCGCATGGAAGGCGTGGAACGTCTGGTGAAAGCCGGCATTCCGGTCATCGTCGGCACCGGCGCGGTCAACACGGCATCTGCCGTTGCGCACGCCGCCCATGCCCAGAAGGTTGGCGCAAAGGGCCTGATGGTCATTCCGCGTGTTCTTTCGCGCGGCTCGGTCATCGCTGCCCAGAAGGCGCATTTCAAGGCCATCCTTGCGGCCGCTCCCGAAACGCCCGCTGTCATCTACAACAGCCCCTATTACGGTTTCGCCACCCGCGCCGATCTCTTCTTCGCGCTGCGTGCGGAACACAAGAACCTCGTGGGCTTCAAGGAATTCGGTGGTCCGGCGGATATGCGTTACGCTGCTGAAAACATCACCAGCCGCGATGATGAAGTCACCCTGATGATCGGCGTCGATACTGCCGTTGTCCACGGCTTCGTCAATTGCGGCGCAACCGGCGCGATCACGGGCATCGGCAATGTCCTGCCGAAGGAAGTCATCCATCTCTGCAAGCTGTCGCAGGCCGCCGCCAAGGGCGATGCGGACGCCCGCGCCCGCGCGCTGGAACTGGAGCAGGCGCTCGCCGTCCTCTCCTCCTTCGATGAAGGCCCGGATCTGGTTCTCTATTTCAAGCACATGATGGTGCTGAAGGGCGACAAGGAATATACGCTGCACTTCAACGAGACCGATGCCCTCAGCGACAGCCAGCGCGGTTATGTCGAGGCGCAGTTCAAGCTGTTCAATAGCTGGTACGCCGACTGGAGCAAGCTTCCGGGTGCGGTTCAGGCCTGCAAGGCTGCCTGATTACTTTCTGCAGTGAAAAAGGCCCGCATTTGCGGGCCTTTTTTCGTTTTATGAGGTTCGATAGATATCCTTCGTCATGCCTGATTGGGTTCGGCATGACGAAGGACTGATGTCAGGAGACGGCGTCCATCCCCTGTTCCAGCAGCCGGTCGAGACCGGCGATTTCGGCGGCGGTCAAGGTGATGCCTTCGCTTTCCGATTTGGCGCGTGCAGTGAAGCGGCGGCCGGAGGGCAGGCGGGCACCTTGGCCGATAATGGCGTCGAACAGGATTTCCGCCCGCTGGAAAGGATCGCCCGGACGGCCCTTGGCGAAGGCTTCCGGGGAAAAGGCGACGATAAGCTCGCCATGGAACGGCGCAAGCGTTGTGGTTCCGAGATACTCCAGTACTTCAGGGCTGGTCAGGTCACCAATCATGATACCCGCGAGAAGCTCGATCATGGTGCCGATCGCCGAACCCTTGTGGCCGCCGAACGGAAGCATGGCGCCGGCAAGCGCAGCCTCTGGGTCGGTCGTCGGGTTTCCGTCGGCATCCACGGCCCAGCCTTCAGGCAAAGATTTGCCCGCGCGACGGTGCAGTTCTATCTCGCCGCGCGCCGCAACAGATGTCGCGAAATCAAAGACATAGGGTGAAGTGTTCTTACGGGGCCAACCGAAGGCGAAGGGGTTGGTGCCGAGCAGCGGCTTGGTTCCGCCAGTGGGGGCGACGGTGGAATAGCTCGGGCACATGACCAGACCCGCTAGACCGTTCGCTGTCAGCCCCTCGACTTCCGGCCAGAGCGCCGAGAAATGCGTACAGTCATTGATGACGAGCGCGGCGATGCCGGTGCGTTTCGCCCGCTCCACCAGAACAGGCAGGCCAAGCTCGAAAGCGGGGTTGGCAAAACCGCCATTGGCGCTGACTTTCACGATCGCTGTGCCGTCGTCTGCGGCCACCTCCGGCATCGCATCGGGCTTAACCTTGCCTGCCTTGACGGTGCGCAGGGCGCCTTCGATGCGGTAGATGCCGTGCGATTTGCAGGCGTCGCGCTCACCGGCAACAATAACCCGCGCAAGCGCTCCCGCCTGCACGGCATTGAGCCCCGCCTTGCGGAAAATAGCTTCGACCCGCTGAAAAAGCCCGTCGATGGTCAATGTGGTGTTGTCGCTCATCATAATCCTCCGATATTGGGCTCGCACATTTTGAATACATAAAGTATACAACGGTCATTCTATTGCAACTTGTCTTTTCGGCATTCTGCGTCCGGTGCCCATGCCTGCCACAAGCGCCGGGATGAGAGTAGGGCGGAACTGCCCAACCAGGGCGTCATTTTCACGTGCTCTCCGGTCCCGAATTGCAAGCTCGCTGCCGTAGCACTGTTCGCTGCTGCAAAAATTCTTTTTGTATACTCATTGTATTTTTATGTTGATTTATCGCCTCCATGGGGAAATAGTGACCTCGCCTTCAATGGCAGAGCAATTCTGGGAGCAAATCAACAATGAAAAAATCGGTCATCGTCGCCGGCCTGCTGGCCGCCACTTTCGCTATTACTCCGGCCAAGGCCGACAAGCTTGACGACATCATTTCGTCCGGTACGCTGCGCTGTGCGGTCGTGCTCGACTTCCCGCCCATGGGCGCGCGTGATGACGCCAACAACCCGATCGGCTTCGATGTCGATTATTGCAACGATCTCGCCAAGGCGCTCGGCGTCACGGCTGAAATCGTCGAGACACCTTTCCCGGAACGTATTCCGGCGCTGATGTCCGGCCGCGTCGATGTTGGCGTTGCCTCCACGTCCGATACGCTTGAGCGCGCCAAGACGGTTGGCATGACCGTGCCTTACTTCGCCTTCGAGATGGCAGTCACCGCCAACGACAAGTCCGGCGTCAAGTCCTTTGAGGACATGAAGGGCAAGACCGTCGGCGCGACTGCCGGTACGTTTGAAGCCATTGCGCTCGAAAAGACCGTCAAGGAATGGGGCGTAGGCGAGTTCCGTCCTTACCAGACGCAGGCCGATGTGTTCCTCGCGCTCAGCCAGGGCCAGATCGACGCCACCGTTTCGACCTCGACCGTTGCACAGGCCAACGTCAAGACCGGCAAATTTGCCGGCATCTCGGTGGTCGGCAAGGCACCTTATGACATCGATTATGTCGCTCTCTTCACCAACCGCGATGAATATGGCTTCATCAATTACCTGAACCTGTTCATCAACCAGCAGGTTCGCACCGGCCGTTACGCCGAACTTTACGGAAAATGGGTTGGCGGCGAAGTTCCTTCGCTCACCGTCAACGGCGTCTATCGCTGATCGGAACTTTTCCCAAACGGCGCGGTCGGATCGATCGCGCCGTTGATCGTTTCTGAAAAGGTGAGACGGTTATGTTCAATTATACATTCCACTGGAATCAGGCGCTGAAGGCTTTGCCGCAGTTGCTGGACGGTGCGCTGGTGACGCTGCAGATCGCGGTCCTGTCGATGGTGATCGGTCTTTCCTGCGCCATCGTGCTAACCCTGTTCCGGCTTTCCGGTAACCGGATATTGGGTGCCATTGCCGCCGTCTGGGTGGAAATCGCCCGCAACACGCCGGCGCTGTTCCAGATTTACATGGCCCATTTCGGCCTTGGCAATTTCGGCATTCATCTCAGCCCCTATACGGCACTTCTGGCCGGCATCGCCTTCAACAATGCGGGCTATCTTGCGGAGAACTTCCGTGGAGCGCTGAAGGCGATACCGGATACGCAAACGCGCTCCGGCCGTTCGCTCGGCATGACGTCGATGCAGACCTTCCGCCTCATCATCATGCCGCAGATGCTGCGCGTCGCCTTCCTGCCTGCCACCAACCAGATGGTCTGGGCAATCCTGATGACCTCGCTCGGTGTCACCGTCGGCATGAATACGGATCTTGCCGGTGTCACGCAGGCCTTGAACGCCCGTTCGTTCCGCACCTTCGAATTCTTCGCGCTTGCCGCGGTCATCTATTACGTGATCGCCAAGATCGTCACGCTTGCCGCCAGATTGCTGGCCGCTCGTCTGTTTCGTTACTGAGAGAGGTGCGCCATGTTTGAAACCGCTCTCACCTGGAGTGATCTTGCCTTCCTTGCCAAGGGCGCGGGGATGACGCTTGCCGTCACCGCCGTTGCCGTGACGGCTGGCACCCTCATGGGTATCATCTTCGGTGTCATCCGCTTCCAGCTCGGGGCCTATTGGTCGCTGCCGCTGACCTTCGTGCTGGATGTTTTCCGCTCCGTGCCGCTCCTCATCCAGCTGGTGCTTGGCAATGCCTTCCAGTCGATCGCCAAGCTCGGCTGGCCGCCATTTACCACCTCATGCGTGGTTCTGTCGCTTTATACGGCGGCCTACTGCACCGAGATCGTGCGTGGCGGCATCGAAGCGGTGCCGTCGAACACGCGCCGTGCCTGCCGTTCGCTCGGCATGACCTGGTCGCAGGACATGCGCTACATCGTGCTGCCGCTTGCAACTCGCGTGTCGTTGCCCGCCTGGATCGGCCTGACACTTGGCGTCATGAAGGATTCGGCGCTCGTGCTGTGGCTCGGACTTATCGAGCTTCTGCGTGCCTCGCAGATCCTCGTCACCCGCCTGCAGGAACCGCTGACCATTCTCATGATCTGCGGCGCCATCTATTTCCTTATCAGCTTCCCCATCGCCCGTTTCGGCGGGTATCTCGAAAGACGGTGGTCCCCCAATGATTGAGATCGAAAACGTCCGCAAATCCTTCGGCCCGCTGGAGGTTCTGAAAGGGATCAACCTGACGGTCAACAACGGCGAGGTCGTCACTATCATCGGTGGTTCCGGCTCCGGCAAGTCGACGCTGCTGACCTGCATCAACGGCCTGGAGCCGATCGATAGCGGCAAGATCGTCATCGACGGCACCGAGGTTCATGCCAAATCGACCGACCTCAACAAGCTGCGTCGCAAGGTCGGCATTGTCTTCCAGCAATGGAATGCCTTTCCGCATCTGACGGTGCTCGAAAACGTCATGCTGGCGCCCCGCAAGGTGCTTGGCATTTCGAAAGAGCAGGCCGAGGAAATCGCGGTCAAGCAACTGACCCATGTCGGTCTTGCCGAAAAGCTGAAGGTCTATCCGAACCGCATGTCTGGCGGTCAGCAGCAGCGTATGGCGATTGCCCGCGCTCTTGCCATGTCGCCGGAATATATGCTGTTCGACGAAGTCACCTCAGCGCTCGATCCGATGCTGGTGGGCGAAGTGCTCGATACGCTGAAGATGCTGGCCGACGAGGGCATGACGATGATCTGCGTCACCCATGAAATGGCCTTCGCCCGCGATGTGTCGAACCGTGTCGCCTTTTTCCATCAGGGCGTGATGGCGGAAATCGGCACGCCGGATCAGCTTTTCGGCGCGCCGCAGCACCCCGAGACGCAGAAATTCCTGTCGAGCGTGCGGTAATGTCTACAAACAATGT
This sequence comes from Agrobacterium sp. CG160-95, assembly GCF_053521725.1. Classification (NCBI taxonomy): domain Bacteria; kingdom Pseudomonadati; phylum Pseudomonadota; class Alphaproteobacteria; order Hyphomicrobiales; family Rhizobiaceae; genus Agrobacterium; species Agrobacterium sp. CG160-95. The sequence continues at coordinate 136,852 of NZ_JBNWDU010000003.1, read as the reverse complement.
CATCGTCATAGGGGCCGGCGTTGTCGGCCTCTCGGCAGCTATTGCCGCGCAGGGACGCGGCCTTTCGGTCACGGTTATCGATCGCGAAGGCCCGGCGGCCGGCGCTTCCGCCGGTAACGCCGGTGCCTTCGCCTTCACCGATATCCTGCCGCTCGCATCCCCCGGCATTCTCTGGAAAGCGCCAAAGTGGCTTCTCGACCCGCTCGGGCCGCTCAGCGTACCGCCTGCCTATGCGCTGAAGATTGCACCATGGATGTTCCGGTTCTGGCGCGCCTGTGCCGCCTCGAAGGTTGAACATTCCACCGCCGCCCAGACGGCGCTGATGGACCTGTCGAAATCTGAACTTGAGCCGTTTCTCAGGAGAACCGACACGATTGCCATGCTGCGCAAGGAGGGCAATCTCCAGGTCTATGAAAGCGAAGCCGAATTCGAAGGCTCGCTTGCCGGCTGGAAGGCGCGCGAGCGTCATGGCATCGAGTTCCGGCACCTCAATGCCGAGCAGATGGCCGAGATACAGCCCGGCATCGCACCGCGTTTCACCTGCGGCACCTTCACGCCCGGCTGGCATTCCATCGCCGACCCGAAGCTCTATACGCTGGCTCTTGCCGAGCATTTCCGCAGCATCGGCGGTCGTATCGAACGTCTCGACATCGCAGCGCTCAGGCCGCTGGAAGACGGTGTGGAAGTGGTGAGCCATGACGGGCGCACTCGCAAGGCCGGCAAGGTGGTGCTGGCGGCGGGCGCATTTTCGCATCGCATTGCCCGTTCGCTTGGGGAAAAAATTCCGCTGGAAACGGAACGGGGGTATAATACCACCCTGCCTTCAGGCGCCTTCGATCTGCGCACGCAGGTGACCTTCGGCGGTCATGGTTTCGTCGTGACGCGGCTTTCGACCGGCATTCGCGTCGGCGGTGCAGTGGAGCTGGGCGGGCTCGAGCTTCCGGCCAATTTCGCCCGCTCCGAGGCGCTTCTCGCCAAGGCGGCAAGTTTTCTGCCAGGCCTGAAAACCGAAGGCGGCAAACAATGGATGGGTTTTCGCCCCTCGCTGCCCGACAGCCTGCCCGCGATTGGTGCGGCGCGCCACACGGCGCGGGTGGTCTATGCCTTCGGCCACGGCCATCTGGGGCTGACGCAATCGGCCGGCACGGCCCGCATCGTCGCCGATCTACTGACGGGGCAAAAACCCGCCATCGATACAAGGGCATTTTCGCCACAACGTTTCTAGAGAATTTTGGCTTTTCTCGGAAACGCAAAAATTCTCTTTTTTTTTTAGGCATTTTCCAGACGTAAAACCGCTACGCACTTTTACTGGAAATGTTTTTGGGGAGATTTTCGATGTCTTCTTCCGGTTCGACAACAGCCGTTCCTCAGGCGCGCAGCATCCTGCCGGGCGCGGCTGAAGGCGTGGTGATCTCCACGACTGAGGCGCTGAGTTTCTGGGGCGGTGTCGATCCCGCCACCGGCAAGGTGATTGACGTGCACCACCCGCTGCACGGCGTCTGTCTCACCGGCGGTGTGCTGTTCATGCCGTCAAGCCGTGGCTCCTGCACCGGTTCTGGCGTTTTGCTCGATCTCATCCTGACGGGCCGCGCACCCTCAGCGCTTGTCTTCTGCGAGGCCGAAGACGTGCTGACGCTCGGCGCGCTGATCGCTTCGGAAATGTTCGACAAGCCTTTGCCGGTAGTGCGCCTGGACGCGGAGAATTTCGAGCGGCTCTCCCAAGCCTCTCATGTGCGTATCGATGAAAATACCATTGAGGCTGACGGCGTTTCCCTCGCGATCGCGCCGCCTGCGACGACGCATCTCGATCTCAAGAATGACGACAGTGCAATGCTCGAGGGCCGCGACGGCATTGCCGTGCAGCAGGCCATGCGCATCATTGTCGCCATGGCCGCCCAGCAGGGGGCGTCAGCGCTCGTTGATGTTACGCAGGGTCATATTGACGGCTGCATTTATGCCAGCCCCGCCAATCTCACCTTTGCAGAGAAGATGGCGGAGATGGGCGCAAGCGTGCGCGTGCCGACGACCATGAACGCCATCTCGGTGGACAAGGCGCATTGGCGCGCGCAGGGCGTGCCGGAGGATTTCGGCGATCCCGCCGCAAGGCTGGCAGATGCCTATGTACGCATGGGCTGTCGCCCCACCTTCACCTGTTCGCCATATCTGCTCGACAGCGCGCCGCAGGCCGGCGACATGATCGCCTGGGCCGAATCGAATGCCGTGATTTTCGCAAATACGGTTCTCGGCGCACGCACGGCTAAACATCCGGATTTTCTCGATCTCTGCATTGCCTTGACGGGCAGGGCGCCATTGTCCGGCGTCTATCTTGAGGAAAACCGCCGACCGCAACGCATTGTCGATGTCGCTTTGCCTGAGGATATCAATGACGCCTTCTGGCCGCTCATCGGTTATCTCGCTGGCAAGGCAGCCCCCGATTGCATTCCGCTTCTGCGCGGTCTTGGCGCAGCAAAGCCTTCTCGGGATGATCTGAAGGCGCTCTGCGCCGCTTTCGGCACCACGTCTGCGGCTCCCATGCTGCATATCGAGGGCGTCACCCCGGAAGCGCGACTGGAGCCGGTCGAGACGGCGGAAACCGTCACAGTTTCGCTTGCTGATATGGCCGCAGGCTGGTCGCTTCTGAATGAGGGACCAGAGGATGTGCAACTGGTTGCCATCGGCAGCCCGCATGCCTCGCTGGAGGAATGCCGCGCGCTGGCGTCCGCCTTCAACGGACGCAGGCGTCATGCAAATGTTGTCGTCATCGTCACTGCCGGACAGCAGGTCATCGACGCAGCAGAACGGGACGGCACCCTGCAAAGCCTGCATGACAGTGGCGTCCAGGTACTGCCTGATCTCTGCTGGTGCTCGATTTCCGAACCGGTCTTTCCGACCAGGACGCGCGCGCTGATGACCAATTCGGGCAAGTACGCCCACTACGGCCCTGGACTCAGCGGTCGCGCGGTGCGTTTCGGCAGCCTTGCCGACTGTGTTGAAAGCGCACTGACCGGCCGTGCTATTTCCCGTCTTCCATCCTGGCTTTCCTGAGGAGCACTAAATGCGCAGTATCAAGACAGTTCACGTCATCTCCGCCCATGCGGAAGGCGAGGTGGGTGATGTGATCGTGGGCGGCGTCAGGCCGCCGCCGGGCGAGACGATCTGGGAACAGAGCCGTTTCATCGCCCGCGATGAGACCCTGCGCAATTTCGTGCTCAACGAGCCGCGCGGTGGCGTGTTCCGCCACGTCAATCTTCTGGTGCCGCCAAAACATCCTGACGCGGATGCCGCCTTCATCATCATGGAGCCGGAAGATACGCCACCCATGTCGGGCTCCAACTCCATCTGCGTTTCCACCGTGCTTCTGGATGGCGGTATCGTGCCAATGCAGGAGCCGGAAACCCATATGCTGCTTGAAGCGCCGGGCGGGCTTGTGAAGGTGCGTGCCGAATGCCGCAATGGCAAGGCCGAACGCATTTTCGTGCAGAACCTGCCAAGCTTTGCCGCGAAGCTCGATGTAGAGCTTGAGGTCGAGGGTCTCGGTACATTGAAGGTGGATACGGCCTATGGCGGCGACAGTTTCGTCATCGTCGACGCCGAGGCGATGGGCTTCAGCCTGAAGCCGGATGAAGCGCACGAGATTGCCCGTCTCGGCGTGCGCATCACCAATGCCGCCAACAAGGCTCTGGGTTTCGAGCATCCCGAAAACCCCGATTGGCGTCATTTTTCCTTCTGCCTGTTTGCGGGCAAGGTGGAGCGCACCGCTGAGGGCCTGCGGGCGGGTGCCGCCGTCGCCATCCAGCCTGGCAAGGTGGATCGCTCACCGACCGGTACGGCGCTTTCGGCGCGCATGGCGGTGCTGCATGCACGCGGTGAGATGAAAGAAGGCCAAACGCTGACGGCCGTGTCGCTCATCGGCTCCACCTTTACCGGTCGCATTCTGGGAACGACAACGGTGGGCGACCGCCCGGCCATCCTGCCGGAAATTTCCGGCCGCGGCTGGATCACCGGCATTCACCAGCACATGCTCGATCCTTCCGATCCGTGGCCGGAAGGATATCGTCTGACGGACACTTGGGGCGCTCGATAAGGACGATACACTGTGCTTACCTCATCCCTGTGACCAGCACAGGGATGAGGGAGGGAACGCCTCACCCGCCCACCCGCTTCGTCGTCTCGCGCACGATCAACTCGAACCCGACATCCACCCGCGCGCCTTCGGGAACGGCAGCGCCTTTTTCTGCTTCCAATATGGAAAGCAGCAATTCGCCCGCTTTTCGGCCGATCATCTGGGCGTCTACACGGATCGTTGAAATCGCCGGATAACATTGCCGGCCGATGTCGAAATCGCCGAAGCCGAGGATGGAAATCTGTTCGGGCACATGAATGCCGCGACGATGACACTCCATCAGTGCGCCGACGGCGGAAATATCGGAGACCGCGAAAATGCCTTCGACATCCGGCGCCTTCGCCAGCAACGAGCCGAGCGTTTTGGCCCCATGGTCGTAGGAGACTGGGGCGCTGCCCTCGCGGATGATGAGGTCGTCGGCAATGCCGGCTTCGCGAAGTGCAGCACCAAAACCGAGCAGACGGCTTTCGCCGCGCCAGTCCTTCACATCGCCATCCGCACGCGATCCCAGTGCGCCAATTCTCTTAAATCCAAGCGATATTAAATATTTGGCGGCGTTTCTTCCCACTTCGTAGTTGGAAAAGCCTACCGCATGGTCGATGGGATGTTCGGGAACGTCCCAGATTTCCACAATCGGGATGCCGGCGCGCATCAAAACTTCGCTCGCCATCTTGGTATGCACCGTTCCGGCAACGACTATGGCGTCGGGCCGGCGCTCCATCATGGTGCGGATGACGCGCTCCTCCTCCTGGAGATCGTACATGGTATAGCCGATCAGCAGTTGGTAGTCGGCGGCGCGCAGAGCATTGGCGAGCCCCTGTGCGCTGTCGGCGAAGTTGGAGTTGGTGAGCGTCGGCAGGATGGCGGTGATGAAATTGGTGCGCCGGGAAGACAGCGAACCGGCGATTCTATCTGGAACATAGCCCAGCTTCTCGATGGCCTTCATCACCTTCTGGCGCGTGTCCTCAGACACCAGCGCCGGATCGGCCAGCACCCGCGAAACGGTCATCTTGGAGACGCCCGCGAGTTTCGAGACGTCGCTCATGGTTGCTTTTTTTGACGTGACTAACGCTGCGGCCAAGGGCGTGCGCTCCACCAAAGCATGTCTCCCTGAATTAGAACCGGTTCAGGACAAGACATACACGAAGATATCAAGGGAAAGCACGCCGCATGATTGCAGATCGGTGCGGCGTGCACCGGATTTATGCGATGCGACGGTAGACGAGGTGATAGAAACGCCCGTCGCACATGCTCATCATCTCGTCCGTCAGCACCCGGCCTTCCAGTCTAACAGGCGAAACCAGCGCTTCTTCCACAGCCTCAATCGACGGATAGTCGATTTCCTGCACCATAATGATGGCCGCCGCGTCCGGGTCCGTACGCTCGGTGCGCATGACGCGCACGGCCTGCGCGTTCGGCATGCGTTTCCAGACCGGCAGAAGCTTTTCCTCGACAATGCGGAAAAACTCCTCCTCCCGACCGGCGTGGATCTTGCCTTCAAAAATTGCCGAGCGTGTATACATGGTTCCCTCCCGAATGAATGCCCGATGCAACAGTTCTGTAGATCGGACTTGCAATGATACCGATAACATGCATTATTGATCCTGCCAAGAACGCGAAATGGTGTCGACCAGAGGAAAATCGATAACCAGCCAAAATCATTGAATTTCATAGGGAATTCTAACGATTTTGGATCTTCGCGTCTTCTTGGGAGGAGTTTTTTGCAAATCGGGTTGAAATGTTATCGAGAACATTTTTCGGTTTGCGCAAAGGCCGCTGTTCCCTTGCGGACGGCAAATAAAAGGGTTGGAGGAGAAACCATGAGCATTTCCAGATTTTTGAAGAACATAACCGTCGCAGTCGGTGTTGCAGCAGCAACGCTTGCCGCGACCACTTCGGCCCATGCCGTCTCGCTCAGCGAGATCACCGCGCGGGGCAAGGTCAAGATCGGCGTTCTCACCGGCGCGCCGCCGATGGGTATGGTGGATGAGAAGGGCAATCCTTCCGGATATGACGTTGATGTCGCCAATCTGATCGGCTCTTACCTGTCGCTGCCGGTCGAACTGGTGCCGCTGACGCCGCCGGCCCGCATTCCGGCGCTCCAGACCGGCAAGGTCGATTTCCTTGTCGCGACGCTCGCCCCGACCGGTGAACGCGCCAAGACCGTCATGTTCACGCAGCCCTACAGCGCCTTCAACATGGACATCATCTCCGGCAAGGACCAGAAATTCGAAAATCTTGATAGCCTCAAGGGCAAGCGCGTTTCGGTCAATCGCGGTTCCTCGCAGGAAACCGCGCTGCGCAAGGCCAATGTCGAAGGTCTCGAAATCGTCGTCTACGAAGACGATTCCACCAGTGCCCAGGCTCTGCTTGCCGGTCAGGTGGATGCCGTCGCCCTGCCGTCCACGGTGGGTGAGGCGATCATCAAGCAGCGTCCGGAAGCCGGTCTGCAGGTCGGTTTCACCTTCTTCCAGCAGGGCAATTCCATGGCGACGAAGATTGAGGATTTCGAGCTGCGTCAGTGGCTTAACACCTCCATCTATCTCATGAAGATGTCGGGCGATCTCGACCGCATCTCGGTGAAGTGGACCGGCCGTCCGCTGCCGCAACTGCCAAGCTTCTGATTGAGCCATTCAACGCGCCCGCCGGGAGAAATTCCGGCGGGCCGGGAAATGTCCACGGAGTGACGCATGTCCTATACATTTCAATTCGGCGCACTTGCCCAATATCAGAACGAATTGTTGAGCGGCATATGGCTGACGATCAAGCTATCGGTCCTCTCCATCGTGCTCGGTTGCGCTTTCGGCATTCTTTTAGCCTCGCTGCGTTCCATCAATGGCGGCATCGTCCGCATTATCGTGGACGGCTATGTTGAGGTGATCCGCAACACGCCATTTCTGGTGCAGCTTTTCATCGTCTATTTCGGTCTGCCAGGGCTCGGCTTTCGCGTTGGAGCCGATACGGCAGCTCTGATCGGCATGACGATCAATCTTGCCGCCTATTCCACGGAAATCATCCGCGCCGGCATCGAGGCGGTTCACAAGTCGCAGATCGAGGCGGGCGAGGCTCTGGGCTTCACCAAATATCAGATCTATCGTCACGTCATCATCGTGCCTGCCATCGCCAAGGTCTATCCTTCGCTGTGCAGCCAGTTCGTGCTGATGATGCTGGCATCGAGCATATGTTCGGCCATCTCCACCCATGAGCTTGCGGCCGCCGCTGCCTTCGTGGAATCGCAGACCTATCGCTCCTTCGAGGTCTATATCGTCGTCACGCTCATCTATCTTGCGCTGGCGCTCAGCCTGCGGCTCATCCTTGCCCTTGTCGGCATGTGGCTGTTCGGCCGCCGCGTGGCGCGCAAGACGATGACCGCCTTGCCGGAGGTGCAGTCATGACACTCAGAACTTTCGGCTGGAACGAGTTCGGCTTCCTGCTCACCGCCCTGCAATGGACCGTGCTTCTGACGATCATTGCGCTCATCGGCGGCGGCCTCGTCGGTTTCTTCGTGGCGCTTGCCCGCACCTCGGATCTGAAGGCGCTGCGTATCGCTGCCGGCACCTATATCCAGGTCATCCAGGGCATTCCGGTGCTGATGATCCTGTTCCTGTCCTATTACGGCCTAAGCCTTGCCGGACTTGAACTGCCACCGCTGATTGCCGCCGGCGCATCGATGACGATCTATACGTCGGGTTATCTCGCCGAAATCTGGCGCGGCTGCATCCAGGCGGTGCCGAAGCAGCAATGGGAAGCGTCCGAGTCGCTGGCTCTCACCCGCGCCCAGCAATATCGCTACGTCATCCTGCCGCAGGCGATCCGCATTTCCCTGCCGCCGACCGTCGGTTTTGCCGTTCAGGTCGTCAAGAATACGTCCATCGCATCGATCATCGGTTTCGTCGAACTGGCGAGAGCGGGGCAGCTTATCAACAATGCCACGTTCCAGCCGTTCCGCGTCTTCGTCGCGGTGGCCGTGCTTTATTTCATCGTCTGCTACCCGTTGTCCCAGCTGTCTCGTTGGCTGGAAAGGAGGCTTCATGCCGGAAGTAATCGTTGAAAACGTTCACAAGAGCTTTGGCGCTCTGGAAGTCCTCAAAGGCGTGTCGCTGACGGTCGGCCGTGGTGAAGTTTTCGCCCTCATCGGCCGCTCCGGCTCCGGCAAGAGCACGCTGCTGCGCTGCATGAACGGGTTGGAGAAGATCAATTCGGGCCGCATCGAAATTGCCGGCCATGCGCTGGGCGGAGATGCTACGGCGCTGCGCAAGCTGCGCACCGATGTCGGTATCGTCTTCCAGAGCTACAATCTTTTCCCGCATCTAACGGTCGGCGAAAACATCATGCTCGCTCCGCGCATCGTCAAGGACGTGGCAAAGTCGGAAACGAAGGACATCGCCCGCGAGGTTCTGCAACTCGTCGGCCTGTCGGAGAAATTCGATTCCTATCCCGACCAGCTTTCCGGCGGCCAGCAGCAGCGCGTGGCGATTGCCCGTTCGCTTGCCATGCGGCCGAAGGTGATGCTGTTCGACGAGGTGACCTCTGCACTCGATCCCGAACTGACGGAGGAAGTGCTGACGGTCATGGAAAACCTCGCCAAGGGCGGCATGACCATGATCCTTGTTACCCATGAAATGGCCTTTGCACGCCGTGTGGCGACCGAAACCATCTTCATGCACAAGGGTAAGATCTGGGAACAGGGCCGCTCGGCAGAACTCTTCGCCAATCCGCAAACACCGGAACTCCGGCAATTCGTCAAGGCCGATGTGAAATAGCGCCTGATCCACAAGGACATATCCATGACTACTGAAATCGTACAACTGTGCCCGCTGATCCCGGCACTGGAACAAGAACTCGCGCAGCGCTTCACTGTTCATCGCCTGTTTGAGGCGGCAGAAAAGGCGGCGTTCCTTTCTGAAAAGGGTGCTGCAATCCGCGGCGTCGTCACCGGTGGCCATATCGGCCTGCCGGCGGATATCGGCGCCGCACTCCCCAATCTCGAGATCGTCGCCATCAACGGCGTCGGTTTCGACAAGGTGGATCTGGCGGAAGCCAAGCGACGCGGTTTCCGCGTTTCCAACACACCGGATGTTCTGACGGCGGATGTCGCTGACCTCGCGCTCGGTCTTGTTCTGGCGCAGGCGCGCAAGCTGCCGCAGGCTGACCAGCATGTGCGCACGGGGCAGTGGCTGAAGGGTGATATGGGTCTTTCCACCCGTGTGGCCGGCCGCCGCTACGGCATTTTTGGCCTTGGCCGCATCGGTCAGGCGATCGCCAAAAGGCTGGAAGGCTTTGATGCGCGCATTTCCTACACCGCCAGAAACCGTCGCGATGTTCCCTATGATTATCACGACAGCATCGAAGCGCTGGCCGCCAATTGCGACGTGCTGATCATCGCCGCCGCCGCCACCGCCGAAACGCGTCATATCGTCAATGCGGATGTGCTGAAGGCTCTCGGTCCCCAGGGTGTGCTCGTTAACGTGGCGCGTGGTTCGCTTGTGGATGAAAAGGCACTGGTCGAGGCGCTCTCGAGTGGCACGATCGGTGGCGCAGCGCTTGACGTCTTTGAAGATGAGCCACGTGTGCCGGAGGCGCTTTTCACCTTCGAAAACGTCACGCTCGCGCCGCATATCGGCAGCGGCACGCACCAGACCCGGCGCGCCATGGCCGATCTGGTTCTCGCCAATCTCGACGCGCATTTTGCCGGTAAAGAGCTCCCCACACCTGTCGTGTGATGGATAAGCAATTGACGGTTGCAGTCAAACGCTGCAGCCGTTGCAGCTCATAAGATTGACTACGAAGTCCTGCAGCTCACGGTTCAGTGCTATGAAGTATTGAATGGGAAAAGCTTGCTTCACGGCGCAGATGCGCCGTGGCTCAATGCCGGCTCAAGGCTGGCATGTTGCAGGAGAGGTTTTGCCTTTGCCGACAATCTGATCGCGCGGTATTTGTCGCGCCATTTCGCTTCAATCCCCCGCCGTCGTTCATATTTATATAATATGTATAATCCTACTATTATGCCTCCTTATACAGTAACGAGGCGGATAGTTGCGTTCCAAAGGCCCGAAGTCACGCTTGCAGAACCGGCCGCCGCGGACGAAGTCCGATGCGCCGCCATCCGACCGGCATGCGCTGCTTGAAGCGATGATCGATCATGTGCCGGATTTCATCTACGCCAAGGACCTGAAAGGCCGCTTTCTCTTCGCCAACCGTGCCATCGTCACCGAAAACGGCTTTGACACAGTCGAGGAACTGATCGGTCTCACCGATTACGATATTAACGGCGATGCGGCGCAGCGTGCCGGCATTCCAGAGACCGAGGCGCGGGTGATGCGCACGGGAGAGCCGGATCTCGGTTTTGAGGAACGCGCAATGCGCGGCGATATCGACCGCTGGCTGATGATGTCGCGCGTGCCGCTTAAGGACAAGAACGGCGCGATCATCGGTGTGGTTGGTGCATCCAGGGATATTACCCAGAAGAAAGCCTCGGAGCGACTGCTTCAGGCGCAGGCGCATATTCTCGAAATGATTGTTGGGGCGGCGCGTATCGAGGATTTTCTCGAAGAATTCGTGAAAGCCATCGAAAACCTCGCTACAGGTCTTGCCTGCGCTGTTCGCGTATTCGATGCCGCGGCCGGCGAACCCTCGGTCTATGCCTCACCGGCGCTTTCACAGCATGCGGGGGTGACAGCACTCATCTCCAGCGTCAGCGATCCCGAAAGCCTGACCTATCCCGCCGGTAATGTGGCCTTCAGTTTCGATATTCCCGCCAGCGAAGGCAATGCGCACGGTTTCGTCTGGTGCATGTTGGCGGGCCGCAAACCGGATGCGGGGCTTCTGGAGTTCATCGCCGCCGCCGCGCGCATGGCGGGTCTTGCGATCGATCGCAAACGGGCGGCGGAACATATCGCGTTTCTTGCCGATCACGACATGCTGACACGGCTGCCCAATCGCCGCTTTCTGGATACGAGACTGCCGGAAATACTGGCAGCATCGGCAAAAGCGAAGCGGCATGTCGGCATCGGCTTTCTCGATCTCGATAATTTCAAGCAGATCAACGATACGCTCGGCCACAGCGTTGGCGATGCTTTGTTGTCCAAAACGGCTGAGCGCATCTCGCGCAGTCTCGGTCGAAACGATCTGGTGCTGCGGGTGGGCGGGGATGAGTTCGTCATCATTCTGCATAAGCAGAAGGACGATTTCGAAAGCCGCCTGCAACATATCCGGGCTGCGGTCTCGCAGCCGCTGCGCCTCGGCAACTACGATATCAAGGTCACATGCAGCATTGGCATGGCATTTTTCCCGGAGCACGGGGAAACCACGGCGGAAATTGTCGCTGCGGCCGATCTTGCGATGTATGAGGCCAAGCATAGCGGGCGAGATGGCATTGCAACCTTCACGCCGCGCATGGCGGATGATCTGAGGAAGAAGTTCACCCGCATCGAGGAATTGCGCAAGGCGGTAGAAAGAGATGAGTTCGTTCTCCACTATCAGCCGCAGGTCGATCTTTTGACCGGTCGCGTCAGCGGCGTGGAGGCGCTGGTGCGCTGGCAGCACCCGGTGGAAGGTCTGCTCGGCCCCGCGGAATTCATCGGCCTTGCGGAAGAAACCGGCCTCATCGTGGAACTTGGGGAAAGCGTTCTGAAGAAAGCCTGCCTTCAGGCGCAGGCATGGTGCAATGCCGGGCTGCCGCCCGTCAAAATGGCGGTCAATATTTCACCCAGGCAATTTCAGGGCGGCCTTGTGGAGCAGATCAGGTCTGCGCTCACGCAATCCGGCCTTGCACCGTCTCTGTTGGAAATTGAGATCACCGAAACCCTCATCATTCAGGATGTGGAAACATCCGTGCGGATCATGCGCGTCATCAAGGAGATGGGCGTCAGCCTGGCACTGGATGATTTCGGCATTGGTTATTCCTGTCTCGGCATGCTCAAGACCTTCCCCCTGTCGTGCATGAAGATAGATCGGTCGTTCCTCACCCATCTGCCGGAAAAAACCAAGGACAGCGCCATCGTCTCCATCATGATCCAGCTTGCGGGGTCTCTGGGCATCGATGTCATTGCCGAAGGCGTCGAGACCGGCGAGCAGGCAGCGTTTCTGCGCGCTGCCGGCTGCCCCTATGGGCAGGGTTATTACTTCAGCCGCCCGGTGCAGGCGGATGCGATCGAGGCAATGTTGGGGAATATGATGACTTTCCCCGCTGGTCTATCGAACGACATGCAATAATTCCCACCTCGGTGGCCTGCCTCTAACCGGATTCGCCGGGCGCGAATTGGCGGAAGGCACGTTGCGCTGTCTTTGCCGCGTAGTGGCGTCGGGAGGGAGTGCGGCTATATCACCCTTCTTGCGACCCCACGCGGCATTAAAAGCCCGCATCCCCTCATCTTCATCCATGAAACTTGATGCCTTTCCCAAGCGATTGCGGGATTGGGCGCAAGTTTGTTCTAGTATTATAATTCAAAAATATTAGAAATAATTTGCGCTATAACTAAGTAATAAATATCGAAATCACTAAATAAAACATTTATATATTATATATTAAACTATTAATTTGTTGTAATTTTACTACGTGATTTGAATGTATTCTCTAAGTGTATTTGTATTCTTTAGATTTGAATTGCGAGTCTCCCGTAATTTCTGCCATTTGCTGGATCAGCGCAGAGAAGCGGGCGGCAGGGAAAAGACCAGCCCTCGGTTTTGCGCATTCGTTGAAAAATTTTTGACTGGAGATTAAAAATGAACATCAAGAGCCTCCTCATCGGCACCGCTGCCGCTCTCGCAGCAGTATCCGGCGCACAGGCCGCTGACGCTATCGTCGCTGCCGAACCCGAGCCCATGGAATATGTTCGCGTCTGCGACGCCTTCGGCACCGGCTTCTTCTACATCCCCGGCACCGAAACTTGCCTGAAGTTCGACGGTTATGTCCGTTTTCAGACCGACTTTGGTCGCGACAAGTCCGGTCGATCTGATTGGGACACCTTCACGCGCGCCCAGTTCAATATTGATACTCGCACCGACACCGAACTCGGCGCTTTGCGTGGATATATTGGTTTCCAAGGTAACGCCGATAGGGGCGCTAACTCGGTCTCGTCGACTGATGGTTCGTCAGTTTTCGTAGATCAAGCGTTCATTGAGCTTGCTGGTATCAAAGTCGGTAAGTTCACTAGTTGGTGGGATGACGGTCTTTCTGGTGAGACAGACGTGCTCTCCACAAATGCGAAATTTAATTCCGCTCGTTACATATATGATGCAGGCTCTTTCTGGGCCGGCGTTTCCGTAGATGAACTGGAAGGTACAAGAACCCAGTTCGGCCGTCTCACAGGAGGAAGGGTAACAAGCGGGATAACCGGTAAGGTCTACAGTGTAAGAGCGAGGGAGAGCGACAATAACTTCGGTATTGCTGGAGGTCTGGGCGCGAAATTTGGAGCCGCGACGCTTCAACTCATAGGCGGCTACGATACCAAACTCGAAGAAGGTGCTCTTCGTCTGATCGCAACTGCTGATATCGGTCCTGGTAAACTGGGTCTTGCAGGCGTTTGGGCTTCCGGCGCGAATGCATACTACGCTGAGTCTGAATGGGCAGTAGCGGCGGAATATGCTATTGCAGCCTCTGAGAAACTTACAATTACGCCAAGCATTCAATATTCCGGCAACATGGCTAGAACGGGCACCGCTCTGACAGGTTATAGCACAGACGTGTCGGGTGGCGATTTGACTGAGTCCTACAAGGTTACGAATTCGTGGGGCAATGCTGACGAGTTGCGCGCTGGCGTGACTGTAGACTACAAGATCACGGACGGCTTCTCTGCGAAGGTGGGAGCAACTTATGTTGACCGCGATTTCGTCGCTGAACAATGGACAGGTCTCGTTCGACTTCAGCGCGGCTTCTAATAAATCAAAAAAAGCCTAAACCGGGTTAGATAACTCAGATCCACCCCGCTCTCGAGCGGGTGAGTAACTAAATCCAGTCAAAGTTCCTGACATGAAAGTCAGGTTTGCTCCCCGGAACCCTCCAGGCCGGGGAGTTTTTGTTTTGACGAAAGACCGAACGACTTTTTGTCAACAATGTCATTGCTGGCAATTGAAAGCGCGTGACGCGTCGACCAGCTTCTAGGCCGCATTTCCATACTACCGGCCAAGCACCGCGGCGGGCAGCTGGGGAGGGTGCACTGGCTCTTCGAAGGTTCGCAGCAAACGTCCCCAGCCCGGATCATGCATATGCGCTTCAAGACCCGCGCGGGCGGCGAGTGCCAGTGCCTCTTCCTGTCCAAAGGAGAGAGCCGCATCGACGTCGGTCGTCAGAACACGGCCGTTTTCCATCAGCATCTTGCCATCGACGAAAACGGTGTCGACATCGCTTCCCAGAACCTGATGCACGAGACGGTGCACCGGCATCCACATCGGCATCAGATGTGGCTTGCGCATGTCGATGACGACGACATCGGCCTTTTTGCCATTTTCGAGCGAGCCGATTTCATCTTCCATGCCGATGGCGTGGGCGGCGTCGATGGTGATCATTTCGAATATCTTGCCCGGCGGCAAAAGGTAGCGATCGTGATTGTGCAGCAGGTGTTGCGTGAACTGCGCAAGTCGGGCGGTCTGGAGCATATCGAAGTGACGGCTGGGTGCTGCGCCATCGGTGGTAATGGCGACTCGAATCCCCTTGGACATCATTTCCATGATCGGCGTCGAGCGGCCCGGCGGGGCGTGGGTCACGCGCGTGCCGGTTTCCGCCAGAATGTCGATTTCTTCATGCGAGATGCCCCAGCAGTGCTGGAGGTGGATATCCGGGCCGAGAAGCGCATTTTCCTTATCCTGAAACGCCATGCGAATTTGTCCCGCAAATGCATCCGAATGCAGCCTGACGCCCATTTTCCGGGCCGTCTCGCGTATTCGGCGCGCCTGCATGCGGTCGTTTTCCGTCAGTTTCACCGCCTGGTCGGGGCTTGAAGCGTTGGAGGGTTCCACCGAGGGAACGATGGTAAAAGGTGTCAGAAAAACACTGATGCGTCCGTCTGCCGTTCCGTTCAGGGCGTCGATCGTGGCTTCGCTGCCTTCGATCATTTCCTCGAAGCTTACATTTCGGCGCTCCGGAGAGCCGCTTTCCCATCGGGTCACCGGGTGCGGCCAGGGCAGGCCGGAAGGTCCAACGCAGATGATTTCACGAAGCCCGATCTCGTCATAAGCGCGGGCGTGGTTGATGGCAAAGACGGGGTCGTCGGCTCGTGGCATCGAGGTGATGATGCTGGCACCTGTCGTCACGCCGGCGCGAAGCCGCTCGATGCCGGAGACCAGGCCGTCCGCATACCAGTAATCGCGTGTGACGTAGTGATAGTAGGTCGGCGTCACGACCTTCATCCAAACGGCGTTGGTGTCGGCCGCAATGCTGCGGATCAGCGCGTGCCCTGCATGGCCATGGGCGTCAATGAGGCCGGGAATGATGAGTTTTCCCCGGCAATCTATGATCTGCTTGTCGGTGTGACGTGGCGCCAGTTCCGCTGCTGTACCGATGTCGACAATACGGTCGCCCTGAATGGCAAGGCCACAATCCTCGATGATGCGTCTTTCACGATCCACCGTCACCATCGTGCCGTGCAGCAGCAGAAAATTCCCCATTTCGTCCTCTCCCTCATTGAAGCGTAGCTTGTATCCAGAACCTCGCGATTTTGGATACGATAATTGTCAACAATATTATTGACAATACGCCTGTGCGAAACAATACTCCGCCTTGTCCGGCCGGTAGGTCTGCCGGCTATCCAATGATTTATAAAAAGGGGGGATCAAATGTCCCGAATTAGAAGTTTCGTTCTGGCCGCCATGGCCGCCGCCGCCATTGCCGTTCCCGCAAACGCAGAAACCTTGCGTTGGGGCGGCCGCGCGGATCTTTACTCGCTTGATCCGTATTCGGTGCCTTCCACCTCCAAGCTTGCCTTCCTAAATCATATCTATGAAGGGTTGGTGCGTTACGGGCCGGACTTCAAGATTGAGCCGGCGCTTGCGACGGAGTGGAAACTTGTTGATGAAAAAACATGGCGTTTCACCCTGCGCAAAGGTGTGAAGTTCCACGACGGTGCTGAGTTTACCGCTGACGATGTCGTTGCATCTTTCACGCGCGCTTCGGATGCCACCTCGCCATTGCGCGGCAATATTCCGGTTTTCGCCGGCGTGAAGAAGGTCGATGACTACACCGTCGATCTGAACGTCACCGCGCCCACTTCGCTTTTCCTCAACGACATCACCAATATCTTCATCTTCAATGCCAAGTGGTTGAAAGATAACAACAGCGAAAAGCCGACCGACTTCGCTTCCAAGGTCGATGGCTACACGACGATGCACACCAACGGCACCGGCCCGTTCAAGCTTGAGAGCCGCGTTCCCGATAGCAAGACGGTTCTTGTCGCCAACGATGCCTGGTGGGATCAGAAAAAACACAATCTCGACCGCATCGAATTCGTGCCGATTGCCTCGGCCGCAACCCGCGTTGCAGCTTTGCTCTCCGGCGAAATCGACCTGATCGATTCCGCACCGATCCAGGATCTGCCGCGTCTGGAATCCTCGCCGAACATCACGGTGAAGAAGCGCACCGAACTGCGCACGCTGTTCATCGGCTTCAATCGCCGCGAAAAGCTGGAAGACGGCAAGCCCAACCCCTTCAACGATCTTCGCGTTCGCCAGGCATTCGAGGCGTCGATCGATCGTGATCTCATCAACAAGAAGGTCATGCGCGATCTTGCAAGACCGTCCGGCTCGCTTATTGCGCCTGAGATTGCGGGTTACGCCAAGTCGCTTGATACCTACCAGCCTGCCGATCCGGCAAAGGCGCAGAAGCTGCTTGCCGATGCAGGTATGAAGAACCTTGCATTCACCTATACCTGCATGAATGACGAAAGCATCAACGAGGAAGACATCTGCTCCGGCGTTGCCAACATGCTCAAACGCGGCGGTTTCCAGCCGACAATCGACATCGCCCCGCGTTCGGTGCAGTCTCCCAAGCGCAATGGTGGCAAGGCCGATGTCTTCAACCTCAGCTGGGCGAACGAGCCCACGCTCGATGCCTTCTCGTTCCTGTCGCAGATCCTGTCGACCCGCAAGGGCGCGATGGGCGTATCCAACTATGGCGGCTGGTCTAACCCCGAGATCGACAAGCTGGTGGATCAGGCAGCACACGAGCAGGACAATACCAAGCGTCTGGCGCTTGAAGAAGCTGCATTGAAAATCGCCAAGGACGAGACGATGCTTGTTCCGCTGCACCAGCAGCCCATCGCCTGGGCCATGCTCGGAAAGGTCAAGAGCGTTGATTTCCGCGCCGACAACAAGCCGCGCCACTGGCTGACGCAGGTCGGCAAGTAATCCGGAATATCAGGGAGGCATTGGGCATTTCGCTGAACGCCTCCCTGAATGCTCCGCTGCCGGTGCAATTGTTGACAATGTTACGGGCGCATGCGGCCCGTACCCCGTCTCTTGCAAAAATGGGCAAACCTGCCTGCCTTTTGGCCACGGGTTTGCATCCGAGAGGTTACAATGCTGGTTTTCATCATCAAGCGTATGGGAAATGCCATTCTGGTCATGCTTTCCGTCGCGCTTATTGCATTTCTCATTTTCAGGCTTGCCGGAGACCCCGTCGAGCTGATGGTGGGGGAGCAGACATCGCAGGAAGATCGCGCCGCCTTGCGTGAGCGTCTTGGTCTTAACGACAGTCTGCCAACGCAATATCTGCGGTTTGTCAAAGATGCCGCCCAGGGCAATTTCGGCGTTTCCTATCGCAACGGCCAGCAGGTGCTGCCGCTAATCGCGGAGCGGTTTCCAGCCACGCTGGAACTGGTTCTGGTGGCCACGATCATATCGCTTGTCGTCGGCCTGCCGCTCGGGGTGCTGACGGCGATCAGGCGCGGAAAGTGGTATACGGAGGGCCTGCAATTCCTGTCGATTGTCGGCGTCTCGCTGCCAAGCTTCGTTGTCGGCATTCTGCTTATTCTCGTCTTTTCGGTCAGCCTCGGCTGGGCGCCGGCCTTTGGTCGCGGTGATGTCGTGCAGCTCGGCTGGTGGTCCACCGGCCTGCTCACCTCATCGGGGCGTGCCGCACTCATTCTGCCTGCCATCGCGCTCTCGCTTTACCAGATTACGCTCGTCATGCGTCTGGTCCGCGCCGAGATGCTGGAGGTGCTGCGGTCCGATTTCGTGAAGTTCGCCCGTGCACGCGGCATTCCCCGCTGGCGCATTTATTTCCGCCATGCGCTGCGCAACTGTCTTATGCCTGTTGTGACGCTGACGACGATGAATGTCGGTTCGCTCATCGCTTTTGCGCTCATCACCGAGACGGTGTTTCAGTGGCCGGGCATGGGCATGCTGTTCATACAGGCGGTGACGTTTCTCGACATCCCCGTCATGGCGGCCTATCTCTGCATCATTTCCTTCATCTTCGTTGTCCTCAACACGTTCGTCGACATTGCATATGCGGTGATCGATCCGCGTCTGCGCACTGCGCGCTAACCGAAGGGAGCCGGTTTCATGGCCACAGACCTTCCGCAAACGGCAAAACCTGCCCGCCCGTCGCTCATCAAGCGCATACGCAACAGCGATCTCTACTGGTCGTTCAGCCACAGCAGATCGGCCAAGATCAGCGCGCTGATCCTTGCAGTCCTCATCCTCGCCGCCGTTTTCGCGCCCCTGATCGCACCGCAGAACCCTTATGACGGCGCGTCGCTCGACATGTGGAAGGCCGAACTGCCGCCGGTGTGGCAGGAGGGCGGCGAATGGCCCTATCTGCTCGGCACGGATACGCAAGGGCGCGACATGCTCTCCGCTATCCTCTACGGCACGCGCATATCGATCGTCATCGGTGTTGCCTCGGTGGCACTTTCCCTGGTCATCGGCATGACTGCCGGGCTTGTCGCCGGTTATTTTGGCGGTTTTGCCGATAATCTCCTGATGCGCATCGGCGATATCACGCTCTCCATTCCGACAATTCTGGTGGCAATTCTCGTCTCCACGGTCGTCAGACAGATGCTTCCGGACAATCTTCGCGAGGTCGGCGCGTCTGCCGTGCTCATTCTCGCCATCGCGCTTTCCGCCTGGGTGCAATATGCGCGCACCGTGCGTGCCCAGGCGATTGTCGAAACCGGCAAGGACTATGTGCAGGCAGCGAAGCTGATCGGCGTTCCCGCGCGCCGCATCATGGCAAACCATATTCTGCCCAATACGCTGACGCCGATCATGGTTGCCGCCACGCTCAACTTCGGCATGGCGATCCTGACCGAAGCGACGTTGTCGTTCCTCGGCATCGGCATGCCACCCAGCCAGCCGTCGCTCGGAACGCTGATCCGCATCGGCAACCAGTTCCTGTTTTCCGGTTCCTGGTGGATCGTGTTGTTTCCCGTTTTCCAGCTCTGCCTGCTCGTCGTCACCGTCAACCTTCTGGGTGACTGGCTGCGCGATGCGCTCAATCCGAAACTGAGGTGAGTTCCATGTACGATCTTCTGCTCCGCAACGTCAGGCCCATGGCGGGCGACACCTGCGATATTCTGGTAAGACAGGGAAAGATTGCCGGTTTTGGAAAGTTCGAGGCCGAACCCGGCATGGCGGTCGAGGATGGCAACGGTGCAATCGTCGCGCCCGGTCTCATCGATGCACACACCCATCTCGACAAGACGACATGGGGCATGCCCTGGCATGAGAACAACCGTGCCGCCATCCTGCGCGGACGGATCGATTTCGAGCGCGAGAACCGCACCCAGATCGGTATCGATCCGCACCGCCAGTCCATGCGCCACGCCATCGGCCTTGCTGCAAACGGCGGCACGCATATCCGCAGCCATGTGGATATCGATCCGACCCACGGCCTGAAGCTTGTCGAAGGCATATGGGAAACACGTGAGAAGCTGAAAGGCATCATCGACATCGAGGTCGTTGCCTTCCCGCAGTCCGGCGTTATGGTCATGCCCGGCACGGTGGAGTTGCTGGACGAGGCCCTGAAACAGGGATGCGAAGTCCTTGGCGGCATCGATCCCTGCGGCATCGATCGCGATCCCAAAGGCCAGCTCGATATTCTCTTTCAACTCGCGGTCAGGCACGGCGTGCCGATCGACATTCATCTGCATGAGGCTGCCGATCTCGGCGCCTTCACGATGGAGCTGATCTTCGAGCGTATTCGTGCCAATGGCATGGAAGGCAAGGTCGCAATCAGCCACGCCTTTGCGCTGGGCATGAATGATTACATCAGGGTCGGCAAGCTGATCGATGAAATCGCCCGGCTCGATGTGGCGATCCTGACGACGGGCGCGCCCTCGGCAACCGTGCCGTCGATCATGCGGCTGAAGGAAGCCGGCGTTCGCGTTGGCGGCGGTTGTGACGGCATTCGCGATACCTGGGGACCCTGGGGCCAGCCGGATATGCTCGACCGGGCCAAGATCATCGGCATGAAGAACGGCTTGCGCTCGGATATCGAGCTTGCGTATGTCCTGCATGTCGTCTCGCAGGGCGGTGCCGATGTCATGGGCCTCAAGGATTACGGTCTTGAGGTTAGCTGTGCCGCAGACTTCACGCTGCTGACCGGCGAAACATTGGCCCATGCCGTTGTCGATGTCGCGCCGCGGCCGCTGGTCGTAAAGGGCGGACGCGTGACCGCCAGAGGCGGCAAGGCTGTGGTGGAGGCACCATGATGAGCAATCCGCTACAGTCTATCGCTCTCGGTGAACGGTCCTCCGGTCGCACGCTGCTCACCGCAAGCTGGGTGGTCGGTCATAAGGACGGGTCTCACCGGCTGTTGAAAAACGGCGAAGTGGTTTTCGAGAACGGCGAAATCCTTTTTGTCGGCCATGGCTTTCCGGGCGAGGTCGCGCGCCGCGTCGATTTCGGCAATGCCCTGATCAGCCCCGGCCTGATCGACCTCGATGCGCTTTCCGATTTCGATACGACTATTTTGGGGATCGACAATCATCCCGGCTGGGCGAAGGGCCGTGTCTGGCCGCGCTCCTATGTCGAGGCCGGTCCTTACGAGATGTATTCCGAGGAGGAGCTTGCCTTCCAGAAACGTTTCGCCTTTGGCCAGCTTCTCCTCAACGGCATCACCACGGCGGCACCCATTGCCTCGCTGTTTTATCGTGAATGGGGAGAAACGGTCGCTGAATTCGAGGCTGCGGCCGATGCTGCCGGCGAACTTGGTCTCCGGGTCTATCTCAGCCCCGCCTTCCGCTCCGGCGGCATGGTGCTGGAAGAGCCGGGACGCATGGTGCCAGTGTTCGACGAGGAACGAGGTCTTCAGGGGCTGAAGGAAGCCGTGTCGTTCATCGAACGGCAGACCGGAAGGCACGGTGATCTCGTCCGCGGCCTTCTCGCACCTGATAGGGTTGAAACATCGACGCTCACCCTGCTGGAAAGAACCGATGCGGCCGCCCGTGATCTCGGCTGCAAATTCCGGCTGCATATGGCGCAGGGCACCATGGAAGTTGACACGGTTCGCAAGCTGCATGGCTCGACTGCACCGGTATGGCTCGCAAAAGCAGGCCTGCTGAGCGACCGCCTTATCGCGCCGCATGCCACCAATGCGACGCAGGAAGATCTGGCGCTCTATGCGGAAAACGGCGTGTCGATCGTCCACTGTCCGCTGGTGTCGGCCAGAAGCGGCAGTACGCTGTCGTCCTTCTCCGCGTGCCGGCAGCTTGGAATAAACATTGCGATGGGCACCGATACGGCGCCCGCCGACATGCTGATGAACCTGCTTGTCGGTCTCATAACCTGCCGCATCAATGACGGTGCTCCCGATAAGGTCCGCTCAGCCGATCTGTTCGACGCCGCCACACTCGGCGGCGCTCGGGCGCTGGGTCGCTCCGATCTCGGGCATCTTTCCAAGGGTGCGCGCGCCGATATCGCGGTCTTCGATCTGGATGACACGGTCATGGCGCCGAGCCTCGATCCGATCACAACAATTGTCACCGGCGGTTCAGGCAAAATCACGCGTGCCGTGTTTGTCGATGGTCGTCTCTCCATGCGGGAAAGACAGGTCGCGAACATCGACATGGCGAGCGCCCGCATTCAGGCGCAGGCACAGTTCGATGGGCTGATCGCGAAATATCCCGAGCGAAGCTGGGCCAATCCGCCCGTTTCGGAAATCTTCCCCCCGAGCTACCCGGTGAAGGTGAATACCAATGGATGACATGAACCAGTCGGTTATCGATGTCCGCAATTTGAAAGTCGAGTTCCCTGGCCGCCGGGGAACGGTGACGGCACTTTCGGATATCAGCCTTTCCATCCGCCCCGGCGAAATCCTCGGTGTGGTCGGGGAGTCCGGTGCCGGAAAATCCATGACCGGCCTTGCGATACAGGGCCTGCTCGAAAAACCGGGCCGCATCGCGGATGGCGAAATATGGCTTGGGTCGCGTCGTATCGATCAACTCGATGACAGGGCGATGGAAAGCATCCGTGGCCGGGAAATCGGCGCGATCTTTCAGGATCCGCTCACCTCACTCAATCCGCTATTCACGGTTGGCGCGCAGCTTGTGGAGACGATCCGCCAGCATCTGCCGCTTTCGAAAAGGGATGCAAAGGCACGCGCAGTCCAGCTTTTGCGTGATGTCGGTATTCCATCTCCGGAAGAGCGCGTCGATCACCATCCGCATCAATTCTCCGGTGGTATGCGCCAGCGCGTCGTCATAGCGCTCGCACTTGCGGCGTCGCCGAAACTGATCATCGCCGATGAACCGACGACGGCGCTTGACGTGTCGATCCAGGCGCAGATCATCTCGCTGCTGCGCAAGCTCTGCAAGGAAAAGCAGACGGCTGTCATGCTGGTCACCCATGATATGGGCGTCATCGCCGAAGCGGCCGATCGCGTTGCCGTGCTTTATGCCGGCAGGTTGATAGAGGTGGGGCCGGTCGAACAGGTTCTCCATGCGCCGAGGCACCCCTATACGCAGGGCCTGATGGCCTCGATTCCTTCGCTCGGCGCGCGAGTGGAACGGCTCAACCAGATCGACGGTGCCATGCCGCGTCTCGACGCCATCCCGCCCGGATGCGCCTTCAATCCGCGCTGCGGGTTCTCCGGACCGCGCTGTCTTCGCGAGCGGCCGGAACTGGAAGCGATGGGTGATGGCGCCAGCGCTTGCTGGATGAATGCAGGAGGTACAGCATGAACACGCCCGTTCAAAGAACACCCGCATTGACGGTCAAAAGCCTCACCAAGACCTTCGATGTCTCTGCCCCATGGCTCAACCGGATCATTGAGCGCAAGCCCCGGCAATTCGTCCAGGCCGTAAACGACATCGATTTTACGGTTCCGGCGGGCGGCTGTCTCAGCATCGTAGGGGAAAGCGGCTGCGGCAAGTCCACGGTTGCCCGTCTGGTGACCGGGCTGTTCCGGCCAAGCGCGGGTGATTTCCACTTCGCCAAGGGTCGCAAGGATACACCGCTTTCGGCGCAGATGATCTTTCAGGATCCCTATGCCTCGCTCAATCCGCGCTGGCGGGTGAAGAATATCATTGCCGAGCCCATCCGCGAACTGAAACTTCGTGCGACCCGTGCCGAGACCATGGAACGGGTGGAGGAACTGTTGCTGACGGTTGGTCTGTCTGCTTCGGACGGCGAAAAGTTTCCGCATGAATTTTCAGGCGGCCAGCGTCAGCGCATCTCCATTGCCCGCGCTTTGGCAAGTGAGCCCGAGTTTCTGGTCTGTGACGAGCCGACATCGGCACTCGATGTATCGGTGCAGGCGCAGGTGCTGAACCTGATGCGACGCCTTCAGGACGAGTTGGGGCTGACCTATCTGTTCATCAGCCATGACATGAGCGTGGTTCGCCACATGTCGGATCGCATCGCGGTCATGTATCTTGGCCGCATTGTGGAGGAGGGCGACACGGAGGAGCTGTTCGCCCGACCGCGTCACCCCTATACCCAGCTTCTGCTGCAGACCATTCCCAATATCGATGCGCCGCGCCGTGATCGGGAACTGGTTGCCGGCGAAGTTCCAAGCCCGCTCAAACCGCCATCGGGATGCACGTTTCATCCGCGTTGCCCGCTTGCGACGGCGCGCTGTTCGGCGGAGGTGCCAAAGGTGCGCACGCTTGCCGGCGGCACACGTGTCGCCTGCCATCTGGTGGCGGACGAAGAAGAGCGGGTTGTGAAGGAGAGAGAACTCGTCTGACCGTCGGGTCAGGCGAGTGCGGCGCGCAGATCGTGGGAAAGGTCGCGGATTTCACTGAGATCGAGTTCCGCTTCCACATGTTCCAGATGGTGGGTCATCAGATGCGTGGCTTTCGCCGGGTCGTTATTGGCAATCGCATCGACGATTTCCGCATGCTCGTCCGGTCCGCAATTGAAGCGGTCGGTGTTGCGGTAAACGGCGGTGATGAGGGAGGAACGCGAAATGAGGTCGCGCATGGTGGTGAAGAGGAAATCGGAACCGGCCGTTTCCGCAAGCAGCAGATGGAACCCGCCGGAGAGCTTGATGATATCGGTGGTGATGTTGTGAGCATTGGCCACGCGCTCCTTGGCAACATGGTCGCGAAGCCGTTTCAGATCGGCCTTGGTGGCCGATTTGCACAGACGTTCAACGACACATTGCTCCACGGTGCGACGCACGAAAAACACGTCTCTGGCTTCTTCGACCGATGGTTTCGAAACGAAGGCGCCGCGATTGGGAACGATGGTGACGAGACCGTCGCGCTCCAGAACGGAAAGGGCCTGACGGATACGTGCACGGCTGACACTGAAAATTGTCGCCAGTTGTTCTTCCTTCAGCTGCACGCCGGGACGCAGCCGCCGCTCAGCGATGGACAGCCAGACTTTCTCGACAATTTGCTGTGTGGACTGGCCGTTCTGCTCGGTCATTTTGTTCGCTCTCCATTAGGGTTAGAAAAGCGTGATGCCGCCGAAAAAGTCAACTGTTTCAACAGGGTTTTGGTTGCATAATTGTCAACAATATGAAACAATATTGTATACTATAAACGGGACAACGTCATGGAATTCGACTTCACCACGCTTGAGCCACAGAGCCGCTATCGGTTGCTGACGAATTTTATTGGTCCACGGCCGATAGCGCTTGTCACGACCCGCTCGGAAGCGGGCCACAACAATGCAGCGCCGATGAGCTTTTTCAACGTCTTCTCCCATGATCCGCCCATCGTTGTTCTCGGAATCCAGCCGCGTCTGAATGGCGAGGAGAAGGACACGATGGCCAATATTCGCCGCACCGGCGAGTTTGTCGTCAACATGGTCGATATGACTATATCCGAACATATGCTTGTCTGCGGCCTCGGTTTCGACAGCGAGGTCGATGAACTTTCCATGGCGCAGCTGACGCCGACGCCCTGCAACAAGATCGATGCAAGCTTTGCAGCGGAATCGCCCTGCGCCTTCGAGTGCCGGGTGGAGCGTCTGATCGATTATCCGCGCCGGACGCTGGTGCTGGGGGAGGTCGTGCACATGCATGTCCACAGGGACTGCCTCGACAAGGAGGGGCATTATGTCGATCCGGACCGATACCAGCCGATCGCACGCCTCCATGCCGACAATTACATTACCTCGGATCGCCAGTTCGTCTTGAAGGCGCCCCCCATTACCGACTTCATCAAGCCAGATGGCAAGTGACAGTCCCGAAAGGCTGACCTGAATGCATATTCGTCTGATCAACCCGAACTCAACCGCCTCGATGACGGCGCAGGCGCTCGAGAGCGCCTTGCGCGTCAGGCAGGCGGATACGAAGATTTCCGCTGCAAACCCTATCGATACGCCGGTCAGTATCGAAGGCGGGGCCGATGAGGCGCTGGCTGTTCCCGGCATGCTGGAGGAAATCCGCAAGGGCGAGCGGCTGGGCGTCGATGCCTATGTCATTGCCTGCTTTGATGATCCGGGCCTGCATGCGGCGCGCGAAGTCGCGCGTGGTCCCGTGATTGGCATCTGCCAGGCCGGCATTCAGGTGGCGATGACGATCAGCCGCCGCTTTTCCATCATCACAACGCTGCCGCGCTCCATCCCCATTATCGAAGATCTCGTCGATAGCTACGGTGCACAGCGGCATTGCCGCAGGGTTCGTGCCATCAATCTGCCGGTGCTGGGTCTTGAAGAGGATCCGCTTGCAGCCGAGGCGATGTTGATCCGCGAAATCGAAGCGGCCAAGAAAGAAGATGCGGCAGAAGCCATCATCCTCGGTTGCGCCGGCATGTCCGCACTGTGCGACAGGCTGCGCGAGGCAACCGGCGTCCCTGTCATCGATGGTGTCACGGCCGCCGTCAAGCTGGCCGAAGCCCTGGTGGGCGCGGGTTACGTGACATCCAAGGTCAATGCCTATGATTATCCGCGGGTGAAGGAAACCAAGCTCGTCGCCTGACCGGGAAACGCGGGTGCGGCAAAGCGCCTCCACGGCGTTTGCGACAAAGCTCGCCTCGCTCTAGTGTCTGCTTTCGCGCCGGTCCGCAGAATGGCCGCGCGGGATGGGAGGCAGGATGATCGACAAGCTGGAGTTTTTCATTGCACTTGCGCGCGCGGAGCATTTCGGGCGGGCCGCGGAGGAGTGCGGCATATCGCAGCCGACGCTGTCTGCGGCCATCCGGCAACTGGAAGATCAGCTCGGTGTCGTGCTCGTCGTGCGTGCGGCGCGATATCAGGGCCTGACGCCGGAGGGGCAGCGGGTTCTCGAATGGGCAAGGCGTATCGTTGCCGATACACGCACGATGCGGGAGGAAATGCGCGCTGCGCGTAAAGGTCTCGCCGGCCATATCCGGCTGGCCGTCATCCCCACCGCTCTTGCCATGGTGCCCAGGCTCACCGAACCCTTTCAGGCGCGTCACCCGGCAGTCACGTTTTCCGTCACCTCCCGCACGTCGTTGCAGGTTCTCAGCCAGATCGAAAATCTCGAAATCGACGCGGGAATCACCTATCTCGACAACGAACCTCTGGGCCGGGTAACGACGGTTCCGCTTTACTCGGAGCGATATCACCTGATTGCGGCCGCAGGCACGCCTCTTGCCGATCAAGAGAGCGTGACCTGGAAGCAGGTTTCTGGTCTTCGGCTTTGCCTATTGACTTCCGACATGCAAAACCGCCGCATTATCAACAAGCACATGGCCGAAGCGGGTGTTGAAGCGAAACCCACGCTCGAATCCAATTCGATGATTGTACTGTTTTCCCATATCCGAACCGGACAATGGGCTTCAATTATGCCGCGTAACATCGCGGAATCGTTTGGTTTTCCAAAACAGATTCGAATGATCCCGATTGTCGAGCCCGATGCCGAGCATCTTGTCGGCCTCATCGCCACCTATCGTGAACCCCATACGCCACTCGTTTCCGCACTGCTGCATGAGGCCCGATTGCGCGTCGCGGCCTCCGCTTTTGATAGAAATTTCCTATCGACTGACGGAAAGACGATATTGACCTGATCTTGCTCCGCTCGCCATTCTTTCGCCATCAGGCAGCGCGGCGCGCCGGATAAGGATGTGGAGGTCCTCCGGTTCAAACGCCCACCACCTGTCGGTTTGGGAGGACTGGCTCATGAATATTCGTGCTGTCGCCGCAGATGAGGCGACGCGTGTGCAGGCTATCATTGACGACTGTCTGCATATGGAAGGGCCAATGCTGCCCATCCTGCACAGGGTGCAGGAAGAATTCGGCTATGTGCCTGATAGCGTCAAACAGGTGATCGCCCTGGCCCTCAACGTATCGCGTGCCGAAGTGCATGGTGTTGTGAGCTTCTATCCCGATTTTCGCGACCATCCCGGCGGGCGCCATGTGCTGAAGCTCTGTCGGGCCGAGGCTTGCCAGTCGATGGGCTGCGAGTCTCTTGCCGACACCATCAAGGGGAAACTTGGTCTCGACTGGCACCAGACGGCAAAGGATGGCTCGGTCACACTCGAGCCGGTCTTCTGTCTCGGGCTCTGCGCCCAGGCACCCGCGCTGATGCTGGATGGCGAGGTTCATGCCAGAGTGGATGAGCACTGTCTTGGCGACATTCTGGCGGAGGTGCGTCGATGAGCGTGACCGTTTTCGTACCTTGCGATTCCGCAGCACTCGCCGTTGGTGCCGACCGCGTTGCCGAAGCAATCCAGGGTGAGGCCGCGGCCCGCAATCTTGATATTCGCCTTGTCCGCAACGGTTCGCGCGGCCTGCTGTGGCTTGAAGTGCTGGTAGAGGTCGACACCCATCATGGCCGCGTTGCTTATGGTCCGGTCAAAGCTTCTGATGTTTCCGGGCTGTTCGATGCGGATTTTCTTGATGGCGGCGATCATGCGCTCTGTCTTGGGCTGACCGAAGAAATCCCTTTCCTGAAGAATCAGACGCGCCTGACGTTTGCGCGCTGCGGCGTGACCGATCCGCTTTCGCTGGAAGACTACCGTGCCAACCAGGGCATGAAGGGGCTGGAGAGAGCCGTTGCACTCACCCCCGCGGAGATCGTCAAACAGGTCACCG
Source organism: Agrobacterium sp. CG160-95 (assembly GCF_053521725.1). Classification (NCBI taxonomy): domain Bacteria; kingdom Pseudomonadati; phylum Pseudomonadota; class Alphaproteobacteria; order Hyphomicrobiales; family Rhizobiaceae; genus Agrobacterium; species Agrobacterium sp. CG160-95. Next base: position 108,345 of record NZ_JBNWDU010000003.1, on the reverse strand, counting down.
ATAGCGGCCTTCGCGGACGGGGTGGCGCCGGTTTTCCGACCGGTATCAAGTGGAAAACCGTGGCGGATGCCACCGCCGATCAGAAATACATTATCTGCAATGCGGATGAGGGCGACAGCGGCACCTTTGCCGACCGCATGATCATGGAAGGCGATCCCTTTGTCCTTATCGAGGGCATGGCCATTGCCGGCCTCGCGGTTGGTGCAACGAAGGGCTACATCTACACCCGCTCCGAATATCCCCATGCCGTTAGGACGATGGAAAAAGCCATCGACATTGCTCGGCGAGAAGGGGTGATCGGCGCGTCTGTGCTGGGTTCGGGTCGCGCGTTCGATCTCGAGGTGCGTATGGGCGCCGGAGCCTATGTATGCGGTGAGGAAACCTCGCTGCTCAACAGTCTCGAAGGCAAGCGCGGCACGGTGCGCGCCAAGCCGCCGCTTCCCGCCCTGCAGGGGCTGTTCGGCAAGCCGACGGTAGTCAACAATGTCATTTCTCTCGCTTCGATCCCTGTGATCATGGATCGCGGCGCGGCGTTCTACCGGGATTTCGGCATTGGTCGTTCGCACGGCACGATCCCGATCCAGCTTGCCGGAAACATAAGACATGGCGGGCTGTACGAGACCGCTTTCGGTCTGCCGCTCGGGCAATTGGTCAACGAAATCGGTGGCGGCACCATTACTGGCCGGCCGGTCAAAGCGGTTCAGGTCGGCGGCCCATTGGGCGCTTATTTCCCGGTGTCGCTGTTTGATACGCTGTTCGACTACGAAGCATTTACCGCTGCAGGCGGCCTGATCGGTCATGCCGGCATCGTCGTCTTTGACGACACCGCCGATATGCTGCGCCAGGCGCGTTTTGCCCTTGAATTCTGTGCCGTCGAAAGTTGCGGAAAGTGTACGCCATGCCGGATCGGTTCGACACGCGGTGTCGAGACGGTCGACAAGATTTCCCTTGGAATAGAAGCAGAGCGAAATACGGCGCTGCTTGAGGATCTCTGCGAAACCATGAAGTTCGGTTCGCTCTGCGCGCTAGGCGGTTTCACGCCTTATCCCGTGATGAGCGCGCTCAGGCACTTCCCGCAGGATTTTGCACCCATCCCACGTGTCGAAGCGGCGGAGTAAGACCATGGCCCTTATATCTGAAATCGACTACGGAACACCAAAATCCACCTCGACAGAGATGGTCACGCTAACGATAGACGGCCGCGAGATCACCGTGCCGGCGGGAACGTCCATCATGCGTGCTTCGAGAGAAGCGGGCATCGATGTTCCCAAACTCTGCGCCACCGATATGGTCGATGCCTTCGGTTCCTGTCGCCTCTGTCTCATCGAGGTGGAGGGCCGCAATGGCACCCCCGCCTCCTGCACCACGCCAGTGGCGGCCGGTCTTGTCGTCCACACCCAGACGGAACGCCTGAAGCAGATCCGCAAGGGTGTGATGGAGCTTTATATCTCCGACCACCCGCTCGACTGTCTCACCTGCGCCGCAAATGGCGACTGTGAATTGCAGGATATGGCTGGCGCCGTCGGCCTGCGTGACGTGCGTTACGGCTATGATGGTGACAACCATGTGAAGGCCCGTGCCGGCGATGGCGACCTCAACGCCAACTGGATGCCCAAGGACGAGAGCAACCCGTATTTCACCTACGATCCGTCAAAGTGCATCGTCTGTTCACGCTGCGTGCGCGCCTGTGAGGAAGTGCAGGGAACGTTCGCGTTGACGATCGAAGGGCGCGGCTTCGAAAGCCGCGTTTCGCCCGGCGCGCACGAGGCATTTCTTGATTCCGAATGCGTTTCCTGCGGCGCCTGCGTGCAGGCCTGTCCGACGGCGACGCTGACTGAAAAATCGGTGATCGACATCGGCCAGCCCGAACATTCGCTGGTCACCACCTGCGCTTATTGCGGTGTCGGCTGTTCGTTCAAGGCGGAAATGCGCGGCGAGGAGTTGGTTCGCATGGTGCCGTGGAAGGACGGTCAGGCAAACCGTGGCCATTCCTGCGTCAAGGGTCGCTTTGCTTATGGTTATGCCAGCCACCGCGACCGTATTCTCAACCCGATGGTCCGTGAAAAGATCAGCGACCCGTGGCGCGAAGTGACGTGGGACGAGGCACTTGCCCATGTCGCCTCCGAATTCCAGCGCATTCAGGGAACCTATGGCCGCGAATCCATCGGCGGCATCACCTCGTCCCGCTGCACCAATGAAGAGACCTTTCTGGTCCAGAAGCTCATCCGCGCCGGTTTCGGCAACAACAATGTCGATACCTGCGCCCGCGTCTGTCATTCGCCGACGGGGTACGGGTTGGGGCAGGCGTTCGGCACCTCTGCCGGAACGCAGAATTTCGATTCCGTCGAACATTCGGATGTTGTCCTCGTCATCGGCGCCAACCCGACGGACGGGCACCCAGTGTTCGGCTCACGCCTGAAGAAGCGGCTGCGCCAGGGCGCCAAGCTGATCGTCATCGATCCGCGCCGCATCGATCTCGTTCGCACGCCGCATGTGGAGGCGTCGTTCCATTTGCCGCTGAAGCCTGGAACGAACGTCGCCGTGCTGACAGCCCTTGCCCATGTCATCGTCACCGAAGGATTGTTCGACGAGGCCTTCATCCGCGAGCGTTGCGACTGGTCGGAATTTGAGGACTGGGCCGCGTTCGTGGCCGAACCGCAGCATGGCCCGGAGGAAACCGAAGTCTTTACCGGCGTTCCCGCCGATGAGCTGCGCGGTGCCGCCAGGCTCTTTGCCGAGGGCGGCAATGGCGCAATCTATTACGGACTTGGCGTTACCGAACACAGCCAGGGCTCCACGACCGTCATGGCGATTGCCAATCTTGCCATGGCGACCGGAAACATTGGTCGCCCCGGTGTCGGCGTCAATCCGCTGCGTGGCCAGAACAATGTGCAGGGTTCCTGCGACATGGGTTCCTTCCCGCATGAGCTCCCCGGCTATCGCCATATATCCGACGATGCCACCCGGGAAATATTCGAAAAGCTCTGGGGCGTTACCCTCAACAACGAGCCGGGGCTGCGCATCCCCAACATGCTGGATGCAGCCGTCGATGGCAGTTTCAAGGGCATCTACATTCAGGGCGAAGACATCCTCCAGTCGGACCCGGACACCAAGCATGTTTCAGCCGGTGTTGCCGCGATGGAATGTGTTGTCGTGCACGACCTGTTCCTGAACGAGACGGCGAACTACGCGCATGTCTTTCTGCCGGGTTCCACCTTCCTCGAAAAGGATGGCACGTTCACTAATGCCGAACGCCGCATCAATCGTGTGCGCAAGGTCATGTCGCCGAAAAACGGCTATTCGGATTGGGAGGTCACCCAGAAGCTGGCCCAGGCCATGGGGCTGAACTGGAACTATACGCACCCGTCGCAGATCATGGATGAAATCGCCGCGACGACACCGAGCTTTGCCGGCGTTTCCTATGACTATCTGGAGAGCAGAGGCTCGGTGCAGTGGCCGTGTAACGAAAAATTCCCGGAAGGCTCGCCGATCATGCATGTGGACGGGTTCGTGCGCGGCAAGGGCAAGTTCATCCGCACCGAATATGTGGCGACGGACGAGCGTACCGGCCCGCGCTTTCCGCTGCTGCTCACCACCGGCCGCATTCTGTCGCAGTACAATGTCGGCGCGCAGACACGGCGCACCGAAAACGTCGTCTGGCATGAGGAGGATCGTCTTGAAATCCATCCGCATGATGCCGAACAGCGTGGCGTCAAGGATGGTGACTGGATCAAGCTTGCCAGCCGTTCGGGCGATACGACGCTACGGGCGCTAATCACCGATCGCGTTGCGCCGGGGGTGGTCTATACCACCTTCCACCATCCGGGCACGCAGGCAAACGTCATTACCACCGACTACTCCGACTGGGCGACGAACTGTCCGGAATACAAGGTCACTGCGGTTCAGGTCTCGCCCTCGAACGGGCCGACCGAATGGCAGGAAGGATATGACGCGCTCAGCCGCCGTTCGCGGCGGATCGCAGGCAAGCTCGAGGCGGCCGAATAATCGGGGCCGGGGTAATCCCGGCCTTTTGAAAACGTGAATGTCGTCCGTCAGGCGGCGCGGGGAAACAGCCATGTTGCTTAATCACACCGACGAAAAACTGGTGAGAATGGCGAACCAGATCGCGACTTTTTTCCTTTCCCAGCCCGAGGATATCCGCGTTGAGGGTGTCGCCACCCACATTAACAAATTCTGGGAACCCCGTATGCGCAAACGGTTTTTCGAGATGGTTGATGCCGGTGCCGGGGAGTTTTTGCCGCTGGTGCTCGCAGCAGCGCTCAAGATCAAGAGGCCCGGGGTGCCCGCCGCCGATGCGGTCGGGCTTGGCAAGGATGCCACGGGAACGCCGGAGGGCAAGGGCGATGCTGCGGGCGAGTCCTTGTCCGAACCGAGCATTCCCGAAACCACGTAAAGCCAGGCGGTAACACGCCGCAAACAGGTATTGCCGGATGGGGGACATCCGGCGATCTCGGTAACGCCCGGTCGATGCGGCCAATGCGGGCGTATCATGGTTGTCCAGACATTCACGAGGGAGGTAGTGTCGATGGCAGTAGCAGGCGTATCTGCGGGAGGGCCGGCGCAAGCCGGGGTTTTAGACCGCGAACGGATCATAGCAAAACCCGGCTTCAACCGCTGGCTGGTACCGCCGGCGGCTTTGGCCATTCACTTGTGTATCGGCATGGCCTACGGCTTCAGCGTCTTCTGGCTGCCGCTGTCGAAGGCATTGCCGGCAACGGACCCCAGTTGCTCCAGCCTTACCCTTGTCGGGGCACTGTTCACCACGGAGTGCAACTGGCGTGTGGCCGATCTTGGCTGGATCTATACGCTCTTCTTCGTCTTGCTCGGATGCTCGGCGGCGATCTGGGGCGGTTGGTTGGAAAGGGTCGGGCCGCGCAAGGCCGGCTTCGTTTCCGCCTGCTGCTGGTGCGGCGGCATTCTGGTTGCAGCGCTTGGCGTGATGACGCACCAGCTCTGGCTGATGTGGGTCGGGGCAGGTGTCATCGGCGGCGTTGGTCTTGGTCTCGGTTACATCTCGCCGGTCTCGACATTGATCAAATGGTTTCCGGACCGGCGCGGCATGGCAACCGGCATGGCCATCATGGGCTTCGGCGGCGGTGCTATGATCGGCGCACCGCTTGCCAATCTGCTCATGAATACCTTCAAGACGGATACTTCAGTCGGTGTCTGGCAAACGTTCGTCGTCATGGCATTGATCTATTTCGTCTTCATGATGGCGGGTGCCTTCGGTTACCGCATTCCACCGGCGGGCTGGCGTCCGGAAGGCTGGACGGCCCCGGCGGCCAAAAGTGCCATGATCACCAATCGTCACGTTCATCTGCGTGATGCGCACAAGACGAAGCAGTTCTGGCTCATCTGGGCGGTTCTGTGCCTCAACGTGTCGGCGGGTATCGGCGTGATCGGCATGGCATCGCCAATGTTGCAGGAGATTTTTGCGGGTTCGTTGATCGGTCTGCCCGGCGTTGGCTTTGCTGACCTCAATATCGAGCAGAAAGCATCGATCGCCGCCATCGCGGCCGGGTTCACCGGCCTGCTGTCGCTGTTTAACATCGGCGGCCGCTTCTTCTGGGCTTCCATGTCCGACAAGATCGGCCGCAAGAACACTTACTTCTGCTTCTTCGTGCTTGGCATCATTCTTTATGCGCTGGCCCCGACGCTGGCAACGATGGGTTCCAAGGCGTTCTTCGTTCTTGCCCTCGGCATCATCCTGTCGATGTATGGCGGCGGCTTTGCAACCATTCCCGCCTATCTTGCCGACATCTTCGGCACGCAGTTTGTCGGCGCGATCCATGGCCGTCTGCTGACGGCATGGGCAACGGCGGGTATCGCCGGGCCTGTTGTCGTGAATTACATCCGCGAGGCACAGATTGCGGCCGGTGTCGCGCCGGGTCCCGCACTCTATACCAGCACCATGTACATCCTGGCGGGGATGCTCGCGATCGGCCTCGTCGCCAACGCGTTTGTCCGGCCGCTGCCGGAGAAATGGTTCATGTCGGATGCGGAGGTTGCGACACTTCAGGCCAAGACTGCAGCTGCCAATGCAGGGCCCACCGGTTCCTTCGGTATCGGCAGGGGTGGTTTGGACGCCAAGGCCGCACTGGCCTGGGCAGCCGTCGGCATACCACTTCTCTGGGGCGTGTGGGTCACGGTCAAAAGCAGCCTTGTGCTGTTTGGCTGATTGCGACAAGCATCAGATCGTCCGGGCAGCCCTGTGGCTGCCCGGATTTGTTTTCAGGCCTTGAGTGACAGGCGGGCATTCTCGAAGGGCAGGCCGTCATCGTCAGTCGACCTGCGCGAGACTTCAAGGAAGCCGAGCGAACGGTAAAACCGCATCGCCTGCTCATTGGCGGTATAGACCTCAAGCGACAATTCACCCTTGAGATCAAGCGCGTGGGCAATGAGCCTGCGCCCGATACCCTTGCCCTGTTGTGCCGGTGCGACGAACAGGCCTCCAATGAAACTGTCGAGCAGGCTGATGAAGCCGACAGGGTCACCGGCCTGCGCTGCGACGAAAGTCTCCGATAGCGGCAGATAGGTATCTTCGATCAGTCTTTGCTGCTCGCGCAAACGCTGCGTGCCGATAAAGGGATGTGCCAGCAGCGAGGCATCGAGCCAGATGCGTGACAGGATTTGCGTATCCGCTGCCGCGTCAAACGGCCGGATGTCGATAGATTTGATATTCATGGAAATTCCGCAGAATTAGACATGCCAAAGGGTCAGCTCCGTTTTCAGAGCCGGCTGAAACCGCGATGGGCGGTCAGATTTTCAACCTCTGTGCATAAATCTCCCTGCTTCGAAACCTGTATTTACCGCTGCTGCGCAGCAGGGTCAACAAAGGGAAAGGCGGGCTTTCCTCAAGATCCTGCCGGCAGGGTCAGCGAACAGGTAAGTCCGCCATTTTCGCCGCGCTCCAGCCTGATGCTGCCGCCATGAAGCTCGACAAGTTCCTTGACGATGGTAAGACCGAAGCCGTCACCCGGAACGGTCTCGTCCATGCGTCTGCCCGGCTGGAAAGCCTCGGAAATGCGGGCATCCTCGATGCCAGGTCCATTGTCCGAGATCACGATCCAGACGTCGCGTCCGGTCTTTTTCGCGGAAATACGAACCGCGCTTTTTGCCCATTTGAATGCGTTGTCGATGATATTGCCAACGATCTCGTCCAGATCCTCAGGTGTGATCTGCAATAGCAACTCGGGGTCCACATCGACCGTTGCGACAATCCCCCGGTCGGCATGAATACGCGACATGATATCAACGATATCGTTGATCCTCGGTTTGAGCGCGGTCACCGTGGCCGTGCCGCCTGCTGCGGTCTTGCGGGCTCTTGCCAGATGGTGGCGGATGCGCTGGTCGATCCTGTCCACAAGCGCACGCATTTCGCGATCCGGGTCGTTGGTTTCGTTGAGGGCAAGGTAGAGGCTTGTCACCGGGGTTTTTAGACCATGGGCGAGATTTGCAAAGTGCAGACGTGTTTCCGCAAGCCTCTCGCTATTCTGCTCCACGAGACGGTTGATTTCGCCCGAGGCTGGACGCAGTTCCTCGACATCCGCCTCCGGCAACCTGTCGAGTGTGCCTGCCGAAATCGAGGAAATATCGGCGGTGAGTTGCCGCAGTGGTCGCAGACCATATCTGACCTGCAGGAAAATACCGCCGACGAGGCTAGCGCCCAAGAGAGTCATGGCAGGTATCAACCACAGAAGCGCGCTGCGGGCGGGTGCAACCAGCGCGAATTGCGGCGCAGTGACAGTGATTTCGACGAGGCGCTGTCCAACCATGGTTTGAATGGATCTGAGATAGAGCTCCTCGCCGTGAAAATCGGCATTCGCGCCGGGACGAGGGCCGTGGCCCATCATTTTGCGCCATTCGAACGGGGAGGGCGGGTTGGTTATGGTTTGCCCCGCGAGCGACCGAGAGACGATCGCTACACCCTCGCCGGTGATCTGCCAGTACCAGCCGGAGCCGCGCCTGTCGAATGGCGGGCCGTCCAGCGCGGCGTTGAGTTTCACGCCGCCGCTTGCACTGCCGGAGAGCGCGCTCCGCAATCCCTCTATCTGCGTGTCGAGCCGTTGGTCGATCTGTTCACGCACCACGCCGGCAACGATGAGATAGAGTATGATCGAGGCGACGATCACGGTCGCGGTGACGAAAACCACGGAAAAAACCGTGAGGCGGCGCGAGATCGACGAACCCGGAATGGCCGAAAACTCCCTCATGGCTCTGCCTTCAGCATGTAACCGCGCCCGCGAACGGTCTCTATATGCCCGGCGCCGATCTTGCGCCGCAGGCGGGCAATGATCACTTCGATGGAATTGGAATCCACTTCCGCATCGCCCTCATAGACCCGTTCGATGAGTTCGCGACGGTCGACCACAACTTCCTTGCGCAGGATGAGGCAGGAGAGGACCCGCCACTCCAGCGCGGTCAGCTTCAGCGGCAAGCCGTCCTGTTCGAAGGTTCCGAGCTGCGCATCGAAGATGAGCGAACCGCAGGTAATGGCGGAGGCGGCGTGGCCGGTGGCGCGGCGAACGAGTGCACGCAGCCGCAGTACCAGTTCTTCTACCTTGAACGGCTTGGTGAGAAAATCGTCTGCTCCAGCTTTGAAACTCGCCACCTTGTCCGGCCATCCGTCACGCGCGGTCAAAACGAGCACGGGCAGGTTCCGCTGCGCCGACCTCCATGATTTCAGAACCGATACGCCATCGATTTTCGGTAATCCCAGATCGAGAACGGCCACGTCGTAAAGTTCGGTAAGCCCGGCATGTTCGGCATCCTCGCCATTCTGCGCGATGTCGACGACAAAATTTTCCGCCCGCAGGCTGGTCGCGATGCGCCGGGAAAGATCGGTATCGTCTTCAACGAGAAGTATGCGCATGGTCCTGCCGTTTCGGTTTCGTGGGCGGTGTTTTAACTAGGCCCGGAAGGCTTAACTCAACCTGAACCACAAGGTTCAGGCTGCTGATGGTGCCTGGCAGGTAAAAAGGCCCTGTCAATCAAACAGGAGACCACCATGTCCCACTCTGAAGAGAATAACGAAATCGCAGCACCGAAGGCCACTTCTGACACTCCCGTGCCGCCGCACCGGAAACATCGCCGTAAAACCGCCGCGTTCGCCTTTGCGGCCGTTGCCATGCTGGCCGTTGGGGCCGCTGCCGGAGCCGGTGCGGTGAAGCTGACGCGGCCGACGCCCGAGATGGCGCCGATGACGCCCGTTGCCATTTCCACCGTCAAGGAAGGAAATCTCGTGACCCTGAAGGGCAAGGTCGCCGAGATTTTCGGCAACAAGTTCATCGTTCAGGATGATAGCGGCCGCGCACTCATCGATACCGGCCCCGAGGGCGACAATGGGAAGGTCGTGACTGTCGATGAAGCGGTCAGCGTTCAGGGCCGTTTCGACAGGGGTGTCCTGCGGGCAAGCTATGTCGTCCGTCAGGATGGTAGTATCGAGGCACTTGGACCGGCAGGCCGTCCGCCGCATCATGGTCCTAAAGAGGATATGATGCGCGGACCAAAAGGCGACGGCCCGATGGGCGAGATGATGCCTCACCCCAAACCCTGATATCGGGGCCTGATCTGCGCCAGACGGCGCGGGCTCGAAGACGATAACCGTCCCGAGCCCGCGCCGCCGGTTTTTTTAAGGTTTAGCCCGCACGCTTCAACTGCAGACGCGAGACACCCGCAGCGATGTTAACGCCGGTGCCGACTTCGGCGCTGAGCGGCTGAAGCGCGAAGTTCTTGGCATTGCCGCCGATCAGTGCATTGGCGCCCAAGCCCACGCCGACCGATGCGGCAGCGGAGGCACCAACATAGTTGCCGCTCAACGCACCGTCACCCACGCGGCTGGCTGCGGTGTTCAGCACGATCCAGCTCATATAGGTCTTGCCGGTTACGCCGATATCGAGACCGAGCTTGCCGATCGTGCCGGTATAACGCTCGGTCTTGCCGGAGCGCTGGCGAAACTCGCAGGCCACGCTCTTGCTGGAGCCGACCACAAGGCCGATGCCGCCGGCAATTTCGCACGACAGGGTGCCGACGCGTTCCTTCTGCGCGGTTTCCATGGGGCGCTTTGCATTGTGCTTCGTTTCGGCTGAAGCAATCGGGGCAAGGGCCAGGGTTGCAATCGCGGTTGCGAGAACGAATGTCTTCATTGTTTTTCACTCCTGTTGTTATTCGCTAGATGGATGCGCCGGGACGGCGTCTCCAGATAGGTGCAAGGCCGCTGCCGTATCGCCAGATCGGCGATGATGGGCCGCGACGCGAAACATTCTGCGATGATGACCGCATGTTCGAAGGCAGAGAGTGTTTCCACCTCTCCGGAGAGCACGATACGGCCCTCCACGGAGGTGACGGAGATCGAGCTTTTTTCCTGCCCGTCCGCATAGGCGATCACGGCTTGCAACGCGGCGCACAGGCTGATCTCCTGGGGATCGCAGCTTGATACCTGGTTTGCATCGCACGAGAGCATCATCGTGAAACCTCCTGCCTTGAACATAGATGGTTCACTTGAGAACTTTGTTGACGGCGTCCTTTGCCTGTCCGAGCTTCTCCTGCGCCTGGCCAGCCAGTTTCTCGGCCTTGCCTTCTGCCTGAAGCTTGTCGTTGCCGGTGATCTTGCCGGCTGCTTCCTTGATGGTGCCCTTGGCTTGACGGGCGATACCTTCGATACGGTTATTGTCCATGACGAACTCCTTCCATCGTTAGAGGGTGCCGCTGTTGGTAGCGGCATGATGGTAAGGTAGTTCGGGAAAATCACAGTTTGCAGAGCAATAGCTACTAGTTGGACTGGTACAAACTGACCTATTTTTGCGTTCGGCTGCGGTTATTTTTCCCTATGGCCGGTAAAACCGCGCTCGCGTGCCCAGATCACGGCGGCGGTGCGGCGGTTGACGCCGATCTTGCCGTAAAGTGAGGCGATATGGTTGCGGATCGTATGCTTGGACAGGTTCAGCCTGTCGCTCATTTCCTTGTCGCTGCATCCATCGCAGATCAGTGACAGGATTTGCTCCTCGCGCTCGGTGAGATCCTTGAGGGAGGCGGAAGAGGTTGTGCCGCGGGAGTTCTGACGCAGTCCCGCCAGCCGCTCGACAACCGTCCGGCTGAACCAGGATGTATCGGTCATGACGCTTTCGATCGCTTCAATCAGTTCGTTCTCGGTTCTGCGCCGCTCAGTCACGTCCTGTATCGCCCAGATGACACAGAGCTGATCGTTGATCTCGGCGCGTTCGGCGGAAACGATGCATTCGGCCAAACCGCCACCGGAAAGATTCATGCGCATGTTCTCATCGCGGATGGGGATGTTGTCCTTCAGCCGCTTTTCGAGATCGCGGCGCGCGCCCGCGTCCTCCCACAGCCGCAATTCGCTGGCCGTCTTGCCCACGACTTCGGCCTCGTTGCGTCCGCACAGCACCAGAAACGCGTCATTGACTTCCATCAGCACGAAGTCGTCCAGCCTCGAAATCGCTGCCGGGACAGGCGACAGGCGAAAGGATTTGAAGAAGCGCTCCTCGCTCTGTCGCAGAGCGTTCTGGGCTTTGCGGCGGCCGTCCAGATCGGCGAAGGTGAACAGCATGCAGGGTTCTTCGGCAACGGCGATCGTTTCGCCGGCCACGATGACCAGCCTGTCGCCGCCGGGGATGGGAATGAGCGCCTCGCGCTGACGGATGAGCCGGCCATCCTCCAGCTTTTTCAGGGCGTCCTCGCCTGTATCGCACTCGGAAAACAGTCCGAGTTCCTCGACACTGATGCCGATGATCTCTTCACGGCTGAACCCGGTCATCTCAAGGAAACCCTGATTGACGCGGATGAAACGCTTGTCTTCCAGCCGGCATATCAGCCCCGGCGCCGGATTGGCATTGAAGGCGCTCTCGAAGCGCGCCTCCGCCTCAAAACGCGGCGTTTCGTCCCGGATGATCAGGACCAGAACATCCGGTTTTGCGCCAGCATCTTCAAGAACGAGGCCGCGCACCGTGTGGACCCAGCATTCCGCTTCATCGTCGCTTGGCGATATCTCTACCGTCACATCTTCGAAGGTCTCGCCCGCCAGAAGCCGTTCAAGCGGATATTGTCCCTCGTCGAGCAGGTGGTTGTTGCGGTATCGAAGCGTGAAATTTCGCCGATAGGCAGCGGCATCCTCCCCAAGCTCAGGCATCGCTTCTATACGGTGCATCTGAAGGGCGGCCTTGTTGGCCCAGGCTATCGTTCCGTCGTTTTCGAGCAGGATCAACCCGTCGCTGAGGCCAGCTATGAGGTTTTGCAACACGAGCCGGTTGATCTTGGGAATGTTTACGCTGTCGTCCATGTTGCCCCCGGTATTTCAATGCTTTGTGCCCGCTATAACGCGCGGTTCCGCCAAGCGTTGCAGGGCAGGCGTGTCGCATGGCCTTCGCGGATGGTTTGCGATGCCGGTTGCTTGCTCTCAAGTCCATTTGAGCTACTATGCGCTGATGGCGGGGAGGCCATTCTACAGGAGGGTTCATGAATTACCGGTCTTTGAAACGGCGTATGGTGTTGAAACTTGCGGCTACGGCTGCTTCTTTTTGCATGATGGGACTGACGGCGAGCGCGCAGGGTTTTCCTGATCGAACGATTACGCTGGTCGTTCCCTTCGCGGCAGGTGGCTCAACCGACGTGGTTGCGCGCGTCATCGCACAGAAAATGGGTGATGAGCTTGGTCACCAGATCGTCGTTGAAAATGTTGCCGGTGCTGGCGGCAATCTCGGTGCCGACCGTGTCGCACGCGCAGAGCCTGACGGTTACACGATCCTGATGGGCACCGTTGCGACCCATGCCTTGAACCCGCTCATTCTCAAGACAAAGCCTTACGACCCGCAAAAGGATTTCGCCCCGGTCTCGCTTCTGGTCGTGGTTCCCAATGTGCTTGTTGTCAATCCGAAGCTGAACGTCAACAGCGTCGCGGAATTGATCGCGCTTCTGAAAGCCGAACCGGACAAATATGCCTATGCCTCGTCCGGCAATGGCACGCCGCTACATCTTTCAGGGGAATTGTTCAAGAGCATGACCGGTGTGAGCATGCAGCACGTTCCCTATAAAGGTGCCGGCCCCGCGCTCAACGATCTTCTCGGCAACCAGATTTCGATCATGTTCGACAATCTGCCGTCGTCGTCCGGCCACATAAAATCCGGCACATTGCGGGCGCTTGGCGTAACGACTGCCGAGCGGGCGTCATCATTCCCGGATCTGCCGACCATTGCCGAAACCGTACCCGGTTATGAAACCTACACGTGGAACGCGCTGTTTGCGCCTGCCGGCACACCGGCCGATGTGGTGGACACACTGAATGCGGCGGCCAAGAAAGCGCTTGCCGATCCGGGTGTGGCGGCCCGCATGGCCGAATTCAGCGCCAAGATCGTCGGCTCTTCGCCCGATGAGCTGAAAAGCCACGTTGCAGCCGAAATCGCCAAATGGGAACCGGTCGTCAAGAACGCAAACGTCCAGATGGATTGACCAGATATGTTCTCGCCGCGCACCGGAGCCTGGGTGCGGCGGGAAGCGCCACCACGCAAAAACCGTGGCCGAAGCTTTCATCGGCATCGGCCACGTTCGTTGCCGTCACACCAGCTAATGTGTCGTTTTCGCATCACTTGCCATAAGGTTGCAATTACCCGGTTGGCAACGGCGAACAGCTCAGGTACAAATTTCTCACCGCGTCAGATCGAACATAGGGAGGCGTTGCATGACATCATCATTCATCAAGTTCCTCCCGCGTGGAATGAACCGACACTAGGTCATTTCCATTCGTGGCCCGCCCAGAGCGCGCCCCACATGCGGTTTTGTTTTCCTTCATAGCCCGATTGATCTGACGGGATCATTTTTGTTTTCCGCCCGGGCTGTGCCATCCAACTTCCGTTTTTGAGGACCGGTTGCCGAACGCATGGCGCCGTGCTGGTTAAAATGTCTCGCAAGAAGCTCGATTTCCGCGCCGATGCCTATCGCCATGTGCTCGGCTTTGTTTTCCACCATTGGACCCACCGGCGGGCATTGGTGGGCTTTATTGTTGTGCTGGTGATTGCCAGCACGCTGGCCGAAGTCATGGTGCCGGTTTTCTCCGGCCAGATCGTCGATGCCATTGCCGGCGGCAACGGGGCTGACCGGGCGCTGCGCGCTTTTGTCGTCGTCGTGGCGCTGGGCTTGACCAGCGTGGTCCTGCGCTGGTTCGTGTTTAACGGCATCATCAGGCTGACGCTGAAAACCATGGCGGATGTGGCGAATAACGGTTTCTACCGGGTGCAGCGGTTCTCAACCGACTGGCACGCCAACAGCTTTGCCGGTTCAACGGTTCGCAAGATCACGCGTGGCATGTGGGCGCTTGATTCACTCAATGACGTGCTTCTTATCGCCCTGTTGCCCTCCATCGTCATGCTGGTGGGCGCCACCGTCGTGCTGGGTAGTTACTGGCCGATCATGGGCTTGATCGTGGGCACGGGGTCGCTGATCTATGTCGGCGTCACCGTGTTGCTCTCCATGGGCTTCGTATCGCCGGCGGCAAGACTTGCAAACGCCTGGGATACCAAGCTTGGTGGCGCGCTGGCAGATGCCGTCAGCTGCAATTCGGTGGTCAAGGCTTTTGGCGCCGAGACTCGCGAAGAGGCGCGGTTGCGCCATGTGCTGGCCAAATGGGACAACCGTACGCGAAGGACATGGAAACGCGGCACGCTGAACGGCACGATCCAGGGCTTCATGATGGTGTCCATGCAGGCCGGTATTCTGGGAACAGGCCTTGTCATGTGGCAGCAGGGACTGGCGACGCCGGGCGACATCACCTTCGTGCTGGCGATGTTCTTCGTCCTGCAGGGCTATCTGCGTGATGTCGGTCAACACATTCGTAACCTGCAACGTGCCGTCAACGACATGGAAGAGTTGGTGTTGCTCGACAAGATGCCTTTGGGTGTCGAAGACAGGCCGGATGCCAGGCCGATCAGGATAGAGAAGGGCGAAATCGTTTTTGACAACGTCACTTTTCAATATGGCGCGCATCCCAGCCCGCTCTATGAGGACTTTTCAGTCACCATCAGGTCGGGTGAGCGTGTGGGGCTGGTCGGGCATTCGGGGTCGGGAAAGTCGACATTCGTCAAGCTTATCCAGCGGCTTTACGATGTGAATTCCGGCTCGATCCGCATTGACGGCCAGGACATCGCCAAGGCCAGGCAGGCAAACCTGCGCAGCCAGATCGCCATCGTGCAGCAGGAACCCATCCTGTTCCACCGCACGCTGGCGGAGAACATCGCCTATGGCCGGCCGAGCGCCTCGCGGCGTGAGATCGAGCAGGCGGCGAGGCAGGCAAGCGCCCATGACTTCATCATGTCCCTTCCCAAGGGCTATGAGACGATGGTGGGTGAGCGCGGCGTTAAATTGTCTGGCGGGGAGCGGCAGCGTGTCGCCATTGCCCGTGCCTTCCTCGCGGATGCACCGGTGCTGATTCTGGACGAGGCGACATCGAGCCTCGACAGCGAAAGCGAAGTGCAAATCCAGGAGGCCATGGAACGTCTGATGGATGGCCGCACCACGCTGGTCATTGCGCACCGGCTTTCCACCGTGCGGGCGCTTGACCGTCTGCTGGTGTTCGACAAGGGCAAGATTGTCGAAGAGGGCGACCACCAGGCGCTGATCCGTCTGAACGACGGCATCTATCGCCGGCTGTTCGAGCGGCAGGCGCTGGAACTGACCAAGGGTCTGGTGGCTTAAAAAATGAAACGCCGGGGCAATGCTCCGGCGTTTTTCTTTGCGCGGCGGCCAACAAATGCTCACGGTCGAACACTTAGCTAATCGACGAAGTTTTCCTTGCGTTAGAGCCGTGCTGCATGATAGTTAGCATTATGACTAAGCATTCGCCCGAACTATCGCTGATCTTTCAGGCTCTGGCCGATCCGACACGCCGGTCTATTCTAACGAAGCTCGCGCAAGGGCCTGCCCGGGTCATGGAATTATCCGCTCCCACGGGGCTGCGCTTGCCGACCGTGATGCGGCATCTGTCGGTACTGGAGGAGGCGGGGCTTATCCGCAGCTCCAAGGATGGGCGGGTGCGCACCTGCGCTATCGTGCCCGAGGCTCTGGAGCCGGTGCGGACATGGCTTGATGAACAGCGGGCCATTTGGGAGAGCCGGCTCGACCGGTTGGAGGCATTTGCAATGCAGGCTGCGAAGGAGCGCACGGAATGATGTCGAAACTAAATCAGGACGGCACCCTTGCTGAACCCCATCTTGGCGATGGCCGCTTTGCAACACTGAGCTTCGAAAGGGTGGTCGCTGTTCCATTGTCGGTCCTCTGGCAAGTGTGGACGTCGCCTGCCGCGCGGGCTGTCTGGGCAGCGCCCACGCCCGCCGTGACCGTGGAGTTTCTGGAAGCCGATACTAGAGTTGGCGGATGCGAAGTTTCGCTCTGCAAGGTCGATGGGCAGCCTGATATTCGCTGCGAATGCGGGTGGCTGGAATTGCAGCCAGCCTTGCGCAGCGTCAATTACGAGGTGGTGTCGTCCGGTGACGTGACGCAGTCTGCGGCGCTGGTGACCGCTGATTTTTCGGCGACGGAGCAGGGCAGTCGCGTTGTCGTAACCGTGCAGCTTTCCTCCTTGGCTGCGGATATGCAGACGGGTTACCGGCAGGGCTTCGGTGCTGGTCTTAACAATCTGACCGAGGTGGCCAAACGGACAATGGTGCTGGAGCGAACGATAAGGGCGCCGCGCAACATCGTCTGGAAGGCCTGGATGAATTCCGAGACGCTGCCGCAATGGTGGGGACCGGAAGGGTTTTCGTGTCGCACGAAGAGGATCGATCTGCGAACCGGCGGCGAGTGGGTGTTCGACATGATCGGACCTGACGGCACTGTCTTCCCGAACCATCATCGATATATCGAGGTCAGGCCTGAAGAGAGGATCGACTACACGCTGCTCTGGGGCGAAAATGGGCCGAAACATGCCGACGCCTGGGCTTCGTTCGAGGATCAGGACGGCGCGACGAAGGTCGTGCTCGGCATGGTGTTCAGCACGGAAGCCGAGTTCCAGGACGCAAAGGGTTTTGGGGCTATCGAACTGGGTCAGCAGACGCTCGGCAAACTGGAACGCTTTGTTTTCGCATCGTAATCGTACCGGGACTGAACTTCAACAGGGGCGTGATGCCCTCTCGGGGTGACTGGATTATCTGCCCCGCGTTCCTGCCGTCACGGTGATTTTCAGATTGCGTTGACGGCAGAAATCATAATTTGCATCACCCGGTTTTCACCGTTCCGCACACAGCAAAAATTAAGGAGATTGCGACACTGATGTCTCGACTACCTTTTGGAGAGTGATGATGCAGTCACGACGTTGGCGTGTGATAGCCGTGGGGATATTTCTGGCCATAGTTGGCGCCGCGCTGCCCATTGCCGCCATGGCCTGGACGTCCTGGCGTGTCGCCATTCAAAAAGAACTCTTCATTCTCGACCTCGTCGCCGAAAGATCGCTTGTTCGTGCCGGAAATACATTCAGGCAAGCGCAAGGGGCATTGGAAGCAATTGAAACGGCGCACCCTCCCGCATGTTCGGATCAGCATATTGCACAAATGCGGATGGTGACGATCAATGTCCCCTCAATCGAGGAGATTGGCTATTTCGAAAACGGCTTCATCAAATGCACCTCCTGGGGCCGCGCCGCTGGCGACGTAGCCAAATCCCATGTCGACTACGTCACACCGGACGGTCTTGAAGTGACGTTGCGTATCCAACCCGGCATCAGCCACGCCGACCAGATGACGAGCCTGCATCTCGGCCACCACAACGCGCTCGTCGCACCTTCGAGATTTGCTGATATTGTGCTGCGGGACGGGATGTCTCTCGCGATCCTCAACGATAAAGCTGCGGTCATCAGCACGCAGAACCTTCCCGATACAGGGGCTCTGGCCACGTTGCCGACAAAAGAGGGGCAGGGCACGACGGACGCATGGCTTTATTCGGTGGTAAAGGAGAACGCGCTGACGGCGGTGGTTCTCGAGCCAAGGGCGGCGTTGCGAACGAGGCTGGTACGGGAGTTGACTATCCTTTTGCCCATCGGCGCATTCATTGCGCTCTTTATCGTCGGCATCGTCATCTGGATGTCGCGCAAGCGGTTGTCGCCGGAAACGGAACTGGAAATCGCAGTCCAGAACCGTGAATTCATCGTCCACTATCAACCAATCATCGAACTCAAGACCAATATATGCGTGGGCGCCGAAGCGCTTGTCCGCTGGCGGCGGCCTGACGGCACGCTGGTGAGGCCAGACCTCTTCATTCCGCTAGCGGAAGAAACAGGCCTGATAGAGCCCATCACCGATCAGGTCGTTGAAGCCATTATTGCAGATCTTGGTACCATGCTCGTTGGGGATCGCAGCGCACATATCGCCATCAATCTCTGCGCCGAAGATGTAAAATCAGGCCGGATACTAGACTTCATCGATCAACGCCTTGTCCGCGCGGATATACGCAAGGAGCAGATATGGCTTGAAGCGACCGAGCGCGGTTTCATCGACATTGAAGCGGCGCGCGTGACGCTGGACAGAGTTCGCAAGGCCGGGCATTCCGTGGCAATTGACGATTTCGGAACCGGCTATTCCAGCCTTCAGTATTTGCAGGGACTGCCATTGGACGCCCTGAAAATCGACAAGTCCTTCGTTGATACGATCGGCAGGAACACGGCAACCAGCACCGTGACACTCCATATTATCGAGATGGCGCGTGAGCTTGGACTGTTTTCGGTTGCGGAAGGTATCGAGAGGCCGGAGCAGGCGGCCTATCTGCGGGAACATGGTGTGGATTTTGGTCAGGGCTGGCTGTTTTCCAAGCCGCTTCCAGCCGAGGAATTCATCGCCTTTCACCGTCGGAACAAGTCGACATACGGCTCCGCTCCCGAGGTCATTCAGGTCGCGTCGGTCTAGGTCGAGCGAGACCTGAGCGTCTTGATGCTACCCGTCGCTATCCGGCCAGTTCTTCCGTAATGACTTCGAACCGCTTCAGGATAGCCGGACCGAAGGCGGTGGACAGGGCGACGTCCGTCGCATCTCGTCCTGTCGCCATCAAGATGCGTCCGATGCGGGGCCTGTTGTGACGGGCATCGACCGTATACCAGCGGCCGCTGAGATAGACCTCGAACCAGGCGCTGAAATCCATCGGGTTGGGGTCTTTCGGCACGCGGATATCACCGAGATAGCCGGTGCAATAGCGAGCGGGGATATTCATGCAACGGCAGAGGGTGATCGCAAGATGTGCGAAATCGCGGCAAACCCCGGTCCGGTCGATGAAGCCGCCATATGCCGTCCTGAGCGGATCGGCTTTCTCGTAGTTGAAGACAATATGGGAATGCACAAAATCGAGGATCGCCTGCACACGGGGCCAGCCGAGCGGTGTTGCCGAGAAGTTTTTCCAGGCGAAGTCCGCCAGGCGGTCGGTATCGCAGTAACGGCTGCCTAGCAGAAATACTAGAACATCGTCTGGTAAATCCTTGATATCGTGCTGGAAAGCGTTTTCAGGAACCGGATCTGGCAGGCCGCCGTCATATATGTCGAACCGCGTCGAGATCGTCGTCACGCCTGGCGGTGCGGTTATGCGGCTGCAGGCGTTCCCGAAGATATCCATATAACCCCAGGCCTCGATCGGCCTGTCGAAGGTCAGCACCTGTTCGGTGAGCAGATCTGCGCGCCGGCTGGGGTGGAGATTGAGAACAAGCAGCATTGCCGTCTCATTCTCGCATTCATAAGCAATATCGAACCCGGCGCGAATCTTCATTCAGTACATCCTTTATGAGCCATCTTGATGTTGTTCACGCTGAAACGCTTTCACGCCCTCGGGCGGGCGATCATGCATCATCAAGGCGCGGCATTGTAGCCGCGCCCGCCTGTGATTTCACTTTACTGGCGGTGAAGCCTTGCCGAGTTTTACGGAAGGTTCCCGTCCCCAGACACGCAGCTTGCCAAGGTTCGACACGAAGCCAGCGAGGCCTTCCTCACCTGGGAGGATAATCGTGCCCTCGTCAAGATCGCCCGCGATACCGGCCTTTTCCAGCAATGGCAGCGCCGACTGGTCGTAACCGATGAACTTGCAGTGCTGGAAAGCATCGGCCACGAAGTCACGCGCCGTCGCCTCGTTGACCAGATCGTCTATCCCCTCGGCAGAAGTCAACAGTGCAACTGCATCGAAGAGAACCGATGGCCCGCCGTCGATCATGTGATGGGCCGCAATCCAGCTCCCGTCTGAGGCGGTGACGCCACCGACCTTCGGGGCTATCAATTCGCAGACGGCTTTTTCCTTGGTGATCGCCGACATCAGGCCGTTCAGCAATTTGGCGTCGACACCATCGGTGACGAGTATACCAAGCTTGCGGCCTTCGAAGCGTTTCGGACCACGCTCGACGATGCTGAGCGCCGGCGAGGGTTCCAGATCCTGACGTGTCGGCATGGCCGCATCCGCCGGCTTCGGCATGGACTTGAAACCCAGCTTCTGCGCGACGGTGTTTGCCAGCGTCTCGTCGATGTTCATGAGATGCGACACCATGCGTTCGCGGATCACGGCTGTTTCCACCTTGCTCAGTTCGAATGTCAGGGCTGCCGCGATATGACGCTGTTCTGGCGGGGTCTGGCTGATATAGAACTGTCTTGCCTGGCTGTAGTGGTCGGCAAAGCTCTCGGGGCGCAGCCGCGCCTTGATCCCCTGTTCTTCTGCCGGAAAATGGCGATAGCCACGGCTCGGCGACTCGCGCGGGCCTTCACCGAACGAGTTCGGCTGGTAATTCACCCTGCCAACAGGATTGCGCATGGCCATGTGGCCATCCTGCTGGAAATGCGCGAAGGGACATTTCGGTGCATTGATCGGCAGATGGGTGAAGTTTGGCCCGCCAAGGCGTTTCAGCTGGGTGTCGAGATAGGAAAAGTTGCGGCCCTGCAATAGCGGATCATTGCTGAAGTCGATACCCGGCGGCACGTTCTGCGTCATGAACGCAACCTGCTCGGTTTCGGCAAAGAAGTTGTCGGGCATGCGGTCGAGCACCAGTCGTCCGACCGGCTGCGGCTTCAGGATTTCCTCGGGGATGATCTTTGTCGGATCGAGCACGTCGAAATCGAAGCTGTCGGCAAACTCCTGATCAAAGAGCTGCACCTGCAATTCCCATTCCGGGAAGTTGCCGGACTGGATCGCCTGCCACAGATCGCGGCGATGGAAATCGGGATCGGCGCCATTGATCTTGACCGCCTCGTTCCAGGCGACCGATTGAAGCCCGAGCTTCGGCTTCCAGTGGAACTTGACGAAGGTCAATTCATCCTTGGCGTTGACCAGGCGGAAGGTATGAACGCCAAAACCCTCCATGAAGCGGAAAGATCGCGGTATTGTACGATCCGACATGGCCCACATGACCATGTGCATGCTTTCCGGCGTCAGGCTGATGAAGTCCCAGAAATTATCATGGGCCGTCTGCGCCTGCGGAAAAGCCCGGTCAGGTTCCTGCTTGGCGGCGTGGATCAGGTCGGGAAACTTGATGGCGTCCTGAATAAAGAAGACAGGAATATTATTGCCGACGAGATCCCAGTTGCCTTCCTGTGTATAGAGCTTCACTGCGAAACCGCGCACGTCGCGCGCAAGGTCAGCTGAGCCCTTGTTGCCCGCAACCGTCGAGAAACGGACGAAGGCTGGTGTCTTTTCGCCGGCGCGCTGCAGGAAATCCGCCTTTGTGTATGCGGAGAAGGACTCGTAGGTCTCGAAGAAGCCATGCGCGCCGTAACCGCGAGCATGCACGACGCGCTCGGGAATGCGCTCATGGTCGAAATGGAAGATCTTTTCGCGGAAATGGAAATCATCAACGACGAGCGGACCACGCGGCCCGACCCTTAGAGAATTCTGGTCGTCCGCGACCGGCCCCCCTTGAGCGGTCGTCAGCACCGGCGCGTCGTTTTCGGCTGTCTGATGCAGCTCGCCGCCAGCACCGCGCTCCAGCTTCTGGTCATGGATCGTCACGGTTTCGGTCTTGTCGCTTGGTGATGTGGAGGTGGTCTTGGCCATGGTGTGGCTCCTGATTGGAAGGGGCCTATCCGACCCGGAAATGAAAAAGCCGCCCTAAAAGGCGGCCTAAGCTTGGAAGGGTCCCCGCACGGTCCTCGGCAGAGCCTTCAGCACTTGTTGTTCGGCGAGACAGATGTCCTTGAGCGTATCGAGGAACAGGTCATGCAATGTAGTTTCCGCAGGCATGTGGAATCCGATCAACTTTGAATGATGTAACTGGACAACCCCTGAGTGGAGACGATGTTCCTGCTCCCGGAAAAGAATTCACACTCCGGTCTGCGGTGGCATCGCAGCGATGCCAGTAACCGGTTGAATAGGCGGACGTTCCTCATCCGGCAGAGATAGTTCTGTGGCGTTTTGACGATGATGGAACTGCAAGGTCTGCAAATTCTATTTTCAGATTGGCGGAACCATGAGGCCCGACATGTTGTTTCCCTGTCGAGCCTGCACTGAAGGCTACAACGAGGAAAAATCATGAAAAAGCTTCTTTTAGCCGCCGCGCTTCTCGGCGCGTCGACCCTTGGCGCCTTCGCTCAGACGTCCACCGCTCCAGCCACCGATGGCAGCAATCCTGCCGTCGCTACGCCAGACACCAAGAATGCGACTGCGCCTGTGGAAGGCGCAAACAGCTTTACCGAGGAACAGGCGAATAAACGCCTTATGGACGCCGGATATGCCGAAGTGACCGGTCTTACGCTCAACGACAAGGGCGTGTGGCAGGCCAAGGCCTCGAAGGACGGCAAGTCTGTAAACGTGGCGCTCGACTATCAGGGCAATATTGTCGCTAACTAATTCAATCTTTGGGAGAATCCTATGAAGACCGTTACCGGACTTTTCGACGACTACTCCGATGCCAGCGCCGCCGTTACTGCACTGGAACAACGCGGCGTCCCGTCTAAAGATATCAGCATTGTTTCCAACAATGCAGACGAACGCCATGGCAATGATTCAAAAGCTGCTGAAGGCGCAGGCACGGGTGCCGGCATCGGCGCTGCTGTCGGTGGTGTTGGCGGCCTGTTGACAGGCCTTGGCATCATGGCAATTCCCGGCGTCGGACCGGTGGTTGCGGCAGGCTGGCTTGCCGCGACGGCGGCAGGCGCTGTTGCCGGTGCCGTCGCAGGCGGCGCCGCCGGCGGCCTTATCGGCGCGCTGACGGACGCCGGCGTTTCCGAAGACCATGCCCATGTTTACGCAGAAGGCGTTCGCCGGGGTGGCACGCTCGTGACCGCGAAGGTCGAGGACAGCCTTTACACGGACGCCGAAGAAGTCCTGCGCCAGTCCAACTGGGTTGATCCGGACAAGCGGCGCGCGGCCTATGCCGAAGACGGTTGGTCACGGTTTGACGACACGCTCGATCCTTATGAGCCCACTGAAATCGAACAGGAACGTCTGCGTTACAGACGCTAAGCGTTAGAAACAGGGAAGGTCGGCATGTGCCGGCCTTCTCTTTGATAGCCTCGGGGCAGGTGAAAGTGCCGGTCATTGCAACAGCTGGATGGTCGATCCCCAAGACTGTGGCGCACCGTTTTCCCGAAACGGGAAGTGGGCTTAGCCGATATGCTGCCGTATTCAACGGCGTCGAGATCAACTCCACCTTTTATCGCCACCACCGGCCAACGACGTTCGAGCGTTGGGCAAATTCGGTGCCCGATGACTTCCGCTTCGCCGTGAAGCTGCCGCGCGAGATCACGCATGAGCGCCGGTTGCGGGAAATCGGACAAGTCTTCAAGGCATTTGTTGGGGAACTTGCGGCGCTGGATGGCAAGCTTGGACCCTTATTGTGCCAGTTGCCACCCAATCTCACATTTGATGTCTCCGACGCGGAGGCCGCGTTAGACGCTATGCGTCAGACCTTTTCCGGCATGCTCGTACTCGAACCGCGTCACACAAGTTGGGCTACGCATTCAGCGCAAGAGGTTCTGCAACGCTATGCCATTGATCGTGTGCTGGCCGATCCTGCACCGGTCTGGCCGGCGAGTGATTTTTCCGAGCCGCCCAAATATGTCCGGCTCCACGGCGCTCGCCGGATTTATTATTCCGACTACAGCGCCGCCGAAATCCTCTCGTTTAGAAAACGCCTTTCCGCCGAATCCTGGTGCGTTTTCGACAATACCGCCTCCGGTGCCGCAATAAAGAACGCGCTTGCAATGCTCGATGATTGCGCAAACACTAAACGGTGCGCAGACTGAAATCATGTTTCAGCAGTTGGCAAAAGCGCATGAAGGCGTGACGCCTTAAAGCTGCCTTCTTGCGGTACCGATTGCGATAACAGGGCCGGTTGCCTGACCAGTTGGTGATCCACCGAAGGGTTCCACGCTGATCGCGAAGGTCGTGCCTTCCGAAATGTTGTTACGCATATCCGCCGGGATAATGAGATCGCCATTCGTTCCGGGCTGGAAGACACCGAGCGAGCGGGTCTTGCCGCCATCCATCACAAGCCACAGTTCCAGTGATTTCTCATCGGCCTTGCCGGTCGCAACCGGTATAATGTGCATCCTGCCGGTCTCTGCATCATAGGATGCAAGCAGGTTGACCTGACTGTCCGTTGTCGAAAGTTCGGCTACCAGCGGAGCTGTGCCCTGCCATTTTTCGGGAAATGCGGCGTAAACGATTGCTGCCACGGCAGCCGCGCTCGTGGCGACCGATATCCATCGCCAGAAGGATGCGGAACTCCACAGGCTGCCATTGGCGTTGCTGGTCTTGCTGCCGAACAGGCGTTCTTCAATGCGGGCGAGAATGGCCGCACTCGGCGCCTGTTCTTCGTAATCCACGTTGAAGTCTGAAAATTCGCTTTCCCAACGGTGGACCAGTTGCGCGAAGACCCTGTCGTCCTGCATTCGCCGCTCGACCTCACGACGCTTTTCAAACGGCAGCACGCCGAGCACATATTCGCCAGCGAGGATTTCGTCGCGCGAATGCATGCCCTCGCTGTTTTCGCTCGTTGTCATCGCTGCATGCACTCTCTGAGTTTGAGAAGGCTTCGCCGCAGCCAGGTTCTGACCGTGTTGAGTGGCACCCGCAATTCCTTGGCGAGTTCGATATAGCTCAGCCCTTCGATATAGGCACGACGCACCGCCTGCGCATGAACGGTTTCAAGTTCCTGCATGCAATTGTCGATCCTGCGACCCTCATCGGCCAGAACGACCTGCTGCTCCGGATTGCGGATGCTGTCATCGGCAAGGTCATAGGCTTCGTCAATGTCGTCGCCCACGGGTTTGCGGGCCCTGATCGTATCGATTGCATGGTTTCGGGCGATTGCGGCGAGCCACGTCGACGGTGTGCCGGCGCTTGCTGCAAATGTGAGGGCTCGTTGCCAGATCTTGATATAGACTTCCTGAAGCGCTTCTTCGGCTTCGGTCCTGTCACGCAGGATTTTCAGGCAGATGGCATAAAGCTTCGGGCTGGTGGCTTGATAGAGGGAAACGAATGCCGAGCGATCGCCCATGCCGACGCGGTTTATGAGCGTTGCTATCTCTGTACCCTGCATTCGAACATCCCTTCTTGCGCCTCCTATATAGGGTTGTCCTTTGTGGGAAGGCAAGGCATGCGCGAAATGAAGTTCACGTCTTCCCGGCCAAAAATTGGCCGGGTGGAAGCAGCTGGCAGGGATGGTCGCTGTCATAACACACCTGCCGGATTTTGCAGTGGACCGACCAGCCGTACGGTGACGAGGTAACCGATGATGGCAGCGGCTGCGGACACGAAGGTGCCCCACAGAAGATCAGCGATGGTCAACGTCGTGGACCAGCTTTTCAACGTTGCCTGATTGGTGAGATCATATGTGGCATAGGCCATGAAGCCGACGGCTGCACCATAAAGCAACGCGGTCGTCCACTGGCCTGATATGAGGGCCGGACGAACCGCAAGAAAGGTCAGTCCGGCCGCGTAGATGAGATAAAAGATGATCGCCGGGGCCAGCCGGAAGTTCTCAGCCAGAAGATCGCCGATCGCCGGGCGATAAAGCCGCGACGCCATGGTGCTTAGCCAGATGAAGTCAATCACCAGAAAGGCGATGAGGGTGAAGAAGTAGGCTGAGATATAGGTCTTCATCGGTTTGTCCTTTCCAGAGTCTAGTTGATGCGGGCCCAGGTAATGCCTTTGCACAGGAGACCAGCGACAATGCAGCCCTTGGTAGTCATGCTGTTGCCATCAACCGTCACGGTTATCTTGTAGGATTTGTCGCGTTGCGGATCGAAGGCGGTGCCCGAATAGACGCCTGTTTCATCTGGCTTTATGGTCATGATCAGCCGGTCACCGGTCTTTTCCTCGGGCGTGCCCGGCTTGATCCAGGTATTGGTGGCGCAAATATTGTCGCCGCAGGGCGCGATCAGCACTTTGGCGTTGCCGTCGCCGCGCGCCCAGTTTCCGTCGATGTCGGCTGCTCCGGCACCAGAGGCCGCAAGCATCGGACCCAGGACGGATGCGATTATCAAGGGATTGATTTTCATCGTCTTTCTCCGCAGTTGTTGCCCCGCCTCTTATTTGTGCTCGATCGTGTAGAAGCCAACATTGATGGTGCCCTCGGTAAAGCCGGCTTCGCAGTAGCAGAGGTAATAATCCCAGAGCCGCCTGAAGCGGTCATCGAAACCCAGCAGCGAGATTGTCTGCCAGCGCGCATGGAAACGCTGCCGCCATTCCGCCAGCGTGCGGGCATAGGACTGGCCGAAAAGCTCGGTATCGGTGAGGCTCAGACCCGCCCTGCCGATTGCTCTTTCAAGGGCTTCGTCAGATGGCAGGAAGCCGCCGGGAAAGATGTATTTCTGGATGAAGTCCGCGTTTCGCCGGTAATTATCGAACCGGGCAGGTTCAATGGAGATGATTTGCAGCACCGCGCGCCCGCCAGGTTTCAGGCAGCGTTTCAGTGTTTCGAAATAGCTCGGCCAATAGGCCTCACCAACCGCTTCGAACATCTCGACGGAAACGATGCGGTCGAACTTGCCTTCGACATCGCGGTAGTCCTCGAGCCTGAGATCGATATGCTCAGCCTTGTCGGTTTTCTCCGCTGCCGCCTTTGCCCAATTCAACTGAGATGGCGAAAGGGTGAGGCCGGTAACGTTGGCATCCGCCTGGGTCGCGAGGTGGATTGCAAGCGCGCCCCAGCCGCAGCCAATCTCCAATACGCTCTCACCGCCGCTCAATTGCAGCTTGTCGACGATGCGGTTGAGTTTTTTGAGTTGGGCCGCCTCAAGCGTTGGCGTCGTATCGTCGAAAATCGCCGACGAATAGAGCATCGAGGAATCGAGCCATTGCCGGTAGAATTCGTTGCCGAGATCGTAATGGGCCTCGATGTTACGGCGGCTGCCGCGCTTTGTATTGGCGTTCAGCCGGTGGCCAAGACGATTGATGAGGCGCATGGGCAGGCTACCGCGCGTCGATCCCCCGAAAGCGTCGTTGTTCTGTGCCGCAAAACGGATCAGGGCTGTCAGATCCGGTGTGGACCAGTCGTCTTCGATGTAACCCTCGGCAAAACCGATGTCGCCATTGAGGATAAGCCGCCGTAGCGCGCGCCAGCGATGGAGAACAAGCGTCGCCTCTGTGCCCTCATGTTCCCCGGATTTCTCAATCACGCCGCCACCGGGCAGCATGACGCGCAGTCTGCCCTTGGAGACGTTGTTCAAGAGCTTGGCCATGAGCCAGCCTTCGGGACCGGTGCGTTGCCGCATCTGCGTGTTTTCCAGCGATAGTTCGTTGAGATTGTCAAACGGGGTCATGAAGTTTGGCCTCGATTTGCGATGGTGATGGGTGAATGAAGGAGACAGGGGCAGACGGTGGACGCGGTCGTTTTCTTAACCGCACACCCTTGAGCCATATTTTAAGTGCTTCCCAATGGATGCCGGCAACAACCTTGAGGGTAAGAAAGGGGATGGTGACAAAAGCCTTCAGCAGCGCGCCATCGGTCAGCTCGACACGCCGCGCCAGATGCCTTGCAGTCAGGACTGGCCCCTCGTCGTCAAATGTATCGATAACGATCTTCAGCTTGTCGCCGGGTGGAATGACACGGAATACATAACGGAGATCCATGTCCATGAAAGGCGAGACATAGAAGGCCTTGTCGCAGCGCTGGACGATCTCGGCCGCACCTTCGGTCTCCACCGGGATAAGGTAGGAATGCCGCTCGCCGAACGTGTTGTCGACTTCCCAGAGAATGGCTTTGAGAGACCCGTTCCGGCCGTGGCAGAAAAACACGCTGAGTGGATTGAAGGCCCAGCCAAGGATGCGCGGCATGGTGAGCAGAAGGATCGGACCACCATCGACGGTCATGCCTGCGGCCGTCATGGCGTTTTCGATCTGGTTGCGCAATTCCATCTTGCTCCCGTCGCCGCGGTCCCGGCGGTGAAAGGAAAACAGGTTGAAACGATCGACGGAGAACAGCCGCAGCTTACGGTCAAGCGCGTCGAGTTCATCAAGGTCGAGAAGCAGCGAGTAAATGCGATAGGCGAGCCGGTGCGCTTTCGGCTTGAAGCGCGCATGCATGACATGTCCGGGAAAAAGGGCGGAGGAGAAATGAGGCGTCATGGGATCGCCTCAACGAGTTTGATCGTTCTTTTCCGCGAAGCCAAATTCAGACGGACGATCCGGCCGCTATCATCGGTAACCTTCCAGGGCCTCGACAGGCCGCCCAGATCCTCGGCGACGGCAAGCCCCGCCTGAATGCCGTCTTCATGAAAACCCGAGCCAAAATAGGCGCCGCAGAACCAGGTGTTTCGCAAACCCTGCAACGCCCACAGTTCCTGCCTCATTTGCTCGGTGCCGGCATCGAAAACAGGATGGTGGTAGGTTTCCTCGGTGATGATTTTTCCCTTTTCCGGTTCGCGCGTCGGGTTCAGCGTTACGAAGGTGTCAGGGATTTCACCCAGAGGCTGAAGCTTGTTCATCCAGTAGGTGATGCTCGGCTGCCCCGTTTCAATGCGTGTATCGGCCACATAGTTCCAGCTTGACCAGGCGGCGCGCCTGCGGGGCATGAAACTGCTGTCCGTGTGCAGTACCGCCCTGTTTTTCGTATAGCCAAACGCGCCGAGAATGCGCCGTTCGGCTTGCGTCGCGTCCGTCAGCATCTCCAGCGCCTGATCTGCGTGTGTGGCAATCACCACATCGTCGAACCGTTCGAATTCGCCGTTAGTGTTGGCGATCTCGACCCCGTCCGCCAGGCGGTGGATGCGTGTGACGGGTGTCGAGAGCCGAATGCGATCGGCGAATGGCGCAGTGAGTCGTTTCACATATTCCCGGCTCCCGCCGACAACGGTGCGCCAGACGGGCCGGTTGCGGAGCAACAGCAGGCCGTGATTGCTGCAGAACTTCACGAAATGTGCTGCCGGGTAACGGCCGACTTCCATGGCCGGGGTAGACCATATGGCTGCGGCCATCGGGTAAAGATGATCGTTGCGAAAGGCGTCGCCATAGTTGTTTTGCGAAAGATACTCATCGAGCGACATGCCGCCCATCATCGGCAGATCGCGCGGGGCATTGCGATAAAAGCGCAAGAGGTCGGCAAGCATTGCCCAGAAGCGCGGTCTGACGGCATTTCTCTTTTGCGCCAAAAGGCCAAAGCCAGAGCCGCCGGAATATTCGAAACCGCCATCATCCAGCGAAACGGCAAAGGACATGTCGGAGGCTGCGGTCGTCACTCCCAGCGTTTTGAAAAGTGCCGTCAGATTGGGATACGTCACCTCATTATAGACGATGAAACCCGTATCGACAGACACTGCCCCCTGTTCAGTTTTGAACGTCACGGTGTTGCTGTGGCCGCCGACGCGGTCCGCAGCCTCGAAAACCGTGACATCATGCCGTTTCGACAAAAGCCAGGCCGCAGACAGACCGGAAATGCCTGTTCCGATCACGGCGATGTTTCGCCGGCTGTCTTTTCTTTTGGCTTCGGTATCGAACATGGTTCCTCGCTATTGCATTCACAATTCAGTTTTACGGCCTGCGACAGATACGAAGGAGCGGATCGATAAGTTTCAGCGGCGCGCAAATTTTTCAGAATTTTGTCAGGCGCCTGAAACTCTTTTGCCGTCTCGCCCGTAGTTGCCACTGGAAACTTGGTCTGAAGGCCTTCGAATACAGTGAGCGGAATGGTGATGATGTCTGTTGTGGTGGCCCTTGCCGTGCTGATGTCGCTTCTGATGGCGGCAGCCTGGGCGTTGCAGCGTTACACAGGATCGAGTGGCTGGATCGACACCGTCTGGTCTGCGAGTGTCGGGCTCGGCGGCGTGGTTGCCGTCTTGTTTTCCGATGGAGATAGCTGGCGCCGGGGAGCGGTTCTCTTTCTTGTACTGGTGTGGTCGCTGCGGCTCGCGGGACACATCGGCATGCGGACGAGGGGAGGTGGCGAAGATCCACGTTACGCGAAGCTTATAGAAGAATGGGGCAGCAATGCCTCATTGCGGCTTTTCGCTTTTCTCCAGATCCAGGCCGTTGCCGCCTTTGTGCTGGTTCTCGCCGTCTATCTTGCCGCCAGCAATCCTTTGCCATTTCCAAGCATTATCGATGTGATAGCGTTTATCGTCGCGGCTGGTGCGCTTGTCGGCGAAGCGACCTCCGATGCACAGCTTTCACAGTTCAGAAAAACCCCGGAGGCCAAAACCGGCGTCTGCGAGACTGGTCTGTGGCGTTATTCGCGTCATCCCAACTACTTTTTCGAGTGGCTTTTCTGGTGCGGCTTTCCGTTGTTGGCCATCCATGCGCAGCCGTTGTCATGGCTGTCGCTTGCTGCTCCAGCCATGATGTACTGGCTGCTCGTCCACGTCTCCGGCATTCCCCCGCTCGAAGAACACATGCTGAAATCACGCGGAGAGAAATTCCGCGCCCTGCAAAACCGCGTCAACGCCTTCTTTCCGGGGCCACGCAAGAATGAGGACACGCCATGAACATGCTCGCATTCGCCATCAATGCTGCCGAACGCGCACCGCTGAGTGACAATATGACGCTTGCCGGCATCGACATGCTCTGCGCGCGCACCAAACGGCGACTTGCCGGCGTTCCGGCGGCGGAAGAAAACGCTTTTGTGTCTGATATGGCGAAATTTCCCGTCGCCACACACACCGACGAGGCGAACAGGCAGCACTACGAGGTGCCGGCTGAATTCTTTGCAATCGTCCTTGGCGCGCAAAGAAAATATTCCTGCTGCTTTTATCCCAATGCTCAGACAACGCTGGATGAGGCTGAAACATTGGCGCTGGAGGAGACTGTTTCGCATGCCCGATTGCAGGACGGGATGAATATTCTCGAACTCGGCTGTGGCTGGGGTTCGCTCTCCCTTTATATGGCCGGTCGGTTTCCCAATGCGCGGATTACGTCCGTTTCAAATTCGGCTTCGCAGCGCGAATATATAATCGAACGTGCAAATGAGCGTGGGCTGTCGAACATCTCGGTGATGACCGCCGATATGAATGATTTCACAACTGACGAGCGTTTCGACCGTGTCGTATCGGTAGAAATGTTCGAGCACATGTCGAACTGGCAGGCATTGTTCGAGCGCGTCCGCTCCTGGCTGACGCCCGAGGGCAAGTTCTTCCTTCACGTCTTCAATCACCGGGATCGATCCTATCGTTTCGACCATGGCAACCGGGCAGACTGGATCGCGCAGCATTTCTTCACCGGCGGCATTATGCCTGCCTTCGATCTTCCTCACCGTTTCCCGGCGCAGTTCACCGTGGAACAGGAGTGGCGCTGGTCGGGATCACATTATCGCCGGACGGCCCTCGACTGGCTTGGAAATTTCGACCGGGAGATCGACCGTATCCGACCGATCCTGCAGAGGGTCTATGGCAACGATGCGCGCTTGTGGGAACGTCGTTGGAGACTGTTCTTCCTCGCGACGGCAGGTCTTTTCGGGCACGAAGACGGTAAGGTCTGGGGCGTTGGGCACTACCTCATGGCGCGCGTCTAGATCGCTGCAAACACGCGCATGTGAACCAATCCGGCGCCGCTTCGCCCTTGGGTGAGATGCGGCGAAGGTGTCTCCTCGGTTGGCGCAGGCCGCTGAGGCCGGCGAAGCGGGAAAAATGGATATGCGATTGATTGTGCATGATTTGATCGTGCAAAATTTGTGTATTTCATTCCTGTTTGCTTAACCCCGTTTTTTGAAATCTGCGAAGTTCGGCGACCTCGTCTAGCTTCCGTTCGGCTTTTGCATCAAGGAGCGGGCTCGCCCCGTAGTCCAAGCCAAGGGTCAGCATGCCTTTTCAGAAAACAAAAGACCGAGAGGAATATTCGCAGCATCTTCTTCTCCTGTGTCGAGTTGCAGCCTGGATGGGCGTGGCGCTGGCGGCTGGCTGGTTCTTGTTTTTCATTCTCACGGAAAGATGGGGCATTGCGCTCAGCCTCCTCATTCTGGGGGTTGCAATCGTTCCGTGCTGGCTAACTTGTCTGATAGGCCACTTTTCCCTCGGACTCATCTTGGCTCAGAGCGCCTGCATCCTGTTCGTCTGCTGGTACTCCGTCGCTATCGATGTCTCCGACGATACCGTACCGAGGACGACGCATCTCTACCTGCTCGTCATAATCTTCGTCGGCTACATGAATTTTCAACGCCAGCGTTCCGCCGCCCAGTTTCTGGTCATCGCGGCAAGTCTCGTGGCCTTTGTTTATTTCTGCGCGTCCGCCGCGCGGTTTTCGTTCAGTACTCCCATGCCGCAGGATGTGCGCAGCATCAGCGCCTGGTTCAACAGTGTTTTCGCAGCGTTGATGCTGTGTGGCGGTGTCGCCGCCATGCAGGCGCAGTTTCGCAGTCATACAAAAAAAGCCCTGGAACTGCGCTCCGCGCTTTCGAATGGCCAGTTTGAACTTTTCTACCAGGCGCAGGTTCGCGCGGATGGCACGCTGCTTGGCGCAGAGGCGCTGTTGCGGTGGAACCACCCGAAACGGGGATACATCCCGCCAGCCGATTTCATCGCGCTTGCGCAGCAAACCGGTTTCATGCCGACAATCGGCGCTTGGGTCATTGCGGAAGCCTGCAAGACACTTGCGAGATGGCAAGAGAACCCGGCAACCCAGAATCTCACCTTGTCGATCAACATCACTGCCGATCATTTCGTCGACGCGGGATTTTCCGGGCAGCTTCTTGATGCCGCCTCGTCTCAGGGCATCAAGCCACAGCTTCTAAAGCTGGAGCTGACCGAGAGCGTTTTCCTATTCGACATAGAGGCAGCGATCGCGAAAATGAAGCTCCTTGATCGTTCCGGCTTTACGATTTCACTCGACGATTTCGGCACTGGCTACTCCTCACTAAGCTACCTGCGGCAATTGCCGCTCAAACAGATCAAGATTGATCGCAGCTTCGTGACGGGAGTGACCGAAAGCGGGCGTATGGCGACAATCACGCGAAATATCGTCCAGATGGGGCACGATCTTTCGCTGGAAGTTCTGGCCGAAGGCGTGGAGACCGAGGCGGAGCTGCGGATGATGCTGTCCTACGGCTGCCGATTGTTTCAGGGCTATCTTTTTGCGAGGCCGACGAGCCTTGTCGAGTTCGAGCAATATGCTGCCCGTCCATCGTCCTGACCGGACGTTTTGCGACAGGCTGAGGCAGCCGGATCGAATTCAGTGGCGTGCCGGCCGGCAGATCAGGCCGTTGAACAATGCACCATTCGTCGGGTAGAGCTATCTTGCCTGTCAGGATCGCTACCGATCCGCATCATTTCGTTGGTTCGCATGATCCCAGTTGCACTACCCTCCGTCGAAACGCTGCTTTTGCTTGCCTTCCTTCTTGCCACGACACTGGTCTGGGGTATCTGGACAGTGGTGTTGGTTGCACGATACGCAGGAGGCCGCTGGGCGCGCCCGATGATGCTGCCCTATGGCCTGGCGACCGCCATTGCGATTTTTACACTTTGGCAGTTCGCTAATTTCTGTCTCCAGATGCGTGCCTATGACAGGGAAATGGCGTCTAGCTATCGCCCGGAGCTTGGGGAGCCGGTGCGCCTTGGCCAGATCGACATGCCCAAAGGCACGAAACTTGAACTGGCCGTGGCCGACACCAGGGAATCCTTCAACCGCGCGGTCTTCCCCCATCCCGTGCGGGTCGCGAATGTCGATGCCGTCGAGATCGCCCGCTATATCGCGATAAAAACCAACGGAAATTATGAGACCGTCGGCTTTGTTCCGGAGACGATGCGGGTGACGGGCAACGGCGTGACCCTGCAGAGCGGCTGGCGCTGCGATGCGGCACAACTGGTGGAGTTCGACCTGAAGGCTGACGGGGATGTATCCGCTTTCAGCCGATGTGTCCTTGCCGAAGGGAATATCGTCGACGGCATTGTCTTGCCGAAGGGCACGTTCCTGCGTGCCTCCTCCGGCAATGTCTATACTGACGGTTTCATCGATTCCGACAGGTGGGTAATCGACACGCCCACGGGCCAAGCTATTCGCATTGATGATTTCGCTCTTGACGATGTCACGCTCGCCCTCGATGGAGAAAAAAAACTCTATGAAATCCGAAGCGCCGTTTTGTCGAAGGAAGCAACGGCGGGCGCGCTCCACTTCGCAGCCGGCAGTGGAATTTGCCTCAATTCCCGGCACATCCGGACTGATTATCCCGGTGCATGGTTGATAACACCATCTCCTGCGTCCACCGGTTCTGAACCGGTGTCGCCTCGGTCAAGTGTGCTGAACAGAGGCGGGGAGCTTCTGACCACCCTTTCCGACTAGCGCACTGGTGGTCCGAATGACCTCGCCATTCCAGCAGGCGAACTCCAGGCCGTCCGAGCACCAGCGCAGGTTGGAACGCATGACCATGACCTTGCCATCGTGGAGGCGGCCCTTGCGAACGGCTGTGTGCTTCTCCAGTAGCATGGCGTGGTTACCCATGATGCGATGGACCCGTTTGGCGTTGACGACAGGCTGATCGGCGGCTCGCCTTTCGCGATTGAGGAGCGCGGCGATCCGCCGATAGCCATAGGTTGGCCTTTGATCCACCAGCCTGCGGATGGCGGGCAGAAGCTCTGCATCCTCGGCCTTGTTGTATGGCCCACGCGGCTTTGATCTGCCTTTCAGCCGCTCGATGAGGTTGGAACGGGAGACGCCCAGCGTGTCTGCGACGGCCTTCATCGCGAACCGTCCTTCGGCAACAAGATCGGCCGCGATATCCGTTTTTTTGAGTCCGCTTTGGAAAGGACTTCGCGGAGGATTTCGACCTCCATCGTCTTGCGACCGAGCATGCGCTCCAACTCCCGGACGCGATCCTCCAGTTTCTTCACTTCCGAATTTCCGACAACCGGCTCGTCAGAATCCACGGCTGCAGCACCTCCCTCGCTCAAGAGCCTGCGCCACCGATAAAGCAAATTGGGCGCGACGCCATGACGGCGAGCGGTCGAAGATACCGTCTCGCCGGGTTCGAAACTCTGCTCAATGATTGTCAGCTTTTGCTCGGTTGTCCACCGCCTGCGACGAACATCACCCGTCAGCAATTCAACGTGTCGATAGTCGTTAGACATAAGCCTATACCCAAGCCTGTGCTTGAGCCTTTCTGCTTATGCCGACTGTCCGGTCGAAATGGGGCGCAGTTCATTGTGCGACTATCTGGTCCAGTGCATTCTTGAGTACTGGCATGGGTAACCCTAGGGAGATCGGATGGAGTTGCCGGCGACCTCCCCTTGTCGTATGTCTTATGGCGCTGGGTATCTCGCAACATTCCATAAGTTCGGGCGATAATAGTTGAAAAACCCCTAGACTACCCGTAACGGACCTACGCGTTAAAGAGTGGCGTAGGTGGTAGTAAAGGCTAGGCTGGAAGCGGATACTCAGCGCCTCTCACTCTTTTGCTCGCTATTGGTTATGGACTGGCCGAAGAAAAAAAGCCGGAACGTTTTTCCACCCCTCATACTGAGTCAAAAAAAGCGGGAGCCGGGATTTTTTAGCCCCATAGACTGACGCAAAAAAAGCCGGAAGGCAGGTAATCCACTCAGTCTCTTCAAACGTTCACTCTAAGATCAATCGTCAGCAGGTGCCTCGGTTCTAGAATACACAAGCATCGGCTTTCGTTTCGGCGCCTCTTCATAAATTTGTTTTGCTTCTGAACGGACCATATCCAACAGGTAGGTGAGGAAATGTAGTCGATCGCTCGGTTGGCAAAAATTGACTAAGGTGATCAACTCGTCCGTCTGTTCAGCAATGTATTGCGCGACGGCATGCTCGGTCAGCGGATTATGCATAGGTCACCTCTCCAGTCAGGCCAGTATGCGCGTGGCGAACAAACGTGGTCAGGGTTTGCCCAGTCACTGGATTTGAGGCGTCAGCGGCCACTTCTAAAACGCTGCCGTTGATGCCAGCGCCGCGGTGATGAGACGCCAGCGCGGCGGGAGAAGGAACAGCATGAATCGGCACTACAAGCGCACCATCGTATACCATCGGCGCCGCTAGGGGCGTCACATCCCAGAGATTTGAAACCAGCAGATTGACCAGCTTCGGATGTGTCTCAACTATGAGAGCTTCAATGCCGGCACTTAGGCAGAATTCGGCAACGCCGGTAAGCAGCATGTGCGAGGCTTCTACACCAAATAATCTTGCGCCTGGCTCCGCAACGCATCGCGTCCATTCATAAACACTCTTTTGGCGCGGATAGTCGATGCCTCCCATGATTTCTGGGTAGACGTCGGAGAGCAGATGCGGAGCGTTTGTGGTGAGAAGTCGAGAATAGCCTAGGATGATACCTTCATCTTCTAGGACGAGATGAACGGCCTCGTCTGTATCGAAGATATCCATTTCCCGGCAATCTGGTTTACGAAGCGCCCCCCATCCGAATCGTTCGACAAAATGCCTGTGCCTGAATTGCCAAACTCGCTCTGCAAAACCAGAAGCTTGGAGCGATGAACCCTTAAAATATCGAAGCATTAAAACCCCCACAGACTTACGGGGGGTAGGGATAATGCAGCGCGCTTTTGGGTAAATAGGCCGTTCTGCCTATTGTCAGCGAATGATGCCTATGCGGATGGCTTCGGCTACGAGCTGCGCACGGTTGACGCAGTTCATCTTCCGCTGGGCATTGTGAAGCTCATGCTGGACGGTTTTCTCAGAGCGCCCGAGAATTTGCCCAATCTCCCAATTGGTCTTGCCTTCCGCACACCAGCGAATTACGTCGCGTTCGTGCTGGGTTATATAGGGCGCGTTTTTCCTACCAGCGCCGCTTTGTTGCTCAAGAAGCGCCCTGAGGCGATTGTGGGCATAAATTGCAACGATGTGCAGAATACCTTTTGCTTCGGTAGATAGGTCGATTTTTTCAGCGCCGAATGTGACGATAGCCTGAAGCGCACCCGGCATGTGTAGCGGCACGCTATAGCCGCCGTTCTGGTAGGTGCGGATCCGGTTGCCATAACCTTCCTGTGCACCACCGGCAGAGTTCGACCACCCATATTGTTCGATGCGCACATCGTTGGCCATGGCGGGAGCCGTGGCGGTGAAGCCAACGAGAGCGGAGAGTGCAATTGCAACGAAAGACGTACGGATCATGACTGTCTCCTCAGGCGGATAAGACCGCGGTTGAACGTCTTTGTTGTAGACGGTCCCGTTGGAACGGAAGCTGAAGAGATTATTCAGTCGTGGTTCATTGGCGGGGTATGGTCCCAGCGTCGCAACAATGGTGACGAACAGGATGACTAAAGTTTTCTTGGCAGGATGAAACCAAATTGGCTCGCCTTTCGTACATGGCTTGCGCCTTCAATGTTCAGGCGAAAAGGGAGACGAATCTGGGTCCGATGGAGATTCAAAGCCGCGCTAGCCAGCCCGCAAATGCAGGGTCTGCTGCAAGAGATGATCTGACGCGAGCAACCATAACCGTTGCCTGGGTCATCATCCTCAACAAGCCATTTTATCCGCTTTACGTGTGGTATCTGGTCGATGACGGAGCTGCGGCATCGCTTGTCACCCTATTGTCGGTGCCATTCTTTCTCGCGATACCATTCCTGGCGAAAAAATCCCCGTTGGCCGCGCGCCTCGCTCTCCCTTTGGTGGGAACAATCGACACGCTGTTTGAAACCAAACTATTCGGCCAGGCTTCTGGCACCGAATTTTTCTTCGCAGCCTGCATCATGCTTGCAGCCATGTCGTTCCGCGCAGACGAGAAGCTCTGGCAATATGCGATGGCAATCCTCGTCTTCATCGCTTTCTTTTTCTCGCGGACGTTTCTGGGCGCGCCGCTGCAATCCTGGTCGGCAGACGATCTTGCAACGCTTCTCAATCTGAATGCGTTCTCTGCCGCCAGCCTCATGGTCTTTATCGCCCTTAGATATGCCGGCATTTCACGGCGATCCGAAATCTGAACAAGAGCCGTGCCATCGACAGGAGGAGTTTATGCTTAGACATTGTAACCGCGTGATTGGTGCCATGACATTTTCGCTGTTTCTGTTTGCCGGTTTTGCGGTTTCCGCAGCCCCCAAACCAGTTGCCGTCGGTCTCGATCATTACCGCGGTACCTGGCTTGAAATCGGCCGTACACCCATGTTGCTGACAGACGGATGTGTTGCAGGATATTCCACCTATCGGCAGGGAGCATCGGCGGATGAAGTGCTGATAGAAGATGGCTGTCGAGCAGGAAATCCGAATGGTCGCCTCAAGACGGTCAACGGCGTCGGCAAGATCGAGGATTTCGGATCAACCAATGCGAAGATGCGCGTTCGCTACCCTCTTTTCATCACATTCAATTATTGGGTTTTCTACAAATCGCCTGATAAGTCCTGGTTCATCAGCGCCAACCCGTCGACCGGCGATGTGTGGATCTACGCCCGCAACATCCCGTCCATAACGAAGCTGAATAAAATGATCATGAAAGCACGTGAGCTTGGCTACGACGTCAGCAAGCTCGAGTTTCCGGTCCAGAAATAACAGCTGATGGAGCGCATGGATGATGCAGTCGCTTGAAAATGGCTACAGGGCGATCGTCTTGGGCGCATCCGGCGGCATTGGTGGAGCCCTGTTGTCGTACTTCGAGGCCGACCCTCGTTGCGCGTTCGCCTTGCCGCTCTCGCGAAGCGTCGATGGTCTCGACATAACGAACGAAACCAGAGTGCGCGAAGTTGCCGCCCGTCTGGAGGCTCAGCGCGGCTCCTTCGACCTGATATTCAATGCAACCGGTGCCTTGACGGTCGATGGTGCCGGTCCTGAAAAATCGATAAGGGCGATCGACGAAGTTCACATGGCGAGGCAGTTTGCGGTCAATGCCATAGGCCCTGCTTTGCTCTTGAAGTATTTCACCCCGCTTCTGCGCAGAGACAGGCGAACCATTTTTGCCTCCCTGTCCGCTCGCGTTGGCTCGATTGGCGACAACAGATTGGGCGGATGGATCTCCTACAGAGCATCCAAGGCCGCTCAAAATCAGATCATCCGAACCGCAGCCATCGAAATCGCCCGCACAAACCCACAGGCCATCATCGTGGCACTTCATCCCGGAACAGTCGAAACAGAGCTGTCCCAGCAATTTTCGAAGGGCAAAGACTTGTTCACCCCGCAGCAGTCTGCCGCGCGCCTGATGGAAACAATCGATGGTCTCACACCGGCACAAACAGGGCAGTTTTTTGCCTATGACGGTTCAAGGATCGAATGGTGAGTGCCATCGTCTGCAAGGGGTTATCCGACGATTGTGATGGTGACGACGCCTCTGGTCTAAAACTTTTTGCTGACACCCACTCTTGCACCAGCCGAGGTTTCCCCATCGCCTTCAATGTTAAAAAGGAGGCCGGCGTCAATGGACCAGTTTTCCGCAGTCTCAAATGTTACTCCCGTGCTGAGGGAGCCAAAGGCGCCTTCTCCATCCAGCCCCGAAATGCCAACTGTTCCGCCGAATTTCGGTGTCATGATGGAACCGTTTTCAAGGGAAATCTGGCGCGCAATCTCGGCGCCGAGGCTGACACGCAGTTGCTCTTCCTTGAAACCGCGCAGCTCGATCAGGTCACCAACGTCATTGCCGACTGTATAGTTTTCGATAGTCTCGGATAGATAAACACCTCGAAATCTGGGCGTGAAGGTCGTGACGTCATTGATTTCCCAGCGTCCCGAGATCGACGTGTCGAAAAGCCAACGGCTGGTATCGAAGGAACCGTCCCAGAAGGGTGTATCGATGTCGTTCGCAGAGCCGCCATACAGCAGGCTGGTGTCCCAGAAAACGCCTCTGGCGATTTCAAACGAGGCATAGGGGCCAAGGAGCCAGCCGTTACCGGTCAACTCGTTGTCACCGTTCGTCGGATCCGTCATGCGGTCGAAATGGAAGGAAAAACCAAGCAGTGCCTTGTCGGAAAGCAAATAGTCCACACCTGCTGAAACCATGGCGAAGCTGCCCCATTTGCTTCCCGATTCATCCCGGTTGTGGACAAGGAACGAGCCGTCAAGCCAGATGTTGAAAAGCGGCATTTCCGTTCTCGTCACGCCATCGGCGTTGTTTCGGGCAGCTTCGATCTGCGCAAGGCTGGTGGCGAAACTCAGAACCATGCCCTCTCCGGAAGGCATTGCACGTGAAGTGACGGCACTGGTGGCGTTGACCATCTGTCGCCGTTCAAGAAGGCCCGGCACCTTGATCGTTGACGCGATGATGTTCTGTCTGGCGCGGACAAATCCATGCACGAGATCATTTATCTCGTCTGCCACCTGTGCAGCATCGTAACCGAGATTATAGGTGACGGTCCCCTGGTTGGAGGCACCCAGTGCACTGACGAGACGAAAACCCACCCGGGCTTGACCCGAGAATGCGGGATTGGGGATGAATTTGAGGTACCATCCCGTCGCCTGCGTACCGCCGGCCTGAGCGAATTCGCCGTTCACGATGCTTGCCCGACCGGCGTTGGCAGGACTGACAAAGGTGAGATCGGCGCCGGTGAAGGGACCGCCCGTGGCGCCTGTGGCGAGATTGATATTCGGCGGTGTTGCGCCCGGCGCTACGCTGATCTCCCGGTTGGCGACGTTGATTTCGCGGGACTTCACTTTCAGCGTATAGGCTGCTGCAGCGGTTGCCCCTCGAGCGTCCCGCACCTGAACGGTAAAGCTATAGTCACCCTCGGTTTCGGTCTCCAGCGGACCTGTGAGTTCGCCGGTTGAAAGATTGAGGATCATACCTTTTGGCAATGTACCGCCGGCAAGGCTGTAGAGCAGCGGGTTGGTGCCGCCGGAAGCCGTGATGGACTGGCTGTAAGCTTCTCCTGCCATCGCTTCCGTCAAAGCTCCGCCTGCGGGTGAAAGGGCGAGGGCGCCCGCTGGCGGTGTAACTGTGATCGTGACCGTGGCGGTCGAATTGCCCGAAGAGTTGCTCGCCGAATAGGTAAAGCTGTCGGTGCCGGAATAGCCGCTGTTCGGCGTGTAGGTAACACTGGTGCCGATCACGCTGACAGTTCCGTGTGATGGGCCGGTGATAACAGCGATTGTGTCCAGCCTGCCTCCCGATATGCCGAGAGGTACGGGATTGCCGGTACTATCTGCGACGACGGTTACTGTGCTGTCGCTTGCGACAGGCGCGGCAACCAGGACAGCTATGGTGTAGGCAGCAGAAACGGTAACGCCGTTGGTGTCGCGTGCGGTGATATTGAAGCTCGCATTTCCTTCCGTCGTCGGATTGCCCGTGATCTCTCCGGTGGCGGAATTCAGGTTGAGGCCATCGGGCAGCGCGCCGCTGCTCGTATATTGATAGGGTGCATTGCCGCCTGATACTGTGACGGTCTGGCTATAGGGCATATCGACGAATGCATCCGTCAGCCGTCCTGCGGAGGGAGAGAAGACGAGTGTCGTCGCCGTGACCAGAACTGTGACGGTTGCAGGCGCAGACACACCGCTGACATTCGTTGCCGTATAGGTGAAACTGTCCTGACCCGTATATGCCGATCTTGGCGTATAGGTGATCATGGTTCCGGTTGCTGTCGCGTTGCCATTGGACGGAGCCGTGGCGATGGCGACGCTGGCCGGGTCTCCACCCGTCACATTGAGAGCGATGACGTTGTCGGACGAATCAGGTGCGACACTGACCGAGACCGCGTTGGCGACAGGTGCCTGTGGATTGACGGTGAACGAGCGCGTGATCTGGCCCGCAGGAAGATAATCGCTGTCGCCGGGCTGATCCGCATTGATCGTACATGTGCCTGTAGAAACAAAGGTCAGAAGGCCACTGCTTGTAATTGTGCAGGTGCCAGTCGTGACGGAAGTAAAAATCGGAGTCAAACCGGAATCGCTGCTAGCCGTCAGCGTGGGCGTCGTTCCAAACGTCTGCGGCCCCGGATTGTTGAACGTGAGCGTCTGTGACGCTTTCGGAGTAACGCTGTTTGATTGAACGGAGGCGACACTCTGACCGGCAGCATTTTCGGCGGTAACCGCGAACGTGTAGCTTTGGCCGTTGGTTAGACCTGTGACAACGATGGGGCTGTTCACCCCTGCTACCGGCGCCACATCTGCGGGGGTCGCAGTCACGATATAACCCGTGATCGCCACACCACCATTGCGTGGCGGCGGCTGGAAGGACACGGCCGCTTGGGTGTCACCAGCGGTTGCCATCAGACCCACCGGCGCATCGGGCAGAGTGAATGCGACACTGATGGAATAAGCGCGGCTGCCCTTCTGGCCATTTACATCGGATGCGGTGACTGTGAAGTTATACGTGCCCGACAAGATCGGCGTGCCGGAAAGCTCGCCTGAGCCAGCCAATGAAAGGCCCGGCGGCAGCGAGCCCGTGCTCACTGAGAAGCTGTGTGGTGACGCACCGCCCGAGGCTGTTAGGGTCTGGTTGTAGGCTATGTCATACGTCGCATTGGGGATGGAAGTGGGACTTATATCTATCACGGGTGCCGCAATGGAAACGGAATAGGATTGTTGTCCTGTCGCCCCGCCAGAGTCGGTTGCCGTCACGGTAAAACTGAAATTGCCGGTCTGAGTTGGAGTGCCGGTCAACTCACCGTTGCTGGAAAGAGAAAGCCCGCCCGGCAGCGTGCCTGCTGAGACCGCAAAGCTGTAGGGCGCACTACCGCCGCTCGCGGTCAGGCCCACCGGACCATAGACCTGTTGATAGGCTGGATTGGCAATCGCGACCGGGGCGATTTTGACCGGGTCGTATGAGACCGAATTGTCCGAACTCGTCGACGCCTCGTTTGCGAGGCCGGCCGGTGTCGTGACACTTCCGGCTGGAATCGTTGCAACAACGGTTCCGGCCCGGTTCATGCCCGACACCGCCACCTGATAGGTTGGACCGGAACCAGAAATCGTGGCCGTGGTGGCGCCGGCCGTGCCGGACAGCTGCACATCGGCGCCGGAAAAACCAACAATGGGTTTGTCGAAAGCGACGTCGAACAGGATCGGCGACCGGGACGTCGGGTCCGCTTGCGCTGTTGCCTGATTGATCGTCACAGTCGGTTTGGTTTCGACCGTGTGATTGGAGCCGCTTGCGGAAGATGTGCTGCAGCCACTGCCTCCTGTGTAGGAAGCGCTTACTGGATATGTTCCGGATGACAGGCTCGTCGTCCGGAAGGTGGCGGAAGATGCCGGGCTCACCGGCCCGGTCGGCGCCAGACCGAGATTGGCCGATTGGGAACCGATGGAAATGCTGACGCTCCCCGGAGGCGACTGGCCGGCATTGCAGCCCATGGAGGAGACGGTTGCCGTGACTTCCACCTCTTGGCCGGGCAAGGATGGGTTGGGCGAAGACGTTACCGACAGGACGACAGGCCCGCCTGCTACGGCGCGTACGACGAGCGTATTGC
This sequence comes from Agrobacterium sp. CG160-95, assembly GCF_053521725.1. NCBI lineage: Bacteria > Pseudomonadati > Pseudomonadota > Alphaproteobacteria > Hyphomicrobiales > Rhizobiaceae > Agrobacterium > Agrobacterium sp. CG160-95. The sequence goes on along the minus strand of NZ_JBNWDU010000003.1, from coordinate 64,663 downwards.
TGGTAAAGCTGAAAGAATGTCCGCCCACCCGGGTGCCGGAGAAACTGGCGAAATCCGAAAACTGCCCGGCCATGACATCCAATTCGTCGACGCGGTAAGCCGCAGTACATGTCAGCTTGTTGGGCCATTCAAGGCCGCTGCCCACGCTGGGACAGGATACGACTGCACCCTTGATGGACGTGGTTGTGGGATTGATGCTGGTGATGGTGTAGGAGCCGGGATCAATGACGTAATCGAAACGGATGTTATCGCCAAGGCCATTGAACGTCGCAGGGACGGCCGAAACCGTGACTGACTGGGCAAGCGCCTGTGTCACTATCACAAGGAGAAGCGAAAGAGCGATGGCGCCCGTTCTGGATATCGTATGAAGACAGGACACCGCACGACCTGCAGCGTCTTTCCACGAGCTCAACCTGCCACCCATCATGCCCCCCCAGCATTAGAATATGCGCATAAACTTTTAGTAGCAGGTATTTAAATAGATCACATGGAGTCAACCATTAGGTGAAAAATATCTCGAGTTAGACACGCATTTCGAACAGGGTGTTCCGTATTTGTGTTTGCCTATGGAAAGATAGCGAAGACGATGTGGTGCGCGATACGGCAAGACTGAGGGAACTGGTAAGGTGTCGCGGGGACTTATCGGTTCTTTGACGGCGGTGGGTGTATGTGTCAGTGTTATCAATATTTTCGTTGGCTTACGCTCGATCGTTAATGGACGACTGTCATACACCCCAACAAAAAGATCTGTTTCCGAATATCTGATCGTCAACATTACCGATTAAATAAAAGAGGCCGGCCCGCACAACCGGACCAGCCCTTTCTGACAACTAAAATCCCCAGTCTACGACCCCCAATCACATCGCGGGAAGAATAGTGATGTCGCGCAAGCCGTTGTCTGCGCCTGTGATCCCGCCGATTTCGGTGGCAGCGCCGGTTTCGAGGTTGACGGTGTAGAGCGTGTTGCCGGCGGCCAGGTATGCGGTGTTCTTGCCGCCTTCCTCGCCGTGGATATCGAATGCGTAGGTTGCCGGCATGTCCTTGAGGCCGAGCTTGCCGATTGCCTTCAGTGTGCCATCATTCGGCTTCGTCTGCTGAACCAGGGCGCCGATGGTCGCGTCGATATTGTACATCGCCGTCTTTTCCGGCTTGCCGATAGAGTTGGTATAGGCGGCGGCAACGATGTTTGGCGCTTCTCCCTTGTGCATGTCGCCATCTTCAAAAGCCAGTGTTCCATCAACCGTCACCGCACCGGTATCGGGATGCACGCGGTGATTGGTCGTGCCGGTCATGAAACGAAGACGATCCGCTGCTGGGTTGAAATCGACCACAACAGGCGCTTCGGTCATGGTCAGCATCTTGTCCATCTTGGCCACATCGGTTGCAGCACCTGTCTCAAGGTTGATGGAGACGATGCGGTGGTCCGGCGTTACACCGATGACAGTCTTGTTCCCGGGGCGAAAATCGATGCCAATGAGCTTGTCGACGCCGGTGACATCCATTGTCTTTGTGACGGCAGGCTTGTTGGTGTCGAACATGACGAGCGTCTTGTCGCCGGTTAGCCCGAGGACCGGTGCTGAAACCGCGATGCTTGCCGATGCAGCGAAAGCGGCGGAGGCGATCAGAGTGGAGCGGATGATATTCATGGTGTTTCTCCCGTGCGTTGAACCGTTCGGAAGGCGTCCAGCGGTTGGTTTTCGACGCTTCCACAGTTCAAGACACCGGGCAGGGTGCATTTGGATGCAGACAGCGAAAAAATATTTGCGAGATGCATCCATATGCCGCCACGATGGGTATTATGCCTAAGCCGACCATGCTGGCGATCAGACGTTGAAAGGTTTCAAATGCAGATGGGCTCCGTGCCGGACGATCTCCACAGGGCGCTTACTGCCTGCGCAAAAGGGGACAAAAACGCATTGCGTGCGATTTTCGATCGCGAGGCAGGCCGGCTGATTGCAGTGGCAGAGCGCATCGTCAAGCGCAGGGAACTGGCGGAAGAGGTGGTACAGGAGAGCTTCGTGCGCATCTGGACCCATGCGCACCAGTATCGGGCAGACCAGGGGTCGGCGCGCGGCTGGATTTACGCGATCGTCAGAAACCGGGCGCTTAATCTTCTGCGCGACAGCAGGCGTGAACTCCCCGTGGAGGATGTTGAAACGCTCCGCGATGGCGCGCAGGCAGATGAAGTAATGGCCGCATGGCAGAAGCTTGATCGGAATTCACGCCTTTATGAATGTCTCGGCGGTCTTGAGGAGACAAAGAGACAGGGCATCCTGATGGCCTACGTGGCCGGATATTCCCACGGCGAAATCGCTGGCCGGTTGCGCATTCCGCTTGGAACGACGAAGTCCTGGATCAGGCGCGGCCTTTCGGCGCTTCGGGAGTGCATGGCATGATGATGGAGCGCAAAGATATTCCCGCCATCGCCGATGACTATGTATTGGGCTTGCTGGAGACCTCCGAAGCCAAGGCTGTTGAAGCAGCAATGGAATCAGATGGCGAATTGCGGGCGGCAATCGCGGCCAGCCGTGAGCGTTTTCTGCCGCTCGATACCACCGTTGAGCCGGCAGCCATCAAGGGCGAATTGTGGAGCAACATCGAATCCCGCCTGCCGCTCCAGTCGAAATCCGCATCCCTCAAGCCCACCCACACGGCAAATGACAACAGCACAAACCGCTGGCGCGCCGTTGCCGTGTCCGCCATTGCCGCAACCTTTGTGCTCGCCGCCGGCCTTACGTTTAGCCTGACACGGACAACGGAGCCGCTGGTGATCGCAGTCCTCGTCAACGAGACGGGTGAGGTTCAGGCCGTTGTTGAGGATTTCGGCAACGAAAGAGCAACCGTGCGGATGCTGGCCGATTTTGCAGTGCCTGGAGACAAGACGATCCAGGTATGGACATTGCCGTCCAAGGATGTTGGCCCGGTCTCGCTCGGCCTGATCGATGGCGTTCGTTCAGCGCGTCTCGATGGACCGGCTTTACCGACCCCGAGAAGCGACCAGCTCTACGAGATCACGCTTGAGCAGGCAGGCGGATCACCAACAGGCAGGCCAACCGGCCCAATCTTGGCAAAGGGCTTCGCCCGAATGCCGCGATAGATCACCCAAAGGCAAAACCGATAAGATCGCGGCGAAATTTCCTTCGCCGCATTCTATTCGCCGGTTTCGGGAGCAACACCATCGTGCTGTCCCGAAACCGGCCGCAAACAATCAGGCAATCTGCTTATCAGGCGCCAAATGCGCCATCGATCGTGTGCATCGCGCCCGTCACAAAACCGGCTTCAGGCCCGGAAAGCCAGGCCACCATGCCGGCCACTTCCTCCGGCCGTCCATGGCGCTTGAGTGCCATGAAGCTGTGCATCAGGTCTTTCATCGGCCCGTTTTCCGGATTCGCGTCGGTGTCGATCGGGCCGGGCTGCACAACGTTGATGGTGATGCCGCGTGGCCCGAAGTCGCGTGCCAAACCGCGCGCCAGCCCCTGCAAGGCCGATTTGGAAACGGCATAAGAGGCCATGCCCGGCACCGGCATCCGGTCTCCATTGACCGAGCCGATAACGATGATCCTGCCACCGTCAGGCATCCGCCGCGCCGCCTCCACAGAGGCGTGATAGGGCGTCTGGATGTTGATCTGAAACAGACGGTCGATGGCATCAGGGTCCTGCTCGAGAGCATCGCCAAAAATGGCAATCCCGGAGTTCACGATCAATATGTCCAGAGGACCACTGTCACGCACTACGCGGATGACTTCGTCGCGGCTAGCACTGTCCGCCCGTATGGCAGTGCTGCCCGTCTCCTTCGCCAGGTGTTCCGCCGCACCTTGGGATGCGCCATAGGTGAACGTTACCTTTGCACCTTCGTCTGCAAACCGCCGCACGATGGCTGCGCCTATGCCTCGGCTGCCGCCGAGAACCAGAACGGATTTTCCTTGAAACACGAGCACTCTCCATGACCTTGAAAATTAATTTAATGATCGATACATAAATATGTAACAGCTCACTCGTCAAGATATTATGTAATGATCGATACAAAAAACATTCGCTCCCGCGGCCGTCCGCGCCGTTTTGATCCTGATCAGGCTGTGGCCACGGCCAAGCAGCTTTTCCACGCGCGTGGCTTTGATGCTGTCGGCGTCGCGGAGATCACCTCGGTATTGGGTATCAACCCGCCGAGCTTCTATGCCGCCTTTGGTAGCAAGATGGGCCTCTACAAGCGGGTTCTTGATCTCTACGCCGGCACGGAAGCAATTCCTCTTGCCGATATCCTGCGGCCGGATCGTCCGGTTGGGGAATGCCTTGCGGCGTTGCTGGAAGATGCGGCAAGGCGTTATGCCGCTCATTCCGCAGCCCCTGGCTGCCTCGTTCTGGAAGGTACGCGCTGCGATGATGAAGAGGCGCGTGCCGCAGCCAGCGTTTTTCACACGACGGCAGAGGGCGTGATCCGCTCCTATATTGCCGCGCGCCATCCGGAAGAGGCTGAGCGTCTGGCGGATTTCGTGAGTTCGACCATGGTCGGTCTCTCCGCCATGGCGCGGATTGGCCGCGACGTGGAGCGGCTCCTGAGTATTGCGCGCGTTGCGGGGGGGGCGGTGAAGCAGGAGCTTTCCGAGGCTTGAATCACGGAGCAATCTCAATACTTCTTACTAGTGAAGGAAGCTGGCAGGTTTCGAAAACCCGGCTCATTCTCACCAGAGATCGATCAGGCCACCCGATGCTCCGTACACGGGGTCGGTTGTCGGCTTTGGCAAAGACTTTATCTGTGCAAGCATCGCACTGGTTGGTGCAGACGTCTGAACATCGGCCTCCTGGCCGGGTGGATAAGCGCCGACAACCTGAAAATGCGCAGAGGATTTCAGCTTCATGTGGCCTGTGCCGGCTGGCAAGACCAGACAGTCACCTTGCGTAACGTGCAAGGTTTGCCCATCCGGCCCGCCAATCTGCAACGTCGCTTCACCGCCCCCCACGCCCAGAACTTCATGCGCTCCGCTGTGGTAATGGTGATAGGCAAACACACCATTGCGCCAGATGCCGCGCCATCCGTTTCGTGCGAACAGTGCCTCGAAAGCAGCGGAATCGAATGGCGAGCCGACTTGTCGATAGATGATGACAGGGAAGGTCTGGTTGTTGGGAATCTGATCGCCTGGATTTAAAGTGATTTTTTCAACTTTCATGTGAATGCTCCTCGCCATCTGGTCGGACCTGCCAAACCGTGTCTGGTTTGCTGCGCAGCCAGTGCTGGCGACCAGCCGATGTTCGTCCGCACTTCGGCGGAACTGGAGTGGCACCGGCAGATTTCCGCCACCGACACTCCTTCATCACCCTGCTTCAGAATGAACGCCTTCTGTGCGTCCGAAAACTGCGATGCTTTCATCGTCTTCCGTTCCTTTCCCAGTCAGGAAAATGCACCGGAACTCTCTAACCAAAAACGGTCCAGTTTGAAGGGTTCAGATCAACAGGGTGCCGTGTCCGTATCGAGGGGACCGGGAGGGGAAGGGCCGAAGGCGGTTCCTCTCGCCATAATCGACGCTAATCGCGCTACACGTCAGCGCCCTCTCTTCTATCACGCCACCTGTCTTGCTGACACCATCATCATATCGATATGAATATGCTCGAACGGGCAACTTAATGCACCGCGCTCGTCCTTCTCAATCAGTCCCAACTCGACTAGCGCCGCAGCATCTTCATGGACGCGCTTGACGTCCCGGTTCAGTCTGCGCGCAAGCTCTCGCACGCCAACCGTTCCACTTCCCAGAAGGACGTTCAGTAGCTCCCAACGGCGCTCGGTGAGACGCGAAAAGAATGCGTCGGGTGTCTCAAAGTTTAGCGTTTCACCCTGATACTCACCGCTTTCGAGGCCAATAGCAGCGCGCTTACCTGCTACGCGTAATGCCGGTTTCCAGTCGGCATTTGTCGTGATGGTCAAAGTTCTCATGACTGCCTCCGTTTTTCGACCTCAGACAAAAAGTCCTCAATCAGTTGTTGGATTGTTGTGAATCGGTAAGGAAACTCATGGCCGTCCAGATGTATGTGATCGCCTTTACCCCGCTCATTGTCGAAGCCCACAACCCTAATGCCTCGCCAACACTTGATTAATGAGCAAATCCCGCGGCAGCGGCGAGACGTTGCGGCGGGCGACGGCTATTTTGCTCAGCCGCCTCGGGGAACTGCTTCAGGTCGCCTTCGGTCTGACCACCCTATTCAGCATCATCGAGCACATCTGCCACCTCGTCGTCGCTGTGGTCATGGCTGTTTCCTGGTCTTGTGAGAGTGCGGTTACCGCAGAACGGATGACAGGAACTCGCGGGTCCGATCTTCCTTTGGTGCGCCGAAGATTTCTTCTGGCGTTCCTTGCTCACAAATACGCCCTTTGTCGAAGAAGCAGACCCGGTCCGACACTTCCCGAGCGAAACGCATCTCGTGGGTAACAAGTAACATGGTCAAATCGTGCTCGTGGGCCAGGCCACGGATGACGGAAAGCACTTCGCCGACCAGCTGGGGGTCTAGGGCGGAGGTTGGTTCGTCAAAAAGCAGGACACGCGGGCGCATGGCAAGAGAGCGGGCAATGGCGACACGCTGCTGCTGGCCGCCAGAAAGCTGCACTGGATAGTGATCCTTCTTATCAGCCAGGCCGACCATCTTCAGGAGTTCGATTGCCCGTGTTTCTGCCTCCGGCCGGGCAATGCCCAGTACACGCACCGGCGCCTCCACGATGTTGCGCAGCACCGTCATATGAGGGAAAAGGTTGAAGCTCTGAAAAACCATGCCGACGTGGTTACGGATCTGGCGCAGGTGTTTTTCCGAGGCTTGGAAGTGGCCTTTGCCGCCGGCCTGATGGTAGGAAATGTCCGCCAGCGTCAGCTTTCCCTCCTGGAACGGTTCCAGCGTCATGAGAATGCGCAGAACCGTCGACTTACCGGAGCCGGAAGGACCGATGAGAGTGACTTTTTCGCCTTTTGCCACGGTGAAATTGAACTGGTCGAGGACCGTCAAAATGCCGAACCGCTTTGTGACATCGGAAAATTCGATCAGCGGCTGATTGGTGTTGTTTGTCATCGCAAGGGTATTCCTGCTTTTGGAAGCGCCCTTTGCAGGCGGCTGAGGCCTGCTGAGCAGATTATGGTCAGAAGAAGGAAGATCAGGCCGACAAGCGTCAGCGGCACCAGATATTCGAAGGTGCGCTCGCCGATCATGTTTGCCAGCCCCATCATCTCTAGAACCGTGACGACGGAAAGCACCGGCGTTTCCTTGATCATGGCGACAAGATAGTTGCCCATGGCCGGAACTATGCGCGGGATGGCCTGCGGGATGATGATATCCCGATACGTCTGCATGCGCGTCAGATTAAGCGCAGTCGCGGCTTCCCACTGGCCATGATGCACCGCCTCCATGCCGCCGCGATAGACCTCAGACGTATAGGCGGCATATCGAAGGCCCAGCGCCAGCGCGCCGGTGAGAAACGCCGGCAGAACGATGCCGAATTCCGGAAGAACGTAGTAGAGGAAGAAAAGCTGCACCAGAAGCGGAGTGTCGCGAAGGAATTCGACAACAACTGCGGTCGGCCAGGAAATCAATTTCACCCGACTGCGGCGCAGCAGCGCAAAAACCAGCCCCAGAATAAGCGCGATGGCAAAGCCGGCGGCGGCTGCTTTCAGCGTTACCGTCAGGCCGATCAAAATGATGGGCAGGATCGAGGTCGTGTAGGTGATCCAGGTGGTCGTGTCCCATTCGTAACCATACATCATGACTGAATATCCTTACGAATGGCGAGTGCGCGGAAACACATTGCCGCGCCGCACGACATGTTCGATCACCCGGATGATGGCCATCAGGATCAGCGACATCGCGAAATAACAGAGGAGTGTGATCGAATAGATGCTGGTGCTATCCAGCGTCAGGTTGCGGATCGACTGTGCCGCGAAGGTGAGGTCGGCAATCGAGATCAGCGATACGAGTGAGGAAAGCTTCAGCGTTTCGATGGCCAGATTGCCGAAGGACGGCATCATCTCGACGATCGCCTGCGGCAAGGAAATGCGAAACAGCGTCTGCATCCGTGTGAAGTTCAGCGCTCGTGCGGCTTCCAGCTGCTGCACCGAAACGGAAGATAACGCGCCGCGAACGATCTCGGCGCCATACCCACCCGCATGGGCGGCGAGCACCATGACGCCGGTGGTGACCGGATCGAAACTCAGACCGACGAGCGGCAGCGCGTAATAGAACCAGAAAAGCTGGACCAGCAGCGAGGTGCCGCGAAACACCTCCGTGTAGCACAATGCGACTGTCGATAGGATTGGTCCACCCTCGACGCGAAGAATGCCGAAGAAAAAGGCGAGTACCGTGCCGACAACAAGTGCTGCGAGCGTAATCGTCATGGTGACGACGGCGCCTTGCCACAACATCGGCAGGTAGGCGGTCATGTCCATCTGGAGTGTTCCCGAGTTCATGGCAATCGGCGCCCGGTAACGCCCGGGCGCCGGCTGGCGTCATTTTCCGGCGCAGAGATCGGCGACCTTCTTTTCGGCCGCGGCCGCGATACTCTGTTCGGAGAGGCCGTATTTTGCGAGGATTTTCTTGTAGTCGTCGGTCTTGCGGAATTCGACGAGCGCGGCGTTGAAGGCGTCACGCAATTCTTTGTCCTCCGGCCGGAAAGCGAAACCGCCGTAGTTGCGCACAGGCGCATCCTTCACGACAGGATCAACGAAGGGCTTCACCTGCTCGACATTGGCTTGGCCCTTGGCCAGTTCTGACACTGTCAGTTCCGTGGCGGCATAGGCATCGGCGCGGCTCTGGACAGTGGGGATGGCATCTGCATTGGCAGGGATGAAGACGATCTGATCTTCCTTGACGCCGACGGCGCGCAGGAAGTCTACATTGTTGGCGCCAGATACGACGGCGACCTTCAATGCAGGATCCTTGGCAATATCGGCATAGGTGGTCAGCTTTTTAGGATTGCCTTTCTTCACCAGCAGGCCTTCGCCATAGGACGAGTTCGGTTCGGTGAAGGCCACCTGCTTGCAGCGCTCGGGCGAAATGTTCTGTTCGGCGGCTGCGAAATCGAAGCGACGCGCCTTCAGCCCGGGGATCAGCGTGCCGAATGGGGTCACCGTCCAGTTGACCTCCTCGATGCCCATCGATTTCAGAACTGCATTCGCGACATCGGGGCCGATGCCGGCAGAGGTGCCGTCGGGCTGCATGTATGAATAGGGCACTTCATTGGCAGTCGCTGCGCGAATGTAGCCTTGCTTCTTCACCTCCTCGAGGGTGAGTGCGCTGACCGCTGTCACGCTGATGGAAAGAGCAAGGGCGGAAAGCCCGGCGAGTTTTGTCATATTCATGTTCTAACTCCTCTGGTTGGGTTGCGTGGTCCGTTTTCGGATCTCACTTCATTCTTCGGACTAGGTATTCTCCGTGACCGTGGCGATGACGGAAAGGCAGTCGCCGGCCTTGATGAGGCCGGGAACGTGGCGCGCTGCGAGCACGCCACTGATAGAGGCGCGGTATTCGACCGGCGCAAGACCGGTTTTTCCAACAGGGTAGACCCTGGCGATGGTTTCACCTGCCTTGACCGTGTCGCCGAGATCGCGGACGAAGACGACGAGCCCGTCATCTTCGGCAAAGGTGAAGCAGTCGCTGGAGGGCATATCCAGCCAGCGGCTCGGCGCCGGCACCGCGGCGCCGGTCAGGATGCCTGCATGGCGCAGCAGGTTGATGGTGCCTTTGCGGGCGATGTCGATCGATTTTGCGCTGGCCGTGCCCGCGCCGCCAAGCTCGGTGGTGACAAAGACCCTTCCCAGTTCCTCGGCCGTTGTGTCCAGCATGCCGACGGCGTCAATCTCCAGCATCTTCATCGAATAGGGGGCAGCAAAAGCTGCCACCGCCTCAAAGCACCGGGCTTCCTGTATCTTGTCGGGTAATTCGTGAGCGGCAGCGTAAGGCAGGAAATCAAGCGTCCTGCCGCCTGAATGAAAATCAAGAACGATATCCGCAAGCGGTAACAGATGGCGTGTCACGTAATCGGCGATCTTCTCCGTCACGGAACCGTCCGGACGACCGGGAAAGCTGCGATTGAGGTTCCCGCGGTCGATCGGCGAGGTGCGTGTTCCCGCGCGAAAGGCCGGATAGTTGAGTGCTGGCACGATGATGATACGCCCGCTGACGTCATCTGGATCGAGTGTGTGGGCAAGTTCGAAAAGTGCGGCCGGCCCCTCATATTCGTCGCCGTGATTGGCGCCGGTCAAAAGGGCTGTCGGCCCCTCGCCGTTGGCGATCACGCAGATCGGGATCATTACCGACCCCCATGCACTGTCATCGCGGCTGTATGGTAGCCGCAGATGACCGTGCTGCACGCCTTTCCTGTCAAAATCGACCGACGACGTGATAGGTGAGGGGCGTAGCGCGGTGCTTAACATCTCTCAGCCTTTCACGAACAGTTGCCGCGGCACATTGGAGAGGCATTCGACACCCGTTTCGGTAATGGCGATACTCTCGGTGATTTCGAGCCCCATGTCGTCCAGCCACAAACCGGTCATGAAATGGAACGTCATACCGGGCTTCAGCTCCGTGCGGTCGCCGGGGCGCAGGCTCATGGTGCGCTCGCCCCAGTCCGGCGGATAAGAGAGGCCGATGGGATAACCGGTTCGGTTGTCCTTGATGATGCCGTATTTTTTCAGCACCGCGAAAAACCCATTGGCGATATCTTCGCAGGTATTGCCGGGTTTGGCAGCCGCAAGACCGGCCTCCATGCCCTCAAGCGTGGCCTTCTCCGCATCAAGGAACGCCTTCGTCGGCTTGCCGAGAAAGACAGTGCGAGAGAGCGGGCAATGATAACGGCGATAAGCGCCGGCGATTTCAAAGAAAGTGCCTTCGCCCAAGCGCATCGGCTTGTCGTCCCATGTCAGATGCGGCGCAGAAGCATCGGCACCCGACGGGAGCAACGGTACGATCGCGGGATAATCCCCGCCGAATTCCGCAGTGCCACGAATGCCGGCATCGTAGATCTCGGCGACGAGATCGCATTTGCGCATGCCCGGCTCGACTACGTCAACGATACGTTTGTGCATCAGCTCGACGATCTTGCCGGCCTTGCGCATATAGTCGAGTTCGGTCGGGCTTTTGACCGCGCGCTGCCAGTTTACAAGACCGGCGGCATCCTTGAAGCGGGCGTTCGGCAGATGTTTCCGCAAGGATGCAAAGGCAGCAGCCGAGAAATAGTAATTGTCCATCTCGACGCCGATCGACAGGCCTGACCAGCCCCGGTCATCGAAGATCTTCGACAACAGATCCATCGGATGCCGTTCGGTCGATTGAACGTAGTGGTCAGGATAACCGATGATGTTGTCCTGGGCGAGGTAGGCGGTGCGCTTGGCGCCATTGGCATCCTGCTTGCGGCCATACCAGATCGGCTCGCCTTGCGGCGGCACCAGCACGCATTGGTGGACATAGAAGGACCAGCCGTCATAGCCCGTCAGCCAATGCATGTTGGATGGGTCGGTGACGACAAGCAGGTCGATGCCTGCCTTTTCCATGGCGTCGCGGGTTTTGGACAGGCGCGCGGCATATTCCTCGCGCGTAAAGTTCAGCGTTACGCTCACGCTGCGTCTCCCATTTTCACACTGTTTTCGATGATTTGGCCGCTGCCGCCGTCTTTTGCGCGGGTAAACGCGAGATTGGCGATGGCGGTGTCCTGCACTCCGGTGCCGGTCAGATCGGCAAAGGTGATGTCGCCCCTCGATACGCGACCGCGTGCCTTGCCAGCGATGACAGCACCGAGCTCGGCGAATTCTTGATCCAGCGTGACAGGCCCCGCGGCGATAGCGTGGTGCAATTCACCGAGGATTCGGGTCTGCGAAAGCCGGTCTGCGATATAGCGCGCCCTGGAAAATACGGCCGGATCGATCTCGTTCTTGTGTTCGGCGTCCGATCCCATGGCCGTCAGATGCTGGCCTTCTTCAAGCCAGCCGGCAAACAGTATCGGCTTTTCGGCTGGCGTCGTGGTCACGACGATGTCGGCGCCCCGGACAGCGGTCTGCGGATCGGCCGCGGCGATGACCTCTATTCCGTGTTCGCGTGCCAGATCGCCTGCGAGCACCTCGGCCTTTTGATGGTCACGAGCCCAGATGCGTGCGGATTGAATGGGTCGCACCAGTTTCAGCGCATCGAACTGCAGACGGGCTTGCATGCCCGCTCCGAAAATTGCTGCGACGGAAGCGTCTTCGCGGGCGAGATGCCGTGCTGCGACCGCCCCGGCTGCGGCGGTACGCACATCTGTGAGATAGCCGTTATCGAGAAGAAGGGCCTCCACCAGTCCGGTCCTTGCGCTGAAGAGGATCATCAGCCCGTTGAGGCTCGGCAGACCGAGTTTGGGATTGTCGAAAAAGCCGGGGCTGACCTTGATGGCGAAACCGTCAAAACCCGGCACATAAGCCGTCTTTACATCCACCTCGCCACGAAACTCTGGTATATCGAGCCGCAAGATCGGCGGCATGGCGACCGCTTCGGTTGCGAGCGCTGCAAAGGCCTGCTCCACGCACTCGACTGCCGACAGGTCGAGCTTCACGACAGCGCGCAGATCTTTTTCGGTTAGGATGGTGATTTGGCTCATGCGGCAGGCCCTTCGATGATCGTCTTGTGAACCGCCGGATCGATATTTCCACCCGACACGATGATCGCGGTTGGGCCGGTGATGTCCACCTTGCCGAAGAGGATCGCCGCGAAACCGACTGCGCCGGCACCCTCGACCGTCAGACCTTCTTCATGCGTCGCATGGCGGATGCCGGCTGCGATCTCTTCCTCGGATACCAGCACGATCTCGTCGAGAAGAGATTGGCAGAGCGCAAATGTGATCCGGTTTTTCAATCCAATCCCCCCTCCCAGCGAATCCGCCAGCGTTTCTTCTTCCTGGATGGTGACGGGCCGCCCGGCAGTGACTGACGCATGCATGGCCGCGCCCCGCTGCATGGAAACGCCGATGACACGTGCCTCCGGCTTCAGCGCCTTCACCGCAACGGCGATACCGCCCGCAAGGCCACCGCCCGATAGAGGAACGAGAATTGTCTCCAGTTCAGGCATGTTTTCGACGACCTCGAGGCCGATAGTGCCCTGGCCAGCCACGACGTCGGCGTGATCGAAAGGCGGGATAGCGGTCAAGCCTCTGCTTTTGGTCAGGCGCTCCACTTCCTCCTGCGCATCATCCTGTGATCTGCCGACAATCCGGATTTCCGCGCCGAGCGCGCGGATCGCCTCCACCTTGTTTGCCGGCACCAGCGCCGACATGCAGATTGTGGCGGGGATGCCGAGTTTGTCTGCGGCATAGGCCACCGCCCGGCCATGATTGCCCGTCGAGGCGGTGACGAGGCCACGCTGGCGCGTCGTATCGTCCAGCGAGAGAATGGCGTTCATCGCGCCGCGCAGTTTGAAGGCGCCGATGGGCTGAAGGGTTTCAAGTTTGAGATGAACGGGATGACCACAGCGCTCAGAGAGAAAGTCCGAGCGAACCAGCGGTGTGCGCTCCACCTGTCCCGCAAGCCGCGCCGCTGCTCGCTTTATCGCGGCCAGTGAGACTGGAAGCAAGTTGTCGGCGGCGGATATGGACAGGTTTTCGCTCTTCATGATTGTCATGTTGAGAGCGAAATAAAATCATGTCAATTATTATATTGTAATGATTCAATGATTTTCGGCTGGCAACCTCAGCCGATTGACCCGATATCGTAGACCGGCGGCAGTTGCTCGAATGTCTGCCGCACAGTGGTCAAAGCCCTGGCGAGGCTTGCATGATTGAGGCGGCCGCCGAGGCATATGCGAATGCCGCCGCCATGGCTAGGACCGGCAATAAATGGTTCTGACGGAGTTACCGCGACGTTCTGGTTCGTGAGCGCGCGCACCAGGCCGTCCTCCGTCCAGCGCTGGGGAACCTTCAGCCAAGCGCAGAGGGAGAGGGGGTGGGTCGACCCTATATGGTGGCCCAGTATGTCCATGGCGATTTTCTGCCGCGCACGGGCCTCGGTGCGCTGGACATCCAGCAGCAGCCGTGCCGTTCCGTTTTCGACCCAACGGGTAGCGATCTCGGCCGTGAGATATGTCCCGCTCCAGCTCGACACACGCAGGATGGAGGCGGCGCGGATGGAATAGGCGGGTGGCACGACGAGATAACCGACGCGCAGCCCTGTCAACACTGTCTTGGTGAAGCTGGTGACGAAGAAGCCGAGATCAGGCAGCATTTCGGTGATGGATGGCAGATCATCCTCAATCATCGGACGGTAGACCTCGTCCTCGATGACAAAAATGCCGTACCGCTCGGCAATTGCGGCGATGGCCTGCCTTCGCGCTGCGCCCGACACATGCCCGGTCGGGTTGTTAAGCGTGGGAATGAGCACCAGAGCGCGGACACCTCCGGCTGCGCAGGCGGCCTCCAGCGCTTCGGGCAAAATGCCTTCTTCGTCGGTGGGTAAGCCCTTTAGGCTGAAGCCGAGGATATTAGACAGGCCGATAATGCCGTGGTCGGTCAGGTTTTCACAGAGCACCACGTCATTAGAGCGGATAATGCAGCTCAGAGCGAGAAAAATGCCGTGCGCCGCGCCATTGGTGACAAGAATGCGTTCCGGACCGGCGGTCACGCCCATCATGCCAAGCCATGTTCTGGCCGTTTCGCGATGGCTCTCGAGCCCCGCGACCGGCCGGCAGGGGCGCATGAAGCCAGAATTGTCACCATCGGCCATCTCGCGAAGAATGGCGCGCGAGGCATTTTCATGGTCATCGAGATAAACGCCGCGGATGATGGATAGATCGAGCACCTCGGTTGGGCTGTGATCAAGCATCATGCGACCTGCCCGCTCCGTCACCCGCGTCTTCACGAAGGTTCCACGGCCAATTTCGCCGCTGAGATAACCAAGCCGCTCCGCCTCCTTGTAGGAAAGGCTGACCGTCTGGACAGAAAGGCCGAGTTCGCGGGCCAGATCGCGGTGTGTCGGCATGCGGTCCATCGGCTTCAGAACGCCGGCGTCGATATCAGCAATGATGCGTTCCGTCAGTGCGGAATGTTTCGTTTCGCCTTTCTGCTTGGCTAGCGTCGGTCGCCATGCCACCGGTCTCGTTGGGGAAACTGGATCTGGGCTGGGTGAATTGGCTTGACGACGCATGAAATTGTCTCGTTTTCGACGAAGGTAATTTCATGACATTATGCATGCTTCTATGAAAAGATGAAGCCTTATGCAGCGCAGACAGCAACTGCGCTGCAAAGAGGCGCAGTTGCCGTCGAAATGAGCAGCATTTGCGACGTTGAAAACTGAAGCTGCCGATCAGATTTTCTCGCCGGCCTGGACCAGATCATCCATGACACTGCGGACAGCGGCTTCAGCAATGGCGATGATCTCGTCGACTTCCTCCCGGGTCGTAACGAGCGGCGGTGCAAAGCCCAGAATATCGCCATGCGGCATGGCGCGTGCTATGAGACCGCCGTTGCGCGCTGCCTTGGAAACGCGTGCACCCACCGTGAGTTGAGGGGCAAAACGCGTCTTTTTTTCCCGGTCCGCCACGAATTCGATAGCGCCCATCAGTCCCACGCCGCGCACCTCGCCGACGATCGGAAGCTGGGCGAACTTCGCCTTCAGTTGTTCCTGGAAATAGCTGCCAACGGCTCGTGCATTGCCTGGCAGGTCTTCCTTTTCGACGATGTCGAGCACGGCGTTTGCAGCCGCCGCTCCGATAGGATGGCCGGAATAGGTGTAGCCGTGGGAGAAGGCGCCGACGCGATCCGCGCCTTCTTCCATCACCTTGTAGACTTTCTCCCCGACGATAGCGCCGGAAAGCGGGAAATAGGCCGAGGTCAGGCCTTTAGCGACGGTGATCAGATCCGGCTCAATGCCATAATGCTGTGAACCAAACATCGAACCCGTGCGGCCGAAGCCGGTAATAACCTCATCGGCAATCAACAGGATATCGTATTTTTTGAGAACCTCCTGAATGGCCGGCCAATAACCTTCCGGCGGCGGTGTGATACCGCCCGTTCCGAGCACCGGCTCGGCGATGAATGCACCAATCGTGTCCGGTCCTTCGCGCAGAATAAGCGCGTCCAGCTCTTCCGCGCGCCGCCTCGAAAATTCCAGCTCCGTCTCACCGGCTTCTGCGCCCCAATAGTGATGCGGAACGCCTGTATGCAGGATGCCGGCCCGTGGAAGGTCCATATGGTCGTGATAAAAACTCATGCCGGTCATTGAGCCGGAAACCACGGTGCAGCCGTGATATCCCCGTTCGCGGGAGATGATTTTCTTCTTTTGCGGCTTGCCGCGCAGATTGTTGTAATACCAAACGAGCTTGGCCTGTGTCTCGTTGGCGTCTGACCCTGACATGCCGTAGAAGACCTTGCTCATTTTGCCTGGTGCCATTCTGACGAGGCGATCGGAAAGGATGGCCAGCTCATCCGTCGTGTGGGCGGCATAGGAATGATAATAGGCAAGGCGGTAGGCCTGGCGTGAAATCGCCTCAGCCACCTCGGTACGTCCATAACCGACATTAACGCAATAAAGACCGGCGAAACCGTCGATCAACTGCTTGCCGTGCGCGTCCTGAATGCGGATGCCCTTGCCGGTTTCGACAATGGTGGGCTCGCCGAGTTTGCCGCTGGCAAAATCCTTGAGCTGCGTGAAAGGGTGCAAAACGGCGTTTCGATCCATTTCCGCAATATTCTTGACGTCGATTGTCATAGGCGAGTTCCTTTTCACGCAGCTAAGTTGCCGAAGCAGACATATTTGGGTTCGAGATATTCTATGAGACCATGACGCGAGCCCTCACGACCAAGGCCGGACTGTTTCCAGCCGCCGAAGGGAACGGGCGCGCCGGTAAATTTCGGCGTGTTGACGGCTACCATGCCATATTCCAGTTGATGCGTCAGACGCATCGCCCGGCCGAGATCGTTGGTGTAGAGATAGGCCGCAAGCCCCATCTCCGTCGAGTTGGCGCGTCGCACGACCTCCCGCTCGTCATCGAATGGCAAGATCGCGGCCACCGGACCGAAGGTCTCCTCCCGCGCGATCAGCATGTCGTCTGTGACATCGGCCAGCACGGTCGGGGTGACAAAATTGCCGCCGAGCGGACTGTCCTGCCCGCCGCAGATGAGTTGTGCACCGGCAGAGAGGGCCTGCGCGATTTGCTTGCGGCACTTTTCAGCGACGGAGGGGCGTGTCATCGGCCCTATATCGATGCCAGCCTCGAAACCGTGGCCGACCTTGAGTTCGGCACTTGCCTTGCCGAACTGACTGACGAAGCGGTCATAAATACCTCGCTGGACGTAAATCCGGTTGGCAGCGAGGCAGTCCTGCCCCGATGTTGCGAATTTCGCCCCGATGCAACCTTTTACGGCTTTGGAGACATCGGCGTCGTCGAACAGGATGAAGGGCGCGTGACCTCCAAGTTCCAGCGAGGCCCTCTTGATGGTCGCCGCCGATTGCGCCAGCAAAATACGACCGATTTCAGTCGAGCCGGTAAAGGAAAATGCGCGCACATCGGTGTGTTGCAACAGACGATGCGCAAGTGGTGCGGCGTGACCAGTGATGACCTGGAATACGCCGGCGGGCATTTCAGCTTCCTCAGCGAGCTTTGCCAAAGCGAGCGCCGAGAGGGGTGTTTCAGGCGCCGGTTTGACGATCATTGTGCAGCCAGCGGCAAGCGCTGCGCCCGCTTTGCGGGTGATCATAGCAGAGGGAAAGTTCCACGGGGTGATGGCTACGGTGACGCCTAGCGGCTGCATCTGGACCGAGACACGGCTGTCGGGCAAATGGCTCGGTATCGTCTCGCCGTAGGCGCGCTCGCCTTCGCCGGCAAACCAATCAAGGAAATTGGCAGCGTAAGCAATTTCACCAAGCGATTCCGAGAGTGGTTTGCCCTGTTCGGCCGTCATTATGACGGCGAGATCATGCGCGTTGTTGCGCATCAACTTGCCCCATTCACGCAAGATCTGCCCCCGTTCGGTTGGAAGCTTGTCGCGCCAATCTGGAAAGGCATTTTTCGCGGTACTGACGGCATCATCCGCATCCTCAAGCGAACATGCCGCCACACCGATGAGATCTTCTCCGGTCGCCGGATCAATGACACTGAGCGTTTCATCGCGAGCAGCCCAACTGCCATGGAGAAAAGCGCGTCGCTCGATCAAATCGGGCCGCCGCAGGTTTTTTAATGCAGTGCTTGCAATACTTCTCATATGGAGCTCCCGGTAGATTTACAGGGAGACTAATCAAGCGCATTGAGCGGTTGACTGCGTTAATTATATCGTTCAAGCCGGAATTTCGCTTATTTTAGGTTCCGTACGCAGGATTTGTGCATGAATACTCTCGATAGAGCGGACAAGGCGTTGCTTGAGGCCGTTCAAAAAAACAATCGCCTTACGTCGGAAGAGCTGGCGCAACTCGTCAATCTTTCACCGACCGCATGCCAGCGGCGCCTCAAACGTCTGCGCGAAGATGGCGTCATCGAAGCGGATGTCGCCATCGTGTCGCCGAAGGCCGTTGGGCGCGGCATTACCATGATCGTGCTCGTTTCACTGGAGCGCGAACGCGCCGATATTGTCGATCGCTTCAAGGCGGCCATCCGCGCGACCCGGGAAGTGATGATCGGATATTATGTGACGGGAGATGCCGACTTCATTCTGGTCATCACCGCCAAGGACATGGAGGACTATGAGGCCTTTACCCGGCGGTTCTTTTACGAAAACCACGATATCAAGGGCTTCAAGACCATGGTCGTCATGGACCGGGTAAAGGCCGGATTTTCCTTTCCGATCGAGGTTTGACGACTTGCGGTTCACAGATCTCGCCACTAGACGTCCGGGGTGGTTGAAAAGGCTGATGAATGTTTCCTGAGACCTCTCTACCCATCCAGACCTCGCAGTTAACCCTTCGCCGTTTTGAACCTACGGATTTCGACGCCTATGCCACGTATCACAGGCGCGGCGACGTCTATCGTTTCCTGTACGCCTCGCGGAAAAATTGACCCTGGTTGGGGCAGGTTAACACGCTGATCAATTTGCCGTTTCTTCGGCGTGGCGGGGGTCAGCCTCTCGCGCCATGGAGTGGTCAAATCCCACGCTGAAACACATTTCAGGCTGTTAAAGAGCGTAGCCGCTTGACCGTAACGGAGCGGCTTTCCTCGCTGGCGGAGGATATGCGCGATGGCTATCAACAAGGTTTCAGTGCCGGTCTCAACAATCTGGCCAGCGTGGCCGGGCGAACCATGGTGCTGGAGCGAACGATGAAGGTGCCGCGAAACATCGTCTGGAAAGCCTGGATGAACAAAGAGGCGCTGCCACAATGGCGGGGTCCTGACGGCTTTTCCCGCCGCATGAAGAGCATTGACCGGCGGACCGGCGGCGCATGGGTCTTTGACATGATCGGCCCTGGCGGAACAGTCTTTCCGAACCATCATCGTTATGTCGAGGTCCGGTCCGAAGAGAGGATCGCCTATACGCTGCTATGGGGCGAAAACGGGCCAAAACATGCCGATGCGTGGGCCTGAAGATTAGGATGGCACGACGAAAGTTGTGCTGGGCATGGTGTTCAGCACGGAAGCCGAGTTCCAGCGAGCGAAGGGTTTCGGTGCCGTGGAACTGGGTCAGCAAACGCTGGCCAGGCTGGAGCACTTTGACTCCTCTGCAGCGATCCTATCGCCTTGAAAAAGTTGTTCTGCGCTGTACACAGCAACTGGACCCGTTTGAGCCGCGCCAGGGAAGCTCGATAAAATCATCAGAACCAGTGCGGGGTGGCGGAGATCGTGGGAAAGCCACACGAACGCCAAAACAAGCGGCTGCAATTAGAGGCGAGTTCCTTGATAAGGAAACGGCTTCCATCGGCTCAACGGGTTTTTGTCAACTGTGTATATGGGAGCAAGTTTGCTGCGGCAGACAGTCTTTTTCTGTCGGTGATGGCATTCGAACGATGTAAACAGGAAACAAGTGCTCGGGATCGTTTTGAGGGCGGGCTGATTTCGGCGCTGCGGTATTGTTGAAAGCCTTGGCTCCTGCATCCGGTTTGGAGAAGCCAATCGCCGCCACCGGAGTCGTTGTCCTGCTTATTTCTCATCGGTGCATTCTAGGAGTTTGCTTCGGCCGGATCCAAAAAGGTTGCGGAATGGTCACACCCTTTCTTTCGACAGAAGGATTTCCATAAATTGCAACCGCTAAAGTTGTTGCGATGACGTGTCGGGATGTTATCTCTGCGTCAGGTTGAATCATTGAGGGGACGAGGGATGAAAAAGTTGGGGGCGATTTTGCTGATGGCTCTTTTGAGCGCATGTGCAAAGCCATCTGACGGACCGACCGCAGGCAATATCCGGTCTGCGACTTTACCGCGAACCAACGAGAAAATCCCCGTCATCGAGCTGGCTAACGCATCGGCAGCCACGGTTTCCGCCGCAAGCACACAGAACGCCTCCGGGCCCGGCCTTACCGCGCTTCGCAACACCGGTTACAACTCCCAGAGATTGCGGCGCGGCGACGTTATCGACATTACCGTGCTGGATACGGGAGAAGACGGACTTTTCTCCCCGACACAGAGCAAGACGCTTAATCTCGGCCGCTTTACAGTGGATCAGAGCGGCTCGGTGAATATTCCCTTTGTTGGCAAACAGAGGGTTGTTGATTCCACACCGGAAGGGCTGCAATCGCAGGTCGTTGCCGGCCTCAAGGGGTCGGCCGTGAATCCGCAGGCCGTCGTTACTGTCGTTGATAAGCCGACGAGCGCCGTCATGCTCAGCGGCGCGGTGAAAAATCCCGGAAAGATCGTGCTCACCGCCCGGCAGGAGCGGGTGCTCGATGCGCTCAATCAAGCAGGTGGCCCTACTGTCGCTGCGGGAGCGGCCACGGTCACTGTCGTTCGCGGCTCGCAAAGGGCCAGCGTGCCTCTTGACCGCGTCATGCGGGAAGACCGTCAGAACATCCGCCTGTCACCGGATGATCAGATCATGATCGATGGCGACGCGGCGAGCTACACCGCACTCGGTGCCTTCAAGAGTGCCGGTGAATTCCAGTTTGAAGCCGGAAAGCTGACCCTTGCGCAGGCCGTCGGCCGCGCCGGTGGCTTGCTGGATGACCGCGCAGACGCGCGCAATGTCTATGTCTTCCGCAATGAGATTGTTCAGGTTCCAGCCGCAAGGATACCGGGCGCGAAAGGCCCGGTCGCTACGGCCACGACCATGCGGCCTGTGATATATCACGTCAACATGCGCGACGCTTCCAGCATCGCACTCATGCAGCTCTTCCAGATGCAGAAGGGCGATGTGCTCTATGCCAGCAACGCGCCGCTGGTGGATTCGGCCAAGCTGCTGACCGTGTTCCAGAAGAGTGTGCCGACTGCGGCGGCGCCGCTTCCCGGCGGCGGCAACTGACCAATGAGGCGTTACAGAAGCTGTAAAGCTTCCATTGCCGATTGTGGGCGCAAAGCGGGATCATAATGGCAACAGGCGTCCGCAAGATCTGCGAGGCATTGCGGTGATTGTGCCTTATCCGTCTCGATTAGCCGCCTGGCGAGCCGTCCCACGGCATATATATCCTGATCCGGCTTTGCAGGTGCGCCTTGCATCTGTTCCGGCGGCGAAAATTCAGTTGAGGCAGCAAAGCGCAGGCCCTGTCCGGCGTGTTTACGACCAATCTGCAGGGCGATGCCGAAGTCGCCCAGTCTTGCCGTTTCGAACTTACCATCAGACAGCAGAATATTGGCGGGCGTGACGTCGCAGTGCACATATCCAAATGCATGCACTGCACTCAGCGCTTGCAGCACGCGGCGAAGGATCACGATCGCCTCCGAGGCGGCAATCGGTTGCGCAGATATGATTGATGCCAGTGAGTGCGCAAACCACGGCTGCAACAGACCCGGCCGACCATCGGGTAACCGCAAAAGGGCGGACGTTTCCACAAGGCAGGGATGGCGCAGCGCGAGCCCGATCTCGGCCTCGTCCCATAAACGGTGCAGCAAAACGGTGTCGTCCCTGCGGGCAGGCGGCACGGTTTTAAGCGCGTGCAGCGAGCCGAGATCGCGGTGGCGCAATTGGAGCAAAAGTGTCGTCTCGCTCTGGTAAGCTGTGAAATTCACGGCAAAGCTGTCCGCAATCCAGTCCGGTTTTTCGCCAGAAATATCTGGTAATTTTCGATCCAGCGCATTTCGGATCTGGTCGATCAGGTCTTGCTGCTCCTGATAGCTTCTTTGCCGCGTGCCCTCATGGCGGATGCTTCGCCAAAGGTCGGAAAAGCGTGCGGCTACCTCCGGATAGGCAAGTTCATTGTTCACGCCGGTTTCCAATCACAATAGCGCTTATATTCTCGCGGGCGTTTTCGATGAGAGCTTCTTGGACCAGGGCATTGGCGCAATCCTTGACCGGGGTGTTGAAGACGATCTCGGCGATGGCGCGGTCCCGGAGGATCTGCACCAGCGGGTAACTGCACAGCAGGACCCTGTCCTGCAAACCCCACTCCTCGAAAACGATGTCCGGCCGGAACTGCTGGGAAAGCCCGACACATTGCGAGAGTTGCTTTTTCATGCCGACAACGACGTGATCGCGCGAAAGCTGGTGCATGGTGCCGTTTTTCAGGAGATAGGCGCGCGCATCACCAGACCACAGGACGCTCAGCCTGCGCGAGATGATCGAAGCTATGACGACGCTGGCCATCGGCCTGACATCGGCACCGGTCGTCTGGCGGGAGAGGAGCAGGCTGTTGATTGTGCCAAGCCTTCCCCTGATCTGTTGCGCCATCATCTCCGGGTTTTCGGCATCTGGCGTTTCCGCAAGAATATTCGTGGCGAGACGGGCGGCCTCTGCAGCGCTGTGCGAATCACCTTGTCCATCCGCTATGGCGAAGAGGGAAGGTGTCTGGGAAACGAAAAGAGCGTCCGCATTCAGGGAAAGCCGCGTTCCAGGGTGTGTGGCATAGCTGTAGGTTACAGATGACGGCTGTTTCGCTGCCGGCCCACTCGCTGGCGCCACGGGCGGCATTTGCTGTTTTGTTTCTTCCTGCGCCGTTGCTGGAATTGGCGCTGGCGTTGAACGGTCCTCGCCGCCTTTGCCCGGCATGTCGCTAAAGAGACGCAGGAAATCGGAGGCTTTGGGTTTGCCGTCAAATTTGAGGCCGCGGGCACGACGGCTGATGGGATCGATATACCACCAGAGGCTCGTCGGCATACGGCCGCGCACCATTTCCGGCACATCCTCCTCTTCCCGCGATTTTGGCAGACGTAGTTTTTTGATCGAAGTAATAAACCGGGAGATGTCGAAATCGCGGGTCATCGATGTCTCCGCCAGCGCCTCCGCGGCCATGAACCAGGTGTCGTCGAGATAGAGGCTTCGTGGATGTTCGCGGAAGCCATTGAGCTGCGCGATGATGGCGAGCGGATATTTGCGTCCCACCCGGTCCGCACTCGGCACCAGTACACCGACATAGGCGCAGTTTCCCCATATGCCGCGCTCAATGATGAAGCGTATGGGTGGCGACGAAGAGAATATTTCGGGCCATCGGCCCGTAAACATATCCGCACCGGCGTGCATGCCGGATCGCATCCAGCCGTCAAAGGTACCGACCAATTCCCGCTCGAGCCCATCGGAGATGAAATCGCCATGACTTGGGACCTTGCCGAAGAAACCGATGCGATCGCTTTCCGTCGCCGTTTGCGTGGACCTTGATGCCTGATCGGCCATCAGTTGCGATGACCCGCTGTCTTTATCGTGCCTGCCTTCATTCTAATCCCCTCCTTTGAAACTCACCATTCCGTTCCGTCCCTAGAACTGCGCGGGGCAGGCGAAGCTGGCAATTGCATCCAGCTTGAACGGATTGAGAACCGAGCCGAACTGAATATCGAATTCGGCAGCCTGTCCGCCATTCTCAAACCGCACCCGCAGCAGATCACCCGACTGGTTCTCGATATCGGCACCGTCGAACAGGCGGAAGGGCGACCAGTCGCCATTTTCGGTTTTGGCCTGCTGCCAGCCGCCGGGCTGGAAGGCGATGCGTGACAGGCTTGCCGCGTTTTCGCGCGAAGGCCAGGTGATCGATTTCGCCTGGATCGGACCATGATAATAAACGACCCGCTCGCCCTCGATCTCCAGCATCACCGCGCTGGAGGCATTGGTGAGGGAGACGGGTTTGACATTGATCGAAACCGCCGGCGTCTCGCTACCATTCGGGAAAAAGGCGCGCGAAATCTTGTCGGCATTTTCGAACTGGGCGACGGCGCTGCTGGGAAGGCCGGCCGCGCCAAAGGTACCCTTCCAGCTCCATGGGGTCGTCGTCTTGTCGACAAACGGTTCCATGCGCTGTTTGAAGAAAGTCTGGAAAACCCCTGCCGGCCCGAAGAGACGCGTGAAATCCGCAATGGCGACATCGCGCGCGGAGGTCCGGTCGAAGGGATAACGACCGGTGACGATTGAAGAGCACAGGGAGGCTGAATCTGATGTCCAGAGTTCGGCGATGCGGCTGCGAGCGGACTTCACTGCGAGCGAGCCGACATCCGCCGCCACGCCTGCCACCCAGACGTCGAGCGGTGCCGGCAATTCGCGGGCCTGCTGCAGCAGGTCCTGATTGGCCTTGGTGAGCTGGCTGTCCACGTCGAACACCTTGGCGACTTCATCGGAGGTTGTTGCCGAGCGGGCAAGCTGTTCGTTCAGCAGCTTGAAATGCGCGAGCAACTGTTCCGACGGCGAACCGCCGGTCTTGTCGCCATTGGCCTGCTCGCCCGTTGTGGCTGCGCCTTTTGTCGCCAGCATGTCGCGCAGTCTCGCATAGGGATCGGACGCATTCACCGAGGCCACCATAACGGCTGTGGTTGCGTCGCCTTCCGCAGTGGAGGCGAGGGTGGCGGGGTTTGCTCCGGGGCGGAGATCGGTCGCCTCCGAGATCGATCTGGCGGCCTCCATCACTATATTGCGCTCATTGGCGAGCGCACGAGTGGTTTCCACTGCGTCGCCGAGGGTCTGGGACGGTTTGACCCGAAGGTCGGCCAGCATATCAGCCCATTTTTTCTCAAACCGGTCGAAATAGATTTGCAGCGCGGCCTGCGCCACCTGCTCCACGGTCGCGCCCTTGATGGCATCATCAGAACCGCGCACCCAGCCTTCGGAAAGCGCGATGCGGGCGGCATGAGCGACTTGCGGAATGACGACACGGTGATATCCATCCGCAGCGAAGAGGCCCTCTATGCCCTCCGCCATAGGCGCTTTGCTGCGACGCTCGAAAGCCCGCTCCCCCAGAGGACCGAAAGCCGCCGCGGGTGTCCATTCCATCAATTCGCGCACCTGCGGAAGACCGGCGAGAATATCGTAGGCGCGTGTGCTAATCGCTTGATCGCGGATCGTTTCGCGGGCGGTAGCGATGAGCCGCGCATCGAGCTCGATCGGTGCAAGCACGCCGTTGGCCAGCGCCTTTGCGTGCTGGTCCAGCGCTTCTCGCACCGCAGCCCTTCCATCACCAGGGTAAAGCGATGCGAACATCTGATGCGTCTGCACGGTCAGGAAATCGCGGTCCAGTGCACCCATCCCGCCCAGCATTCCATAGAGTTTCAGCGAATTGAACGTGCGGGTGACATCCTTCTCGTCCTTAAGCTGCTTTTGCAGCTGCACGATCATGCGCGGCAGCAGCAGGGCGTTGAGCGCGCGCTGATAGGCATCACGCTGGCGCCCGGCAATCTTTTCTTCCTGATCGAGACCGAAGCTGACATTCCACATGCGTTCGCGGGCAAAGCCGGAATTGGCATCGCGCAGATTGTCGAGCGCGGGGAGGATGCGCAGGAAATCCGCATCTGCGACGTCTCGTACGGGAATTCCCTGAACGAGCTGCTCATAAGCGCCAAGTTTGCGATCCGCTTCGGCGAGCGCCTGTGTATTGGCGAAATAGGTGAAAATCCAGCCAGTGAAGACAATGGCGACCGCCGCGGCGGATGCGCCATAGCCAATGCGGCGCACCAGCAATTGCCGCCCGGAAAGGCGTTTGTCGCGCATCACCAATGCGGCTTCGGGAAAGATGACATCCTTGAACAGCCGCGAGAGGAAGTAGCTCCGGCGGGTTTTGGGGGCTGCGGGAGATCTTTCCGTTTCCGGCTGCGTTCCCGACGCTAAATAAACGCCGCGCAGAAGCGGGGGCTCAATGAGAGGCGAACTTGCGCAAAGCTCGGCAAGCGCTTCATGCAGGCGGTCCTTCAGACGCGCCAGCTCGGCCGGAAAACGGAAGATACGTCCGCGTATCTCCGCATTCTGTTCCTGCTGCAGGCGTTCGATCAGCATGGCATCGACCCGCTGCTGCAGAAGTTCGAATTCTTCCGTCAGGCGCTGCGGCAGGTTCTCGGCGGAGTAGCTCTCATCCAGCTTAAAGGTTGTGCCCCAAACCTGCTGACGGTCGGTCTTGTTGAAACCGTCGAAAAACTCCACGAAACCATGCAGCAGGTCGGCCTTCGTCAGAACGATATAGACCGGGACCCGAGCGCGCAGATATTCGTCGAGTTCCGAAAGCCGCTGACGGATGGAGCGCAGTTCCTGCCGCTGTTCTTCGGGATCACGGTTGAGCAGATCGGGGATGGATAGGGTAACCAATGCGCCGTTGATCGGCTGCGAACGGCGATATCGCCTCAGGAGGCTGAGAAAACCTTCCCAGCCGGCCTTTGAGGATCCGTCGAGATCGTCCTGCGTGGTATAGCGGCCGGCGGTGTCTATCAGGATCGCCTCATCGGCGAACCACCAGTTGCAGTTGCGCGTGCCGCCAATGCCCTTCACCGCATTTTCGCCGAGCGCATCGCCAAGCGGAAATTGCAGGCCGGAATTGGTGAGTGCCGTCGTCTTGCCGGAACCGGGGGCGCCGAAGATCACATACCAGGGCAGGTCGTAAATATAACCGAAGCGCTTTTTCGTGACGCGTCGCAAGAGAGCGAGCGCTTCCTTCAGGCGTGTCTGGATTTCGCCGATTTCCGCCTGCCGATTGGCCAGCGCCTCGCGCTCGATACTGTCGACGAGTTCCTTGTCCTGCTTGCGTCCGCGGTAGATCGTGACGACGATGTAGACCAGCCAGATGGCGACGATGATGCCGATGGCGATGAGCCGGGCCTGCACCGTTCCAAGCGGCTTGAAATCGCCGAGCGCAATCAGATAGCCGTAGAACCAGATGACGACGCAGAGCGCTATCACCCATAAAAGCGACAGGAAACGTCGTCCGACGAGGGCCGCATAGCTCTCGACATAGGAGCGGATCGTATAAAAATAGCTCAATGGATTCATGGCTGGGTCTCTCCCGGCTGCTGTCCCGGACTGTTCTGTATGGGCGGCGAGAGAATGCCGGCATCGCTCAGTTTTTCATCGGGATTGGTCAGGACCATGATTTCTGTTCTGCGGTTTATCTGACGGCCTTCTTCCGTCTTGTTGTCGGCGATCGGGTCGCTGTCGGCCCGGCCTTCGGTCAGGATTGCCTCAGGACCGGTGAATTGGGAAAGAATGTCTCCAACGGCCTTGGCGCGCGCCTCGGAAAGGTGCCAGTTCGATGGAAACTCCACCGTCTTGATCGGCACGGTGTCGGTATAACCGATGACCACCGCACGAAATTTCTCAGCCGCAAGCGCGCCGCCGATACGCTGGATGAGATCGCGGAACTGCGGGCTGACATCGGCGCTGCCTGTCGTGAACAGGCCCGAATTGTTGATGCGAACCCGCAGCCGCCCGTTCACATCCGCAAGGGTCACGAGCTTCCTGTCGACTTCTGGCTGCAGGAAGGCCATCAGCTTTTCAAGCCGGGAGGGTTGTCTCGGCTCCACGATTTTGGGTGGATCAACGACGCGGGGAGTTTCCACTCTAGTTGGCGGCGGCGTTGGTGCAGGAGGGCTTGCGATCAACACGCTTGGTGTTTCGTTCGGCGGCAGATGAGCAAGTCTTTCGAAGGTGACGTCGGATGCGCTGTTGAGCGACAGCGTGAAGAAGAGATAACCGAGCGCGAAGGCGAGCGCCATCAGCGACAGCATGGTCCAGAGCGCCGCCATCGCGCGCAATGGCGTATGTCGGGCATCGACGCCTTTCCAATGCGGAGAAAGCTCCCGTTCGAAGGCGCCATATTGGCCGATCAGCGTTTTGTAGAGGCTGTCGCGGATGCGTGAAAGCTCGAGCGCTCCTTTCGGTGAAACGCGGGTTCGTCCTTCGAAAGCCAGCGACAAGCACAGATAGATCAGAAGCAGCAGATCCTTGTTGGTGCCGGGCGACTGGTGGAAATGGTCGAGAATGTCGAAAACCCGGTCGCCGCCAGTGACGTCATTGTGGAACGTGGAAACGAGCCCGGAGCGCGCCCAGCCTGCCCGCACACCCCAAGGCTTGCTGAGAACGACGTCATCGACCGTCGCGCAGACGACATAATGCGCAGCCCTTGCCCGCTCGGGGCTAATGCGGGCGGAGGCGAGGTCGCGTTCATAGCGTGTAATTGCTTCAACGCAGGCGCGGCGAAGCTGGTCGGGATCCGGCTCGGCATCGCTGAAGCGCAGCAGATGTGCGAGGTTGAGAAGGGGAGCTGCCGATTGCACAAGTGTCGGAACCTCCTCGCCGCCGAAGTGGAAACCGGTCAGCAGCTGTTCGACCGGCATGGCAGTCGCCTTTGCCCTGCTGGGGCCTGCCGGCTCGTCGGTCTCGACGATGTCCTCCAGGATTGCCGCCATGTTGCGGGCGTTCTGGTTGCGCCGGCGACTTTCCTCGGTGATCTCGACCACCGTTGGCAAGTCTTGCCAGGAAGAGGGGTTTTCCGTGCTCATTCGCGTAATGCCCACATTTCCATTTCAAGCCCGGGAAATTCTCCCGCCAGATGCAGGGCAATCGCCCCTGAACTATCGAGCTGTTTCCAGAGCGGTGACTGCGTGTCGATCTCGAAATAAACGGTGCCGGATCGATAGGGTAGTTGCCGCGGCAGAACCGGCAGGGACCGCACGGGAATACCCGGCAGTGCCACATTAACCAGTTCGGAAATCCGTTCCACCGGACCGACCTTGATCTGTGCCGGCAGGCGGCGGCGAATATCCTCGGCAGCCATATCCGCCCGCACGGCAAGCACGAAGCCGGCGTCGCGCAGAAGCGTGCGGTCGTGGATAGTGCCGACGCGGACGCCATGACGGCGTTCCACCAGTTCGATTGCGACGGCCGCCTGTTCCAGAACCGCAGACAGCGAGGTGCGCAGATCATCAAACACAGCGCCGAAGGTGGCTTTCAGATCGTCGTGTCGATAGGGCGGGAAATCTGTCGCCCGCTTTCTATCCGTGGTGAAGGTGGCGAGCTCGCCGGCAAGCTGGATGCAGTCTTCGTAAAAGCGGATGGGATGAAAACGCGTAGCGTTGGCACAGCGATGCGCCAGTAGCGGATCGGCCCGGTTCAGGATCTGCAGCAGGAAATAATCGCCCACTTCCGCCGTTCCACGGATCGTCGGGTCACCGATGCGTTCGGCGATCGCCTGGGCGCGGTGGCGCACAATCCCCAGAAGCTCCGTCAGCAATTCGTTGAGACGGGGCGCAGCCGCGCAGCTGAGGCTTGGCGGGATGAAATCAGGATCAAGAATGACCGCACGGTCGGAGCGGACTTCGATCACCCGCGCCAGCCCGATGAGGTCATAACCTGAAAGATCGTCACCGGTCTTGAGGAACTTCAGGCTCAGGCGGCCGACATCAATCGGGGCCACGAAATCCGTCTCTATATTGGTATCGGAGACTTCATAGGTGGATGCGGTGAAACGCACATTGTTGGTGTCATTGTGGCCGCTGGCGGACATGTCGGCCTTGCCCGGTTGCCGAGCCGGCAGGGCAAGATAAATGATGGCATTCTTGACGCTTTCATCGAGATCGAGCGGCGGCGGCAGGTCGGAATCTTCAGGCGCCTCGAAGGGCGTTCCATCTGGAAGAATGCCGCGCAGGTTCGACAGAGCGAATTGCCCTATCGACAAGGCGCTGCGATCGACCCCGATCTCGGCGACGCCCCACGGATAGGGCGAAAGGTTGCGTGTGGTGTTGCGCACCAGGCGTTCGGTCCAACGGTCGGACTGCTGAAAATGCTGGACGCGAAGAAACATGCCCTCGCTCCAGGCTACACGGTTCTCATGTCTCATCGTGGTCATTTACCCCCTTGGCATCGGCTGTGGCCGCGTCAGTCTGCCGTACCGGCGCGGCTTCACCACGCGCTGCGCGCTGCAGGAACTGCCTGACCGGCAATGGACGGCCGTTTTCTTCGAATTGCTTTTTGTAGGCGGACCAATAGTCTGTTTTGGTGATTAGCCCCTGCCAGTCCCGGCGGCCGATCTTTGCCCGGAAATCGCTGCCGGCGTCGACAGACGCCTCGATAAGCCTCGGCTCGAGCCTTTGCGTGCAACCATGGATCAGGGTTTCAAGCGCGTAGGCAAGTTGCCGCTGCTGGCGGATGAGCCTTTCCATCCGCTCGCTCAAGGAGGCTGACGAACCTTGGCCAGCGCGCTCGCTCTCGAGTTCGAGAACGGCCAGACAATCGGCGCTTTCCTGCTCCAGCGTAGTCAGAAGATCGCCAATCTCCTGCGCGGTAGAAACGCCTGCAGCCGGTGCGTTCTCCGCTCGTAAGTCTTCTTCCGTCTCCGGGAAAACATTGTCGAAATCTTCGCTGCGGGCGGTCGAAACGGGACGAGAGATCATGACGGGCGTGTTTAGCGCGTCGGTATGTTCGTGCTCGCTGCTTGCAACCGGCTCCTCATCCCAGTTATCAGGAAGAATGGCACTTATTCCATGAGCCGCGGGCGGTTCGCTCCAGCCGATCTCGACATTTCGCGAAATGGATTTCGCCTTCCGTTTGGCGCCCTCGCGCCATGTTTCGGACCAGTCGTCGACAGAGGCAGTGTTGCCCATCATGCCGCCGGCCGAACGGCCGTTCGGGGCGATGTCCGCAAGGATCGCCGAAATGGTCAGCGGCTCGTCGCTCATTCGCAGGGATGCGTCGGGGTCGGAAAAATCCAGTTCGGCATCGCCGCTGATGGCGACCTGAAAAACCTGCCCGCCAATGTTGATTTGCGAACCGTCGCGGAGACGTGCGCTTTCGCCTTCGAGCAGAAGGCGGCCATCGACCAGCGTGCCATTGGCGCTCTGGTCCATTATCGTGAAGCCTTCGCCATCGCGGTTGAGTGTACAGTGCAGCTTGGAAACGCGCCGTTCATTGTCGTCGATCTGCCAGTCGCATTCCCGCGAACGGCCAATGACGCGGCGGCCGCGCTCGAAGGTCCACTGACTGGCTCTTGCTGCTCCGATATTGCGTGTGTCCTTGAGTGCAAGCTTCATATCCATGCCCTCACGCGGAAATTGCCGAGCCTTCCCGCTCGGTCACCACAGCGTCAGCGCTGTCTTGTTGGGCGGGTGCCACGCGAGCCCAGCTGTTCCAGCCGAGACGGGCGGGAGCATCTAACTGGCCGAGGCGGCAAAAGGGAATGTCCTCCTTTTTCAGGATCACCTGCACATCGAAGTGCAATGCGCTTCCGACGAACAGGCGTGTCAGAGAAAATATTTCCGCAAGCCGTTTCGAACCGGGCGTGAGGGCCAGGTAATCCGCATAGGCGACAGGACCGATCACGACCCGGAAGCCGCCGCTCATATCTTCGACAGCGCTTCCCGCTGTGGTGTTCTGTCCGAGCCTCAGTCCTGATGCCTGCCCCAGCTGGCTTTGTTCGTGAAGCGGCAAAGCCACCCAACGCCGGCGAAACTGTTCGATATGGACCGGAAGTCCCGTGAATTCGCAAAGCATTGATGTCAGGGCCGAAACATTGCGGTTGCGGCCGGCCAGAAGACCGCTGAAACGCAGGAGCGCGTCTTCGCTCACGCCTGCTTTCTCGACCAGACCGGCAGTGCGGAACCCGATGAGGGCGAGCAGTGTTTTGCGGAAACCGTTGTCCCTCTGATCGGCCGACCAGCGCAAACCCCTTGCAAGACGGTATTTTTCCGTCGCGGATACAAACAGTTCGCTGAACCTTGCCGCAAAAAGGTTGAAGAAGCTCGCCAGCGCGCCCGAACGATTGCGTTCTTCCCGTTGCAGCAGTTCGCCGTAGGTCGGCGGTAGCGAACCAAGCGGGCCGACGATGGGCGCGAAAGCTGATTTCAGTTCGGCATGACCGCGCTTTCGGCTGAAACCGCTGACTGCAAGCGGTGTCGGCTGTATTCCGCCATGAGCACCGATGACGACCGCGTCATCCGGCGAAACGAACTGGGCGACGCGAAACGCGGTTGCAGGGTCAAAGCGGCCGGGATCGTCGCTGAGAAGCGCCGCCTGTCGGTCTTTGATGGTTGGCGTCTGCTGTAACATACCCGTCTCCTAAAGCAGCGGCCGGTCGGCCGCGCGGGCTGGCCAGCGGGCAATCGGTTTGGATTGGCCGCGCATCGTCGCCGTCAGTCGCGTGAAACTGTTGATCGAGGTGTAGAGCCCGAAGAAATGGTTGAGGACGCCGGCGAAAACAAATGCGGCAGGTCGCGCGATCAGTGCCGGGTCAAACTCCACCGTGATATCTGTTCCCGGTACCATTGCCGAGCCAATCCGGGCATGAGAATTCTGCGCCTCGACATTGCTGATCGCCTCCACGATCTGTCGGGTTTCCGGGCTGTCCCTGAAGGAATAAAGCGAGAGAATGTCCTTCAGCGGCGCGCCGCCGTTGTCGGTGAGCGAGAGATGGTTGAGGAGAAGATGTGAGATCAGCCGCCACTCGCGTGCCGAACGCTCGTTGACGCGGATCGCCTCCGTCGGCGGCATCAGGGCATGGATGGATTTCACCGCCTCGTTGCCGGTAGAAAGCTGCAGGAATGGGTGCCCGCCGCCAAAGGGAAGCTGGCTTGGCAGTTCGCGGTTGAGGCAAAGTGTATCGATGCTTGCCACCATGTCGAGCGGCCCAAGCGGGCCGCGCTTCTGATCCACGAAGGCGATGTCCGTATCGGAAGAGCCGTCATCATCGAACCGGCGCTGTATCTGCCAGTAAACGTTTGCGCCATTATTGCGCTGTGTGCGACCAAAAAACGGAGACGTCTTCTCGGTCTGTCCGGAACGGCTGGTCAGTTGAACGTTTTCAACGGCATAGATCTCGCGCGTCCGCTGCCGCCGTGCATCCGGCAGCAGCCTGTATTCCGTCCGCGTACCATCAAGACTGAGCGGTTCGCAGCTTTGTTTGAACAGGTTGATCACCGGTGAGGCGTTCAACACAAAATCTCTGACCGACACCATGCGCTCAAGCCGCGTGTCGGCCGCATCCAGATAAATGTATAGCTCGCAGTCGCCGCCGCCCCATTTCTGCAGGCCGTCAATGTCGAGAAACAGAAATTTCTGCGGCAGCGCGAAGAATTCGGTGAGAAGCCGGTATCCATCAAAACTGTTGGCTGGATATGGCAGCATGGCTTTATCGCGAGAGTACCCGGACGGCGTAAGATTTCCGGCGGGCAGGAAAACGGCTTCCTTGTCCTCGGCGTGACGCGCAAGCGCCATGCCGACGCAATGGTTGGTCAAAAGCTCGTAAAGCGCTGTCGCCTGCTGCCATGCGGCGGACAGGAAAATCTGGAGTTTCGTCAGTCCCATTTCCGGGAAAGTACCGCTGCGCGGGGCCGTGCTGCGTAGCGAAAGCCTCAAACAGCTGGCCGTGCCGGCAAAGGACGCCGAAAAAGGGGCATCGATCGGCTGACCGGTGAGTGTGGCAGCTGCGATCTCCAGTGGAAGGATCTCGACGTCCTGCGTGGTGCGGAAACGGCAGCTTTCGCCGCCAACCGGTTCGGCGAGAATTTCGCTGTGGCGGGGAAGCGTCTGCACGGTTGCCAGCGCCGGGCTCGGAGCGAATTGCACGACGCTCATCGAAGGGATCGGGGCAAGATAATGCGGATAGAGCGTTTCCAGCAGACTGTCCGACAGTTCGGGGAATTCGTCATCCAGCTTCTGGCGCACCCGGGCGGCGGAATAGGCGAAACTCTGGATCAGACGCTCGACATGCGGATCGTCGGCAACGTCGCCCGTCATCCGCAGCCTGCCGGCGATCTTTGGAAACGCCGCCGCGAAACGAGATGCGCGCTTTCGCAGCGCAAAAAGCTCGTCATTGTACTTTTCGAGGAAGCCTTCAGCCATTCGTCGCCTCCACCAGGAATTGCTGCGTGGAAGGATCGATCCGGGATTCAAAGCTGATCGGCGGCATGCCTTCCTGTAGGCGGAAGCTTGCCTGTATGCGCATGCGAAGCGCCCGGTCACCATCCGTGCGGTTTTTCAGGATCGTCACATGCACGTCGGCAAGGCGTGTTTCGAACAGGGAAATCCGCCGCTCGATGCTGCGAGCGAGTCGCGCCTTGGAGGCATCCGTCACCAGATTGGCCGAAAGAATGCCGTCCACGCCGTAGCTTACGAGGGCATCGGACAGTTCCTTCAACGCAGCCGGCGGGCCGGCCGGGTTGCGGCGAGTATTGAGCAATGCCTCGAGGTCGCGGCGGATCACCTCGCGCATCTCGCGGGCCTGATCCTTCAGGCTGACGAGCATATCCGTTTCCGCATCCGGCGCGTCATCGAGCAGCCGGTCCAGAACCGAGCGCGACAGCGTCCTTTGCCGTGCGCGATATTGCTCCAGCGGATCAACCACGGGCGATCTGCCTTTCTTCGTCGGACAGGGCGGAAAGCGCGCCGATTTCGTGGAACGGCACAACATCGTCGCCAATCAGCAGGCAGCGTTGGCCGAGACCCGTTATCAGTGGTTCACCCTCACTCCAGTGCGTTTCTCGACCGAGAAGGAGGCCGACATCGTCACCCGCACCGTGATAGATCGCAGGAAGCAGCACGGATGCGACTGCCCCGTCGCGCAACGTCAGTTCGGCGCCGCGAAAGGCGAGGTCGCGCGGGCGGCTCATGGGGTCGATGCTGAGGCTCTCGATGCGTCCGTAATCGATCCAGAGATAACGTCCGCCGTTGGTCAGGACTTCCAGCGCATGCGGAACCCGATCGTCCAGATCGCGGATGTCGCCGGCGCTCTTGCCGTCGTGGCCGATTGGCACATTGCCGCGTTTTTCGTCGAGTTCATTCAACGCGTCTTTCGCGCCCTCGACATCGCCGCTCCGCGCGGCAATGTTCGCCCGGATGGCCAATTGGTCAAGTTCGGAGGGGCCGCCGGGAAAATCCGGTACGGCGCCGCTTTCAAACCACGCATTGCGTGCGGCCATGGCGCGCAGCTGGTGGCGGAAGAGGGAAAAACCGACGCTGTCCTGCGGTGAGAATGTTGCGGCCAGATTGCATTGCGCATCGGCCTTTTCATAGTCGCCGGCGAGGACCAGCAGATCGATGTAGAAATGGCGGCCATCCTTGTCGGTCGGCCTGGTTTTCACATGGTCCCGCGCGAGCCCGATTGCGTCTTGCAGCTGGTTGTCGTCCAGGAGGCGGGAAATTTCGTCGCGCAGCGTCATGCGGATATCCTTTGCGGCTCGGCCGAAGGCCG
Organism: Agrobacterium sp. CG160-95; assembly: GCF_053521725.1. NCBI lineage: Bacteria > Pseudomonadati > Pseudomonadota > Alphaproteobacteria > Hyphomicrobiales > Rhizobiaceae > Agrobacterium > Agrobacterium sp. CG160-95. The sequence goes on along the minus strand of NZ_JBNWDU010000003.1, from coordinate 29,256 downwards.
GGATGCGGCGGTGGCCGGCATCATGGTTTCGGCAATGAGGTGGAAGCTCGTGGAGACGTCATCGAGCTGGAAATGCGGCTGAAGGCGGACGGTACATGAGAATGTTCCGGGCTTGCCGGGAACCTCGAAGACATTGATCCCTGCAGAGCGCAGCGGATAGCGCGTGCGCAACGCCGCCTCCGCATCGTCGTTGCCGAGCGTATAGGAGGAAAGCCAGCTTTCCAGTTTACGCTCGATGGTCGTGGCATCGCTGAGCTGGCCGATGTCATCGCGCATGATGACCTTGAGGTAATGCGAGAACCGGGAGGCACACAGCACATATTGCAGCATGGCAGCGAGGCGGGCGTTCTGCCTCGCCGCTTCGGTGGAGTAATGGCCGGGTGCATGCAGGGATTGGTTGGCGTTGAAGATCGCCATGCCGGAAAGATAGGTTGTGGAGACTGGTACGATGCCCAGATCGGAAAATTGCTGTTCCTGCCCAGTCGTCAGTTGCACTTCCACGGGCGGCTGGGCGGACAGGCCGTTACTCTCGATGCCGAGATCAAGCGGTGGCAATTGTCGGGCAGAGAGCATGCCGCCATCCACGGCGTCCTGTGTCACACCGCGCAGATCCGCAAACCAGCCGGAATCGACGAAATTGCGCACCACAACCGTTGCGAAGGCAAAGGCGGCGTTGCCCCACAGCAGGGTCTCGCCGCTTTCCGCCACATGCTCGCGGAATGGAAATCCGTCATCCCGCCCGCGCGCATAGGGCCTGTAGGGAGAACGTAGCAAAACGCGCGGTGCGACAAGGCCTACGAAGCGTGAATCGTCGCGTGCGCGAAGCGCATTCCACCGCAGCCGCGATTTCTCCTGTTTCAGCCAGGAAAAGTCATGGACCCGGCTGAGCTCCGAAAAGTCCTGCAGCCCAACGGTGGAGGGCGAAGCCGCCGCTACGAAAGGGCAGAAGGCGGCCGCAGCCACCATGCCGATCTGTGACAGCGTTGTGATGGAATCGGCACCATCAAGATCATCAGGGGAAAAGGCGTAGTCACCGATCAGAAGGCCGACCGGTTCGCCGCCCGGCATGCCAAATTCGCGATTATAGACGACCTCGAAAAGATGGCTCTGGTCGAAGTCGGTGGCGCGTTCCGTGTTGCGGGCAAGGTCGCGCCAGCTGGCGTTCAGCAGTTTCACCTTCACGTCGGTGCTGCGGCCCGCCTCGCGCACGACCATGGCAAGCCCGCGCCATCTCGCCTCCATCCCCTGAAAATCGGGATGGTGGAGAATAGCGTTCACCTGGCCGGTCAGCGCATCGTCGATGAGGGCGATGAGCTGGTCGGCGAAAATACGGGCGTCCGTGAAGGACTGATGCGCCATGAGTGTGCTCCGGATGATGAACGGGGCCGGGGTGGCTGAGCACCCCGCACCAGGCTCAGTTCTTCGACGGAATGCGGGCGACCATGCGCAGCGAGGTCGTCAGTTCTTCCATCTGCAACCAGGGCCGCATCCATGCGACCGCATTGTAGGCGCCGGGTTTGCCGGGCACTTCCTGCACGGTCACCTTGGCATCGCGCAGCGGATATTTGGCGCGGCTTTCCTCACCCGCCTCGTCATTGGCGTTGACGTAGTTGGCGATCCAGCGATTGAGCCAGACTTCGCAATCGGACGCTTCCATGAAGGAGCCGATCTTGTCGCGCCCCATGACCTTGAGATAATGCGCGAAACGCGACGTGGCCATGATGTAGGGCAGACGTGCCGAAACGGCAGCGTTGGCCGTTGCTTCCGGCTTGTCGTAGAGCTTCGGCTTGTGCGCGGTCTGGGCGCCGAAGAACACCGCATAGTCCGTGTTCTTGTAGTGGCAGAGCGGCAGAAAGCCGAGTTTGCCGAGTTCGGCGTCGCGGCGGTCGGTAATGCCGACTTCGGTCGGGCATTTCAGATCCAGGTCGCCGTCATCGCTGGAGAAGACATGCATGGGCAGGTTTTCCACCTTGCCGCCGTTTTCAGCCCCTCGGATAGCCGTACACCAGCCGCTTTTTGCGAAGGCATCGGTCAGCTTGGTGCCCATCACGTATGCGGCGTTCATCCAGCAATATTCGTCATGCTCAAGGTCACCATTCACCGCACCCTTGGTTTCGTCATAGGCGAAGTCATCGATCGGGTTGGTTTTCGGGCCGTAGGGCATACGCGCCAGCACACGCGGAAGAGCAAGCGTGACGAAACGGGAATCGTCACTTTCGCGGAAGCTGCGCCACTTGGCATATTCGACCGTGTCGAAAATCTTTTCCAGATCGCGCGGACGGGCGAGATCGCGATAGTCCTCGAAACCGAACATGTGCGGGCTGGCAGCAGAGATGAATGGCGCGAAGGCTGCCGCCGCGATCGATGAGACGCCTTGCAGCAGCTGGACGTCATCGAAGGAATTGTCGAATTCGTAATCGCCGATAATGGCGCCGAGCGGTTCGCCGCCGGGGGTGCCGAATTCGTCTTCATAGATCGCCTTGAAGAGGCGGGACTGATCGAATTCGACGGCTTTTTCGAGATCGCGCGCCAGTTCACGCTTGCCGGCATTCATGACGCGGATCTTGAGGTTGACGCTCGTTTCGGAGTTCTTGACGAGATAGTTCAACCCGCGCCAGGTGCCCTCAAGCTTGGCGAATTCGGGCGCCTGCATGATAGCGGCGAGCTGTTCGGAAATCGTGCGGTCCAGCTCCGCGATCGCGTGGTTAAGGGTGACGGTGAGGTTGCGATCATATTTTACCGTCCCCTTCAGTGCTTGATCGGTCAGCGTACGCAGGAGGTTCTGCGCGCGGTCCGGTTCGGTTTGACGGGTAGCGGCAACCACCTTGGACAGCAGTCCCTGATCTTCGGCGGTCGTTGCCTGTGCTTCATTTTTCAGCAGGCTCTCAGCGCTCATGTTTCAGTCCTTCCACATGCGGCTTTGAAAATGCCGCTTGAACAGTTAGAAGCCCCAAGCGGGGCCGTTCGAGGAGATTTTCCTCCACACAGGCGATTATTCGTTCGCGCCGTTCTTTTCCTTGAGTTCGGAAACCAGCGTTGCGAGGTCGGTCTTGTTTTGCAGAATATCCTCCAGCATCCGCTCCAGATCTTCCGAACGGTCGGCCTTGGAAAGAAGGTCGCGCAGTTCGTTGCGGGCATCCAAAAGCGCCTTGAGCGCCGGAACCTGCTGCACGACAGCGCCGGGTTCGAAATCATCCATACTTTCGAACTTCAGGTTGACCTGCATGTCCGTGCCATCCTTTTGCAGCGTATTGGCAACGGAAATATTGAGGCCGGGCGTCATGCGCCGCATGACTTCGTCGAAATTGTCGCGGTCGATCTGAACGAATTTACGCTCCCCGAACGGCTTGAGCGGCTGGGTGGGATTGCCGGAGAAATCACCGAGCACGCCGACCACGAAAGGCAGTTCCTTGACTACCATCGCGCCTTCGGTTTCGACTTCGTATTTGATGTGAACGCGTGGTTTGCGAACACGCTCCAGCTTCTCATGTACACTTGCCATTTCAACCTCCTTGGTGCCCCTTGGCACAGACGACTGTTACGGAGCGGCGTCGCGCTCCGCGCTTTCTATTTTCCGTTGCTCTCTCCGCTTGGCTTGATGCCGGCGGCGGTTAAGACTGCGTTGCGAACCTGGGCTTCCGGCAAAAGCTCGGCCAGCAGTTCCGAAAAATCCATGCGTCCCCTGCGCACCAGTGTCTCTATGGCAAGGGAGATCGGTGAATGCGGCTCGGTACGGCGGAAGTAACGCGCAACCGAGAGAAGAGTTTCAAATGCTTCGTCGCGCGATAATATGCCTTCCGGTGCGGTCACGGCGGGCCGCGCGGCCGCCGGCCCGCTCTCGTCTGAACCGCTGATGCCCACAGGTTCCTGTTCGACGGATGCCGGCTCCTGGTCACGCCCGCCGAGCGAGCGAATTGCAGACGCTGCTTCGACCAGCGTGTTGCGGATATGGGAACTCGGTGGTGCGGATTGCCCGCAGCGCTCGGCAAGGATGGCCATGATGGCATCAAACGCGGAGAGGCACGCAGTCACCTCTGCCAACTGGGATGACATGGCGGCAACGCCAGTTTCAGACGCAAGCCGATATAGCTCTTCGCGACGTTTGCTCTCATTTGGGCGCTGCGCGAGTTGAAAGTCCCATAGGCTGTGTTCGCCAAATTTGCCGCCTGGGATCAATGAGGCGAGGCGCAAAGGCTGAACAAGCGTTCCTTCGCTGCCGACACCGTTCAATCCCGCTAAAGGTGCAAATTTTTCTTCGTCATTATCGTCGCTGATTGACCGCAGCGAGTCCCAGTGGTTGTAAAACAGCTCTTTGCCGAGGTCGTAGATTTCGCGCAGACCATGAAAGCCGCGCAGGCGCAGCGATGCTTCCGCAAGCCACGCCAATATTTCAACATCCTTGCTTTCGGAATATATAATATGCAATCCAAGATTGCTGACATTATCCCAGCTACTGGATATTTTCAGGTTATCCTGCGGAGAAGCGGCGCGCTCTTCTGTACGAGCTTGGTTTCTTTCATCCTTAATTCTATAGTATATTTCACGCGTTCTTGCGTTGACCCGGATATTTTCTCCGCAGTCATTCAGAAATTCTACATCTGTTTTAACGTTCGGCGCTTCCAACTGCAGTCTATCTCCGAGAAATAGTAATGGATTTTTTGTAGTTACTTCCCTTACGTAAGGCTATTCATAAGACAGACTTATTCTAAATGTGTCTAAATTGTGGCGTCTAGTGGATAATCTCATCTGACAAAAAATCAACTTCGGGGTGGACAAGTTGGTTTCATCATCATATTTACTCCACGTCACGTTGTGGAATGAACCCGGGCAGGAGGCTCATTGCATGTCGCATATCGATCTCAACCGCCTTGTTGGAGCGCTTGAGCCAGACCTGCGTGTTACCCTTGAAGCTGCGGCTTCTGTTGCGGTGCGCATGGGGCACAGATACGTGGATATCCCGCATTGGCTGCTTGCGGTTGTGGACTCCGGCATCTATGCGAAAACATTCGAGGAATTAAAAATTCCACTTCCGGTATTGCAGGCTGAAATCAGCCGCAGTCTGGAGGAGTCCATCATCGGCGACGGAGAGGCATTGTCGCTCTCCCAGAACATCCTCACGGCAGCCCGGGAGGCATGGATTCTCGCATCGCTGGAGGCTGGCCGCGACCGTGTTACGCTTTGCGATCTTCTGTTGGCGATGGATGAGGAAACCTCACTTCGCTCTTTCGTCCGCTCGGCATTTCCTTCTCTCAAGGCGATGGATCGCACCGCGCTTGAGCGTCTTCGCAACTCGACTGAAAATGGCGCAGGCGTGGATGTTCCTTCCGCGCTGGCAGGCTCAGGGCAGGCAGGGACAGGACAGTCTGCAGGCCAGAATGATTTCTTGCGCCTTTACACCCAGGACATGACCGCAGATGCCCGCAATGGCAAGGTTGATCCTGTTATCGGCCGCGATGATGAGTTACGCCAGCTTGTTGATATTCTAACGCGCCGCCGACAGAACAATCCCATCCTGGTAGGTGAGGCGGGGGTTGGCAAAACGGCGGTTGCCGAGGCGCTGGCGCTGGAAATCGCGTCTGGCAACGTTCCGGAAAAGTTGCGCAATGTCCGCCTGCTGAACCTCGATATTTCGCTACTTCAGGCCGGTGCCGGCGTTAAGGGTGAGTTTGAGCGCCGCCTTCATGGCGTAATCGATGCGGTCAAACGTTCTACCGAACCGGTCATCCTGTTTATCGATGAGGCCCACGGTCTCGTTGGTGCGGGTGGTGCGGCCGGGCAGGGCGATGCGGCCAATATTCTCAAGCCCGCTCTGGCGCGGGGTGAAGTGCGCACCGTCGCGGCGACGACCTGGAGCGAATACAAGAAGTATTTCGAAAAGGATGCGGCGCTGACCCGTCGTTTCCAGCCTGTACATGTGCGCGAGCCGGATGAGACGACCGCCATACGTATGTTGCGCGGTGTCGCTGACAGCTTCGTCAGCCATCACAACGTTGTCGTTCGTGACGAGGCGGTCGTGGCCGCGGTGCAATTATCCGCACGCTACATGCCCGCGCGGCAGTTGCCGGACAAGGCTGTTAGCCTTCTCGATACGGCCGCGGCTGCCGTCTCACTGGCACGGCAGACCCAGCCGGAGCGGCTGCGCGCTATGGAAAGCGAGCGGCGCCTTCTCACCGATGAGTTGAACTGGCTTCTGCGTGAACCGCAGGATGGCGAGATTGACAGCCGTATCCAGTCGATACGGGGCGAAGTCGAAAAGCTTGAGAGTGGGATCGATGATCTGCGCAGCCGTTACGACGCGGAGATGGCTGAGCTAAGCGAAGAGCAGCCGGTTGAAGGCGATGTTTCCAATGTCTCTCCCCTGCGGCCTGCGGTTGAGGCAAAACCGGCAAATGCCGAGAGACTTGTCCCGACGGTCGTTGATCGTGAGGCGATCGCCGCCGTCGTTTCGCGATGGACCGGAATTCCACTTGGCAAACTTCTGGCGGACCAGATCGAAAGTGCCCGGACACTCGATGCGCGTATGCGGCAGCGGGTGGTGGGGCAGGATGCTGCAATTGCACGGATTGCCGATGCCATGCGCACTGCGCGGGCCGGATTATCCGATCCGCGCCGCCCGCCGGCCGTTTTTTTCCTTGTTGGCATGTCCGGAACAGGAAAGACCGAAACCGCGCTGTCGCTCGCCGATATGCTCTACGGCGGCAACAGCCATCTGACGACGATCAACATGTCGGAGTTCAAGGAAGAGCATAAGGTTTCGCTGCTTCTCGGTTCGCCGCCCGGCTATGTCGGTTTCGGCGAAGGCGGCGTGTTGACGGAAGCGGTGCGCCGTCGGCCGTTCGGCGTTCTGCTCTTGGATGAGATCGACAAGGCTCACGCCGGCGTCCAGGACATTTTCTATCAGGTGTTTGACAAGGGCGTGTTGCGTGATGGCGAAGGCCGCGACGTGGATTTCAAGAACACCACTATCTTCATGACGGCCAATACAGGCTCGGAGTTGCTCTCGGCGCTGTCGGCCGATCCCGACACGATGCCGGAAGGCGAAGCGCTGGAAGCGCTTCTGATGCCGGAGCTTAACAAACAGTTCAAGCCCGCGTTCCTCGGGCGCACGATCATTCTTCCCTTCATGCCGCTTGGTACGGAGGCGCTTGCAAGGATCGTGGATATGCAGATTGGCAAGATCAGGGAACGTGTGCTCGCAACATATGGCACCGGCCTGACCCTGTCCAATGTGGCGCGAGATGCCCTGGTGGCGCGCGCCGGTGCAAGTGAGATTGGCGCACGCGCCATTGAAATCATGATCGGCAAGGACCTCCTGCCGCCTCTTTCCAGCTTTTTCCTCGAAAAGGTAATCGCGGGAGAGCGTGTCGGGAACATTGTTGTCGATTTTGGTGAAAACGGGTTCGGCATTCGTGCCGAAGAGGCTGGGGAAGCAGATGAATTCGCCGTAACCGAAGAGGTTGGGGTGGATAAAGTTGCCGCGTCGGATGGGGCTACCCGACGCATGCGGCATTAAACGAAGGGTAACTCGGCCTCGGAGCAAGAGGTCATTTTAGCTACAGGAGCTTACAGCATGCCAATTTATCTGCAGATTGACGGTATCCAGGGCGACGCCACCCATGAAGAACATCGCAAGTGGATGGATATTGAAGCCATTCACTGGAACGTGGCCCGCAACATGAACACCTCTGCTGGTTCTGCTGCAAACCGCGAGGCATCCGAACCGACCATTTCGGAAGTCATTCTGACCAAGGTTAGCGATTCTTCTTCCACCAAGCTTTTCCAGGAAGCCTGCGCCGGCCGGACCGGCAAGCTCGCAACCATTCATCTGGTGACCACGGGTAATCCGGGTAACACCTATATCGAGTATCTGCTGACAAACACGCTTATCGCCAGCTACTCGGTGGATTCCAGCGGTGACCGTCCGGTGGAAACCGTCAAGCTCAACTTCACGAAGATGGAAGTGAAGTACACGCCGTTCGACGACAACAACTCGCCGCAGTCTCCGATGATCGCCTCCTACGATCTGGCAACGACGAAGGCTGCCTGATCGTGACGTGACCCGGTGCCGGCGTTGCTGGCACCGGAACGTTTCATTGCAGTTTTGTAGCTCACGTCGTGATGTTTCACGTCGAGTTTGGTCTAGGTGGTTTTTTGATGCGCTCCCTATATGCGTTTTTTGTTTCCGTGCCGGTTGTTCTGGCATCTTCCGGTCTTTCGCCGGTCGGTGCGGCGGAGCGGACATGGATATTCTCTGGTGCCGAACTCAAGCAGGCCATCGAGGGTAAGCTTGCCCCGGAGGTGTCCGATCCAGAAATGCGGCGGCTGGTTTCCGTTGCAAAATCAAGCGCCTATATCGCTGGCGTGGCCGATCTGACGAGCGGATCGGACTGGTGTGGTGCAGGCGCCGTGGCGCCCCATGAGTTCAACGACCGGATCTACACCTATCTCGGCGATCTTCCTGCGGAAAAACTGGATGAACAGGCAGCCACTCTCGTGCGGGAGGCGCTCAAGGTCTCCTTTCCCTGTGAGCAGAAAAGTAACTAGTGGGACGAACCATGCGCGTTAACTTTGACACTCTTTATAAGAATTATCCGAGCAGCGACCCGTCGCACCCGAACTATGTCAGCCAGCGTGATCTTTTCACGGAAATAGGCTGGGATGATTTTATCGGTAACCCGAACTATCACAATACCTGTGCCATCCGCGTTAGCGTCGCTTTCGTTAAATCGGGGATCAACATCGTGCCAGCCTCGCATCGCATTCAGAAAGGTCCATATGCGGGCAAGGGCATTGAGGTGAACATGCGCCGCCTCGCAAATCTGGTGAAACGGACGAGCTATCTAGGCGAGCCCGAACCGTTTACCCCCGCGACAGCGCGTAATGGCATCGGTGCCCGTAACGGTGTTGTGGCGTTCAACAATATCCCTGGTTACACCGGAGGCGGCCATATCGATCTTGTGCGGGGTGGCTCAGAGGCCACCCAATGCGCGTCGGCCTGCTACTACAATTCGGAAACGATCTGGTTCTGGCCACTTCAGTCCAGCCGCGGGTCCTGATTAGGAGTGTTCCATGAACGACCAGTCGTCACTTTCTGATTTCGTTCAGGCAAGCCGCGTCCTCAAGGTCAAGTCGCCTTTGGGAGAGGATCAGCTTTTGCCGGAGCGTCTGACGGTCGAGGAAGGCGTATCGCAGCTCTTTGATATTCGCCTGACGGTGCGTGCCAAGAAGGAGGCGGTTAAGCCCGAGGAACTGATCGGGCGGCTGGTCGATGTTTCGCTCGAGATCAGCCAGGGCGAGGGTGAGGGCGGCGGTGTTCGCCGTCCCTTTAACGGCCTTGTAACAGAGCTCCATGAAGGTCCTCCGATCACGCGTGGATTGCGCTCTTACTCGATGACCATCCGGCCACAGATGTGGTTGCTTTCGCGGCGTTCCGATTGCCGCATCTGGATGGACAAGACGGCGGTCGATATCGTTGAGACGCTGTTTTCCGAACACGGAATTCCTGCTCCCGATACGTCAGGCATCATCTCGCCGCCGCCTGCACAGCACTACAGCGTGCAGTTTAACGAGACCGATCTGGATTATCTCACCCGCCGTTTCGAAGAGGATGGCCTGTTCTACTGGTTCAGCCACGAGGACGGTTCCCATAAGCTGCATGTTGCCGATAGCGCCAGCGGCTGGCTCGGGCCGTCTCCGGCTGCCCAGGGGGAGGGAACGGTGCGGCTGGCGCAGGGCTCGTCGGACCGCAACCACATCAATGACTGGGCACGGCGGTTCTCCTATGTCTCCGGCCAGCGGGCGGGCGCGGACTGGAATTTCGAGACGCCGGGCATGGTGCCTGGCACGATGACGCCGTCTCTGGTGCAAATGCCGGACGCGACGAAGCGCGAGCTCTACGAATATCCGGCCCGCATCAAGACGGTGGAAGAAGCGGAACGGGCGCAGAAACTGCGCACCCAGGCGATCGAGGCCGATCACGACCGGGTATTCGGATCGTCCACCTCACGCATTCTCGAACCCGGCCGTCGCTTTACGCCTTACGAGGTCGCCCATCCCGAACATGCCTATGAAGAGCATGTGATCATCAGGGCAAGCCACAGCATCGTTGATCTCTCCTATGAGACAAACAGCAACGAACCGGAATATCGCAATCACTTCGAGGCAATTCCGGCCCGCGTGCCGCTGACGCCCCATCGGTCAACAAAACGCCCGCGCATCGAAGGCACCCAGGTGGCGATCGTCGCTGGCCCGGAGGGTGAGGAAATCCACCCGGATCAGTATGGCCGCATCAAGCTGTGGTTCCCTTGGGATCGCAAGGCAAAGAAGGATGGTACGGATACGTGCTGGGTGCGGGTTGCGCAGAACTGGGCGGGCTCCACTTGGGGCGGCCAGATCATCCCGCGCATCGGCATGGAAGTGATGGTTGCATTTGTGGATGGCGATCCGGACCGGCCCCTGGTCACCGGCGTGGTGCCGAATGCGCGTCAGACAGTGCCTTATGAGCTGCCTGCCAACAAAACCAAGAGCACGTTCCGGACTAACACGCACAAAGGTTCGGGCTTCAACGAACTGACTTTCGAAGACGAGAATGGCCGCGAGGAAATTTACATTCACGCCCAGAAAGACCGCAACGAAAAAATCCGAAACAATCACAGCGAACGGATTGATAATAACTGGGTCCAGTCGGTTGGCCACAATAAGTCGATAGAGGTGCGCAACAACCACCACGAGGTTGTTGGTGGCAATATGATGGTTACAGTTGGGCCGAGCGGGATAGGAAGGGTCGTGAATTCGGTGCTGAATTCGCTTGTGAGCGGGATTGGCGACGTTGCAAAGAACCTCGGTTTTCCAGGGCTTCTCAATCCTGGCGAGGGCAATATGTCCGTCATCGTCGAGAAGAACAATACTGAGAGCGTGGGTGTGTTCAAAGCCGTCAACGTGGGGGCCGGAATGGCTACCAATGTCGGTATGTCCTACAGCGTCAACGCAGGAACACGTGTCAATCTCATGAGCAACGACACGATGTCGCTGTCTGCGCAAAACAGCGCGACCGTACATAGCGGGGGCGAATTGCACCTGACTTGCGGAAAGGCCAATGTTTTGATGCATGAGGATGGAACTGTCACGCTGAGCGGTACGAAGCTCTTTCTCGACTTTGAAGAGATCGAGATCAATGGCGAACAGCGTGTTGTCGTCAATGGCGGAAGGATAGATTTGAATTGAGAAGCAATATGACGACAATCCTGGCCCCGGCATGTGTGATCCTTATGGCCTCCAGCTCTTTTTCCTTCGCAATTGAATGCGAAACCGATCCGGCCAAATTCGCCTTCACATCGGATACGCCATCCACCTTCAACATCGGAGAGAAGCAGGATGTTGACCGAGCCTATGCAGGGCTTGCGGCCGTTCTTGGGCCGTTAGACAGCTATACGAAAACGCGCATTTTCTATTCTAAAGGTTATGAGGACATCAGGGACTACGACTGTAGGGAAGAAAAGTGCCGAGCGATGGAGGTTCTCGAGGGGCTCCAGCAATGTGGCGCGGGCGGCATGGCCAAGAAGGACGCGTGTTATCCACTGGCGGTCGTTTACAAACAGAAGCTCTATTGCCTTCTTTATCCGGGACAGCAGAACTTCGATCCGTCGAAACCATTCGTACCCTATGTGCCATTCAAATACGGTCAGGCGGAGCAATGAGCGACAGCGCATTTCCCTATGGCAACGACCTGAAAACTCCCGACTCCTGGGCTGGATTGGCACATACCAAATCCCAGTCATGGCTGATTGGTTATGACAGTGGCGCATCTCTGATTCTTGGTGCGCACACCTTTCTGTTGTTCGGCCGGGAGAACTTGTGCGCCTGTGTCGCCTCGTTCTACGGGGCCGGCCTGTCAGCAGGTTACGGCATGTCCAATGCCGCCAAGCGCGTTGAACGCGGCGGCGGGCAGTCGATGAGGATCGGTCAGGGCGGCGGGGCTTCCGAACAACTCAAGACGATAGAGGATATGAAAACCGCAAAGGACATATCGGACATCCCGACAGCGGGAGACCAGTATGATTCCGCTGAAAAAATTTACCGTTTTCTTGCTGCGCAACAGAACGGAATGAGCGCTCTCAAACCGTTTTGTATCAACGATCTGGATTACACCATGGGGTGGGTCTCAGGGGCTTCTGTTGATGCGGCAATAGGGGTCGGGACATATTATCTTGCCGACGCCCGCAATCTTTTCAAAGGGGCGACGGCCCTCAATGTCAAGACCGAAGCCACCCTGGTTGGCGCGTCCCTGGGTTCCATGATTGGCTTTTGGCGAGTTAAAAAATGGTACTCGCTCTGGAACGAGTTGTCCCGGTCAAAACGCGAGGAATACCCATTCCAAGCCTACAACGTTCATCCATATTTCCGTGAATGGAAGTCGGAAGAATATACCTATCAAAAGCAGCTTGATCGTATCGCGGAACAGGACCGTATCATCAACTCGATCACTAGGGACATGCAGGTCAATCCCGCTAAATACGGTTTCCCTGATTCCGGCTATGCACTGCAGAGGTCGGTAGAAATGACCGAGAAATTCTATTCGGGTGCGCGTTCCCCTGACAGTAACCCGTTCATGCCTTGGGTGCCTATGGACAAGCAACATATATTCTATGAGGGGAGGTGAGGCCGGATGTTATCAAAGCCAGTGAAATTTGACGACGGATCTACGCCGGCGGGAATTTGGCTAGAGCTCCATTCCACCGAGCGCCAGTGGAAAAATACCTATGTACGCATGCTCAATGCGGGTGGCTCAAGCCGTGACATCGCGCTGAAAGCGATAAGAACCCAACATGAGCTGTTGACAAATCTATCACAATTCTCGGCCGACAGATGGAGAATGCTGTGCGATGGCCAAGGCTGGACACCGCTGGGCTGCTCCGCTCTGTCCTGGTGTCAGGGGGATGTGACCTTTTCCGAGGTCGCAGGACGCGGCAAAAGTTTGCATTGGAAGATCGACCCTGAAATCGGCAGCGATTTTGCTGCGCTTATGCTCAATCCCGCTATTGTTCCTGTAGATCTGAGTGCGCTTCTGGGCACCGAGGATGACGATTTTGCCGTTGCTCTTGCCTTAGCCTCGAAGCCCGAATGGCTCCCTGGATCGTTTGTCCCGCCGCAGGGAGCACGGCTTGGGTTACTGACACGCGCCATGCTTCAGGCGCGCTGAAAAGGGGATATAGCCGATGCCCAAAGCTCATCGCCGTGCCGATATAGGTTCATCCCATTCCTGCCATTTTCCACCCACACCGGCGACCGGGGGTAGTAATAATGTCTATGTGAATGGTCGGCCGCTGATGCGCGTCGGGGATGCCTATTTGCCGCATGGCTGCCCGTCCTGCCCGAAGCCCTCACATCCGCGGGCTCTGGCGGCTGGAGCATCCACCGTCTTCATCAACGGCAAGCGGGCCGGTCGAGTAGGCGATGCGATTGACTGTGGCGGCAATGCGCAAACCGGTTCGACCGACGTCTACATCGGCGACCGTGAGCCAAAGGGCGGCAGTGATGCAACCTCCTGCCAGGCAAGCATGGCCGCGCGGTCCGTTCCAACGGTTCGAGGATAAGATGCAGAGCCAGCTTAACGGCGGAGCGGAGGTGCCAGCGGTCGGTCAGGTTTATCTGAAACGCCTCTCCCGGATTGCGGACAGTTGCGACAGGCGAATCTATGCGGTGCTGGACGGAGCTCTCTTCGGTAACCTAACAGCGGATCTTTCGGCGGCTGGTTTGTGCCACAGGCCGCTCTATCGGTCGGCGGGTTCCAATTCGGCAATTGTGCTCGGCGGGCCGTGGCTCGTTTCACTTAGTCTTTCGCCGCCGGCCTCAAGTGCGCCGGATAGCTTGGTCGAGACGGCGGAGCCAAGCGACGAGGAACTGCAGGCGCTGGCAGCGAAACTGTCGAATGACATGGCGAAAGCAGTCGCCAATGGTGATGAAAGTGGCGGCGGCTTGATGCCAGCCGACGAGATCGATTTGCCTGGGCGGGTAAAGAGCAGAATAGAGGCCCTGCTCAAGCTTATCGCAGACAGGCCGGCTGTGGTATTCTGGGTCGGTGATCGCGGCCTTTCTGAAGAAACAATCTACAGGCATCTTCGTGGTATTAACCGCATCTTTCTGCCGCTTGAGCGAGACGCGCTCGCGGGATTGAGCGGTTCGGTTTCTGGAGAAGCCGGTGATATCTCCTTGGCGGCCGGCGATGCGCAAGAAGGGGCATCGTTCGCCCTTGATCTTGAAGAGGCGCGGGGTCGTAGCGAAATTGTTGTTTTCCGCCATGCCGACCCGAATGTCATGATGCAGGTGTTGCCGGCGCTTTCGCCGGAACAGGTGGTGCGCCTTATGGGCCCGGCCGAAGAAATCTACTTCGCTCCGGCCGAGGCATGGGGTGGGAACATCAAGCGCGCTCATCGACCGGTTGATGTCGTCGCGCAGGGCGGCATGTTGCGCCTGACTCCTGAGAATATCGAGGTCATCAGTGCATCGCGAATGCTCGCCGCGCGTCGCCGCCGAGTGACGGCCTTTCAAAGGTCCGCGCCGCACTTGCTACAAGGCATGGACGAGCGCGAAGCGCTCATATTCATGGAACGATATGAAACACAGGCACGAATTTACGGGTTGAAAACCGAGCGCGGATTCTTTCAGTGGACCTACCTTATGAGCGCAAGCAACGGGCGCTTCATCGAAGCACCTGATATTCGCCAGAACCTCAGAGGCCGCAATCCTGACGCTCGGCTGGATGAAATGATGCGGCTGATGGCGAATGCGGCGAAAGAACGGGGGGGTGCATGACTGCCGTGGCTGCTGCTGGCGGGGAGGTTCTGCTTGGCCGTGCGGCTGCAGGCGTGGCAACGAGGCTCGGTGCCCGCGCCGCGCTCGGTTTTCTTGGGCCAGTTGGTGCAGCAATCGGCCTCGCCATGCTGGCCTATGAAGGTTACGAACTCTACAAAATGTACAATGAGAGCCATTCTGAACCCGCCGATGGCGAGGCGGGAAGCTGCACTGGGAACTGCGATTCGGCAAAGGCGGAAGAACAGAAGAAGCGGCAAGAGGAACTGGAGGATGAAGCGGGCGTCAGTCAACAGACAAAGGGTAAGACAAAACACGGCGAAAAGGATGGCGGTATGGCGGAAGCTGAACGCGACTTCGATTCCTTGAAACCGGGCAAGGAGAAAGGTATCGAAACACAATACGGGCCGGGCCGCACGGGGGAACTGGAAGACGGCAGCAAGGTTACCGTCCGTCCGGGAAGCTCTGACGGTCGTCCGACGTTGCAAATACGTAGGCCAAACGGTCGTCAGACCGAGATACGCTATAATGACGGACCTGGGGTTTAATTATGGACTTCATTGGAAAAGACTGCACGCTGGATCATCAGGCCATTCGAAACAGAAATTTCGCGGCGAGGATTTACCCCGAATTTCCAAGCGAGGAGGAAATCGCTCTCGTCGCCGCGCGTATCGGTAGTAACGAGATTGATTTCGCTGCTTACGAGTTCGGTCAGCCTCCGCGCCATTTTGCACCGCAACCGGTCGGGTTGGTGCTTGATGCACTGTTTGAAAATTCGCCTTATGGCCTTCTGATCCATTTTTCAGCTCATGATCTCTGGATCTGGGCGCCGGAGGATCACGAATACCTCGTTGTCTTTGGTGATACCAATCTGGTCAAGGCGATAGAACGAAGTGACATATTCTCATTCAGCTTTGCTGATTATCTGGGCAGTGGTGTTTTGTCGCAAGCGACGGTCACACATCTTCGCGGCGTAGCATCGAACTATACGATCGGGTAATGGCGGACGACCCCACTGAGGACTGATCACGGGTGTGCGGGAAGGGTCTGGGAATGTATTCGCTGGCCGGCACCTAGGTCGTCTACACGAAGAGCGGAACGAATGCGATCGCGAAGGTCAACGATTTGGACCTCGAGTTCAGCGTTTGAGCGCATCTTGCGGATTTGCGCAGCCAGAAGAGGCATTTGTATCCGCTTAACGTCGAGGTGGCTTTGAACAGCCCGCATGGCCACACGCAATCGCAGCGCTATACGCAGGCACGTCAAATTTAAACCTCGGCCTAAACCGAATGACTAAGATCGCCATTGCCTCCGACCGCTTGCCGAACAAAATCGCATTGTCTTGGCACCGGTGAGGTGCTGCAGGGGGCTTGCCGAAACAGTCTGGTCGACGAGCAATGCCAAGGGCAACCTAAGCCTGGCGTTTCAGTTAAAGCAAAGAGACTACCATCATAGCCCAAACAAAGACGAGCATCGCGATGCAGGCTGGGCGGAACAGATAAAATCGCTGCCAGTTCGTGAGGCGGAGGTCGTTGTAGTGCATCGATCTGTCAAGTTTGACGTGATCCATGTTGCTGTCGACAGAAAAATCACCACCATTCTTCTTGTAGAAATTATACTCCCGAACCTGCGCGATAATCTGCTGCACAGCCAGAAGGCCAACCGCGATAAGAGCCGCAGAAAAAATGACGATCTCAAGTATCAGCAAGCGCTTCTCCTGTGCGATCGGTTGAAACGGCGACGTATCCGGGTTTGGATCAAATCGTGGGAGACGAAGTGTCAAATCGCTTCAATGGATGCAGTTGTTGTTTAAAACTACGCAATGTCGATTTTTTCGTCCAGTATCTGATAATGGTGTTGCGCGGTATTTCGGAGAGGTGAGAGATGGAAGTCCGCAAGCTCGATGCGGACACAGGGATAAACTGTCATGTGACGTCCTACATGACGGCATCAGATAGTGCCGGAAGAAAGTTGCTCAGGTGGCTGTAGAGAAAGGCAAGCAGACTGTAGATCCTTCTCGGAAGGCACTTGCACCGAGGCTGTATGCGATCCTGGCACGGTCAGCGAGAACAGGTGTCATATTTCGGCGCGGCCCGAGCCGGCTGGTGCAGCTCATTCGCTGGGACTTGCGCAACGACACTTTTGAACATGGTCAATGGTTGAAGGGACGGGTCTACGAGAGACGCTGCGATCTTTCTCCGTCCGGAGAACTTCTGGTCTACTTCGCGGCCACAAATCGCCCGCCCTACGCGAGCTGGACGGCCATATCGAAGCCGCCATTCTTCACCGCACTGACGCTTTGGCCAAAAGGAGACGCGTGGGGAGGAGGCGGTGTTTTCGAGGACGAGAACAAACTGCTTCTCAACCATCCGTTTGACGATAACCGCGTCTCGTTCGCTCCAGGTTTTCGATTGAAGCGAGGCATGCAAGTGGACCCGTGCGGTATATTGTCGGGACGTGGAGAGGACGAGCCCATCAGCGGCTACATACTTGCGCGTGACGGTTGGCGTGTGATCGACGCCGGTGAGGGGCAAACCAATGGCCTGAAGGCCTCGACCTTTTACAGCTTCAACAAGCCGCGTGTCCTGCAAAAACCGGGTGCAAACGGCCGGAGCCTTCAGATGGTTCTTCATTCGATCGGTCGCAGTCAAAAGGCGTGGTACGGACTGGACTACCGCGTGTTTGACCGGGACGGAACATTGCTTGTCGACCTTCCGGAAACGGATTGGGCAGACTGGGATGGCGGCGATCTGGTGTTTGCACGCGGCGGGTGCCTCTATAGGCTGGCAAAAAGCGACTTCCGATCCGGTAATGTCATGCCTATTGAGTCTTCCTCGCGCCTGCATGACTTCAACGGCGCAGGTTTCACCGCCCTGGCACCTCCGCACGCCGCTCGTCACTACTGACGCACCCAGCCTCGGGGGGAGCTTTGATATCAGGCATTACTCATCCACTTGTATCTTCGGGTCGTAACCGCCTTACGATGCCACCGGAAACGTGGAGCTGTGTGTCGCCCACCCGGACCGCGTAGAGGCCGGCTAGCTCGACTTCGCCCGGTTCAATATCCTCAATGAGCAGCAGTCCTGTATCGGTCATCGCGTAAACATGCCGTGCGTCAACTGCGAATACACGGTTGAGGAAATGCAAAATGGCTGGATCGATTCCAGGAATCTTTTTGCGATAACTGCCTCCGAACAGCATCTCGCCGTTCGCATCAATCAGAAGCTGATCGTTGACACCACGCGCTGTGGCGGGATTGACCTTGCCGGGCCGGCTGATGGGCTTCCCGCGATAAAGCAGGGTATCGCCCATCCGTGCAAAGGAAAAGCCGAGCGATTCCACCGCTGCGGGATTGTCGATGCCGCGCTTGCGCACACCTTCAACGATCAGCCCTTTTGCGTCACGAGCATAGGCGCCGCCCAAAACCTCGAAGCTCGCCATGTCGATTTTGACGACAGCAAGCTCTGGTAAAGGTGCTGTACTGTCGATGTAATAGGCCTGCTGCTTGTCTTTGAACCATGGGCCGTCGAGCTTTTCGAAGCTAGCGGGATCGGCTTTCTCAATGGGCTCCATCCCGTAATGTTCGAGGCCGGGCAAGAAGTAGCGCAGGCCGTGCCGATCCTGCCCGAACACATCAACGATGTGTCGGAAGCTGTCGTGGTCGAAATGATCGAGTGAGACCCATTCGGCTTCCTGCGGACGCTGTGGCCTAACCAGAATCCGGCGTCCATCGCTGTAATAGAGACCGCCGATCGGTACTGGCTCATTCCCCACAGACGCGCTTACCGCACGGCGTGCCTTCTCCCGGTGCCACCAGCTGTCGGCAATCTCGGGATGGTTCTCGAAATAGCCGCTCCAAGACTCAAATTCTGCCGAGACTGATTGAGGTTGCCCTGCATAGTACGGCCGCTCGCTGTCATAAGCGCGATACTGACCTGCTTCTGATGCGCAGACAAAACTCTCTCGGTCCGCGTCGGGAATCAGGCTCTTCTCCCAATAGACATGCTTCCTGTCAGCGAAATATCTGCCTTCGTCGCCGATGGAATGGAAACTGGCCGCATCCGCGCCTTCAATCGCGACCCCGTAAGCATAGACTTTGCGACTGTCCTTTGCGTAGTGACTCTCTTCGATACGGATGCCCGGTTTCTGGCCGCTGCCGTAATAATAGCTGACGATCCCGAATGTACCCGGCTCCTCGGTGGGAAGGCGCAAGTTGGTAATGTAATAACCGGCGGCCTTGTCGACACCATAACGTTGATTCAGAACGGTGAAGCTGTCTGGATCGGCGCCGCGCGCTGAGAACCAGAAAAGCTTCGTTGGTGTCTCGCCCTGGCCGTAGACATGTCTATCGTCGCAAAACCAGCGGTCACCAAGCTGTCGAAAGGTGAAGGGGTCTACCCCGGACAACGGGACGCCCTTGCGGTCGCGGATTGGTGCGCCGTCCACATAGACCTGATGGCCATTGTGGATATAGCGGATGGTCGGGAATCGTCTTTCTCCGATGTAATGCGCGACCCAGTCGACATTGGCGAAGGGGCCGATACGAGGATTAGCTTCGACTGCCCGCCGCAAAGCCGCAAGCTCTGTGCGCATGCTGAAGGGTTCTGTTACCGATAGGCCGATGCCGTCATTCCCCGTCAGACGCTGGAAAAGCGCCCGATCCTGCTCGGGTTCGGGAAGTCCGTCCCGCCTGAACGCGGCCGCAACCCAATTTGTATTGGCGTAATGAAGTTGGCTGTAGCGCTCTTGGAACCGTTGCCAGCGCGCGGGATCTATGTTGAGACGCTCGAATATCTGTGACGCAGCATATCCGGCCTCGGCAAAAAGAGTGGCCGCATACCAATGGGCATAGGGTAGTGGGAAAAGTTCAGTCAGCTTAGTTCCGCCCAAGTCCGCTCCGATCTGTGGTGTCAATGCCAGCCGTGGTTCCAAGCCAGTTTACCTGTCTATCTTGCGCCATTTTTTGCGGCTCAAAATACCAGAAGGAAACAGGCTTTTTTTACTTTAAGAAAATACCCTAGTTTGATGTTTTTTCTACATTTTGTGCGCTTTGGTTCTCTATCTGCGCCGGACCTTATTGCTGCGTTGTTACCATGGCTTGTCGCACGATATCGTAGACAGTAAGAGCTGGAAGACGGGAAAAGAAGTTGCTGTTATCGGCGGCGGAGGGCCACGCTGACCAAAGGGTGAGTACATGCAGGCGCCCATTCCGCCATATGACGGTCGCATCTATATCGCCGCTGTCCTGACCTTTTTTGTCTGTCACTGAAAACCGGAAGGTGCGTGCGGGGATTCCCTGTTTTGCAAGCAGACTGTCTTCCTCACTCGATATCAGTGCGGGTGGCCGGGCATCAGGTGTCTGCCTGACAAAGTAATCCCTCACGATCGTGGCTCCGGCCATTTCCAGGTCCGGTTTTTCCTTCATGTCCTGAACGAGCAGCCATATCAGGCCAACATCTCTTCCGCCCTTGCGCCTGATCATGTGCAACTCGGCCGGCAAAGCGCCATGAAAATCGTTGATCGGTATTTCCCACTGGTCCGGGATGCGGAGTGCGATCCGCTCGTTGGCTATCCGAACAGGAACCGATTGCAGCTCCTCCCCAAAGCTTGATTCTTCTCCATTTTCCCATGAGAGGCTGTCAATGAACGCAACGGCATACTTGTCAGCCCGAACTACCAGATCATAAGCCGCGTCAGCATCCGCCGCGTTGCTGACATCTGCAACGAAATTTATGCCCAGCGCCTGCTTCCCGCGAGAGAAGCAATAGCTGATAAGGGCGCTATGTGGTTCGCCGCTCTGATCCTTGGTGCCCAGAAGCATAGCTTCTGTCAGGTCCGATGCAACTTTTGAGACGCGCGTTGTGTATCCAGCAGTGTCTGCCTGGTAAGCGCAGATCCGGAACGCTGCCGATGGCGCCTGCAGATTGTACCCGATAAAGGTCGTCTCGATTTTCGGACTGGACGAATCTGAAGTTATTTTTCCGATGACTTTCACATTACCGATTGTGCCAGGCTCCGTCGGACTCATTGGTACGGTTTCGACCGTAGCATTTGGGGAAAGCGTCCCTTCAAGATTGAGGGCTGGCGCTGAGAAATCGAATTTTCTCATCACCGGTACGGCATTTTGAACGGCACTATCGTTATCCTGTGCAAAACCGGTTCCGGCGAACATCGTAACGGCGACCGAAGTTGCGACAAGCACACATGCAAAAGACCGGCATTTCTCTCCGTGTACCATCCGCTCCCCGGTCAACATCAAAAATTATAATTGTGCCTAACCGTGCAATGAAAAGTACAGCGACACAACCTCTGAGTTTAGACTGGTGAAGACTCTCATGGAAACGGCATTGGAAAAAGCGCCAGACGGCCGAAATCGTGACAGCTCTCAAAAATCTCCGAGAACAGATGTCAAGGGAATGTGATGTTCGTGTGCGCGAACATGGCGGCTATGGCGTTGTCGTTGAACCGGCCCTGGCGTCTCCAAACTACGTGAAGGTGCAGTAAAGAATGTTTGGCGACAAGCTAAGAGATTGCGCAAGAACGCTCATGACTTCGTCGTTAACGTCGTCACCTGAAATAGTGACATCAATGGTGATGGTCCTATCCAGTGAATTGACGCGCGGTGCGAGTGATGTGACTGCTAGTTGATGGTCACGCGTTTGGCTCATCAAACTCGACCGGACCTCGGTTTCGCTTTCCGTGGTCGTGCGGACCTCAACCCTACGACGTTGTGACTCGACTGGGTGTTGTGGAACAAAGCGCTCGATGAGCCGAACAACTCTGGGGGAGGTTATGTTGATCAGCAAGATCAGAAGCGTTGCCTCAGCAGCCTCGAAAATTTCTCCATAACCCGCAAGGACGCCGATCGCTCCCGTAGCCCATATTGTCGCCGACCTGCTCAACCCGCGAATGTTGAGGCCGGTGCGCATGATCAGTCCTGCGCCAAGGAAGCCTATCCCCGTCACCACCTGGCCGCCCATGCGGATTTCCTCGTTAACTTCGAGGATGGCGGGCAGGGCGCAGGCCGCTGGGCTACTTGGGCTTCGTGTGACTCAATTTCGTGGGGGCCCTCTGTAGGCAGGCTGGAGTGTACCCCGTTTCGCCGGACAGCTCGGCTTGTTTGATTCAGTCCTGATGAACTGCTGAGGGAAGCCGTCTCGAGCGCTGAACGGTGATAGGTGCATCGGGACGCCTAGGAAATCTGGAAGCGTGGCGCACTTTTGGGGGTGACCGATTAAAGGACGCCAATGTTGTCGTCGGCACGCACTATCGGCTCAATCCAAGCCCCTGAGACCGGTTCAGCTGCTGTCTCAACGCGTGGTCATGGCTAAGCTCGGCATGGCGTGTACGATTCACTATGCGGGCGATTGTGTTGATATGCTCGGCCTGCTTTGCGAGCTCCGGGCGTGGCTCGAGTTCTTCGGCGAACCTGCGAGGATCGGAACTACCAAGCCGCCGCGTGAGCGCTTCGGCCACCAGCTTGGCCTCATCGAGCGCGGCTCGGCCCTCAGGTGACGAGCGAAGCTCCGCGATAAACTGGCTCCGCTTCGCGACCGGCATCTTCTCCACCTTGGCAAGGATTTCGGCACTGCGCGGCGTGAGGTCGGGCACCTCGATGACATCACGCTTTTCGCGCTGCCATTGTTCGCTCGCGCGTTCTTCGCCAAGCCGGCGCTCCCATGCCTGGGAGACATAGCCAATATGGGCAGACAGAGATCTGGCATATTGCAGCGCCTCTTTCCGCTCCCTGTTGTTCCCGAACAGACCCGTCTTGCCGCGTAGCTCCCCGAAGCGCTCTGGTTGCTCGGCTATGGCCTTTGCCATGATCTTGCCGTTGCCTTCCTTCTCGGTCATCGCGGTACGCAGTCTCGCCGCGACCTCGACCGGGTCACGGAACACGTGCCGCACCAGAGATTCGACCGTATCGAATCTCTGCTCGATGACGGACATCGCTCTTTCCCGTGCTACCTGTTCGATGCTGCGGTCGTGACGCGTGATGGCTGGCACCAGCGGAGCTGGCTTACCGGTTTCGATCAGCGATTGTTGGACTACAGTTTCTGTGGGGGCAGGGACGGCGCCATCTTGCGACATGACCTCGGACCACCGGATGCGGCGATAGCCTTTGTTGTTCTCAGCCCTGGGCTGATCTTCGCGGTGAACAGGACCGGCCAGATCGCCGGCACGTTCCTCGTAAACCTGCTGACGCTCTGATGGCCGGTCCTGCTGCTCCCGTTGCAGATGGGCCGCACGGGACAAGACCTCTTGACGCTCATCCCGTCCGGACGCAAGTTCGATCTCGCTTCTGACACAAAACTCTTGCCCGATCCCTTGGCCGTTTACGATCCATCTATCGCTTGCGATCCCGCGCCGCTCGGCAAAGTCGCTGATGTAATCCAGCGTGGTTTCCTTCGCGCCGGAACGCGACAGGCGGCTTGTCAGCTGCTGGTACGCCAACGCGTCACCCTTGACGACACGCCATGCATTGCGCTCGGCCTGCGTGCCATCCGGAAGCGTGACAGGCGTGGCCCCTTCATGCTGCAGTCCGATCCTGTCCCCGATCTTTGGCGATGCATCTCGCATGGCCCGCTTGAGATCGACGCCCCACACGGTATGCCGCTCGCCCTTGTCATTCTCCAGCGTCACAAAATAGTTTTCTCGCGCCTGGCGATTATGCTCGTAGGGCGCGATGCCGTGATCAACCAGCCGGCCCGCATTGGTGAACTCCTTGATGTCCGCATAGAGCTGCACGCTGTCGCGGTGCCTTGTCATGGCAACATAGGTCAGATGCCGGTCCATGGTACTGGATGCCAGCACAAAGGCGCGATCGACTGTCGCCCCCTGATTTTTATGGATCGTCGTCGCATAGCCGTGGTCGATCGCCTGATAGCTGTCCGTGGGAACGCTGACGCTGTCGCCGCCTCGACCATCGAGCCGGGCGATGATCTTGCCCGGCTCCACATGCTCGACCGTGCCAAGCATGCCGTTTTTGACGCCGAGGTCGCGGTTGTTTTCGAGAAAGATGATCCGGTCACCGGGGCCGAAGGCGCGTTTGCCGTTATTGGTCTGGAAGGTGAGTTCGCGACCGGCCTCACCACCTACACGGTCCTCACCATTCCCACGCCCCGCACTGGCGCTCAACTCTTGGCCGCGTTCGAGCCTTTGTCTGTTTTGAAGTTCATAGCGGATGGCGGCATTGAGGGCTCGCACATCAGCGCGGCGATGCGCCATGGCGACCCGGGTGCCATCGGCACGCTTCGCACTGTCGGCAAGATAATCACGCACGATCTTTGCCATCGCCTTGTCGCGGCTGTCCGCAAAGTGGATGGCGCCGTGATCGCGATAGGCGGCCAGCCCCTCGGCCGTCTTGTGGGTCGCAAAGGCAACCGATGCTTGCCTCTGCCAATCCTGGCGCTGGCGGCGTATCCCGGAAAGTTCGACATGACCGATCTGCTCTGCAATCGCCCTGAAGGGTGCACCGGCCCCGATGGCCTGAAGCTGCTCATGGTCGCCGACAAGAACGATCTTTGCGCCGCGCTCTTCCGCTTCTCCGATGAACCGGGCAAGCTGCCGGCTCCCGACCATGCCGGCCTCGTCGATGATGAACACGTCACCGCGACCGATCATACCCCGGCCATGGTCCCAGCTGTAAGACCATGATGCCAGGGTGCGGCTCTCTATGCCGGAACTTTCCTCAAGGCCTTCGGCTGCCTTTCCGCTAAGCGCTGCACCATGGACCTGATAGCCTTGAGCCTCCCACGCCTCGCGAGCGGCTGCCAGCATGGTGGACTTTCCAGCACCCGCAAATCCGACCACAGCCGCGATGCGTTCTGGCCCGGTAATATGCGCGATCGCATGACGCTGTTCGTCCGACAATCCCGCTGACGGATCGCTCGCAGCCGACGGTCCGCTGGAGCTTTTGCGAATAGCGTTATCCTGCGTCTCCATCGCACGCTCGACATGGCGAGGATCGACACCATGGGAATGCGCCTGATGTAACCGCTCCGCCGATCGCGCCATGCCAAGTTCCAGATCGATCATGTCCCGCGTCGAATAGCGGGCATTGGACACTTCGCCTGTCTCGGCATCGGTGCGCTCAGGCTGAAGCGCCACGAGCGCTGGTGATGCCAAAACAGCCGCAAAGGCGTTCTGGAACGTTTGCGCGTCATCATTGATGTAGCGATGCAAGGTCTTGGCAATATCGTGTCGATCGAACACGCTCTTTTCATGGCTGATCAGCGTCAGAACCTGTTCAGGCTTTTGGCGGATTAGTTCGGCATTTTGCCGTGCTGCCTCGTCATCCAGTCGCCCGCGCTCGACGGCCATTCCTTGCTGGCGCATCTGCGACGCATGCACGCCCATATGTTCGGTCGGCGACAACTCAAGACCGCGCTCAATATGCGAGCGATGATCGATGCGAACATCCAGGCCTTCGCGTTGCAGCTGACGGTTGGCGATGGCTTCCCATGACTGCCGGATATCGCGAAGCTGCATGTCGGTCGTCGCCATGCCATTTGCCAGCAACCGTGCGTTCTTGTGCTCAAGACAGGTCTTCTCGCCAAGGCCGGCTTTGCCAACCTGTCGCGTCGTCATCAGCACATGCGCATGGTAGTTCCTGATATCACCATGCTCGCTTGGCGAATGGATTGCAAAATCCACGGCCGCGCCATAGCGGTTTGCCAGATCCTGGGCAAAGGCACGTGCAGCCTTCAGTCGTCCCTCTACCGAAAGCTCATGCGGAAGCGCGATTTCGAATTCGCGGGCGACGCGGGCATCTTTTCGCTTTTCTGCAAACTCGGCAGCGTTCCACAACGAAGAGCGATCCAAAGCCCAGTCGGCAGACACGCCTTGCGGCAGCACGATCTCTTTATGCTCGACACCCTCTTTGCGGGTGAAGTCATGCACAAGGCCATCGCGTTGATTGACGAGAAGAACCGCGCAACGGTAGGCGGCGGATGCGACAGCACTGCGGCCAGATGAGCGCGAGACAGGTTTGGTGCTGAGATGATAAATCGCCAAACGAAATCTCCGATACGCAAACGGGGAGACCAAACGCCCAAACGCGCCGCAAGTCGTAAGTGCGCCCTTGTCTGTTTACCGGTGGCGACGTTAGCAACAACGAACGGTGATTTCGACTACTAAAAGTAGTAGTCGCCAAGTGGCAATTGCTCGTGTTTGAATAGGGACACAAATGCATCAATCCGGGGAGGGGGATGCGCAGGCTGATCGCACGACGGATCAGGGAGAAGGGGGGGAGTGGAAGGAGATATTGCAGGCGCGGCTCGACAAACAGGAGAGGGCGCAGGTAACGCGCAGTGGATAGTCCCGTAAGACAGGCATTCGATTGGCGGCTACCAAAAATCGGAGTTTCAAACAAGTTTACAATGGACCATACAGGATACCGTCCAGAAACGGAGCAGACATGAAGACCAGCCTTGAACATTTGCCGGAACGAAAGCAACGCGAGCTTGCGCGCGTCGTCGGAATTATCCAGGAAGAGTTTGCTGATCTGGTGGAGCGCTCCAAGTCTGACGCCAAGAAAGACGGACGGATTTTCAAAATCATTCTGTTCGGTTCTTACGCGCGTGGCACCTGGGTGGATGAGCCGCATACGTCGAAAGGCTACCGCTCGGATTTCGACATTCTCGTCATCGTCAGCAACAAGGAACTGGCCGATCCCAAATACTGGGACAAGGCGACTGATCGGCTGATGTGGGACAAGGAGATCGAGACGCCCGTGGGCCTGATCGTGCACGGCGCTCGCGAGATCAGCAACTTTTTGAATGATGGCCAACCCTTCTTTGTTGATCTCGCCCGTGAAGGCATCGTGCTTTACGAATTCGACGATAGGCCGCTGGCTGAACCGAAACCGCTCAAACCTGCTGATGCACTCAGGGTGGCAGAGGAGCATTTTTACGAAGAAATGGCTGCCGCTCGCTCGTTTCTCGATACGTCGCTGTATCTGAAAGACAAGCGGATAAAGCATGCTGTCTTCGAACTCCATCAGGCAGTGGAGACTGCCTACAACTGCTACCTCCTGACACTGACAAACTATTCGCCTGCGTCGCACAATCTCAAATTCCTGCGTGGACTTTCCGAAGGTCGTGATCACCGTTTGATCGACATCTGGCCACGCGATCGTCAGCGATTTACCACATGGTACAACATCCTGAATGAGGCCTACGTCAAGGCACGCTATTCGAAGCGTTTCGAGGTTTCCGAAGAGGCGCTCACCTGGCTTCAGGAGCGGACTGCGGAACTTCATAAGCTGGTTGAGACGCTTTGCCGCGAGCACATCGAAAAGCTCGAACAGGCCGCGGGACAAGCCGCGAACGCCATCGACTGAGCTTCACCAGTGATACAACAATCCTGAGCTCAGGTAGCAGCCACCGCAGCGTCATGAACCCTATGGTCAAACCTGCTCTCACAATCGCTATGTCGACCTCCTCATAGAAACTGGTCTGTCTTCCAGGAACGAAGCCGCAGTCAACAGCGGCAGTTCCGGTGCGACCGCAATCGAAAGGAACAATCGTGGCAAGGAAAACAATCGAACAGCGCCTGGCTGAACTGGATGCGCAACGTTCCGCCCTCAAGGCCCGTCTCTCGAAAACCGAGCGCAACAACGATATGCGCCGCAAGGTCCTGATCGGCTCGCTCGTTCTGCATCACCTGGAGACCGCGAGTGATCAGGAGTTTAAGCAACAGCTCGATGACTGGTTGCGCCGCGAACTGCCGGGCTTTCTGACGCGTGACAATGACAAGGCGCTGTTTGCCGATCTGATCGGACAAGGACTGACGGGCACAGCAGAGAATGGCGACAGCGGGCAGGGCGCTCCATGAACCGGTTGCGACTTTCTCGGGACGCATTCAAGAACATGATGCGAGCCGCCGCGCCCTGATGAGGTGCGCAATCTGCCGGCGCACGGACAGTTGCTGTTCCTGGCCGGGCAACGACCAGTTTTCGCTGAAAAGCTTGCATACTTTGCCGATCCGGAATTCAGGGAGATGTTCGATCCAGTCTGACGGGAAGCGTGTCCAGAAGGCGGTTGGGCAACCCGTCACACCATTGTACGCGCGGCCCTCGTGCTATCTTGACCGTAGTGGGAAGTGGATATGGCTCGGCAAGCCCCGAGAACAGGCGTCCACTGCAACGGAATATGGTACGCGGTGATCCAGCCTGTCCTGACGCGAACGCGCTCCCCACAGTGCCGAAGTGAGCGGCAGGACGGGCGTGCGTCTTGCTGTGAAGGAATAATAGCGGGTTCTGGATCGATTGCGTATCTCATTTACTATGCCGTAAGCTCCCACATGAGCTGTGGGGCTCCTCACGCTTGTGACACCCCGGGCATGACACTTTTTGGGCTGATAATCTATCTGGGTATACCTCCAAACAGGTGTTTTGACGCTTAAAATCTGGATCGACCTCCGCTCTACGAGGCGATAGCGACCTGGGACCCAATCGGAAAGGAGCACCGAACGGCTGGCGCACTGTCGTTGACGCCATGGGCTGAGGCTTACAGATTAAGCATATCCATGAGAGCTAATTGACAAATTGAGTGAAAGTCTCGATTGATCTCCACGTTTCATGGGAACGAGCACCGTTTTTCTAGCTCAAATACTTTCCCGAATATTGGCTACTCGTATTCTATTTATTTCATCAAGCATGCCGCTTCCAGCTATCTGGAGCGGCTTTTGATAGAGGTGAGCCAATGCTCTCATTGGGAAAAATCTAATGTAGAGCAATTGGCGCGGATGTTCTCACATAGTTCGCCCGTTGTTCCGCGACAGTTATGAGGCTGATAATTCGCCGGGGAGGCGCTGCAACTGCTTGCCGCTCTCGTCGCCTTCAGCCAGCAACGCAATGCGGGCTTGAGCGACGGACAGCAGGGGGCACGCTCAGTGCCCTTTGGTCTCGCTATCTTTCTTCGCCTGATCGTGATGCCACTTGATCGCATAATACATGCCTATGCCGAGCACTATGATCTTGGCCGGGAAAAAGACGAGAGGAAACTAATCTACCCAAGAAGCATCGGACATTTCGAGCATTTCCATTCTGCTGTTTGGAATTGGCTATCCTCAAGGATAGCACTCACTCGAAATGTTTCGGCGATCAAGCTTGCACTCGTGGCGCAACCCAACCACCGCCGTATTAAGCTCTATTCGACAATTTGAGCAGGCGTAAGCCTCTGTATGGTGAAAGCGGACTACTAAAAATGCCATCGTAATTCTGGAAATAATTGTCCACACGACGTCCATTCCACCAAAGTGTTGATTATTTAGCGGAATTTTGGCGCCCGTTTTTTTTCCAAGGATTTTCTTTTTTGCCCATTGACGTAAGCGCAAGCTGCTCTCTATAAGTCCGCTCACTGAACGAGGGCGGCGGCGCTGCTGGCGACGAAGTCTTTCGTTCTAAAGAAATCATGTTGATGAGCTGACTGCTTGTTGTTTTCC